>NZ_JACVBC010000003.1:0-731546 GCF_014852205.1 Ensifer sp. ENS06 | reverse complement strand
TCCGCCGTCGGCATGCCGCCGAGATACATCAGCCGGTCGCCCATCTTGGCGGTGACCTGGCGCACCAGCCCGATGTCGCCGGTGCCATCCTTGAAGCCGATCAGGTTCGGGCATTCGTCGCACAGCCGGGCAAGCGTATCGGCCTGCAGCACCGCGTTGTCGCGATTATAGACCATGACGCCGATGCCGACCGACTGGCAGATCTTCTTCACATGGGCATAAAGCCCTTCCTGCGGCGCATCGATCAGATAGTGCGGCAGAAGCAGGATGCCGTCGGCACCGACGCGCTCGACCGAACGAGCGATGTCGACCGCCATCTCCGTGCCATAGCCGCAGCCCGATACGATCGCCGTGTCGCCGGAAACGTCCTTGGCGGCCCTGACGATGCCGGGGATCTCGTCCGGCTTCAGCGAAAAGAACTCGCCGGTGCCACCGGCCGCAAACAGAACCGGCGCCTTGTAGCCGGCCAGCCACTCGACATGCGCCCGATAGCTGTCCGGCGCAAACCGACCCTCCGCATCGAAATGCGTCACCGGGAACGAAAGCAGGCCCGATCCAAGCGCGGCCTTGATCTGCTCAGGGTTCATTTCGTGCGGGTCCTCCCTAAAACTCGACGCGCCTACTAAGCAAGTCATCACACACATGTCAATATGTCGTAATACAAGTCATCATATAAGATCTGTGGGTCGCCTTTGTACTTCGAAAGCGACGTGACGCCATAAGGCCGAAATTCGGCGCCAAACGCCGCCAAGAGATCGCTCCTTACCAAAATCGCCTCATCGCGAAAGCATTGCAATAGAGATGTATTATATGTTAGCGGATATCATATGATATGTGGGCGCATCGATCGCGGTGAGCGCCTGCACCGGCTTGGGGGGACAGGCGATGGAACGACTTCTGATCACCGGCGCGGCGGGGCAATTGGGCCGCGTCATGCGCGAAAGGCTGGCGCCATTGGCAAGGACGATCCGTCTAGCAGATCGCGCGCCGCTCGATCCGCCGGGTGAAAACGAGGAATGCGTTCAGTGCGACCTGGCCGACCGGCGCGCCGTCAACGAGCTTGTCGTCGGATGCGATGCGATCGTGCATCTGGGCGGCATTTCGGTTGAACGTCCGTTCTCGGAAATCCTCGACGGCAATATTCTCGGCCTCTACAATCTCTATGAGGCGGCGCGCGCCAACAACAAGCCGCGCATCCTCTTTGCCAGCACCAACCACACGATCGGCTACTATCCGCAAGGCGAACGGCTCGGCCCGAACGCGCCCTACCGGCCCGACGGGCTCTACGGCGTGTCGAAGTGCTTCGGCGAAGCGCTGGCGCGCATGTATTTCGAGAAGTTCGGCCAGGAGACCGCCCTGGTCCGCATCGGCTCCTGCCTGCCCGAGCCCGTCAACTATCGCATGCTCTCCACCTGGTTTTCCCATGACGACTTCGTATCCTTGACGGAGGCCGTCTTCCGTGTGCCGGTTCTCGGTTGCCCGGTCATCTGGGGCGCCTCGGCCAACGACGCCGGCTGGTGGGACAATTCGCATGTTTCCTGGCTCGGCTGGCGCCCGAAGGACAATGCCGAAGTTTTCCGTCAGAAAGTCGCCGAAAACACCCCCACGCCGCAGCCGGGCGACTCTCTCGTGCGCTATCAGGGCGGCGCCTTCGTCGATGATCCGATTTATTGAGACATCACCCTTGGTTCCCGCGCATTGCAGCCAGCCATGGATTGCGCCCTTGATCGGCAATGGCGTATCCAGACACAAAGCACCCAAGTCGCAGAAACGGCCATTCCCATGAGCAACGTCACCGCCTCCGACCCCCCCGCCTCTCAAGGCAAGACGCTGGTGGCCAAGGTAACGGACGCCCTCAGCGGCCAGATCGGCGCCGGGCATTACAAGCCTGGCGACCGCCTGCCTTCGGAAGCGCAGCTGACGCAGGAATTCGGCGTGAGCCGCACGGTCGTGCGCGAAGCGATCGCGGCGCTGCGCTCCGGCGGGCTTGTCGAGGCGCGGCACGGTATCGGTGTCTTTGTGCTGGAGCCTGCGCCTTCGACCCCGCTGCCGTTCCACGGCATCGATCTTGCGCGCGTCTCTTCGCTGATCGAAATGCTGGAACTGAGGACCGCCGTCGAGGGCGATGCCGCAGCGCTTGCCGCCCTTCGCCGTTCGCCGGCCCAGGAAGAAAAGATCGCCGAAGCGTTCGACAGTTTCTGCGAGAGCGCCGCGCAGGGGCGGCCGACGGCGGAGGCCGACTTCAACTTCCATCTGGCGATCGCCCAGGCGACCAACAACCCGCGCTTCAGCGAGTTCCTGCAGATGCTCGGCACGGCGCTCATTCCCCGCCGAGCGGTTTCGGAGAGCGGCGAGGAAACCGTGCTGGCGTCTGCGGAGCTGTCGCGATTGATCGCCGAGCACGAGGCGATCCTCATCGCCATCCAGGATGGAGACGAGGAGCAGGCGCGCAGCGCCATGCGCCAGCACCTCAAGAACAGCCAGGTGCGCTACCGCTCGATGTTGCGCGCGGCCCGCTGAGGGATCGCGTCACCAGCCCGCTCAGGCGCGGCCAAGCCGGCGTATGTTGCCCACGAGTTCGCCAGCCAGACGAAGCGCTGCCGCCGTCGCACCAGCCATCTGCGGCATGATCAGCCATTCCAGCGTCCAGGCGGCGCCGGAACGCTCCTGTTCGTGGATCAGCGCATGGTGCATGCCGGAAAGCTGGGTCGCGTTGAACCGCGCGAGCGCCACCAGAACTTCGGCTGCCACCGGGTTCTGCTTGTGCGGCATTGCCGAGGATCCGCCGCCACCCGCAAGCTCGATCTCGTCGCCCTGCTGCGCCATCAAGGCGATGTCCTGGCCGAACTTGCCGAGGCTGCCCGTGACCAGCGACAGGGCATTGGCAAAGTCCGCCACCTCCGAGCGCTGGCTGTGCCATTGCGGAAAGTCGGCGAGATCGAGTTCTTCGGCAAGCGTCGCGCGCACGTCGTCCGCCCGGTCACCGAGCTTCTCCAGCGTCCCGGCGGCGCCGCCGAACTGGACGGCGAAGAGATCGCGATCCATGGCTTCCAGCCGGTCCTTGTGATCGAGCAGCGGCTCGATCCAGCTGCGCAGCCGGTCCGACACGGTGATCGGGATCGCCGCCTGCATACGGGTGCGCCCCATCAGTCCGCGCTCGCCCCATTCGTTGTCGCACTCCTCGAGCACCGTGACGATGTTGCCGAGCCGGACGGCGAAAAGCTCGGCCACCGCCTTCATCCTGAGCATCAGGCTGGTGTCGATGACATCCTGGCTGGTGGCGCCGTAATGCACATAGTCTGCCGCCTCGCCGCCGACGATCAATCGCAACTGTCGCACGAGTTCCGGAACCACCACCCCGTCGGCCGCCACGGCCCGCCTCAGCGCGCTGACGTCGGGCGAAAAGGCGCGGCACGCCTCGGTGATCCGGTCGGCAGCCTTGGCCGGAATGATGCCGTGCACGGCTTCGGCCCGCGCAAGCGCCGCCTCGAAGGCGAGCATCGCATGGATATCGGCGGAAGCCGAGAACTCGGCGGCAACCGCCTCATCCCCCAGCAACCCGGAAAGATAAGGGTGGTCGAAGGCGGAATAGGTCATGATTTCCCCGTTTCTGGTCGCGGATGCGGCTCGCCGAACGAAATGCCACCTGCTGCCCTGAATGCCGCCCATGCGGCACTCCATGTCCAGGCGTGACATTCCTGTTCAGATGTCGAGGAAGACCGTTTCCGTCTCACCCTGCAGGTGAATGTCGAAGACATAATTAGGCGCCGTTCCGGTCGCGACAAGCGTCGCGACGCGATGGCGATGTTCGATGCGCGCAAGCAGCGGATCGGCAGCGTTGGCTGCCGCCTCGTCCGGGAAATACATTCGGGTGTGAAGGCCTATGTTGATGCCCCGCGCGACGATCCAGAAGGTGATGTGCGGCGCCATTTTCCGGTCGTGGCTGTAGGGAACCTGCCCCGGCTTGATGGTCTCGAAGGAAAAGACCCCGTCTTCGGCGCCCGTTGCGCAGCGCCCCCAGCCGGTGAAGTTTGCGTCCGCAGCACCGCGTATCTCGGTCGGCGAATTGTAGAGCCCGGCGGCATCCGCCTGCCAGATCTCGACGAGTGCGTCTTTCAACGGCGCGCCGGCGCCGTCGATCACCCGTCCGGTGATAGTAATGCGCTCGCCACGCGTCTCAGCGTTCACCATCCGCGATCCGAGGTCAGCCTCGTAGACGCCGGTGATGCCGCAGAAGTTCGGGGTGAGGCCGATATGCACGTAGGGCCCGGCCGTTTGCGAGGGCGTCTCCTTGAGGTAGCCGAGTTGCTGAACCATCAGTTGCCCTCCAGCCGGTTCTCGAACAGTGTCGAGCGGCGTCCCCGCAGCACGATATCGAACTTGTAGGCCCGTGCGTCGAAGGGAATGGTGTTTGCCCAGTCGAGCGGGGCGATCAATTGTTCTACGGCCTGGCGGTCCGGGATGGTGTTGACGATCGGACACTTCCAGATCATCGGGTCGCCCTCGAAATACATCTGGGTGATCAGCCGCTGCGCGAAACCATGGCCGAAGACCGAGAAATGGATATGCGCCGGACGCCAGTCGTTGACGCCGTTCGGCCAGGGATAGGGACCGGGCTTGATCGTCCGGAAAGCGTAGCCCCCTTCCGCGTCAGTGATCGTGCGGCCGCAGCCGCCGAAGTTCGGATCGAGCGGCGCGAGATAACTTTCCTTCTTGTGGCGGTAGCGGCCGCCGGCATTGGCCTGCCAGAATTCGAGCAGCGCCCCAGGCACGGCGCGGCCACGCTCGTCGAGCACGCGGCCATGCACGATGATGCGCTCGCCAATGGCGCTCTCACCGGGCTTGGCGAAATTGTGGATGAGGTCGTTGTCGCGTTCGCCGATGACCGAGTGCCCGAAGACCGGGCCGGTAATTTCGGAAATCGTGCCGTCGAGTGAAAGCAGCGCCTTTTGAGGCGAGCGCAGCACCGAGGTCTTGTAGCCCGGCGTCAGCGCCGGCGCATGCCATCCACGGTCGCGTGGGAAAAAGGCGCCCGTCTCCGGCTTTCCATTGGTTCTGTCGGACATCGCTTCCTCCCGTCAGGCCGCCGTGCCGGCATCGATCTCGGCAAAGACCTGCTTGGCGATCTTGATCGCGTGGTTGGCCGCCGGCACGCCGGCATAGATCGCCACGTGCAGCAGCGCCTCGCAGATATCCTCGCGGGTCGCACCGGTATTGGCGGTCGCCCGCACATGCATGGCAACCTCGTCGTCCTGGCCGAGGGCGGCGAGCAACGCGATCGTCACGATCGAGCGCTCACGCTTCGTCCAGGTCGGCCGCGACCAGACATGGCCCCACGCCGCTTCGGTGATCAGCTCCTGGAAGGGGCGGTCGAATTCGGTGGAAACCGACTGCGTCCGATCCACGTGATTGTCGCCGAGCACCGCACGGCGCGTGGCCATGCCCTGGCGATAGCGGTCGGAGGGCGCAGAAGCGTCACTCATGGGTCCTGTCTCCATGCATTGCAATTTCGAAGAAGGCGCGAAGCACCGCGGTCAAGGCTTCCGGGTTTTCGACGCAGGGAATGTGACCGGCATCGCGGATGACTTCGTAGCGCGCACCGGGAATGAGGCGGGCGGTGGCAAGCACGACATCCGGCGGCGTCGAGCCGTCCTGATCGCCGACGACGCAAAGCGTCGGCACGGCGATGCGGGCTGCCGCCTCGGTATAGTCGGCGTCGCGGATGGCGGCGCAGGTGGCGACGTATCCGGTTACAGGCTGACGGACGAGCATGTTGCGATAGCCGGCATAGGCGATGTTTTCCGGGCGGCGAAACGCCGGCGTGAACCAGCGCTCGAGCACGCTATCGGCAATCGCCTCGATGCCGTGTTCCTCTACCGCCGCGATGCGTGCGGCCCAGGTCTCGGCCGTGCCGATCTTGTGCGCCGTGTCGCAAAGGACGAGCGCCCGCACCAGATCGGGCCGTCGCTGGTAGAGCGACTGCGCAATCAGGCCGCCGACCGAGAGGCCGCAGATGATCGCCTGCTTGACCGAGAGCATGTCGAGCAGGCCGGCAAGGTCGTTCGCATGGTCCTCGATCGCATAGAGTGTGGGCCCGATATCCGAGAGGCCATGGCCGCGTTTGTCGTAGAGGACGATGGCAAAATCGCCGGCAAGACGGACGATGACATCGCGCCAGATGCGAAAATCCGTGCCGAGCGAATTGGCGAAAACCAGCACCGGCCGGTCGCCGGTGGCGCCGATCACCTGATAGTGGATCGTAATGTCGTTGATACGGGCAAACTGCACGGGCTCTCTCCTCCGCCACCAAATTGGATATTTAATCTGGTTAGGTAAAATGATATTTCATGGCATTTCATTAACTTGAGGGTTATGAATTCCATGATCGACGCCCGGGTCAAGTTTCGCCATCTACAGACATTTGTCGAGGTCTCCCGGCAGAAGAGCGTGATGAAGGCGGCCGAGCTGCTGCATGTCAGCCAGCCGGCCGTGACCAAGACGATCCGCGAACTCGAAGAGGTGCTTGGCGTCGCGGTCTTCGAGCGCGACGGGCGCGGCATCAAGATAACGCGCTACGGCGAGGTGTTCCTGCGCCACGCCGGTGCGGCGCTGACGGCGCTTCGGCAGGGGCTCGATTCCGTCTCGCAGGAACGGTCCGGCGACGGCGTTCCGGTCCGCATCGGAGCGCTGCCGACCGTCTCGACGCGGATCATGCCGCATGCCATGACGCTGTTTCTCAAGGAGGAGACCGGCGCCCGCATCAAGATCGTCACAGGCGAGAATGCAGTCCTCCTCGAACAACTGCGCGTCGGCGATCTCGATCTGGTCGTCGGGCGGCTTGCGGCACCGGAAAAGATGACCGGCTTTTCCTTCGAGCATCTCTACTCGGAACAGGTGGTCTTTGCCGTCAGGGCCGGACATCCGCTGCTTGCCGGCGCCCATGCCACCTTTGCGCGGCTCGCCGACTTCCCGGTCCTGATGCCGACACGCGCCTCGATCATCCGCCCCTTCGTCGAGCGCTTCCTGATCACAAATGGCATTGCCAGTCTGCCGAACCAGATCGAGACCGTGTCCGACGCCTTCGGCCGGGCCTTCGTGCGGGCGAGCGATGCGATCTGGATCATCTCCGCCGGCGTCGTCGCCGCCGATGTCGACGATGGCACGATCGCAATCCTGCCGATCGACACAAGCGAAACGAAAGGTCCTGTTGGCCTGACCATGCGCGCCGACGCGGTGCCGCCGCTCGCCCTTTCTCTGCTGATGCAGACTATCCGAGAGGCGGCGACAGCGGTCTCAGCCAAGCTCTAGCAGCGCCTGGCCGATCGACATCGCCTTTGCGATCATCTCGCACCGGCAACCGCTCCGACGTTGAGAATTCGGCTGCTGCTCAACAGGCCTGCGGCCTGCACCAGCGGATAACCGGCGGCTGCGATATCGGAATTGATCCGGTGGAGGTCGCGCACGAGGTCGATGAAGAGGGCATTGTCTCTCGCACCGGCCGCCGTCTCCACATGCTCGCCGCCGAGATGCCGGCGCACGATTTCATCTTCGAGTTCACGGAAGCGGTCCTTTTGGGCCGCGAGCCGCGATGCGGCCGCGACGTCGCGGGAGGAGAGGGCCGCAGGCAACAATCGCAACGAGGCCACGATCACCTCCGAGAGCGCCTCGATCGCCGCACGCTGGCTGACGGTGAACTGGATGTTCTGCTTGATTTTCGCCCTGATGCGATCGGCAAGGCTTAGCTTGATGACGTCGCCCGCATGTTCGAGATTGCTCGCAAACAACATGATCTCATGGGCTCTGCTCGTCTCTCCGGCCGGCAACCCGTCCTGTGTCAATTGTCCGAGATAGGCGTGCACCGACGCCATGTAATTGCCGAGCCGTGCATCCACGGGCAGCAGTTCCTTCAGATTTTCGAGCCTGCCGGCCTGTAACGACGTCAGCGCCATCCGGAACATGCGCTCCAGCAATTCGCTCATGCGGATCGTTTCGGTCGTTGCATTGCTGAGCGCGATTGCCGGCGTCTCCAGCGACATGCTGTCGAGATAGCGCGGAGACGTCAAGGGATCGCCAACGACCGGCGCTGGCGGGACAAGCCGTTCCACAAGGTTCACGACGAACGACGACAGCGGCAGGAACACGGCCGCAACGACCAGGTTGAAGGTGACGTGAAGACCGACCGCGACATGCAACGGATCGGTGGGTAGACGGCCGGCAATATCGACGATCTGCCGCGCGAAGGGCAGCAGCGACACCGCCAGAAGCCCGCGGCAGAAGAGATTGGCGACCGGCAGCTTGCGGGCGGATGGCGGCTGGTCGAGCGTGGCGCTGACCGCCGGAAGTCCGCCGCCGAAATTGATCCCGAGGATAAGCGGGATGGCGCCGGCGACTTCGAGGCTGCCGTTCATCAGGAGCGAGGCGACGAGCAGGATGACGGCAAGCGTCGAGTGGAACAGCCATGCAAGCATTGCACCGACGAGGAAGCCAAGCACGGGCTCCGTCGCGACCGCCTGCAGGACATCGTGGAAAAGCGTGGCTTCGCGCAGTGGCGCGGTCGCCGACACGACCACCTTCAAGGCCATCAGCATCAGCCCGAGGCCCATCAGGATGCGGCCGGCGTTACGCGGTCGGAATTCGCCGGACACGCTGAATGCGATGTATCCGGTCAGGAGAAACAGCGGAGCGAGCACGCCGGCAAGCGACGAGCCGGAGGCAAAGAGGCCGGAGACGAGCGCGGAGCCGATATCCGCCCCAAGCAGGACGGCGAGCCCGGTCTGGGCCGAAATCGCACCTGCGCCCGCAAGCCCGGCAACGATCAGCGCCATGGCCGTGGCGCTGCCGAGCACGGCGGTCGCAAGGACCCCGCCACCGAAGGCGGTAAGCCGGTTCGACAGGCGTTCTTCGACAAAGCGCTGCAGCCGGTCGCCCCAGCCGCGCATGACGCCAGTGCGCACCATGCGAACGCCCCACAGAAGCAGCGCCACGCCGCCCAGAAGTTCCAGGATAACGAATGTTCCGGAGTTCATCTCATGCCCCTCGCCGCAAGTATCAGTCGGCGACGAAGTCGTCGGGTGCGACAGATCCGATGTTGTAGCCCTCCAGCTGCGCGGTCATGCTGCCGCGCCGCGGGAAATGCAGGATGGTCGCCGTCCCCGGCGTGACGGGGACGACGCGCGACGGGGGAAGATCGAGGAATTCGTGGCAGGCGGCGCGCACCACGCCACCATGGGCAACCACGAGCAGGTCCCCTTCGGTGCGCGACATCCAGTCATGCACACCTTCGGCCACGCGGCCGCGAAATGCGCCCCAGGTTTCGCCGTTGGCCGGCGTGAACGTACCGGCGCGCCATGCGGCATATTCTTCCGGCCGCTCGGCGATCAGATCCGGCTTGCGCCGTCCCGTCCATTCGCCCATGTCCAATTCGCGGAAGCGCTCGTCGGTCGGCGCGTCCGGGTGACCGATGAGGGCGACCGTCTGCCGGGTGCGGCCGAGATCGGAGGCGATAATGCGAACCGGCTTCAACGCCTTGGCGTAGGGGCGGAACCGCCTCACCTGCGCGACCCCACGCTCGGACAGGAGCGAGTTGTCCTGTCCCTGAAGGCGTTGTTCGGCGTTCCACTGGGTTTCGCCGTGGCGCATGAGGATGAGCCTCATTGTTGGATCCTTTCTCCGGTGGCGGCGAAAACCGCATCGGGGGTGCGAATGAAGGAAAGGGGGATCGGCTCCCCCGGTGTGGCGGTGAAGTAGCTGTCGGCCATGGCCGTAACGCGCAGGTCGCCGACCATGGCGGTCACCATGGTTCGCCCCGCGATCGGTGCTGCTTCGGCAAAGCGGGCCATAAGCGACGGTGCTCCGGCGACCGCGCCGACGCTGACGTCTTCGGCACGGTAGAGCAGTTGCGCATCGTCGCGGCCGGCCGCCACGGAAGCCGGCGCGAGCACCATATCGCCGAAGACGAGGCCGTCGCCGGCGCGGTGCACCGGTATCAGGTTTGCCGGCGGCGTGCCGAGGAAGGTCGCAACGAAGGTGGTCTGCGGATTGCGCAGGAGATCGATCGGCTTGCCAAACTGTTCGACGCGGCCGTTGTTGAGCACGGCGACATGGGTCGCCATGGTCATCGCCTCGACCTGGTCGTGCGTGACGTAGACCGATGTCGCCCCCGTCGCCCGGTGGATGCGCATCAGCTCGCTGCGCATCTCGATGCGCAGCTTGGCATCGAGGTTCGACAGCGGCTCGTCGAACAAAAGAATGCTCGGCTGTGGCGCGATCGTGCGGGCGATCGCCACGCGCTGCTGCTGGCCGCCGGAGATCTCGGCCGGATACCGTTCGGCAAGCGTGTCGATGCCGAGAAGCGAAAGCACTTCCCGCACACGCTGCTCGCGCTTGTCGCGCGGCCATCTGGCGACCTTCAGCGGCCAGGCGATGTTGCCGGCGACCGTCATGTGCGGCCAGAGCGCATAGCTCTGGAACACGAGCCCGGCGTTGCGCTTGCCGGCGTCGGCAATGACGCCGCCCGCGCCGCTCGATACGGTCTGCCCGACGAAGGCGATTTCGCCTTCGCTCGGGCTTTCAAGCCCGGCCAGCATGCGCAGAAGGGTCGACTTGCCGCAACCCGAGGGGCCGACGAGCACGAGAAAGGACCCCGCCGGTACCGAGATGTTGACGTCCTTGACGGCGGTAAAGGCGCCAAAGCGTTTGACGAGGCTGCGGATCTTGATGGCGTCCGCAGTGCCGGTTGCTAAAGCATTCATGGTGCTTTCCATTTCTGGACACGGTTCTGCAGGCTGTGGGCCACGAAGGAGGCAGCCAGGCAGACGACGAGGATGACGAGGGTGATGGCATTGGCGAACTGCAGGAAGCCTTCCGCAGCATAGCGATAGGCGACCATGCTCAAGACCGGCGAGGTGGCGGTGAACAGCAGCACGACCAGCGAGAGATCCCGCACCATCTTGACGAAGACGAGGATCGCGCCGGCAAAGAGGCCCCGGATCGCGAGGGGAAAGATGATCGCGAACAGGCGACGGATCAGTCCCGCACCCGTCAGCCGGGCGCTTTCCTCGATGTCGGCGGAGATCTGGCCCAGCACCGACCGCCCCGACTGCACGGCAAAGGGCAGATTGTGCGCCGATGCCGCGATGACCAGCAGGGCGAAGGTGCCGTAGAGCGAAGGCAGCGGCCCGATCGGCGCGCCGAAGAGCGCGATATAGGCCGCGGCAAAGGCGATGCTCGGCACCAGAAGCGGCAGGAAAGCAAGCTGGCTCAGCAGCGTCGCGAGCAGGCTGCCGCGGCGCTGGACGATGGTATAGGCCAGCCCAAGACCGAGCAGCATCGTGGTGAAGGCGACGACCAGCCCGAGACGGATCGTGTTCCAGATCGCGTCGATCAGCACCGGATTGCGGAAGATACCCGCCTGCCCCTGCGCCATCTCGCCGCCACCTTCGCCGATCCAGAAGTGCAGCGTCCAGTTGGAAAACAGCGCGCCGCTCTGCGGTGCCAGGCTCGACGCGGCCAGCACGAAGACCGGCAGCACCGTGGTCAGAAACCCGATGATGACGGCGATGGCAAAGAGTGGCCAGCGCCAGGCGCCAAGCGGGAAGCGTTTGGTCCGCCCGCCTTTGCCGGTCACCGTGATGAAGGCCTTGCGACCGGAGACGATACGATCGGAGAGCCACAGGAACAGTGCCGACACTGCAATGAGCAGCAGCGCAAGCACGAAGCCGCGTTCGTTCTGCCCGGTCTCGATCATGCCGAAGAGACGGGTAGAAAGCGTCTGCATCCGCACCGGCAGGCCGAGCAAAGCGGGTGCCGCGAAATTGGCGACGGCACCGGCGAAGGTCAGCGATGCCGCGGCAATCAGCGCCGGCGTGACCACCGGCAGGATGATGCCGAAGAAGATGCGCGGGCGCTTGGCGCCGGCCATCTGGCCTGCCTCGACGAGATCGGCGCCGACCGAACTCAAGGCCGCGGCGATGATCGTATAGGCGAGCGAATAATAGTGCGCGATCAGCACGATCGCCGTCGGGATGAGCCCCCAGGCGAGCCAGTCGGGAATGGCAAGGCCGCTGGTCTCGAAGAAGCCGGCCGAACCGCCGAGACGCGAGTTGCGAAACAGCGTGCCCCAGGCAAGGGCTGCGGCAAAGCTCGGGATCATGTAGGGCAGCGACGCCATCAGGCCGAGGAAGCGGCGGCCCGGCACGTCCGTCAGCACCACAAGCCAGGCAAGGAAGCCGCCGATGAGCAGGCAGCCGGCGCCGACGCTGAAACCGAGGATCATGGTATTGAGGAGCGGCCGCCACCAGAGGTTGGCCGAGAGCGGGCTGGCGAGCACGGCCTTCCAGGCCGCCATGCCCTCAGGCGTCAGCGTCGTGAAGAGGATGCGCAAGAGCGGAGCGACGACCAGGATCGCGACGATGGCGACGAGAATTGCCGGCAAGAGGAAGCCCGATCGGAGCAGCCGGCTGCCCGATGGTGCGGATATCGATAGGGATGTCATGTCAGAGCCTCGGCGTCTGTCGGCACGCGTTTTTGGAAGAGCGTGCCGACAGACGGTTTCCGTTACTGGAGCGTGATGATCAGGTCGGCAATGCGCCCGCGCGCGGCGGCCGTCTTTGCCGGGTCGATCGTCCAGGCCTTTAAGTCATCGAGCTTCACCGAGTCCGGATGGTGGGCGATGGTCTTGCGGGTCGCGTAGTCGCCGGGAACGTTGAAGGGCTCGAAGCCCGCCCCGCCGGTCGGCGTATCGTCGCCGAACATGAAGTCGATCAGCAACCGAGCGGCCGCCGGATGCGGCGCCTTGTCGGCGACCGTCAGTACCGCCGGAAACAGGATGCCGTTGGCCGGCTCGACATTGTTGGCGATCTGCAGCGCCCAGCCCTCCTTCTCGTTGTCACGACGGTCGGAATAGGTGCCGAAACCGACCGGCGGGCTCTTGGCGTTGACGTCACCCACCGACTTGTTGAGCACGTCGCTGTTGGGAACCAGGATCAGGTCGTTGGCGAAGAGGTCCTTGATGAACTGCTCACCGGCGCCCTGAAGATCACCTTCAACTTCGATATCCTTGCCGAAATGCGCCTTGTAGGCGGCGGCCATTTCGTTCGGATGCAGCGCGATCTCGGTCAGGAGATCGAGCAGTTCGCCACGCTGGCTCGGATCGACCATCAGCACCCTTCCCTGCCATTCCGGCTGGGTGAGCTGCCAGAGATTGCTGACGGGCGAACCATCAGGAAACGCCTTCTCGTTGTACATCAGCACCTTCGTCGAGAGGCGCTGGGTCAGGAGCGGCGCCTTGTAGCGATCCTCCAGTTCGTTCGCGACCCGCGGCGGCACATAGTTCACGATCCGCTTCCCCTCCAGAAGCTTGGTGAACACGACAGGCGTGTCGGCAATATAGAGCACGTCGACAGCATGCACACCGGCCTGTTGCTCCGCTTCGACACGCGCGATCTGCTTGGTCGAACTCATGTCGAGGCCGATGAGGTCGATGCCCGGATAGGTCTCTTCGAAGGCCTTCTCGATCTTGGCTATGCGGCTCGAAAGCGAGAAGACTGTAACGCTTCCCTCCTTCTGTGCGAGCGGCAGCAGTTGCTGCGGCATCAGCCCGTCGAGATCGGACGCCATCGTCAAGGATGGCAGTGCAAAGCATGCGGCAAGTGCGGCACTGGACAGTTTTTTCAGCATTTCGTTCTCCTCCCTTTATAGTTCCCCGCTAGAGCATTCTGCCTTCAAGTGGGATCACTTGCGGGGCGGAAAGATGCTCTAGAATCAAAGTATTAGAACGTCCCTTGTGCGTTCCTGTGAACGCAGGCGCTCCTAGTCGAAGTCGTTGAACAACTCCGACAGCTTCTCCAGCCTGCCGATCACCTGCCCCTGGTGGCGGCCGGCGATCGTCAGCACGATGGCGTTGACGATCGCAAACGGGATCGTCGGTGTCTGAAATTCGCTGCCCGAGCGTCCCCTCGGCGCTGCAAGCATCAGATCGGCAGCGGGCTCCATCAGCGGCCCGACCAGATCGGAAACGAGGATCGAGGGCGCACCGACCCGTGTCGCATGCCGCATCAGCGGGGCGTAGCTTTGCGGCTGTTTGCGAAAGGCAAGCGCCACGATGAGGTCGCCTGCCTCCATGCTGACCAAGCGCTCGGCGATGTCCCGGCCGCGCCCCGTCAGCTGGATCGTGGTCATGCCGAAGCGATCGAGGCGACGCTGCAGGAAGCCGGCCACGGATTGCGCATGCCCCTGCCCGAAGATGAAGACGCGACGTGCGGAAAAAATCATGTCCGCGGCCCTGTCGATATCCGTCTGCTCGACGGACCGGGCGAGCGTTTCGAGCGCGCTGATCTCGGCCGCAATCAGATCGGTCAGGTAGTCGCCATGCTCGACCTTCGAGACCGAGCGGCGCATGCGGTTGGCCGCGTCCTGATCGTCCAGCACCTCGCGCTGCAGCTGCGCGCGAAGGTCCGGAAAGCCCTTGTAGCCGAGCTTCTGCGCCAGCCGGGTGGCGGTGGCCTCATGAACGGAGGCGCGCTGGGAAAGCTGCGGGCCCGACAGGAACGCGGCCTCCGCCCGGTTTTCCAGCATGGTGGTGATCAGCTTCTGATCCGCATCGGTAAGCCGCCTGGAATGCGTCTTAATGCGATCGAGTATCGTCATGACGTCCCCGCAAGTTCATTTGCAGGATCCATCGTTCCTGCAATTTTCCGTGCCGTCAATAATGGCAATGCAAGAATCTTTGCAAGGGTCTGCAATGGGTGATGCCTCCTGTCTGTAGATGGGGTCCCGGCCCTGCAGGTTACCGGCTAGACGCCCCAACAAACCTACCTGTGCGTGCTCCATGCAGGACAACCCGCAACCTGTGCATTTGCCCAACAGATTCTTTGCAAAGCACCGCAAACCGATGCCGCCGGCCGTGATTGCGCCGGACAAGCTCAGTCCCTCGAACGATTGCTCCTCCGAATTCGGCGCTCTCTCCACGCAACCCACACACGGCCTCAACGAATCCTGTGCCTGCCGGTTGCACCGCTGATTGCAGAGAAACTCCGAGAACCACCATGAGCGATCCCCAAACGACAGACCTTACCTTCGGCCCAACCCCGGGCAGCCGTCCCAGGAAACGGGAATGGGCGATCGGAGGCTTCAGCTGGCTTCTGACGAAACACATGTTTCTGGCGGTGACGGCCACCATTGGGGTGCTGACGTCGGGATCGTTCATTTACATGTACGTCCTCTATCTGACGCACCCCGACGCGGTCCTCGAGCCGGTCACCCTGTTCGAGCTCCTGGTTATGGCCGCAGTGCTCATCGTCAGCCTCATCATCGCTGCGATCATCGGCGGTCGCCTCAGCCACCGGATCGTGAACGCACTGGTGCTCATCCGCGATGCCGCAAAGGCGATCGCGATGGGAAATTTCTCCACCCGCGTGCCCGTTCGATCAAGACGACTGGGGGAGGTCGACGATGTGATCGACCATTTCAACCGGATGGCTGAACTGCTGGAGAACGCAGAGAAGGAGTTGCAGTACCAGAACAACGCCATTGCCCATGAGCTGCGAACGCCGCTGACGGTGCTGCGGGGCCGCCTGCAGGGAATGCGCGACGGCGTCTTCAAGCCAACCACTGAGCTTTACGATGGCTTGATCGGTCAGATCGATCACCTGACCGGCATCGTCGAGGACCTCCGCATCCTGGCGCTCTCGAATGTAGGGCGGCTGGAGCTCCGGTTGGAGCCAGGCGACATGGGCGAAGAGGTCGAGACCGCCGTAGCCGCGATGCTCGGCGAGTTCGAGAAGGCCGGGATGCCGGTATCGCTCAACCTCAGTCGGGCGCCGATGATGCTTGATCGCGGCAAAGTGCGACAGGCCTTGCTTGCGATCATGCACAATGCCACCCGCTATGCGTCCGGAAGCCGGCTCTCCATCGTGGCGAAGATGAGAGGTTCGGAGGCAATCTTCCAATGCCAGGATTCCGGCCCTGGTATGTCCGACGTCGACATCGAGCACGCGTTTGATCGGTTCTGGCGCGCGGATGACTCCCGATCCCGGGCGAGCGGCGGCAGCGGTCTCGGCCTGTCGGTGGTTCGCGCGATCGCCGAGGCCCATGGAGGTTCGGCCAGCGCGAAGCGAAACGAGTTCGGCGGCATGACCTTCGAAATCGCCTTGCCGACAGACTGCGGGAGCAGAGGCTCGCAAAGCGTACTCTCTCCATGAAAACCGGATGAACTCTGCGCGAAACCTGCAAGCAGATGAGGCAAACCGATCGCATTGAACGGGCCGGACCGGCCCGCGACAATAAAGGAAACGATCGATGACACTCAACTTCAAGACGGCCGCGCTTGCTCTGACCGTTGCCGCAACCGCTTCGACCGCACAGGCCGCTGATTTCAACAATTCGGGCGTCGACTTTGCCAATGTGGATCGTTGGACGGGGGCCTATGCGGGCGGCCACATCGGCACCGGCTCCTCGAACCGGAAGGGCAGCAAGAACAAGATCAACGGCGGCGTCCAGGTCGGCTACAATCAACAGTTCGGCGATTTCGTGGTCGGTGGTGAGATCGAGGCGGCGCGCGCCGGCGGCTTACAGTACCAGGTTGGCAAAGGCGGCGCCTTGCAGCAGACCTGGAGCGGTACGGCCAGGGCCAAGGCGGGCTACGCACTCGACAACGTGTTGCTCTACGGCACGGTGGGCGTCACCACCGCCCGCTTCGAGGGCAAGGGCACCGTAACCTCACGCGATCGCTGGCACACGGGCTGGACCTATGGTGCGGGCGCAGAGATGGGATTTACCGAAAACATCTCCGGCAAGGTCGAATATACTCAGACCCGCTTCAACGGCGTGGACTCCACGATCGGTGGCGTGAAGGGCTCGAACAATCTGGTCAATCACGCGATCAAGACGGGCCTGAACTTCCGCTTCTGATCTCGACACGCCCGGTTCTACTGTCCCCCTAGCACCGGTCGGGCGAGCAGCAACACTTCACCAACCGGCGGCGCCTCGGCAGGCGCAGACTTCCTCGCTTCGGGTATTCCGCGGTTCCGTACAGGGCGCACGGCTCTTTATCCGCTGCGCTCCACACTGGGGAGTTGCAAGATGTAGTCACTGGAACAGGCCGATCAACGCCCTGCCGTTGGCCGCCGCCAGCCGGGCATTGTCGCGGTCGTTCACCCGCCCCCGGGGACCACTGGAGAGTGAAATCTCCAGCGCCTCGGGGGGGACGGGACGAACGCCCGCCTAAGTCACGCGAGAAAATCGAGCTCGCGCCCAGCCCGGATCGGGTGAGTTACTCCTCGATGTCGACCTTGTCGAAGCGATGCGAGCCCAGAGGCTCCATCACGTAGTTCTTCACCTTTTTCGACATCGGCAGCACGACGGTGGAATGTGCGATCGGAACCCAGGGCGCCTGATCGCTGATGATCGCCTGGGCCTCTTCGTAGAGCTTCGTCCGCTCGCCCTGGTCCGAGCTGGCGCGGGCCTTCTGGAAGATCTCATCCAGCGGCTTGTAGCACCAGTTGGCATTGTTGCTGCCACCGACGCCTGAGCAGCTGAAGAAGTAGCTGAGCAGGTTGTCGGGGTCGCCATTGTCGCTCGTGCCGCCGAGGATGATGGCGCCGTCGCGCGCCTTGTCCCGCGACTTCTTGAGGTATTCGCCCCATTCGTAGGAGACGATCTCGACACCGATGCCGACCTTGGCAAGATCCGCCTGCATCAGTTCCGCGGCGCGGCGGGCATTCGGCATATAGGGGCGGCTGACGGGCATTGCCCAGATCTTCATCTTCAGATCCTTGACGCCGGCCTCGTCGAGAACCTTCTTGGCCGCTTCGGGATCGTAGCCATAGCCCTCGATCCCGCCGTTATAGCCCCACATCGTCGGCGGCAGGACGCTCTTGGCCATCTGGCCCATGCCCTGATAGACGGACTCGACGATCGCCTTGCGGTCGATCGCCATGTTGATGGCGCGGCGCACCTCCAGCTTGTCGAATGGCGCCACCAGGGTGTTCATCGCCAGATAGGAAACGTTGAGGCCCGGTTGCTCCATGACGTTGAGGTCCGGATTTGCCTTTAGCTTGGCGATATCGGCCGGTGCCGGATACGGAGCGATGTGGCATTCGCCCGCCTGAAGCTTCTGCATGCGGGTGGTCGGGTCGGTGGTGATCGCGAAGATGAGATTGTCGATCTTCGGCGCGCCATCCCAATAGTCGGCATTGGCGGCAAAACGGATCGCCGCGTCCTGCTGGTAATCGACAAAGCGGAACGGTCCGGTGCCGACCGGCTTGCGATCGAGGTCCTCGCGCCGCCCGTCTGCCGCCAGCTTGTCGGCATATTCCTTCGACACGATCGAGCCGAAGTTCAGCGCGAGCTTCGACGGCAGTGACGCATCCGGCTGGTTCAGTACGAACTTGACGGTCCTGTCATCGACCTTGACGATCTCCTTGATCGCCGCCGGCATCTCCATCGCGTTGAACATTTCCCAGTTCGCGCCGGCGAAATAGCTATGCCACGGATCGTCCTTGTCCATCTGGCGGTTGAAGGTGAAGAGCACGTCGTCTGCATTGAAATCACGCGTCGGCGTGAAATCGTCCGTCGTCTGGAACTTCACGCCCGCGCGCAGTTTCAACGTGTATTCGAGATTGTCGGCGGAAATGGTCCAGCTTTCGGCAAGGCCCGGGACGACATTCGTGGTGCCGGGCTCGAATTCTGTGAGGCGGTCATAGACCGTCTCGGCCGACGCGTCCCAGGTGCTGTTAGCCGAGTACAGTGCCGCGTCGAAGCCTTCCGGCGCGCCTTCCGAGCAATAGACGAGCGTCTTTGCCATGGCCGGCGTCAGCGCGGCGCCTGAAAGCATGGTGGCAGCGAAGAGCGTTACAAGGGTGTTGCGCGTCCGCGCGAATTTCACGTTCATTGGTCTGTCCTCCCTAAAGGAATGGAATGCGAGTGCCGGCGGATGGCGCCGGAAGGATCATTCGGCCCTGCCGGCCGTGGTGCCGAGCCCGCGGCCGGGGGTCCAGACCGGATCCGGCGTGGTCCAGAGCACGTCGTTGCGGATCAGCTTCACCAGTTCGCTCGCCTGCAGGTCGAGGAAACGCTCGCCCTTTTCAGCGGTTGCGCTGCGCGGATCGCCCCAGGTGCCGGTAACCGGCGCGCGCTCGGAGAAGGAATAGAAGCGCGACACGTCCGCCGGGACATCGACCGGGTGCTGCTGGTTACCGAAAGCCTGACCGAACATCTCGGTCTTTACCGCGTCCGGCACGATCGCCAGCATGACAGAGGCCTCACCTTCGCAGGCATGGTGGGCGCCGGTGTCGACTTCGAAGATTTTTGATGCCTCCTCCGTTGCCAGCATCCACGGCGTAGTCGCGACGATCGGCATGGCGAACTCGACCGCCAGTTCGCGCACGGCGACCGCCAGCGGATCCATGTTGCCGCCGTGACCATTGACAATGAACAGGCGCTGGAAGCCGAGCGTCTTCAGCGAGCGGACGATGCAGCGGAGGACGCGGCTCAGCGTATCGTAATCGAGCGTGATCGTGCCGCCGAAGGGCAGGTGATGTTCGCTCATGCCAGTCCACAAACCCGGAAGGACGGCGACCGGAATGTCATCGGCCACCAGCCGGGCAGCGCGGGTCGCGGCTGCCGATGCGCTCGCGGTATCGGTGATAACAGGCAGGTGCGGGCCGTGCTGCTCCAGCGAGCCGATCGGCAGGATTGCGAGCGCCCCGGGCTTGCCGGCAATTTCGCGCAGGCTCGGCGCGGTCATGCGCGCCCATTCAACTTCCTTGGTCATGTCAGGCCTCTTTCATGTCATCAAAGCAAATTCTGTTCGCCGCCTCGCCGGCGACACGCGCCGTCTGGCGTCCGCGGGCATCGACCCGCAGGGTCACCGCGCGCCCATCCGATTGCCGCAGGCTGACGAAAGGCGTCGAGCAGCGTTGGGTCAGTCAATCTCATCTCCGGCAAGCGGCGGGATCGCGAAAAGGCGGTCCCGATTGGCAAGCGCCGCCCGATGGCGGCGGCTACAAATTTGCACAGTCGGAAATATCAATCAAATTATTTTTCCTATAAGAAAATTATATTTCTCAAACTATCGAAATTGCGCATCAAATGGCACAGGCCGCACCGCGCCGTTCCGGCGGTTGGGCCGGCGGGCGCGGATCTGGCGCGTCGTCTGCGCTTTCACGTCTGCGCCAGGTGACACCTGACATGGCGGGCGCTCTCGCTCAGGCGCCGCAGCACCTGGCCCGCCTCGCAGCCGCCGCCAATCCGGTCGCACCTCTGCTTGTAGAAGCAGCCGTCCGGCAGATGGCGGTTGTTGGGAAGCTCGCCCGCACGCACCTGGGCAATATCCGGCAGCGGGCTCTCGAAGCTCGGCGCAGCCGCCAGAAGCGTCTGCGTGTAGGGATGGCGGGGATTGCGTAACACTTCGTCGGCCGGGCCGGATTCGACGATCTGGCCGAGATACATCACCGCGACGTCGTCGGAGAAATGGCGCACCAGCGCGACGTCGTGCGAAATCAGGAGATAGGTGAGCCCGCGCTCCCGCTGCAGCTTCAAGAGCAGATTGATGATCTGCGCCTGTACCGAGACGTCGAGCGCCGATGTCGGCTCGTCCAGCACCAGCAGCTCCGGGTCCGTGCTGATCGCGCGGGCAATGGCGATGCGCTGGCGCTGGCCGCCTGAAAACTCGTGCGGCAGGCGATCGAGGTGTTCCGGCCTCAGCCCGACGGCGACGGCCAGTTCCTCGGCCTTCTCATGCAGTTCGGCCCTGCTGTGCCCACCGCGAATGTGCAGCGGCTCGCTGATCAGCCGCCAGACCGGCAGGCGCCGGTCGAGCGAGGATTGCGGATCCTGAAAGACGATCTGCATCTTCTGCCGCAAGGCGCGCTTTTGTTTGCCCTGAGCCTTCTGAAAATCCTCGCCGTCGATCGCCACCCTGCCCTGTTCAAAAGGCGCAAGCCCGATGATCGCCTGGGCGAGCGTGCTCTTGCCGCAGCCTGACTCGCCGACGATGCCGAGGCTCTTGCCGGCGCCGACCTCAAGGGTCACGCCATTGACCGCATGCACATAAGACGTGGGCCGCCCCAACCAGTTGCGGGAGGCCGGGAAGCGGACATGGAGGTCGGAAACCTCGAGCACCGGCCGCGCTATCGTACCAACGCCTTCGGTCATTGCCGGCCTCCCTGCTCTACGAGTTCGGTCGCCGCACCGCGACGCCAGCAGGCGACCTGCTGGCCGCTGGCCCCCACCAGTTGCGGAGACTGGGTTCGACATTGTTCGACTGCTTCCTTGCATCGCGGCTGGAAGTAGCAACCCGCCGGTGGGTGGAGAAGGTTCGGCACAGCACCAGGGATCGCTTCGAGTTCCTGCTTCGGCGCGACCCGCTCCGGCAGGCAGCGCAACAGCGCCTGGGTATAGGGATGCTGCGGCGTTTCAAGGACCGTCCGCGTCGCGCCGTGCTCGACGATCCGCCCGGCATACATCACGTAGAGCCGATCGCAGAGCTGCGAGACGACGGCGACATTGTGCGAGATGAAGATGACTGACGTGCCTGTCCGGCGCGCCCGGTTCTGGATCAACCGCAGGATCACCGCCTGCACGGTAACATCGAGTGCAGTCGTCGGCTCGTCGGCGATGATCAGGCCGGGGTTGCAGGAAAACGCCATGGCGATCAGCACCCGCTGCCGCATGCCGCCGGAGAGTTCGAACGGATAGAGGTTCATGACCCGCTCCGGCTCGCCGATCAGCATGTCGGCAAGAATGTCCCGCGCCACGCGCCTTGCCTCGGCGAGACCTATTTCCTCGTGGCGCATGATGACGTCGGTCAGCTGCTTGCCGATACGGATCGTCGGGTTCAGCGCGTTCATCGGTTCCTGGAAGATGGTCGAGACCACCTTGCCGCGCAGGTCCTGCAACTGATTGTCGTCCATGGAAAGCGTGCTGTGGCCAAAGAGCCTGACGGTGCCACCGGTGATGCGGTAGCGTCCCTTGGGCAGGAGCCCCGTTGCCGCCATCGTCGTCACCGACTTGCCGCAGCCGGATTCGCCGACAATACCGACAATCTCGGCCTTGCCGACGCTGATCGTGACATCGTCGAGCGCTTTGACGGCGCCGCTGAAGGTTGGAAACTCCAGCGAGAGATTGTTGATGGCCAGCGCCTGGCCGCGTGGTTCTGCCGTTCCCATCGTCATCATCTGCCCCTCAAGCGCGGGTCGAGCATATCGCGTATGCCGTCGCCGACGAGATTGCACCCCATGGCCGTGATCAGGATCGCCAGGCCCGGGAAGGTCGCGTACCACCATTGGTCGAGCATGTAGCTGCGGCCGCTGCTGACGAGCGCGCCCCATTCGGCGGTCGGCGGCTGCGCGCCGAGGCCGATGAAGCTGAGGGCGGCTGCAATCAGCACGACGCCGCCGAGATCGAGGGTCGCCTGGACGATGATCGGCGACATGGCGTTTGGCAGGATATGCCAGCGCAGGATGTAGAACGGCGAGGCGCCAAAGGTGCGCGACGCCTTGACGAAGACCTGCTCGCGCAGCGACAGCGTCTGGCCGCGGGCGAGGCGCACATGGGCGGGGATGCGTACGATCGCGACCGCCAGCATCGAATTGAACAGGCTTGGGCCAAGAGCCGCGGCCAGCGCCATGGCGAGCACCAGCGCCGGCAGGGCGAGCACGACATCCATCAGCCGCATGATGGCGGTATCGACCCGACCGCCGACGACGCCCGAGAAGCAGCCGATCAGCACCCCGACCGACATCGAGATCAGGACGATCATGAAGGCGGCGCCGCAGGAGGCCCTTGCCCCAAAGATCACGCGCGAGAACAGGTCGCGGCCGACCTCGTCGGTGCCGAACCAGTGCGCCGCACTCGGTGGCAACAGGCGCGCCGTCAGCGACACCTTGTCCGGATTGTAGGGCGCGATCACGGGTGCGGCGACGATCATCACGAGGACAAGCAGGATGATCGCGACGCCGACCATCGTCAGCGGGCTGCGGCGGCTGAGGTACCAGAAATAGCGCAGCCGCTCGGAAAAGGACTTGGTCCTGCGCATTGCTGCATTCGACGCGGCAGGCTCTGTCGGCATGACGGCGGACATGATCAGACCTCCCTGATCTGCGGGTCGGCGAGCATGTAGGCGAGATCGACCAGGAGGTTGATCAGCACGTAGCCGATGGATGCGACGATGGTGAAACCCATGATCGCGGGGAAATCGAGGGTCTGGATCGACGTCACGACATAGGTGCCCATGCCCGGCCAGGCGAAGATCGTCTCGGTCAGCACCGCGCCATAGAGCAGATCGCCGAGCGCCAGCCCGAGCAGCGTGATCGAGGGGATGAGCGCGTTTCTGAGCGCATAGTTGAAGATGATCATGCCCTTGCGCAGGCCGCTGGCGCGCGCTGTCCGGATGTAGTCTTCCTGCAGCACGTCGAGCATCGAGGCGCGGATCTGGCGCGTGATCACGCCCATATTGGCAAAGGCGAGCACGAAGCCCGGCAGGATGATGTGGTAAAGGGCGCTGCGGAATGCGTCGAAACGGCCCTGCAGCAGCGAATCGATCAACAGGAATCCGGTGATGCGCTCCGGTGTCGCGATGCCCATGGCCAGGCGTCCGCTGCCGGGCAGGATCTGGAATTTCGCATAAAAGACGTAGATCAGGATCAGGCCGAACCAGAAGACTGGCATCGAGATGCCGCAGACCGAGACCGTGCGTGCCACCTGATCAATTGGACCATCCTTGTAGACGGCCGAGAGCACACCGAGCGGCACGCCGAGACAGATCGCGATGAAAAGCGCGACCACGCCGAGCTCCAGCGTCGCCGGCAGGAAGGTGCGGATATCGGCCGCGACGGGGCGATTGGTCCTGAGCGACGTGCCGAGATCGCCCTGAAGCAGATTGCCGATATAGATGGTGAATTGTTCGACGACCGGCCGGTCGAGACCGAGATTGCGCCTGACATTTTCAAGCGTCTCGGCGCTTGCCCTGTCGCCCGCGATCATGCGCGCCGGATCACCGGGAATGAGATGCGAGATCGTGAAGGTGATGACCGCGACCCCCAGCACGACGAAAAGCAAGAGGATCAGACGCGGAAGAATGATGCGGGTGATTGCCATGGACGTCAGCCCTTCCGGCAGGGGAACCCCGGCCTAGCTTGGGAAACGAAGAACCCCTGCCGCCACGGCCGGGGGCCGGCGGCAGGCGTTCCGTGGAATGCGGTCGGCCGAGCGAAGCTTGACCGTTCCTCCTCACTCCGTCTTCGACATCGTTCCGAAGTTGTAGACCTGGATCAGCATCGGATTGTAGACATAGCCCTTCACCGCGGCGCGGCGGGCGAAGATGTCGTTCTTCTCCATGATGTAGAGATATGGCGCGTCGTCAGTCGAAAGCTTCTGCGCCTCGATATAGAGAGCCTTGCGCTTTGCTTCGTCGACGATCGAGGCTGCCTCTTGGACGAGACCCGTCACCTTGCTGTTGTTGTAGAAGGAACGGTTGCCCGGACCGCCCATCTTACCGGCGTCGAACCAGTAGTTCATGAACATGTAGGGGTCGGCGAAATCAGGCGTCCAGGCGCCGGGCGCCATGTCGAACTTGCCGTTGGCGACCAACTCGCGCTTCGTCGTGTCGGCGACCGCCTGCAGATCGAGCTTGACGCCGATTTCTGCGAGAGAGGCTTGCAGCGCCAGACCAACCGGTTCCCAGGCAGGATCGGCCTGCGAGAAGGTATAGGTCAAATGGATGTCGCCCTTGCCGGATTCGGCAAGTAACGCCTTGGCCTTCTCGATGTCGTAGCTGTACTGGAAACCCTGGGGATCATGCCCCCACATGCCGCTCGGCACGGCGCCGCGCATCTGCTTGGCCTGACCGAGCATGATGCCGTCGATGATGCCCTGGTAGTCGACCGCATAGGAGATCGCCTGACGCACCTTGGCGTCGTCGAGCGGCGGCTGGCGATTGTTCATGTAGATGTAGTTCACATACATGCTCGGATTGCTCTCGACGACGACGGAGGCATCCTTCTGCAGCGCTTCGGCCTGATCGAGCGGGATCTGTTCGATGATGTCGGCATCGCCGTTGGTCAGTTGAAGGCGACGCGCCGACACGTCGCCGACAATGCGGAGCACGACTTGTTTCAGCGCCGGCTTGGCGCCTGCATAATGTTCGTTGCTGTCGAGCACGATGCTCTGGTTGCGCTCCCAGGAAGCGATGCGATAGGGACCGCTGCCGGCCGTATGCTCGGCGAGCCAGGCCTTCGCCATATCGCCGTCCTTCTCATGCTCCATCACCTTTGGATTGATGATCGCAGCGCCGGAGACGGCAAGCGTGGAAATGAACGGCGCAAACGGCGCGGTCAGGTGAAACTTTACGGTTTGCGGGTCGACGACCTCGACCTCCTTCAAGACCGGGAACGCGTCGGAGGGGCCAGCCTTCAGCTTCATCAGCCGGTCGAAGCTGAACTTGACGGCCGCGGCATCGACCGGCGAGCCGTCATCAAACTTGTGGCCGGCCGCAATCTTGAAGGTCCAGACGAGACCGGCATCGTCGGCAGTCCAGCTTTCGGCGAGTTCCGGCCCGACTTCCGTCGAGGCGCCCTTGTAGGCGACGAGCCTTTCATAGGCGGCATAAGTGAGCGTGTAGCCGCTGTTGCTGATCTCAATGCCTGGATCGGCTGTCGGCGGATCTTCCGCGCGCGCCAGCACCAGCACGTCCTGCGCAGCAATCGCGCCGGAAAGCGGCGTCGATGCCAGAAGCAATGCAATGCCGATCGATTTCCACTTGGAACCGTTCATCTCGTCGTCCTCCCCAGAACCGCGGCGTGCGATGCCCTCCCGGCACCCACCGCAGTCCTAGACTAGGAAACGATTTTCCTAAGTGCAATATTTTTTCTTATCGTATTTGTTTTTTAGTTTCGATCAGTTTTTGAGCTTGATCGTCTGCGCGTTTGCCAGCGTGGAGACCAATTCGGTTTCCGGGGTCGAGCAAACGCATAATATCTGCGCCGGCTCCTCGCTGACGCTCAAATAGGCGTGTCCCATCATGGCGTCGAAGTAGCAGGAATCACCCTTCTTCAGCCGAAGGGGCGCGTAGATCTCGGTGTGAAGTTCCAATTCACCGTCGAGGACGTAGAAGAATTCCTCGCCCTTGTGGCGGATGAGCGGTCCGAATTCCTCGAGCGTGCGCGCCCGTGCCATCGCCAGGATCGGGACCATCGACTTCTTGGAAATCTCCGTGCAAACATAGAGATAGTCGTAGTTCTGCGTGACGATCTCCCGACCGTCTCCGGATTTGGTATAGGTGCGCCGCCCCATCATGTTGGGGACGTCTTCCGCGCCCGTCATGGTCCCGAAAAGCTCGACGATGTCGACCTTCAGGCCCTGGGCAAGCTGGATCAAGCGGTCGTAGGTGAGCTGCATCTGGTTGTTCTCGACCTTGGAAAGGGTCGAGACCGCAAGCCCGGTCATGGAGCTGACTTCGGCCAAGGTCCAGCGGTTGCGGTTGCGAATATCCTTGAGGATCTCGCCGAGGCTGGATTTCGCGTCGGTCATCGTTGGCGTCTCCATTTGCCTGCCGCCATCGAAGTGCTCGCCGGTTCTCGCCCGCCCGCAACACAGAATCCGATTGGCATGATAGGAAAACCATTTCCTATAATACGTGGCCGAAAGCAACATCGTGTTGAGGGCAATCCCTGCCCCACAACCACTTGCAGCGTTTCGAAGCCCGCCTACTCCGCAAACGGGTTGGCGACCCTTGGCCAATAGGGGCGCTTCAGCTTGGTGAAAGCCAGATCCTCGAATGTCGGCTGCAAGGCGCCTGGCGCACTGACGTAAAGAATGTCACGCGCGATCGGTTCGAAGCCGGCACGGAAGTGGTTGCTGGATTTCACCACGACGATCTTCTTTTGCGCGGGGTCGAGGCCAAGCGCTGTCATGCATTCCGGATGGAAGGTCTGCGTGCGCACTGTGTTGATCACGATGTCGATGCTGCCGGAAGACACCCACACGGCATCGCCGATGGCAAGCGGCGTCGGCCCGAAGCGCTGGGTGATGCCGGACGCGACGCGCCGGACCGTCACCGTCAGGTCGAGCGGGTCGCCGGATGCAGGCCCGACCTTGCCGCCGATCCTCAGCGCCAAAGTGGCCCCTTCCCCCGCCTCGCGGCACATGCGAACCGCAATCGGATCCCAATAGAGGCAGGAGGCCACGTCTTCGATGCCGCGCTCGATGATACGACGCAGGATGAAGGTCGAGTCTCCAGGCGCGCCTCCGCCGGCATTATCCGAAACATCGGCAAGTACGATCGGACCGCTTGTCGCGGCAACGGCCCGGTCCAGCGCCGCGTCGATCCCGAGATAGTCTCCCCGCATCTGTTCGCGCGCCTCGAATATCTCGCGAGCGAAGGAGCGGGCGATACGCGCGGCTTTTTCCGGATCGTTGTCGGTCACAACAAGCATCTTGGCACCGACATCCTCGACATCGCCCCAGGGGAAGCCGTGACCGAAGGAGACCGAGAGCACACCGTCCTGCCCTTCCATCGCCTTCATGCGGTCAACGATGCCACGCAAGGGCGCGCGATGCGGGTGGAAGGTGTTGATCATGCGGCAATCATGCATGCCCATGGCCGGCTTCACTTCGCCCGCAAGTGTGCGCTCCATCAACCGGAACAATTGTTCCGCAACCTCTTCGATGTCGGTGTGCGGATATTCCTTGTAGGTGGCGATCATGGTCGCATTGGCCAGCATGCGTTCGGTGATGTGGCAGTGCAGGTCGAGTTCGGCCGCAACCGGCACTTCCGGCCCGACCACCTGCCGGATATGCGCAAGCAGATCGCCTTCGACATCGTCGTAACCGTCGGCGACGCAGGCACCGTGCAGAGCGAGCATGACAGCGTCAACCGGCATCGCGGCCTTGAGATCGTCGAGAATGGTGGCGCGGAAACTCTCATAGACCGCTCGCGTGGTCCTACCGCCGGGCTCGGCCACGGCGCACAGGCTCTCCACCACATCCCAGCCTTTTTCTTGCGCGGCATTGCGCCAGACGAACAATTGCGAAGAGCAGCAGTTGAGCGGCTTGCCGGTAGCATCGCCATAGGCGATCAGGTTTTCGCGGAAGGCCTCGATGCCGGTCTGCATGGGCGAAAAGGTGTTGGTCTCCGTATCCAGCCCCGCGATGAAAAGTTTCATTTTCGCCTCTCGCCTATCAAGAAAGATATTTTCTAATCATAAAACTATGTTTATCGTCGGAAAGTCAAATGCATTATCCGCGCCCTTGCGCGGCTGACCGGGGAGACAGGAATGCGCATCTATATTTCCGCTGACATCGAAGGGATAGTCGGGGTCGTGAGCCGCGACCAGCTGATGCCCGAAGGTTTCGAGTACGAGAACGCCCGGCGCTGGATGACGGACACCGTGGTTCACGCCTGCGAAGCTGCGCACGAGGAAGGCGTCGAGGAGGTCATCCTCAGCGATTCCCATGGAAATGGCGAGAGCATCCTGATCGACCGCCTGCCCGACTACGTACAGGTCGTGCGCAGCTGGCCGCGGCCGCTGATGATGATGCAGGGCGTCGAACTCGGTTCCTTCGTCGGCGCGATGCTACTCGGCTACCATGCCGGCGCAAGCCATGCGAGCGGCGTGCTATCCCACACGATCGGCGGCACCGCCTTTGCCGAAGTGCGGATCAACGGCGTGGTCATGCCGGAGGCCGGCATCAACGCCGCCATCGCCGGGCATTTCGATGTCCCGGTGCTGCTCGCATCCGGAGACAACGTTGCCCTCGACGAAATCAAGGAGCGGATCGGCGACATCGTGACGGTGCCGGTCAAGCAAGTCTACAGCACGCAATCGGCGATCACATTGACGCCCGCCGTCGCCCATCGCCGCATCCGCGAGGGCGTCAAGAAGGCATTGTCGAGGGCCGGTTCGGCAAAGCCGTTCAAGTTGGAGAACCCCGTCCTTGAGATCGTCTTCCGCAACCGCCTTCCGGCCGAATATCTTTCCTATCTCAAGGGCGTCGAACGCACCGACGGCTACACGATCCGCTACCAGGGTGACGACATGGTCGACGTCTCGCGTTTCATCCAATTCGTGGTCGGCTACAATTCCCGCCTCACCTTCTGACGAGCATTTCCGCGGAACCAATCCATGACCACCTCTATCGTCCTCGGCGCCGGCATGGTCGGCGTCTCCACAGCGCTCGCTTTGCAGGAAACCGGGCACCAGGTGGTGCTTATCGACCGCAAGGCGCCGGGCCGGGAAACCAGCTTCGGCAATGCCGGCATCATCCAGACCGAGGCCGTCGAACCCTATGCTTTCCCCCGCTCCTTGGCCGAGATCGTGCGGGTGGCACTGAAGCGTGGCAACGATACGGACTGGCGGCTCGGCGACATGCCGCGGCTGGCCGGACCGCTCTGGCGCTATTTCACGCAATCGGCGCCGGCGACTTATGCGAGAACCGTAGCGGCCTACTCGAAACTGGCGCTGCGGGCGAGCGACGATCATGCGCGCTTCATCGAACCCGCCAATGCCGGCGACCTGATCGTTCGCGAGGGTTGGCGCGCGGTCTACCGTTCGCCAGGAAAGCTCGATGCGGCTGTCGCGACCGCCGAGCGTCTGAAACGGGAATACGGCGTGCCGTCGGACGTGCTTACCTCCGACGAGCTTGCGGCAAGCGAGCCTGCGCTCAAAAGCCGGCTGGCGGGCGCAGTCCATTGGACCTCACCCTGGACCTGCCGTGATCCGGGCGACCTGGTCTCGCGCTACGCCGCGCTCTTCGTCGCCCGCGGCGGCAAGGTCGCCCAGGGCGATGCCATGTCCCTGCAGCAGACCGGCGCGGGCTGGCGGGTCCTGTCGGAGGGTGGCAATCTCACGGCTGAAAACGCGGTCGTCGCCCTGGGGCCGTGGTCGCCGATGCTTTTGGCGCGGTTTGGCTATCGTGTCCCCATGGTGTTCAAGCGCGGCTACCACTGGCACTTTGGCGGCAAGGAAGGCCCACGCATTTCGATGCTGGACATCGACAGCTCCGCCTTGATCGCCCCGATGAACGCGGGGTGGCGGGTTTTGACCGGCGCGCACCTGGCGCCGCTCGGCACCGCCCCGGCATCCCGACAGATACGACACGCTGTCAGCGCCGCACGAACGCTCTTTGCACTCCGCGACCCCATCGAAGCAGCGCCATGGTCGGGTACCCGTCCCTGCATGCCCGATATGCTTCCCGTCGTCGGGCCCAGTCGTCACAAGGGCCTGTGGTTCCATTTCGGCCATGGGCACCAGGGCTTCACCCTGGGGCCGACGACAGCACTTCTCCTGGCCGAGCAGGTTGCCGGGGATCGCAACAATCCGCTGGCCCTGCCCCTGTTGCCGTCGACCCGAGACTGGGCATAGCCGAACGTCAGGGCCCGGTCATTGGCGCACGGTCGAAAATGTGCGGTCGGCCAGCCGCGGCAGCATGAGCCGGAAGGCGACGCTGCGGGCGCTTTGGAACAGGATCAGCGCGATCCACAGTCCGTCATTGCCGAAGACCGGCTGCAGGATCGCCCAGGCGGCAAAGTAGATCACCAGCGAGGCGACCATCAGATTTCGCATCTGCCGCGACCAGGTGGCGCCGATATAGACGCCATCCATCTGGAAGGCGACGATACCGAAGATCGGAAGGGCGGCGACATAGGGCAGGTACGCGTGTGCAAGTGCTGACACGCTTTCCGACGGGGCGGTGATGCCGATCACCCAGTCGCCGGCCACAAAGAGACAGAGCGCGACGAGCCCGGCAAAGACGAAGCCCCATACCGTGGTCAAACCAACAGCACGGTCGAACGCCGGCCGGTAGCGCGCGCCGACGGCTCGTCCGGCCAGTTGCTCCGCCGCCGTTGCCACCCCGTCGAGAAAGGCGACGCCGAAGAAATAGAAGCGCAGCAGGATCGTATTGGCCGCAAGGACTTCGATGCCGAGCATGCCGCTTTGGCGGGTGAAGAAGGAAAGCCCGATCAGAAGCGCGAAGGAGCGGATCATCATGTCGCCGTTGACCGAAAAGGCGCGGCGGAACGCCGTCAGATCCGGCAGGTTCCACGCGCTCCGGTCGGTCTTTGCCCAGATGAGGTAGAGCCCCGCCAGTGCCGTGACGGCTTCGGCAACGAGAGAGGCGGCAGCAACGCCCGCCACGCCCCAGCCGAGACCGAGGACCCAGTGTACGCTCAAGCCGGCGTTCAGCGCATTGAGCAAGGTTTGCAGGATCATGCCCCAGAGCGCATCGCCACGCCCGATGATCCAGCCGAAAACCACGAAATTGAAGAGGACGAAGGGCGCCGACCACACCCGCCAGGCGAAATAGGTGGCGGCCGCTTCGGCGACCTTGCCTTCCGCGCCCATCGCGGCAAGGCCAAGCGCGCCGATCGGCTTTTGAAGCAAAAGCAGTGCCAGCCCCGCCACGATCGCGATGATGAGGCCGCTTGCGAGCATGCGCTGCTCTTCGCGCCGGTCACCGGCGCCGAGCGCCTGGGCCGTAAAACCCGTGGTCGCCCCGCGCAGGAAGTTGAAGGTGACGAAGATGACGTCGAAGATGACGGTCGAAAGCGCCACGCCGCCGATCAGGGTCTCGTCGCGCAACTGGCCGATGACGCCGGTTGCGACGAGCCCGACAAGCGGGCTCGACAGATAGGCGATCATCATCGGCAACGCGATGCGAAGCACGTCGCGATGCGCGATGTCGAAGGGACGGACCGTGACCGCAGCGTGATCGGAAGCGTGTTTCACTCAATCCAGCCGGTGTGGTTCGCCGAGCGTATGCATCAGCCGATTGGCCCAGCCGAAGATTGCAACCGCGTGGATAAGGTCGAGGATCTGCAGGTCGTCGAGGCCGATCTCGCGCAGATGGTAGAACTGGTAGGCGCCGACATTGTCGGGATGCGCCGTCAGGTCGACGCCGAAATTGAACAGCGCCTGCTCGAATTCCGGCAGGTTCGCGTCAAGGCCGCTGTCATAGATCTCGTCCACCACCTCCGGCCGCTTTTCGAGCTGGATGTAGCGCGCCGCATGAACCGAGGCGCAATAGATGCAGCGGTTGACGAAGGATGCGGCAAGCGCGCCGATCTCCCGGCCACCGCGCGACAGCCCGCCCTCGCTATACATGATGTCGTTGAAAAGCGGCGTGCGCTCCTTCAGGGTTTCCGGCTCGTTGGCGAGAACCAGTACATAGTCCGAAATCTTCTTGTTGGACGGCGTGATCTTCAGCGCGTCGAGCTGTTCGGGTGTGGCTGTCTCAACATCGACCGGCTTGACATAGGGCTTCCAGTCGAGCGCTTCGACGGTGAATTCGTGCACGGGTTGCGACATCTCAGTTGTCCCTCAGCATCTTGAGGCCGGCCGTAACCAGCACCTGATAGTTCACGAAGGCGATCAGGCCGGCGAGCGTGACAATGTCCCGGTCGTCGAGACCTGCGGCGGCGAGCTTTTCGATGTTGGTGCGCGTCGCCTCCTTCGGCGAAAGCGTGACGAGATCGACATGGGCGAGGATCGCCTGAAGGCGGGGGTCTTCGATGCCGTTGCCAGGATCGGCAATAGACGCCAACGCGGAGCCCTCGTCCTCGCGTTCGAGCAGCGCCCGGAAATGCGCGGAAAGCTCCTGCGACTTCCAGAGTGCCGCCATGCGCGCAGCAAGGGCTGCTCGGAGCGCATAGGAGAAGTTGCGCGGATCGGCTGGGCGAAGGGCAGCCTGATAGCTCGTCTGGCTCAACTGCTTCAGCTTCGCCCGCTGTTCGCGCAGCGCCTGAAGATCCGGGAAGCGATCGAGCCCGAGAACGGTGTCGATCACATCAGCTGTCGATGGAGAGGTCATTGATTTTCCTGTCATCTGAAACGCGGGAGGTTCAGGCCGTCTTCTGTGCCGGCGTCGGCGCGTCGGCATCCACCCATTCGGTCCCGTCGAGCTCCGGCTTTTCGTAGGCGATTAGCGCTTCCCAATGGTAGTCGACGTCCCGAATGAAGAGCGAGGCCGCGACCCCGCGCGCCAACCAGAGCGCACCCTCGCTGATGGCCGGAATGTCGCCGCTGACCTTGCCGACGCTGACGGAGGCGCCGTAGTTGAAGCAATGGATGTCCTTCAGCCAGGGGGCTGTTCCCGGCTCCTTCTCGGTGAAGGAGAAGTCTCCGCTCAGCCAGGGGAAGCGCCCGAGCCCGGGGTTCTCTTCGCCCGGTGGCGGCGCGTATCGGTCATCCCAGCAGGCGATCTGGTCCTGATGGGGGGCAAGCTCGCTGCGGCTCAGCGGATCGATCGAGAACCCAGTGCCGAGGATGACGAAGTCGGTGCGGAAGATGCGGCCGTTCGTCGTGGTGATAACGACCTCGCTGCCCTCTTCCCTCATCGACCGGATGCCGCAGTCGAAATGGAAGTAGGCGTTCGGGTGCCGGCTGACGCGCAGCGTCGAATTGTGTGGTGCCGGCGTCTGCTGCTTGGCCGCATAGTCCATCAGCCGCCAACGCCATTCCGGCGAGATCTCGGCAAAGCCTGCGGTCACACCATAAGAGCCGATGCCCATCAGCTTGTTGACCGTCGGCATTTCCTTGCGGCGGGCGAGAAGCCGCACCTCCCCTGCCCCTTGCTCCAACGCCTCGGCGGCATTGTCGACCGCCGAAGCACCGACACCGATGACGACGACGCGCTTGCCCTTCAGGCGATCGAAGTCGATCTCGTCGGCCGAGTGCGCCCAGGACTTGTGCCGCTCCATGCCCTTGACGAAATCCGGAATGGTCGGCTCGCCGAGCCCATCGCGGCCCGTCGCCATCACCAGCTTGCGGGTGATGATCGACGGTTTTGCACCGCCGGCGATTTCAAGTTCCAGCAGTCCATCGGGGCGCGGCACGACGCGGGTGACATGCGTGTCGTTTTCGACCGGAATGTCCATGACATCGCGATACCAGCGCAGGTAATCCATCCACATAGGCCGCGGGATGCGAAAGAGCTCCTCCCATTCCGCTTCACCATGAAGCGCTGTGAACCAGGCGCGGAAGCTGAGTGACGCAACGCCCAGTGCCGGGCCGAGAAGGATCTTCGGCGAGCGCAGCGTCTCCATGCGTGCATAGGTGACCCAAGGGCCCTCGAAACCCTTCGGAGCGCGGTCGACGATGCGCAGATTGGCAATGCCGGCACGCGTCAAGGCATGCCAAGCAACGAGCCCGCACATGCCGCCGCCGATCACGACCACATCGCTGACGTCATCGCCCGCCGCAGTCGTCACCGGCTTCGACCAGTTGGCCGGCGGATAGTTGAGGTAGCTCAGGTCCTGCCTTACCCGCGCATTGAGCGCGGCAAGCCGTTGCTGCTTTTGACTGTCGGTCATCCCCGATCTCCCTTCACTTCGCCAGCAGGACGGCATCGCGGTCGCGCCACCCCACCCAGACGTCGTCCCCTTCGATATGCGAAAGCGCCACCGGATCGATCTGCGCCTCGAGCGTGCTACCGTTGTCGAGCTTGACGGTCAGCGACGTGTGAGCCCCCTTGAAGACGCGCTGATCGATGCGCCCTTTGAGCGACGGCCGGTCTTCCGGCTTGCGCGACAGGCAGAAAACCGCCTCCGGTCGCAGCGCCACGGTGGCATGGTCTCCCGGTATCGGCGAGGTGCCGTTCACATCCGCATGCACGATGTTGCCGCGCCACTCGACGGCAGCGATCTCGCCGGAGACCGAAGCAACCGTGCCTTCGAGGAAATTGCTCTGGCCGATGAAGTTCGCAACGAAGCGGCTGCGCGGCCGGGCGTAGAGCTCGTCCGGTCCTCCCATCTGCTCGATCCTGCCCTTGTTCATCACGACGATGACGTCGGACATGGTGAGCGCTTCCTCCTGGTCGTGGGTGACGAAGATGAAGGTCTTGCCGGTCTTCTTTTGGATCGACTTCAGCTCGATCTGCATCTGCTGGCGCAGCTTCGCGTCGAGCGCCGACAGCGGCTCGTCGAGCAGAAGCACGTTCGGATCCGGAGCCAGCGCCCGCATCAGCGCCACGCGCTGGCGCTGTCCGCCGGAAAGCTGTGCCGGCATGCGTTCGGCGTGATCCTGAAGGGAGACGAGGGCGAGGAGATCGCTGACCCGTCTGTGGATCGCGGCGCTCTCCATGCCCTTCAATTCCAGGCCGAAGGCGATGTTGCGGCCGACCGTCAAATGCGGAAAGAGCGCGTAGTCCTGGAAGACGATGTTGACGTTGCGCTTGTTCGGCGGCAGGTGCGAGATCGGCTTGCCCTCGAGGTAGATTTCCCCCGACGTCGGGCTGTCGAAGCCACCGAGCATGCGCAGCGTCGTCGACTTGCCGCAGCCGGATGGGCCAAGCAGCGTGACGAACTGGCCGGGCGCGATCGCAAGATCGAGATCATCGACGGCGGTCAGCGCTCCATAGGACTTGTTGACGTTCTTGAAATGGACGACAGGCTGCATTTGCGTCAGCTCCTCGATCGGCGGGTGAAATGCTCGGCATAAAGGCCGATGGCGGTGGTGACGACGAGCACGATGGTCGCCATGGCGTTGATTTCCGGCGACATACCACCTTGCACCTTGGCGAAGATCAGCATGGGCAGGGTCGGCTGGTAGCCGCCGAGGAAGAAGGTGCGGACGAAGTCGTCGATGCTGGTCAACACGCAGAAGATCATGCCGCCGAAGAGCGCCGGCATCAGATAGGGGATGGTGACGCGCAGGAAGGCGATGAAGGGATCGGCGCCGAGATCGCGCGCCGCATCCACCAGATTGGCCGGCATCGACCGCAGCCGGGTCAGAACCATGATGACGACGAAGGGCACGGCATGAACCGTATGCGCAAGGATGATCGCGAAGGTTCCGGTCGGAATGTCGACGGCGCGGATGAAGATGCGCATCGAGATCGCGTTGATCAGCCCCGGCACGACGGCCGGAAGGCAGGCGAGCGCGAAGATCACCGCCTTGCCCCAGATGTTTTCCGCCGAAACGAGAAGTGCGATCCAGACGCCGATGATCGTCGCCGAAACGGTGGTCGCGAGCGCAATGCCGATCGAATAGAGCGAGGCTTCGAGGAACTGCTTGTCCTGGATCACCTTGCCGTACCAGGACAGCGTCCAGTTGCCGATCGGGAAGGCGATGAAGTTCGCATCCTTGAAGCTCATCGCGGTCATCAGCGCCAGCGGCAGCACCAGATAGACGGCAAAGATCCAATAGGAAGCGCCAAGCGCGGTTTTCGGAAGGTCGTTGAAATAGTTTCGCATGGGTCCCCCCTCACATCAGCCGGACGGAGCGACCGCCGACGACCCGCATGAAGAGCCCGACGGTCGTCAAGGACACGACAAGCATGATCATCGAGAAGGCAGCACCTTCCGGCCATTTGTCGTTTGAGCCGTGAAACAGCGTCGCGATAACTTCAGGGAAAATCACTGAATTCGGGCCGCCAAGCAGCAGCGGTGCTGCGAAGACACCGACGGCGGTCAGATAGACGAGGCTGCAGCCCGAGACGATGCCGTCCTTGGAGAGTGGCAGGATGACCCGGCGGAACCGCTGAAAGGGTCCGGCGCCGAGATCGGCTGCCGCCTGGATCAGCGGCGTCGGGATCTTCTCGATCGCCGAATAGAGCGGCAGGAGCATGTAGAGCGCCAGCAGATAGATGACGCCGAAGCTCAGCGAAAAGAAGGTGTAGAGCATCGGGATCGGCCGGTCGATGAAGCCGAATTCCCGCAAGAGCACGTTCAGCGCCCCGCGGTTGGCGAGCAGCATGATGACCGAGAAGGTGCGGATCAGCTCACCGGCCCAGAAGGGGATGAGCAGCAGCAACAGGGCCCGCATCCGGTTCTTCGGCTGCACAATCTTTGCGACATAGTAGGCCACGGGATAGACGATCACCAGTGTCGAGATCGTGACCACGGCGGCAAAGATCAGGCTGCGGACAAAGGGCAGGAAATAGAGCCGATCGGAGAAGAACAGCGCGTAGTTGGCCAGCGTGTATTCGCTGCTCTTGTCCGGCTGCGGCGGATAGTTGGCAAGAAGGCTGATATTGGCCATCTGCAGGATCGGCCCGATATGCAACATGGCGATCCAGAAAAGCGGCACGCCTGCCAGCACGGCGAGACGCACGCGCCGGCTTTCGACGAGCAGGCCGATCGTATGGCGATAAAGCCCCGAACGTGCCGCCTTGCCGATCCATCCGGCATAGCGCGGCACCGTCGACAAACCGACGGATGGCGGTTGTGTTGTCGTATCCAGCATTGTCTTTGTTCCCGGCTCTGGAAGAGTCCATTTTATGACGGGCGACCGGCCTCAGCCGATCGCCCGGATTTTGATAGGTCAGGCCGACTTGATCTCGGCCGTTGCCTTGTCGATCATCTCGTTCTTCATGTCGCGGTTGACGGAGCTGAAGAACTGGATGCGTTCGACCTGCTCGGGCGGCAGCGACAGCGCGGCACGCTCCTTCTCGTCCAGCACCTTGTCGACGCCGTCGAAGGCCGACGAGAAGCCGGACTGGCGGGTCATCGCAGCACCAATCTCCGGCGACGACAGGATGGCGTCGAGGAAGGTGTAGGCCGCGTCCGCGTTCGGCGCGTTATTGACGATGTTGAAGGAGTAGAGGAAGCCGAATGTCCCTTCCTTCGGCACCGAAATCTCGATCGGATGGCCGTCCATGATGAGCTTGGCGGCCGGACCGGACCAGGCCTGCGCCAGGTAGATGTCCTCGTTGACCAACATCTGCTGCAGCTCGGAGCCGGCATCGTAGTACTTGCGCACCTTGTCCTTGTGCTGAATGAGGAAATCGCGGGCCTGGTTCGTTGCGGCCTGTGCGACTTCGGGCTTGTCGCCATAGGTGACGTAGTCGCCGTCGTTGCCCTGGTAGCGCATGACGATCGAGAGGAAGTCGCTGACGATGTAGGACGTCAGGTTCTTGTTCTCGTCATCGAACATGATCGCCCAGCTGTCGGAAGCCTTGGCGTATTCGGTGTTGCGCACCAGGCCCTCGAAGCCGGCAAGCAGCGGCACGCCGAAGGTCTTGCCGTCGACGGTCAGTTGCGGCGCGCCCTTGTAGGCGGCTGCAAGCTTGCCCCAGTTCTTCAGCCGCGTGGTGTCGAGCGACGAGAGCAGGTTCGATTTCATGAACTGCGACAGGCGATGGCCGGTCACGGTGACAATGTCGGTGGAAGGTGCAGCCCCTTCGGCGGTCAAAAGGTTGTACTGCTTTCCCTGGTCGTCGGTCAGCCGGATTCGCACCTCGATGCCGGTATCCTTCTGGAACTGATCGATGAAGGACTGCGGTACGAACTTGTCATAGGTCGTGATGTTGACGACCTTGCTCTGTGCGAAGGCCGGGCGGATGATCGAAGGCGCTGCGAGCACACCGGCGCCGGCCGCCAACAGCTTCATTGCCGATCGGCGGGTGACATCAAAATTGTTCATCTCGTTCTCCTCATTTTGGCAGGCTCAATTCTCGTGTGGGCGTTCAGAGCTTTTTGCTCCCCTTTATTTCGCCGCCGGGTTGTCCGGCAGCGCACCATTGCCGGCGTTCCTGCCGGCAAAGCTCCTTTCGGCGATACGCGCCATCTGCTTGGGATCATGCACTGTCAGATCCGGCATCCGCTCCGAAGCGATCCGCGCTATCCGTTGAATGAGTTCCCGAACGCCGGCCGAGAGCGGGCGCGAGCCGGCTGACAGGATCGCCCATAGGAAGGGGATCTCGACATCGAGAGGCCGAATGACGATGGGCGCCGATTGCAGACCGTAGGCCGTCGCCGGCTCGATGATCGCCACGCCAAGGCCGAGCGATGCGACATGCACGGCGTTATTGGCCGCGTTGGTCGCGATAATGCGATTGGGCCGCACGCCGGCCGCATTGAGCACTTCATCAACGCTATGGCGCAGCCGAAACGGATTGGACATGGTGACCAGCGTGCGCCCGGCCAGATCGGCGATCGAGATCACGTCTTTCGCAGCCAGCGGATCGTGCGGCGCAACCGCGGCGACGCAGCGCCCTTCGAAAAAACCCTGAACATCCAGGCCGGGCTGATCGGCCGGCAGCGACGTCACGCAGAAATCCGCCGTCCGCGCAAACACCGACTGCACGGCGGCCTCGGCCGGCATGCTGCGCAGATTGATCGTGTGGGGCAGCAGATGCTCCGGCAGTTCGGCAAGTGCGATCGGGATGATGCCGCTGGCAAAGGCCGGCGTTGCGGCGATCTCGATCGGCTCGGGTTCCTTGCCGGCGATTGCCTTGGCGCGATTGCGCAGGTGCCCGATGCCGCTGACGAAACGCTCGGCATCCTCATGGAAGGCAATGCCCTTGTCGGTCGGCGCGATCCTCGGGCCATTCCGCTCGAACAGCGCAAAGCCGAGCGACGTCTCCAGGTCCTGGATCAGGCGCGTCACCTGCGACTGCGAGCGGTCGAGCAGGCGGGCGGCACCTGTGATGCTGCCCGTCGACATAACGGCGAGAAAGGCCTCGAGATCGCGTACTTCCATCGGCTATCATGCGCTCCCTGCATGGTGGACGATCAATAGTGCATAAAACGCATTCTTAGTTCTAGTGACAAAAGACAATTTTTCTCGGGTGGGCTCGACCGGGCCCGCTCTTGCGGCCTTACCAGTCCATGACGACCTTTCCGGAATTGCCGGAGCGCATGGCCTGAAAGCCGTCGCGGAACTCGTCGATCTTGATGCGGTGGGTGATGACGGGGGCAAGGTCGAGCCCGCCCTGCACGAAGGCGATCATCTTGTACCAGGTCTCGAACATCTCGCGGCCATAGATGCCCTTGAGGTTGAGCATCTTGAAGATCACCTTGTTCCAGTCGATCTCGAAGCCGGCCGGTGCGATGCCGAGGATGGCGATCTTGCCGCCATTGTTCATCTTGTCGATCATGTCGCGGAAGGCAGGGGCCGCGCCCGACATTTCCAGCCCGACGTCAAAACCTTCGGTCATGCCGATCGCCTTCATCACGTCGGCAAGGTTTTCCTTCGAGGCATCGACGACATGGTCGATGCCGACGCTCTTGGCGAGTGCCAGCCGCGTCGGGTTGATGTCGGTGATCACCACCTTGCGCGCGCCGGAACGCTTGGCGACCAGCGCCCCCATGATGCCGATCGGCCCGGCGCCGGTGACGAGAACGTCCTCGCCGACGAGATCGAAGGAGAGTGCCGTGTGCACCGCGTTGCCGAACGGATCGAAGATCGCCGCGATCTCGTCGGGCACATCCTCCGGGATCGGCACGACGTTGTACTCCGGCAGGCAGACGAACTCGCCGAACGAGCCCGGCCGGTTGACGCCGACGCCGAGCGTGTTGCGGCACAGATGCCCGCGGCCGGCCCGGCAGTTGCGGCACTTGCCGCAGACGATGTGGCCCTCGCCCGAGACGCGCTCGCCGACATGGTACTTGGTGACGGCCGATCCGACCTCGGCGATCTCGCCCATGAACTCATGGCCGACGACCATCGGCACCGGAATGGTTTTTTGGGCCCACTGGTCCCAGTTCCAGATGTGCACGTCGGTGCCGCAGATCGCCGATTTCTTCACCTTGATCAGCACGTCGTTCGGGCCGATCTCCGGCACCGGCACGCGCTCCATCCAGAGGCCCTCTTCCGGCTTCGACTTCACCAGCGCCTTCATCATGTTCGTCATCAGTCTCTCCCTCAGATCACGCCGAGGTCGCGGCCGACCTCTTCGAAGGCGGCGATTGCCCGCCGGACGTCCGCTTCACTATGCGCTGCCGACATCTGCGTGCGGATGCGCGCCTGGCCCTTCGGCACCACCGGGAAGGAGAAGCCGATGACATAGACGCCCTTCTTCAGCATGCGCGCCGCCATCTCCTGGGCGAGTGCGGCATCACCGAGCATCACCGGGATGATCGGGTGGCCCTCACCGGCCAGCGTGAAGCCGAGCTTGGTCATCTCGGTGCGAAACAGCGCCGCATTGGCATAGAGCCGTTCGCGCAAGGCATCGCCGTTGTCGATCAGGTCGAAGACTTTGAGCGAGGCGGCGGCAATGACCGGCGCCAGGGTGTTGGAAAACAGATAAGGGCGCGAGCGCTGGCGCAGCCAGTCGACGACTTCGGCCTTGGCCGAGGTGTAGCCGCCCGAAGCGCCGCCGAGCGCCTTGCCGAGCGTGCCGGTGATGATGTCGATCCGGCCCTCGACGCCACAATGTTCGGCGGAGCCACGGCCATTCTTCCCGACGAAGCCGACCGCATGGCTGTCGTCGACCATGACCATGGCGCCATATTTGTCGGCGAGGTCGCAGACGCCACCGAGATTGGCGATGATGCCGTCCATCGAAAACACGCCATCGGTGGCGATCAGCTTGAAGCGGCTGCCCTCGGCCTTCTTCAGTTCCTCCTCCAGCGCCGCCATGTCGTTGTTGGCGTAGCGGAAGCGCCTGGCCTTCGACAGCCGCACGCCGTCGATGATCGAGGCGTGGTTGAGCGCGTCGGAGATGATCGCATCCTCTTCGCCGAGCAGCGTTTCGAACAGGCCGCCATTGGCATCGAAACAGGAGGAATAGAGGATCGTGTCTTCCAGGCCGAGGAAGGACGAAATGCGCGCCTCCAGCTGTTTATGCTCCTCCTGCGTGCCGCAGATGAAGCGCACCGAGGCCATGCCGTAACCGTAGCGGTCGAGCGCCTGTTTGCCGGCCTCGGCCAGTTCCGCGTTGTCGGCAAGGCCGAGATAGTTGTTGGCGCAGAAGTTGAGCACCCGCTCGCCCGAGGCGACCTTGATCTCACCCGCCTGCTTCGAGGTGATCACACGCTCCGACTTGTACAACCCGGCCGTCTTCAGGCCCTCGAATTCTGAACGGAGATGGGTGAGGAAGCGATCGCTCATTCAGGCACGTCCCTCGGCTCGATCGACAGCGACGACAGGCGGGAAGCCGGTGCGGCACAGGGCATCGAGACCTTCGAGATCCAGTCGCTCGAGGCCCAGTTCCGGAAGGAGGTCGTTCTCGCCTTCGAAGTCTCGGCCGTACATGGCCGAGAAGATGCGGATACCGGCCTCGTGCAGGTCTGCCGGGCATCCGGCAAGGCGCGCGAGCTGCGCCGTCACGACCAGACCGAAGGGGACATCCTCTGTTACATAGCGGCTGTCGGCCGTCGCAGGACCCGTGCCGTTATGTCCGGCCTCATGCATTTCCTGGTTCATCTGCGAGATCGTGCTGACCGGCACATGGAACGACAGGTGGAAATGCTGAAAAATGTCGCGCACCTTCAGCTGCAGCTTCTCGGCGACAGCCAGGCGTTCGAGGTCGAGTGTCTCCAGGAGACGACCGATATTGGGGGTGACGTTCTGGGCCTGAACCCAGGTCTCGCCGCGCTCCATGCGCGACATGTTGCCGAGCGCGATCCCGAGGTGGTTTTGCGGATTGAGGTTTGAAAGCGCGATCGCCAGAAGGCTGCCGCGATCGACAAAATGTTCGCCGAAGAGTGCCGTGCAGACCGCATGGCCGCGCGCACTTTCCGATGCCGGAACGGTCGCGAGATCGACCTGCTTGCGGATGGTGTTCACCTGCACCAGCGCAGGGCCGAGCTTCCGGCCGCTGACGATCGTCGTGCCCCAGGCAACGATCGGCAAGGTGATGCCGCGTGCTGCCAGAAGCGACGAGAGATAAAGCGCTCCGAACGAGGTATGCGAGCTGAAGATCACCACTTGACCGGCAGTCAGATGCGGCGCGATTGCGTCCAGCACGAAGCGGTGACCATAGGCCGGCAGCGCGATGAGGATCGCATCGGTATCGTGGACGAGATCTTCCGCACGCTTGGCAACGGCCGGAAGGAAGGTGCCTTCGATGGCGCCCTCGGCCGTGAGGCGCCCTCCCTCTGCGAGTGCCACAGTGCCGGTGCCGGACGGCGACCAGAGCGTTGCCTTGTGTCCCAGTTTTTCAAGAAGTGCAGCGGTGCCAAAGGCAATAGAGCCAGCACCTGCGATACCTACGCGCATGTCGTTTTCCACTTTCATTGATATCGGGTGACGGGCGCAGCCGGGGCGCCCGCTGTCGAGGTGTTGCGGCTAAGCCGCGTTTCGGGCGGGGATGAGCGTGGTCGCTTCGGACGACCAGCCGACCCAGATGTCGTCGCGGCTTAGGCCTTCCACCTCGCTCGGATGAACGAGCGCGTTGAGCAGATGCCCCTCGCCGATCTCGACCTTGAGCGATGTGTGGTTGCCCTTGAAAACCCGCTGGCGGATCCGTCCACGGATCCGGTTGGCGACACCCGGTTCCTGCGCCGAGCATTGGATCGCTTCCGGCCGCAGGACGACGTAGATCGCGTCGCCGGCCTTGGGCGAGAGCGCGCCGGCGGACGCCTTGATCGTCATGCCGTTCCACCGCACCGCCGCTTCGCCGGCGTCAGTACCGACGACGTCGGAATGCAACAGATTGGTTTCGCCGAGGAAGGTCGCCACGAAGGCGGAGCCGGGGCGCTTGTAGAGGGTCGCCGGATCGCCCATCTGCTCGATCCGGCCATTGTTCATGACCACGATCGTATCCGACATGGTGAGCGCCTCTTCCTGGTCGTGGGTCACGAACATGAAGGTCTTGCCGGTCTGTTCCTGGATCGCCTTGAGCTCGATCTGCATCGTCTGGCGAAGCTTGGCGTCGAGGGCGGAAAGCGGCTCGTCCAGAAGCAGAACGTCGGGATCGGGCGCCAAGGCGCGCATCAGCGCGACGCGCTGACGCTGGCCGCCCGACAGCTCGGACGGAAGACGTCCGGCAAAATCCTGCAGCTGCACGAGTTCCAGAAGCTCCGATACGCGCCGCTGGATCTGGCGGTTGTCGACACCCTTCAACTCCAGGCCGAAGGCGATGTTCTTCGCGACCGACATGTGCGGGAACAGCGCGTAATCCTGGAACACGATGTTGACGTTGCGCCGGTTCGGCGGAACCATTGTCACGTCGCGGCCGGAGAGCAGGATGCGGCCCTCCGTCGGCGTTTCGAACCCGCCCAGCATGCGTAGCGTTGTCGACTTGCCGCAGCCGGAGGGGCCGAGCAGGGTGACGAACTTGCCGCGCTCGATGTTGAGATTGAGATTATCGACGGCGACAAAGCTGCCGAAGCTCTTGCGGATATTTTCGAACTGAACAACCGGTTGCATCAGCGGATCCTCGAACGACGTGTGAGATATTCTGCGTAGAGCCCGACCACGGCGGTCACGACCAGGACGAGCGTCGCCATGACGTTGATCTCCGGAGACATGCCGGACTGCACCCGAGCGAAGATCAGCATCGGCAGCGTCGGGCGATAGCCGCCGAGGAAGAAGGTGCGGACGAAGTCGTCGCTCGACAGCAGCAGGCAGAAGATCATGCCGCCGAAGATGGCCGGTCCCAGATAGGGAAGCGTGACGCGGAAGAAGGTTACGATACTGTCGGCACCGAGATCGCGCGCGGCATCGACCAGATTGCCCGGCATCGAGCGCAGCCGCGTCAGCACCATGACCACCACGAAAGGCACGGCGTGGACGACGTGGCCGAGGATGATGGCGACCGTGCCCGTCGGCAGATCGATGGTGGTGATGAAGATGCGCAGCGAAATCGCCGAGATCATGCCCGGCACCACGGCCGGCAGGCAGGCCACCGCAAAGGCCACGTATTGAGCGGCCCCGCGCAGCGACCCGATCAGCATCGCGATCCAGACACCGATCACCGTTGCAATGGCCGTCGTCGCCGCGGCGATCATGATTGTATAGAGGCAGGCGTCCAGGAACTGCTTGTCCTGGATGACCTTGGCGTACCAGTCGATCGTCAGGTTTCCGAGCGGAAACGAAATGAAGCTCGCGTCCTTGAAGCTGACCGCCACCATCAGCGACAACGGCAGAAACAGGTACAGGACAAACAGCCAGTAGAAGGACTTGAGGGCCAGCCCGGGCCAATCGTGAAACAGGGCGCGCATCAGAATGTCCTTTGCTTCGAGCCGCCGACGACCCGCATGAACAGACCGACGGTGACGAGGGATGCGGCAAGCATGATCATCGCGAAGGCGGCACCGGCCGGCCAACGGCTGCTGGCGCCGTGGAAGAAACTGCTGATCGTCTCGGAGAACATGCTGGTGGTCGGCCCGCCGAGCAGAATGGGAGCGGCAAACACGCCCATGCAGGTGAGAAAGACCAGCGAGCATCCGGACACGATGCCGTCGCGCGAAAGCGGCAGGATGATGCGGCGGAAGCGCGTGAACGGCCCTGCCCCGAGATCGGCTGAGGCATCGAGCAGCGACTTCGGGATCTTCTCGATCGCCGAATAGAGCGGCAGCAGCATGTAAAGGCAGACCATGTAGACGAGGCCGAAGCTGATCGAAAACGAGGTGTAGAGCATCTGGATCGGACGCTCGGTCAGCCCGATTTCCCTGAGCAGCACGTTAACGGCACCGCGATTGGCGAGAAGCATGATGACCGAGAAGATACGGATGATTTCACCGGCCCAGAACGGGGCCAAGAGCAGGAGCAGCGCCCGTGACCTGTTGCCGGTCGCAACCACCTTCGCCACGTAATAGGCAACCGGATAGACCACGACCAGGGTGACGGCGGTTGCGATGGAGGCATAGATGAAGCTGCGCAGCAGCGGCATCCAGTAGAGCTTTTCACTGAAGAAGAGCGCGTAGTTGTCGAACGTGAATTCGGCCTCGACGCCCGGCTGCGGCGGATAGCTGGACAGGAGGCTGATGCGCAGCATCTCGTAGATGGGGCCGATATGCATCATCAGCATCCAGACGACCGGCACGCCGGCCAAAAGCAGGATGCGTCCGTATCGCCACTCGGCAACGGCGCCCAAGGTGTAGCGATAGAGCAGTGAGTTGATCACCCTCGCGACACCGGTCGAGTATTTCATGTGCGCAGCACGGACGGGGAGACCGCCACCTGCCGTATGTGTTCCCACGGCCATTGAATTATCCCAAAGCTTGTCCGCGACCCGACGGGCGTTGGCAGAACATGCGTCACCGTTCTGACCCCGCCGCCACGGCGAGGTCAGTCAGTCAGTCATCGCAATGCGATTGCTTAGGCCGCTTTCAGTTCGGCGACGGCGCGATCGATGATCTCGTTCTTCATCGAGCGGTTGAGCGAGCTGAAGAAGGTGACGCGCTCGAGCTCGTCCTGCGGCAGGGTCGATGCCAGCCGCTCCCTCTCGTCGAGCAGCTTTTCGACACCCGATATCGTCGAGCTGAAGCCGGAGGTGCGCGTCATCGCCGCCCCGACCTCGGGGTTCGCCAGGATCGCGTCGAACAGCTTGTAGGCGTTCTCGGCGTTCGGCGCGTTGTTGACGATGTTCAGCGTGTAGCAGAAGCCGTAGGTGCCTTCCTTCGGCACGGAGAGCTTGACCGGCACGCCGTCCATGATCAGCTTGGCGGCCGGGCCCGACCAGGCCTGCGCCAGATGGATGTCCTCGTTGATGAACATCTGCTGCACTTCGCTGGCCGCATCGTAGTATTTGCGAACCATGTGCTTGTGCTTGATCAGGTGGTCGCGCGCTTGGCTGGCGGCCTTCTGGGCCTCCTCGACCTTGTCGGTGTAGGTGACGAAGTCGCCGTCATGGCCCAGATACTTCATGGTGATCGACATGAAGTCGCCCGCCATATAGGCGGTCAGGCCTTCGTACTTCTCGTCGAACATGATGCCCCAGCTGTCGGCCTCCGACACGTAGTCGGTGTTGCGCACGAGGCCTTCGTAGCCGGCAAGGATCGGCAATCCCCAAAGGTTGCCCTCGAAGCGCGCCCAGGCGGCGTCCTGATAGGCGGGGTTGAGGTTCGCCCAATTACGCAGCTTTGCCGTATCCAGCGCCTGCACCAGCTTGGAGCCGATGAACTGGCCGTAGCGGTGGCCGGCGACCGTCACGATGTCCGTGGTCGGGTTTGCGCCTTCCGCCGTCAAGAGATTGTACTGCTTGCCCTGGTCGTCGGTCAGGCGGATGCGAACCTCGATGCCTGTGTCCTTCTGGAACTGCTCGATGAAATCCTGCGGCAGGAACTTGTCATAGGTGGTGATGTTGAGAACCGAGCTCTCAGCACGCGCCGACCGGATGAGGTAAGGCGCGGTGAGCACCGTTGCACCGCCTGCCCCCAACAGCTTGAGCGCGTTCCTGCGATTGATCTTCTGCCCGATAATCATTTGTTTCTCCTCTCGCCTCCCAGCGTGACTTGATGGCGCCAGAGCGCGCATACGCGCTTCTGATCCCGTCGCCGATCGCGCAGCCGGATCGATCCAGTTGCAGCCTGCATAAAGATTGGCGCAGCAAATTTGGTCCGTCTAATTGTTTTTGAGCCTGCATCCATTCCAAAAGGTTATAGCCCAGAATTTAAGCCGGCACGGCAAACGGCGATATTTTGCGGGGGTCTTGGTCGGCCGGATTGTCAACCTCCGCGCGCAAAGCTAGAGTATGGGCAAGTTTGCCCCGAATGAAGTTATGAAATGAAGCGCGCACCGAACCTGCGACAAATCGAGGCTCTTAAAGCCGTGATCGAATGCGGCACGGTCAGCCGTGCCGCGGAAGTGCTGCATATCTCGCAACCCGCCGTGAGCAAGCTCCTGGCGCATCTGGAAGAAGATACGGAGCTTGAACTCTTCGACCGCATCAAGGGGCGGCTCATTCCTTCGGAGCATGGCATGCGGCTCTACAAGGAGATCGATCGTGTCTTCGCCGGCATCAAGCAGATCGAGCGCGCCGTCGACCTGATCCGGCGCGAGGAACTGGGGCAGATCTCGGTCGGTGTGATGCCGGCGCTTTCCGGCCTCTTCATCAGCGACACCAACAAGCGCTTTCTTGCGGGGCATGGCGACGCCTACATCTCGGTGGTGATCCGCAGTTCGCAGTTCATCGTCGAATGGCTGCTATCCAAGCAGGTCGATATCGGCCTCATCAACCGCAATACGGACAACCCCTATATCGAGTGCGTTCCCTTGCGCGGCGGAGACCTCGTCTGCATTGCGCCGCGCGACCATCGCTTCGCTGCGAAACAGGAGATCGTGCCCGCCGATATCCACGGCGAGCCCTATATCGGCTTTGCAGCGGACAACCGCATCCGGCAAAAGATCGAAAGCACGCTCGATGTCTATGGCACGCGGTTGAACTACATCATGGATGCGACCCTTGCGCCGGCGGTATGCGAAATGGTCGCCAACGGACTGGGGATCGCCATCGTCGATCCGGTGTTCGCCTTTGGCCAGCGCGACCGGCTGACAATCAAGCCGTTTCTCCCCAGCATTGCGTCGGATCTCAGCCTCTGCTGGCTCCGCGAAACGAGAAACCGCCACCTGGTCGACGCCTATGTCGAGGCGACCCGCGCCACGGTGCAGGATATGCGGCTGGCGATGGAAGCGAACTGAGGCCCTGTCGGCGGCCCGTGGGATTTCGCGGCTTTACAAGCCCCGCCCCACAGCCGAGATTTGCGGCCCCGACAAAATGGTGAACCATGCCGACCGCTCCCCTCCTTGTTGACGCATTTTCCGAAGCGCATATCCCCGAGATGCTCGACTGGTTTTCAAGCCTGGAGGCGCTGGTGCAATGGGGCGGCCCCGGCCTCTCCTTTCCGCTGCAAGCGGCACAGCTCGAAGCGATGCTCGCCGGAACCAAGGGTGCCGAACCTGAGCGCTTGATGTTTGCAGGCGTCGCCGACGGCAAGCTCGCCGGCCATGCGCAGGTAGCGCTCGACTGGGCAAACGGCGTCGGCCGCCTCGCCCGGGTTGCCATCAATCCACGCATGCGCGGCCAGGGCCTCGCCCAGCCTTTCCTCAGCGAAGTCACCCGCCGCTTTTTCGCCGACCCCGCCTTCGAGCGGCTGGAGCTCAACGTCTACACGTTCAACGAGGCGGCGATCCGCACCTACCGAAGCCTCGGCTTTTATGAGGAAGGCGTCAGACGCTCCTCCGCCAAGGTCGGAGATGCCAGGTGGGACACAGCGATCTATGGCATGCTTAGAGGCGAATGGGCCGACCGCACCGCCGCCGCTCAGTAAGGCAAGCCGACATAGTTCTCCGCCAGCGCCGTTTCTGCCGCCACCGAATGGGTGAGGTAGTCGAGTTCGGCTTCCTGGATGCGCTGGTCGAAATCGTCGGTATCCGGAAAACGGTGCAGCATCGTCGTCATCCACCAGGAGAAGCGCACGGCCTTCCACACGCGCGCCAGCGCCCGCGCCGAATAGGCGTCGATGCCGGCATTCGAGCGATCCTGGTAGTGTTCGAGCAGCCCCTCGAAGAGATAATGGACGTCGCTGGCGGCAAGGTTCAGACCCTTCGCGCCGGTTGGCGGCACGATATGGGCGGCATCGCCGACCAGGAACAGCCGGCCGAAACGCATCGGCTCGGCAACGAAAGAGCGCAGCGGCGCGATTGATTTTTCAAAGGACGGTCCCGTTACCATTGCTTCGGCATGATGAGACGGCAGCCGCCGGCGAAGTTCGTCCCAGAAGCGCGTGTCGGACCAATCCTCGATCTTTTCGCTCACCGCGCACTGGATGTAGTAGCGGCTGCGCGTCGTCGAACGCATCGAGCAAAGCGCGAAACCGCGCGGATGGTTGGCATAGATCAGTTCGTGGTCGACCGGCGGCACGTCGGCGAGAATGCCCAGCCAGCCGAAGGGATAGACCTTCTCGAAGGTCTTGAGCGCCTTTTCCGGTACCGACTTGCGGCTGATCCCGTGAAAGCCGTCGCAGCCGGCGATGAAGTCGCAGTCGATGCGCTGCGCCGTGCCATCCTTCTCGAAGGTCACATAGGGCAGATGACCGTCGAAATCATGCGGTTGGACATTGGCCGCCTCGTAGATCGTGACAGCCCCTGAGCGCTCGCGATGCTCCATCAAGTCGCGCGTCAGCTCCGTCTGGCCATAAACCATGACGCGCTTGCCCCCGGTCAGTTGCCTGAGATCGATGCGGTGATCGCGGCCATCGAAGGCGAGCGAGAAGCCGTCATGCGGCAGGCCCTCCTGATGCATGCGCGCCCCGGCTTGAGCGCGATCCATCAGGCCGACCGTGCCTTCCTCCAGCACGCCGGCGCGCACGCGCCCCAGGATGTAGTCCTTGCTGACACGGTCGACAATGACATTGTCGATGCCCCCTTCCGTCAGCAACTGCCCAAGCAGAAGACCTGACGGGCCCGACCCGATGATGACCACCTTGGTGCGCATGCTCTCCTCCGGAATTGCCTTTTGTCAGAATTGTCTTTTGGCAAAATCTGCGCCGGGCCGGCTTCGCTCTCAATGGACAAATCCGCCATGAAATTGCACAAATCGAACATGGCTTCAGGATGTGCGGCATGAAGAAGACGGTTCCGACCTACGAACTCTACGGCGAAAAGACCGGAGAACGGCCGGATTTCTGGCTGCATTGCGAAACTATTCCGTCACGAAGCAGCCTCTACCACTGGGAGATCGGGCTGCACCGGCACGAGAGCTTCTTTCAGATCTTGTACATTGCCGGCGGCTCCGGCGATGCGGTCTTTGGCAATGCGGTCAACATGATCGAACCGCCGATGGTCATTACCGTTCCGCCGGCGCTCAGCCACGGCTTCCGCTTCTCGCGCGACATCGACGGCTTCGTCTTCACCATCCTTGCTTCGCACTTGAAGACAACGCCCGGCGAGCGCAGCCGCCTTGGCGCCTGGCTCGCCGTCCCGCACCTGATCCGGCTCGACGGCGGCGAAGATGCTGCCTACATCGCAGCAACCCTCACACGTCTTGCCAGGGAATGGGAAACCAGCCGCGGCAACCGCGCCGATCTTCTGGACGCCTACCTGACCGCCGCGCTGACGCTGACGGCCCGTCTCGACGAGACGAGCGACGACCGGGATGACAGCAGCCAGAGTGAAAACGAGCGGCGGGTCCAGCGCTTCCAGGCGCTTTTGCAGCAGCATCTCCGCTCGCATTGGCCGGCCGCCGCCTATGCCCGCGAACTTGGCCTGTCGCAAACCCATCTCAACCGGATCACGCGCGCCGTCGTTGGCCTCAGCGCCCACGAAATGATCTCGCGAAAGCTCGTCGGTGAAGCAAAGCGCGAACTCGTTTTCACCCGCGCCAGCGTCCAGGAAATCAGCTTCCGCCTCGGCTTCGCCGACCCCGCCTATTTCTCCCGCTTTTTCCTGCGCCAGACGGGCGTGACGCCCCGCGCCTGGCGGCTGGCAGAGCGCGAACGGCTTGGTGCGTAAAGCGCCAGCGCAGCTTTCGGCGGCTGGCCATGCACGCCAGGGTAAGATTGTATACAATCCGAAAAAAGCTTTTTGCAACGACTCAAAACGGGAGCAGAATCAAGCTCGGGTCCGAGGGGGCCCGGAGGAAATACGGAGGAAGACATGGCAGTACGCGATCCGTCGCCCTCGTTGTACAACGAGGATCTGGCACCGGCCGAGGAGCGCCGGTGGGGCGCTTTCAGCATCTTCAATGTGTGGACATCCGACGTGCATAGCCTGTGGGGATACTACCTCGCAGCAAGCCTGTTCCTGCTCTGCGGCAGCTTCATAAACTTCGTCATCGCGATCGGCATCGGCTCGTTGGTGATCTTCTTCCTGATGAGCCTCGTCGGCAATGCGGGCGTACGCACCGGCGTGCCCTTCCCCGTTCTCGCCCGCGCCTCCTTCGGTACCTTCGGCGCCAACGTTCCGGCGCTGGTGCGCGCCGTCGTCGCCTGTTTCTGGTACGGCGCGCAGACGGCTGCAGCGTCCGGCGCGATCGTCGCGCTTCTCATTCGCAACGAAAGCATGCTGGCCTTCCATCAAAACAGCCACATGCTCGGCCACTCGACGCTTGAGGTCATCTGCTACGTCGTCGTCTGGTCGCTGCAACTGCTTATCATCCAGCGCGGCATGGAGACCGTTCGCAAGTTCCAGGATTGGGCAGGCCCGGCCGTCTGGATCATGATGCTGATCCTCGCGGTCTATCTGATCGTCAAATCAGGCACGTTCTCCTTCGGTTCGGAAATCCCGCGCGACGTGCTCATCGAAAAGACCAAGGACGCACGCGTTCCGTGGGAGCCCGGCAGCTTCCCGGCGCTGGCCGCGGTCGCCGCCACCTGGATCACCTACTTCGCAGCGCTCTATCTGAACTTCTGCGACTTCTCGCGCTATGCGACCGACGTGAAGACGCTACGCAAGGGCAATCTCTGGGGCCTGCCGATCAACCTGCTCGCCTTCTGCCTGGTCGCCGGCGTGACGACGACCGCCGCATTCGCCGTCTATGGCGAAGTGCTGCTGCATCCGGACCAGATTTCGGCGAAATTCGACAGCTGGTTCCTGGCGCTGCTTGCAGCACTTACCTTCGCCGTCGCGACGCTCGGCATCAACGTGGTGGCGAACTTCGTGTCGCCGGCCTTTGACTTTGCCAACGTCTTTCCGCGGCAGATCAACTTCAAGCGCGGCGGCTACATTGCGGCGCTGATTGCGCTCATCCTCTATCCGTTCGCCCCTTGGGAAACGGGGGCTGCGCATTTCGTCAACTTCATCGGCTCGACGATGGGGCCGATCTTCGGGGTGATGATGGTGGATTATTATTTGATCCGCCGCGGCCAGCTGAATGTCGAAGCGCTCTATCACGAGGACGGCGAGTTCCGCTTCCAGGGCGGCTGGCACGGCAGCGCGTTTATCGCCTTTGCCATCGGCGCACTGTTCTCCTCGATCCTGCCGACCTTCACCACCATCCTGCCCGCCTGGTGGGGAATCTATGGCTGGTTCTTCGGCGTCGCCATCGGCGGGGCGATCTACTACGTCTTGAGGATCGGCGCCCGCAAGCCGGCCTTTGCGGCCTGACAACTTCACAATGCGCCCGGGCCTAAGTGCACCGGGCGCATTGCCGCTCACGTGGCGATGTGGGCGTTGAAATAGACAGCGCCCGCCTGATCGCGCGGGCGCTCGAACGCGCCGCTGACCGAAAACGTCGTCTCGACGAGCCCGCTGTCGGCGAGCGTATCGGCCGTGCCGCAAAACAGGGTCCGACCTTTCGCCAGCAGCACGATCCGGTCGGCAATCGCCATGGCCTGGTTGAGGTCATGGATGGCGACCACGACCGTTACCAGCCGCTCGCGGCGCAGGCGGCAAAGCAGTTCCAGCACTTCCACCTGATGACCGATGTCGAGAAACGAGGTCGGCTCGTCGAGCAGCAGGATCTCGGCTTCCTGCGCAAGCGCCGCCGCGATCCAGGCCCGCTGGCGCTCACCACCCGACAAGGCTCTCAGATCCCGATGCGCGATATCGTGCAGATCGGCGCTGTCGAGCGCCCAATCGACCGCCTGGCGGTCTGCGGTGGAAAAGCCGCCGAAGGCGCCGATATGGGCAAAGCGTCCATGCCGGACCAGCTGCTCGACCGTCATGCCCTCGGGCGAGAGCGGCGCCTGCGGCAGGAAGGAAAGCCGGCGCGCGAGCTGGCGACGCTTCCATGAGCGCACCGACCGGCCATCGAGCGTCACGTCGCCGGCCTCCGGCACCGTCAATCCTGCAAGCGCATGGAGTGCGGTGCTCTTGCCCGACCCGTTGGGGCCGATCAGCGCAACGATTTCGCCGCGGCTGAGCGCGAGGGCGAAAGTCGCGAGTGCGCAATGCCCGGCATAGCGAATGGTGACGTCGGCGGCTTTGAGATGCATCACGGCCTCATCGGTAGCGGCGAAGTAGAACGAGCAGGAACGGCGCGCCTGCAAAGGCGGTGACGACACCGATCGGAATTTCCTCGGCGCCGCCGGCAAGCCGTCCGGCGAGATCGGCCGCCACGACCAGTGTCGCGCCGATGAGGGCCGTCAGCGGCAGGACCGCCGCGAAATGGCGGCCGGCCAGGAACCTTGCAAGGTGCGGCACCACGAGCCCGATGAAAATCAACGGACCGACGACGCCGACGGCACTGGCGGCAAGAACGCAGGCAACGGCGAGAACCAGGGTGAAATGCAGGCGATAATTCAGCCCGAAGGAGCGTGAGACGTCCTCCTCGAAGCGCAAGAGCGTCAGCGAACGGTGGAAGAACGGAAGCACAGCGAGCGCGGCGAGCGTGAACGGCAGGAGAAAGACCACATGCTCCCAGCCTCGCGCATAAAGGCTGCCGGCAAGCCATTGCATGACGATCTCGAACCGGGCGCTGCCCCAACCGACGATGATGCCCATGGCAAGTGCATGCAGAAAGGCGCCGATCGCGACGCCGCACAGCGTTACGCGCAGAGCGCTCAATCCCCTGCGGACGGCAAGACCATAAATCAGCGCCCCGGCCGCAAGCCCGCCGATGGCGCCGACCAGCGGCAGCCAGGCAACCGGCAGGGCGTAAAGCGTGTTGGCATCGGAGGCGACGCCATAGATCGCGACGAAGAGGAACAGCGTCACCGCCAGCGTCGCCCCTTGAGAAATGCCCATGATGGTCGGGTCGGCTAGCGGGTTGCGCGTGACCGTCTGCAGCAGGGCACCGGCGACAGCGAAATGCATACCGGCGAGCATGCCGGTCAGGATGCGCGGGATCCGGATGGTCTCGATGATCAGCTGCGCATTGTCCGATCCGCGTCCGATGAGGACGGCGGCGACGTCAGACAGAGGCAGGTCGGCGACCCCGAGCAGGATCGCCACCAGCAGGAGGCCGGGAAATAGGGCGACCAGCAGCACGGTATGTCGCAGCGCCGGTGTTTCGGTCGTGGTCCTCGTCATCGACGCCCGCCTCCAGCACCGGGCCGCGGGCCGCGTTGGGTCAGATAGACGAACACCGGGCCGCCGATCAGCGCGGTGAAGATACTGACCGGAATTTCCCGTGGCGCGGCGACCGAGCGGGCGAGTGCGTCCGCCGTCATCAACAGGCATCCGCCAAGCGCGATATTGAGGAGAAGCGCCCAGAGCGCCGAGCCCGGCCGCAGCAGCCGGACAAGATGCGGGGCGGCCAACCCGACAAAGGCAACAGGCCCGGCAACCGGCGTTACGCCGGCAACGAGGCAAATGGCTGCGGCAAGCAGCACGAGCTTCAACAGAACGGGATTGGCGCCCATGCCGGCGGCGGCCCCGTCGCCGAGCGACAGGAGCGCGATGATGCGGTGGCAGCAAAGAGCGATGCCGAGCCCAACGACGATCCACGGCAGCATGTAGCCGACCTGCGCCCAGGATCTCCCTTGAAAGCCGCCGGAAAGCCAGAACAGCACCGAGGGCGATTGTGGCCCGCCTCGGACGAGCAGGTAAGTGGTGACCGCATTTAAGAACAGGGCGACCGTGATCCCGCCCAGCGCCAGGTGCAGCGGCGACGCCCGCCCGCCCCTTGCCGTCCACAGCGTCAGCGCGGCCGCCGCCAATCCGCCGACCATCCCGATTGCCGGAAAGAGCGTGGAAGATACGGCAGGGAAAAGGACGAAGCTCGCGACGATGAACGCCACGGCGCCGGCGGTGACGCCGGTGAGGTCGGGTGCGGCCAGCGGATTGCGCGTGATCGATTGCAGCAGGTAGCCCGAGACGGCGAGAGCTGCGCCTGCGAAGTAGGCGGCGATGCTTCTCGGCATGCGCAGTGTCCAGACGATGATCGAATCAGTACCGCCAGCCGGCGATGATAGTGCCGCCAGCGCCTGGGAAAGCGTCATCGGCTTTGCGCCGAAGATCAGCGCCGACACGCTGACAATCAGCGCTACCGCCAGCAACATCGCAAACCACAGCGGTGCGCGCGTCTGGTCGCTCATGGCCGTTGCTCCGAGACGTTCCCTACAGCGGTCATATCGGTCGTCGCGCGATGGAAGGCCCAGAAAAGACCGGTCGCGGCGGCAGCGAACCCAAGCCCCATGCCGAGCCAGACACCGACGGCGCCGGGAGCGAGGTGGAAACCGATGAGCCAGGCGGCCGGCGCACCGATCAGCCAATAGCTTGCAAGCGTGATCCAGAAGCCGCTCGCGGCACGGCCGACGCCGCGAAGCGCGCCGATACCGATGTTCTGCGCGAAATCGGGCAGCTGGGCGAGCGCCGCGACAGACACCAGCGCGGACGCGGCCAGATAGGTTGCGCCCTCGGATCCGGCCGGCGACAGGGAAAACAGAGCCAGGATCGGCGCCGGCAGCAACAGGATAATCAGAGCGAAGACGGAGGCGACTGAAATGCCGAGCAGCAGCCCCGTTCCGCCGACCCGCCGCGCGCGTTCGCTGTCGCCGGCCGCAAAGGCTTCGCTGACCCCGACCGAGGTCGCGTGCGAAAGCCCGACCGACAGCATGAAGACGACATAGACGACCTGATTGACCGCCGCCTGCGCGGCGAGCGCGGCGGCACCCCAGGCCCCGACCATAAGCGTGACCAGCGCGGTGAAGCCGGCCTCGGATGCGTAGGATCCGGCTGTCGGAATGCCGATCGCAAGCAGCCGCCGGATGGCTGCGACGACCTCCCCCATCGACACGAGGCGCGAGAACGACAGCCGCCGGTGCGTTATCCAGGCAATGGCAGCGAATTGTGCCAGGAAGGCGAGCGTGCTTGCGGCTGCGACGCCCGAAGCGCCGAGCTTCGGCAGGCCGAACGTGCCGAACAGCAGGCCATAGTCGAGCAGGGCATTGACCAGAATGGTCGCGAGCGTGATCGTAAGCAGGAAATTCGCCTGACGCCGGCCGACGACGACGCCACGATAGGCGTAAAAGCAGAAGAGCGGGATGATGCCGGGCGCCAGAAACATCAGATACTCGCGCGCAAGCTCGACGACGCCGGCATCCTGTCCGAGCCAGCGCAGGCCGCTGCCGCCGATCATCATCAACGCTGCCGAAATCAGCCCGGCAACGGCAGCGATGCTCAGCGAACCCAGCAAATGAGACGGCGCCACCTTTTCGCCGGATGCCTCGGCAACGAGATTCGACGTGCCGACGATCAGACCGAAGCCAATCGTGCGCAGCAGATTGAACACGGCGAGCCCGAGTGCGGCAGCCGAAAGCGCCTCGCCACCGACCCAGCCGAGCATCAGCAGGTCGGTGGTCGAGATTGCGACCTGCGCCAGCTGTACCAGCGCCAGCGGCGTTGCCAGCCCGACGATGCGGTGCGCTTCGGAAACTGTAGGACGGTTACGGGGCATGAGAATTTGCCGGCCCCGCAAGTGCAAGGGCCGGTTCACCTGTTACTGGATTGAGGCGGGGATGAACTTGCGGGCTTCCGCCTTCACGTCGATGGCTGGAAAGGCATCGGGATAGAGCAGATGCGCTGCCTCGCGCAGTACCATCTGGCGGGCGATCGGCCCGTGCGCCTCAACCCAATGGTCGCCGACATAGTGCACGCGTGCGTTCTTCACCGCCGAGAGCTGCTGCCAGATCGGATTGTTTTCCTGAGGGCGGTCCGGGCCGTAGTCATAGACGAAGATGACTTCCGGATCCTGCTCCAGCAGGGTTTCGAGGCTCATTTCCATGCCCCAGTTCCCGGGAACGGACGGCGTCGGGTTCTGACCGGCGATGTTGTCGCCACCAAGCGCCACCAGGATGGCGGCAGTCATGTTTTCCGATCGAAAGACCCAGGGAATGTCCCCGCCCCACATCACCACGAAACGCGGGTGCTTGTCCTTCGGCGCCTTCGCTGCAAAGGCCTCGAGGTCGCTCTTGAAGGCGGCGTTGATCTCCTGCCCGCGTTTCGGCTGGCCAAGGATCGTCGCCAGTTGCGCAATGGTGCGGTCGCTGTCGGCGTAGAGTTCAAGGTCGTAGGCGAGATAGGGCGCGACCTTCTCGTATTGGGCAGCATTGCCTTCGGTGTAGCGGCGGATCGCGACCGTGAGGTCCGGTTTTGCCTCCGCGAGCAGCTCGATGTTCGGGGTGGCGCGCTGGCCGATCTGCTTGACGCCATCGAGGTAGCCGCCGAGGAAATCGGGATGACGGCCTTCCACCATGTAGGTCGTCGCAACCGGCGTCAGGCCCAGGGCGAGCGCGACATCCGCGGCGAAATAGGAAACGGAGGCGACCTTCTGTGCCTTCGCCGGAATGGTGACCGCCACACCGCGATCGTCGATCACGTTGAAGGTAACGGCGTCTTCGGCACCGGCACCGGTCGCCTGGCCGAGCACGCAGCCTGCAAGAACGACGGCGCCGATCAGCTGCGAGCGTGCGGCTGTGAAAAGGGGGCTGGGCATGCGGGCTCCTTGTACCATTGCGGTGTCAACCTTGCTGAAGGCCGAAAGCCGGTAGCCACGGCCGTCACCGCACGGCTCGCCGCTTGCGGTAGACACATGCCGAAAATCGCCGGCAGCGTCTGCGCGCCGCTGCGGCCCGCCGAACCTCAGACGAAGAAAACGCGCGATCGCCATCAACAAACCTCCCGACATCAGGCTTCCTGCCTTCCAATATGGAGGATTGTTGATATTTATGGTCAAGTTATTTGCAAGCGAAAGGTTCTCACGCCGGCATGAAAAAATCGCAAGCCAAACGCTTCAAGCTTCCGCCGCTCAGTGTGCTGCCGGCCTTCTCGGCGACGGCGCGCACGGGCAGCCTGACGCTCGCAGCCGCGGAGATGCACCTGACGCCGGGCGCGGTCAGCCGCCAGATCAAGGCACTTGAAGACGCACTGGGCACGCCGCTTTTTCACCGCAGCCACAATGCGATCGCGCTGACGGCCGCCGGGCGACAGTTCCTCACCCACGTGAACGGGGCGCTCGCCACACTTGAGACGGGCGCGCGCGCGGTCAGCCCCGAACGCTCGCGCCTGGTGATCCAGGCGCCGATCACCATTGCCCGCCGTTGGCTGATCCCCCGGATCGGTTCCTACCGGCAGGCGCATCCGAGCGAAGATCTCGTCATCCAGTCCCTGGCGCTGGGTGCTGCCGAACCGGCGGATATCACGATCACCTATCGCCGCTGCGGCGACAGCGACGATCACGCGCTGGCCTTTCTGGTGGATCGAACGCTCGCCGTGTGCTCACCGCAGTTCTTTGCGCGATCGGAACGCGAACTCGACACCCGCGACGTGCTCGGCCTGCCGATCCTTCTCGACACGGCCGACGCCTGGTCCTGGCGGCGCTGGTGCGATGCGGCTGCGATCCCTTTCGAGCCGAAGGGCGGCAGCATCGGCTTCGACACGGACGAGGCCGCAATCGACGCCTGCATTTCCGGCCTAGGAATTGCTCAGGTCAGCCCGGCCTTCATCGAGAAGGAGCTGCGAAGCGGCCAGCTGATCGCGCTTTGCCCATCGATCTCGCCGATCGTCGGCGCCTATGAGATCGCGAGGCGCGCGCCGTCAGGCACGCCGGACAGCTTTTCCACATGGCTTTCCCAATGGGGCCACGCGGAAATCTAGCCGGGAACGCTACTCCGCACGCGACGCCGTCATGAGCTTTTCTTCGGGAGGCCGAGGATTTCGCGTACGCCGTTCTTGGTGAAGGGCTGCGCCAGTTGTGCCAGGAAGCCTCGGGCGATCTGGCCCTTGATGCCGATGTTAGTGGAGGACGGACGGTCAGGGTTGTAGTATGTGCCGAACAAAAGGTCCCAGACCACGACGTTCTCGCCGTAGTTCATGTTGCCCTCGCGAAGGTCCTTCGAGTGATGCCAGCGGTGCAGCCGCGGCGTGCTGAAGAGATAGTCGAAGGGGCCGGTGCGCATATCGACGTTGCAATGGGTAAGAATGCCCATGAAGGCCGTGACCGCGCCGAGCCACCAGAAAACGTGCAACGGAGCGCCCAGGCAATAGAGCGGGATCTGGCTCATGGCGATCTTGAACAGCGAATCGGCCACGTGGAAGCGGCCGGTATTGATGACCCAGAGCCGAACGACGCTGTGATGCAGCGCGTGAAACCGCCAGAAGAACAGCTTTTCGTGGGCGATCCGATGCGACCAATAGAGGCCGAATTCGGCAACGACCACGGCGATAGCCACCTGAAACACCATCGGCCAATCCGATGGCCAGAGACCAAACTTGAGCGCTGCGAGCGGCTGCAGGATGTTGGCGGCATACATGGGAAAGACGGCGGCGATCAGGCCAGCCGCCTGCAGCAGGCCCTTCGTCGCCAGCGTGTGGCCGATATCGTTCACCGTTTCGCCATCCGATTGCAGCCAGCCCCGCTCGTAGGGAATGTAGCGTTCGAGAAGAAACAGGATGAAGACGGCAGCCGCATAGACCGCCACGAATCCGACCATCGGTTTCGCGCTCGCGAACGCGTAGTAGGCGCCGAGCAGTCCACCGAAAAACACCAGCGGCCAGGACAGATACCCAAGCACTAATCTGAAAACCTGTCCGAGCCTCGACACGGTGGCTCTGCGCTCTGCCTTCATCAACGATGCTCCATCCATTCAAGCAGTTCCCGGCATGTGCGCGGCCGGCCGTCGCTGACGCGTCCGTTGCTGCATGCATCCAGGCGATGGTCCTGCTCGGACCAGCCGCCTCGTCCATGCCGGTACATGCGTCTGATCTCGGCGCAGGTTCGCGGCGTTCCATCACTTAGCCGACCATCACGACAGGGATCGTACAAAGGCTGCACGGTCCGATACGGATTGTCCGCAATCCACATTCCCTTTTCTTCGGCATGGCTCGGGCTCGCGCTGAAGAGGATCATCCACATCGGTAAAATGGCCAGGCGCATCGACAACGTCCTTTGTTGAAACGTTGCACGAGCTTTGCGGGGGGTGGGTTGCACCAGCATTGCAGGAGACGGGAAGATGCAATCAGTTGCTGGAGGATGCAACCGCCCATTGACGATGAAAAAAGAATCTATCATTCTCTTTTCATCGTCAATGGAATCTGGACAGATGCGCGCGCCCAATCTCGAATTTTCGCAACAGGAAACGGACGACTTTTCCGCGCTGGACGCAACGGAACAGGCGCGTCTCGTCTCGACGGGCCAAGCCTCGCCGCTCGAACTCGTCGATGCCGCCATCCGGCGCATCAAGCGGATCGAGCCGCACGTCAACGCCCTTGCATCCACGGATTTCGACCAAGCGCGCAAGTGCGCCGGAGCTCTTCGGCCGCACGCGGACATGCCGTTCCCGGGCGTACCGACCCTGCTCAAGGATCTGCTTGCCTACCCCGGCCATCCGGCCGGCTTCGGCTCTCGCCTCTTCAAGGGACAGCCCGCCCAAGGCGGATCGGATTACACGGACGCAATCGACAAGGCCGGTCTGATCGTTCTTGGAAAGACGACCACATCGGAGTTCGGCCTGCTCGGCACCACCGAAACCCTCGCCCATGGAGCGACGCGCAACCCCTGGAATTTTGCCCTTTCGACCGGCGGCTCGTCCGGCGGCGCGGTGGCGGCCGTTGCCTCCAGCATGGTGCCTATCGCCCACGCGTCCGACGGCGGCGGCTCGATCCGTGGCCCCTCCTCCTTCTGCGGGCTATTCGGTTTCAAGCCGAGCCGGGACCGCACGGTGAATGCCGGCCTGCCGCCGGCGATGCCGACGGCGCGGCTGATCAGCGACCATTGCGTCAGCCGTTCCGTGCGCGACAGCGCCGCGTGGCTGGCGGCGACCGAGCGGCAGGACCTGGCGCGGCCAATGCCTGCGATCGACGATATGCGCCGCGGCCCGCAGAAGCGGCTGCGCATTGGCGTCTATCGCCATGATGTTTTCGGGCGCGGCGTGTCTGAAGCGGTCGAGGACGCGCTCAACGCGGCGATCACGTTGTGCACGGTTTTGGGGCACGAGGTCGTCGAATGCGCGGGGCCTGACGTCAACGCGCAGGAAACCAGCCGCGCCTTTTTCAATCTGACCGGGATCGTTCTGTCCGGCCTGTTCGACCAGGTCGCGGCCACAATGGGCGGCGCCTTCGACGAGACCTTGTTCGAGCCCTACACGGTCGAGCTCGTCCGCCGCGCGAGGCGGCTGCCGGAGGCGGCAATCATGGAGGCGATCGGCGCGACGAAGAGGGCCGAGGCGAGCGCAAATCAGACGATCTCCGGCTATGACGTGCTGCTTTCGCCCACCGTCCCCTTCACGGCCTTTCCGCTGGGGACGCAAGGACCGACCGAGGATGCAGACCAACTCATCGCGTTTACGGAACGCCTCGCCGGCTTCACCAATGTGGCGTCCTTTGCCGGATGGCCCGCCATGTCGGTGCCGCTTTGCTGGTCGCGCGAGGGGCTGCCGGTCGGCTGCCATTTCGCTGCAGCAACGGGCGAGGACGCGCTGCTCTTCTCACTCGCCTTCCAGCTGGAAGAAGCTGCCCCCTGGCAACCAAGGCTCACCGAGCTTGCAGAAAGGCTCGCATGCCCCAGCGCCTGAAGCAGGAAGTGCGCGAGCGTCTGCTTGCGGCAGCGGCAGCGGTGTTTGCCGAGCAAGGGTTCGAAAAGGCCCGGCTGGCCGATGTGGCGGAACGGGCGGGTACGAGTTCGAGCAACATCTACAAGTACGTCGCCGACAAGGAAGCGCTGTTTTATGAGATCGTGACGCCGGCGCTCGCCGGGCGATTGTTGCGCCTGCTGCGCGCCCGTGTACGAGAACTGCGATCGATCGGCGATTGGCTGCAGGCCGATGCTTCCGGATCCGAACGTGCCCGGGCGCTGCTGTCCTTCTGGATCGACCAGCGGCTCGTGGTGCTGATCCTGCTTCGCGGGGCCGATGGGACGCGCTACGCCCATGTCCGCAAGCTGATGATCCGGGAGATGGTGCGGCTGGCTTCCGGCTACCTGACCGACAATGGCGGCGAGCAAGCCCTGACGCCTTTGATGGGTTTCATGCTCGAGCGAACCTTCACTCGAACGCTGGACACCATTGCCGATACGCTCAGCGAATACAGCGACGCCCCGTCTATCCAGTCGGCCATTTCGCTCTTCTGGCGCTACCAGCTTGCGGGGCTGCAATCGCTTCTGGACCCGGACGCGTTGGGCGGTGATCGTCAAGCCTTCACAGGCCCCGATCAGTCGTCCGAATAGCGCTCCTCGCGCCACGGGTCGCCGCGCATGTGGTAGCCGTTCCGCTCCCAGAAGCCGGGCATGTCGCCTTCGCGAAAATCGATACGCGTCAGCCACTTGGCACTCTTCCACAGATAAAGATGCGGAACGACGAGCCGCATCGGTCCGCCATGGGTGCGGCCGATCGGTTGGCCCTCCCAGTCGGTCGCAAGGATCGCGTCTTCGGAGGCGAAATCCGCAAGCGGCATGTTCGTGGTGTAGCCGTCATAGCTCGTCAGCATGACATGGCTCGCTTCGGGCTTCGGCATCACCTGGTCGAGCAGATCACGCGTGGCCACGCCCTGCCAGCGGTTGTCGTAGCGCGACCACGTCGTCACGCAATGCATGTCGGAGAGACGGTCGCTCTGCGGCAAAGCCTTGAAGGCGGCCCAGTCGAGCGACAGGGGATGCTCGATATGGCCGGTGATATCGAGACGCCAGCTTTCCGTCCGGATGATCGGCTGCTGGCCGAGGTCGAGCACCGGCCAGTCCTTGACCAGGTGTTGCCCGGGCGGAAGGCGCTCGTCCTCGGGGCGCACGATCCGCCCCGTCAGGAACTTGCCATCGGCGGCCCAGCGCCGCTTCGTCGTCGTGAGCTTGGTTTCCGGCGGCTGCGTATCGTCAGTCATAGTGGTCCACTCCCAGCCCGAATTCACACCCCAGGCGAGATAGAAAGCGCGTCGGGGCGTGGCGTCAAGCGCAAGGATGCCGCCAGCGCTATCTCAGTACGCCGCGCAAGGCTGCTTGTCTCCTTGAGTAGCGGCAGATAACGCCAGACCATCTCCGTCGCGGCGACGTGCGAGCGGGTGAAGCGTGGACGCATGGCCGCTGGCGTGCCGCATCCATACGCACTTCAAGCCAGCCTTGAAAAGCCAAACGGCCCCCTGCCAAGGTCACCCATGACCCGGACAGGCGGCCGCTTGGGTCGACTGCGTTCAATCAGAACTTGACGCTCAGATTTGCCTTGACGCTCTGGTCGCTGACACCTCCGCCGAATTGACCTGTGTAGGTCAAACCGAGGGTCGCCTCCGGCGCGACGGCGAAATCGAGGCCGGCTTCAAGCACCGCTGTGTTTTCGGCGATCGGGACGCCGGCGATGACAAACGTGCTCGCCGGCGAGAACCCGTTCGACGACAGCGGCAAGGTGTCGCCGAAGGCATGTCTCCAGCCGATGGTGCCACGAGCCGTCGCCAGCACGCCGCCAAGGTCGAAGCTGGACGCCGCGCGAAGACCAAGGGTCGTAAACGTCGTGTCCTGCGACGCGTCCTTGCCGAATAGCGCGGCGGCTCCACCCCGCTCGGCAAAGCCGTCGCGATTGAGATGCACATAGGCCAGGTTGGCAAACGGCTCCAGATCGACCGACCCGGCCGTGAACGCATAGGCGAACTCGCCGAAGACCTGGCCCGTCCCGGCGCTGTAGTCGGCATCGAGGCTGTCCGTGAAGCCCGGGAACGAAACGGTGCGGTTCGTCTCGATATCGTGCCAGCTATAGGCGGCGCCGGTTCTAAGCGACGCATCGCCCCAACGTCCGCCGGCATAGATGCCCAGATGATAGTTGTCCGAGGTGGCCGAAGAGAACCGCGCATCGATGTCCATCGAGGAACGCGAGTAGCCGGCAAGCGCGCCTACGGTCCATTCGTCCACCTGCGTATCCGCACCGACGAAGAAGCCGCCGATGGAGCGATCCGCCTTGGCGGCATTGCCGTCACCGTCGATCCGTCCCCAGGAACCGAAGCCCTGGCTCCACAGAGCAAGTTCGCCGCTCTCGATAGCGCCGGTGATCTCGCTCGATTGCTTCGCCGCCACGGTGCCGAGCACGGTGCGCAGACGATCGTTCGCGGCATCACGCAGGAACCGGCTGTCCTCGATCAGGATCGACTGGAACGAGCTGTGCACTTCGCCGGAAAGCAGATCGAAGGCCGTGCGCGCCGCCTCGGGCGTTGCGGCAAACGCCACCGCGTTGAAGATGGGGTTGGCAAAACCGAGCCCTTCGACACCGACGCTGGTGGCGGTCTGGTTGCGGGTCTGGCCGACGCTTGCAAAGCTGATATCGTTGCGGGTCAGCTTGAGCGAAAGGTCGTTGCCGTCGCCGCCGCTGTAGTCGACGGTCGGATCGAGGAACACCAGGTTGTCGACGATCGACGCAAAGGTGCCGGTGATCGTGCCGGAACTCGTCTTGTCGATGAGGATGAACGGGCCATTGACCGGGTTCCAGCTCGACGCCGTGTTGGGCGAAAGCAGGAGATCAAGGGTCCCACCGGAGATGTCGACGCTGCCCGAAACGACCAGCTTATCGGTGGCGGTGGGCGAGCCTTCGATCTGCAGAACCCCGTTGTTGGTGTAATTGCCGGCGATCGTCTGCGTGCCGATCGAGTTGCCCGGAGCGTGGACGCCGCCAGCCTGGATGGTCGTGTTGCCAAGCGTGCCGGTGCCGCCAAGACGCGCTCCGCGCCGGATCGTGGTCAGGCTGGAGTTCGCGAGCGAACCGTTGACGATCAGTTCGCCCGAGGTGATGTCTGTCGCGCCGGTAAAGGTGTTTGCGCCTGTCAGGGTCAGCTTGCCCGTGCCCGCCTGGGTCAGCGTGCCGTTGCCCGAGACCGCGCCGGCATAGGTCACGTCGTTCGAGCGGTTGTAGATCAGCGCGCCGTCGTTGGTGATCGAGCCGACGAATTTGCCGGTTCCGCCGATCCAGCCGGTCGTGCCGCCGTTGCCGAGTTGCAGCGTGCTGCCGGTGCCGATCGTCACCGCACCCGATGTGCTGTTGTTGGCCGTGAGCGTCAGCGTGCCCGCTCCGATCTGCGAGAACGACCCGGGGCCGGTGATCGAGCCGGCATAGGTCGAATTGGCCGAGCTGTTGAAGACGAGGGCACCGTAGTTGGTGACATTGGATGCGAGGGAACCACCCGCGCCGCCATCGCCGATCTGCAGCGTCGCCCCCTGGGAAATGCCGGCGCCGCCGGTAAAGCCGTTGGTGCCACTCAAGACCTGCGTGCCGGCACCGATCGAGATGCCACCGGTACCGTTGATCGTGCCCGAGAACGTGCCGGTCGCGTTATTGATGATCAGCGTTTTGCTACCGAGCACAACCTGCCCACTGCCGGCAAGCGACTTGACCTGTGCGGAAGCCGCAGCCGAGACGTCGAAGGTGCCATCGGCCGTCAAACCGCTCGAGGCGTTGATCCGACCCTGACCCGAAAGCGCGAGCGTGCCGCCGGCTCCGATGCTCGTCGCCCCGGTATAGGTGTTCATGCCCGTCAGCGTCAGCGTGCCGTTGCCCACCTTGTTGAGGCCGCTGCCGGTCGCGCCATCCTGCAGCACCGAGCCGATCGTGGTTGCGACGCCGTTGCCGACATTGATCGTCGCCGCCGTGCCGCTTGCCGGATTGAAGCTGAGCACCCCGCCATTGATGGTGTAGCCGCTGCCATCGTTGGTCGCGGAGAACTGCAGCGTATCGAAGCTCTGTGTGCCGACAACATTGACGGTGCCGCCGGCGGCACCGGCAAAGACGCCGACAGAGCCGCCGAAGCTGCCGTTGATGTTGGCGCGCCCCGGAGCGCCGGTCCAGTTGGTGCCACCAGACGTCCAGGTGCCGGTACCGCCGTTGACGGTACCGTTGCCCGTCGTGTCGCCGCCATCCCAGAAGTGCATCGTCTGGCCGGCGCCGAGCACCGACAAATTGACCTGCTTGGCAATGCCGGTCTGGACCTGTTGGCTGGCGATCGTGAAGCTAGGAACCGTCGACGTCGCGGTCGTCGTCGCAAAACTGCCCGACAGCGCGCCGTCATATTCGAACAGCCGGTAGTAACCGGCCGATGCCACCTGCGCGTTCAGTGCGCCGCCGAGCGTCAGGTTGCCGCCGACCTTCACCAGATCGTTGCTGCCGACGCTGCCGACGAGCCCAGGCGTATTGAGCTCGAAAACCGAATTGGAGCCGGCATTGAGCGTCAGATCGCCACCGATCGTGATTGTGCCCGGGCTGTTGCCGGCCGAGAGCGTGCCATCGACGACGACGCTGCCGCCGATCCTGCCCGATCCCCCGAGCGTACCGCCGGTGCCGACATTGACGTTGCCGCCAAGCTGGCCGTTGACATAGGTCGTGCCCGACGTCACCGACGTTGCTCCAGCGAACAGCGAACTATCCCCCGTCAGCGTCAGCTTGCCCGTTCCCGCCTGCGAAATCGTGCCGGTGCCCGAGACCTTGCCGGCATAGCTGACATTGTTCGAGCGGTTGTAGACCAGCGCGCCATTGTTGGTGATCGAGCCGACAAAGTTCCCCGTGCCGCCGATCCAGCCTGTGGTGCCACCATTGCCGAGCTGCAGCGTGCTGCCTGTGCCGATCGTCACCGCTCCGCGCGTGCTGCTGGTCGCCGTCAGTGTCAGCGTGCCGCTGCCGATCTGCGAGAATGTGCCGTTGCCGGTGATCTCGCCGCCATAGGTCACGTCATCGGAGCGGTTAAAGATCACCGAGCCGCCGTTGGTAATGTTCGACACGAGCGAGCCACCCGTGCCGCCATTGCCGATCTGCAACGTCGCGCCAGTATTCGTACCTGCGCCACCGGCAAAGGTATTGGTACCCGTCAGGACCTGCGTGCCGGCCATGACATTGATGCCACCGGTGCCGTTGATCGCGCCCGAGAACGTACCCGTGGCGTTGTGGATGATCAGATATTGACTTCCAAGCGTGACCTGTCCGCTGCCGGCCAGCGACCTGACCTGTGCAGAAGCGGCGGCGGAAACGTCGAAGGTGCCGTTCACCGTCAATCCGCTGGAGGCATTGATGCGTCCCTGGCCCGATAGCGCCAGCGTACCGCCCGCCCCGATGCTCGTCGCCCCGGTATAGGTGTTCATGCCCGTCAGCGTCAGCGTGCCGCTGCCGGATTTGATGAGCGAGCCGTCGCCCGTAATCGTATTGTTGATCCTGCCGTTGCTGTTCTGGTCGATCGTCAGGCTGGCGGTATTGTTGATCGCGATGTTGCCGGAAAGACCCGGGTTCGCCGCAGAGAACCGGAACGTGTTGGCGCCGCCATCGAAGGTCATGGCGTTGGCGGTCCCGCCATTGCCGCCGATGATCGAACCGGATGCGCCGAGAGTCACGTCCAGGTTTCGACCGAAGATCCCAGCTCCGTGCACGCCGCCGGTCCCGCCGGTTCCAACCACACCGCCCGTCACGCTGCCGCTGTTGATGATCACCGTGCCGCCGTTCAGCGCGCTGATGCCGTGACCGCCGTCGCCATTGAACTTTTCGAGAATGTGACCGCCGGCGCCGGCATTGCCGCCGTTGCCGGCCGTGACGTTCGTGTTCACCGTCAATGTGCCGCCACCGACGAGCGCCGCGCCGTCGCCACCGTCGCCGCCGCTGCCACCGATACCGATAGCCCCCGACGCTGCCCCGCCAGCACCGCCGTGTCCGCCCCGCCCACCGGAAACTGCCGGTCCGGTTATGCTCTCCGTTCCCCCGGCGGCAACAATCCGGCCGTATCCGCCGGCCCCGCCGCCACCGCCGTCCCCGTTCGGAGACGTGCCTCCATCGCCACCGCGGCCAGCGACATTGCCGACGCTGCCGTGCGCACCGCCGCCGCCACCCGCACCGCCGCCAAAGTCGCTGCCGTTGCCGATGCCGCTTCCGCCGGTTCCTCCGTTCGGGCTGCCGCTGGTGCCGCCGGCACCACCAGTGCCGCCAACCCCGGCGCCGCTCTGGCTTCCCGCGCCACCGGCCGCACCCGGCCCGCCGCCGCCGCCGCCGTTTCCGCTATCGATGGCATCGCCGCCGGGCGTTCCCTGCAGGTTGCCGTCGACGCTGCCGCCGGCGCCGCCCCAACTCCCGCCGGTGCCGCCCTTGCCTGCCGCATGCGCGACCGGAACGGACGCGACCATGCCGAGAGCAAGGCCGGTGGCTGCGAACAACCACAGAGCGGTGCTGTTCATCAGCAAGCGCCGGCTACTGGTTACCGAACGACGCGTCGTCCGCCGCCGATCGTTGCGCGCTTCGCTCTCACGTCCGCTTCCCAAGCCCTGATTCTGACAATTGATCTTTTTCAAAGGCTTGCCCCCGCCATCGTTCAAAAATGTCCCAGGAAGCTCGCTTGCATAGCAACCCTACAGCGGCAACGCCTTATCGACGAAACAACCTACGGGTTCGACGAAGCGACAAACCCCGATATCAGCCTCTGTGGAAAATTCAGATGCCGAGACGACTGCGCAATTCCTGCCTGTAGGGGCGGGACACGGTCCAGGATTCGTCTGTTCTGCGCAGACGCACGACCCAGGCCTGTTTCGTCGGACCGGAATGACGGTCCAGCTCGGTCACGTGCGACAGGTTGACCACCGCGGTCCGATGGATGCGCAGGAAGTTCGCCTTGGGCAAAAGGCCGATCCAGAATGAAAGCGGACGAAGATCCAGCACCGCGGCTTCGTCCTTCAGCCAGACCTGGGTGTAGTCCTTGGCAGAGCGAAGCCCGACGATCGCAGACAGCGGCACGCCGCGGGTGCGTCCCGGCATATGCAGATGGACGAGCGCGCCTATCTCAGCCGACGTCGTTGCGCCAGCATCGTCCCGGTCGCCATATGTCCGCGTGCGCCCGTAGCGCGCGATCCCGATCAGCTTTGCACAGCGGACGAGCTGGTGGATTTCTTCGACCGGCCACCGACGCACCGCCCGCGTCGCATCGAAACCGATGCAGCCACGCAACGTGCCCTCGTGAAAAACCGGGACGCAGAGAACGCTCTTGTCATTCTGGCGAAGCATTTCCGCCTGAAGCGCCCGCGCCGGACGCGGTAGCCTTGCGACATCGTTGATCATGACCGCCTTGCCCGCCACCAGCCACTGATGGAGCCAGCCGATCATCGTCACCGGCGTCTGCTGCAGGTCCCCGACATGTGACGACACCTCGCCTCGCACCCATTCGTCAGTGTTGCGGAAGCGCAGAAGATCGTCGGTGTATTCGAACATCCACGCCCGGTCGGCGCCGGCAAGCTTGCCGGTTTCCTCCAGGATCGCGGCGATCGCCGCGTTGGCCGGAGAACCGATGAGGTGGGTGGCGGCCAGATAGGCCCAGTCTCGTGTGGGCTGCGCCACGGCGGGGCAAGGCGGCTCGTTCGTCGCGATCAGTTCGTAGGGCGGCAGGCCTATGGAATGATCGGACCGGTGCAATTGCTCATTCATGACGCTCGATATGGAAAGGCGAAAAGGGATCGCTCAGCAAAAATTCGGGTTTCCCGGCGGTCCGGGTCGCAACAATGACAGCAACGCCCAGACATCGCCGAGAGCGGCGCTGGACAAAATTCGACAAATACCTGGCTCTTGCGGCGCGATGGCCCCCTCCATCGTCCTGTGCCGGCGTTTCTCACCGCCAGCACCACCCGCGTGGACCACTAAAATTTGTAGGTTAAATAAATGCAAGCGTAAACTGCATCGCCCGGTGGCTCATTTTTGGGTATTCCGGCCGTTCGGTCGCTACCCAAATCTATGCTTGCCGATGGAATGAGCTGCAGACCAAGCGGTCCGGAGCAGATGAACGGCATTGGCGCCAATGGAACGGCCTGACACGAGACGACGTGCACAGACCCAAGGGTGCCCATACTCAAATCCCCCATGCTCGTTGCCAGCCGTTCCGATCACCATCAATCGGCGCCAGCAAGGACCAGGTCCTGCGGTGCTGGCGTGCTTCCAACGCGCGACAGCAAAACATCAAGCGCCGACGCAGGGAGCTGTTATCTCAGCACCAGCCGGAGCGCCCCTTGCGTTTCCTTGAGCAGCGGCAGGTAACGCTCAACCATCTCCGCTGCGGCCACGTGGGCTGCCGGCGCGCCGATGTTTAGCGCCGCAACGATCCGGCCGCGGTCGTTTTCGAGCGGCACTGCGATCGAACAGAGACCGAGTTCGAGTTCCTGATCAATCAACGCATAGCCCTGGTCGCGCACACGGCGAAACTCGGCGATCAGGTCCTCCGGATCGGTCTTCGTATAGGGCGTGTTTGCCTTGAGGTTCGATCGGGCAAGGATCTCTCGTGCCTCATGCTCCGGCAGTGCCGCGAGCCATACCCGCCCCATGGAGGCGCAATAGGCCGGCAGGCGCGACCCCGTCGTCAGGTTGATCGACATCACCCGCTTTTGCGAGGCGCGGGCGATGTAGACGATCTCGGTTCCATCCAAGACCGAGGCCGAGGCGCTCTGCCCGGCGCGGTCGGACAATTGGTCGAGATAAGGTTGGATGATCGTCGGCAGCGGCGTTGCCGAGAGATAGGCATGGCCAAGGCGCAGGATCTTCGGCGTCAGCGCGAAGAACTTGCCGTCATAGTCTGCATAGCCGAGCTCGGAGAGGGTCAGCAGCGACCGGCGCACCGTCGCCCGGTCAAGCCCGGTAATCCTTGACGCCTCGGCAATCGACAGTTTCGGCCGGGTTTCATCGAAGGCTTCGATCACTGCCAACCCGCGCGCAAAGCCGCTGACGAAGTCCGTTTCCCGCATCCTTGCCTCCCAAATCATCGCCAACGATTTTGTGCGATATACGAACAAAAGTCAAATATCGCACAAAATAATTGACCGAGCGTTTCGATCGGCGCTTATTGGCATCCGGAAGAGGAAGGCGCCGGCTGCCCGTGGGGCGACGAAGGCCACGAACAGATCACTGAGACCAAGAGAGGAAACATGGCGAAGATCGTTTCGCTCGCCGAGGCTGTCGGCGACAATGTCAGGGATGGCGACACCGTCGCCATGGAAGGCTTCACCCATCTGATCCCCTATGCCGCGGGGCATGAGGTGATCCGCCAGGGTCGCAAGGACCTCTATCTGGTGCGTATGACGCCGGACATTCTCTATGACCAGCTGATCGGCGTGGGTGCGGCGCGTGGCATGAAGTTTTCCTGGGGCGGCAATCCCGGCGTCGGCTCGCTGCATCGCTTCCGCGACGCCGTCGAAAACCAATGGCCGCGGCCGCTGGAGATCGAGGAGCATTCCCACGCGGCGATGGCCAACGCCTATGAGGCGGGTGCCGCCAACCTGCCGTTTGCGACGCTGCGTGGTTACATCGGCGCCGACCTGCCGAAGGTAAACCCCAACATCAAGTCGGTCACCTGCCCGTTTACCGGCGAAGTGCTTGCGGCCGTACCGGCGATCCGCCCTGACGTCACGATCATTCATGCGCAACGCGCAGACAGGAAGGGCAACGTGCTGATCGAAGGCATCGTCGGCGTGCAGAAGGAGGCGGTTCTTGCCGCCAAGCGCTCGATCGTCACGGTGGAGGAGATCGTCGACGAGCTCAACCCACCGTCGCCCAACTCCCTCGTGCTGCCCCGCTGGGCCGTCACATCGGTTGCTCACGTTCCGGGCGGCGCCTTCCCGTCCTATGCGCACGGTTACTACCCGCGCTCCAACGCCTTCTACATCGGCTGGGACGAGATCGCCCGCGACCGCGATAGCTTCACCGCCTGGATCAAGGAAAACGTGCTCGACGCCAGGCCGGAAGATTTCGCCAAGCATGCCGGCAACAAACCGGCAAAAGCGGCCTGAGGGAGGATAGAATGAGCGACTTCACCCCTACCGAAATGATGACCATCGCCGCTTCCCGGGCGCTTTCCAACGACGACGTCTGCTTCGTTGGCATCGGCGCGCCCTCGGCCGCCTGCAACGTCGCGCGGCTGACGCATGCACCCGATATCACGCTGATCTACGAGAGCGGCACGGTCGGCACCAAGCCGGATGTGCTGCCGCTTTCGATCGGCGACGGCGAACTCTGCGACACGGCCCTTTTCACCGTGTCGGTGCCGGAGATGTTCCGCTACTGGCTGCAGGGCGGGCGTATCACGACAGGCTTCCTCGGTGGCGCCCAGATCGACAAGTTCGCCAACCTCAACACCACGGTCGTCGGCCCCTATGACCACCCGAAGGTGCGTCTGCCCGGTGGTGGCGGCGCTCCGGAGATTGCCTCCAATTGCGGCCGCATCTTCATCACCATGGCGCTCTCCAGGCGCGGCTTCGTCGAGAAGCTGCCCTTCATTACCTCCATGGGCCACGGCGACGGCGGCGACCACCGCGAACGGTTGGGCATGAAGACCAAGGGACCGACGCGCGTCATCACCGACCTCTGCATCCTGGAGCCGCATCCGCAAACCAAGGAACTGACCGTCGTTTCGATCCATCCCGGCGTCACGCGCGAGCAGATCGTCGAGAATTGCGGCTGGGCGATCAGGTTCGCCGAGGAAGTGATCGAGACGCCGGCCCCGTCCGAACTCGAACTCAAGACCCTTCGTGACATCAACGCTCGCACCAAGAAGGCGCATCAGGGCGACAAGGAGGCTGCGTGATGGCCGAGGCTTTCATCTGCGACTACATCCGCACCCCGATCGGCCGGTTCGGCGGCTCACTCTCATCGGTGCGGGCCGACGATCTCGGCGCAATTCCGCTGAAGGCACTGATGGAGCGTAATGCCGATGTCGACTGGGACGCCGTCGACGACGTGATCTTCGGCTGCGCCAACCAGGCGGGCGAGGACAACCGCAACGTCGCGCGCATGTCGCTGCTCCTGGCCGGCCTGCCGGTCGGCGTCACCGGGACGACGATCAACCGGCTTTGCGGCTCCGGCATGGATGCGGTCATCACGGCAGCCCGCGCCATCAAATCGGGCGAAGCCGAGCTGATGATCGCCGGTGGCGTCGAGAGCATGTCACGCGCGCCCTTCGTGATGCCGAAGGCCGATGCCGCCTTCTCCCGCAACGCCGAAATCTACGACACGACCATCGGCTGGCGCTTCATCAATCCCCTGATGAAGAAGCAATATGGCGTCGATTCGATGCCAGAGACGGGCGAGAACGTCGCGGCTGACTTTCACGTCAGCCGCGAAGACCAGGATGCGTTTGCTGTGCGCAGCCAGGCAAAGGCAGCGGCCGCGCAGGCCAATGGCCGGCTGGCGAAAGAGATCGTTTCGGTGACGATCCCGCAGCGCAAGGGCGAGCCCGTTATCGTCGATCGCGACGAGCACCCGCGCGCGACGACGATGGAGGCGCTTGCCAAGCTCGGCACGCCCTTCAGACAAGAAGGCGGCACGGTGACCGCCGGCAACGCCTCCGGCGTCAACGATGGCGCAACGGCCCTGATCATCGCCTCGGAAGCGGCAGCGAAGAAATACGGCCTCAGGCCGATCGCCCGCATCCTCGGTGGGGCTACCGCCGGCGTACCGCCGCGCATCATGGGCTTCGGCCCGGCTCCGGCATCGAAGAAGCTGATGGCCCGCCTCGGTCTCACGCAGGCGCAATTCGACGTGATCGAACTCAACGAGGCCTTCGCCTCGCAGGGGCTCGCCACGCTTCGCGACCTCGGCATTGCCGACGACGATCCGCGCGTTAACCGCAACGGCGGCGCGATCGCGCTCGGCCACCCCCTCGGCATGTCCGGCGCCCGCATCACCGGCACGGCGGCACTCGAACTGCACGAGACCGGCGGGCGCTATTCGCTGTCGACCATGTGCATTGGCGTCGGCCAGGGCATCGCCGTGGCGCTGGAACGCGCCTGACCACGGAAAAAGTACGAAACGCAAAGAGCCCGGCCTGTTTCCAAAGCCGGGCTCTTTGCTTTTAGGTGCTACCGGTCGGTCGGCGGGCGATAACCCGCCTTCCGATCACTCCGTCCAGATCGCGACGTCGACCGGGCCGAGCTTGCGGCCGCCGACATGGAAGGTTGCGCCCGCAGACGCCGGCACGTCCACCGCCGTCTTGCCGTAGTTGAAGGCGAAAGTGAGCTTGCCGCGGCGGGTGATGCGCAGATCGCCAAGATCGGCGAGCGCCTCAACCGAAGCCCAGCCGAGCGCATCGCCAATCACCTTGTCCAGGAGCTCGCCGCGTGCACCCGTTGCCATGTAGCGTGCCTTGTCGTTGCCGACGAGCGCCGGAGCGCCATTGCGATAGTCGCCCTCGAAGGTCGCAAGCACGGTTTCGTTGGTGCGAACCGTCTCGCGCCAGACGCCGGCCGGATAGGTCTCGTTGCCGTAAAGCACACTCTCGCCGTGGAATTCCGGCAGCGACTCGACACGCGCGACGCTGACGTCGATCAGCGCGGCGAGCGGACCCGGCGGCAGGCCCTCCGGAATATGCATGTCCTCGGTCTTGCTGCCACTGCGCGGTCCGAAAAGCACCTTGGCACCCGACGCCGCAAGCTTTTCGACAAAGGCCTGTTCGGGGATCACGAGGTCGGGTGCCAGCACCAGCTGGTAGCCTTCGAGGTCCGAGTGCTGGCCGATGATGTCGACATCGACGCCGAGGCGGGCGACGGTCGAATACCAGTCGAGCGCGATCTGCGAAGCCAGATAGGTGCGGCCCTGCGGCAGCGCCCGGGTCGCCCAGCGCGAATTGTAGTCGAGCAGGATCGCGACTTTCGCCTTCTCGCGGCGCTCACCCTTCGGCAAACGCTTCATTTCCTCGGCAACCTGCGCGACTTCGAGATAGCCCTGGTCAGCCTCGCTGTTCGGAAGCAGCAGACCCGCATGGAACTGTTCCTGCGCAAACGGAACCTGGCGCCAGCGGAAATAGGAGACCATGTCGACGCCGTGGGCATAGGCGAGCCAGGTCCAGAGCCGCACCATGCCGTCGGCCGGCGACTGATTGTGCGAGGCCCAGTTTACCGGGCCCGGCTGCTGCTCCATCACCCAGACGCGGCCGTTGCCGACGGCGCGGTAGAGATCGTGGTTGAAGGCCGGTTGGTCGGGATCGCCGACGCGCAGATACCGGCCCTTGTCTTCCGACGAGAGACGACCATTGAGCAGGCCACCCATCGGATAGACGTCCCACGACGCGATATCGATGTCCTCGCCGACCTTGTAATGGTCGAAGTCGGTGTTCTGCGACATGAAGTTGTGCGTCACCGGACGGCCCGGCGAGTGCTTGCGGATGATGTCGACCTGCGCCTTGTTGAAGCTCTTCACCTGGTCTGAGGAGAAGCGGATGTAGTCGACGATATGGGTCGGGCTCGGCTCTTCGACGAGGTTGTTCGGAAGCTCGACCTCGTCGAAGCTCAGATAGTTCATCGCCCAGAAGGCCGTACCCCAGGCGCGGTTCAGCTCGTCGACCGTGCCATAGCGGGCCTCAAGCCATTCGCGGAAGGCGCGCAGCGCCTCGTCGGAATAGCTGTAGATCGTGTCGTGGTCGCCGTACTCGTTATCGGTTTGCCAGGCATGGACGAAGGCGTTTTTGCCGTAGCGCTCGGCCATGGCTTCGGAAATCCGCGCCGCCTCGATGCGGTAGCGGCGGCTGGAGAAGCAGTAGTGACGGCGGGCGCCGAACTTGCGCACCACACCCTTGACGTCGACGGGCAGGATGTCCGGGTAGCGGTCGATCAGCCACTTCGGAGGTGCGGCGGTCGGTGTTCCCAGAATGACCTTAAGACCGGCCTTGCCGAGCACCTCGATCGCGTCGTCCAGCCACTCCCAGTGGAATTCGCCCGAGCGGGGCTCGATCTTCGCCCAGGCGAATTCGCCGATGCGCACCCAGGCAAGGCCGAGCTCGACCATGCGGCGGGCATCCTCTTCCCATTTTTCGCGCGGCCACTGCTCCGGATAGTAGCAGACGCCGAGTTCCAGCATGTCCGTCTGCTGTTCTTTGGCGTTGAAGCGGTTCGATCTCGTCAGGGGCATGTGCACGGGTTCCGGTCCTTCGTCATGTCTTACGGCCGGTTGGGTCCGACCTCGGGTTTTGTCTGTGCGCCCTCGAATATAAACGTTTATATTCAAGGGCATGAATGAGCGCCCTGAGCGGGCGTGAAATTCGTCAACGGTTCGGGTTCAAGCGGTCGTCGCAACGCTCGATCAGGTTCGGCATGAGCAGCGTCTGCAGCGCTTCCGGCGGCTCACCCTCCATGCGCCTGAGGATATAGGCGCCGAGCAGGCTGCTCGGCTCGCTGATCGGCAGGTAATAGGTGGTGATCGGCGGCGCGAAATACTGGCTGACGTTGAGATCGTCGGTGGCGTTGATCACCGCATCGCGGCCATGCACCAGCCCGCGCTCGTGGAAGCCCGAGAAGGCGCCGAGCGCGGAGGCTTCATTGGCGCAGATATAGGCGGTCGGCGGGTTGCCGAGCTCCGACATGGTCAGCACGTTCTCGCGGCCGAAAGCCGGCGTCAGACGGCCATGGGCGACGAGCGCCGGATCATAGGGAAGCCCCGCGACATCAAGCGCATGCCTGTAGGCTTCGTGCCGGGTGATGCCGTAGCTTAAGTCCGAGAGCGGGTTGAGCAGCGCGATGCGGCGATGACCGCGCTCGGTGAGCCGCGCCATCGACACCCGGATCATCTGCTCGTTGTCGGCATCGACATAGGCATGCGGCGCATTGTGAATGCTGGTGCCATAGGTGACGAAGGGGAAATCGGCCGCCTGCATCGTGCGGATGCGGGGATCGTCGGCGCGGGTGCCCGAGATGATGATGCCATCGGCCTTCTTCAGCGAAACGATCTGCTTGATGACCGCCTGGCTCTCCTCGAAATTGCGGACCGCATAGAGCGAGACGCGATAGGGACTGTCTTCCAGCGCCCAGGAAATGCCGCTCAGGAGCTGGGCGTATTCGACGCCTTCCCATTCGTTCTGCTTCGGACCCGGCGCGGTCATGATGGCTGCGACCTGATAGGTCTTGCCGGTGCGTAACTGCACGCCATGCATGTTCAGTTCGTAGCCGACGCGTTCCGCCGCTTCGATCACGATCGCGCGCGTCTCCGGACGAACCTGAGGCGAATGCTTCAGGGCCTTGGAAACGGTGGCGATGGAAAGCCCCGTCTCCTGCGCAATGGTCTTGATCGTCGGTCTCTGCATGGCGGTTCTGCTCGTCACGGGTTGTCAGCGCTGAGCGATGCTGCCAGCACAAGATAGACTGCGGATGTCCAGGCGAACGCGCGATCGCGAAGGCCCCTCCCCGAGCGCGCGTCGAAGTTTTCGGCCATACCGCTTTTGCTCGCAAGTGAACAGAACTTTTCCGCGACTTCGCGCGCGAGCTCAATCTTCCCTTGCCGGCGCAGTCCATCCCAGAGAAGCAGTGTGGTCGGCGCCCAAATCGGCCCGCGCCAGTAACCGTCGTCTTCGTAGAAGGAACTCTTCGGGCTTTCCGTCGCCGGGCCCCATTCGGTGATGAAGCCGCCAGCGACGAGCCGCGCGACCAGCTTCTCGCGCATGTCGGGCGTCAGCCGCGAACCGAGCAGCAGCGGCATGAACTGGATGAGGTTTTCGCCCGGCAGTATCCGCTCCGGATCCGCAGCGAGCCGGGCGCCAAAGGTGTCGCCGGTCCAGAGGCGCTCGAACAGCAGCACCTGCAGGTCGTCTGCCTTCTGCCGCCACACCGCCCGGCGTTCTCGATCGTCTTCAAGAAGCTCGGCCAATGCCTCGCAGGCAAGGATCAGGAAAACCGGCAGATCCGGCGAGATCACCGGGCCGCCTTCGGCAAAGAAGGTGGCGTTGTCCCAGCCGCTGTCGTTGCCGTGGAAATAGGACGGCAGGCTCGTGGCATCTTTGCGTCCATGGGTCAGCCAGTAATCGACCTGTCGGCCGATGGCGTCGCGCAGGTAGGACTTGCGCTCCGCTGTCAGGAAGCCCGGATTGGCAGCTGCGATCAGCGACACCGCCCAACCGTGCACCGGCGGCTTGGTGAAGGCAAAGAGCACGTCGCGGTCGTTGATGTAATCCGGCAGCAGGCCGGAGGCGTCCTGGTGGTCGAAGATTGCTGCGAACTGATCGAAGGCGAGATCCTGATCGAAGGCCGCAACGCCCAGCGCCGAAAAGGCGTTGTCCCAGCTCCAGATGTTGATCATGTGGTTCTTGGACATGTAGATCGCCGGCCGCGTCAACGCGCCACCGGCCGGCACGCCGTTCGCCCAGAGCAGATAGCTTGCCAGCCGATGCGCCTCGCCCTGGCCGTCAACACCTCCGGGAACGCGCGCGTGCCACACAGAGAATTCTGCCTTCGCATCCGAAAGCGCCTCGGCGAACCGACCGGGCCGATCAGCCGGCAACACGGTGCGGAAGAAGTCGACATTGCCCTCGAAGGCACCGGTCCCCGAAAAGGCGAAGGACACGTCTTCGGAATGATCGCGCTGCCAGGCGCCGGTGACCTTCAGGTCGCCGGTGATCGCCCGCGGGATGAACTTGACGTTTTCGACCGCAGCGACGAGGCAATCCTCTCCGTTCGGCGTGCGGTAGACATAATCGTAACGCGAGCCTTCGAGATGAAAGCGCACGCCGGCTTGTCTGCCGGATATGTGCAGCCGCTCCCCTTCGCCGATGACGAAGGTGACTTCGCCGTCACCGACGCGTGCGTCGAGTCGTTCGGGTGAAAGCACGAGCACCGGGGCCACGGCCCTGCCTTCCGCATCGAGAAATTCCACGCGGCAGAGGCGACCGAGCGATGGCCGCTCGTCGCCGCCTGCCACGTGGCGGAGATAAAGTGCCCGCTCGCCGTCGCGGCCCGGCACGCGCATCATCGAGAGCGTCAGGAACCGGCCCCTGCGGCTGAAGGGCACGGTATCGATGTCGAACAGCATGCCGTTATCCCTTCACCGACGAGCCGACTGCGCCATCCATGATGTAGCGCTGGGCGACGAAGAAGAGGGCGAGCGGCGGCAGGCAGAGGATGACCGTGATCGCGGCGATCGAGGTCACGTCCACCTCGTGCAGGCCCTTGAACATGGAGAGGCCGAGCGTGAGGGTGTATTTCGACTGGTCGTTGAGGAAGATCAACGGGCCGAGATAGTCGTTCCAGGCATTCATGAAGTGGAAGGTGCCGACCAGCACCAGGGCCGGCATCATCAGCGGCAGATGGATGCGCCAGTAGATGTCGAAAGCGTTGGCGCCATCCATGCGGGCCGCCTCGTCGATCTCCATGGGCACAGTCATGATGTACTGGCGCAAAAGGAAGACGAAGAAAGCATCGGCGAAATAGGCGGGCACGATCAAGGGCTTCAGCGTGTTGATCCAGCCGAGCAGGTTGAACTCCATGTAGAGCGGGATCATCTTCACGTCCCACGGGATCATCATGGTGGCGAGCAGCAGGATGAACAGCGGGTCGCGGCCGGGGAAGCGGAAGCGGGCAAAGCCATAGGCAACCAGCGACGACGAGATCAGCTGGCCGATCGTCGACAGCACCACGACGATCACCGAATTGGTGAGGTAGGTGCCGAAGGGCTGCTTGTTCCAGGCGGCGGCAAAGTTCTCCCAGTGCCATTCAGACGGCCAGAAGACTGGCGGGAACTGGTAGAGCTCGGCGGAGCTTTTGATCGCCGTCATGAAGGTCCAGTAGAACGGCGCGATGAACAGCGCCGAGAGCAGGATGAGCGCGGAATAGAGCAGCGTCTTACGCATTGTGCTCTCCATCGTTCTGGCGGACTTCGCCTTCGTAATAGACCCAGGCAGCCGACCAGCGCATGACGCCGAGGCTGAGCAGGAGCACGATGATGAACATCACCCAGGAGCCGGCGGCGGCATAGCCCATGTCGAAATACTTGAAGGCGTTGTCGTAGATGTACATGGCGAAGAAATAGGTGGAGCCGAGCGGTCCGCCCTTGGTCAGAAGCAGCGCGATCGTCAGCTGCTGGAAGGCCGAGATGATCGAGGTGATGAAGGTGAAGAGCAGCATCGGCCCGAGCATCGGCAGGGTGATGAAGACCATCTGCGCCCAGCCGGGAACGCCCGAAACGGTTGCGGCCTCGTAGAGCTCCTTCGGGATGGCTGTCAGGCCCGTCAAGAGGATCAGCATCGTGCCGCCGAGCCCCCAGAGGCTGGCGATGATGATGGCGACGATCGCGAGGTTGGGATCGCCGAGCCAGTTCGGCCCGTCGATGCCGACGAAGGAGAGCATGAAGTTCAAAAGCCCGTATTCCCGGCTGTAGATCCAGCTCCAGATCGTCACCAGCGCGACGCCGGAAATGACGCTCGGCAGGTAGAAGGCGGTGCGGAAGAAGCCGCTGGCGAAGGTAATGTTATGCAACATCAGCGCCAGCAGGAACGACATGACGATGTTGAACGGCACATAGATTGCCGCAAACTTGACCGTAATCCAGAGGCTTTCCCAGAACTGCGGATCCTCGAACAGCATGGAACGATAGTTTTCGAGCCCGACGAACGTGCGTTCACCGACGACGGGCCAGTCGTAGAAGCTCATTGTCAACGAGAAGACGAGCGGGCCAAGCGTGAAGAACAGAAACCCGAGGATCCACGGGGAAATGAACAGATAGGCCGCGATGTGGCGGGCGAAGGCCGAGCGCTTGCGCTTGGCCGCGGCCGGCACTGCGGCTGTTGCATAGGTCATGTCCATCTCCCCGGGCTCCCTTGTCTTACTTGATCAGCCGCTTCGAGCGGGCAACCGCCTCGTCGAGATGCTGCTTGGCATTGCCCTGGTCGATCATCGTCGCCTCGATGGCGCGAGCGAGATTGTCCTGGACCTTGCCCCAGTTGGCGTTCTTCAGGAACGCATGGGTTTCGGTGTTGGAGGTCGCGAGAATGTCGAAGAACGGCTTGTAGATCGGGTCCTTGGTCATGCCCTTTTCTTCCGCAACGCTGGTGCGCACCGGCAGGTCGTTGATGCGCGTGGCAACCGCTTCCGGCGAGGAGAAGAACTTGACGAATTCCCAGGCGAGGTCCGGATGGGCCGCATCCTTGGCGATCGAGATCGCCGAAACGCCGAGCGCCGAGTGGGCGGTCTTGTCGCCGAACTTCGGCAGTGGTGCTACGCCATACTTGATGCCGGATGCATCGATGCCGGACTTCGACCACATGGCGCTCTGGAACATCGCGATCTTGCCGCCCTTGAACAGCGTGCTGCCCGACGTGTCGTCGCCGAGGTTCAGCGTGATCGCTTCCTGCTTCTTGGCCATGTCGCCGAACATGTCGAGGACTTGGGCGGCGGCGTCGCTGTTCATGTAGCCGTCGATCTTTTTGCCATCGTCGGAAATGTACTTGGTGCCGTTCGACCAGAGGAACTGCTCGAAATCATAAGGGTCGGGCTTGGCGTCGACGGCAAAGCCGTAGACCTTGTTTGGCTCGTCGCGGAACTTGGCAGCCTTGGCGCGCAGGTCGTCCCAGGTCCAGCCGTCCTTCGGTTCCTCGACGCCGGCCCTGGCGAACATGTCCTTGTTGTAGAACACCACCTGGGTGGTGAAGCCCGACGGCATGCCGTAGGTCTTGCCCTCGACACGAACCGTGTTCATCAGGCCCTTCGGGAAATCGTCCGGCTTGATCTCGGCCGCATCCTTGGCGATCAGATCGTCGAGCGGCTTCAGCGACGTGTAGTATTGCGGGAAGTTCCACATATACATGACATCAGGCGGGTTGCCGGCACCGAAGGCGGCGATCAGCTTCTGATCGTAGCCATCGGCGTAGGGTTCGACCTGAACCTTCACGCCTGGATGCTTTTCCTCGAACTTCTTGGCGATTTCCTGCTGGATCGCCAGGCTTTCGTCCGTATCCCAGGTCGCAAAACGCAAGGTCTCTTCTGCGCGAGCCGTGGCGGTTCCGGCGATCGCCAGAACCATCAGCGAGCCGATGATCGACTTCCTGTTGAGCATGTTTCTCCTCCTCCTTCGGGTTACGCGACCCGCTTTGCCTTTTCCTGATTGATGAGCGCCTGCGTCTCGCCATCGAGACGTCGGGCAACCGCCTGGCCATCGCCGTCGAACAGATGGCAATGCTCGGCCGGCAGACGCAGATGCACGCGCTCGCGGGCGGAAACCGGATGCGTGCCGCGCACGACCGCGGTCATGTCGCCACCATTCTGAAGGCTGATATGGACGTGGCTTTCCGTGCCGAGCCGCTCGACGAGGCGCACGTCGCCGACGAGGTGACCCTCCTCGGCCGAAACCAGCTCGATCTTGTCCGGGCGAATGCCGAGCGTCACCGACTTGGGCTTGGCGACCGGTGCGGCCGAGAGCATTTCGAGCGTGAGCGGATGGGCGAGACCACCGCCGTTGAGCGTCACCGCCGTATCGACCTGCGACGTCACTTCGGTGGTCACGAAGTTCATGCGCGGCGAGCCGATGAAGCCGGCGACGAACAGGTTGGCCGGCTGATAGAAGAGTTCGAGCGGCGTACCGAACTGGCTGACCTTGCCCTTGTCGAGCACAACGACACGATCGGACAGCGTCATCGCTTCCACCTGGTCGTGGGTCACATAGATCATCGTCACGCCGAGACGTTCATGCAGCGCCGCAAGTTCGACGCGCATGGTGACGCGCAGGCCCGCGTCGAGGTTCGACAGCGGCTCGTCGAGCAGGAAGAGCTTTGGCTCACGCACGATCGCGCGGCCGATCGCCACCCGCTGGCGCTGGCCGCCGGAAAGCTGGCGCGGCTTGCGGGCCAGCAGTTCCTTGATGCGCAGGATGTCGGCAGCGCTCTCGACGCGGCGGTCGATCTCGTCGCGTTTCATGCCGTTCAGCGCCAGACCGAAGGACAGGTTCTTGCGCACGTTCATGTGCGGATAAAGCGCGTAGTTCTGGAAGACCATGGCGATGTCGCGCTTGGCCGAAGCGACGTCGGTGATATCGCGATCGCCGAGATGGATCGAGCCGCCGTCGAGATCCTCGAGGCCGGCGATCGAGCGCAGCAGCGTGCTCTTGCCGCAGCCGGACGGACCGAGGAAGCAGACGAACTCGCCGTCGGCGATATCGAGGTTGATACCCTTCAAGACTTCGAGCGAACCAAAGCCTTTGCGCAAATTGTCGATGCGGATCGCTGCCAACGGGCCCTCCCTGCCGGCGGAGCACTGCTGCGGCCAACGGCCGAGTTGCAGCACCAAGTTAAACGTTTATATGCACGATAAAAACGTTTAACTTTCTTGTAAAGCGGAAAATCGCATCGATCCGATTTTGCTGTTGAGAGCAGAGAGCAATGACAAAACGGCCGCCCGGAGGCGGCCGTTTTTGGTCTTTTGTCTCAGACGCTTAGACGCTGAAGCGTATCGTCCAGCGCATCGAGGAAGCGGTCGCAATCCTCGGCGCTGAAGGGCGCCGGCGGCTTCACCTTCAGCACATTGTGGTGCGGTCCCTCGCTGCTCAAGAGAATGCGGTGCTTGCGCTTCATCTCGGCAATGACGAAATCAAGCTCGCGCGCTGCCGGCTCCAGCGTCTCGCGGTTGCGCACCAGTTCGATGCCGTTGAAGAGGCCGTGGCCTCTGACATCACCGATGATCGCGTGTTTGCCGGCGAGCGTCCGCGCCCCGTCCATCAGCCTGTCACCGACGACGCGGCAATGGTTCATTAGCCGCTCGTCGCGGATGACATCGAGCACGGCAAGGCCGATCTCGGCCGAGACCGGATTGCCGCCGAAGGTGTTGAAATACTCCATGCCGTTGGCAAAGGAGGCCGCGATCGCTTCGGTCGTGACGACGGCCGCCATCGGGTGGCCGTTGCCTATCGGCTTGCCCATGGTGACGATGTCAGGCACGACGCCCTGGAGTTCATGCGCCCACATGTGGCTGCCCACGCGGCCGAAGCCCACCTGCACCTCGTCGGCGAGGCAGAGGCCGCCGGCGGCGCGCACATGCGCATAGGCTTCGCGCAGATACCTTTCCGGAAGCGACAATTGCCCACCGGTCCCAAGAATGCCTTCGCTGAAGAAAAGCGCCGGGCGGCGACCATCGGCAGCAAGAGCCGCAACCTGGTTGCGCACATCCTCGGCATATTTCCGGCCCGCATCCGCGTCACCATAGCGATAGCGCCCGCGATAGAGGTCCGGCATCTCGGCGACCCTCACATGCAACGCCTGCCCCTCCCCGCCCTTGCCGGCGAACTTGTAGGGGCTGACGTCGATCAGGCTCGACAGGTGGCCGTGATAGGCGTGGTCGACGGTGATGATGTCGCGATTGCCGGTATAGGCACGCGCCAGCCGGATCGCGAGGTCGTTCGCCTCGCTGCCGGAATTGACGAAGAAGCAGACGTTGAGCGGATCGGGAAACTGCGCGGCGAGCCTGCGGGAATATTCGACCAGCGAATCGTGCAGGTAGCGCGAATTGGTGTTCAGCCGCTGCATCTGCGCCTGTGCGGCCTTGACGACGCGCGGGTGGCAATGGCCGACGTGGCAGACATTGTTGACCATGTCGAGCCAGCGCGTGCCGTCCTCGTCGATCAGATGCGCGCCCTCGCCACCGACGATCTTCAAGGGTGTCGCGCTATAGGCGATGCTCAGCGACCGACCAATGCGACGATGGCGTTCACGCACAAGAAAGGCCTTGTCGCGCGGGACGATCACAGAGACCGGCACCGAAAGGCCAAGCACGACGCTCGGGTCCGGGCTCACTTCGCGCCAGACCTGCCATTGATCGCGCACGCCGACGCCATGCATCTGTCCGGCGAGACCGAGATGATCGGTGACGATCTGGAAATGCAGATGCGGCGCCCAGTTGCCGTTTTCGTCAGCGGAACCGAAGGCGGCAAAAACCTCGCCCTTGGCGATCGCCTGCCCCTTGGCGAGCTTGGCAACGCTGTTGCGCGAAAGATGACCGTAGAGCGTCCAGAAGCGCAGACCGCCTTCGACCTCGTGCTCGAGAAGTACGGTCGGACCGAAACCAAAGGCAACCGCGTCGTCGTGTATGTAGGCGACCTTGCCGGCGAAGGGTGCCGAGACCGGCTCGCCCGCCGGCGCGAAGATGTCGACGCCGAGATGCACCGAGCGCCGCGCGCCTTCGATCGCGGTCTCATAGGCGTCGCCCTGGTAGATCCCGCGATCCTCGCCGTAGAGGCCGATGCCGAAGGCGGCGCCTTCGCTGCCGATCTGGGCCATGATGCGGGCTTCAGCTTCCGCCGCATCGAGGCTTGACCATCGCGCGGCCTCCGGGCCGGCGGCGGAGAAATCGAACACCGTCACCTTCGGTTTTTTGACCGAGGGCCGAACGATCGGCGCGAAGTCATGCGCGTTCTTTTCGAGCCAGCGAACCACGGCCGCGGCATGCGGGATCGGCGCAAAGCCGCAGGCATCGCGGATGCGCGCGATGGCGATTGCGCGGTTTTCGCCCTGCAGACGATTGAGCTCGCGCCAGACATCCTCCTGGCTGACGAGCAGATAGGTATTCTCAGGATTGTCCCGGATCTGCTTTGCCGCCATGCACATGCTGACGGCATAGCGGGTCTTGACCAGATCGAAGACCAGGTCGACTTCCGCCTCGCTTAACGGATTGACCTGATGGTAGGCGCCGGCAAGGGCTGCAACCGTGCCGACCGGATTGGGAGACCCGATCAGCGCATAGGCAGAGGCGACGGCGATCTCGATCACGCGCCAGGTCTCGACCATATCACCGAAGTCGAGCAAGCCGCTGACAACGCCATCCTTGTCGAGCAGCACGTTGTAGTCGTTGGCGTCGTTGTGAATGACCTGCTTCGGGCAGGAGGCAAGACGCGGAAGGACCGTCGAAGAAAAGTGCTCGAGGATCGCCTGAACCGCTTCCCGCTTGTCGGCGCCGTCGATCAGTTCCACATGGCAAGCGTGCATGTCGGCGCGGCCGATGTCCCAGGCATAGAGCCGCTTGGCGCCCGCATGGGAGAAATCTTCGAGGCCGCGGTCAAGACCGGCGAGCAGGCGCCCGAGGCTTTCGGCGCTCGCCATGTGGCGAAGCGGCGCCTTCGCCCAGATATCGCCGGGCAGCCAGGCGAGCAGCCGTGCGGTGCGCGAGCCTCGAAGTTCGATCTTGCTGGTGACGCCACCCGAGCGATCGCGAAACGTCCGTGAGATCGGCAGCCCCGAATCCTTGGCGGCGATGTGTTCGAGCACCGCAATCTGCATCTCGAGTTCGTCCGCATCGCCGGCAGCGTGCAGCTTCAACAGATACTCCTGGCCATCGGCAGCCGAGACACGATAGTTGAGATCGTGCTCGCCCTGCAGCGGCGAGAGGCTTGCCTCGATGCCGTAGGTCTCAATGAGCCAGATCCGGATCGTTGCCAATTCCTGCTCGGTTCTCAAATCTCTGTCTGCCATTTCACTGTCCTGTCACCACGAAACCCGGCGCCCGTCATAGGCGCGGAAACTGCCGCTATCGGCCAAACCTGTGCCGTCGATGATCGCCTTCAGCCCGGCAGCACTTGTCGCCACCGAAACGACTGCTTCGCTGCCGCCCATATCCGTCTGCACCCAACCAGGATGCAGCGAGACGACGGAAATCCCGTCGCCCTTCAGATCCTGCGCCAGCTTGACCGTCGCCATGTTCAGGGCCGCCTTGGAGCAGCGATAGGCATAGTCGCCGTCATCATCGTCGAGCGTGCCTTCGGCAAGGGAGCCGGCGCGGCTGCTGATATTGGCGACGACGCGATGTTCGCCGGCGCGCAGGTTCGCAAGGAGCGCCCGCGTCACCAGCAGCGGCGCCAGCGCATTGACGCGCATAACATCGAGAAACTCGCCCGGTTCAAGCGTCGCGAGGCCGCCGGTATCGCCGCGCACGGCCGCATTGTTGATCAGCAGATCGATCGCGACGCCTTGCAGCGACTGACCGAGAGCCTCGATCGATGCGGGATCGGCAACGTCCAGCACCAACCGATCCGCCGAACCTTCGCTCGCGACCGGTCCCCGCTGGCAGGCGATCACCCGCCAGCCGTCTTCGGCGTAAAGCCGCGCGAGTTCCGAGCCGAGGCCGCGGGAGGTACCTGATATCAGCACCGTGCGAGATTTAGCGGTGCTTGATGTCATATTTCCGCTCGATCATGTTGACGAGGCTGGCCGCCGCCAACGTCAGGAAGATGTAGAAGATCGCCGCCGAGTTATAGGGCGCGAACGGCAGGAAGCTTGCCGACTGGAACTCCCGCATGCGCTGGGTGATGTCGCGGATCGACAGGATCGACAGCAGCGACGTGTCCTTGAGGATCGCGATCAGTTCGTTGCCAAGCGGCGGGATGATGATGCGGAAAGCCTGCGGCAGCACGACGAGACGCGCCGTCTGCCAACGGTTGAGGCCGATGCTGCGCGCCGCTTCGACCTGGCCGACCGGGATCGCATTGATGCCCGAGCGGAAGATTTCGGCGAGATAGGCCGAATAGGCGAGTGCCATCGCGACGATGCCGCGCATCAGGTTTGGCGGGTCGAGCACCCCTTGCGTCGCGTCCTTCAACGCCCCGCTCAAGGGCAGGCCGACATAAAGCACGATCACCAGCATCGGAATGCCGCGGATCGTATCGACGATGAACTCCGAGCCGATCGCCAGAGGATGGCGCTGGTGCAGATAGCCGCCGAAAGTGAGAAGGCCAAGGATGATCGCAAGCACGGCGACGGTGACACCGGCGGCACGGTCGCGGTCGTTGAGCGCCTCGGTCTTCCACAGGACCGGCATGTCTGCCGGAGCGGAGGCAGCCGGCAGCAAGGCCCCGGAAACGCCCTCGCCCTTGGCGATCGACGCCAGCGCCTCGGTCGGGCCGACGAAGGTGCGGACCGGCGTTTCCGTCTGCGGCGCGCCGTCATACTGACCGAAACGCACGGCGCTGATGAGCCCCGCCGGCGTATTGGTGATGATGCCGACCTTGCCGTCCAGCGTGCCGGCGAGCACGTAGGTGTCGCGCGGCTGCATGAGGAACCAGCCGGCCGCAACCGCCAGCACCAGGGTGGCGATCGCAAAATAGAGGCTGGTCCTCACCGTCGAGTGCAGTTGCAACAGCCCAACCCAGACAAGGCCCATGAGCGCCGCCAGGATATAAGCTGCGATCGCCGCGCGGATGGTGGTCGCCACACCGGCCGCAAAGGCGATATGGGCGAAGAAGAAGATGAAGACGAGACCCGCACCGTTGACGAGGCCGATGATCCAGCGCGCGATGCGGCGCGACCTTCCGTCAGGAGGAGCATCGGGACGTCTGCTCCAGAAATGAAGACCAAGACCAATCAGCGTGACCCCCAGATAGGCGGGAAACAGCCAGGCCTCGACGCCCTGCACCATGAGATCCGCAGCCTCGGTCAATTGCCGCGGCGTCACGCCCTTTGCGATCAATGTCGACTTGAACGGATCGACGCCATTGGCGACGACGGACGCGATGAAGGGATGGATACTGTGGCCGATAACGAGAACGGCGGCGGCAGCGAGATTGAGCAGCGCCGCCACATTGGCAAGGCGCGGACGCGGCGCCTTGGCGCGCGAGAATACGAGCACCGCGATGCCCGAAGTAAATGCGATCGCCAGCGCCAGAAAGCCAGGCACGAAGGCCGACGAACCGTTTTCGACACCGAGGATCGCCCGCAGCGAGCGCTGATAGTCGCCGGAGGAAATAAACAGATAGATGATGAAGGGCAGCGCGGTCAGGATGATCAGATTGCTCGGACGCACGCTTCTCAGGAACGACATTCATTCCTCCGGGGGCATAGATTAGACAGACGGAGGACCCGGAGCATGCTCCGGGCCCGATCGGCACTCTGGGCTTACTTAAGGCCCCAGTATTTGCTGATCAGCTGGTCGAGCGTGCCGTCGTCCTTGATCATCTTCAGGCCTTCGTTGAAAGCCGCAACATTCTCGTCGCCCTTGCGGAAGACGAGGCCGAGCGGATCGGATTCGAGGTCCTTGATTGCAACGACGAGCTCGCCGGCGAACTCGCGCTCGTAGGCAGCCGCATTGGCGCCGTTGATGACGACGCCGTCGACATCCTTGTTTTTCAACGCGATGATGGCGGCACTGAACGTGTCGTAAGCGGCGACGTTCTCTTTGCCGACGACGCTTTCGGCGACCTGGGCGTCCGTCGTGTTTGCCTGGGCGGAGAGCTTTCTGCCGGCGTCCTTGAAGGCGTCGAGTGTGATGCCCTGGTCGTCAGCGCGCATCAGCACAGCCTGGCTGTTGACGATGTACGGATCGGAGAAGTCCATCGCCTTCTTGCGTTCCTCGGTGATCGAGACGCCGGAGGCGACGAGGTCGAAGCTGCCCTGGTCGAGGGCTGCGAAGATGCCGTCCCAGCCGGTCGTGATGAATTCGGCCTGGCAGTTGATCTTGGCGCAGACGGCATTGACCACGTCGACATCGAAACCGACCACCTGTCCGGTTGCCGGATCGATGCTCTCCATCGGCGGCGAGGTCGTGTCGGATCCGACCTTCAGCAGTTTGCCGCCGAGATCGGCGGCGTGGGACACGCTCGAAGCAAGGGCTGCTACAGCCAGGGCAATCATCAGTTTCTTCATGGTTCTCCTCCTTGGATGATTAACTTTGGATCAGGCGGCCACCGAGATTATCGGGCTGGCGCGCGATCAGTGTCGGCCTGAAGACCTGCCGCAACACCCCAGGGTCCTCCCCCTCCATACGGCGCAGCAGGAATTGCCCGAGCGTGCGACCGAGCACCTCGATCGGTTGATAGAAAGTCGTGATCGGCGGCGTGAAGTAGGCGCTGACGTTGATGTCGTCATAGGCGATGACGTCAACATCGACGCCGACCTGGCGTCCGAGGCTGCCGAGCCCCGAGAGCACGCCGAGCGTGGTGGATTCGTTGATGCAGACGAAGGCGGTCGGAGCGTCGTCGAGCTGCAGGAAATCGATCACCGTCTGCCGGCCGAAATGGGTCGAGAGGTCGCCTTCGGCAATCAGATCCATCGGGGCTTCCAGGCCGGCCTCGCGAAACGCCCGGACGAAACCGTCGATCCTGTCGAGCGCGTAGGAAAGCCGCCGCTCCGGATTGACGAGCGCGATCCGCCGGTGGCCGCCGGCGATCAGCCGCGCGGTCGCCGCATGCGCTGCCCATTCGTTGTCGATGTCGACATGGGCATAGTCGAGATCCCCGCGGCAACGCCCCATCGAGACGAAGGGGAAATCCTCAGCGACGAGCAGGTCGATGCGCGGGTCATCGGCGAGAATACCGGAGAAGATCAGGCCATCGGCTAGCCCCTGATCGACGATGCGGCGCGCCGCGTCCGCGCCATCGGCCGCGTCGCGGATCACGTGCACCGACATGCGGTAGTCGGTGCCATCGAGTGCCTGGCTGATGCCACTCAGGGTCTGGGTGTATTCGACGCCGTCCCATTCATAGTCGCGTGCCGCGGTCACCGGCATCAGTACGGCGGCCTGAAAGCTCTTGCCGGTGCGAAGCGCCATGCCGCGGGCGTTGGCCTGATAGCCGACCTCACGGGCTGCCTTGTAGATGATGTCTCTGGTCGCCGGCGCGACCACGGGAGATTCGCGCAAGGCCTTCGAGATCGTTGCGATGGAATAGCCCGTCATCTCGGCCAGGGTCTTGATCGTCGGCGTCGGCGCGCGCCGCGCCCTGTGCATCTCAGTCGCCATGCACCCTCCCAGGCGTCGACCTCTCCTGAACATAGAGGTAGCAGCCAATAAAAACGTTTTCAAGAAAAATAAAAACGTTTTTATTTCTTCTTTTGCGGCAAGCCTTGCGCGAAGCCGGCCGCGCGCATCTACGTGCCCAGAACCATGGGGAGATGATTGGAAGGGTGAATACGGCGGCTGCTAGTGAGCAGTGTAGGCGCCATCAACGAGGTGAACGCTTCCCGTGATGAAGCTTGCCTGTTCCGACAACAGGAAACAGATCAGAGCCGCGACTTCCTGCGGGGTGCCGCGACGTCCCATCGGCTGCAGCGACATCATGCGCCTGCTGCTCGCCACGTCGGCATTTTCGGTCGATAGCGGCGTGTCGATCCAGCCGGGCGCAACGGCATTGATGCGAATACCGCTGCGGGCATACTCGATCGCAGCGGCCTTCGTCAGCCCGACCACTGCGTGCTTGGCCGCCGTGTAAGCGGCGGCTGTCGGCAGAGCGACGGAACCGAGAATGGACGTCGTGTTTACGATCGCCCCTCCACCCTGCGCCGCCATGGCCGCGATCTCATACTTCATACAATAGAAAACGCCGTGAAGGTTGACGTCCATCAGCGCGTGCCAGTTGTCGATTGGATAGTCGGCAGTCGCCTTGCGCACGCCGTCGATCCCGGCATTGTTGACTGCGAGATGGAGGCCGCCACAAGTCTGAACGGCGAACGCCACCAGCCTTTCAACGGCGCCTGAATCCGCAACGTCCAACGCGGCGTGATGAGCCTTGCCTCCATTCGTGCAAATGTCTTCGACGACAAGACGCACTGCGTCAGCATCAACATCGGTAGCAATGACTTCCGCGCCCTCGGCTGCGAGTTGTCGACATACGGCCGCGCCGATTCCTGAACCGGCGCCTGTCACCAGAGCGACTTTGCCAGTGAAGCCTAAATTCATACCGTCATTTCCAATTGTCACGCTCGACCAATCGAGCGTGCACGACATCGCAAATCATTTCATGCATTTGACGCGCGGCACAGATTTATCGATCAACCGTCCACAGAAAGTCGCGAAAATCGCCAGCAATTTTAACGAAGTTCCGATGCACCATTCAGATTCGTCCTCACAAATACATAATTCTTCCGCGGACTTTCCCGCGGAGCGTGCATAAATATCTCCTGTTCCGGTCGCGTACGATGACGCATGGTTTAGTTTGACTGATCGGAACTTTGTCGGCAAATATTGTAATGCTAAAAGCGAGTCGGGGTGTACCATTTTTCTCAGCAGGTAAAGATGGACAATCAGCGCATTACTCGGAGGGCCCTGGTTATCAGCAGCCTTGGCTTGCTGGCCGGGTGCAGTTCAAGCTGGCAGGGCATTTCATTCCCATCGCTGTACGGTGGTACACCGGGCGTGGATCCACGCTACCGAAAGAGACACGTCCGGTATGACGGCAAGGAACCGGCCGGAACGATTCTCGTCGATACATCGCAACGCTATCTCTATTCGATCGAAAATGGCGGGTGGGCGATGCGTTATGGGATCGGCGTCGGAGAGGAAGGGCTTACACTCAAAGGGCGAGCCGTCGTCGGCAGAAAGGCCGAGTGGCCGTCATGGACGCCGACCGCAAGCATGATCCGGCGCAAACCGGAATTGGCGCAATACGCCGGTGGCGTTACAGGCGGCCCTCACAACCCGCTAGGGGCGTCGGCTCTATACCTTTATCGCAACGGACAGGACACCAAGTTCCGGCTCCACGGCACAAATGCACCCTGGACTATAGGCCAGGCAGTTTCCAACGGCTGCATCCGACTCACCAACGATGACGTCGTCGATCTTTACGCCCGCACGCCAATTGGAACTCCGGTATTGATCATTTGAAGCCCTACTCTATCTGAGTTTCACATTGGAGTAGGGTCAGCACGCTTTGATGGATTATTTAACCTTCGGTAACGATAAACCGACCGACGAGCGTGTTATTTCTGCACTAGGACGAATCTCGAATTGCCGGTAATACTGTGAATGTTGCCTTCGAATAACCATTCCGACAACAGAGGAAAGGAAATATTGATGAGCAGAATTCTAATCGTGACAGTTGCGTTGCTTTCCGTTGCCAGCCTCGCCGCTTGTGGAACAATCGGTAAAGGCAAAGGCAAGGCGCCACCACCGGTGGCTGAAGAGCCAGCGCCCGTTTACAAATAACTACCGACCTTAGTTCGGGGAGGACCTCACGGTCCTTCCCGCCCTGTCTGACCGTGGCCGGCTGGCCACATTTCGCGACGCGGATCGAAAGCCACCAGTGGCGCATTCGCAGCCTGATCAGAATTTGGGAGAGATGGCGCAGAAATGACTCGTTCACGAGGTCGTATTTCGTTCGCCGTCCTAGCCGCAATCGCGGTTACGGCGTGTCAATCGCAGGACAAGGGCCCTCAGCCGCGATTCGTCTCAAGCTATGCGGGCACCACGTCACAACAGCGCGATCAGGGCTATTTCATTGAATTCCGCTCTCGTTATGCGCTCAGTTACGGTCACTCCTACGTAATTTTTGGCCGGCTCAGCAAGTCTGGAGCGATGATCAGTCCAGAAGTTGCGGGGCTTGCACCCGCGACAAGCGACACTGCTCCCTATGTTATTGGCCACCTTTTGCCGGTTCCGGCCGAAACTGGCGCCAGCGACGGTGATCTGGAGGAACAATACAGGTCCGCGAGCTGGCGCGTCATGTTGACGGAGACGCAATATCGCGACGTCGTTGCCAAGATCCGAAAGCTCAAGTCCGAAGCCCGCTTCTGGCAGGCGTCAATCTACAACTGCAACGCTTTCGTCGCCGACATCGCGCGTTCCATGGGGTACAAGACACCTGGCATCTGGCTGAGGCCGCAGCAGTTCATCACGAGGCTACGTGAGATGAACGGCGGCTAGGCGGACGAGCGCACCACGCCACACCTGATCAGGCGCCAGAGAAACACTTCCATCGGCCGCCAACCGCCTTCTCGACCGCTGCAGTTTTATTGCCTTGTCAGGTCCGAGCGACGCATGGCAGTCTCGTGCGTGATTGCCGTTTTGCGGACCAGCAGCCGCACAGAAAAGCTTGGGTGAGCCAACGTGAACATATCTGCCGCTTCCATCGGCGAAATCGTCTGGGTCGTGGGCATAATTGCCTGGTATGTGGTGCGTTACCCGTTCGAACGCCGTGCAAAGCGTGTGCGGGTGATGAGCAACCGACGATCGACGACCGATACGATTGGCCTTGCTGCTGCTTCGCTGGGCCTTGCGATTGTGCCCGCGCTTTATGTTGCGACAGGAATCCCGCGATTTGCCGACTATGGCGCCCATCTATGGCTGGTCGGACTTGGGGCGCTTGTCTTCGCCGCAGCGCTCTGGACCTTCCGTCGAACGCACAAGGAACTCGGCCGCAACTGGTCCATCTCGCTGGAAATCCGCGAAAAACACAAGCTGATTAGTACAGGCCCTTACGCCGCCGTCCGGCACCCGATGTATACGAGCTTCCTGCTTATGGGGATCGGTCAGATGCTGTTGCTGTCGAACTGGGTGGTTGGACTTGCAGGGCTTCTTGGATTCGCTGTTCTTTTCTTCCTGCGTGTGGGCAAGGAGGAGCGCCTGATGCTGGAATTCTTCGGGCCCGAATATCGCGCTTACATGGACAGGACGAAGCGAATTATCCCCTTTATCTATTAGAGGTGGCACTATGCGGGGCCGACCGATCAAGCTTTCCGCCGCACGACGCCTCGTCGGCGATCTGATGCGATTTTCCATCGGCGTGCCGCGGGTCACGGTGCAGCGGCAGATGGATATCCGCGCGTTGCACAAAGCCCGTGCAAGCCGATCCGACCGGCCATCGTGGATGGTGTTGTTTCTCAAGGGTTACGGGTTACTCTCGATGGAGACACCCGAGTTTCGCCGGGCTTATGTCAAGCTTCCGAGACCGCAACTCTATGAGTATCCCGGAAGCATCGCGTCCGTGGCGCACGAGCGCGAGCACGAAGGCGAACGGGTCGTCCTTCTCAGCACGATCAAGCAACCCGAGAGGCGGTCCCTTGCCGAATTGAGCGCCCTGCTCCAGGAGGCCCGGTCCCGCCCCGTGCTCGAGATCAGGGAATTCCGGCGGGCGTTGAAGATTGCACGCCTGCCCGCGCCGTTGCGGCGGCTGCTGATGTGGCTCAGCCTGAACATGGGGCGCCAGCGCGGCCACCGCTTCGGCACCTTCCAATTGTCGGTCTATTCCGGCCTGGGTGCGGAGTCGCTCAATCCGCTGACGCCTTTGACGACCATCTTCAACTATGGGCCGATCGGTGACGACGGATCGGTCACGGTCAGGATCCACTATGACCACCGTGTCATGGACGGCGCCAATGTCGCGCGAGCCCTGGCTCGTTTCGAGGAAATATTGAACGGCGAAATCGCCGACGAGGTGGCAGAGCTTTCCGAACTCGACCAGCCGCCAATCGCTACGCCGGAGCCATCGGCATGACATCGCAGCAGTCACCACGACCCGCCATTGTCGTTGTCGGAGCGTCCCGGGGCATAGGCAGGGCAATTGCAGAGCTTGCCGCACGAGACGGCGCGCCGGTCGTTCTGGTCGCGCGATCCATCGAAAGCTTGCACGTCGTGCAAGCCGCGATCGAACAGGCGGGCGGCGAGGCATTCTCCCAGCCGGTCGATCTTGCCGCGCCCGATGCCACGCGCATTCTCGACGAATTTCTTTCGCGCGAAGGCCTCGTCTGCGACGTTCTTGTCAACAGTGCCGGCTATGGCCTGCGGGGCGCGGCGACCGCTTTGCCGATTGCCGACCAGATTGGTATGATCGACGTCAATGTGCGTGCGCTTGCGGCCCTGACTTTGCACCTGTTGCCGGGCATGGTCGCGCGCGGCCGCGGCGGCGTCATCAATCTAGCCTCGGTCGCGAGTTTTACGCCCGGCCCGTACATGGCAATGTATTATGCGAGCAAAGCCTTCGTTCGTTCGTTCTCCGAGGCGCTATACCAGGAGACGCGAAGGACGGGCGTAACCGTGACCTGCGTTGCGCCGGGACCGGTATCGACCGAGTTCCTCGAAAAATCCGGCGCCAACAGGGCTGCCTTGTTCAAAGCGCTCCCGAAAGCCACTCCGGAATACGTGGCAAGAAGTGCCTGGCACGGCTTCAAGGCCCGGCGGCGGCTGGTCATTCCCGGCATTTCCGCCAGGCTGGCAATCCTGATGGCGGGCCTCCTTCCCTCCGCAACGCTCTTGCCGCTTGTTGGTCGTCTGCAACTGCGCGGCAACGACCCCTGCCCCTGCGGATCTGGCAAGCAACTGAAGCACTGCTGCCGCGCAGGCCACGCCAAAGGCGGAACGGCCCCGGCGTGATCCGGCTCCGCAGCCTGCTTCTCGTCACGTCCTTCGCCAAAGGGCGCAGGGAACGGACTTCGATCGATGGCCACGATCAGTGGGCTGCGGCGCCAGCGGAGAGGAAATTTGCCTCCCACTCACTTTCCGGAATTTCGTCACCAACCTGAAACTCAAATGCGGCGACGCTTTTGATATCCGGCGCCACGGCGCAGCCAAACTTGATATTGAACCAGCGACCCTTGCTGCGAAAGGCGGCGCCATCCGCACGGAGGTTCCGCCCAGCCAAAACGATATCCGACGTGGCGTAGGCGACGAGCAGGTCGGGGGTAAAGTCAACGCGCCAGCGATGAACCTGCTCCATCGCCTCGAGATTGCAGAGCTGGACAATCTGTTCATCGGCGGCGAGCTGTGACAGCCCTTCCAGCGCCTGTCTGCTGCGTGGATCAGCCAGTATCGCCGCCGAGAAGAACCGCTTCGCTTGCACCATCGGCTGGGCAGCTGGCGGCAGCGTGGCTGTTTCCGCGGCAGGCGCCGTCTCCGGGACGGAATGCGCGACGGGCGGCGCATCTTGCGGTCCGAGCACGGGCTGCACCACCTCAGGGCGTGGGAGCGGCAATTCCAGTATCTGAACGGCGATCCCCTCGTCCGGGCTCGGAACAGGTGGCCGCGGTGACGGGAGGAGGAAAAGCGCCAACACGACGAGCGCATGAAGGATGAGAGCAAGCGTCAGGCTTGGCCAGATCGGTGTCTCATTGCGACGATGCTTTACTGCTTGCACCGATCAGATCATCCCATGCGCGACATTAGGGCCGGAAGGGTCACGACCGCTCCTGGTGCAGGCGACACTACCAGCAACTTGAAGATAGAAAAGCCGCCGCCAACAACCTGTCAGCGACGGCTCGAAATCCTGGCCTGGGGCTGCGCCCGGTATCAATCCATGTCGTCGTTGTCGGGCGAGCTCATATGGTCGCGGTTGCCGTAGATGATCTCGCGCTTGCCGACGTGGTTCGCCGACCCGACGAGGCCTTCCTTTTCCATGCGCTCGACCAGCGAGGCCGCACGGTTGTAGCCGACGCCAAGGCGGCGCTGGATGTAGGAGGTCGAGCACTTCTTGTCGCGCAGGACCACCTTGACGGCCTGGTCGTAGAGTTCGTTGCCGTCTTCCGACGCAAGCGCGCTCTTGTCGAAGACCGGGGTCTCTTCCTGCGGCTCTTCTTCCTCTTCTTCCGCCGTGACGGTGTCGAGATATTCCGGGCGTCCCTGCGTCTTCAGATGTGCGACGACGTGTTCAACCTCAAGATCCGAAACGAACGGGCCATGGACACGGGCTATACGTCCGCCGCCCTGCATGTGCAGCATGTCGCCCTGGCCGAGCAGCTGCTCGGCCCCCTGCTCGCCAAGGATCGTGCGGCTGTCGATCTTCGACGTCACCTGGAACGAGATGCGGGTCGGGAAGTTCGCCTTGATCGTGCCGGTGATGACATCGACCGAAGGACGCTGCGTCGCCATGATCAGGTGGATACCGGCAGCACGCGCCATCTGCGCCAGCCGCTGGATCGCGCCTTCGATTTCCTTGCCGGCGACCATCATCAGGTCGGCCATCTCGTCGACGATGACGACGATGTAAGGCATCGGCGCCAGGTCCATTTCCTGCTGTTCGAACAGCGGCTCGCCGGTGCCCTTTTCGAAACCGGTCTGCACCGTGCACATCACCGGTTCGCCCTTTTCACGGGCAGCGGCGGCGCGCTGGTTGTAGCCGTCGATATTGCGCACACCGAGCCGCGACATCTTGCGGTAGCGGTCTTCCATCTCGCGAACGGCCCACTTCAGCGCCATGACCGCCTTCTTGGGGTCGGTAACGACGGGGGTGAGCAGATGCGGGATGCCGTCATAGACGGAGAGTTCGAGCATCTTCGGATCGACCATGATCAGGCGGCACTGATCCGGGCTCAACCGATAGAGCAGCGACAGGATCATGGTGTTGATCGCGACCGACTTGCCCGAGCCGGTGGTGCCGGCGACGAGCAGATGCGGCATCTTCGCAAGCTCTGCGATGACAGGCTCGCCGCCGATCGTCTTGCCCAGGCAAAGCGCCAGCTTGTAGCCGGTCTTGCGGAAATCGACAGATTCGATCAGCTCGCGGAAATAGACGGTCTCGCGGGTGGCATTCGGCAGTTCGATACCGATGACGTTGCGGCCGGGCACGACCGCGACGCGGGCCGAAAGCGCCGACATGGAGCGGGCGATATCGTCGGCAAGGTTGATGACGCGCGACGATTTCACACCGGGCGCCGGCTCGAATTCATAGAGCGTGACGACCGGGCCGGGGCGAACATGGATGATTTCACCCTTGACGCCGAAATCTTCGAGCACGCTTTCAAGCAGGCCGGCATTCTGTTCCAGCTGCTCCTGCGTCATGAAGAAGCCCTGACCGACGGGCGCTTCCTGCAGCAGTTCCTCGGATGGGAACTCGTAGCCGTCGGCGCTCGGCGCGCGGTCGGTCGAGCCGATCGCCGGCATGTTGCTGGGCGCGCGGGTGACCTGCGCCGGCATGGTGATGGCCGCCTTCGTGGCAACCGGCGCCGGCTGTTCGATTTCGACCGGTTCGGCGTCAATGATTTCAGCGGCGGCTACAGTCACCGGTTCTTCAGCCGCGGCAACGGGTGCCGGCGCAGCGTCGGCAACGGCCTCAGCGGCGGCGGGCGGTTGCTGGGCTGGCACATCCTCCGGCTTTGCGCCGCGGACATCGACAACACGGAACAGCGAAGTGATCGCCGTCGGCGGCATACGGCGGATTTCAACCGGGCGCACGGGCGCTGGCGGCGTGACCGCAATAGGCGCAACGGCGACGGGAGCGATGGCGGGCGTCATCGCAACCGGGGCTGGCGTCTCGACAAAGGGCTTCGGATGGGTGGCTTCCGTGCCGGCAACCTCAGCATCGTCGGCCGGGCCGAATTCGAAGAAGGCGAAATCCGACAGGAAGACAGAATGCGCAGCGCCCTGATCGACGGAAGCGTCGCCTGCCTGAGCGGGCGCGGGTTGGACTTCGGCGACCGGCGCGGAAACGGCGATCTGCGTCGTCAGAACGGGCGCAAGGGCTACGCCCTCGTCGGCCGGAGCTTCGACACGCGCGAGCATGGCCGGCTCGATCGTGTTTTGCGCGGCGGTCCAAGTGGGCAACTGGTTGGTCAGCATGCGCAACAGTTCGGACGGGCTGTAGGACGGCAGCGCGACCTCGGCCAACGGCGCCTCGTCAGCAGCAACGGCCGAAGCTTCCGTCTGTACCGGCTCGACCGTGGCCGTCGCGACGGGCTCAACGGTTTCCACCAAGACCGGAGCAGGCTCCGCCGCCACCGCGACGATCGCCTCTTCGACTTCGGTTGCCGTTTCGCCTTCTTCGACCTGCGGCGCGCGTCGCTTCATGAATTCGCGCTCGGGCGTGCGGGTGAAGCGCACGTTCGGCGCCAGGAAGAAATGGCTCTCCCAGGTGGAATCGCCGTAGTGGCCGGCAATCTCCGAAAGGGTCGGCAAGGGTTCGCTCATCGTCGACGTCACCTGTGCAGGAGCGTAGGCGGAACCCTGTCCATAGAGGCGGGTCGCACGGCTCGTGGTTTCAGCCTGCTGGTTCGCCGGCCGGCGAGGCGCCGCCGGCGCCTCGTACAACTGATAGGGGTCGGCGGGTTCCGCCTCATGGGTGGGCATACCGCTCAACGCATCATCCTGCGGACCATCGAAATAATCCGCCTGGTTTGCATCATGCAAAGCAGCCTGTGAGAAGTTTGTCCTGGGAATACGCATGGGTCCTGGAAGAGCTAGAGACATCGCCGCGGGGCCTTCTAAGCGATAGGAAATGAAGGTTAACAAGTCCCTTCCAACGCCCCGTTTCGAACCGGGATCCGTGGTCGATTGCTGCCTTTCTGTGGGCTCCATGCAACGGCAATGCCCGACGCCCCAAGGCCGCCGCGACATCCCGTCGCCGGCCTCACACGGCCGAAAATATTTCTTGGATGGGGGCGACAGCGGCGATCGCACGGGGATGCTCGCGGCGGCCTACCATCGGCTCCGCCGGGAAAACGAATCGGGCCTGCGTGAGAGCGTCACGCAGGCCCGATTGGAACTTTCAGAAGGGCAGACTTCGTTCAGCCTTCGCGGCCCGCCGCGAACACCGCATGCTGCTTGGCAAGCAGTTCGACGACCTCGTCGATGAAGGCTGGATCGACATCGACTGAGAACTCGATGCGGGCATTCTTGCCGTCGCGCTTCAGCTTGGCAAAGGCGCGTCCGCCGGCGTCGACCAGCGTCTCCGGCTTGGCCGCTGCGTCCGGCTTCGGTTTGCGCGACAGGCGCGCGAAGACGATCTGGAACCGCTGGTCGCTTTCGGCTTCGAGGAAGCGGCGCGAGCGGCACTCCTCCTGCGCCAGTTCGACGGTCACCATGTCCTCAAGCAGCGCGCCGAAGGCCATCCAGCGTTCGCGGCCGACCTTCGGTGCCGGGCCGATCGCGCGGGCAATCGCCGGCGGCACGCCTTCGGCCACCTGCAGGAGGCGCGACAGCTCGCTCTTCTGCACGGCGAGCGCCTCGCCGATCACCTTCCGGTGGAAGCCGCGGTCGGCGAGCGCCGACGCAAACATGGCACGCTCGATGAAGGACAGGTTGCGCCGCTCGGCGTTTTCCTTGCCCTGCGCCAGCACCAGCTCGTCGTCAGTCAGCGGCCGGACGATGGCCTTGACCTTGGTGCCGAGGCTGCGCACGGCATTGAGACGACGATGGCCGTAGGCGGTCTGGTAGCGGCCTTGCTTCTGCGGGTGCGGGCGCACGAGGATCGGCGACTGCTGGCCGCTGTCGCGGATACTGTCGGCGAGCGCCAGGAATTCCGGATCGTCGGTCTCGCCGTCGGTCAGGCGGTCGCCGACGAAAGACGCATCGATCAGCTCCGGATCAAGCTCGACGACGCGCTCGCCCTGATGCAGGGCCTCGCGCAGCGCGCGGGCCTCTTCCGCCTCGCGGGTGATACTCCCAAGCGAAAGCCCCATGGCCTTGATCGCGCCGGAGGCGGCCCGCGGCACGTCGGCCTGGGCGGCGGGGACCACGACTGGCTTTGCCGGCTGCACGCTTGGTGCGGCGGGCGCCTTGTCATCCGCTTCCGCGGCAGGCGCCGCCGGGGCGACATTGCCGGAAAAGAGTGCGCGCAGTTCGTTCTTGCGGTTGCCAGCCATGTCGGTCAGCGCCCCCAGGCCGCGTGAATGAGCGTTTCGATCTCGCCGTTGACGGCGTTCAGCGATTCGATCGCGCGGTCATAGGTGGCGCGGGTAAAATTCTCGCGTCCGACCTCGTAGAGCGTCTGCTTCGTCAGGCCGGCATCGGAAACCGCGGTGGACTTCACCATGGCCGAGGTCAACACCCGGTCGCCGAAGAGCGAACGCATGAAGCCGACAATCTGGGCCTGCGGCCCGTCGTTCGGCTCGAAGCGGGTGACGAGGTAGCGCAGGAAGTCGAAGTTGAGTTCGCCACCGGCCTCGCGCACGACGCTCAGGAGGTCCGACGTCATGTAGAGAAACTGGTTCATCGAGGCGACGTCGAGCATCTGCGGATGCACGGTGACGACGACGGACGTCGAGGCGCAGAGCGCTGACAGCGTCAGATAGCCGAGCTGCGGCGGGCAGTCGATGATGACGACGTCATAGTCGTCGGCGACGCTCGCAAGGGCGGCCTGCACGCGGGCGAAGAACAGCGGGCCAGCGTCCGTGCCATTGTGACGGGCGCTCAGTGCCTGCGGCGTCGTGTGCTCGAACTCCTGCAGTTCGAGATTTCCCGGCACGAGATCGAGACCGTCGAAATAGGTCTTGCGGATGATGTCCTTCAACGGCCGCGCCTCGGCGTCGTAGCGGATCGCGCCATAGAGCGTGTCGTTGCCGGTTAGGTCGAGTTCCGGCTGGTAACCGAAGAGTGCGGACAGCGAGGCCTGCGGGTCGAGGTCGACGGCGAGCACGCGGTGGCCGGTCAACGCCAGATATTGCGCGATATGCACCGACGATGTGGTCTTGCCGGAGCCGCCCTTGAAGTTGGTGACCGAGATCACCTGCAGGTGTTCGCCTGCTTCCGCATCGCGCCACTTGAGATAGCTGCGCGCCTTGGCGGCGTTGCCCTTGGCAAGCGCCTGTTCGGCCAAGTGCCGGCGAAGCGCATTGATGTCGGAGAGTGAATAGGAGCGGCGGCCGCCAAGCCCGGTATCGGGCTGCGGGCCTTCACCGGCAAGCGAGAGCTGGCGCAGATAGCCGTCAGAAACGCCGATCAGCTTGGCCGCCTCGCCCGAGGTGAAGCTGCGCAATGTCTTCATCGCCGTCGGCGCGAACAGGCGCTCGCGCATCGCCTTCAACTGTTCGGAAAGCGCGCGGGCATCGGCCGCGATCGCTTCGTCGGCCGGACGGCGTGCCTGGGAGTGACCCGCGTCCTGTCTTGCCTGGGTTGCCGTCATATTCATTCTGCCATACTCCTTGCGCGTGTCAGCGGCCCAACGGCGCCACATCACGCTAACAGAGATTCAATTCAAATACGGCCAATCGGCACTTATTCGGAAAACTCCGTAACAGAGATGCCGGAGCCTGCGATTCGCGTCAAGAGTCTGGCGCCATTCAAAGGCGCGTGCACTCGCCGGGCAGACGTTCCGGACGCCGACAAAACGAAACGCCCGCGGGGTGGCGCGGGCGTTTGCAGGCATCGAAAAAATGATTTCAGAGTTTCGGACCGATATGATCCGGGATCGGGCATTGGTAGGGCTTGCCCTCGGTCTTTTCACGCCACTCGGCCTTTGCCCGTGCCAAAAGATCGGCATCGAGGATCAGGTCGAGGCCGGTCGTGGCCAGTGATTTTGCCGCGTGGGCGAAAGCCTTGTGGGCGGCCGGGCTCTTGCCCTGCGCCACCACCTGCCAGGTGTGCGGCGCCGTGCCGATCGCCCAGGCGGGCGCCCAGCATTGCGCGGTCGGCGTGATCCAGCTGACGTCGCCGACATCGGTCGAGCCGGCGCGGAAATGCGACTGGCCCTCGAAATCGCGAAGGCCGAGATGCAGACCGGTCGAACCGTCCATGCGGCTGTTCGCAAAAACATCGCCCTTGATTTGGTAAAGCCGGATGCTGCTCGAGATTGCTTCCTGCGTCAGCGTCTTCTGGATGTCCTTGGCAAAGGCGATATCGGCCTCGTCGAAGGGAACCGGCCCGAGCGCCACCATGTTGTCGTGGATCGCCGTTTCCAGCGCGATGTTGGGCAGCAGGTTGGTCGCCGCCCGGTCAAAGACGATCTCGACCTCGGTTTCGGTCATCATCGCCGCCCCCTTGGCGATCTTGTCGATGCGGGCAGCGAGCGCTAAGGCCTCCGGCATCTGCGGCGCCCGCACGAGATAGAGCGCCTCGGCGCGGGCCTGGACGACGTTTGCCGCCTTGCCGCCGGCATCGGTGATCGCATAGTGCACGCGGCAATCCTGCGGCATATGCTCCCTCAGGAAGTTGACGCCGACATTCATCAGTTCCAGCGCGTCGAGCGCGCTGCGGCCGAGATGGGCACCGTTCGATGCGTGCGCGGCGACGCCCTTGAAGCGGTAATAGATTTCAAGAACGGCGAGATTGTTGGTCGAGCGTACGCCGTTGAAGGGTGCCGGGTGCCAGGTCAGCGCCGTATCGACATCAGCGAAGATGCCGGCGCGTGCCATGAAGGTCTTGCCGGAACCGCCCTCCTCGCCGGGGCAGCCGTAATAGCGCACCGTACCCGGCAAGTCGTTTTCCTTGAGGTAGCGGGCAAGCGCGACGGCAGCGAGCAGCGAACCCGTGCCGAGCAGATTGTGACCGCAACCATGGCCCGTACCGCCCTCAGTGAGCGCTTTCGCCTCGGCGACGCCGGCCACCTGGCTCAGACCCGCAAGCGCGTCGAACTCACCAAGAAAGGCGATCACCGGCAGGCCCTGCCCGCTCTCGCCGACGAAGGCGGTATCGATGTCCGCCAGTCCGCGCGACACGCGAAACCCATGCTTCTCCAGCATGGCGATCTGCGTCGCTACCGACTTTTCCTCATGAAAACTCAGTTCCGCATGGTCCCAGATCGCGTCGCTCATTTCGGCGAATTCGGGCTTCAGCGCTTCGATCGTGTCGACAAGGGCGGTCCGGGCGGCTGGATTTGGCATCAATCATCCTTTTGCGACGGCGCGGGGCGCGGTCGCATCAGCAGTTTTGTCTAAGGAGGTGCGGAGGGCGACAAACGGCCGCCATCCGCTGGAGAGAAAGGACTACGCCCGCATCAGTCGTCGAGCGTCACTTCCCAGAGGCGGGTGTTGGACTGCCAGACCGGCTGGCCGTGCAGCTTCTTGGTGGCGCCCCAGATGTCGACCATGTCGTACATGAAGATGCCGGGGACCTCGTCGAGCATCAGCTGGTGGAACTCGTCGAAGATCGCCTGGCGCTTGGCCTGGTCGGCCTCGACATAGGCTGCCTTCATCAGTTCAACCGCCTTCGGGTTGTCCCACATCAGCGAGGCGTTCTTGTCCTTGTTGCCGACATAGAAGCTGTACATCAGCGCCGGATCGAGACGCGGCGACACCGACTGCGAGATCACCTGATAGTTGCCGGAGCGGCGGCGATCGACCTGGGTCGCATAGTCGAGCACTTCGATCTGCACGTTGAGGCCCACCTGCTGCATCATCGCCTGGGCGACGACGGCAGCGGGGAAGCTCGGCACGTTGCCGCGCTTGTTGGCGATGATGGTGATCGGCTCGCCGTTGTAGCCGGCATCAGCCAGGTTCTTCTTCGCTTTTTCGAGATCCATCGGGATCTTCTTCTTCTGGACGTCGGAGTAGAAGATCGAGTCGGCCGAGACCATCGATGCGTTGGCTTCGCCGGTGCCGTTGGAAACAGCGGCGACGAGCTGGTCGAGGTCGAGCGCTTCGGCCATCGCGCGGCGAACCGCAACGTTGCTCAGGATCTTGTCGCGGGTCTGGAAGTAAAGCAGGTTCTTGCCGTTGTTGCGCTTGACGATGAGTTGCATCGTGTCGCTGTCCTTGAACTCGGCAATGAGATCGGCCGAGACTTCGGCGGTGTCGAGCGCGCCCGAAAGCAGGCCGGTCTTCACGGTCGAGGCGTCCGGGATCACCATGAACTTGATGCCGTCGACGAGCGGCCGCTTCGAGCCGACCATGCCATCGGGCTTGCCGTCATTGGCGGGTGAGACGTAGTCGGCGTTCTTTTCGAGCCGGACATATTCGCCCTTCTTCCATTCCGCCCACTTGAACGGGCCGGTGCCGATGGGCGCAGTGTAAGCGCCGTCTGCGCCGACGGAATCTTGGGAGACGATGCCGGTGTAGCCGCATTCCGGCCGGGCCATCAGGCCGAGAAAGACGGCCGAAGGCTTCTCGATACTCATGGTGACGGTGGAGGCGTCGGCTGCGGCGACGCTCGTCACCTTGATCGACTTGCTGCCGTCGAAGTCGCCGGCGCAGGTCCACTTGGTCTCCGGCTTCATGTAGCGGTTCCAGTTCCAGACCACGTCTTCCGCGGTCAGCGCCTTACCGTTGTGGAACTTCACGTCGTCTCGCAGCTTGAACGTATAGGTCAGGCCATCGGGCGAAACCTCGAAGCTTTTCGCGAGCAGCGGCTTCACTTCGCCGTTCTCGGCGTAGCCGACCAGACCTTCGACGATGTGGAAGATCACCGAGTCGGTGTTGCCGTCGCGGTTGACGCCGGGCTCGTTGCTGCGGATGTCCGAGCTCTGGGCGACCGTCAGGTCACGCGCATGGCCGAACGCGATCGCGCTCATCAGCATGGTTCCGGCAAGAAGTATGGTTTTCATGGTTCCTCTCTCTTTTCTGATTGTTGGTGTTGTCGGTTCAAAAGGCGCGCCAGCAGGCCTGTGACAGCTTGCCGATGGTTTCGAGCGCGATGGTGTAGCCGGGCGTGCCGTCGGGCATCAGCGCGGGTACGCCGTCGGTGAAGGCGGCGATCGCATAGAGCGGCTTGCCGTCGCGATAGACGACGCCGGCATCCATGCGGCCGCGTTTGCCGCGACCACCCTTGCAGGCGGCGACCGTATCGAAGGGCAGCCGCGAGCGGATGCCATAGCGCAAAACCTGGTTCTTCAGCGTCTGCACAGCGAAGGCGGCGAGCTCGACCGTGATGCCAAGCCTGGCGGCAGCAGCGGCATCGTGCTCGGCGGCGAGGATCAGTTCCAGCAGCATCACCTGGTCGGCAGCCGTCGTCGTCGTGACGTCGGCCAGCGAATGATCGGGTTTGAGCGCCAGCGGCGGAATGAGGAAGCGATGGTGCGTGCCCACCATGCCGAGCGCCTTGCAATAGCCGTCGACCTCTTCAAGCGTCAGCCGCTCGAACACCATCTTGGTGCAGACATTGTCGCTCAGAACCATCATGCCGACGATCGCGTCGCGCAGCGAAATGACGATTCCAGGCGTCAGGTAGCGGAACATGCCGCTCGCCACTTCCTGGGCGAGCCGTGCTTCGTAGGTGATGCGCTCGTCAAGATGAAGCCGGCCTTCTGCCACCGCCTTCAGCGCCGCCATCATGATCGAGGTTTTGCGGGTGCTGGCAGATGGTGTTTCCTCACCCTCGCCACGGCCGATGGTTTCACCGGTCTGGAGATTGCGCACGAGGAAGCGGGTGACGAAGGGCTCCGCGTCGGCGATCGCGTGGAGTTCGGCCGCGATCGCACCGGTCTTGATTTCCGTGCTCATCTCAGGCCTCCAGCCGCCATTTGAGGGTGACGCCACCGGTCTGGTTGAGATCGAGCGCCGGGATCGCCGAAAGCAGCTTGCGGGTATAGGCATCCTTCGGCGCATCGAAGATCCGGTCGCGGTCGCCTTCTTCGATGATGCGCCCGTCCTGCATGACGATGACGCGGTCGGCGACCTGCTCGACGACGCCGAGGTCGTGGCTGATGAACAGGCACGAGAAGCCGTAGCGCTTCTGCAGGTTCGAGAAGAGTTCCAGCACCTGCGCGCGAACGGTTACGTCGAGCGCCGACACCGGCTCGTCGGCGATCAGGAATTTTGGCCGCCGTGCGATGGCGCGGGCGATAGCCACACGCTGGCGCTGGCCGCCCGAGAGCTCATGCGGATAGCGATTGGCGAAATCGGCGCTGAGCCCGACTTCCTCAAGCGTTTCGAGCGCACGGCGACGCTTGGCCGGCGTATCGAGGTCCGGCACCAGCCGCAGCGCTTCCTCGACGAGCGCCTGAATGGTCATGCGCGGATCGAGCGACGAATAGGGATCCTGGAAGACCATCTGGCAGTTCAGCCTATAATCGCGCCAGTCGGCGCTGCGCTCGCGGCCCTGGAACAGGATGTCGCCTTCGGCCTGCTGGACGAGGCCTGCGATGGTGCGGCCGAGCGTCGTCTTGCCAGAGCCGGAACCGCCGACCAGTGCCACGACCTCGCCGACATGGATATCGACGCTGACGCCGTGCAGCGCGCGCTTCGGCTCGTGCCTGCGGAAGAGACCCTTGCGGCCGGGATACTCGACGACAATATTGCGCGCCGAAACCATCGGCGTGCGGGTCATGTCGAGCTCACGCGCAGCACCACGGAACGGCAGCGACGAAAGCAGCTTGCGGGTATAGGGATGCTGCGGTGCTTGCAGGATCTCCTCGGTCAGCCCCTGCTCGACGACGACGCCCTTTTCCATCACCACGAAACGGTTGGTGTAGCGGGCGACCATCGGCAGGTCGTGGCTGATGAGCAGCACTGCAGTGCCCTCGGCCTGGGTCAACTCGACCATCAGCTCCATGACGTCGCGCTGGACGACGGCATCGAGCGCGGTCGTCGGCTCGTCTGCGATCAGCAAGGCTGGCTTCAACAGCATCACCGAGGCGAGCATGATGCGCTGGCGCATGCCGCCGGAGAACTCGTGCGGATAGGCGGTCAACGCCCGCTCCGGCTCGCGTATGCCGACGCGACCAAGCATCGAGAGGATCACCGTGCGGCGCTCCTCGACCGACATCTTTGTGTGCAGGATCAGCCCTTCCTCGAGCTGCCGGCCGATGGTCATCGACGGGTTGAGCGAGGTCATCGGCTCCTGGAAGACGACGCCGACCTCCCCGCCGCGAAGCTGGCGGAGATCCCGGTCCTTCATGCCGAGCACATCCTTACCCCGGTAGAGGATCGTGCCGCCGATACGGCGGACGGCCGGCGGAATGAGCCCGATGATCGCGCGTGTCGCCAGTGTCTTGCCGGAGCCGCTTTCGCCGACGATGCCGACGATTTCGCCGGGCGCGACGTCAAAGCTGACGTTCTTCACTACCTGGTTGCCGGAGTGAGTGACGGCAAGCGAAAGGCGCTGGACACTGAGAAGAGGATTGCCGGTCATTTCAGGCCTCGCATGCGGGGGTCGAGACGGTCGCGTAGCGCGTCGCCCAGAAGGTTGATGCCGAGCAAAGTGAGAGCGATGCAGAGACCAGGGAAGAAACCGAGCCAGACGGCCTGTTCTATGAAGGGGCGGCCGGCGGCGAGCATGTTTCCCCAGGTGGGTGCCGGTGGCGGCACGCCGAGACCGAGGAAGGAAAGCGCGCTTTCCGAGAGGATCGCCCAGCCGAACATCGAGGTGGCAAGCACCGTGATCGGCGCGACGCAGTTCGGCAGGATATGGCGCAGCATCGTATATATCTCGCCATTGCCCATCACCCGCGACGCCTCGATGAACTCGCGTTCGCGCAGCGACAGCACCGCTCCGCGCACCACGCGGGCCATTGACGGCGTATAGGCGATGCCGAGCGCGAAGATGATGCCGTACTGGTTGGCGCCGAAGACGGCGAGCAGGCCGAGCGCCAGCAGGATGCCGGGGAAGGCCAGGAGCGCGTTGTTGATCGCCATGATCACGCCATCGACCCAGCCGCGCGCATAGCCGCTGACGATGCCGATGAAGGTGCCGAAGACGACGGCGAAGGTGACGGTCAGGAAGCCGATCCAGACGCTGGCACGGGCGCCGACCATCAGGCGGCTGGCGACATCGCGGCCGAACTCGTCGGTGCCGAGCCAGTGCGCTGCACCGGGTGCGGCAAGCCGCGCGGTGAAGCCGAGCGCCATCGGATCATAAGGCGTCCAGAAAAGGCCGATGAGGGCGGTGATGACCAGCAGGCCGATCAGGCCGCCGCCGATGGCGCCGTTGAAAGTGAGCTTTCTCATTCTGCCACCACCCGCGGATCGAAGAGAGGATAGAGGAGGTCGACCACCAGATTGACGACGACATAGGAGAAGGCGACGAGCAGCAGGCAGCCCTGGATCACCGGATAGTCGCGCTGGAAGATCGCATCGACCATTAGACGGCCAAGACCCGGAATGGTGAACACCGTCTCGATGACGGCGATGCCGCCGAGCAGGTTGCCGAGGATCAGGCCAATCATCGTCCAGGTCGGGCCGAAGGCGTTCTTGAAGGCGTGGCGCCAGAGAACGGCACTTTCCGAAAGCCCCTTGGCACGGGCATGGGTGATGTAATCGAGCCGCAGCACTTCGAGCGTAGAGGCGCGGGCCATGCGGATGATCACGCCCATCTCGTGGATGACAAGCGTCATGACCGGCAGCACCAGATAGAGAAGGCCGGCCTTCCAGTTCTCCGAGATCGGCACGTAGCCAAGCACCGGCAGCCAGCCGAGCTTCAGGCCGAAGGCGAGCAGCAAGAGAAGACCGAGCCAGAAGGTTGGGATCGACAGAAGCACGGTCGCCGAACCGACAAGCGCCAGGTCGGTCAGGCTGTTCTGCCGCCAGGCGGCGATGACGCCGGCCGGAACCGCGATCAGGCTCGCGAGAAGCACGGCGATGACGACGATTTCGGCGCTGACGAAGAAGCGGCTGACGACCAGATGCAGCACCGGCTCGCCGGTGACGATCGAGGTGCCGAAATCGCCGGAGAGGATGTTGCCGGCCCAGATGACGAATTGCTCCGGGATGCTGCGGTCGAGACCGAGCTCCGCGCGCAACGCGGCAATCTGCTGCGGTTCGGCCATATCGCCGAGCATCAGCGCTGCCGGATCACCGGGAATGAGGCGGATAAGCGTGAAGACGGCAACCGAGACGATCACGATCGTCGGTATCGCCATCACGAGACGATTGAGAATGAATTTGATCATGGGTTCCCCGTACTGAGGCAGGCCGCACGCGTTACCGCGATTCTCCTGCCCGTCGGCTCTCTTGTTGCAGGGACTATGATCGATTGGAAAAAATCGTGCAATATTATGAGTAAATGTCATACCTCTATGAAAAGGGCATGCAACTTCATCGCGACCGGGTGGGCGCTGCCCGGCTGCTCGCTGGCGAGGAAGCCGGCGCGATCGCGCCGGCTTCCTCAGGTCAGATGAAGAAAATCGGCCAGTTCGCGGGCGGCAGCGCCTCCTGCCCGGTTCGCACCGATGGTGGAAGCCGACGGCCCGTAGCCGACGAGATGGATGCGCGGGTCTTTTGCCACCTGAGTCGCCAGCCGACCGGTCATCAGGATACCGCCGTCAGCATTGCGCAGTTGCAGCGGCGCCAGGTGATCGAGCGCGCTTCTGAAGCCGGTGCTCCAGAGGATGACGTCGACGGCCAGTTCGCGCCCGTCGGACCAGCGCACGCCGTTTTCGGTCATTTCGGCAAACATCGGCTGGCGCTCAAGCGCGCCGCGTGCACGTGCGGCCATGATCGCAGGTGTCACCGGAATGCCCGTCACCGAGACGACCGAGCCCGGCGGCAGGCCGCGGCGAACCCGGTCCTCGACCATGGCTACGGCGGCGCGTCCAACCTCTGGCGTAAACGGTTCGTCGCGGAAGGCCGGCTCCTCCCGCGTTACCCACGTGGTCGATGTCACCTGCGATAATTCATCGAGCAGCTGGATGGCGGAGATGCCGCCGCCGACGACCAGCACATGCTGCCCCGCGAATTGCGCTGCCGACTGATAATCCTTCGTGTGCAGCTGGTGCCCCTTGAAGCGCTCCGCTCCCGGATAGGGCGGGATATAGGGGGCCTCCCAGGTGCCGGTCGCGTTGATGATGCCGCGGGCAGCATAAGCCCCGTCGTCCGTCTCGACCCTGAAGCGCTCGCCCCGGTCACACACGACCTTGACGGCCACCGGCCGGCGGACCGGCAGACCGAATGCCTTCTCATAGGCGCCGTAATACTGCGGCACGGCGACGGCCGCGTGAACCTCGCCCTTGCTGGTATCGACCGCTTCGGAAAATCTCATGCCGGGAAGATCGTGAATACCGTTGACCGTATTCAAGGTCAGCGACGGCCAGCGAAACTGCCAGGCCCCGCCCGGCTGCGGCGACCGGTCGATGACGACATATTGCCTGTGAGGCGCCAGCCCGAGCCGGCCCAGGTGATAGGCCGAAGACAATCCCGCCTGCCCGGCGCCGATGACGACGATGTCGATCTTGCGGGCCACGCGCGCATGCGTTTCGACATCGACAGGCTGAGCCGCATCCGTCATGGTGCGGCCCGAAGCAAAAGCCTGTCAGTCCTTGCCAGATCATCCACGGCGGCGGCCCTATGCAATTGCCGCTGCGAAGATCGCCGCAAGTTTTTCGATGCCGATCTGGTCGTCGCGGTCGAAGCGTGCAGGCTCCGGGCTGTCGAGATCGATGACGCCGATCACCCGGCCGTCACGCCGCACCGGAACCACGAGTTCCGAGCGCGAGGCCGCATCGCAGGCGATGTGCCCCGGAAAGGCATGGACGTCTTCCACAAGGATCGAGCGGTCTTCCTTGACGGCCGTTCCGCAGACCCCGCGGCCGACGGCGATGCGCACACAGGCAGGCTTGCCCTGGAACGGTCCCAGCACGAGTTCGTCGTCGGTTTCGAGGAAATAAAACCCCGCCCAATTGAGGCTCGGCATGGTCTGGAACATCAGCGCCGACGTATTGGCCGCGTTGGCGATCAGGTTCGGCTCGCCATGAAGCAGCGATTCGAGCTGCTGGGCCAACTCCGCATAGAAAGCGCGCTTGTCGCCTGTGTCGATGGTGGCTGCCTGAAACATGATCTTATCCGCTCTAATGTTCGTATCGGCCGGCAATGTAGTGTCGCGCCCGTCCCATTGCCAATGGCCGCAACCTTGAGGCCATTGTCTCACGGCTGCTGCGAAGCGGCGACCTGCCTTTTGAGGCAGTCAATCATGGCTTGGGCTGCAAGCGACAGCGGTACGCCAGCCGCCGTCGCGACGCCGAAATCCTGGGTGAGGTGCGGCGAAAACGGACGGATCTCGATCGGTAGGTGCCGGTGCAGATTGGCAAAGAAGCTGCTGATGATCGCGACCCCAAGGCCGTAGGCCGCGTAGGCGCAGGCCGAGCTGTTGCTGTGGGTCTCGATCTTGACCTTTTGCGGCACGCCGGCCTTGCGGAAGATCTCGTCGAGCATGACCCGCGTCGGCCGGCGGCGGCCGATCAGGATCAAGGGCACGCCGCGCAGTTCCTTCGGCGTCACGGTTTCGTGCTGCGAAAGCGTGTGCCCCTTTTCCATGACGCAGACGCTGAGGCCGGTTGCGACCGGCTGCATTTCGAGGCCGGCACTCAGCTGCCCCTCATAACGCAGGAAGCCGAAATCGATGATGCGCTGCTCGACGAGGCGGGCGATCGCAACGGTCGTGTCGAAGAAGGTTTCGACGCGCACGCCGGGAAAATCCTTGGCATAGTCGGCGAGCATCGCCGGGGCGAAGGTCTCGGACATGCTGTTCGGCAGGCCGATGCGCACGACCTCTGGGCCGACTGCGCCGCTGCGCAGGTCCTGCGCCAGATTGGTGAACCGGTCGATGCCGAGCAAGATATGCTCCGCATCCTCGGCGAGCTTCATCGCCTCGGGCGTCGCAATCAGCCGGCCCTTGTCACGGGCAAAAAGCGTCAGCGACAGCTCTTCCTCGAGCTGCTGCAACAGCCGGCTGACGCCGGACTGGCTGAGCCCCATCGTCTTGGCGGCCGCAATCGTCGATCCGGTCGCCAACAGCGTGCGCAGCACTTCCAATTGTCGAAAATTCACGCCGCCCCCGGTCCGCTCGAACATCCGCTTGCTCTCCCCTCGTGTTTACGGGAAGGCGATGCTTCAAGGAAGGGGTCGGCAAGGTGCGGGGAAATCCGTGACGGATACCCGCCGGGAACGAGGAGCGCGCACGCGCGCTCCTCTGAGGTCACCGGTCTCACGCGCTGGCGTGGACCGGATGGTTGAAGCGGTCGGCGAAGATCTCGATCGAGCCGCGACCGAAGCTGCGCAGCTGCCGCCGCGTCAGCACCGACATGACACGCGCGGCCGTCGAGACGGTCATGGCGTCGAGCGGCCCTTCACCGCTCCACGGCTTGTTCAGTCGGTCGGTTACGATGCCGATGAGGTTTGCCGGCATGATGTCGCTGCAAGGTTTCATCCAGTCGAAGACCTCGCTGATGGGAATGCGCTTGCCTTCGAACGCAACGATGGGCTCGGGCATGTTGGCGCCCCAGTCATCATAGGCCTCCAGAGCATCACGAAACAGGTTCTGCAGCGTGATGGAGGCGTGCCCTTCATGGAGAGCAGGCAGGAAATTCGTCATTTGTGTCTCCTTCAGTGGTTAAGGCCGGGAAACGCGAATGGCCAATTCTGTCAGCATATGTTTGTGTTCGTGCCGGGTGGCCGATACTCTGGGGCCACACGACGGGTCAAACTGCAGGCGATGAGGCAAATGCACAAATCGGGCGATGGTTCCCTGAGCCGCAGTCAATTTTGGCGGGAAATCGGTGAGCATACACGCCGCCGACCGTCACCAGGGTCCTCTTCCCTGGCCTTCCCCCGAATCGATCTTACCCATCCCGACCCGAAGGTAAACACCAAGTCGCCATCAAGGCCGAAACGAAATACTCAAATCGATAATTTCTATAGAATATACTATCTTACCCGATCAGGCCAGATAATTCACTGATATGCACCTCAATCGACAGGGAGCAGTCACATGGGAACGATCTCGCGGCTTTCCGAGAAAACTAGAGCCCCGGCGCACCGGATCGAAAGCGAAGAGGAAGCGCTGTCGATCGCGCGTGAGCTGGCGGCGGAATTTGCAGGGAGTGCCAACGAGCGGGACACGGATCGCATTCTGCCCTTCGACGAGCTCGATGCGCTCGCCCAATCCGGCCTGCTGGCGATCACCGTGCCGCCGGAGTATGACGGCATAGACGTCTCCAATGCCGTTCTTGCCGAAGTCACCGCCATCCTTTCGGAAGCGGATTCCTCGATCGGCCAGATCCCGCAGAACCATTTCTACATTCTCGAGGCGCTGCGCACCGATGGCACCGAGGAGCAAAAGGCCTTTTTCTTCGGCCGGGCGCTTGCCGGCGACCGTTTCGGCAACGCCCTTTCGGAGCGTGGCACGAAAACCGTCGGCGACTATGAGACCCGGCTTTCCTCCGACGGCCCCGGCTTCCGTCTGAACGGGCGCAAATATTATTCGACCGGCGTGCTGTTTGCCGAATGGATCGTCATCTTCGCCCTTGATCCGAACGACAAGCTGACCATGGCCTTCGTGCCGCGCGGCGCGGAGGGCTTGCAGATCATCGACGACTGGGACGGCTTCGGCCAGCGCACGACCGGCAGCGGCACGACCGTGCTGCAGAACGTCTATGTGGCCGCCGATGCGGTGGTGCGCCATCACCGCGGCTTCGAAAGGCCGACGACGATCGGTAGCGTCGGCCAGATCATCCATGCCGGCATCGATCTCGGCATTGCCCGGGCAGCCTTTGCCGAAACCCTCGACTTTGTCCGCAATCATGCGCGCCCCTGGATGGACAGTGGCGCCGAACGGGCGGCCGACGATCCGTTGACGATCGCCCGCATCGGCCAGCTTGCCATCCGCCTGGAGGCGGCAACGGCCACGGTGGAGCGTGCCGGCAAAAAGGTCGACGTCGCCCAGATCAACGGTACCGAGGAAAGCGTGATCGAAGCGACGCTTGCCGTTGCCGCGGCAAAGGTCCTGACGACCGAAATCGCCTTGGAAGCGAGCAACACGCTCTTCGAACTCGCCGGCACCGCATCGACGAAGATCGGCCTCAACCTCGACCGCCATTGGCGAAACGCCCGCACCCACACGCTGCACGACCCGGTGCGCTGGAAGCATCACGTTGTCGGCAACTACCACCTGAACGGCATCAAGCCGCCGAAGAACGGCGCACTCTGAGCCCATCGACCGCGCGCGATCGTCCCGAGGCGTGACCGGCGCTTTGGGCAACGCCCAACCTTGCCCGAAGGAGAGCCCCATGAGCCGCGAAATCCGGCTGAATGCCTTTGACATGAACTGCGTCGGCCACCAGTCGCCGGGGCTCTGGACCCATCCGCGCGACCAGTCCTGGCGCTACAAGGATCTCGATTACTGGGTGCATCTGGCAAAAACGCTCGAGCGCGGCAAGTTCGACGGCCTGTTCATCGCCGACGTGCTGGGCGTCTATGACGTGCTGAACGGCAATGCGGATGCAGCCCTTCGGCATTCGGCCCAGGTCCCGGTCAACGACCCGCTGCAACTGGTGCCGACCATGGCCTACGAGACCGAGCATCTCGGCTTCGGGCTGACGGCGTCGCTCTCCTTCGAGCATCCCTATACCTTCGCCCGCCGCATCTCGACGCTCGACCATCTGACCCGGGGGCGTGTCGGCTGGAACATCGTCACCTCCTACCTCAACAGCGGCGCGCTCAACATCGGCCAGGCGCAGCAGGCGCGCCACGACGACCGCTATGATCTCGCCGAGGAATATCTGGAGGTCTGCTACAAGCTCTGGGAAGGAAGCTGGGAGGACGGCGCCATCGTGCGCGATCGGGCAAGCGGTATCTTCACCCATCCGGAAAAGGTGCATCCGATCAACCATCACGGCCGCCACTTCACTGTTCCCGGCATTCACCTGAGCGAACCGTCGCCGCAGCGCACGCCCGTGCTCTACCAGGCCGGCTCTTCGAGCCGCGGCAAGGACTTTGCCGGGGCGCACGCCGAATGCATCTTCGTCGCCGCGCCATCCAAAACCGTATTGAAGCGCTATGTCGCCAATGTCCGCGAGGCAGCCGCGCGCGCCGGCCGCAACCCACGCGAAATCCTCGCCTTCAATCTGCAGACGGTGATCCTCGGCGAAACCGACGCGGAGGCGAAGAAGAAGTTCGACGAATACCGCAGCCACGTGTCCTACGAGGGTGCCCTGGCGCTGATCTCCGGCTGGACAGGCATCGATTTCGGCCAGTTCGCCCCGGACGAGCCGCTTCGCCACCGTTACACCAACGCGGTGCAATCGGCCGTCGAGACCTTTACGACCATCGACCCGGACCGGGTGTGGACCGTGCGCGAAATGGCCGACTGGGTGGGTATCGGCGGCTTCGGCCCCGTCTTCGTCGGCTCGCCCTCGACGGTCGCCGATCTCCTGCAGGAATGGGTCGAGGACACCGATGTCGACGGCTTCAACCTTGCCTATGCCATCACGCCCGGGACCTTCGAAGACGCCGTCGACCTGCTGGTGCCGGAACTGCAAAGACGCGGCGTCTACAAGACCGGCTACCGCGAAGGCACGCTCCGCGAAAAGCTCTTCGGCGCCGGTCCGAGACTTGCAGCGCCGCATCCGGGCGCCGGCTATCGCGACCTCGCCGGCCAGCGGCAGACGATCGCGGCCTCCGCTTAAGCGAAGACATCAAAGAAACGCCGCCGGAACCTTTGTTCAGGCGGCGTTTTTCTACGCACAGTCACCCTATGCGTCAGGTTCAGCTGTAGAGGCTTATCGGCGGGATCCGTCCGTTGAGCGCAAAGTCGCCGACCTCGCGCGCCTTGTAGGCGACCGGGTCATGCAGCGTGTGGGTGCGGACATTGCGCCAGTAGCGGTCGAAGCGATAGTGCCCAGCCGTGGCGCGCGCGCCCATCAATTCGAACACCCTTGCCGTCACGTCGAGCGCCACGTGGGTGGAATGCACCTTGGCCGCATAGGCCTCGATCGCCGCCGCGCCCCGCGCCTCGGCCGTTACCGAGCTGCCCTCGGACAAGGCCGCTTCGACCGCTGCCGCAGCCGCATCAGCCAGCGCGACCGACGCCTTCAGGTTCGTCTGGAGCTCGCCGATCGCCTCAAGGATATAGGGGTCGTCGCCGGCACGCTCGACGCCGGACGTCACCCAGGGACGCGTTGTGCTGCGGACGTAGTCGAGCGCTGCTGCCAGCGCCCCCTGCGCCGTGCCGAGATAGAAATTGACGAAGACGAGCTGGATCAGCGGCGTGTTGAAGGTCGCCTGCACCGGTGGCGGATCTAAGGGTTCGGCAAGCGCCTGGATGAAGTCTCGCCCATAAACCGGAAAGTCGCGGAACTCGACGCTGCCGCTGTCCGACAGGCGCTGGCCGATATTGTCCCAGTCGTCGTTCGCGATATAGCCGGGACGGTCGGTGGGCACGACGAAATTGGCGATCTTGCCGTCGAGCGTGGCATTGACGTTGATGCGGTCGGAGACATGCGCGCCGGTCGAAAACGTCTTGCGGCCGTTCAAGACGTAGTGCGCGCCGCGCCGCTCGAGCGTCAGGCCGGGGTCGCGCGGGTTGACAGCTGCACCCCAGTAGAGCTGCCGCTCGACCGTTTCGGCGCCCAGCACCCAGGCTTGCCGGGGATCGGCGGCGGCCCAATAGACGTATTGGCTGTTGACGTAGTGGTAGCCCAGCAATTGCCCGATCGAGCTTTCGCCGCGCGCGACGACGCGCACCAGCCGCAGCCCGTCGATCCAGCTCAAGCCGGCCCCACCGATCTCCGGCGAATGCAACGCCGTCAACAGACCAGCCTGGCGGAGCGCCTCGATCTCCTCGCGCGGCGGCGCGCCCACCCGGTCGAGTTCGGCGCCCCGACGGGCAAGATCGATTGACAGCGCCTCGGCACGGGCAAAAAGCTCCCGTCGCCTTTCGTCATGTTCGGCGTTCACCGGCGCCGGTTCTCTGAGGAAGTGTACGTTGCTCATCCGCCTCTCCTTGGTTGAGGCGTAATAATGAACTTATTCTATAGACAATGACAGCAAATGGATTTTGACTTGGGCGGAAGCCCGAGAAAGTCTTACCTGCCACCCGGTGCCGCCCACGCGCCGGCGGGAAACGGGGCCATCGCGCTCAGGCACTATTCCGGGAAATGCGATAGACGCTGGCAGGCGGCAGGTTGAGCGGCACCCAGCGCCGAAAGGAGGCCTTGAGCCCAAGCTCGCCCAGAACCTGGAGCGAGATCGGGCATCGCGGTCCATAGGTGAACTGGAACAGGCTTCCATCCTCGGCAAGGTGATGAAAGACCGAGGCGAGGATCGCCCGCACAGTCTGCGCCGGCATGGACAGAAGTGGCAGGCCGCTGATCGCCGCCCCGACGGACTTCGCCGCCGGCAGGGCCAGGTGCCGGGCGTCGCCCTCGATCAGCGTCGCGCTCGGGAACCGCTCCCGCAGCAGCATAGCGAAAGCCGGATTGCGCTCCACCAGGATGAGATTGTCCTCGTAAACGCCGTTGCGAAGCAGTGCTCGCGTGAAGGCTCCGGTGCCAGGCCCAAGTTCGAGCACATTGCCGGAGAGCGGTCCGATCTCGGTGGTCATGGCGACCGCCAGCCGTCTGCTCGAAGGCGCGATCGCCGCGACCTCCAGCGGTCTCGCCGCCCAGGATCTGAGGAAGAGCAGGAAATCCGATGCCGTTTTCTGTTTGGTCAAGTCGCGCCTCCGTTGTTGCAACGGTGCCTGGTATCGCTCCTTGTCGGATGCCGCGCATTAACCCGGGTTAAGCCTGGTGTCGGCCTCCGCCCGCACTCGCTTGGCGATGCGGCTGAGGCCGACCGGGGTGATGCCGAGATAGCCGGCGAGGTCCTTCTGCGGCACCCGTGCGACCACCTCCGGTTCCTCGACGAGCAGTGCGCGATAGCGCTCCTCGGGATCAAGCGTCAGGAACTGGCGTTCACGGCGCTCCTTGCGCTCAGCAAGCATCATCAGCGCACTTCGGATCATCCGCGACCAGCCAAGGTCGGTGTCGGCCAGCGCCTGCAGCGTCACGAACGGAAGTCTCTCGAGGCGGCTCTCCTCGACCGCAATTGCCGAAAAGCTCGCCCGCCCGGCGGGCACCAGCGCCGAGAGGCTCGCAAAGAACCGCCCTTCGATGGCGAAGGACTTGATCCACTCCTCGCCATTGGCACGCAGATAGGTGAGCTTCACCAGGCCGCGCTCGATCACATAGACATAGGGATGCGGCTCATCCTGATGGAAGACCGTTTCGCCAGCCCTCACGCTGCGCACCTGCATCGCCTCGGCCAGGCGCTCCGCCTGCGCCAGCGGATGCCGGGCGATGCGCTCGAACAGCGAAATCGCAGCGCCCTCTCCGCGCTTAACTTCGGTTAATGCCATCCCCGTCCTCCCGTTGCAGATTCGACTGCGCAACAACGGGAAATAGATCACATGGCACACTACGTCGTCACCGGGGCAAGCTCGGGAATCGGCAGGGAGATCGCACTGCAACTGGCCGCGAGGGGGCACGATGTCTTAGCACTTGGCCGCGACCGGGAGCGACTGGAGGACTTGACGCTGCGAAACCGGAGGATCGAAACGCGGGTGCTCGATCTCTGCGATCGGGCCGCAACCATCGCCTGCGGAGCCAAGATGGCGGGCGATCCGATCGACGGTCTCATCAACAACGCGGCCATCCAGCACAATGTCCGGTTCGACGACCCGCATTACGACGCCGGACAAATCGCGGACGAAGTCGATACCAATCTCGTCGCGCCGATGCTGTTGTCGCGGCTGCTTCTGCCGAAGACGCCCGGGCGCCCCTTCGTCATCGTCAATGTCGGCTCAGCACTCGCCCGTTATCCGAAAACGACGGCGGCGGTCTACAGCGCCACCAAGGCGGGGCTGCGCATGTTTTCGGATGCACTTTCCGTCCAGCACCAGGCAGGCGCAGTCAAAGTGGTTGATGTGTTGCTGCCGCTCGTCGATACCCCGATGACATCAGGGCGGGGAAAGGACAAGGTCAGCGCGGCCTATGCGGCGAAGGAAATCCTGCGTGCGCTCGAGCCGGGCGCAACCCGCATCCATGTCGGCAAGGCGCGATTGCTGCGCCTGCTCGAAATCATAGCGCCGCCTGCAGCCGCCGCGATCATCAGAAAGCTGTGACGCTGCAGTTCCGCGATTGTCCCGCCGCGTCTCGCGATCTCAGGCACCCAGTAAAGAACGGATGCGCGGAGGTCAGCCGGCCTCAGCGTCCCTCAAGGCGACGATCTCGGTCGCGTTGTCGTTGGCGGCGAACTGCTCCAGCGTCATGTTGTCGAGGATCGAGGCGATCGCGTCGCGTACGTTGCTCATCGACTTGCGCACATGACAGTTGACCGGATCGGCACAGTCGTCGCAGGCCTCGAACGCGGTGCGGCTGGCGCAGCGGATCGGTGCCAGGGGACCGTCGAGCGTGCGGATGACCTGGCCGATGCGGATGTCGGAGGCTGGCCTGGAGAGCGAATAGCCGCCGCCCGGGCCCTTCTTCGAGCGCAGGATGCCGGCATTGCGCAGTTCGAGCAGGATCGCGTCCAGGAACTTTTTCGGAATATTGTTCCGCGTGGCGATCTCGGTGATGAAGGCGGTCTCTCCGGGCTCCAGTTGAGCCAGGTCGACAAGGGCCTTGAGCCCGTATTTTCCTTTTTTGGTCAACATGTCACTTCACTTTCCTGAACAAGGAAAGCCGCCACAACGCCCCTTCCCGCGGCATTTACCGGGGGTAACGGGTTGTGACGGCCGCACTCTTTCGCTTAGGATGTCCTACACCCAAACTGCACCATTCTCAATAAAATACGTCAGTTACTGCATAGATTTAGTGATTTTAGAAGGCGCTTTTATGGCAGGGGGGAGAATTTCCGCTCCCTTGAGAAGGTGGTTTTGCCTCAAGAGCCAGCAGTCGCTTGCCTCGGACGCCGCGAAACCCGACGCCGGAGCACCGCAGGTGTAACTGTTCAGGATGCGATCACACCGTCAGATGGCGGCGCGCCTCTGATGTGTCCAGTGTTTCGGCTGCGCCCTCGTGGACCACAGCGCCCCGATCGAGGATGTAGACGTGGTCGGCGAGTTCGCGGCAGAAATCGAGATACTGCTCGACCAAGAGGATCGCCATGCCGGTCGAATCCCTGAGATAGCGGATAGCCCGGCCGATATCCTTGATGATCGAGGGCTGGATGCCCTCTGTTGGCTCGTCGAGCACAAGGATCTTCGGTCGCGTCACCAGTGCGCGGCCGATCGCCAGTTGCTGTTGCTGCCCGCCAGAGAGGTCGCCGCCACGGCGACCAAGCATCGAGCGCAACACCGGAAAGAGGTTGAAGACGTCCTCGGGTATCGAGCGGTCGCCGCGCTTCAGGGGCGCATAGCCGGTCTCCAGGTTCTCCTTGACCGTCAGCAGCGGGAAGATTTCACGCCCCTGGGGGACGTAGCCGATGCCTTCTTTTGCCCGCCGATAGGGCGCCATGCCGGCGAGTGCTGCGCCGTTGAAGTCGATCGCGCCGGCGCTGACCGGATGCTGACCGGTGATCGCCCGAAGCAGGCTCGACTTGCCGACGCCATTGCGCCCGAGCACGCAGGTTATCTTGCCCATCTCGGCCGTGATCGACACGTTTCGCAGCGCCTGCGCGGCGCCGTAGTGAAGATTGACGTTTTCGACGCTGAGCATGGCGCGCCCTCCTTTTGGATTTTCGGTGTGGGTCATCACCGGCCAAGGTAGTTCTCGATCACCTTCGGATCGCTGCTGACAAAGTCGATCGAGCCTTCCGCCAGCACCGCTCCTTCGGCAAGGCAGGTGACCTTGACGCCGAGTTCACGGATGAAGCCCATGTCGTGCTCGACAACCACGACCGATCGGGTCTTGGCGATCTCCTTCAGCAGGATGGCTGTCTCGGCAGTTTCCGCGTCGGTCATGCCGGCGACCGGTTCGTCGACCAGCAGCAGTTCCGGCTCCTGGGCAAGCAGCATGCCGATCTCCAGCCATTGCTTCTGCCCGTGCGAAAGGTTGGCGGCGAGATCGCTGCTGCGCGACGACATGCGGATGGTCGCAAGGATCTCCTCGATCCGAGCCTTGTCCTCTGCCGTCAGTCGGTAAAAGAGTGTCGGAAACACGCCGCGCTTGCGGTTGAGCGCCAGCTCGAGATTGTCCCAGACCGTGTGGCTTTCAAACACCGTCGGCTTCTGGAATTTGCGGCCGATGCCGAGCGAAGCGATCTCCGCCTCGTCCTTTTTCGACAGGTCGATCTCGCCCTTGAAGAACACCTGCCCTTCGTCCGGCCGCGTCTTGCCGGTGATGATGTCCATCATCGTCGTCTTGCCAGCGCCGTTCGGGCCGATGATCGCTCGTAGCTCGCCGGGTTCGATGACGAAGGAGAGCGCATTCAACGCCTTGAAGCCGTCGAAGGAGACGGAGACGCCGTCGAGATAGAGAAGGCTGGTCGGCTTGGTCTGCCCGATTGTCTGGTTCATGTCGTTACTCCGCCGCCATGGGTTCAACGGCCAGATTGTCCGGTGTTTCAGCCGCCCGCGTCTGACGCTCCGCACGCCGGCGGGCGAAGTACGCGCCAGCCGTTCCGACGACGCCCTTCGGCAGGAACAGGGTGACGAGCACGAAGAGGCCGCCGAGCGCAAAGAGCCAGAATTCCGGGAACGCTGCCGTGAAGATGCTCTTGCCGCCATTGACGAGAATGGCGCCGACGATCGGGCCGATCAGCGTGCCGCGCCCGCCGACCGCCGTCCAGATCACCACTTCGATCGAATTGCCGGGCTCGAACTCGCCGGGATTGATGATGCCGACCTGGGGCACATAGAGTGCGCCGGCAATGCCGGCCATCATCGCCGATAGGGTGAAGGCAAAGAGCTTGATGTGCTCGACCCGGTAGCCGAGGAAGCGCGTCCGGCTTTCCGCGTCGCGGACTGCCACGAGCACCTTGCCGTACTTGGAACGCACGATCGCCGACGTCAGGATCAGGCAGAGCGCCAGCATCAGCGCCGAGGCAGCGAACAAGGCGGCGCGCGTGCCGTTAGCCTGGATGTTGAAGCCGAGGATGTCCTTGAAGTCGGTGAGGCCGTTGTTGCCGCCGAAGCCCATGTCGTTGCGGAAGAACGCAAGCAGCAGCGCGTAGGTCATCGCCTGAGTGATGATCGAGAGATAGACGCCGTTGACCCGCGAGCGGAAGGCGAACCAGCCGAAGACGAAGGCGAGCAGCCCCGGGACAAGTACCACCATGAGCGCGGCAAACCAGAACATGTCGAAGCCATGCCAGAACCACGGCAGCTCCTTCCAGTTGAGGAACACCATGAAATCCGGCAGCAGCGGGTTACCATAGGAGCCGCGCGCCCCGATCTGGCGCATCAGGTACATGCCCATGGCGTAACCGCCGAGCGCGAAGAAAGCCGCATGCCCGAGAGAAAGGATGCCGCAGAAACCCCAGACGAGATCGAGCGCCAGCGCCAGCAGCGCATAGGTCAGATACTTGCCGAACAGCGACACAAGATAGGTCGGCACGTGCAGTGGATGATCGGGCGCGGTCAAAAGGTTGAGCGCCGGGACAAGCATGGCGAGGCCGACAAGGATCGCAACGGCGATCAGGATGCTGCGGTCGAACGACCGCATCAGAAATGACGTGATCATGCTTCCACCGCCCTTCCCTTGAGCGCGAAGAGGCCGCGCGGTTTCTTCTGGATGAAGAGGATGATCAGCACCAGCACGAGGATTTTGCCGAGCACCGCGCCGGCATAGGGTTCCAGGAACTTGTTGAGGATGCCGAGCGAGAAGGCGCCGACGAGCGTGCCCCAGAGATTGCCGACGCCGCCGAAGACGACGACCATGAAGCTGTCGATGATGTAGCCCTGGCCGAGATTGGGCGAGACGTTGTCGATCTGCGAGAGCGCCACGCCCGCCATGCCGGCGATGCCGGAGCCGAGCGCGAAGGTGAGCGCGTCCACCCAGGGGGTGCGGATGCCCATCGACGACGCCATGCGCCGGTTCTGGGTTACGGCCCGCATCTTAAGGCCCATCGACGTCCTCTTGAGCAGGAACAGCAGCGCCGCAAATACCGCCAGCGCGAAAACGATGATCCACAGGCGGTTCCAGGTGATGGTCAGCCCGCCAAACTCGAAGGCGCCGGACATCCACGAGGGATTGCCGACCTCTCGATTGGTCGGCCCAAAGATCGAGCGCACCGCCTGCTGCAGGATCAGCGAGATGCCCCAGGTGGCAAGCAGCGTTTCGAGCGGTCGCCCGTAGAGAAAGCGGATGACGCCGCGCTCGATTGCAAGGCCAACCGCGCCGGTCACGAGAAAGGCGAGCGGCAGCGCGATCGCCAGCGACCAGTCGAAGAGGTCAGGATAGGAATTGCGCACCACCTCCTGCACCAGGAAGGTCGTGTAGGCGCCGAGCATGACCATCTCGCCATGGGCCATGTTGATGATGCCCATGACGCCGAAGGTGATGGCAAGGCCGATCGCCGCCAGCAAGAGGACCGAGCCGAGCGACAGGCCGTACCAAATGTTCTGGCCGGCGCTCCAGAAGGCCTGGGTCTGCTCGATCCGGGCGATCGCCGCCTCGATATCGGGTTTAAGGGAAGCATCGGCTGTGGCCAGAGCGGAGGTCAGAACGGCAAGGCCGTTTCGCCCGTTACCTTCGGCAAGCAGCGCGATCGCCTGACGCTTCTGATCGTCCGGGCGATCCGAGACGAGCAGCGTCACCGCGCGGGCCTCATCGAGAACCTTGCGCACGGTCCCGTCTTTCTCGGCCGCGATCGCCGTTTCGATCGCCTCGAGCGCATCGGCATTCGGCGTCTGCAGCATGGATTGCGCCGCCTTTATGCGCGCACTGGTATCGTCGCTGAAGAGCGTGAGACCTCCGAGCGCGCTGCGAACCGCGCGACGCACCGCATTGTTGACCTTGACCTTCTGCATCGCCGCCTTCGGTGCCGCTCCGGCGTCAGCCCCGGTCACGGGATCGACGAGCAGCAGGTCTGCGCCCTGCGCCTTGACCAGAAAGACCTTGCCGTCGGACTTGCGCTGATAAAGTTCCCCCTCGCCCAGCGCCTCAAGCACCGGAATGACCTTCGCGTCGCCGGTCTTGGCCAGCGCCGTTATGTGGTCGTCCATTTCGGAAAGCTTAGCGCTGCCCAGCTGATCGATCAGCGGGCCGAGGTCTTCGGCTGCGCGAGAACCGACCACATGGGCCGATATCACCAGACACAGCGCAACGAACAGGATCTGCAGAATTCGGTACATGGCCCCCTCATCCGGGTCGGTCATGCGGCGCATGCACAAACCCGTCATAGCCCAAGCAAGCTCCCTTCGCTCGTGCGCGCCGCCGAACGAAGGGCATGCTTGCCTCAAGTTTTCGTCATGCAATCACTGTCCGGGCGGCAAGCCGCCCGGTCTATGACTAGGTGATGAAATCAGGAACCCTTGCCGCCGCACTTGCCGGTGGCGACGTTGAAGTTGCCGCAGGACATCGGCGCGCGCCAATCGGAGATCAGGTCCTTGGAGTCCGGCAGATAATCGGACCATTCGTCGCCGACGACGAGGCCGGGTGTTTCCCAGACGGTCTCGAACTGGCCGTCGCCCTGGATCTCGCCGATCAGCACCGGCTTGGTAATGTGGTGGTTCGGCATCATCGTCGAGTAGCCGCCCGAAAGATTGGGGACGGAGACGCCGATCATCGCGTCGAGAACGGCGTCCGTATCGGTCGTGCCGGCCTTTTCGACCGCCTTCAGCCACATGTTGAAGCCGATGTAATGCGCTTCCATCGGATCGTTGGTCACGCGCTTGTCGTTCTTGGTATAGGCCTTCCAGGTCTTGATGAACTCGGCATTGGCGGGTGTGTCGACCGACTGGAAATAGTTCCAGGCCGCCAGATGCCCCACGAGCGGCGTGGTATCGAGCCCGGCGAGTTCCTCTTCGCCGACCGAGAAGGCGACGACCGGAATATCCTCCGCCTTGACGCCCTGGTTCGCCAGTTCCTTGTAGAACGGCACGTTGGCGTCGCCATTGATGGTCGAGACCACGGCGGTCTTCTTGCCGGCCGAGCCGAACTTCTTGATGTCAGAAACGATGGTCTGCCAATCGGAATGACCGAAGGGCGTGTAGTTGATCATGATGTCCTCGGGCTTCACGCCCTTGGAGATCAGATAAGCTTCGAGGATCTTGTTGGTCGTGCGCGGATAGACATAGTCGGTGCCCGCGAGCACCCAACGCTCGACGCTCTCGTTTTCCATCAGATAGTCGACGGCCGGGATCGCCTGCTGGTTCGGCGCCGCCCCGGTGTAGAAGACGTTGCGCTGGCTTTCCTCGCCCTCATACTGGACGGGATAGAAAAGGATCGAGTTCAACTCCTCGAACACCGGCAGAACCGACTTGCGCGATACCGAGGTCCAGCAGCCGAAGACCGCCGAGACTTTGTCGACCGAAACCAGTTCGCGCGCCTTTTCAGCAAAGAGCGGCCAGTCGGACGCGGGATCGACGACGACGGCCTCGAGCTTCTTGCCGAGCAGGCCGCCCTTCTTGTTCTGCTCGTCGATCAGCATCAGCATGGCGTCCTTCAGCGTCGTCTCGGAGATCGCCATGGTGCCGGAAAGCGAATGCAGGATGCCGACCTTGATCGTGTCGTCAGCGGCGAAAGCGCCGCCGAAAGCCGTCGTCGACAGGATGGCGGCCAGGAATGCGCCGGTCACGCTTGTCTTGATAGTCATCTGATGGAACCCCTCTCGTTCTGGAGCAACTGGCCTTTCGGTGCTTCTGGCCGCTGCTTAAGGGGATCATCGGACAGCCACGCTGCACTGCACATACGTCATTCTACGTAGGCGCCGGGGGCAAAGAGGAACGCGATTGATAACCTGGTCGCGGGCGGCTGCAGCGCAGCGATGGTACCTTTCTTGACCTTCCCATCGTTGGAAGCCCTAGAACCTAATCTGGCCGCAGGTCAGCGGGCTTGCGGCCGCGCCACATATTCGACGCGAATCGACTGGTAGCAGAGCGGCTATCGCCGGCCGTCGACGCAGGGGGAATGCCGAAAGACATGACGTCCTCACTTCATCCGCATTGGGATACGGCCCGGGAGAAGCGTTCGCTCACCCTGCGCTTCGTTGCTTTCGCAATCCTGCTGGCAAGTCTGCTGCTCGGCGGCAACGCGGGCGCGGAACGCATGCACGCGGTCGTTGTCGTCAGCTATCTCGCCATCAGCGTGGCGTCGGTGGCAACGGCGCGCTATCTGCCCGGCCGCTCCTGGCTGACGACCCTCTTCGTCGTTCTCGATGCGCTCTTGGTCGCGCTGCTGCTCTACGCCCATATTCTGGCCGGCCCGGTGACAGCGAACCACAATCTGACGACGACCAGCCTCGTCGTCGCCTTCATCCTGCTCGTCCATGTCGGACTCAAGCTGGAGCGACGCCTGGTCCTCCTCTTTTCCGCCATCGTGCTCATAGCCTGGGTGACGATGCTGGCGATGACGGCTGCAAGGCATGATGCCTCCGGACCGCTTTCGCTGCTCGGGGCATTCTTCAATCAGGATCTCGGCCTGACCGTGAGCTTCGGCTTCACCGCCTTTGCCATCTATCTTCTTGCGCGCGACCACGACCGGACGCGCAAGGAAGCCTTGAAGGCCGACCAGCGGCGACAAAATCTCTCGCGCTTCTTCTCGCCGCTAGTCGTTTCCGCCCTGCAGGAGAAAGGCGATGTGCTCGGGCTGGAGCGACGCAGCGCCGCGATCATGTTCGTGGACCTTCGTGATTTCACCCGTTTTGCCGAGGCGGCACCGGCGCCTGAGCTCGCCTTCGTGCTCGCCGAATATCGCCAACTCGTCTCGCAGACGATCTTCGAACACGGCGGCACCGTCGACAAGTTCATCGGCGATGGGGTGATGGCGGTCTTCGGCCAGCCGAGACCGAAGGAAGACGACGCCGACAGGGCACTTGCCTGCGCGCTCGATCTCGTCGACATCCTCACGGACTGGAAGAACCACAACGCGCGCAACAACCACCCGGCCCTCGATGCCGGCATCGGCCTGCACTATGGCACGGTCGTCGGCGGCGTTCTCGACAGCGGCTGCCACAGCGAGTTCACCGTCATCGGCGACGCCGTCAACGTGGCCCAGCGCCTGGAATCCATGACCAAGACGCTGCAGGTGCCGCTTGTCGTCTCCGCCTCGTTGATGTGCCGGCTTCAAGCTCCAGCACCTGAAGCCGCATGGATATCGCACGAGGCGGTCGTGCTGCCAGGTCGTCGCCTTCCGGTCGACATCTGGTGTCTTCACCGGGAGACCGGCTCAGCCCACCCGAACGAGGACGAGCCTTCCGTCGCTCCGCAGCCGCTGACGATCACCGACCGCTGAAGCTAAGCTTGAAGCGCGTGGTGAAATCACCGCCCCACCACATGGGGAAGTTGGTGCCCCATTTGTTGTTGTGGATGTTGAAGCGGACACCGGCGGAATAGTCAGGCAGGTCCTTGCAGAAGGCCATGAACGGCCAGGACTGCGGCGCCACCAGCGGCGTGTCGAGGTTTTCGACCATCAGCTCGACGCCCGGTTCCGAGCGCCCCCTCACCGCCGTGACCGCCTGCAGCTGTGCACCGCCCGCGCGGGCGAAATTGTCGGTGGCGTGCCAGTGCCCCATCTTGCACACATCCCAGGCGGAACGTCCCTCGGGCGTGAACGACAGAAAACTCGCTTCCGGCATACGGTTGGCGTTCTTGCCATAGAGGGACAGCCGGATATCGAGCCCGTCCTTGCCGGCGGAAAATTCGATGGCGATTTCGGCAGGCGCGCCCAATTGCTCCACCGCTTCTGCCGGCATGACTGCAAGGACGGATGTTGCGGTCGTGCCGTAGAGCTTGGGCGCGTAGGCCTGCGAGCGCGCTTCCGCAACCTTCGCAAGCCCGGGCTTGTCGTGGTCGAGCACCGCCCAATCCATCCAATGTGTAAGGTACGTATCCATGTGGCGGCGAACGTCGCCGGCGTCATAGCTTTCGTAGCGATAGGCGATCAGCGAACCGTTGGCGCCACGGACCGTCCGACCGTCGGGCGCAGTCAGCGCGGAAACGTCGCCGGTTACCGGATCAAGCTCGATGATCCAGCCGCCGACATCGAGCCGCGTAGCAGCCTCGGTCGCCTCGGGCCGTGATGGAACGGCAATCTCGGCAAGGGCCGCCTCGGCGCGGACCGCATCCTCGCCGTCCAGCTCTGCAACCGCCTGGTCGAGATAGGCCCGCTGCTCCGCCCAGGACGCTTCGGTATAGTGGAAGCGAGGATCAGTCTTTCGCGCCGCCTCGAAGGCGGGGCGTGCCCAGGCCTTCTCGTCGCGCAGGAAGGATTTGATGTCGACGCCGCAGGTGTGTTCGGCGACCAGCGCCAGCTTGCGGCCGAAGGCCTGGCGGCTTGTGGTCATCCGCTCGCCGGCAAATTGGTCGTAAAGCCGCTGCAGCGCCAGATAGCGGGCGATCTTTTCCGGATCGGTGCCGCTGCCGTGGATCCAGCTGTCGCCGAGTTCCTTTTCCACCACCGGGAAACGCTCGCGCGCCTCCCAAATAAGCTTGCCGTAGTCCTCCAGTGTCGCCGCGCGCACGGCGGCACCTGGCTCGTGTTTCAGGATCTCGCGATAGGCTTCGGCCGTCTGCGACACGCTCTGCGGGCCGATGTTGTCGCTGGTATGCGCGAAGCTCAGGCCGTCGGAGAGACCCTCGGGGAAATAGGTCTCGCCATAGGAGCGCTGGTACATGACGACGATTTCCTCGCCGCCCGCCGCTCGCCAGCGAAAAATATCCGGGATTTCCGGCGGCGGCGAAGCGGAGTTCACGCCGATATGCAGGAAGCGCACGCCGGCTTCGGCCAGCAGCGGCACCATGCCGAGCGTATGGCCGGGCACATCGGTCATCTTGGCGGCGATCGTCTTCAGACCGAAGCGATGGTCCAGCTCCTGCGCATAGGAAAGCCCCGCCTTGAAAAGATCCGGCGACATCAGCTCCGTATGGGTGGTGAAGGGCAGCGCGTGCCAGCGGATCAGGCCGCGCTCGATCGCCTGCTCAAGGCGGGCGACCTCTTCCTTCGAGCGAGAATTCAGGTGATCCCAGATCAGCCAGGCGCCCGTCGTCCAGACGAACAGCGGCTCGTGCGGGTTCTCGTTGTAGAAGTGCGCGCCGGTCTCGATCGCCTGCGGGATGAAGCGCTCGTGATACTGCTTTCGGATCTTCTCGGCGTGATCGGTAAAGCCGATGTCGAGATGGGTCTTGAAGACGACGTGGATGCGTTTTTCGGTCATGTTCGCTACCTTCAGCCGACGGTGCCCCGCACGATCAGGCGGGTGTTGAGTGTCTCGGTAAACGGCTCGGCATCGGGCGCACGAAGCCGCATCAGGATGAGGCGGACGAGCGCACGCACGCGCTCTTCGAGGTCGATGCGCACGGTGGTGAGGTTGTAGCTCTTCCAGTGCGCCTGCGGGATGTCGTCGAAACCGACGACCTTGACGTCCTCAGGCACCGAAAGCCCGAGCTCGTGGCGCAGCGCGTCGATCGCGCCGAAGGCGCCGACGTCATTGGCCGCAAAGATCGCATCGGCACCTTCGCCGATGCGGAACAGATCGAGCGTCGCCTGGTAGGCGGTGTCGTAGGTGTAATCGCCGGCAAGCACGATCGGCGCATCCATGCCGCGCTCCGCGAGCGTCTCCTTCAGTGTGCGCTCGCGCTCGGCATTGGCGAGCGACTGCGCCTTGCCGCCGAGATAGGCGATGCGGCGCGCGCCATAGCCCTGAAGCAGGGCCACCGCCTGCTCGATGCCGTTTTTCTGCCGGACGAGCAGGCGGTCATAGAGCGTACCGGATGCGGCGCCTGCAAACTGCTTCACGTCGTCGTAGATCACGTAGATCGGCACCGCGCGGTCGAGAAAGCCGCAGAGCACATCGGGCAGGATGTTCTCGGTAAAGGCGATCACGGAATCCGGATTGAAGCCGCGCATGTAGGTGAGCAGGCGCGGATCCATGCTGAAATCAGCCTTGGCCTTGAAGAGCAGCGTCGCGAAGCCCTCCGCCTGCAGCGCCGTCGTCAACGCGTCGATCTCCTGGCTCTCCCAGGGGCTGCAAACGTCGGGCACGATCATGCCGACGAGATGCGAGCGACCGGTCACCAGCGAGCGTGCCGCCATGTCGGGCGTGTAGTTCAGCTCCCGCGCCACCTGCAGGATGCGGTCGCGCTTTTCCGGCTTCAGCGACGCATTCGGATTGAAGGCCCGCGAGACCGCCACACGGGAAACATTGGCCTCGCGCGCCACCTGGTCTGCGGTGGCTCGGGCAGCTTTCTTGTCGGCGCGCTCGTTCATCTATCCGTCACAAAATGAAAACGTGTTCATTCACAAAAGAGAGCAACGCGACTATTTCGTCAAGCGGAATAGGTATTCCGCCGATTTTTACCAACGGAACACATGATCCATGTTGACAAAGATGAAAGCGTGTTCATTCTTGACCGTCGTCGAGACGCCGGACCTGGAGGAGGGACGGACTGTCGCAGCCAGACACATAGGTCCTTGAGTGGATCGACCGGGAGGAGAAAACATGCGTACCAGGTTTCATTCCCTATTGCTCGGCGCAGCCGCGGCCATCGCCTTTGCAGCACCAGTGAGCGCCACCGAACTCAACATCACCTGCCGCTGCATCATCGGCGGCGTAAACAGCGGCATGGCCGAGTGGATCGAAAAGAAGGTCATTCCGGCCTTTACCGAGAAGATGAAGGCCGAAGGCAAGGACGTCACCGTCAAGCTCACCCAGTTCGGCGGCGAGGACGAGCAGCTGACGCAGCAGCTCGCGCTCGATTTCTCCACCGGCGCCGGCCCTGATGTCTCCGGCTTCGACGGCTTCCTGATCCCGAGCTTCGTCCAGGGCAATCTCCTGAAGTCGCTCGAGGAAGTGGCCGGCCCAGACGTTCCGAAGTGGGAGGGCTGGCAGCATATCTCCGACGGCACCAAGGCGCTGATGAGCTACCAGGGCAAGCCCTATGGCATCGCGCTCGGCACCGACGCCCGCATGATCTTCGTGCGCAAGGACCTCTTCAAATCGGCTGGGCTCGATGCCGACAGCTGGCAGCCGAAGTCCTGGGATGAGTTGCTCGACGCCGCCCGCAAGATCAAGGCGGCCGCCCCCGACAGCTTCCCGTTGCAGCTCAACGCCGGCGTCTCCATGGGCGAGGCGACCACGATGCAGGGCTACTGGATGGCGCTGCTCGGCACCGGCGAACAGGTCACCGACGACAGCGGCAAATATATCGTTTCGAGCCAGGGCATCCTCGACACGCTGAAGCTCTACAAGACCATCTATGTCGACGACAAGCTCGGCGACCAGCGCGCGCAGCTGCTTGCCGACGGCCGCAACCGCACCTTCGCCAATTTCCGCGATGGCAAGACGGCGATGCTCGTCGAGGGCGACTGGTTCTATCGCTCGGTCACAGCGCCCGGCGCCGAATTCGCCGTCGCCGATCGCGACAACACCATGACCTGGAAGAAGATGCCCGCCGCCGCACCCGGAAAGGGCTTACGCGGCCAGGATTTCGTCACGATGTCCGGCGGCACCGGCTTCGTCATCAATCCGCATACGGACGCGCCTGCCGAATCCTGGGCGCTGCTCTCGTTCATGAACAGCAAGGAGCAGCTCGACGCGTTCCAGGAAATCCAGCCCGCCATCCGCATCCGCGACGACGTGGCGATCCCGAACTCGCCGTTCCTGACGGAAACGGCAACGACGCTGCTGCCGATCACCACGGCCCGTCCGAACGACGCCAATTACAACAAGGTCTCGACCGAGATCCAGCGCATGACCGAAAGCGTTGTTTCCGGCGAGCTCTCGCCTGAGGACGCGATGGCCCAGTACAAGGCGGCCGTCATCGCCATCGTCGGTGAAGAAAACACCGTCAGCACGCTCTAAAGCCAATGCGGGATGTGGCCGCAACGGTGCCCTCATCCCGCTTCGATCCAACGACAGAGCGCCCGGCTGCCATCCGTGGCCGGGCTCCCGATCCAGGATATGGGCATGAAACGCGCATGAAGAAATTCTCCCTGCTTTCGACGCGCGCCGGCGCGCTTTTTCTGGCACCGGCCACGGCCCTCGTCGGGGTCTTCGTCATCGTTCCCTTCTTCTGGGTGATTTTCGTTTCCTTCACCAACCGCACACTGCTCGGCCGCACGGCCGTCGACCCCGATTTCGTCGGCCTGCAGAACTATTTCGCGCTCTTCAATCCGGCGACCTTCTTTACCCGCGGCCAGTTCGGCTTTTCGCTGATCTTGACGATCCAGTTCGTGCTGCTCTCGGCGCTGATCGGCCAGGCGTTGCTCGGGCTGCTGCTCGCCTGGCTCAGCCAGACGGTCACGCCGACGCTCAAATCCTTCCTGCAGACCGCGGTCATCGCCGCCTGGATCCTGCCGGAGGTGGTGATCGGCTTTGCCTGGTTCGCGTTCCTCGATTACGACAACGGCACGCTCAACATGATCCTGCGCGGCCTCGGCCTGCCTCCGGGCGACTGGCTGCTGCAACAACCGTTCTGGGTGATCGTGTTCTTCAACACCTGGCGGGGCGCCGCCTTCTCGATGATGCTGTTCAACTCGGCCTTCCAGTCGATCCCGCCGAGTTATTTCCAGGCAGCTGATGTCGCGGGCGCCACCTCGTGGCAGAAGCTGCGCGACATTGCGCTGCCGCTGATCCGCGGCCATGTCGTCACCGATCTGATCCTCATCACTATGTGGACCTTCAACGTCTTCACGCCGTTCCTGCTCACCCATGGCGGGCCGTCCTATCGCACCGAGATCCTGTCGATCTACACCTACCGCATCGCGTTCAAGGATTTCGAGTTCGGCAAGGGCGCTGCCGTCGGCGTGGTCATCATGCTGATCAATCTCGCCTTCGCGCTCGTCTATCTTCGCCTTGCCCACAAGAAGCCGGTGGAGGCGGAATGATGCAGAAGACTCAGAATATCTTCGTGCGGCGCGCGATCTTTGCCGCCGCCGCCACCTTCCTCGGCACGATCTTCGCACTGCCGCTCGTCTGGTTCATCTTTGCGCCCTTCAATGCCCGTGCCGAACTCGGCCTTGCCATCCCCTCGCCCTTCACGCTTTCTAATTTTGCCACCGTCTTCCAGAACACCTTCGCGATGCAGGCGCTGCTGAACAGTCTCATCCAGGCGGCGGGCGGCGTGGTGCTGGTCGGCGCGGCGGCGACGCTTGCGGCCTATGCCCTCTCGCGCTCACCGATCCCGGGCAAAGGCGCCGTCACCTATATCCTGCTGCTCTTCTCGTCGGTCGTTTCAGGCTCGGCGGCGATGGTGCCGATTTTCCTCATCATCTCCGCGGCAGGCCTGATCGACACCCATCTTGCCGTCATTCTCGTCTTTGCCGGCGGGCTGTTGCCGACGGCGATGTTCATTCTTCGTGATTTCATCGACGCCATCCCGCGCTCCTATGAGGAGAGTGCGATGGTCGCCGGCGCCTCTCCGCTCCAGGCCTTCTTCGATGTGGCGCTGCCGGTCATCCGGCCGGGCATCGTCGTGGTCGTCGTCTGGGCCTTCGTCAACATCTGGGGCAGCTTCCTCATCCCCTTCATCCTGTTGCGCAGCGACAAGCTGATGCCGGCATCCGTCGCGATCTACTCCTTCTATTCGGAGGCCGGCACGCCGATCGTCACGCTGCTGGCTGCCTATTCGCTGATCTATTCGCTGCCGGTCATCGCCCTCTATCTCTTCGTGAATTGGAAATTCGGTTTCCGGTTCTTTGGTGGCATCAAGTCGTAATCGGAAACCCGTCATGGCCTCTGTCGAATTCCAGAACATTTCCAAGACCTTCGGCGCCTTCGTCGCCGTGCCCGACATCAGCTTCCAGATCGCCGACGGCGAATTCATCTGCCTGCTCGGCCCGTCGGGCTGCGGCAAGACGACGAGCCTGCGCATGATCGCGGGTCTCGAAACGCCAACCTCTGGCCGGGTGATGATCGGCGGTCGCGACGTCACCTACCTGCATCCTAAGGACCGAGGCATCTCCATGGTGTTCCAGGACTATGCGCTCTACCCGCACATGAACATCGCCGACAACATCGCCTATCCCTTGAAGGTGCGCGGCGAGCAGGAGACCAAGCGCCACGCCCGCGCCAAGGAAGTGGCCGACGTCCTCAAGATCGGCGACCTGATGAAGCGGCTGCCGAGCCAGATCTCCGGCGGCCAGCAGCAGCGCACGTCGCTGGCACGTGCGCTCGTCTATCCGAGCGAGGTCTATCTTTTCGACGAACCGCTTTCGAACCTCGATGCCAAGCTGCGGCTCGAAGCGCGCGGCTTCCTCAACCACCTGCAGCGCGACATGGGCATGACCGCCGTCTATGTCACGCACGACCAGGCCGAAGCCATGGCGCTCGCAACCCGCATCGCCGTCATGGACAAGGGCCGGATCGTGCAGTTCGCGCCGCCGATCGAGATCTACCGCCGGCCGGCAACGACCTTCGTCGCCAACTTCGTCGGCAATCCGCCGATGAACCTCGTCCCCGTCGAAGCATCGATCGGCGATGGCGCCCTGCACCTGCGCGCCGATGGCCTGAAGCTCGCACCGATCGCGCTCACCGACGCCATCGCCAAGGCGGCGAAATCAGCCAGGATGACCCTCGGTGTCCGCCCCGAACATTTGCGTATCGCGGCCGCAGGCGACCTGAACGTGGTTTCCGGCGAACTCTTCGCCAACGAGAACATGGGGCCGGAGAGCCTCGTCACGTTGGAGCGCGGCGACAATGGTCGCGTCACCGCGCGCATCTTCACCGACGACGAGATCAAGGTCGGAACCTCAGTCCACCTCGCCTTCGACGCCAGGCACATCACCCTCTTCGATGACAGCAGCGCCCGCATTCCCGCGGCAGACGAACGCTGAGGCCGCCATGCAGGAATTTGCCCTGCGCATCACCCGTAAGCATCAGGCGGCCGATCCGTATTTCTATCTGCCCTTCGAGGTGCCCGAAGGTGTAACGCGCATCGACGCGACGCTCAGCTATCCGAAGTCAGAGGCATGCATCATCGATCTCGGCGCGCTTGATCCGCGGGCGACCGAGTATCCGACCGGCCAAGGTTTTCGCGGCTGGAGCGGTGGCGCGCGTGACCGTTTCTTCATCGCCACCGACGACGCCACGCCCGGCTACATTCACGGCGAGATGCCGCCCGGCCAGTGGAAGGTAATGCTCGGCCTCTACAAGATCCCCGAAGAAGGCGCCGAGGTTCGCGTGACGGTCGATTTCGACAGAAGCCCGCGCTCCATCGTGCCGCAGCCGGAAAGAACGTTCCCCGTTCGCAAACAGTCCGGATGGTATCGCGGCGATCTGCACTGTCACACCTTCCACTCGGATGCGGCTGGCTCGCCCGAACTGCTGCACGCCGCCGCCAAACAGGCCGGTCTCGATTTTCTTGCGGTCGCCGACCACAACACCATCACCCAGCGGCGCTACTTCCATCCGCATTCCTCCGCCGACCTCATTTTCATCCGCGCCATGGAAATCACCACCGCCGTCGGCCACGCCAATGTCTTCGGCGTCGACGATTGGGTCGATTTTCGCATGACGAAGCCGGAACATGCCCACACGCTCGCGAGCATGGTGCATGAGCGCGGCGGCCTGCTCTCGGTCAACCACGACAAGCCGACCATCCCCTGGGACTACGAACTGCCTGAGATCGACTGCATGGAGGTCTGGCAATCCCATTGGCTCGCCTGGAACTGGGTGTCGCTCGAGCGCTACCAGCAGCGCCTCGCCTCAGGCCTGAGGATCTCCGCCATCGGCGGCAGCGATTTCCACCAGCCCGCGCGGCTAATGCCGGAGGGACCGCTGGTGCTCGCCCGCCCGACGACGGTGCTCTGGCTCGATGAACTCTCCGAAGACGCCGTGCTCGCCACGATGAGATCGGGCCACGGCTACGTGACGGAAAGCCCGACCGGCCCGCATCTCGAACTGATCGCCAACGGCCAACCGATGGGATCGACCGTGGTTGGCCCAGTGACCGCAGAGGCCTTAGTTCGCGGCGCCAAGGGCGACCGGCTGCTGTGGCTCGACGCTTCCGGCATCGTCGGTGAAGAGACCATCGAAGCTGACGACTGGACCGCCCACTATGCCGGTTCGCCCGATCGGTTCCTGCGGACCGAAATCGCCGCGGCCGCCAACCGGAGCGCGATCGTCGAGACATTCCGGGAGGCCCTCCACGGCAAAAATTTGCCCTGGGCGCTCTCGGAGGACGATCTCTCGAAACAGACGATCCGCCGGGCCATCAGCAATCCGATCTATTGCCGGCCCAACTGACGGCCGCTGCACTCCGCAACTGATCTCATTCTCAAAGTATGGGGCATCCGATTTCGGCACGCTCATATTTTCCGCTTTACCGACACATTTTACGATTGCAGCAATTTTAAGCAGAAAATTTCCGTGCTAAGAAAAAAGGCAGAAACTACCGCGACAGCACGTTAGGACCCCCATGGCGGCACGCCAGCGCATCATTCCCGTCCGGCGGGAATACAATCGTTGGGTCGCCAACCAGACGCTTGAAGACTATGCGCTGCGCTTCACCGCCAAGAGCGCCCGGCGCTTTTCTTCCGAACGCATTTCCCAGACCGCCATCGGCGCGATCTCCTTTCTGGCGCTGGAAGCGATCGGTGGCGCCATCACCATGTCCTATGGCACCACCAATGCGATCGTTGCGATCGTCGTCGCCAGCCTGATGATCCTGACCGTGGGCCTGCCGATCAGCCGCTATGCGATCCGCCACGGTGTCGACATCGATCTGCTCACCCGCGGCGCCAGTTTCGGCTATATCGGCTCGACGGTGACCTCGCTGATTTATGCCAGCTTCACCTTCATCCTCTTTGCGATCGAGGCCTCGATCATGTCGGGCGCACTCGAACTGGCGCTCGGCATACCGCTCTGGATCGGCTACATCCTGAGCGCCGTCGTCGTGATCCCGCTCGTCACCCATGGCGTGCGGCTGATCAGCAAGTTCCAGTTGATCACGCAGCCGTTCTGGATCGTGCTCAACGTCCTGCCCTTCGTCTTCATCGCCTTTGCCGATTGGGAGAAGGTCGGCGCCTGGCTCGCCTATGCGGGCATGCATCACGCCTCGGGTCCTCCGGGTACCTTCGCGCCTTTTGACCTCGTCGAATTCGGTGCGGCCTCTGCCGTCATCTTCGCGCTGATGGCGCAGATCGGCGAACAGGTCGACTTCCTGCGCTTCCTGCCGCCGGACGGACAGCGCAAGCTGCACCACCGCATCGCCGTCTTTCTCGCCGGTTCCGGCTGGGTGATCGTCGGCGCGCCCAAACTGCTCGCCGGCTCGTTCCTGGTGGTGCTGGCGCTTTCTGCCGGTGTGCCTTCGACCAAAGCCGCCGATCCGGCCCAGATGTACTACACCGCCTTCGGCTACATGATCCCCTCCGATACGGCAGCACTTCTCCTGATGGTCGCCTTCGTCGTCGTGTCGCAGTTGAAGATCAACGTCATGAACGCCTATGCCGGGTCGCTCGCCTGGTCGAACTTCTTTTCACGATTGACCCACAGCCACCCGGGCCGCGTCGTCTGGCTGGTCTTCAACGTAGCGATCGCGCTCCTTTTGATGGAGCTCGGCATCTACCGGCTGCTTGAGGAAACACTCGGCGTCTTCTCGATTATCGCCATGGCCTGGCTTTGCACGATTTCGGCCGACCTCTTCGTCAACAAGCCGCTCGGCCTGTCGCCTCCCGGCATCGAGTTCAAGCGCGCGCATCTCTACGACATCAACCCTGTCGGCCTCGGCGCGATGGCGATCTCGGCGACCGTGGCGCTGACGGCGCATTTCGGCGCCTTCGGCGAGATTGCCGCCTCGCTCGCGCCATACATCGCGCTGGTCGTCGCCTTCATCGCCTCGCCGCTGATTGCCTGGGGCACCGACGGCAAGTTCTATCTCGCGCGCAAGCCGCGCAGGAGCTGGGCCAACCGGACGGACATCACCTGCTCGATCTGCGAGCATCCGTTCGAGCCGGAGGACATGGCCTGGTGCCCCGCCTATGCAGCGCCGATCTGCTCGCTCTGCTGCTCGCTCGACAGCCGCTGCCACGACATGTGCAAGCCGAAGGCCCGCTTCAACGCCCAGGTCGCGACCGTCGCCAACACGTTGCTTCCACGCACCGTCACGGAAAAACTCGCGACGCGGCTCGGCCGCTACGCGATCTCTGCGGTGCTGTCGATCGCCGGCATCGGCCTCATCCTCGCGATGATCGCCCACCAGACGGCCGGCACATCCCCCGAGATCGCTGCGGTCGTCGAACGCACCGTCGCCATCGTCTTCTTCGTCTTTGCCGTGCTCGCTGGTATCGTCTCCTGGTTCTACGTGCTCGCCCATGACAGCCGCGTGGTCGCCGAGGAAGAATCCTCGCGCCAGAACACCTTGCTTCTGAAGGAAATCGCCGCCCACAAGAAGACCGACGCCGCGCTCCAGCAGGCAAAGGAAACAGCGGAAGCAGCCAACCGCGCCAAGAGCCGCTATGTCGTCGGCCTCAGCCATGAGCTTCGAACGCCGCTCAACGCCGTGCTCGGCTACGCCCAGGTTCTGGAGCGCGACGAGACGATCCCCCCGGCGCGTCAGGGCGCGATCAAGGTGATCAAGCGCAGCGCCGACCATCTTTCCGGCCTGATTGACGGCCTCTTGGATATCTCGAAGATCGAGGCCGGCAAGCTGCAGGTCTATTCCAATGAGATCAACATTCATGACTTCCTCGACCAGATCGTCGAAATGTTTCGGCCGCAGGCATTGGCCAAGGGCATCAGCTTCGAGCACGAGCGCGCTAGCGGCGTGCCACGCTATGTGAAGACCGACGAAAAGCGCCTGCGGCAGATCCTCGTCAATCTCCTATCCAACGCATTGAAGTTCACCGAGCGTGGCGGCATCCGCCTGGATGTCGCCTATCGCAGCCAGGTGGCGACCTTCACGATTGCAGACAGCGGCCGCGGCATTGCCGACAAGGATCTGCCGCGCATCTTCGATCCGTTCCAGCGCGGCGAGGCCGAACATCTCGGTAGTATGCCGGGCCTCGGCCTCGGCCTGACGATCACGCGGCTCCTGACGCAGACGCTCGGCGGCGAAATCGCAGTCACCAGCACGCCTGGGCAAGGCACCACCTTCCGCGTCCGGCTGATGCTGTCGGCGGTAGATCGTCTGCTACCTCCCGCAGCCCCGCGCCGCATCACCTCCTATCTCGGCCCGCGCCGCACCATCGTCATCGTCGACGACAATGCCGACCATCGCGACCTCATGCGCGAGATCCTCGGGCCGATGGACTTCACGGTGCTGACGGCCGCGTCCGGAGCCGATTGCCTGGCGCTGCTTCAAGACCTCGGCGCCGACCTCTTCCTGATCGATATCTCGATGCCGGGCATGAGCGGCTGGGAGCTTGTCGAGCGGCTGCGCCAGGGCGGGCAGATCGCGCCGATCATCATGCTTTCGGCCAATATCGGCGATGGCTCGGCGACCGGAGCATTCCGCGGCCACAACGACACGCTCGCCAAGCCCTTCCCCGTCGGGCAACTCGCCGACAAGCTCGCCGTGCACCTTGGCCTCACCTGGGTTCACGAGGGAGAGGAGAAGCAAGCACACCCGTCGCCGGCGGCCGAACCGTTGACGCGCCCCGACGCCTATCACGTAGAAGAGCTGATCCGCCTTGGAGAGATCGGCTATGTCAGGGGCATCGAAGCCAAGCTGACGGAAATTGCCCTGCAGCCCGAACACCAGCCCTTCGCCGAGCGCGCCCGCGCCTATGTGCAGGCCTTCGACCTCTCGGGCTACGACGCTTTCCTCAAGAACAACGCAGCCAACGGAGACGACGCCCATGGCTGAGGCCAACGACCGCCGCGACATCGTGCTTCTCGTCGACGATTCCCCGGAGGCGCTCGGTTTCTTGACGGAAGCGCTGGAGCAATCCGGCTTTTCCGTGCTGATCGCGACCTCCGGCAGCGCCGCCCTTTCGATCGCCGAGCGCATCACGCCCGACGTCATTCTGCTCGATGCCGTCATGCCCGGGATCGATGGCTTCGAGACCTGCCGACGCCTCAAGGGCAACGCCGCCGTCGGCCAGACGCCGGTGCTGTTCATGACCGGGCTGACCGAGACCGAACATGTGGTGCGTGCGCTCGAGGCCGGCGGCGTCGACTATCTGACCAAGCCGATCAACATCGATGAGCTGAGGGCGCGCATTCGCGTCCATCTCTCGAACGCGCGTTCGGCCCAGAGCGCACGGGTCGCACTTGACGCGGCCGGCCGCCATCTGCTCGCGGTGCGCAGCGACGGAAGCGTCTGCTGGTCGACGCCGCAGGCGACGCGTCTCGTCAACGCCGCAACCGGCCGCGACGATGGCATGGCGATCGTCACCCGGCGCATCGCGGGCTGGATGGCAAACCGCCTGCGCACCGGAGCGCCCGACGACGGCACCTTCACGCTCGACCAGCCCGAGCAGTCGTCCCTGCAGATATCCTTCCTCGGCTCGATCGGCCCGAATGAACATCTCTTCCGCCTCACCGCCGAAAACCGCCGCTCCGACGATGCGGTGTTGCGCCAGCACTTCGCATTGACCCCAAGGGAATCGGAGGTGCTGCTGTGGATCGCCAAGGGCAAGGCGAACCGCGACATCGGCGAGATCCTCGGCTTGAGCGCGCGCACGGTCACCAAGCATCTGGAGCAGATCTATGTGAAGCTCGGCGTCGAGAACCGGGCGTCTGCCGCGGTGAAGGCGACGCAGGTTCTGCACAGTCTGTAGGCAGGCTGCGGTCCGATTTCCGTCCCGCTTCTTGCTGCCGCACGTCCAGCGTCATGGGCGGGTCAGCACCTGCTGAAAGCGACAGCCGACCGGCACGCGTCGCAAGCAGCAATCTGCACGCGCTCAGGCCGCGCCCGCCGTTCACCTTGCCTGCAACGCTGCCCAGGCGAAGGCCTCATCGAGTGCGGCAAACTTGACCGCTTGCCAATGGCGGTAATCGTCGACCAGGTCACGCGAAATCCAGAGCGGACCGCGGCTGCCGGAACTCTCCCAGCCGAGAACGCCGAGATCACCGGCACGCGCGAAAACCCTCTGCGCATGGGTGCGCGAGATGATGTAGCGGCTGGAGATCTCACCTGGCTTCAGGGGCCCGATCCAAATCCGCTGATCGGGCAGGACGCCCGTCGGCAGCCGCGCCACCAGGTCGTGCAGGATGTTGCTGCCTGACTCCGTCGAGACGAAAGCGGCGATGCTTTCGGGTGGCTCGCACCAGGCGCGATCCGCGATGAGCCGCCGCATCGCACGCGGGAGCGCATGATGCATCAAGGTCGGCTCGGTTTGCGACTGCGCCAGCCTTGTCCCCTCGTCGAGCCTGTCGAGCGACGAAAGGTGCCCCTCGAACCACTGCCGGATCAGGCCCTCGGCGACATCGGAAAGGATCAGGGGCCTGATCCGCTTGTCGCCGCCCTGTTCCGCATCGAGAAGCAGTCGATAGTTGCGCATATCGGCCAGGTGCGCCGCTGCCGTGTTCTTGCTGGCTACGTTGTTGCCGGCGATAAAGTCGATCAGCCTTGCCGCCGTCAGCTCCGCGCGGGATGGGTCGGTCAGACGCTCGAAATGCAGCGTCAGGATGGCCTGGGTGAGCAGCCATTTTCTCAGGCTGGCGGTGTAGCGCACGATGCGCGGAGCGGCGTCATGGATCGCAACCATATGAAGGGCCGCCTGACGCAACGCCTCCCCAAAGAGCGGATCGCCGACGAACCGCTCAGGCGTGAACGGCGTTTCGCCGTCCGGAGATCGGACACATTCGGATCGCGCCGTCACGGGCAGTCTCCAGACAGCGTAACCGCTGTTCGTTGCTTGCGACCGCGTGAAATGAACCGGTGGCTGGCGGGTGCCTTTAGGCGGACCCGGGCACCCGGATCGGTTGAAAAAGGCAAAAAGCGCGTAACACCGAACATAAACCAGTCCCCCTCCCGCCCCGGCGGCCAATAGCTAAATCGGACAGACAGCGCAGATCGAGGTCTATACTTACAAGGTAACGAAGTCTTTACCCGTTTTTACGGATGGGGACGACGAGACGCTGTTTCAGAGAACAACGTTAATACGGGAAATTGAAAACAGCACCGCACGTGCAGGCAAATCTGATACAACAGCGCCAGGGATCACATTTTGATGGCTGCCCGGATGCGTGCCCGGTTGTTGATCGATCGTAAGATCCGGCCAGATAAAGAAGCCAATGAGGAACTTCGCCGCCACATGTTGCGTTGACGCTCATGTGCGGCAACGGGGTGTTGCAGCATCCACGCAAATGGGAGGTGCAAGGCATGTGGCGATGGCTCCTGATGGCCGCACTCATCTTGCCGTCCACGAGTGCCTCACGGGCAGACGAGGGCGCGTTCTTGAAGACCCTTGGCGGCAACTGGGCAGGCACCGGAACGGTGCGCATCCGTGCTCACATGTCGCCGATGAACATTTCCTGCAACTTCAGTTCCAAGGCGAGCGACGCGGCTCTATCGATGGAGGGCGTCTGCCGCGGCATGCTGCTGATCTCGCGATCCATCGACGCGAAGCTGCGCTTTACCGGGTCCACCTATAGCGGCTCCTATCTCGGCCCCCGCGGCGGCCGCGCCGGGCTCAACGGCACACGACGCGGCGATGCGATCAACCTCACCATTCGATGGGCGAAGGAAGTCAATGGCGACCGCAGTGCCGACCTGACCTTACGCAAGGTCGGCACCAACGGGATGCAGTTGAAGACGATCGACGTCGATCCCGCTTCCGGCAAGCGGATCGTCACGAGCGAGATCAATCTCAAGCGAAAATAGCCTTGGGCCACCATGCCCCCTTCGGACCGGAACCGGGGCGGAGTTGGCGCGTTGCCGGCGCCGTCAGGCTACCGCTGCCACCCGGGCATCGAAATCCGCGGTCCATTGTAGCGACGGCCGCGCGCCACAGCGCTCGACCCAGTCCTTGATGACGGCGCTATCCGGTGTTGCCGCGGGATACCAGGCGAAGGGCGAATGCAAGAGCAGGTCGGCCGCCGAGTAGTGCTCGCCCATCAGATAGGGACTGTCCTTCAACGCGTTTTCCAGGCGTGCCGCCATCTCTGTCGGGCCGCGGAAGGTGGCGTCGAAATAGGGGTGCGAAACCCCCGCGGCTTGCGCGATCAGCACCGGCTCGACCACACCGGCATACCAGGCAAGCCAGCTGAGATAACGGCCACGCTGCGGATCGCCAACATGCGGCGCCATCCTCTTTTCCGGGAAGAGGTCGGTCAGGTATTGGATGATCGCAATGGTTTCCCAGAGCACCACACCGTCATGAACGAGCAGCGGCACCTTACCCTCCGGGTGCGGGTTCGCCGGATCCTTTCGACCGCTGCCGTCACCGCGAGTGATGTCGACGATCTCGACTTCCACCTTGTCGAGAGCATCGAGTTCGCGAAGCAGGGTGATGATGCGCGACGAGCGCGAGCGCGGGGCGTGAAAGAGTGTCAGCATAGTCTGGATCCTCGGTTGCGTTTGGCGATGCGGATCTTATACAGTCGGCCAACTGCCAGTTTTCGTCAGTAGGGTTCGTCTATCTTTCATCCATGGCCCGTAGTGATCGTCTGTTCTGCCTGCTCCAGGCGCTGCGCACACTCCCCTCCCCGGTAACGGCGGCCCGCCTTGCCGAGGAAACCGGCGTGTCGTTGCGCTCGCTCTATCGGGACATCGACAGCCTGCGCGCCGCCGGCGCCGTCATCGATGGCGAGCGCGGCTTCGGCTACCGGCTGACGGAGGATATCGCCTTGCCGCCGCAAACCTTTACCCGCCTGGAGATCGAGGCGCTGGTGCTCGGCCTTGCCGAGGTGCAGCACATGGGCGAGCCGGATCTCGCGGCCGCAGCGGGCGCCGTGCTTTCGAAGATAACGGCGACACTGCCCGACAGGCTGCAGCGTCAGGCATTGCATGCCGCTTCACAGGTCTATCGCTTCGAGCGCCGCAACCCGCCTGTCACCGATGTCAGCCTTCTGCGCGAAGCCTGCTGGCAGGAACGTGCAGTGGTGATCGCCTATGTCGACGCGGACCAGCAGCGGACAGACCGGAAGATCCTGCCGTTGGCGATCGTGTATCTCGAGCGGATGCTGGTGTTGCTCGCCTGGTGCTGCCTGCGCCAGGACTACCGCAAGTTCCGCGTCGATCGCATCGTCGATGTCACGATGACGGAGGAAAGCTTCCGCCCGCGCCGAGTTCCGATGCTCCGGGACTTCGTGGCCTACCTGAACGCCGGTGCGCCTGAAACGTCGAAGATGACGTTGAGCGGCCAATAGCTAAAACGACGACGCGGCCCGTGTTGCCACGGACCGCGTTCGGACTGCTTTTTTGCAGTCATGCCTTGGGAGGCAAACTTATTCCGCCGGCTGCAAGGCCGGCTGCGGCAGCGCCTCCGGCGCACGGCCGCCAAGGACCGCGGCCATCTGCGCTTCATCCAGTTCGCCTTCCCACTTCGCAACGACGATCGTGGCGACCGCATTGCCGACGAAGTTGGTGAGCGCGCGGCATTCCGACATGAAGCGGTCGATGCCGAGGATCAGCGCCATGCCGGCGACCGGCACCGCCGGGACGACCGAAAGCGTCGCAGCCAGCGTGATGAAACCGGCGCCGGTGATGCCGGCAGCACCCTTGGAGCTCAACATCGCGACGAGAAGCAGCAGCACCTGATCGCCGAGCGACAGCGGGATATCCATCGCCTGGGCGATGAAGAGCGCGGCCAGCGTCATGTAGATGTTGGTGCCGTCGAGGTTGAAGGAATAGCCGGTCGGGATGACCAGACCAACGACCGAGCGCTTGCAGCCGGCCTTTTCCATCTTGCTCATCAGACCCGGAAGAGCGGCTTCCGACGAGGACGTGCCGAGCACCAGGAGCAGTTCTTCCTTGATGTAACGGATCAGCGCAACGATCGAGAAGCCATTGTAGCGGGCGACCGCGCCAAGAACGACGAACACGAAGAGGAAGGACGTGATGTAGAAGGTGCCGATCAGCATCGCCAGGTTGGCGATCGAGCCGACGCCGTATTTGCCGATGGTAAACGCCATCGCGCCAAAGGCGCCGATCGGGGCGGCCTTCATCAGGATGCCGACGAGCTTGAAGACCGGCAGCGTCAGCGCGTGCAGGAAGTCGACGACGGGCTCTGCCTTCTTGCCGACCATGGCAAGCGACAGACCGAAGAGCACGGAGATGAACAACACCTGCAGGATGTCGCCATCGGCAAAGGCGCCGACGAGCGTCGTCGGGATGATGCCCATCAGGAAGCCGGTGATCGTCTGCTCATGCGCCTTTTCGGCATAGGTGGTCACCGCCTTGACGTCGAGCGAGGCCGGATCGATGTGCATGCCGGCGCCCGGCTGGACGACATTGGCGACGATCAGGCCGATGATCAGCGCGAGCGTCGAGAAGGTCAGGAAATAGATCATCGCCTTGCCGGCGACGCGGCCGACCTTGGCAAGATCGGTCATGCCGGCGATGCCGGTCGCGACTGTCAGGAAGATGACCGGCGCGATGATCATCTTGACGAGACGGATGAAGGCGTCGCCGAGCGGCTTCAGCTCGGTGCCGAGCGACGGATAGAAATGGCCGAGCAGGATGCCGGCGGCGATCGCCACCAGAACCTGGACATAGAGATGGCGATAGAAAGGTGTCTTGCCGCGCGGTTCCGCGGATTGTTCGATAATCATGAGATCCTCCACTGGACCCAGTCCGGCGTCATGCCGGGCCTCCCGGGTCAATTTCCGATGCGCGACAGCGCGGGCTGTCATGAGGATGTCATTTGCAACGGTCGTGCCAGTTGGCCGCGGCAGGAACCAAGCCTTTGAATTGATGAGGATGTTTTGTGCAGGCGGCTCGGTGCGCACAAAGAGTTGAGCGGATTTCCGCACAAGCCATCTGGAAGACTGAGCGAAAAAATGCACAATTGGGCCATGTTCAACGCCCTGTCCGCCCCCCTCAATCTGGCAGATCTCGACCAGTCGATGCGCCGCACCTGGCTGGTCTTTGCCGGCCTTGCCGTCGCGCTGCTTGTCGCCGCGCTCCTGCTTGCCGGCGAGTACGGCCGAAGCCAGGCGCTCGAAACTGTCGATGCCCAAAGCCGGATCGATGCCAATCTGAAGGCCTCGCTGCTGCGCGCCGTACTCGAACGCCAACGCTCGACGCCGCTGGTGCTGGCCGACGATGTCGAGGTGATGGCAGCCCTTTCGACCCGCGGCACAGAGGCGCTGCAACGGCTGAACGAGAAGCTGCAGGCGCTGGCGACCAACACGGACGCCGCTGTCATCTACGTGATCGGCCCCGATGGCGTCGCCGTCGCTGCCAGCAACTGGCGCGAGCCGACGAGTTTCGTTGGCAACGACTATGCCTTCCGCGAATATTTCCGCATGGCGATGCGCGACGGCAAGGCCGAGCATTTCGCCATGGGCAACGTCAGCAAGCGGCCGGGCCTCTACATTTCGCGTCGGGTCCAGGGTCCTGACGGCCCGATCGGCGTCGTCGTCGCCAAGCTCGAATTCGACGATGTGGAAGCCGAATGGCTCGCCTCCGGCAAGCCGGTCTACGTCACCGACCGGCGCGGCATCGTGCTGATCACCAGCTTCCCCTCCTGGCGCTTCATGACGACCAGAACAATTCCACGCGACCGCGTCGCCGCCATCCGCGACAGCCTGCAATTTGGCGATGCCTCGCTGCTGCCGCTGCCCTTCCGCGACATCGAGCCGACCAGCGATGGCTCCAGCGAGTTGCGCGCACTGTTGCCGGGCGACAGCGAACGTCGGTTCCTCCGGGTCGAAACCATGGTTCCGACCACCAGCTGGCGGCTGGAGCAGCTAGCACCGCTCGATGGCGCGATCTCGGCGGCAACCCGCGAGGCCCGGCTGATTGCCCTGGCCCTCCTCGCACCGCTGCTCGCTTTTACCGCGGTCCTCCTGCGCCGCCGCCAGACGCTGGCGCTGGTGTCTGCGCGCGATCGCGCCGCGCGCGACGAGCTGGAGACCCGCGTGGCGGAGCGCACACATGACCTCAGCCTTGCCCGCGATCATCTCGAAACGGAGATCGCCGACCACCGGCGTACTGGCGAGAAGCTGCAGGCGGTGCAGCAGGAACTGGTTCAGGCGAACCGGCTGGCGATCCTTGGCCAGGTGGCGGCCGGCGTCGCCCACGAGATCAACCAGCCGGTCGCGACCATCCGCGCCTATGCCGACAACGCCCGCACCTTCCTCGAACGCGGCCAGCAGCAGACCGCGGTCGAGAACCTTGTCAGCATCGCCGAACTGACCGATCGGGTCGGCACCATCACCGACGAACTCAGAAGCTTCGCTCGCAAGGGCCGCTTCGTCGCCGAGCCGACGCCCATGCGCGACGTGATCGAGGGGGCGATGATGTTGCTGCGCAGCCGCTTTGCCGGCCGCATGGATGCGATCGTCATCGACCTGCCGGAAAATGGCCTCAGCGTCCTCGGCAGCCGCATCCGGCTCGAGCAGGTGCTGATCAACCTTTTGCAAAATGCCCTGGAAGCGCTCGGCACGCGCAGCGGCGCCGAGATCCGCGTGCGCTGCGAGGACGGTCCCTCGGGTACGGTTTTGCTCGTCGTTGCCGATAACGGCCCAGGCATTCCCCTGCACATCCACGAGGATCTGTTCACGCCGTTCAACACCTCGAAGGATGAAGGGCTCGGCCTCGGCCTTGCCATCTCCAAGGAGATCGTCGCCGACTATGGCGGCGATATCACCGTCGAAACCAGCGACAGGGGCACCGTCTTCACGGTTCGCCTGAAGAGGGCCTGAGCGATGCAGCCGACCGTCTATCTCGTCGACGACGACAACCACCTGCGCAAGGCGATGACGCAGACGCTGGAACTCGCCAGCCTCGCCGTTACCCCTTTTGCCAGCGCTGCCGAAGCGTTGAAGACGCTGGATGCGAATTTCGACGGAGTCGTCGTCAGCGATATCCGCATGCCGGGCATCGACGGCCTCGCCTTCTTCCGCCGCATCGAAGCTTTCGACGCGGATCTGCCGGTGATCCTGGTGACCGGCCATGGCGACATCCCGATGGCAGTGCAGGCGCTGCAGGATGGCGTCTACGACTTCATCCCCAAACCCTTTGCCGCCGACCGGCTGGTGCAGAGCGTGCATCGCGCGCTGGAAAAACGCCGGCTCGTGATGGAAAACCGCGCGCTGAAACGGGCCGCCGAGACGGCCGGCGACAGCCTGCCGCTGATCGGCCAGACGCCGGTCATGGAACGTTTGCGCCAGACGATCCGGCACATTGCCGATACCGATGTCGACGTGCTCGTCGCCGGCGAGACGGGCAGCGGCAAGGAGGTGGTGGCGACGCTGCTCCACAATTGGAGCCGACGCCGCAACGGCAACTTCGTGGCGCTGAATTGCGGGGCGCTGCCCGAAACGGTGATCGAAAGCGAACTCTTCGGCCACGAACAGGGCGCCTTCACCGGCGCCTTGAAGAAGCGCATCGGCCGGATCGAGCATGCGAGCGGCGGCACGCTGTTCCTCGACGAGATCGAGGCGATGCCACCGGCGACTCAAGTGAAGATGCTGCGCGTTCTGGAAGCGCGCGAAATCACGCCGCTTGGCACCAACCAGGTTCGTCCGGTCGATATCCGCGTCATCGCGGCTGCCAAAATCGATCTTGGCGACCCGGCGCAGCGCGGCGATTTCCGGGAAGACCTCTACTTTAGATTGAATGTCGTAACGCTGTCGATCCCACCGCTGCGCGAACGCCGAGACGATATCCCGCTGCTCTTCTCGCACTTCCTGACCCGGGCGGCCGAGCGCTTCAAGCGCGACGCGCCTGTGGTCACATCGGCCGTGCAGAGACATCTGATGACGCATGCCTGGCCGGGCAATGTGCGCGAGCTCTCGCACTTTGCAGAACGCGTGGCGCTTGGTGTCGAAGGTCCGCTGGGACAGCCGATTGCGCCCGCCGAACAGCCTGGATTTGCGCTCCCGGAACGGCTCGAACGCTACGAGGCGGAGATCCTGAAAGAGGTGTTGCGGGCTCAGCGCGGCGACGTCAAGGCGACGATCGAGGCGCTCGGCATTCCGCGCAAGACATTCTACGACAAGCTCCAGCGCCACGGCATCAACCGTGCCGATTACGCCGAGCGGGCCGCACCGGAAAAGGCCGGCCGCTAGCGTCAAACCCGAATCCGTCACCACACGCAATAGGTGCATCTTTGTCGGCAGGCGAATTCACGCTTGACGACCCGGGCCGATCGATGGCTATGATCTAGGCATTCACCAGGGGGGTCCCGCAAGGGGCTGAGATTCTGCTGGATGGCCGGCTTGCCGGCTGTGGCGCAGTGACCCGTTGAACCTGATCCAGTTCATACTGGCGTAGGGACGGTGCAGATATCGAAGCCAGGATTCCGTGCGTCCAGCATCTGGCGGAGCGTCTTTCATCTTTCCGGCATCAGAACTGGGTCTCCAATTGCAAACTTGGAGCCTCGTCATGAATATTGCCACCAAACCCGCAGCCCTCACGGTCACGCAAGGACCGCTTCCCGCCTCCCGCAAGATCCACAAGCCGGGCGTGCTTCATCCGGATATCCGCGTGCCGATGCGCGAGATTGCGCTCCACCCGACGTCGGGCGAGCAACCGGTTACGGTCTATGATTCCTCCGGCGCCTACACCGCCGACGACGCCGAGATCCGCATCGAGGACGGCCTGCCGCGGCTGCGCCGCAACTGGATCGTCGACCGCGGCGATGTGGAAACCTATGAGGGACGCGTGGTCCGCCCCGAGGACAACGGCTTTGTGAGCGGCGACAGGCTGACACCGACCTTCCCGTTCCAGCATGCGCCGCTGAAGGCCACGGGCGGCCGCGCAGTGACCCAGCTTGCCTATGCCCGCGCCGGCATCATCACGCCGGAAATGGAGTTCGTGGCGATCCGCGAAAATCTCGGCCGCGACGCGGCGCGTGCGAAAGTCCGCGACGGCGAGAGCTTCGGCGCCCACATCCCCGATCACGTGACACCCGAATTCGTGCGCCAGGAAATTGCCAGCGGCCGCGCGATCCTGCCTGCCAACATCAACCATCCGGAATCCGAGCCGATGATCATCGGCCGTAATTTTCTGGTGAAGATCAATGCCAATATCGGCAACTCCGCCGTCACCTCGTCGATGGCGGAAGAGGTCGAAAAGATGGTCTGGGCGACGCGCTGGGGCGCCGACACCGTCATGGACCTTTCGACCGGCCGCAACATCCACAACATCCGCGAATGGATCATCCGCAACTCACCGGTTCCGATCGGCACCGTGCCGCTTTACCAGGCGCTGGAAAAGGTCAACGGCATTGCCGAGGACCTCACCTGGGAAGTCTATCGCGACACGCTGATCGAGCAGGCTGAACAGGGCGTCGACTATTTCACCATCCATGCCGGCGTCCGGCTGCACTACATCCCGCTCACCGTCGATCGCGTCACCGGCATCGTTTCGCGCGGCGGCTCGATCATGGCCAAGTGGTGTCTGCATCACCATCGCGAGAGCTTCCTTTACGAGCATTTCGAGGAAATCTGCGACATCTGCCGCGCCTATGACGTCTCCTTCTCGCTCGGCGACGGCCTGCGCCCCGGCTCGATCGCCGATGCCAACGACGCGGCACAATTCGCCGAACTCGAAACGCTCGGCGAGCTCACCAAGATCGCCTGGGCCAAGGATTGTCAGGTGATGATCGAAGGCCCCGGCCACGTGCCGATGCACAAGATCAAGGAGAACATGGACAAGCAACTCGCCGTCTGCGGCGAGGCGCCGTTCTACACACTCGGACCGCTGACGACGGACATTGCGCCCGGCTACGACCACATCACGTCGGGCATCGGCGCGGCGATGATCGGCTGGTTCGGCACCGCCATGCTCTGCTACGTCACGCCGAAGGAGCATCTGGGTCTTCCCGATCGCAACGACGTCAAGGTCGGCGTCATCACCTACAAGATCGCCGCCCATGCCGCCGATCTCGCCAAGGGCCATCCGGCCGCCCAGGTGCGCGACGACGCGCTGTCGCGCGCGCGCTTCGAATTCCGCTGGGAGGACCAGTTCAACCTCTCGCTCGACCCGGAGACGGCCCGTAACTTCCACGACGAGACACTGCCGAAGGAAGCGCACAAGGTCGCGCATTTCTGCTCCATGTGCGGCCCGAAATTCTGCTCGATGCGGATCTCGCACGACATCCGCGCAGAAGCGCAGAAGGAAGGCCTGGAGGCAATGGCCGCGAAATACCGCGAGGGCGGCGACCTCTATATGCCGGTGGAAGGGGCGGCTGGCGCGGCCGAGTAGACGACAGAGACTCGTTGAAGGGGCCAGTCACGGCCCCTTCAGTTCACTCAGGGCTGCGCCTCCCGCCTCGGAAGCGGAAGCGGCGATCGCCAAGGCTCTCCTCCTCCGTCATGCTTGGGCTTGAGCCGAGCATGACGGAGGGTGGGAGGCGCGCCAACGACACCGTTCAATCAACAAACATGCAACGTCCTCTGTCCCTCTCGCGACGCCTCAGCGATGAGGGCGATCATCTGTATGTCGTGGCCGCCGCCAGAGGCCCGCACCTTGCGCTCCGTGTCGCCCGTCCCCCCAATAGCTTGTCCCCACATCGATTGAACGATATGCAAGGCGCACGCAAAAGTCGCTGTCGGCGAAATTCATTCGCTGCGGGCAGCCGAACTGTACCCGCGCAAAAGTCCTGCAGGACGACGCAAGAACGCCGTTTGCACAAGGAGAATGACTTGAGGACATGCCTGTTGAGACTGACGGCCTTGTCCATAGGAGCCCTTGCAGCATTCGGCGGAGATCTGCCGCGCCTCAACGGTGACCGGGGCTTTGCCGCGGGCCTTTCCTGGATTTCCGCTGCCCATGCGGACGACGCCGATGCCGGCGGCACGAATGGTGAAGGTGCCGCGGGCGGCAGCGACCAAGGTAGCGAAAACGTCGGGAGCGGCGGAAGCAACGGCACAGAGGGTGGCGGCGATTGGGGCTCCGGCGATGGTAGCGGCGTGGGCGGCGAGCCCGGCGGGACCGGGGCTGGCGGCGGAGGCGGCGCCATCGACGGAAGCGGCCTGAGCGGCGGAGACAGCGAGCGCCACTCATCCTCCTCGCGCGACGGGCGGGATTACGGACCAACCGGCAGCGTATGGCACGGCGGCAGCAGTTTCCTCAATCTTTTCCGCCGGACACCGGAAGAGCCTCCCGAGGGAAGCGGGCCAGAGTCTTCCACCCGGCAGAAGAGCGATGCGGGATCCCGCAAAAGCGCGGGTCACACCAGAACAGAGCCCTGAAGAGATGTCTGCTTCGTCGCGCCGAAGGATGCCGTGTGCTGTTTATCGCGGACATAGAAGCGTCTGCGCCTGGATGCTTGGGCCAAGCCCTGGCGTGACGGAGCAGCGGGAGGCGCGCTATCGATCCCGTTCGATCAACGAACGCGCAACGTCCCTATAGCCCTATAGCCCTCTAGCGACCACTCACCATCCGCTCGACCACATCGAGCAGCACGTTGGCGCCGGCGACCAGATCATCCGGCTCCGTGTGTTCGCGCGGATTATGGCTGATGCCGTCGCGGCTCGGAACGAAGATCATCGCCGTCGGCGCGATGCGGGCGATCATCTGGGCATCATGACCGGCGCCCGAGGTCATGCGCCGGCTCTTGAGGCCTCGCGCCTTCGCCGAAGCCTCGACCGCTGCGACGATGCCCTGATCGAAGGCGACCGGCTGGAAGCGTGCCAGCCGCTCGACCGAGATCGTTACCCCCTCTTCCGCGCCGATGCGCACCAGAAAGTCCGCAAGCGCCGCTTCGAGCGCCTGCAGCCGATCCTCGTCCGGATCGCGCAGATCGACGGTGAAGGCGGCACGCGATGGGATGACGTTGATCGCGTCGGGCTCGAAACGCATGGTACCAATGGTCGCGACACTCGGCGCGTTCGACCGGGCAATATGCTCGCGCAGGAAGAGGCCGACACGCGCGGCCGCGAGACCGGCGTCGGAACGCATTGCCATCGGCGTGGTGCCGGCATGGTTGGCGATGCCATCGATCGTCACGCGCTGCCAGGAAATGCCCTGCAGGTTCTCGACGGCACCGATCGCAAAGCCCTCGCGCTGCAGCACCGGCCCCTGCTCGATATGGAGCTCGACATAGGCTTGGGGCTTGAGGAACCCCGGCTCGATGTTGCCGGCATAGCCAATCCGCTCGAGTTCCGCGCCCAGCGACGAGCCATCCGTGCCGATGGTCGCGAACGCTGCGTCCAGCGGCAGGCCGCCGGCATAGACGAGCGAGCCGAGCATGTCGGGCGCAAAACGCACGCCCTCCTCATTGGTAAAGGCGGCAACGACGATCGGTCGGGCCGGCGTCACGCCACGGTCCTTCAGCGTCTCGATCACTTCGAGCGCGGCGAGTACGCCGTAACATCCGTCATAGATGCCGGCATTGATGACCGTATCGATGTGCGAGCCGAGCATGATCGGCGCTTCGCCGCTGTTCTCCTCGCTGCGCCAGATGCCGAAGATGTTACCAATCTGGTCCACGGCCACATCGAGGCCCGCCGCCTCGATCCAGGCGACGAGGCGGTTGCGGCCGGCCTTGTCGTTGTCGGAGCCGGCCAGCCGGGTCAGTCGCCCTTCTGCATCGCGACCGATTTCGCCAAGCTCGCGGATGCGCCCGATGAGGCGCGCGGCGTCGATGGAAGGAAATGACATGTTAGTCCTGCTTTCATGCGGATTTTGGTTCATGGCCGGCTATCAGCCAACGCCAGTCTCTGCCGGATAATCTCGGCGTGATAACGCGCGCCGAAGATCAGGGCGTCGTCGTTGAAGTCGTAACGCGGATTGTGCAGCGGCGCCGATGTCTCGCCATTGCCGATGAAGACGAAGCAGCCCGGAACGTGCTCAAGGAAGCGTGCGAAATCCTCCGAGCCGGTCATCGGCTCGGCGGCCGTTGCGACATTCCCGGTCCCGAACACCGTTTCTGCTGCGGCAAAGGCGTGGCCGGTCAGGGCCGGGTCATTGATCAGTGGCACGAACTCGCGCGTGTAGTTGACCTCGACCTCGCAGCCATAGGCATCCGCCGTACCCTTGGCGATCACCCGCATCTCCGCTTCGATCTTGGCGCTGACCTCCGGGCGGAAGCTGCGGGCATCGCCGAGGATGCGGGCGAGACCGGGCAGCGCGTTGCGCGTGCCGTCGGTCAAAAGCTCGGTGACCGAAACGACACCGATATCCGTCGGCGAGAGGCGGCGCGACACGATCGTCTGCAGATTGACGACGGTGGCGCAGGCGGCGACCAGCGTCTCGTTACCCCAGTGCGGCCGCGCCGCGTGCCCGCCGACGCCTTTGAGCACGATCTCGAAATTGTCCTCCGCCGACATGATGGCGCCGACGCGGGTTTCGAAACGGCCGACCGGCAGCCCCGGCATGTTGTGCAGGCCGTAGATTTCGTCGAAGGGAAAACGTTCCATCAGTCCGTGGTCGAGCATCGCCAGCGCGCCCTTGCCCCACTCCTCGGCCGGCTGGAAGATAAAGCATGCGGTACCATCGAAGCCGCCGTCTTCGGCGAGCATCTTGGCGGCGCCAAGCAGCATGGCCGTGTGACCGTCATGGCCGCAGGCATGCATGGTGCCGGGCTTCGTCGAGCGATAGGGAAGCTCTCCCTGTTCCGGTATCCGCAGCGCATCCATGTCGGCCCGAAGCGCTATGGCGCGGTTGCCGCTGCCGCGTTTCAGCCGACCGACGACGCCGGTACCACCGACACCTTCCACCACCTCGTCGAGCCCGAATTCCCTGAGCTTTGCCGCAACGAAGGATGAGGTGCGTTGTTCCTCGAAACCGAATTCCGGGTGCGCGTGCAGGTCGCGGCGCCAGGAGGTCATGTCCTTCACAAGCCGGTCAAAATCCATTCCCGCCATGGTCATCCTCTTTCGTTCGATGTGTTGGCGACGGTCTCGGGCGACAGGCCGACCAGGGCAGCATAACGCTCTGGGTCCGTCGCACCCTCGGTATTGATGACGAAGACGCGCGACTGCGCGGTCAGTCCGAGCGTTTCCCGCAGCGCTGGATCGCGGGCAACCGAAAGCAGCCCGGCCAGGCCGACGCCGCCGCTTTCGCCGGACACGATCGCCGGGTCAGAGCCTGTCGGCCGCGCAAGCCGGTTCATCACCGAAACGGCATCCTGCTCGTCGACGGTCATGAAGGCATCGGCGACGCGCGACAGGATACGCCAGGCGACAAGCGACGGCTCGTAGCATTCGAGCATCGCCATGATCGTCGGCTCGCCATGCGCCACCTTGACCGGATGTCCGGCTCTGGCGCTTTCGTAGAGGCAGGCGGCGCGCGCCGGATCGACGACGACGAAACGTGGACGCTCCGCGCCATAACGTAGCGCCAGATGCCCCGCGGTCGCCGCCGCAATGCCGCCAACGCCCGCCTGCACGAACACATGCGTCGGAGGCTCTTCCATCTGCCGCAGCGCCTCGCTCAGCAGCGCCGTGTAGCCCTGCATCACCAGGCCGGGAATGTATTCGTAGCCCGGCCAGGTGGTGTCCGAGACGACGGTCCAGCCATTTTCGTCACAGACCCGCGCGGCCTCCCGGACGGAATCGTCGTAGGTCCCGGCAACGCGGACGATCTCCGCGCCATAGGCCGCGATCGCCTCGATGCGCGTTTCGCTGACGCCTCCGTGCACGAAGATCACCGCTTTCGCGCCGACAAGCCGGGCGCCCATGGCAACCGAGCGGCCGTGATTGCCATCGGTGGCGCAGCCGAAGGTCTGGGCGGCGGCAATTGCCCGAACCTCTGGCCGGTCGAGATCGTCGAGATCGATGCTGCGACCGAGACGCCGTTCCGCCTCCTCGACCACCAGCCGGATCACCGCATAGGAACCGCCAAGCGCCTTGAAACTGCCGAGACCCAGGCGATGGCCTTCGTCCTTGACGAAGACGCCCGCAATACCGAGTTCGTCCGCCAATGCGGGCAAGGCATGAAGCGGCGTCGGCCGATGGTCGGGGCGGCGCGCAAGCTGCTGCTCGACACGGGCGGCGGCGGCAAGCGACAGCATGTCGGCATCCGCGGGCAGTAGCGAGTGGCCGAAATCGGCATGGGAATTGGCGAGAAACATGGTGCAATCTCCGTGGACCACGAAAATCTATTTCATCGTTGCCGAGAAATGCGCTCTAAATGGCCGTCGAGAATGCAAGTTTGTAAAGTTAATGGGGTGCCGTGGCGTGGGGTTCCACCTTCAGGGCCCGGAGAGCAGGAACCGAAAGGCACTGGATGGCACCGTCGAAAAAGCCACAGGTCGAACTGGATCGCTTCGATCTTGCGATTCTCGCCATCCTGCAGAAGGACAATACGACGCCGCAGCGCCAGATCGGCGAGGCGGTCAATCTGTCGGCGCCCGCCGTCCAGCGGCGGATCAAGCGCATGGAAGAAACCGGCGTCATCCGCGCCAATGTCGCGCTGATCGATCCGGTCAGCGTCAATCAGGCGCTGACGATCCTGGTGGAGGTGGAGGTCGAAAGCGAGCAGATCGCCCTGCTCGATGCGGCCAAGGCGGCATTCACGGCGGCACCCGAGGTGCAGCAATGCTACTATGTCACCGGTGACGTCGACTTCATGCTCGTCGTCATCGTGCCGACCATGGCCGACTACGAGGCCTTCACCCGGCGCATGTTCTTCGGCAATGCGAACATCAAGCGCTTCCGCACCTTCGTGACGATGGATCCGGTGAAGGTCGGGCTTTCGGTTCCGCTCTAGGATAAAGCCGGAAGCGCGCAGCGATTGCCCGACGGACGTTGGAATTCACGGTCTATTTCGTGCCGGAGAGCGCCTTCTTCTCGGCGTCCGCATCGAGCGGCTGCCCGGCGCCGATCGACGTCAGAAAAGCATCGACGGTCTCAAGCGAAGAGGCGGGCGCATAGCCGTCTCCGCCTTCCGGTCTGGCCACGGCGAGCCGCGTCTGCCAGGTCGACGCCTTGCGGCAGGCGACCGACACCAGACCGGGCTCACCGGGCTGGGCGAGTTCGTATTCGCGGCAGAGCTGCCCCGAACCGAGCTCGAATGCCGATACCAGCCGGACCGTCCCCTGCCCTTCACCAACGGCGACTTCGTCTCCCGAAGCCGCCTTGTCGAGGATGGCGGAGAGCGCCGGGCCGACAGTGCCGGCCACCTGCATCGCGCCCGGCACCCCGCCTGGATCCGCCAACCCACCGCCGCGAAGCAGGTAGCCGCCAGCGCCGCCGACGACCACCAGCAGCGACGCTGCCATCGCCATCAGAAACCGCGAGGGGCTACCGTTCGGCGACGCCGGCTGATCCGCAGGGCGCCGGAAGGCCACGACATTATCGCCGGCTGCAGCCGGTGCGTCCGCCGCGCGCGCTGCGTCGCCTGCGGCCGCCGCCATGGCCCGCACCTTAGCGACCAGTTCGTCCGGCACCGGCTCGTCGAGCACCGGCTTCAGCGCCTCGCTTGCGGCGGCGCGCGTTTCCATGAACATTGCCACGCGCGCCATCAATTCGTCGTCCGTTTCCAGCGCCGCCTCGACACGGCGCATCGTCTCCTCGTCGAGTTCGCCGTCGGCGAACGCCATCAAGATTTCATCGCTGAATTCCGTGTCGCTCATCTTGTCCCGCCTCTCATGTCCTGTGAACGCGCGACCGGCGGTTCTATTCCCGTTGCCTCCGCAAGATTCTTACGCGCCCGGGCGAGCCTGCTCATGACGGTTCCGATCGGAATGCCGAGAACCTCGGCTGCCTCCTTGTAGGAAAGCTCCTCGACGCAGGTGAGGATCAGTACCTCGCGCTGTTCGAGCACCAGGCCGTCGATCGCAGCCGCCACGCTCTTCAGCGCCATGCGCGCCTCGCTCCCGGCCTCGCCCGAAGGAACGGCGAGTTCGGCCTGCGCCTCGATCTCCTCCGTCGGGCCGGCGGTCTTCTGCCGGCGCAGCTGGTCGATCCAGAGGTTGCGCAGGATGCGGAACATCCAGGCGTCAAAGCGCGTGCCTTCCTCGAAGCGGTCCGAACCGGCAAGCGCCTTTTCGCAGGCCGCCTGCACCAGATCGTCGGCCACGTCGCGCGACCGGCAAAGCGAAATGGCAAAGCGGCGCAGGTTCGGCAGAAACGCGACCAGGCGCTCGCCGAAGACGATGGTCGGATCCGTCATCGGGCGTTCCTTTTGGCGCTACCCTTCGTCACCGGTGGAATAATTTGTCCATTCATCCGTTGAGCGTTATGGGAACTACACCCGAAAGTCACCACTTATGGTCCGTCCGTTCACGGTAAGCTTTCGTTTTCGGATGCCGCTACACAAGGAGAAAACCTTGAAAAAACGCCTGTTTCGACTGACCGTCCTGTCGTTGTGCGGCCTGGCAACCGGTGCTGGGGATCTCTCCTTTGGCGGTAGTAACGATGGCAATTCAACCGTTCGCTTTGCCTCAATCAGTCAGGCCCAGGCGGACGACGACGATGACGATGGTGGCGGTGGCGGTTCGTCCCGCGGCTCAGGCGATCGCGACTCAAGCAACACCTGGCGGGGAGGCGGCAATCTGCTCGATCTCTTCCGCGGAACGCCGGAGCGCCGCGTCGTGCGCCAGCGTCCGGCAGCGCGTCGGGCAACCCATGTTCCCGGTGAAATCATCGCGCTCGGTCTCAACGATGCCGCCATCCAGCGCCTTGCGGAAAGCGGCTTCACAGTGCGTGCACGAAAGCCGCTCGGGCTTTCGACGACAGAGATCGTCAAGCTCGGCGTCCCCCGCGGCATGACGCTCGAGGATGCCCGCCGGCAGGTCGCGGGTGCGACGCCCGGAGCAATCGCCGATCTCAACCACTATTTCGAGCCGAACGAAGGCACCGCCTCACCGGCTCCCTGTGCCGACGGCGGTTGCGCGCTCGTTCGCACCGCCATCGGCTGGCCCGACGCCGGCGCCGCGTGCACGGCTGCCGGCCCGATCGGGCTGATCGACACGGCGATCAACCCCGCCCATCCCTCACTGAAAGACGTCAGGCTCGACATCGTCAGGCTGGCGGAGGAAGAGGCACCGGAATCCGGCCGCCAGCACGGGACTGCGGTCGCAGCTCTCATTGCCGGGCGGAAGGACAGTCGCGCGCCGGGCCTGCTCGGCAATGCCCACCTGATCGCCGTCGACGCCTTCCAGCGAAAGGGCGGCGAGAGCGATATCGCCGAGACCTACGATCTCGTGCGCGCCATCAATCTCCTGGCTTCGCGCAAGGTCGCGGTCATCAACATGAGCCTCTCCGGGCCACACAATCTGCTGCTCGAAAAGACCGTCGCGCTTGTCGCCGAGCGAAACATCATCCAGGTGGCGGCGGCCGGCAACGACGGCCCGCGGGCAAAACCCGTCTATCCGGCCGCCTATCCGGCGATGATCGCGGTCACCGCGGTCGACCGCAACTTCAAGCCCTATCGCCGCGCCGGGCGCGGCGAGCATATCGATGTCGCAGCACTCGGCACGAGTGTCTGGACGGCAGCCTCGATCGAGGGGGCAGCGCCCAAGACCGGCACATCCTTTGCCGCCCCCTTCGTCACGGCTGCCTCCGCCATTCTCAGGGCCTCGCATCCGTCGCTGTCGGCCCAGGAAGTTGCAAAACTCGTCACGGAGACGGCGCAGGACCTCGGCGCGCCGGGCAAGGATCCCGTGTTCGGCTGGGGCGTTCTCAATGCCCGCGAGCTCTGCCGCTCGTAGCAGCGTCGAGCGGGCGGCACTGAACTACGGCTTTTGCCAATCCATGACCAGGAACGGGGGGACCCTTCTAAAGAGGTCCCTTTGTTCCGGTTCGCCGCCACGCGGCAGTGGTTCGTCGAAATAGCGCAACTGCAGGCCCGCTCCCAGCAACAGCGACATGTAGGTGCTGAGCGGCCGGTGCCAGTTCATGACCCGAAGATCGCCCCAGCCGATCCAATCGGACCGTTCATCCATGTAGTGGTCGATCATGAAACTGCGCTTGCCATCGCCGCCATCGCGCCAGCCGGTCGGGTTGCTGGCGCTGTAAAAGCTGGTCAGGTTCGCGATCAGCAGATGACCGCCCGGGCGGAGAACCCGGTTCATCTCGCCAACCGCCCCATCCAGATCGGCGATGTCGATGAGGCTGAGATAGGCAACGACCAGATCGAAAGTCTTCTCGGCGAAAGGCAGTCCTTCGGCCTGTGCGATGCGATAGTCACCATCCGGATGCAGACGCCTCGCCTGACTAACCAGCGACCCGGCGGGATCGATGCCGACGGTGCTCAGCCCCTCCGCCGTAAGCAGCCGGCAGAACCGCCCCTCGCCGCACCCGACATCGAGGACAGCCCTTGCCCCGCTTTGCCGCGCCCTTTCGAGCATGGGCGCATCGAGGACGAAGCGCCGCGCAAAATCCCCCTCGGCGCCCAGCCCGGAAATCCAGGCAGCCGCCGACTCCTCCCATCCATTTGACATTTTACGTTTGGTCCTCGTGATCCGTCCTGCGTTTACGAAGACTGAGAGGACAACCTTGGCGATTGCATGACGATAGCCGCCGCGCGGCTCCGGCGGGAGGCGGTAACGCCACCATCCCGCCAGACCGGTAGATGCGTCAATCAGGCAGCCAGTCCGCGTTCGTTGAGCAGCATGCCGACGCGCACCATGCGCACGGCGTCTTCCGCGGCGCGCACGAGCAGTTTCGGTGCTGCGTTGATGGCATCGTCGAGGGTGCAGGGCGCCTTCAGGATCGAGGCGAAAGCGTCGATGCCGTGCTCGAAATTGAGGGTCACGCCCTTGCCGATCGTGCCGGCGAGAGCGATCACGGGACGGCCCGCCTCCTTGGCCCTGTGCCCGACCTCGGCCGGCACCTTGCCGAACGGCGTCTGCCCGTCGAGGCTGCCTTCGGCGGTGATCACCAGATCGGCCCTGGCGATCATGCTGTCGAGATCGAGATAGCGCATCACGATGTCGTAGCGCGGATGCAGCGCGCCGCCGAGCAGCCCCATGACCGCCGCCCCGAGACCACCGGACGCGCCCGCGCCCGGTGCGTCGCCGACCGCGATGCCGGTTGCCGTCTCGATGGCTGCGGCATAGGTCTCCATCGCGGCCGCGAGCAGTTCCACCTGCTCCGGCGTCGCGCCCTTCTGCGGTCCGAAGACGCGGGCGACGCCGCGCTCGCCGAGCAGCACATTGTGCCAGTTGACGGCCGCGTCGATGCGAACCTCGGCGAGGCGCGGATCGCGGCCCGAAATGTCGATGCGCGCCAGCGACGCCAGCGCCGCACCGCCGGGCGCAAGCGGTTTGCCCTTCCGGTCGAGCAGCTTCACGCCCAAGGCTGCGGCCATGCCGGCGCCGCCATCGTTGATGCCGCTGTCGCCGCAGCCAAGCAGGATACGGCGGGCACCGGCGTCGAGGGCCGCCCGGATCAACTCACCGACGCCGCAGCTGGTGGTGATGCAGGGGTTGCGGCGATCGCGCGGGACCAGCCGCAAACCGGCAGCCGCGGCCATTTCGATGACGGCCGTTCGTTCGGACTGCCCGCCGAGAAACCCGAAATGCGAGGCGACGGGCTCGCCGAGCGGACCGGTCACGGTCAGTTCGTGCAGGCTGCCGCCGGTGATAGCGACGAGCGCTTTGGTGAAACCTTCACCACCGTCGACCATGGGCACCTTGAGGACCTCGGCGCTCGGGCAGGCGCGCAGCACGCCCTTCTCGATGCAGTCGGCAGCTTCTTCCGCCGACAGGCTTTCCTTGAAACCGGACGGTGCAACCAGAATGGTAAGTGACATGTGACAATCTCCTTGCACTTTTGTGACAATGCGGATGCAAGGGAGAAACGGCGGCTCGCCACGTTTATTCCGGCCGAAATGCAGAATTCTTTCTTTTACGAAAAGAAAAAGAAAAAAGCCGAAGCGACAGACGCTTCGGCTCTTAAAATGACATTATATCAGATGCTTATCGTCATGTTGCCAACCCGACTGCCGGCCAGATCAAAAGCGCGAAGAGGGCAAGCAGCGCGATAAACGGAAGGGCCAGCATCAAGGCCAAGCGCAGGAGATCGGAAGGGCTGAAAGCGGGTGGCTCCATACCTCCGAACAGCGCTACGGGCTTCGCCGAAACCATCAGCGTCTGGCAGAAGCCACTACCTATGGCTGTGACCATGATGAGGCTGGCGGGGCTGACCCCGAAGCCCGCCAGCGGCAGCGCAACGGCCGGAATGAGCACCGTCGCGCGAGCCGTTCGCGAGGCAAGGACGACATGGGCAAAGGTCGCGACCGCAATGGCGAGAAGCACGACCAGCCACGCCGGCGGCTTGCCGATCTGGCCGAAGGCACCGATCAGGCGATCGGCAAGTTCCGTCGCCGTGCCGGTCGACAGCAGCGCTTCGCCGATGACGAGCGTGCCGGCAAGAAACAGAAGCAGGTTCCACTCGACACCTTTCAGCGCCTTGCGGAACGGCATGCCGGAGATCTTTTCCGACGCAAGGACAAGAGCGCCGACGAGTGCCACCACCGGCAGCGCGATGCCGTGCAGGTCCGAGGTCGCGAGTGCTGCGACGATCGCAGCGGTCACGGCAAGGATTGCCTTGTCGCGCGCCGAAAACGGACGTTTCTCCGTAGGCGCGGCCGGCAGGTCGAGGCGCGAGTTCCGGTCGGCATCGTCGAGGAAGAAGCGCAGGATCAGGCCGCAGGCAAGGAGGCTCGTCAGCAGCGCGAAGGGCGCGGCAAGCAAGGCCCAGCCGAGAAAACCCGGCGCCTCACCGCCGCTGCGGCGAATGAAATCGACGGCAACGAGATGGGCGCCAGCGCCGGTCAGCGAGGCGGCCGCCGAAAGCAGGATCACCGACGGGAACAGGAGGGCCAGCGCGCGGGTGACGCCAGGGCGGCCGATGGTCGAGGCAAGCCCCAGGAAGACCGGCATGAAGATCGCCGCCCGCGCCGAGGTCGAGGGGATGACGAAGGCAGTCACGAAGATCGTCAGCGTCACCACCCAGAACAGCCGGCTGACATCGCGGAAACGGGCAAGCAGCCGGAAGGCGAGCCGCTCAACGAGACCAGATGCCTGCAGCACCGCCGCGATCACCGATGCCGCCATCATCAGCCAGACGATGTCGTTGCCAAGCGCGGCATAAACCGCCTCTTCGCCGACGGCGCCGGTCACGGCCAAAGCCGCCGCCCCGGCAAGCGCCACCGGCGTTTCCGGCAGGTCGAAGATCGTCCAGCAGATCAGCGTCGTCGCAAACACCATCAGCGAAAGGCGCATCGGCAGCGCCAGGCCGTCGGCCGCGAGAAAGATCAGGACGGCGGCAAAGGCGACGAGCATTGCGCCGACGAGCAGGCGCACCTGGCTCACCGGCATATGGCCGTCAATGCGTTCGGCTACCACCGCGTTCAGGGTGACGAGGTCTTTTTCCGAAGCGATCACCGGGCTGATGGTCATAGCTACGCTCCCTTTTTGCTGGCCCAGGCTCGCGCGGCAACCGCGCCGCACGAAAGCCACCGGGCTGATTTCGTGGGAGGGCAAACGGGGTGTCGGGCGGTTTATTCCGCTCGTGCCCGACAATTTTCGGCGCTGGAGGCCCGAAAGCCCGAATTGAGCGAGATCAATGCCTGTTCTCCTGACAGGCAGAGACTGGTGCCAGATGACCTCTTTCAAAAGGAGAGTTTCATGTTGATCAGGGAAATGTCGCGGCAGGAATGCATCGACCTCGTCGCCGAGAACCACATCGCCCGCCTCGGGTGCGTCCGGGATGGCCAGCCCTATGTCGTGCCCATCCAATATGCTTTTGCCGCCAACAGGCTCTACGGCTTTTCGATGCCCGGGCAGAAGATCGACTGGATGCGGTCCAATCCCCGCGTCTGCATTCAGTTAGACACGGCAACGGACCGGAAGCACTGGCGAAGCGTCGTCATCTACGGCCGCTATCAGGAACTGCCGGATACGAAACAATGGCATCGCGAGCGCATGAACGCCTGGTCGCTTCTCGAACAGCGCGTGAACTGGTGGGAACCGGGCGGTCTGAAGCCTGGCGATCAGGCAATTACCGGCGCCTCGCCGCATCTCTTCTTCGAAATCGAGATCGATGAGGTGACCGGGCGGGCAGCCACTGCGGGGTGATGACCGTCGGCGCGCAGTCAGATGGCTGCGCGCTCGGCCCTGCCGGTCAATGGGCCATCAGCACGGGAACCACTGCGTTTTCGAGCATCGACCGGGTGACGCCGCCAAAGACGCGTTCGCGCATTCTGGAGTGGCCATAGGCGCCCATGACGATCAGATCGGCGGCCACGTCGGAAGCGAACCTATTGATCACGTCATCGACCCGATGCCCGCCGCTCGGCAGCCGCTCGACGGAAACCGAAACGCCGTGCCGGGCAAGGTAGCCAGCGATATCGGCACCGGGTTCCTCGCCGTTCTTGCCGTAGGCGGAACGCGGGTCGACCATCGTCACGTGGACGATCTTGGCGCCCTTCAGCAGGTCGAGCGCTTCGCGCACCGCACGGGCCGCTTCCAGCCGGGAGTTCCAGGCAAGCACCACCGTCTTCGGATCAAGCCGCGCGGGCTTGCCCTTGGGCAGGACGAGGACCGGTCGCGCGGAGTTGAACAGCGTCCCGTCGATGGTGCGCGAGCGCAGCTCCGGGTCCAGCATCAGGCCGTCGCCGACGAGCGTCAGGTCGGCATAGCGTGCGCGCTCGCCGATCTCGTCATCGGCCCAGGCAGCCTCGGTGTATTTCGTTTCGACGCTGAACGAGATGCCTTCCCGGGTGAGAACGTCGGTTGCGCTTGCCACGCAGGATTCGAGCTTGTCTACCTCGCGCTGACGTTCGTTCAGCCAGTCAATCGAGATGGCGGCGGCAAAATCGCCGATCGGCGGAGAAGCGGCGAGCTTGACGATCAACAGGGAGAGGTGAGCGTTTGCCGAAACGCAGACCTGTGCCGCGGCACGCAGATCGTCTGCGGAATGATCGACGCCGACCACGGCGAGAATTGTCTTGTATGTCATCGCGTTTCCTCCTCGCGACCGGACCTAAGAACTGAGTCAGCCTAGGCAACTGCGCACCCGGCGACATTGATCCCCGTCAACCGGGATCATGGAGGAAAGCGTATAATTATTGGGGGGCTCTACGCGCAGGCGTCTAAGCCGACCCCCCTCGTTGCGGGCGGGCCGGCGAGGACGGTCATTGCCTCCGCCGCCCAATTGCTCCGCAATCTCGGCCTCACGGCCTCGACCGCGCGGGCCTGAACTTCAGTCGTCAGGCACCCCGGCGCGCGACGACCGGCACGTAATGTTCGAGCTCCGGCGCCGGGAAGTTGAGCGTCGCGTTGATTTCTGCCGACCGGTAAAGCCCCATCAGCATCTCGACGACAGCAAGGCCGTCCTCGAAGGTTTCGAGCGGCTTTTCGCCCTTGCGGAAGCACTCGACCATGTGGCGGTTTTCGTCGGTATAGCCGTAGACGCCGGCCTCGTCCTCGAGCACCGGCATCAGGCCCTGCTCGGCATTCTGCTTTTCGACGAGATCCTCGCCCTCCGAGCCCTTGACCTCGCGCGACATGAAGATCTTCAGGCCGGTAGAGAGCGAATTGTATTCGAGCGCATATTCCGGTCCGAGCAATTCGAGCTGGATGCGCAGCCCGGCGCCGACATAGGCCCAGGAGGTGGTCGCCTCGATCATCAGCTCGTTGCCGTCCTGGTCTTCGAGCGTCACCGTGGCGCGGGCAAAATCCTCGGACGGCCGGTTGCGATAATCGACCTCGTTGCCGAAGCGATTGCGCAGTTGTTCGGCATAGTGGGGACGCGTCCATTTGAGGTTGGCGACGGTGCCGTTTACCGCCTTGATCTTCAGCGAATTGCGCGGCGCACCGGGCGCCGTTAGCAGGTAGCGCGCGACCTCGACGCTGTGGCACATCATGTCCGAAAGCACGCCGCCGCCCTGCTTGTCGCCCTGCCAGAACCAGGGTTCGTGCGGGCCGGAATGTTCCTCGGCCGCGCGCGCCAGATAGGGGCGCCCGGTGGTCGACGCCGCGCGCCGCCAGATGATTTCCTTGCCACGCAGCACCGGCGTGCAGAAAACCTGGTTTTCCAGATAACCGTGGTTGAGGCCGGCATCCTCGGCCAGCGACAGCATCTCGCGGGCTTCGGCAACCGTGCGGGCAAGCGGCTTTTCGCAGGCAACGGCGAAGACCTTGCTGCGGCCGTCCTTGACGGCCTTGTGCAGCGAACGCATGACGTCGATGCGGGTGTAGTTGGGCGAAAGGATCCAGACCGCGTCGACGTCATCGGCGGTCAGCAGCGCTTCCAGGCTTTCATGCGTGCGGCAGCTGCCGAGACCAAGCGCCTCGACCTCATTTGCAAATTTCTCGCGGTTCTCGGCCTTGCGGCTGAAGACGCCGGTGACCTCGACATTACGCACGCCGATCATCGATTTCAGATGGAAATGGGCGATGAAGCCCGATCCGACGAAACCCACGCGCAGCGTCTGCTTCGGTAGCTGTGTCATTCTCTTCTCCCATTTATCGATTTTGGTAACGGCGGGGTGCGGGCGGAAAACCGCACGCGGCTTTCCGCGTCCCACCTCCGGCTATTTACGTGGCGGCGCGGTGCTGCCACGGATGTTGAGCGTGGTCGGCAGGACGATGGCCGGCTCTGCGGCGACGTCACCATCCGAGAGGACGTTGAGAAGCTGCGACATCGCCGTGCGACCGATGTCGGCGCGCGGCTGGCTGACGGTCGTCAGCGGCGGATAGAAGGCCTTGCTGAGATAGAGATCGTCGAAGCCGACGACCGAGACGTCGCCGGGCACGTCGCGGCCAAGCCGCCGTAGCGCATGGATTGCGCCGTAGGCCATCTCGTCGTTGGCGGCGAAAATCGCGGTCGGCGGCTCCGGCAGGGCGAAAAGGTCCGAGGCACAGGCCTCGCCGCTTTCGAGCAGGTAGTCGCCGCGCACCTCGTACCCCTCGGGGATCGCAAGGCCGGCCGCTTTCATGGCGGCCCTATAGCCGTCGCGGCGGTGGAGCGCCATGACCTCCGGCAGGGGACCAGCGATATGGGCGATGCGGCGATGGCCGAGCGCGATCAGATGGTCGACCGCAGCCTCAGCGGCGGCGACGTTGTCGATCTGCACATGCGGGAAGCCGGACCCCTCGATCATTTCGAGCGCGATAACGACAGGCAGATGCGAGAGATCGGCGCTTTCGCCCGGCTCAGGCGGCGGCAGCTTGCCGGTCATCAGGATCATGCCGTCGGCATGGCCGTCGCGCAGCATGTTGAAATACTCGACCTCGCGGTCCGGGTCGTTCTCGGTGTTGCCCATGAGGACGGCGTAACCGGCCTCGCGCGCCGTCGCCTCCACGCCCTTCAGGATCTCGAGGTAGAAGGGGTTGCCGACGTCGCGCACGACAAGCAGTACCGACATCGACCGGCGCGTTCGCAAGTTGCGGGCGCTGACATTCGGGCGGTAGTTGAGCTCACGCGCCAGCGCGTTGATGCGCTGGCGTGTCTCGTCCGTCACCAGCGACGAGCCGCTCAGTGCCCGCGAAACGGTCGCAACCGAGACACCGGCGCGTTCTGCGATATCTTTGATCTTCGGCCGCTCGCTCATGCGCGCATCGCCCTCCCGCGGCCGTAGGACAGCATGAGCAGCAGCAGCGTCGCGCCGAACACCATCTGACGGCCGGACTCGTCGATGTTCACCGTCGTCAGGATGCCCTGGAGGATGACAAGCAGCAGCGCGCCGGCCATGGTCCCGGTGTAACCGCCCTTGCCGCCGGCAAGCGACGTGCCGCCAAAGACGACCGCGATGATCGACGACAGCATGTATTGCTCGCCGACATTGGCGAAGGACGATCCGGAATAACCGAGCAGGCAGAGCCCGGCGATCGCGGCGAACATGCCCGAGATCATGAAGAGACCGATGCGCATGAGCCGAACCGGCACGCCGGCCATATAGGCCGCGTGCTCGTTGGAGCCGATCGCGTAGATCCGATGACCGAAGACGGTGCGGTTCAGCATGAAGGCCATGAACAGGCCGATCACGATCCAGAGCCAGATGATGCCGGGAATGCCGAGCGCCAGCGGCTGGGTCACGAAGGCGGAGAGGCCGGGCGCGGCGCGACCCGAGGGAATGCCCTGGCGGATGACCACCAGCAGGCCCTGCAGCACGCCCAGCATGCCGAGTGTCATCACCAGCGGCGGGATGCGCAGAAGCGTGACGCCGAGGCCGTTCAAAAGGCCGAAGAAGGCGCCAGCCGCCAGGCAGGCGAGCACCGCCGGCAGGATGCCGCCATCGGCACCGTTCATGACATTGCCGGCGATGATCGCCGAGAGCGACACGACGCCACCCACGGAGAGGTCAATGCCCTCGCGGCCGCCGAGAATGACGACGTTCTGGCCGGCGGCGACGATGCCGAGCAGCGAGGCGACGATCAAGAGCCGCAGGATCTGATCGGCCGAGGCAAACCCCGGCGACAGGCTTTGGCCAAGATAGAGCAGCGCGACGATGAGGATGAGCGCCACGACCAGCGGCTGTTTGAAGAACGACGTAATCCAGCTCATGCGCGTGCCCTCCGACCGGCGAGCACGCCGGCCATCAAGACGATCAGAATGGCGAGGCCCTGGACGAAGTTCTGCCATTCCGACGGCGTGCCCATGAAGAAGACCAGGGAATTGACGAGGCCGATCGTCAGGGCGCCGAGCAGAGAGCCGACCACCGTCGTCCAGCCGCCGGCAAGCGCACTGCCGCCAAGCACGACGGCGGCGACGCTGTAGAGCGTCATCTTGCCGCCGACCAGCGGATCGCCGCTCGCTGTATCACCCGTGAGGCAGAAAGCGGCAAGCGCCGAGAACAGCCCGCACAGAAGGTAGCCCTTGATGCGGACGGCGACGACCGGAAGCCCGGTCTGATAGGCGGCCTGCTGGTCGTCACCGACGGCCAGCAGTTCGGTGACGATGCGCGTGCGCGACAGGAAGTAAAGCAGGACAGCCAGCGCCGCGAGCACGTAGAAGACGAAGGGCAGGCCCAAGAGGCGGCCGCCATAGGTGCGCCAGAACAGTGCCGGCGCCGGCGTACCGGCAACGGGCATGACATAGAGCGCCAGCCCGGTGAAGAAGATGCTGGTCGCAAAGGTGGCGACGATCGCCTGCAGCCGAAGTGCTGCGACGACCAGTCCGTTGACCAGCCCGCAGGCAAGTCCGATGAGGACGCCGAGCGCAAGTGCGAGCAGCACGGCACCGGCGCCGCCGCCCCAGCGCTCCATCAGGACGACGATCGCGACATTGACCAGCGACAGCGTCGCGCCGGCGGAAAGATCGATATCGCCGGCGGAGACGACATATGTCTGCGCGATCGCCAGCATGATCAGCGCCATATAGGTGCTGAGCAGACCCGTCAGCGAGCGGTAGCTCAGGCTGTTGGGTGAAAAGAGGCCGTTCAGCGCCAGCAGCACGATGAGGATGACCAGTGCCGGCAGGAAGGGGTAGCGCTCGAGCCAGGAGCGCAGCCCACCGCTCCTTGGAGAGGAAATGTCTGTCGCGGTCGATGTCATCATGCGGCCTCGTATGCAGCCTGGTAGAGATTGTAGCGGGTGCGATCGTCACCGATCAGCTCGCGTGTCACCGAGCCGCCGTTGAAGACGAGGATACGGTTGGCGTTGCCGAGCAGCTCGGCGTCCTCGGACGAATAGAGCAGGATGCCGAGGCCTTCGGCCGCAAGCTGGCGAATGAGCGCAAAGAGATCGGCCTTGGCCTGGAGGTCGATGCCCTTGGTCGGGTCGTCGAGCAGCAGCACGTCGGGCCGATCGATCAGCCATCGGGCGATGATCACTTTCTGCTGGTTGCCGCCGGAAAGCGAATTGATCGGATGGAAGAGGCTCGCAAACTTGGTGTGCATCGCTTCGAGCGCCGGCATCGCCTTGTTTTTGAGGCTCGAGGGCCGCGCGAGCATCAGCCGGTCGCGAAGATAATGGATCGGCGTGACGTTCTCTATGATCGGACGGCCGCTGATGACGCCGTCGCGACCGCGGTCGCCGGAGACATAGGCGCAGCCACGGCGAATGGCGTCGCGCGGGCTTTTGGCATCATAGCGTTCGCCGCCGATCGTCACCTCGCCGGATGAAACGGTGCTTGCGCCGAAGATGGCCCGCAGCAGCGCCGATTGCCCCTGCCCGTGCAGCCCGCCGAGCCCGAGGATCTCGCCCTTTGCCACCTCGAAGCTGACATCGCGAAAGCCCTTGCCCGAGAGGCTACGTACGGAGATCGCCGTCTGCGCGCCAGTTTCCACCACCGCTGGTGCCGATGACCTTGCAGCCGGCATGTCGCTGGCGCCGCCGACCATCAGCCGGATGACCGTTGCCGGGTCGGTCTCGGAGAGTTTCAACGTCTCGATGGTCTCGCCGTCGCGGATGATCGTCACGCGATCGCCGATCGCGGTGATTTCGTCCATGCGGTGCGAGATGAAGATGATGCCGCGACCCTGGCCTTTGAGATCGCGCAGGATCTCGAAGAAGCGATCGACCTGGGCGCGGTCAAGTGCGGAGGTCGGCTCGTCGAAGATCAGGATCGGCGCTTCGCTGGCGAGCGCCTTCATGATCTCCACCAGTTGCCGCTGGTCCGCCCGAAGGTTGCCGACCAGGGCCTCCGCGTGGAAACCTTCGCCGGAGACCTCCGAGAACAAGGCGATGTAGCGCGCCGCGCGCGCCTTCATTGCCGCCCGGTCGATGAAGAGGCCGGCCTTCACCGGCAGGGCGGAAAGGCAGATGTTTTCCTCGACCGACCGGTGGCTGGCGAGGCTGAGTTCCTGGTAGAAAATGCCGATGCCGGCGGCGCGTGCGGCTTGCGGCCCGGAGATCGTCACGCGCTTGTCGTTGATCAGGATCTGGCCGCCATCCGGCCGCACGCTGCCGGCGATGATCTTGCACAGCGTGCTCTTGCCGGAGCCGTTGGAGCCCATCAGCACATGCACTTCGCCGGCAGCGATCTCAAGGTCGCCGCGGCGTAGCGCCAGCGTTGCGCCGTAAGCCTTGCTCACGCCGTTCAGTCTCAGTTTCGACATCGGCTGTCGTCCATTTGGTTGCTTGCCGCATCTTCAGGGATGCTCGCGCTCGGCACCGGCTCCACTGCAGCAATCTTTCACGCCCGATCGGCCTTGGTCGGTGGCCATCGGCGGCATCGGTCGCCGGGCGGCTCAAGACAAGAGCCGCCCGGCGAAACCCGAACTTACTTGAACAACGCCGTGGCGTCGTCGATCGAAAGCGCGTTGGTGTAGGAGTAATAGCCCGGCTTGCCGTCGAGTTGCTTGGCGGCGTCGCCAAGGTTCTTGCTGTCGATGAACGGGATCGGCAGATACATGGCGTTCTTGTACTGGCCAGCCGTTGCCGGCTCCTTCAGTTCCTTGCCCTGCAGCATCAGCACCGCAACGTTGAGCGCGCTTGCCATGACGCCCGGCGGGTTGACGGTCGCGCCGGAATTCAGCTTGTCCTTGACCCAGAGGTCGATGAAGTCCTTGCGGATTTCGCCGGTTGCGGCGATCTGGCTGGTCTTGCCCGCATCCATGATCGACTTCCAGGCGCCGGCCGCCATGCCGTCCTGAACAACGACGCCGTTGATATCAGGATAGGTTGCAAGGATGTTCTGCATCGCCTGCTGGCCCTGGGCCTGATCCCAATTGGCGTTGACCTCGTTGACCACCTGCAGGTCCGGATAATCCTTGAAGACACTCTTGTAGCCGGCGACGCGCATTTCATTGGCCGGATGGCCGGCGACGCCGTTGATGGCGACCACCTTGCCCTTGCCGCCGAGCGTGTCAGCCAGCCACTTGGCGCCGGCAGCGCCCCAGGCCGTCTGGTCGATGCCGACATAGGTCGCATCCGGCGAGGAAACCTCGGCGTCCGTCGCGATCACCAGGATGCCGGCTTCCTTCGCCTGGGCGAAGATCGGATCGAAGGCCGTCGGGCTGTTGGGGTTGATGATGATGGCATTCACGCCCTCGGCGATGAAGTTGCGCACATGCGCGATCTGCCCGGGCACGTCGACATTGGCGCTCTGGACGGAGACTTCGACGTCGACGCCCTTCTCTTTCCACTTCGCCGCGGCCTCCTTGGCCTCGTCGATCATCTGCGTGCGCCATTCGCTGCCGACCCAGCCGTTGGACAGGCCGATCTTGAAGGTCTCGGCATTGGCGAAAGAAGCGGAAATGGCAATGGTTGCGACAGCGCCAAGCGCTGCGGCGATAAATTTCTTCATCAGATCCTCCCAAATCTTGCGAAAACCATGAAGCCAGAAAATGTAATCGATTTCAATGGGCATTTTCAGGGAATTTTGTGCGGTTTCGTTTTCCGCCGCCGGGAGGATCAAGGAGATAACGGAAAGCGTCGGGCGCGGGCAGAATAGACTTCGGAAAGTGTCTCACCGAGAGAAGCCAATAGTGCTTGGTTCCCCCTCCCCGCTGTGCGACAGCAAGGGCAGAGGCGGTGACGATTCGTCGTTGCGCCAACTGGAATGAACTGCAGGAATGACGCCATGACATGAAGGCGCTGCGGGATTGATCCCAATGGCCGCCCGAACAGCGGCCCGCCCGTTGCTCAAATCGCAACACTTCGTTGCTTGCCGGCCGGCTAGCCGCAATTTGCCCTCACCGCCTACTCTGAACGCTGGGCAAAGAACAACAACTGGCTCCCAACCAGAGGAGAACATCATGACCGGGAAAACCGGAGCCGCCTCGGGCGCGCTCTATCTGCATATCTTTGTGCTGGCGATCGTCATCGCCTCCGAGCTGATCGGCATTCAGCGTCTGCCGATCGGTATCGGCACCGTCATCTTCCTGCCGATCCTTTACGCCTTCGCGCTTGGCATCGCCTTCAATCCGGCCATTTTCAAGGCGACCGGCAAGTTCTTGTCGCGCGATGCGGTCAAGCTTTCCGGCGCGATGATCACCGTTGCCATCATGCCGTTCATCGCCAAGTTCGGAACGACGGTCGGCCCGCAGATTTCGCAGATCATCGAGGCCGGCCCGGCGCTGGTTCTGCAGGAGCTCGGCAATCTCGGCACGATCATCGTCGCCTTCCCGGTCGCAGTGTTCCTTCTAAAGATGGGTCGTGAAGCCGTCGGCGCCACCTATTCGATCGACCGCGAGCCGAACATCGCGCTGATCGCCGACAAATATGGCCTCAACTCGCCGGAAGGTGCCGGCGCCATGGGCGTTTATGCGACCGGCACGCTGATCGGCACCTTCGTCTTCGCCATCATGCCGCCGATCGTTCACGGCCTCGGCATCTTCGACGTGCGTGCGCTCGCCATGTCCTGCGGCGTCGGCTCCGGCTCGATGCTGGCGGCCTGCACCGGCGGTCTTGTCGCGGCGGTGCCGGACCAGAAGGACATCATTCTCGCGCTCGCCGCCGCCAGCAACATCCTGACCTATGCCACCGGCCTCTATGTCGGCATGTTCGTGGCGCTGCCGTTGACGGAGTGGCTCTACAACAAGGCGCGCCCATCCGAGCGTCGCACCGCAGCCTGACCGGGAAAAAGAACCATGACCAACCAGAACACCTCCGCCAACTACGCCGACGATCTCCCGCTGAACCCCGAGGACGAACGCAAGCTCGACGTGATCGGCCATGCCGGCCTGCTGATCATCGCCTGTGCGATCGGCCTTGTCGCCAACTGGGTCGGCACCGGAACGTCGCCGCTCACCGCATTGCCGGGCATGGCGACGCTATATGCCGCCTGTATCGTCGGCCTGGCGCTCGCCCGCTTCGTGCCCTTCTACCTGCCAAGCGTCGCCTGGGTTTCGCTGATCGCGATCCTCATCACCATCCCGGGCGTTCCGGGTGCAGCCTGGGTCAGCGAACAGGTCGAGCACCTCAACTTCCTCGCATTGGCGACCCCGGCGCTTGCCTATGGCGGCCTTGCCTTGACGGCGAACGAGTTCGCGATCGCCCGCCGCTCGGGCTGGAAGATCGTCATCGTCGCGATCTGCGTGATGGTCGGCACCTATATGGGCTCGGTCGTCGTCGCCGATCTCTTCCTGCGTCTCGGCCAGTAACGCGGCACGCAATTCCAGGAAGCGGTTTTCCGTCCGGAATTGTGTAAGAGAAACAGGTCGGCCGCTCTGCGGCCGGCCATCCCCTCAAACGACAGGAAGCACGCCATGACACGCCACGACATCAGCCCCGAGCGCATCGAGGAAACGATCCGCTGGCGTCATCACCTGCATGCCCATCCCGAGCTTGCCTTCGAGGAACGCCAGACCGCGGCCTTCATCGCCGGCCGGCTTGCCGAATGGGGCATTGCCGTGAAGGACGGTTATGGCGGCACCGGGCTTGTCGGCACGCTCAGGCGTGGCACATCGAACCGATCGATCGCCATTCGCGCCGACATGGACGCGCTGCCGATCATCGAGACGAGCGGCGCTGCCTACGCCTCGAAGACGACGGGCAAGATGCACGCCTGCGGCCACGACGGCCACGTCGCCATGCTGCTGGCCGCCGCCCGGCAGGCGAGCGAGATGGACTTCGACGGCACCGTGCATTTCATCTTCCAGCCGGCCGAAGAGGCCGAGGGCGGTGCCCGCGTCATGGTCGCCGATGGCCTCTTCCGTGATTTCCCGGCCGATGCCGTCTATGCGCTGCACAACTGGCCGGCGCTCGACGTCGGCTCGGTGGTGGCCCGCGACGACGCGATGATGGCCGCCTTCGGGGTCTTCGAAATCACCATCACCGGTCGCGGCGCCCATGGGGCGATGCCGCATGAGGGTGCTGACCCGCTCGTCGCTAGCGCCCAGATCGTCACGGCCTTGCAGACGATTGCCAGCCGTAACGTCTCGCCACTCGAAGCGGCCGTCGTCTCCGTCACACAGATCCACGGCGGCGACGCCTGGAACGTGATCCCGGAAAAAGCCGTGATCCGCGGCACCACGCGCTGGTTCGACAAGGCGGTCGGTGACACGCTCGAAAACCGGATGCGCTCGCTCGTTTCGGCCCTTGCCGAAGGGCTCGGCTGCACGGCCGAGCTCGATTATCAGCGCCGCTATCCGGCGACGATCAACGATCCCGCAGCCGCCGCGCTCGCACGCTCGGTCGCCGCGGCAGACCCGGCCTTGACGGTCATCGACGCGCCACCAAGCATGGCGGCCGAGGACTTCGCCTTCATGCTCGACGAACGTCCCGGCTGCTATCTCTGGCTCGGCGCAAGACGCGAGGGCGTTAACCCCGGCCTGCACTCGCCGCACTACGATTTCAACGATGCGATCATCGGCCAGGGCGTAAACCTCTGGACACGCCTGATCGCGACCTCGCTTGGTCGTTGACCCCAAGGGGATTCCGTCGCATCCATGACCACCATGGACGTCCTCGACGCGAAAGCGCTCAGGATCTTTATGGCGGTTGCGCGCATCGGTTCGATCCGGGGCGCTGCGGAGCATATGGGGCTGGCGCCATCGGTCGTCAGCCGCCAGATCGCCGATACTGAACGCGACATCGGCCTGTCCCTCTTCGAGCGCACCGCCCGCGGCACGGTCCTGACCGACGCCGGTGAACTGGTGCTCGAACACGGCAAACGCGTGCTCGAGGACAACGGGCTGCTTGCCGAGCAGCTCGACCAGATCCGCGGCGTGCAGCAGACCCGCATCCGCATTCGCTGCGGCGAAGGTTTCATGGCCGACCTGGTGGAGCACGGGTTATCGTCGTTCTCAAAGGCACATTCCTATGTGCGCTACATCGTCGAACTCGGCAGCACCGAAGACGTCGTCGACGCCATCGCCAACAGCGACGCCGACATCGGCATCGCCTACAATCCCCTGACCGAACCGCGCATCCGGGCGCTGGCGATTGCGCGCCAGCCGCTCTGCGTCATCGTGCCGGCAGGCCATCCCCTGTCCGAGCGCAGCGACCTGAAACTTGCCGATTGCCTCGCCTTCCCGTGCGCGCTGCTCGGCAAGGGCAATGGCGTGACACAACTGGTGGCGCGGGTGGCGGCGGATGCGGGGCTGGCGCTGGCGCCGTTGCTCGAAACCCATTCGATCGAGGTGCTCCGCCGCTTCGTTGCAGCAAGCCTTGGCGTCACCTTCCTGCCGCGCACGTCCGTAACCGTGGAAATTACGCGCGGGTCCATGCAGGCGATCGACCTCGCCGATCCGCTGCTGAGCGAGGCGAGCGCGCATCTGATGGTGCGGGCGCACCGCCGCCTGCCGCTGTCGGTCGAAAAACTCGGCCAGCACCTCGCGCGCGAAATGCAGTCCTTCCAGACTTAGAAGACCGTCCTCGGCTCCATGAAAACCGCGCGCCGCTAACGCTCGTCTGTCCCATCACCGACGGTCGAGCAGACGTTGCCACGCCAGCAACGCATTGTACCAGGCGCGCCGTCTACCCGCTCGCCAGCCCGCATGCCACCTTCGCCGGATCATTCTGATCATACGAGGGTAAGCGGATCATGACGGCGGAACGAACGACAGTGGGCGTGGTGGGTTTGGGCGCCATGGGTCTCGGCATGGCGACGACGCTCGCCGGCAAAGGGTTTGTCGTCAAGGGCTTCGACCTCTCCGGGGCCCGGCGCACGCTTGCCGCCGAAGGCGGGGTGACCCCGGTCGAGGCTCTGACTGACGTCTTCTTCGACACCAACTTCATCGTCTTCTCGCTGCCAACCGCCAAGGACGTGGCAGCCGTCGTCGAGGCCAATCTAGAAGCGCTGAAGGCGGCCGGCCGCCGCGTCGTCATCATCGACACCTCGACCTCCGAGCCGGATGTCTCGCGCGATCTCGCAGCAGCCCTTGCCGGCCTCGGCCACGGCTTCATCGACGCGCCGGTCTCCGGCGGTCCGGCAGGTGCCGCAAGCGGCAAGCTGACGATGATGATCGGCGGCAGCGATCAGGACGTCGCCCTTGCCGGCCCGGTCATCGACGCGATGTCGGCCAAGGCCCTCCATGTCGGCCCGAGCGGCGCCGGCAACGTCGCCAAGCTCGTCAACAACCTGCTCGCCGCCGCCCATATGGTGACGACGGGCGAAGGGCTGAAGCTGGCGCTTGCCGCCGGGCTCGATGCGGACGAGGCGCTGAAGGTGCTCAACGCCGCCTCCGGCAAATCGATGATCAGCGAGGTGCATTTCCCGACCTGGGTGATGAACGGCCGCTTCGACAGCGGCTTCACCATGGGCCTGATGCGCAAGGACGTGCGGCTTGCCAGCGAGCTTGCGGCCCGCACCGGCGCCGATCTGCCGCTCTCGGGCGCGGTCGCCAAGCTCTGGGCCGAGAGCCCGCTCGAAAACGCCGAGGACTTCACCCGCATGGGCGCCTTCCGCCCGGTGGCCAACGACAACTGAGACTTGAAGGGAACGACGATGAACGACATGACCATGCCCGCCAAGGCCGAGCGCATCCGGGCGCTGTTCCACGGCATCATTCCCGGCACCGAGATCGGCAGCTATGTCGACGGCACGCTGGTGCCCGGTTCCGGCGACGAGCAGGCGCTCACCGATCCGGCGACCGGCGAAGTCTTCGCCACCTTCAAGGACGCCGGCGCTGATATCGTCGACGCCGCCATGCAGGCGGCAGCGCGCGCCCAGCGCGAATGGATCTCGATGACCGCTTCGGCGCGCGGCCGGGTGATGAACGAGATCGCCCGCAAGATCCGCGAGCGCGCCGGCGAGATTGCCGAGCTCGAAAGCCGCTCGGCCGGCCGGCCGATCCGCGACATCCGTGGCGAGGCTGTCCGGGTCGCCGAGATGTTCGAATATTATGCCGGCTGGTGCGACAAGCTGCACGGCGAGGTCATCCCGGTCCCGACCTCGCATCTGAACTATACCCGCAACGAGCCGGTTGGCGTCGTCGCCCAGATCACCCCTTGGAACGCGCCGCTCTTTACCGGCGGATGGCAGATTGCGCCTGCGATCTGCGCCGGCAACGGCGTCGTCATCAAGCCGTCGGAACTGACGCCGCTCAGCACGCTCGTGCTCGGTGCGCTCTGCGAGGCGGGCGGCGCGCCCCGTGGCCTCGTCAACGTCATCGCCGGCCAGGGCGTAACGGCGGGCCAGGCGATGGTCGCCCATCCGAAAACGGCACTCGTCGTCTTCGTCGGCTCGGCGCTTGCCGGTTCGGCCATTGCGGCAGCGGCTGCGAAGAACGTCGTGCCCTGTATCCTCGAACTCGGCGGCAAGTCCGGCAACATCGTCTTTGCCGATGCCGATATCGACCGCGCCATCGTCGGCGCCCAATCGGCGATCTTCTCTGGCGCCGGCCAGAGCTGCGTTGCCGGCTCACGCCTGCTCGTCCATCGCTCGGTGCACCAGCAGTTCGTCGAGCGTTATGCCGAGGCTGCCGCGCGCATCCCCGTCGGCGATCCCTATCTCGACAGCACGCAGATCGGCCCGATCAACAATGCACGACAATGGGCGAAGATCGAGGAAATGGTGCGCCAGGGCGTTGCCGAAGGTGCAACGCTTGCAACCGGCGGCGCCAAGCCGGCTTCTCTTCAAGCCTCCGGCGGCTTCTATTTCGCGCCGACCATTCTCGACAACGTCAAGCCGGACATGACGATCGCCCGCGAAGAGGTCTTCGGCCCGGTCGTCGGCGTCACCGTCTTCGATGACGAGGACGAGGCGGTCACCCTCGCCAACGACAACCCGTACGGCCTGGCAGGCGCCGTTTGGACCCGTGATGTCGGCCGCGCACACCGGGTCGCTTCAAGGGTGCGGGCCGGGACCTTCTGGATCAACGGCTACAAGACGATCAGTGTCATGTCGCCCTTCGGCGGCTTCGGCCGCTCCGGCTATGGCCGCTCCTCCGGCCGTGATGCACTGATGGCCTATACACAGACGAAGAGCGTCTGGGTCGAGACCGCGGAAAACCCGGCCGTCGTCTTCGGTTATTCGCCGGAAGCCTGATCGGCACGCCCCCCGAAACGAGAAACGGCCGGCAGAATGCCGGCCGTTTCTTTTTGTGACTGAAGCTCCTCTGGCTCAGAATTCAAACGCAGTCGACACCATGAAGGTGCGCGGCGCGCCGGCGGCAAGGAAGCCACGGGCGGACGAGGCCCAGTAGTTCTCGTCGAACACGTTCTGGACGGTCGCCCGGATTTCCACCGGCTTAGCATTTTCACGCTCGAAGGAGTAACGCGCACCGAGATCGACCCGCGTCCAGTCCGAGACCTTCTGCGTGTTCCTCTGGTCGTAGTAGGTGCTGCCGGTATAAACGAGGCGACCGGTGAGCGTCAGGTCCTCGACCCAGGGTGTGTCGTATTCACCATAGAGGCTGATCGCGGTCGTCGGGACGCCGGGCACACGGTTGCCATCGAACCGCTCTCCTGTTCTCGAGTTCTCTGCCTTATCGAGCTTGGCGTCCATGAAGGTGATGCCACCAAGCAAGCGAACGCCGTCAACCGGTTCGCCATAGGCTGAAAGCTCGATGCCACGGTTCACCTGCAGGCCGTCGACGGCGAAGACGCCGCCGGTTGTCAAACCGTTTGGCTGCCTGATCTCGAACAGCGCTGCGCCGAGCATTACTTCGCCGAGGTCGTATTTGAAGCCGATTTCCTTCTGCTTGCTGACAACAGGAGGGAAAATCTGGTCGCTGTTCAGAGCGTTGGACGGCGCTGACGGCCCTTCGGTCAGAGCTTCCACGTAGTTGCCGTAGACAGAGAAGCTGTCGGTGACGTTTACGAGTGCCGCGACGGCAGGGCTGAACCGGCCTTCCTCGTAATAGTAGGTCTGTTGACCGAGCGGCACGGCGCCGGGACGCGTATTGTACCCTCGTACACGCATTTCCTGATAGCGCCCGCCGACCGTCAGCTGGAAACGGTCTTCGGCAAAGGAAAGCGTATCGGAGATCGCGACGCTGGTCGCGAGCAGGTCCGAAAACGCATGCAGGTCGTTCGAGCGCGGAAGCCCGCCCGTATTGACCCAATCGCTCGGCACATAGATCGGATTGTAGATGTTGGTCATGTAGCTTCTGAAGCCGAGCCTGCCCGGATGGAAGTAGCCGCGGTTGTTCTCGTTGAGCGCTCGGCTCACAGAGACGCTGAGCTGGTGACCGACGGGTCCGGTATCGAACTCCGAGCGGAGACCAACCTCACCCGAGACCCCCTGGATCTCCTGCGGATTGTAGCCGAACTCGGCCAGCGCATCGCCATTGGGATTTTGAATGGTGTAGGACGTGCTCAGGAAGTCCTCGCGGTAGCGGCTGATGCCGCCGGCGGCGTAAACAGTGGTGTTCTCCAGCACGTCGAACTCGACGCGGCCAGCGACCATATTGTGTTCACTGTCATGGTATTCGAACGGGTTGGACGTGTTGATCCGGCCGTCCGGCGCTTCCGGGATCTTGATGCCCGGCGCTGCCGCGTTGAACAGCGAGGCCGGCGCATTGATGTTCTGCTTGGAATGATTGAGGTCGAGCGAGGCACGCACCCGATCGCCGCGATAGTCGAGCCCGAGCGACAGCACGCCGATCTCGTTTTCGTTGTGGTCAAGCGCCGTGTCGCCGCCACGATAGGAACCGTTGAAACGGACGCCCCATTCGCCCTCGGGCCCGAAACGGCGACCGACATCGAGGTGCGACCACAATTGCGAGTCCGACATATAGGTGGTCGTCAGTCGCGTCAGCGGCTCGTCGGTGGCGCGCTTGGGCACCAGATTGATAGTCCCACCGACGCGGCCGACGCCGCCGTTGACCAGCGCGCTCGGGCCTTTCAGGACCTCGACGCGCTCGATACCCTCAAGGGGGCTGCGGCGCGGGTTGGTGATGTAGAAGAGGCCGTCATAGGCCGTATCCAGATTGGTGACCGAGAAGCCGCGAATGAAGAACGAATCACGCTCGCTGAACGCCGGCGCATCCATGCGTACCGAGGGATCGTTGAGGGTGACATCGGCGACCGTTCGCGCCTGCTGATCGCGGATCAGCTTATCCGTGTAGCTGGTGACGCTGAACGGGGTTTCCTTGACAGGACGGTTGCCGAGCGCGCCAAGCCGCGCACCGGTCGCCATCTGACCGCCCGCATAGGGAGCTGACGGCTGGCCGATGGTGCCGGTCTCAGGCGGCTGACCGCCCGCTTGCCCGACGGCCACGATGGGGGCCAGCTGCGTCGCGCCGCCCGAACTGCGTTCAGCCTGGGCCAGGCTTTCGACCCGGTTGGTCTTGCGTGCCTCCTGGGCCGACGCCGCCACGGCGGACATTGCCAGCAGCGACACGCCCGCCAGCACGACTTTGGCTCGCCGACGCGAAACCGAATTGAACCTGCCCCTTGCCATTCTCTTACCCCTGTAACTTCGATTAAGGTGAATTCCGTATCCGCCACTGTCGCCGGCCGAACCCAGCCGCTCAGAACGCGACGCACGCGCCTTGCCCGTTGAACAACGGTGCAGGGCGAGCCCCGGACATTACGTTCAGTTGCGGCTATTTCGACCGACAGACGGGTCTCGTGCGCAGCAGCTCGCTTCGGCAAAGCGGGTGCGTAACCGGCCCTTCGGTCACGGCGCGTTCGGTTGCGCCCATGCAGACTGGCTGCCAGACAAAGTGTCGGCGATCGCGGGTCATCCCACGCTTGGGAGCACTCTCAAAACTGGACGAGATTGCGAACACCGACATTGAAACATCAACTATAACAACAGCATAAAACTTGAATTTCAAAGTCAAGTCTGCGCACGTATAGTCGGATTCGGTCGGGCGTCCACGCTTTTTGTGCGTGAATTCAGCGGTTAACGGTAAACCGGGCGTTGTTTGCCAGATGTGGAAAGACAGGCAAATCGGGGCGTAGCGGGCCGTCAGCCCGCGTCCGGCGCAGGACAGCCTCAGCCTGGCGCCTGCGCTACGATCGGTGGGCCGCGTCATGCAAAGATCGGCGGGAAAAGGATGTTTTAATCGAGCGACGCCCGCGTCACCGAAGGGCTTGCCCTGTCGGCCGCAGCGGCTCGTTCGCGTGTCAGGCCCGAAAGCGGTCGAAAGCGGTCAAGCGCTTGATCGGCGGATCGGCTTCCTTCCAGCGATAGATCTCCGAGCGGAGGTAGCCGAGTTCGTCTTCAAGTGCGGTTTCGGCGACTTCGACCCACCAGGATTTCGGACGGCCGTCACTTCCGTCAGACCAGCGGTAGCCGCGAGCTTTCAGATGATCCTTCATGTCGAAGGGGCTGTTTTCCGCAAAAATGCGGACGCGTGATCGCTGGCTCGCCTCGTAGAGTTCGGCAAAGGGCGTGCTGCCGGAGCCGCCATCCTTGGCAAGGACTTCGAGCAAAGCGAAACAGTCGTCGACCGCCCGGTGGCCGTCGTGGAAGTAACCGGCTAGCCCGATCAGGTAACCGAGCTTGGTGCCTTCGAAGCCGCGGGAAGACCAATCGATCTCGGAGACGGAACAGGCCCATGCCTTTCCTGCAAAAACGGGCGAGAAGGCCTCGCAGAAGGGACGGTCGAAGCCGGCATTGTGGGCGATGACAAGGTCGGCCTTTTCCATCAGCGCCCGCACTTCGTCGAGGTCGATCGTCTTTCCCGCGACCATCTCGTTGGTGATGCCGGTAAGACGAGTGATTTCCGCAGGGATCGGATTGGACGGCTGGCGCAAGCCGCCGAAAACGCCAGTCACGTCTCCCAGGTTTCCCTTCTCATCGAAGGTAAAGGCGATCAGGCCGATCTCGATGATCTCATCCTTGCGATGGTTGAGCCCTGTGGTTTCGGTATCGAGAATGACGCCATGCAGGGGGAAGCCGGGACGCGCAACAGGCACCACAGCGCGCGGCACAAGCCGCTGCAACAGGCGATAGCGACCCGTCGCCTGAAGGTGACGGACCATATCGTCCTCGGTCAGCGATGCCCGCTTGACCGCCGGTCCACCGCCCGCCTTTTTGGAAGTTGCCTCGTCCGAAACAAAGAGGTCGAACTGCTGCGTCATTCGGTTGTCCCGCAAATTAACGACTCACACGTCTGCGTTCCAGAATAGCGGCTAACAGGCATGCTTCCCAGCAAATCGGGAAGAAGGCGCAGGAGCGCCTGGATTTTCAGGCGCAAAAGATGGGGAAACGGTCTCGCGCTTCAATATGCTGCGGCGGCACTGTTGTCCCCGTCCCCGTCAACACGGGGTGCAGAAACGACAGTGCCGCCGCAGCAAGAACTTCACTTGAAGTCGTGGCGATTACGCCGCTCGATCAGGCGGCGCGGCTCCAGCCTTCGCGGGCTGCAGCACCTTCCAGCTTGAACTTCGCCAGCATCGTGCGCAACTGACGGCTCTCTTCGGCGAGCGTGCCGCTGGCGGCTGTCGTCTCTTCCACCATCGCCGCGTTCTGCTGGGTCATCTGGTCCATGTGGTTGACGGAGGTGTTGATCTCCTGCAGTGCGGTCGCCTGCTCGCGCGCCGCCGTCGCGATCGTGTTGACGTGGCCGCTGACATTGTTGACCAGTGTCTCGATCTCCAGCAGCGCCTCGCCGGTCGAGCGCACCAGCGCCACGCCGTTTTCGACTTCCGACGCCGAGCTGTGGATCAGCGTCTTGATTTCCTTGGCGGCGTTGGCCGAGCGTTGCGCCAGCTCGCGCACTTCCTGGGCGACGACGGCAAAACCACGGCCGGCTTCGCCCGCGCGTGCCGCTTCGACGCCGGCGTTGAGCGCCAGCAGGTTCGTCTGGAAGGCGATTTCGTCGATGACCGAGATGATCTGGTTGATGCGGTTGGACGAACCCTCGATGCGGCCCATGGCATCGACGGCGCTGCGCACGATCGCGCCGGAACGGCCGGCGCTTTCCTTGGTGGCGCGCACCATCTCATGCGCCTCATTCGCCCGCTCCGAGGCGGTGCGCACGGTCGAGGTGATTTCGTCGAGCGCCGCTGCGGTTTCCTCAAGCGCTGCCGCCTGCTGTTCCGTGCGCTTCGACAGATCATTGGCAGCCGAGCTCAGTTCGGCGGAGTTGTCGTTGATGGTGCTGGCCGCGGTGCGCACGTTCTGCATGGTCGACCGCAGCGTCACCATCGTCTGGTTGACGTTCGTCTGTAGCTCGGCGAAGGCACCGTGGAATTCGCCGCGCATGTTCTGCGTCAGGTCGGCGTCGGCAAGCGCCGCAATCACGCGGCGGACTTCGGTGACGGTCTGGTCGACGCTGGAGACGAGCTCGTTGACGCTCGATGCGAAGCGGTTGAGGTCGTCGTTTTCATAGTCCTTGGTGATGCGGCCGGTGAAATCGCCGGCAACGGCAGAGGCGACGACGACGCTGATGTTGGACTGCAGGTCGCTGCTGCGCGCATGGAGGGCCGCTTCCTGCGCCTTCATCGCGCGCATGGCGATGCCGTTCTTGCGGAAGACTTCGACGGCACGGGCCATCTCGCCGATCTCGTCCTGGCGGGAAACGTCCGTCGCATCTCCATCCAGTTTTCCGTCGGCAAGTTCGCTCATGGTCGAGGTCAGGTCACGGACCGGCATGACGATGCCGCGGCGGGCAACGACGAGGCTGACGCCGACGCCGAAGAGCACGCAGGCCGCAGCGGCCGCGGCGAGGATTGTCATGGCGACGGACGAGGAATTCAGCGCCTCTTCACGAGCGGCGGAAAGCGCCTCGCCGGAATAGGTGCTGTAGGTCTTGACTGTTGCCGTCACGGTCTTTTGCGCTTCGAGCGCCTTGTCGAGTGCGGCCTTGACGGCACCGGCATCTCCGCCCTTCTCGGCGGCGACGGCGACCATGGCACGGATCTCGTCGAAGTAGCTGTTGAGCGTGAGGCGAATGTCATTCAGCAGCTTGTCTTCGGCATCGTCAGCGACCGCCTCGATCTTGGTCAGGCGGCCGAGCATTTCGGTCGCACGCTTTTCGGTTTCCGCGCCGAAGTCGGCGGCGTTCTCCGGGGCGGCGGCGAGCTGATAGGTCATGCGGCTGATGGCGATGATGTCGACGCGCAGGTCCATTGCCTCGCGCGCTGCTTCCTCACGCGCGCCGACATCGACGATCGTCGCACCGAGCGAGGAAAGACCACGCGCACCGGCAAGCGCGATCAGAATGGAGGATATGCCCATGACCACGACCACAAGGCCGACCTTGGTCAAAATCGAAAGGTTCTTGAACGTCACTGCCGTGACTCCTGTGATGTCGCAATCGCGCTGATGGGAGGGGACATGGTCAGCCAAACCGGCGGGAGGAGGACCGGATGTTTGCGGCCCCGCAAGGGGAGGAACTGGGGCGCGCACTGACCAATAAGTACTTAGTAATTTCGAATTTAAATTCGGGTTAAAAAAGCGATCGCGTCTTTTCGCATATGCAGCAATAGTTGTTGTGCATATGCCGGAACGAAAAACGGGCGGACGATCGCTCGCCCGCCCGCAGACCACCGCAGCAGTCTTGGGAGATTTCAGTCTTTCCGGCCTATGACCGGCCGTATCCACCGCCGGTCGGCGTCACGACGGTAAAGGCTTCGCCAGCTTCGAGAACCGTATGGGCGCAGCCCGACAGTTCCTCCGTCCGGCCGTCATTGCGGCGCACGAGGTTGCGGCCGAGTTCACCCGGGCTTCCGCCCTTGATGCCGAAGGGTGCGACGCGGCGATGGCCGGAGAGGATCGCGAAGTCGAGCGTTTCCCGCGCCCGGATCGTGCGCTTCGTGCCGTTTCCGGCGTGCCACTGGCCGCGGCCACCGGAACCGACGCGAATGTGGAAGTCTTCGAGCACCACCGGGAAGCGGGTTTCGAGGATTTCCGGATCGGTGAGCCGCGAGTTGGTCATGTGCGTATGAACCGCATCGGCACCGTTGTAGCCGGGACCCGCCGGCGCGCCGGAGCAGATCGTCTCGTAATACTGATAATTGTCGTTGCCGAAGGTGAGGTTGTTCATCGTCCCTTGCGCGCCGGCCTGGCTCTGGACCGCGCCGAACAGGCAGTTCGTCACGGCCTGGCTGACCTCGACGTTGCCGGCGACGACGGCCGCCGGATAGCGCGGTGTCAGCATCGTGCCCTCGGGGATGACGATGTGGATCGGCCGCAGGCAGCCGGCATTCATTGGGATGTCTCCCTCGACCAGCACGCGGAAGACATAGAGCACCGCGGCGCGGGTGACCGGGGCCGGCGCATTGAAGTTGTCGCCGCGCTGCTCCGACGTGCCGGTGAAATCGACCGTCGCCTCGCGCTTGTCGCGGTCGACCGTGATCTTGACGACGATGCTGCAGCCCTGGTCCATCTCGTAGGAGAATTCGCCGTCTGGCAACTGGTCAAGCACACGGCGCACGCTCTCAGCAGCATTGTCCTGGACGTGGCCCATATAGGCCTCGACCACGTCTTCGCCGAACTGGGCAATCATCTTCTTGAGTTCGGCGACGCCCTTTTCGTTGGCCGCCACTTGAGCCTTCAGGTCGTTGACGTTCTGAAGGATGTTGCGCACCGGATAGCGCGCGCCATTCAGAAGCGCTTCAAGTTCGGCCTCGCAGAAGCGACCTGCATCGATGAGCTTGAAGTTGTCGATGTAGACGCCCTCCTCCTCGATGTTGGTGGCAAGCGGTGACATCGAGCCCGGCGAAATGCCGCCGATATCCGCATGGTGGCCGCGGCTGGCGACCCAGAAGCGGATCTCTTGTCCGGCATCGTCGAAGACGGGCGTGCAGACCGTGAGGTCAGGCAGGTGCGTGCCGCCGTTATAGGGCGCGTTGATCAGGAACACGTCACCGGGCTTGATCACCGGGTTCTCGCGGATCGCGGTTGCGACCGAGGCGTCCATGGAACCCAGATGCACCGGCATGTGCGGCGCATTGGCGACGAGGTTGCCGCGGTTGTCGAAGACGGCGCAGGAGAAATCGAGCCGTTCCTTGATGTTGACCGAATAGGCGGTGTTCTGCAGCGTCACGCCCATCTGCTCGGCGATCGACATGAAGAGATTATTGAAGATCTCCAGCATGACCGGATCGGCATGGGTGCCGATCGCGCTCTGCTGCTGCAGCGCCTTCACGCGGCGCAGCACGATATGGTCTTTCGCCGTCAGTTCCGCCTGCCAGCCGTCCTCGACGACGACGGTCTGGTTCGGTTCGATGATGATCGCCGGACCGTCGAGCCGCTGGCCGGGGCTGAGTTCAGCGCGCAGCAGGACCGGCGCATCGTGGAACTGGCCTTGCGAATAGAACTGAGTGCGGCGTGAAACGTCGGGCGTGCCTGAGGTGACGGACGCGCCTTCGCGTTCCATCTGGGCAGCACCACCGCCGACCGTCTCGACTTCGACGGCGTCGATCACCAACGCCTTGTTGTCGGCGACGAAGCCGAAGCGGCGCTTGTGCAGCTCTTCGAACTCGGCGCGCAGGCGGGCGATGTCGTCATGCGCCGGGAAGGTCGCATCGACCGCAAGCACCGTATCGGTGCCGGCATAGCGGATATGGGCGCGCAGATGGGTGCGAATTTCGTCGCGGGCAATTCCTTGTGCTTCCAGTTCGCCGAGGCAATCGACTTCCAGCTCGGCGCCCAGCGTGCTGAGGGCTGCCGGCGCCTGGTCGTCGAGCGCGACGCCGAGCGCCTTCTGGCGAGTCGAGCGGATATCGGCAAGGCCCATGCCATAGGCCGAAAGCAGGCCGGACATCGGATGCACGAGAATGCTCTTCATGCCGAGCTGGTCGGCAACGAGGCACGCGTGCTGGCCGCCGGCGCCGCCGAAGCAGCTGAGCGCATAGCGCGTCACGTCGTAACCGCGCTGCACGGAAATCTTCTTGATCGCCTCGACCATGTTGGCAACGGCGATGCGGATGAAGCCGTCGGCCACATCCTCGGGGCTGCGGCCATCGCCGATCTCGGTCGCCATGGCAACAAAACGGCCGCGCACGGTCTCGACGTCGAGACGTTCGTCCTGGTTCGGACCGAACAGCGCCGGGAAGAAATCGGGCATCAGCTTGCCGAGCATGACATTGGCATCGGTGACAGCAAGCGGGCCGCCATTGCGGTAGCACGCGGGGCCCGGGTTGGCGCCGGCCGAATCCGGGCCGACGCGGAAACGTTCGCCGTCAAAGTGCAGGATCGAGCCGCCGCCGGCGGCAACCGTGTGGATCAGCATCATCGGTGCGCGCACGCGCACGCCGGCAACTTCGGTCTCGAACGCCCGCTCATATTCACCATCGAAATGGGCGACGTCGGTCGAGGTACCGCCCATGTCGAAGCCGATGACACGATCGAAGCCCGCGGCTTCGCCGGTCTTGGCAAGGCCGACGACGCCGCCGGCCGGACCGGAGAGGATCGCATCCTTGCCCTGGAACATTTCAGCCGCCGTCAGGCCGCCGGAGGACATCATGAACATGACGCGTGCGCCGGTACGGGCAATATCGAGTTCGCCGGAGACCTGGGCGACGTAGCGGCGCAGAACCGGGGAGAGATAGGCGTCGATGACGGTGGTATCGCCGCGGCCGACATATTTGATCAGCGGCGAGACTTCGTGGCTCACGGAGACCTGCTCGAAGCCGAGTTGGCGGGCGATGCGGGCAACGGCCGCCTCGTGCTCCGGATACTTGTAGGCATGCATGAAGACGATGGCGACGGCCTTGTAGCCCTTGCCCTTCAGGTCTTCGAGGGCCGCGCGCGCCTTCGCCTCGTCGAGCGGCTGCTCGACAATACCGTCGGCCAGCACGCGCTCGTCGAGTTCGACGATATCCTGGTAGAGCGCTTCCGGCTTGATGATTTCGGTCGCGAAGATCTTCTTGCGTTCCTGGTAGCCGATCTTCAGCGCATCGCGAAAGCCCTTGGTCGTCACGAGAGCCAGGGGCTCGCCCTTGCGCTCGAGCAGCGCGTTGGTGGCGACCGTCGTGCCCATGCGCACTTCGCCGATGAGGCCCGTCGGGATCGGTGCACCGGTCGCAAGGCCGAGATGCAGGCGGATGCCTTGCACAGCGGCGTCGCGGTAGGCTTCCGGATTTTCGGACAGCACCTTGCGGGCATGCAGGTTCCCGTGCGGGTCGCGGCCGATGACATCGGTGAAGGTGCCGCCACGGTCGATCCAGAAGTCCCAGCTGCCGGTTTCGCGTGCGCTCATTGTCCATCCCTCTCATTCGCGAGCCGCTTCATTGTGCAAGCCCGGAAATTCATCAAAGCAGTTCGTTGACAAAATGTCGATAAAATGATGACATAAAATCGTCAAGATGAGGAAGAGCTGAATGACGAAGAAGTCGGAGGATAGCTTCGAAGGACGGGAATGGGCCGAAAATGCCCTGCCCGAACATCTAAAGCCGGTCGCGGCCATCGGCCCGATCGTTTCCTCCGCGCACCTTGCTGAAGGCGGCTCTCCCGGCCTCTCCGAGGTCGAATACGGGTTGATCCTCGCGTCGCATGCCTTTCATCGCTGGATGATGCGCTGCATGGCGGCCGCCGGCGTATCCGGTCTTTCCCCGATCGAGATCCTGATCCTGCACACGATCCGCCACCGCGATCGCGGCAAGAAGCTCGCCGACATCTGTCTCGTGCTCGACATCGAGGACACCCATGTCGCGACCTATGCCATCCGCAAGCTCGAAGCCGCAGGCCTCGTGACGACGGGCAAGGAAGGCAAGGAAAAGACCATCCTCATCACCGACAAGGGGTCGGACGCCTGCACGCGCTACGCAAAAATTCGCGAGCGGCTGCTGGTCTCCTCCACCGCCAAAGCGCGTCCTTCCGAGGAGACGCTTTCCGAGATCGCCGCCGTCCTGCGTTTCATGTCGGGCGCCTATGAACAGTCCGCGCGCGCCGCGACCACATTGTAACAAGGAAGACCGCGTGACCGTCGATACGCCTGCGCCCCTGCTCGCCGTTGAGAAGCTTTCCGTCGCCTTCAACGGCAATCCTGTCGTCGAAGACCTGAGCTTCACGGTGACGCCCGGCCGGACGCTCGCAATCGTCGGCGAATCCGGCTCCGGCAAATCGGTGACGTCGCTGTCGATCATGCGGCTCTCGGACATGATGGGCGGCCAGTTTCCGACCGGCCGCATCCTGTTTCGCGGCAAGGACGGCGAAATCGATCTGACGAGCGCCCCGCAGAAGACCATGCGCGCGATCCGCGGCAAGGAGATCGCCATGATCTTCCAGGAGCCGATGACGTCCTTGAACCCGGTCTTTACCATCGGCGACCAGGTCGCCGAAGTGTTGATGCTGCACGAGAAGATGACCAAGGCCGAAGCGCTCGTCGAGACGCGCCGCCTGCTCGACATGGTGCGCCTTCCTGATTCTGCAGAACTGATCGGCCGCTATCCGCACCAGCTTTCCGGCGGCATGCGCCAGCGCGTCATGATCGCCATGGCGCTTGCCTGCCGGCCGAAACTGCTGATCGCCGACGAGCCGACGACGGCGCTCGACGTCACCATCCAGGCGCAGATCCTGACGATCATCCGCGACCTCCAGAAAAAACTCGGCATGGCGGTGATCTTCATCACCCATGACATGGGTGTCGTCGCCGAAATGGCCGACGACGTCGTCGTCATGTGGAAGGGCCGCAAGGTCGAGGAAGGTCCGGTCGGCGAGATCTTCGCAAGCCCCAAGCACCCCTATACCCAGACGCTGCTTTCCGCCGTGCCGAAACTCGGCAGCATGACCGGCGAGGAATTCCCGAAGCGCCTGCCTCTGACCATGATGATCGACGGCGAACCGAAGCGCGTCGGCGAAACCCATATCCAGCGCACCGCCCGCTACGACGCGGCACCGATCCTTTCGGTGCGTGATCTCGTCACCCGCTTCGACGTGCGCAAGAACCTTTTCGGCAAGGCGACGCACCGCGTGCACGCCATCGAAAACGTCAGCTTCGACATTTTCCCGGGTGAAACGCTGGCGCTGGTCGGCGAGAGCGGCTCGGGCAAGTCGACGATCGGTCGCACGATCCAGCAACTGCAGAACGCAACCTCGGGCGAGATCCTCTTTGGCGGTCGCCCGGTCTCGGCCATGAGCTATGCCGAGCGGCAGCGGCTGAAGCAGGAAATCCAGTACATCTTCCAGGATCCCTTCGCCTCGCTCGACCCGCGCAAGACCGTGGGCTTCTCGATCGCCCAACCTATCCGCACCCACGGCCTGATCCTCGGTGAAAAGGACATCGAAAAGCGCGTGCATGAATTGCTGGAGCGCGTCGGACTGACGCCCGCGCACGCCAAGCGTTACCCGCACGAATTCTCCGGCGGCCAGCGCCAGCGCGTCTGCATTGCGCGTGCGCTCGCCTCCCGTCCCAAGCTGATCATCGCCGACGAGGCGCTGTCGGCTCTCGACGTCTCGATCCAGGCGCAGATCATCAACCTGTTCATGGAGCTGCAGGAACAGGAGGGTCTCGCCTATCTCTTCATCAGCCATGACATGGCGGTGGTCGAACGCATGAGCCACCGCGTCGCCGTGCTCTATCTCGGCCAGGTCATGGAGTTCGGCAGCCGCCAGCAGGTCTTCGAGACGCCGTCCCATCCCTATACTCGCCGGCTGCTTTCCGCGGTGCCCGTCGCCGAGCCCGGCAAGGGTCGCGAGCGCGCCATGCTGGAGGGCGAGATCCCGAGCCCGATCCGCCGCGTCGGCGACGAACCCGCGGTGCTGCCGCGCAAAGAAATCGCCCCTGGCCATTACGTGGCCAAGGGTGCGTGAGCCGCTTTCTCTTCTCAGGAAGGCTGTCGAAACAGGAGTGAGTAAATGATCAACAAAAAGGGGATCCACGCCGCTTTCATCGCCCTTGCGATGGCGGGTAGTTTCATGACCGCAGCCCCGGCCTTTGCCGCCGGCACGCTGACGGTATCTTCGCCGCAGGATCCGGGAAGCTGGGACCCGGTCGACACCTTCCTCGTCAACTGGGCGTCGGTTGCCACCAACATCTATGACGGCCTGACCTATCGCGGTCCGGATCTGAAGCTCGTGCCCGGCCTTGCTACTGCTTGGGAAGAGCTCGACGGCGGCAAGCGCCTGCGCTTCACGCTGCGCGAGGGCGTCAAGTTCCACAACGGTGAGCCCTTCAATGCAGAAGCAGTGAAGTTCACCTTCGACCGCCTGCTCGGCGAAGAAGGCTCCAAGGGTCCGCAGAAGTCCAACTATGCCGTGATCGAAAAGGTCGAGATCGTCGACGAAAAGACAGTCGACCTCGTCCTGAAGACGCCGGATCCGGTGCTTCTCACCAAGCTCGCCGGCTATGGCGCGATGATCGTGCCGCCGAAGTACATCCAGGAAAAGGGTGAGGACTACTTCAACGCCCATCCTGTTGGCACCGGCCCGTTCAAGTTCGTCTCCTACGAGCCGAAGGTCGGCATCAAGCTCGAAGCCTTCGCAGATCATTGGGGCGGCGCGCCGAAGCTTTCCAACCTCAACTACCGCTTCATTTCGGAGCCGGCGACCGCCGTTGCCGAGCTGCAGGCCGGCCGCGTCGATCTCGTCATCCCGCCGACCATTCCGATCGGCATGATCCCGACGATCCAGGGCGATAGCAATCTGGAGATCGTCTCCAGCGCCGGCCCGACGGTCTACGCGCTGCGATTCAACACGCGCGACGGCATCACCAAGGATCCGAAGGTCCGCAAGGCGCTGATCCTCGGCGTCGACCGCGACACCATCATCCAGTCGATCCTCGCCGGCCAGGCGGATCCGATCGCCAGTTTCCAGGGCAAGCTCTCCTTCGGCTTCGACCCGGCGATGAAGCCGCTGCCGTACGATCCGGAACAGGCAAAAGCGCTTCTGAAGGAAGCCGGCGTTGCGCCGGGCGCTTCCGTGCAGATCGACGTTCGCGGTAACGACGCGACCTTCAACGAGGTCGTGCAGGCTATCGCAAGCTACCTGCAGCTGATCGGCATCAACGCGACGATCAAGCCCTATGAAACCAACGTTCTCTTGAACGACATCATCCCGGCCGGCAAGACCGGCGCGCTGTTCCAGCAGTCCTGGGGCGGCTGGACGCTCGACTACGACAACACCGCCTACTCGATGTACCACTCGGGCGAAAAGTGGAACCCGTACGACAAGGACGCGGAACTCGACAAGCTGCTCGAATCGCAGCGTTCGATCACCGACCAGGCAAAGCGCGAGGAGATCCTCAAGCAGATCGCCAACTACGCCGCAGACCGTTCGCTCGAAATGCCGCTCTATAACCTCAACGCCATCTTCGGCGTGAGCAAGCGCGTCAAGAACTTCACGCCGGTGCCGGATAGCCGCCTGCGGCTGACGGACGTGACGGTCGAGTAATACAGGCCGGTCCGTCGCCTCACGCTTGAGGCGGCGGACCATTTTTCCAAAAGGGCGGGTCACTTGGCCGGATTTCTGATCAAACGTTTTCTGCAGGCGGTCTTCGTCGTGTTCGTCGTGACACTGACCGTCTCCTATGCCATCCGGTTCACCGGTGACCCCGCGCTAATGCTGGCGCAGGGCGCTGGCAGCGTCACCGAGGCCGACCTCGTGCGCATCCGCGAGGGGCTCGGCCTCAACCAGCCGTTCCTGGCGCAATATGCCGATTTCATCACGGGCATGTTCAGGCTCGATTTCGGCCGCTCCTTCATGGGCGGTACGCCTGTTTCGCAGCTGATCGCCTCTGCGCTGCCGGCGACCATGCTGCTCGCCTTCGCCTCGCTGATGGTCTCGATCGCGATTTCCATTCCGCTCGGCATCCGCGCCGCCGTCGCCCGCGGCAAGTGGGCCGACCAGACAATCCGCATTCTGTCGCTCGTTGGGCTTTCCTTCCCGAACTTCTGGCTTGCGATCATGCTGGTCCTGTTGTTCTCGATCGTCCTCAAATGGCTGCCGCCAAGCGGCATGGACGGTTTTGCAAGCTTCATCATGCCGGCGCTGACCATGGGCATCATCCTGACGGCGACCAATGTGCGCCTGGTGCGCACCGCGATGCTGGAAACCTTGCAGTCGCAATACATCATGGTCGCGCGCGCCAAGGGCCTCAGCGAAAGCAAGGTGCTCTACAAGCACGCACTTCGTAACTGCGCGATCCCGCTGATCACCTATTTCGGCCTGCAGTTCGGCGGCCTGCTCGGCGGCATCGTCGTCGTCGAGCTGGTGTTCAACTGGCCGGGCATGGGCACGCTCGCCTTCGACGCGGTCGCCTCACGCGATTACCCCGTGCTTCAGGCGGTCATAACCGTGCTTTCGCTAATGATCGTGTTCGTCAATCTTCTGGTCGACATCGCCTATGGCCTCGTCGATCCGCGCATCCGGACGGAGTGAGCCGATGTCGTCAAAGGCTTCCAGCACCCGCTTCGCCCGCTTCCGCAACCTCGAATTCATCCTCGGAGCGCTGCTCACCGGCGGCATCTGCCTCGCCGTTCTCTTCTCTGGCGTGCTCTTTCCCGGCGGCGTCGACAAGATCGACCTGATGGCGCGGCTGACGCCGCCCTTCGTCAATTGGGCCCATCCGCTCGGCACCGACCCGCTTGGCCGCGACGTGCTGGCTCGCGTGGTTGCCGGCGGCAAGATCTCGCTGCTCGTCGGCCTGACGTCGGTTGCCGGCGCCGTCGTCGTCGGCGTGGTCATGGGGCTTGTCTCCGGCTACTATCGCGGCTTCTGGGACATGCTCGTCATGCGCTTTGCCGATGTGCAGCTGGCGCTCCCCTTCATCCTGCTGGCGATCACCTTCATCGCCATCGTCGGCGGCGGGCTCGGCAATACCATCATCCTGCTGATCGTCTCGCAGTGGGTGCAATATGCGCGTCTCGTGCGCGGCTCGGTCCTGTCTCTGCGCGAGCGCGAGTTCATCCAGTCGGCCCGAGCCATCGGCGTTCGCGATTACAGGATCCTGTTCCAGCACCTGTTGCCGAACCTGATCGGCCCGGTGATCGTGCTGATGACGCTCAACGTCGCCAACAACATCCTGCTCGAAAGCAGCCTCACCTTCCTCGGCCTCGGCGTCGATCCGCTGATCCCGAGCTGGGGCGGCATGCTGGCCGACGGCCGCACCTACCTGCAGAACGCCTGGTGGGTCAGCGTCTTCCCGGGCCTTGCGATCCTGCTCACCGTTCTCGGCCTCAATCTTCTCGGCGACTGGCTGCGTGACAGCCTCGACCCAACCGGTAGAACTTCACGATGACGACGATTTTCGAAGGCGCCTTCGAGCGCACCCTCGACACGCTTCTGACCACCTACGGCAAGGAGGCCGCCCGCGGAACCAAGCTCGAAGCCTGGCTGTTCGACGATGCCGCCAGCCGTAAGGCCGCCGAACAGAAACTGGCAAGCTTCGGCGTCAAGGCGGCGCTCAGGAGCGCCTACAAGCCGCTGCTGCATTTCTTCCTGGAAGAAGTGGATCGCGCAGCCCTCGCAAGCGTCGTCGTCCACTATCCCCAGCACGAGGGCGCGCCTCAGAACCGCTTCCTGCTCGAAGCCTATCCGCTCGCAGCCCTCGTCGGCGATGCCGAGATCCGCTTCGAGGCCGTCAGCGCCAAGGCCTTCACCTACGATGTCGCGTTGACCTTCCGTGACGGGCGCCAGGAAAACCACGCCGTCTTTGCGCCGAACCGCATCCACACCGACTTCATCGGCGAGACGCTTTTGTCGCCGACCGGCTGGATCCGCCTCGACGAGGGCTGCGACAAGCATCGCGAATGCCACGTCGATACCGACTATGAGCGGCTTTTTGCCGGCACGATGCAGGCGATCTCCGATCATGCCTGGGGTGACAGCGAGCCCTATTTCGAAGAGCTCAACATCCGCGTGACCCTGCCGATCACCGACTTCCGCCTGCCTGTCGGCGAGGAAGTCATCAGCCTTCGCGAAGCGCTGCACGAGGACTTCTATTTCTCGCTGCTCGAAGTCTTCCAGAAGAAGTCCGGCCGCCCGCTCGGCGACCGTGGCCTGAAGCCCGGCCAGATCGTGCCGGAGATCGTCTTCGGCGTCGGCAAGCCCACCGTCGTCGTCAAGGCGCGGCCGCTGCAGGCGACGGATGTCGAAGGCGAAACCCTGCCGCTCGACACCGCCGAGGCACCGCTGGCGGTGGCGCAGATCCATGCCGAACTCGCCGCGATCGACGGCCAGCCCTTCGAGGCCAGGTCGCGTGCCGGCCGGCCGGTGAAGGCCCGCTATCACAAGGGAAGCGATGCGCCGGTCATGATCAGCGGCGGACAGCATCCGAACGAGACGACCGGCATCGTCGGCGTGCTTCGCGCCGCCCAGGCGCTCGCCGCCCGCACCGGTAGCCACTTCACCATCTCGCCGCTCGAAAACCCCGACGGCTATGCCGTGCACCAGCGGCTGCGCGTCGACAACCCGCTGCACATGCACCATGCCGCCCGCTACACCGCCCTTGGCGACGATCTCGAATACCGCACCGGTGCAGCACTCAACGAGCGCGAGATCCGTAAGGAGGCGGAGCGGCTGACCGGCGCGCAGCTGCACGTCAACCTGCACGGCTATCCCTCGCATGAGTGGACGCGGCCGCTTTCGGGCTACGTGCCACGCGGTTTTGCCATGTGGACCCTGCCTAAGGGCTTCTTCCTGATCATGCGCCACCACGCCGAATGGGAAGCGCGCGCCGAACAGCTGATCGCGGAAGTCACCGAGCGACTTGCGGCCGTTCCGGGCCTGCTCGCCTACAACGACGCCCAGATCGCGCTTTACGAGACGCATGCCGGCGAGACCGGTTTCCGCATCATCAACGGCTTCCCCTGCATGATCTCCGTCGACGACCGCCACACGGCACCGCTGACGCTGATCACCGAGTACCCGGATGAGACAATCTACGGCGATGCCTTCATTGCCGGCCATGAGGCTCAGAAGGAAACGGTGCTTGCGGCCTATGATGCGTTCCAGCGGATCATGGCCGTCGCCTGACCTCCGTCATTTGGCCGGTCCGTGCCGCTGCGTACCCTTGCGCAGCGACACATCGTTTGACGGTCTGCGCCTTGCGCGGCAGCGCCCGCCCGGCGCTGCCGCGCAAGGCGATTTTTGAGGGCTCTTTTCCGATCGCTCGCCCCGCAAATGCGCGGCTATTCTCTCCGTCCCATCCGAATACGGTAAGCCCCGGCCGCTCTGCATTGCCGGGCTCCCGTTCTCGCCGCTAGAAAGGCAGCGAAAGGCCGCAACGTTGTTGCAATCCTCGTCCACCAGACGTGAACGAGACACGCCTATCGGATTCGGAGATATTCAATGCGCCTGCTCCTTGTCGAGGATGAGCTGGAAATGGCGGCAGCACTCAGTGCCGCACTCAGCCGCTATGACATGATCCTCGACCATGCACCGTCGATCGACCATGCGATGGCGGCGCTGGCCAACCAGGTTCACGACGGCATCATCCTCGACCGGCAACTGCCCGACGGCGATGGCCTGTCGCTGATCCCGCGGGTGCGTGCGTTACGATCGGGTATCCCGGTAATCGTGCTGACGGCGCGCAGCGCCATCGACGAACGGGTCAGGGGCCTCGACATGGGCGCCGACGACTATCTCGCCAAGCCGTTCGCCGTGGAGGAGTTGCTGGCGCGCATCCGTGCCCTGATGCGACGTTCACCTGATATTGCGCCGATCACCGCCCGCATCGGCCAGCTGATCTTCGATTTCGAAGGCAGACAGGCCCGCGTCGACGGCCGGGTGCTGGACCTGCCGCGGCGGGAACTCCTGGTGCTGGAGGCACTGGCACGACGGCAGGGGCGCACGGTGCAGCGCTCGACGCTGGAGGAATCCGTCTACGGCTATGACGACGAGATCCAGTCCAATTCCCTCGACGCGCACGTCTCGCGGCTGCGCCGCAAGCTCTCGGAAACCGGTGCCGGCGTTGAAATTCACAGCATCCGCGGCGTTGGCTACCTTCTGAGACCCTCTCCATGACGAACGCTTCCACCAACTCGCTGAAGAAGCGTCTGATCTGGCAGATCCTGACCTTTCAGGTGCTGCTGTTGATGGCGGTCATCGCCGGCTTCATGGCCTTGCTGACGCGCGCCGATCTCGGCGGCAAGTTCCTCGACGCCGACGCCGCGTCGATCGCGGCCGGGGCAATCCGGCCGGATCCCGCCGGTGGACTGACGCTGGTTGAGACGCCGCAACTGCTTGCCATGCGGGCCGAGTCCGCCGATTTCTGGTTCGTCGCACGCAACGAACGCGGTGACATGATCCGCAGCGGACCGGTGCCGGACGCCTATCGCAGCATTGGCGAGCACCTCGACCGCATCGCCTTTGGCGATATGCGTGACAGCATCGAGCCCTATACTCTCTCGTCGATCGTGCGCTCGGTAACCACGGACAACGGCACCTATACGGTGCTTGCCGGCGGAGGGCGGCTCTGGAGCGCGTCCTTCGCGGTGTTCATCCTGGCAAACCTTCTGCTTTTGCCGATCGTCTTGATCGTGGTGCTGATCCCGGCCTTCGCGATCCCGATCATCGTAAGGCGCGCCTTTGCCGGTCTTGCCGAAGTTGTCGACCAGGCAAAGACGATCGATGTCGAGCGCCGCGGTGCCCGGCTGCCCGATCATCGCATCCCCGGCGAAGTGCGACCGCTCGTTGAGGCGTTCAACGGCGCACTGCAGCGGCTCGATGAGGGGTACGAGCGCCGCCAGCGCTTTATCCTCGACGCGGCACACGAGCTTCGAACCCCGGTTGCGATCCTGCACACGCGCCTGGAAAGCATGGAGGCCGGCCCGCTCAGGAACCGCCTGCTGATCGATTCCAATCGCATTGCCGGGCTTGCCGAACAGTTGCTCGACCTCGAACGCATCGATCGCGACGGCACGGATTTCGGGCAGCTCGACCTGGTTTCGCTCTGCCGCGACGTGACGGCCGACCTCGCCCCGCTTGCGCTTTCGGCCGGCTGCGACCTTTCCTTCGCTCCGGGCACGGAGCGCGTCGTCGTGCGCGGCGATACCGGCGCCATCGAGCGGGCGGTCACCAACCTCGTGCGCAACGCCATCGAACACGCCGGCGGCCTGATCACGATCCGGGTGGAGCGCGGCGGCGTGATCGAGGTTACCGACGAAGGTCCCGGCATACCGGAGCGGGAACGGGCCCGGATCTTCGAGCCCTTCCATCGCCTGCAGCCGCGGGACCATGGCGCCGGCCTCGGCTTGCATCTGGTCAGCGAGATCATCGGCCGCCACAAGGGTCACATCTCGGTGGTCGATGATCCCAAGGGCGGCGCCTGCTTCCGCATCACCTTGCCTGCCGGCTAGGATTTTCCTCAGTCGGCGTATGGTTAACAGATAACTAACAACAAAATCAGTAACTTAGACAAGTTGCGCAATGTTGGTGCAATCCGTGGGGCCGACAAAGGCCGTGTACCGTCCAAACATCGCCATCCCACCCCAAGGGTGAAGCGCACATGGGAGGACGCAAGCGCCATCAAGGCGCGTTTCCTATGCACGGAGCAAGAAAATGCGGCAGTCCAGCAAGTTTTCCATCTGGTCGGGTCTTACCCTTCTCGCCCTCTGCGGCGCACAGCCGTCCCAGGCGGCTGATTTCTCCGCCCCCACCTATCAGGACCCGCCGGCCTTCAGCTGGAGCGGCGCCTATGTCGGTGCCCATGGCGGCCTTGGCTTTACCGGCAGCCCCAACCCGTTCGCCGACCGCAATGGCGTCGCGCTCGGCGTCCAGGCCGGCTACAACATGCAGGCCGGCCCCGGCATCGTCGGGGCGGAAATCGAAGGCTCCTATCTCGGCGACACCGAGCACAAGGTCAACGGCGGCAAGCTCAAGGAGAAATGGCGCGGCGCCATCAAGGCGAAGGCGGGTCTCACCTTCGACCAGACGCTCGTCTACGGCACGGCCGGCTACGCCATGACCAGCTACAAGAAGGGCGGCGACGTGCGTAACGACGTCGGCTTCAAGGGCGGCTACCTGCTCGGCGCCGGCGTGGAACAGGCCTTTGCCGGCGGCCTTTCCGCCAAGCTCGAATACAACTACATCACGACGCCCGATGTCCGCACCCACACGAGCTCAGGCTCCAGCGAGAAAGACATCAACAGCCACGTCATCAAGGCCGGCATCAACATGCGTTTCTGACGGGTCCGACGGTTTGCGGCGGCGCTGCAACGTTCCTCCCAGCAGCGCCCCGACAGACCGATGCCCCTGCCCTGATCACTCCGCCGCTTCCCGCGCCGATCGCTCGGGCGTTGCAAGCCGGCGCCAGATCGGCGCCATGGCAGCGGCGATCTCGCCGTAAAGCGCAAAGCGCCTGTCATAATGCGCGGCAAGTGCAGGGTTTGGACGGTAGTGGCGCTCGGTCTTGACCATCGCCGCAGCACCGGCGGAGATATCGGCGAAAAAGCCGATGCCGGCGCCAGCCGTAATCGCGGCGCCGAGCGCGCCGGTCTCGCGTGAACGGGCGACCGTCACCGGCACGTCAAGCACGTCGGCGAAGATCTGCGGCCAGATCAGGCTGCGCGATCCGCCACCCGAAAGCACCGCCTCCTCGAAGCGAGCCCCAGCTGCGCGCAACGCCGCGATATGCTGGCGATGGCCGAAGGCGACGCCTTCAAGCACGGCGCGGACCAGATGACCCTTGCCGTGCCAGCCGGCGACGCCGTAGAAGCCAGCGCGCGCGTTGCCGTCCTGCTGAGCGCCATAGAGAAACGGATGGTAGAGCGGGTCATCAGAGGCCGGCGTGACCTCGGCTGCCAGCTGGCAGCAGAGATCGAAGGGCGACCGGCCATCCTTGCCGTCGTGCGGGAAGAGCTCGCGCACCAGCCATTCCAGATTGGCCGCCGACGTGGCACTCGCCTCGATCGCCATGTAGCGCTTGCGATCGAACGTCGAGGACATGAAGAGCGGATGTGAGAGATCAGGCTGGTCGATGATCACCTGGTTGATGCTCCAGGTGCCGGCGATGATCGAGGCAGCACCGGTGCGGGTGACGCCCGAGCCGATTGCCGAAGCGACCACGTCGAAGAGCCCACCGACAACGGGTGTGCCGGCAGCCAGACCCGTCTGCGCCGCCGCTTCCTCGGTAACGCGTCCGACGATATCGGCGCTTTCGGCGAGATCGGGCAGCAGGTCCATGTCTTCGCCGAGGCCATAGGCCTTCATTAATGCCGCATCGTAACGCCTACCGGCGACATCGAGCAGGCCCGCGCCGCTCATGTCCGAGACGTCGCTGACGCGCGCGCCGGTCAGGCGATTGATGACGAAGTCCTTGCAGAGAAACACCGTGCCGATTTTTTCAAACTGGTCAGGCCGATGGCGCTTCAGCCAGGCAAGCAGGGTCGGCGTTTGTGATGGCCAGGGCTTCTGCCCGGCGATCGGATAGGTTCGCTCGCCGACGCCTGCGGCCTGCCACTCCTCGACGAGGCCGGCGGCGCGAGTGTCGAGCGACTGTATGCCGACAAGCGGTTCTCCGTCTCGATCGAGCGCGTAGAGACCGTTGCCGTGCCCGGCGCAACCGATCGCCGCGATCTCGCTGGCATCGATGCCGGCGCGCTCGATGCAGGCGCGGATCACCACCTTGGCATGGCTCCACAGTTCGCCAAGCCCACGCTCGACATGGCCGGGCATCGGCACATGGCTGTGCCCTTCTTCCGCGGCCATCGCGATCTCGTTGCCGTCACGATCGAAAAGTACCGTCTTGATCACGGTGTTCCCGGCGTCGATCCCGAGCAGATACTTACCCATTGCCGAACCCCTCCCCAAGGTCCTTAATCCATTTGCCGGAACGCCGCCGGTGTCCTCACAGCGGCAGCGTTCCTCTTGCGCCGGAGCATCGCTGGTGAAGCGGTTCCGGCTGAGCGATTTCAACCGCGCTGGTAGAGCGCGTAGGCTTCTTCGCCGCTTACATCCTCATGGATGATCGCCATCAGGCCGCGCACAACGGCGCTCGGATTGGCGTGCTGGTAGATGTTGCGCCCATAGACCATGCCCATTGCGCCCTGACGCATCAAGGCCGCCGACTTGTCGAAGACGTTGCGCAAGTCCTCCTTGCCGCCGCCACGCACGAGAACCGGGCAGCGCGCCGCCTCGACGACCCGGTGGAAATCCTCGGCATTGGTGGTCGGGTCCGCCTTGACGATGTCAGCGCCCATCTCGCGCGCAAGCCGGGTCAGCGTCACGATCTTCTCGGCGTCGCCATCGACCATGTAGCCGCCGTGCTCGGTCACCGGCTGCATCACCAGCGGCTCGATCATCAACGGCATGCCGTACTTGTCGCAATCGGCCCGCACGCGCGAGATGTTGGCGACGCATTGGCGGAAGAGATCGGGCTCGTCCGGCAGCATGAAGAGGTTGACGACGACGCAGGCCGCGTCCATCGCCAGCGCGCCGATCAACGGTTCGGCCTCGTTCTGCAACACGGCCCACATGTGCCGGTGGCGGATGCGGTTATAGGGGTTGCCCATGTCGAGACGCATGACCAGCGCCGGCTTGTCCTTGCCCGGCACCTCCTGCAACAGATCCGCCTGGCCAAAATTCATCTGGATCGCATCCGGTGCGGCCGCGACCAGCGCCTTGACCACGGCTGACATGTCTTCAAGACCATTGAGGAAGGAGGGTTCGTTGCAGACGCCATGATCGATCGCGACGTCGAGGCAACGTCCACCGCCGAACAGACGGTTCATCCGGACCTTGCTGTTGTTTCGCATAATGCACTCCTTTGTTCGTTCCGTACGGATAGGGTTTCCTCGTCGACGCCATGGCGCTCGACGAGAAGGGCAAGAAATCGCTTACGCTCGACCGCGACACGCGGCGGCAACCATTGCTTTTCGATGGCAAGCACGGCGAGCACCGCATCCACCATGTCGAGCGAGAGCTCGCCGGTGATTGCGAGCGTCGTGCGGCGCAGCAGCAGGTCCTCGAGATGTTCGACGGCTTCGCTGCGGATCAGGTATTGCAGCTCGCGCGCGGAGTAATCCCGATGCGGCAAGGCATGGTCAGCGCCGGCGGCGATGAGATCGGCAACGTCTCGCGCGCCCGTTCCATAGCGGACGAAAAGCACTTGCATGCGCTCCCGCGAAAGCCCGGTGGCTGCCGCAACATCATCGACCCATCGGTCGCGATCGGAGGGATAGTCTTGCCCGCCACCGATGGCACGTTCTCCGGTGCTGACATGGCGCTGTTTTACGAGCCGTTCCAGGGTGAGGTCGGCCGCCATTTCGCCGAAGGAGCGGAACGTCGTCCATTTGCCGCCGATCATGCAGAGCACCGGCGGACCGCCCTCAACACCCTCCACGAAGGTGCAGAAATGGTCGCGCGGGATGCGACCGGTGAAGCTGTCCTGGCTCGCCGGCAGCGGCCGTACGCCCGAGAACTGGAACACCACCTCTTCCGGCCTGATCCGGATGTCTGGCAGGACGAAGGCGAGCGACTGCAGGATGTAGTCGCGCTCGTCGGCTTCGCAGCGCACGGTTTCGGGATCATCGACACGAATGTCCGTCGAGCCCACCAGCACCTTGCCGAGATATGGAAAGAGGATGCAGATGCGGCCATCCTCGTTCTCGTAATAGATCATGTGGCCGTTAAGCGCTTCCATGAGTTGGGCATTGTCGATGATCAGATGCGAGCCCTTGGTGCCGCCCATCAACGGGGCCGGCTTCGACGTTGCGGGAAACAGTGCGCCGTTGGCGATATCGATCCAGCCGCCGGTAGCGTTGATGATGAGGCCGGGCTCGATCGCAGCGACGGCGCCGGTGACATCGTCCTTCAGTTCGTAGCGTCCGGGTGCGGCCAGCGTCAGTTCGGCGTAGTTCAGCGCCTGCGCGTGAGAACCGGCGGCAAGCCCGTCCTTCAACAGCTCGATTCCGAGACGTTCCGGCTGGCTGACCCAGGCGTCGTAATAGGTCGCGGAACTCTTGATGTCGGGATTGAGCGCCGGCCAGCGTGCAAGCGTCGTGCGCCGCCCGCGGAAGGCATGCTTCGGCATCAGCGCCCGCTTGCGCGTCAGGAAATCATAGATGCCAAGGCCCATCTTTACGGCGACGGCGCCACGGCGGCTTGGCCGCCGCGTCAATCCCAGGAAGCGAACCGCGCCATTGGCAAGGCCCGAGAAGATGTCGAAGATCGGCACGGTCGTGGGCAGCGGCGCCACGTAATGCGGCGCGTTCTTCAGCAGCCGATCGCGTTCGACCAGCGATTCCCTGACCAGGCTGAACTCGCCATTTTCGAGATAGCGAAGACCGCCATGCACCATGCGTGACAGCGCCGCACTCGCGCCCGAACAGTAGTCGTGCTTCTCGACGAGCAGCACGTTCACCCCCTGCAGCGCCAGTTCACGAAAGACGCTGAGGCCGTTGATGCCGCCGCCGAGGACGCACACGTCCACATTCGGGCTCTTGGCGAGCCCGTTGAAAATCTCTTCCCGGTTCATGATGGCAGTCCGTTAGCTGTCCATGTTGACGAGCGTCGCCGCGATGGCCGCGTCGATCCCCGCGAGATCATCGTGATCGAGCCGGATCGTCCCGGCCCTTGCATTGTCGAGCGCTTGCGCCGGATTGCGTGCGCCGCAGAGCGCGAAAGTCACGCCCTCCTGGCAGAGCGTCCAGGCAATGACGATCTGGGCGATTGTCGCGCCATGCTTTTCTGCGACCGGCTGGATGGCCTTGGCAAAGGCCGCGACCTTTTCGCGGTTGCCGACCGAGAAGCGCGGATTGTCGCGCCGCTGGTCGTCGCCTGAAAACACCCGTTCCGGCCCGATGCCGCCGGAGAGAAGCCCGAGCGCCAACGACGAGTAGCTGAGCGTGGCGACGCCGTTGCGCCGCGTCAGCGGCAAAAGCTCCGCCTCGATCTCGCGATCGATCATGCTGAAGCGTTCCTGGATCGCGTCGAGCCCGCCGATCGCGATGTACTGTTCCAGTTCGCTACGGCCGACATTGCTGGCGCCGATCGCCCGGATCTTGCCCGCCTGGCGCAGCTCTTCGAGCGCGGCCATGGTCTCCTCGATCGGCGTCGTCGGGTCCTGCCAATGGGTGATGTAGAGGTCGATGTAATCGGTGTCGAGCCGCTTCAGGCTCTGCTCGACCTCGTGATGGATCGCATCTCGGCCGAGGTAGCGGTGCACCGGCTTGCCGTCCTGGTCGAAGAAGTGCTTGCCCTTGTCCGTATGCCAGACGAGCCCGCACTTGGTGGCGATGATTGCCTTGTCGCGGCGGCCGGCCAAAGCCTTGCCGACGATCTCTTCCGAGCGGCCGAGGCCATAGGCCGGCGCCGTATCGATCAGCGTCACACCGGCGTCCAGCGAGGCCTGGATCGCCGCGATCGATTCCCGCTCGTCCGTGCCGCCCCACATCCAGCCGCCGATCGCCCAGGTGCCGAGCCCGACGGCCGAAGCCTTCACGCCCGATCGGCCGATCTCCCGCATCAATTGATCCCCGCTCATGCCAGAAGTCCCTTTTCGCTTGCCATGGCGAGCACGCGCTCGCCGGTCGCCTCGTCCGTCACCAGCGTGTCGAGGTGGTGTCCCCGCATGACGCTGAGGATCGGTCCGGCCTTGTTCGGTCCACTTGCCACGCCGATCTTCGTCGGGATCGAGGCGAATTCTTCGAGCGTCAGCGAGACCAGCGACCGGTTGAGGCTGTAGTCACAGACACGTCCCTCATCATCGAGCAGATGGGCGAGAAGTTCGCAGCTTGCGCCAGAGCGCTCGATTGCCGCTCGGTCCGTGCTCGAAGACGGATGCAGGTCGTAGTAGCTCGAATCGTCCGAAAGGATCGAACCGATGCCGACCACCGCCACCTTCGCTTCGCGCGCCCTCCCGAAGACATCCGCCACCGAGCGCATGTTGATCAGCATCGCCCGCTCGGCGGCACTGTCGGCAAAGAGCGGCGCGTGGATCTGGAAAGACCGCCCGCCGAGCCGGTCGGCCATCATCGTCGAGACGTGGTTCACATCCGTATAGTGCTTGCCCTGGACGCAGCCGGTGCCGGGGATAACCTCGACATCGAAGCGGCGCGGCGCCTGCAGCCCCGCGACGACGGCACTGACGCCCTTGCCGCCGGTGATGCAGATCGTGTCGCCATCGCCGATCTCTTCGAGCAGCAGCCGGGCTGCCGCCTCGCCGACCGCCTGGAGTGCGGTCTGCTGATTGTCGGAAACGGTCGGCACGACGATCGCCCGGCGGATGCCGCCGATCGCAAGCAACTGCTCTTCCATGTCGACCAAGGGCTCGATCGGCGACTTGATCTTGATCTCTACCAGGCCAAGCTGACGGCCGCGCTTGATCAGCCGGTTAACGGTCGGCTGCGAGATGCCGAGCCGATCGGCGATCTGCGACTGGGTCAGTCCTTCGAGGAAATGCAGGACGAGCGCCTGATGCATCTGCCGCGCGACGACGAGTTCTTCTCGCGCACTTGAGGCCTGGGACAAAATGGGTTTGGCAATCGGCATGGTCAGGCTGCCTTCCGCTTGTGCAGCAGGTGGTCGATGGAAACGGCAGCCAAGAGAATGCACCCCTTGATCATGTCCTGCCAATAGACGGAGACGTCGAGCAGGATCAACGAGCTGGTGACGACCGAGAGAAGAGCGATACCGAGGATGGCGCCGAGGATGGTGCCCGAGCCACCGTTGAGCGAGGCGCCGCCGATGACCGCCGCAGCGATGATGTTGAGCTCCATACCGACCCCGAAGGTGGGCGTCGCGGCGCCGAAGCGCGACATGTAGATGACGCCGGCGACACCTGCGAGCGTCGAGCAAAGCACCGTAACCCAGAACTTCACCTGCTTGGTCTTGATGCCCGAATAGAGCGCCGCCTTCTCGTTGCTGCCGGTATAGAAGACCTTGCGGAAGGCGGTCGCCCGGCGCAGCAGGAAGTCGAAGAGCACGACGACGGCGACGAAGATCAGGATGACATAGGGCACGCCGTGGAAGGTGCCCTGCCCGACCGCCTTGAACGACGCCGGCAGCGTGAAGAGCGACAGCGGCGTGCCCTTGGTGATGACGAGGCAGAGGCCGCGCACGATCACCATCGCCGCCAGCGACGTGATGAAATGATTGAGCCCGACGACGGTGACGAAGAAGCCCATGATCATCCCGATCATGCTGCTGGCGAGGATGCCGACCAGCGAGGCCGTCCAGGGATCGACACCGGCGAGAAACAGCGAACCGGCCAGCACCATGGCGAAGCAGACGACCGAGCCGACGGCGAGGTCGATGCCGCCGACGATCAACAGGATCGTCATGCCGACGACGACGATTCCTTCGACCGAGAAGCTCATCAGCATGGCGCGCATGTTGCCGAAGGTGAGAAAATGCGGCGAGGCAAAGCTCATGATGATACCGAGCGCCAGGATGATCGCGATCAGCCCTGCCTCACGCATCGTGCCGATGCGTTTCCAGGCGGGCGCCTGCGCATGCGTTGCAACCATCGTATCAACAGCCATTTCCGCCTCCCCGGCTCTATCAGTTCTTTCAGGCGACATGATCCACCATCCGGCCAGCCTCGGCCGTTTGCGTCACCCCTGAGGCCAGGCGGATCACCGCCTCCTCGCTCATTTCTCTGTCATCAAGCTCGCCGGCGATCGCGCCTTCGCGCACGACCAGAACCCGGTCGCAAAGCCCGAGCAGCTCCGGCAGTTCCGACGAGATCACGACAATGCCGATGCCGGTTTCTGCAAGCTCGCGCAGCAGCCGGTGGATTTCGGATTTGGCGCCGACATCGATGCCGCGCGTCGGCTCGTCCATCAGGATCACTTGCGGGCGAACGGCGAGCTGCTTGGCAATCGCCACCTTCTGCTGGTTGCCGCCCGAGAGCGACGAGACCGGCATATCGATGCCGCCCATGCGCACGCCGAGCCGGCGGACGAAATCGCGGGCGAGATCGGCCTCGGCCCTGGAATTCAGCAATCCGAGCGGCCCGGTCAGCGTCTTCAGATCAAGCACCGAAATATTCTGCGCGATCGACAGGTCGACGAAGACGCCGGAGCCCTTGCGATCCTCCGAGAGATAGACGATGCCGGCATCGACCGCGTCGCGGTAGTTGCCGATGCGCTGCGGCTTTCCGCGCAGCGTAATGTCGCCCTTCGACTTGGCCCTCAGACCGCAGATCGCTTCGGCGATCTCGGTACGACCGGAGCCGATCAGACCGCCGATGCCAAGAATTTCGCCCCGCTTCAGATCGAAGGAAACGGTGTCGATGCGGTCGTCATCGCTCAAGCCACGCACAGAGAGAATGGTCTCGTCCGTCCGCGCCTCCGGCGCCTGCTTTTGCGGATAGAGCTGGCTGATCTCGCGGCCGACCATGCGGCGCACGACATCGTCAGCAGTCACGTCGGCGATCTTCTCGGTGACCACATGGCGGCCATCACGAAACACGGTGACGCGGTCGCAGAGCGAAAAAATCTCGGCCATGCGGTGGCTGATATAGATGATCGATATGCCCGCGGCCTTCAGGTCGCGGATGATGGCGAACAGCGCCTGCGCTTCTGCTTCCGTCAGCGCCGCGGTCGGCTCATCGAGGATCAGTACGCGGCAGTCGAGCGTCAGCGCCTTGGCAATCTCGACCAGCTGCTGGCTGGAAATGGCGAGGTCGGCGACCTTGCGGCGGACGTCGATCGGCGCCAGCCGGTTCATCACTACCTGGGCTTCGCGTTCGAGCGCGCCGTAATTCATCAGCGGCGAGCGCCGGCGGTTGGTGGCCGCCATGAACATGTTTTCCGCCACCGTCGCATCCGGGCAGAGCGCGATTTCCTGGTGGACGAGGCCGATGCCGAGCGTCTGGGCGGTCGCCGGCGAGGCGATTTTCACGGGCGCTCCATCCACCAGCACCTCGCCGTCATTCGGCTGCAGCACACCGGCAATGATGTTCATCAGCGTGGATTTGCCTGCGCCGTTTTCGCCGCAGAGTGCGTGGATCTCTCCCCGCTCGAGGCGAAAATCCACCTCCGTCAGCGCCTTCACCGCACCGAAATGCTTGGTGACGCGCCGGACCTCCAGAACCGGTTGTGCTGTCATGCTGTCCTCCACCCGCAGTCCTGGCTGCCCGGAAACGACCGGGCAGCCAATTCACAATCTTACTCGTCGATGCCCTTGGTGCCACGACGCTTCAGGTACTTGTCCCAGTAGAAGTCATCGGCATTTTCGGCGGTAACGATCGAAAGGCCGTTGTCGACGAAGGGGATGCTCATCGGGTTGAAGCCGGAACGCTTGGCGTCGTTCATCGGGTCGATCAGTTCCGGGTGCTTGGCCATCCACAGGAGCATGAAGCCCATATAGCCCTGCATGCCCTGGTTCGGGTTGATCGAACCGAAGACTTCGCCGGCCTTGATCATGTCGAGGATGTTGGCGTTCACGTCGGCGCACATGACGAGGACCTTGCCGCCGCTTTCCTTGCTGGCCTGGGCCGCACCGATCGCGGAGTTGGCTTCCGGCATGAACACGGCGCCGAGGTTCGGATTGGCCTGGATGAGGCTCATCAGACCCTGATAGGCCTTGTTCGGATCCTGGTTCGAGGCGGCGCGACCGACGAGTTTCATGTCGGGCCACTTCTCGGCCATGCGATTGACGAAGGCGGTAATGCGCTTGTCGTGGTTGTCCTGGCCGGGGTTTTCAAGAACGGCATATTCGCCCTTGCCGCCCATCTTCTCGGCGATCGCGTCGGCGGCATAGATGCCTTCGCGGGTGTTGTCCGAGGTGATGAAGGAGACGCGCTTCGACAGCGGCGAGTCCGCAGCGAAGGTGACGACTGCCGTGCCCTGATCGATCGCCCGGTTGATCGGCTCGATGAACGGATCGGAGTTCATCGGGTGCACCAGAATGCCGGCCGGGTTCTGGGCAAGCGCCTGGTCGAAAGTGGCGATCTGCTTGTTGACGTCATATTCCGGCGTGCCGGTATATTCGGTCTCGCAGCCGAACTGCTGGCCGGCCTGCTTGAACATTTCATAGACCGGGAACCAGTATTCGACGCCGGATACCATGACGTTCATGACGTATTTTTCGCCGGGCTGGCAGCGAAACGGGTTCGCCGTTTCGGCGCTTGCCGAACCTGCCCAAAACGAAGCTGCAATGACCGCCAGAGCGGTCGTGCTGAGAAATTTGCGCACGCGTCCTCCTCGAGGCCGAAGCCCCTCCCAAAAACCGATAGGGCCGTTTGTTTGCGGCCGCTGAATGTATGAGTTCGCCGGAACTCCTCCTCGACTTCCGACGATTGCGATTTAAGCCGCGGACTCGGCTTATGTCAATATAATTCACAGCATGAATAATAATTCACGCGCGACGTGGAAAACCTCGGGTCCGGTCCTTCAATCAGCTGTCACGCAGACCCGTTAGAGCGCGATCATGGTTACCCTGCAACAGATCGCCTTTCATGCCGGCTGCTCGCTGGCAACCGTATCGCGGGCGCTCAAGGGCGAAGGTCCCGTCAGCGACGAGATGGTGCGTCGCGTGCGCCGGGCGGCGGCCGAACTCGGCTACCGGCCGTCGCCGGCCACGGGACGCGCCACCAACCGCAGCCAGCCCGTCGTCGGCGTGCTGGTGCCAAGCGTCACCAACCCGGTGTTTGCCGCCTCGCTCGGCGGCATCCAGCACCGTTTGCAGGCGGCGAACCATGGCGTGCTGATCGCCCAATCCAATTATGATCCCGCACTCGAGGCGCGCGCCGTGCGCTCGCTGCTCGAACAGCGGCCGACCGGTCTGATCCTGACGCTCTGCGACGCCAAGACCAGCGAGGCGCTTTCGGCGGCGCTGCCGCCGACGGTGCTTCTCAACAACCGGCCGGTCGCACGCTTCGCTGCCGCCGTCACCGTCGACAATTACCGGGCCGGTTTCGATCTCACCCGCCACATCCTCGACCACGGTCACCGCCGCATCCTCGTCGTCTCCGGCCACTTCCGTTCATCCGACCGGGCGCGCCTGCGCTATGACGGCTATTTGGCCGCTATGCAGGAAGCCGGCGCCCGGCCGATGGAGGCGGTCGAGATCCCCTTCGTCGACGGCTATGAAAACCTCGACCTCGCGACGGTTCTTGCGCAGCACCGCCCGACCGCAATCATTGCTTCCAACGATCTGCTGGCGCTCGGCGTGATAGCAGCGCTGCGGCGTGAAGGCCTTTCCGTGCCTGACGATGTCTCCGTCGCCGGCTTCGACGGCATCGCGCTTGGCCGGCTGATGACGCCAACACTCACCACCATCTCGATGCCCGACGGCGACATGGGGCTCGCAGCGGCGGCGCTGCTGCTCGATATGGCCGAGAATGCGTCGGGCTGCCGCCATCTCAATCTCGACTGCCGACTCTACGCAGGCGGGACTGTTCGCCACCTCGCGTGAGCAAACACGAAAACACCGCCTCGAAGTTTCCTTCGGGGCGGCGTCGATCGATTTGGTTACAGGATCAGCTGCGCGGCAGCAGGCTTTCGACTTCGGCCGCGGCCTCGTCCAGCGCTTCCTTCGGCGAGGCCTGCTGCTCGACGATGCGCGACAGGTTCTCGACGATCGTCTGCGTCACCTTCACCCCGTTGCTACCGGGGAAGGCATACCAGGGGCGCATCAGCGCCATCTGCTCGAGACCAGCGCGGAACAGCGGGTTTTCCTTGTAGAAGTTGGCGAGATACTCAGGCGACTTGGCGGCCAGCTCGTTGTTCGGCACATAGCCGGTGCCGGGAACGACAACCGAGGCGCCATAGGGGCCGGCTGCGAACTTCGCGAACTTCCAGGCGGCTTCCTGCTTTTCGGCGTCGCGCGTCAGGATAACGACGGCGTTGCCGCCGGTCGGCAGCTTGCCCTTTGCCGGGTCGATGAGCGGGATATGGGCAGTGCGCAGGTCGAACTTGTCGCCGACATTCTTGATGGTGTTGCGCAGCGCACCCGTCGTCTGGAAGGCGAAACCGACCTTGCCGGCAACGAAGGCCTGCTCGCCGGCCTGCTTGGTCAAAACCGGCAGACCGCCTTCCTTGACCATGCGGTCGAGCACTTCGACGGCCTTCTCACCTTCGGGACCGTTGAAGGCAACCTTGCTTTCGTCTTCGCTCAGCATCTCGCCGCCGGCGCCGAAGAGCAGCGCGGAGAACATCCAGTCATCGCCCTGCCAGCGGAAATCGATGCCCTCGTTGCCGTCGCCAAGCGCCTTGATCTTGCCGCCGAGCGCAATGACCTCGTCCCAGGTCTTCGGCGGGTTTTCCGGGTCGCCGCCGGCTTTGCGCACGAGATCGGCGTTGTAATACATGATCGGGTTGGAGGTGGCGAAGGCAAGGCCCACCTGCTTGCCGCCCACCTGGGCGAGCTTCAGGATGTTTTCGGAAAAGCCCTGCTCGGCCATGTTGCCGTGCTTGGCGATGAACGGGCCGAGATCAACGGGGACGTCGCGCTCGTTGACCATGCGCAGGCGGTTGAGGCCGATGAAGGTGAGATCGGGCATCTCGGCCGTTCCGGCCTGACGCATGATCGTCTGGATGCCTTCCTCATAAGTCGCCGACGGATTGGCGAAGGTGATCTTGATATCCGGGTTTTCTTCCATGAACTTCTTCGAGATCGTATCCATCACGTCCTTGAAGAAGCCGGGCATCGGATAATGCACCGTCAGCTGGGTCTCGGCGTCGGCGGGGGCTGCGAGCATCAGCGATGCGGCAGCCGCGGTGAAAAGCTGTCTCAGATGTGTCATGGGTTGCGCTCCAGGTTGGACCGTTCAGCCTTTGAGACCGGTCATGGTGATGCCCTCGACAAAACGCTTCTGCGCCAGCAAAAACGCGGTCACGAGGGGAAGGGTGATGATGAGGGTCGCGGCCATCAGCGCGCCGTAGTCGTCGCCGGCTTCCGCGGCGCGGAAGTAGAGAAGGCCGAGTGGCGGGGTCGCATAGTCCTGGTTGGTGACGACGATCAGCGGCCAGAAGAGATCGTTCCAGTGGGCGACGACGGAGAAGATTGCAAAGGCGGTGATCGCCGGCCAGGCGTTTGGCACGATGACGCGCGCGACGATGCCGGCTTCAGACATACCGTCGAGGCGTGCCGCATGGATCAGATCGTCGGGCATGGCGCGGAAAAACTGCAGGAAGAGGAAGATCGCGAATACCGAGATCGAGAACGGCGCCACTAGCGCTGCGTAGCTGTTCAGCACCGACAACCTGTCGAAGGCCACGTAAATGGGCAGCGCGGTTGCGTGGATCGGTACCAGGAGGCCGAGCATGACCAGCACCATCATGGTGCGGGCCGCCCGAAACTTCAGCTTCGCCATGGCATAGGCGCAAGGGATGGCGACGACGATCTGGATGACGAAGATCAGCGCGCAGACGACAACGCCGTTGAAGAGCAGGGTCGTCATCGAGACGCGCGACAGCGCCTTGGAAAAGTTCTCGACATAGGACCACTGCTCAGGGATCAGCGACAGCGACGAGGAGAAGATCTCGCTCTGAGCCTTGCCGGCGGTCGAGACCATGAAGATGTAGGGCGCGAGGAAGATGAACGCGCCAAACGAGAGAACGGCGAGGCGAATGAGGCGGGTGACGGAGATGGTGTTGGTCATGCGTAGTGCACCTTCCGGTCGAGCACGCGGTACTGCAAGAACATCAGGACGACGAGGATGGCGAGGAAGACGACGGTCATGGCCGAGGCATAGCCGACGCGCAGATAGACGAAGCCCTCCTGGTAGATGGTGAAGAGCAGCACCTCCGACGCCTTGTTCGGACCGCCCTCGGTCAGCGTCTTCACCGTCTCGAACACCTTCACCGAGTTGATGATGCTGATGGTGGTGACGAACAGCGTCGTCGGCCCGAGCATCGGCCAGGTCACCAGCCGGAAACGATCGAACCAGGTCTTGGCGCCGTCGACTTCGGCTGCGGCATAGAGCTCGCGCGGGATGGCGGTGAGACCGGCGAGGAACAGCACCATGTTGAAGCCGACCGACTGCCAGATGCCGATGATCGACAGGCCGTAGAGCACCGTGCCGGAGGCGCCGAGCCAGTTGGGGCCGGCAATGCCGAAAACGGCCAAGAAGGTGTTGATCGGGCCGATGGTTGGGTGAAACAGGAATTGCCAGACCGTCGCCATGGCGACGAGCAGCGAGGCCACCGGCAGGAAATAGACCGTGCGGAAGAACGCCCGGCCCTTGGTTTCCGCCTCGATCAGCATGGCGATCGCCAGCGCCAGCACGATCGAAACCGGCGTGACGATCGCGGTGTAGATGGTGGTATTCCAGAGCGAGCGCCGGAAGGTGCGGTCGCTGAAGAGTTCGGCATAGTTCTCGAAGCCGACAAAGCGGAAGCTGCCGTAGCCGAGCTCGAAATCGGTGAAACCGAGAACGATCACCGCCGCGGTCGGTAAAAGGATGAAGAGGACGAGCAGCGTGATGGCCGGCAGCGCTAACAGCCAGGCAATGCGGGCCTCGCGGCGATCGGGATCGGTGGCCGCGGCACCGATCGCCGTCTGGGTCCGCAGCCGCTGCGCCGGCTGGGCACCGTCTCGCAGAGATGAATGCTGAGGCATTGCCTCCAGCCGATCTCCCCCCTTGTGGGGGAGATGCCCGGCAGGGCAGAGGGCGGTATCCACGCAATCCGCCGCCCCTGCCGCCGTATCCCGATTGGAACCCGCCTTAGCCATGGATCTTCTCCAGCGTCGCGGCGATAGCGACCCGCTCGGCCGGCAGCCGGGTGCCCTCGCCGTCGAACAGCATCGCCCGTTCCGGCATGAACTCGACGTCAACGGGCTGACCGATCGCGAGCGCCGCGGCCTCGGCAGGTGCTGACTTGGCAGTGACCACCTCGCCGATCGCATCGAGGCGGGCATGGACGATCACCTCAGAGCCGAGGAACTCCATACGCTCGACCCGCGCGCTCAATCGGCCGGCGCTTGCCGCATGGAAGCGCACGAATTCCGGGCGGATTGCGAGCTTCACTGAAGCATCCGGCGCCTGTCCGCGGCTTGCCAGAAGCACCAGATCGCCGAAGCGCACGATGCTCGCCGTATCCGTGCGGGTCTCCAGCACGTTGATCTTCGGCTGGCCGAGGAAGCGTGCGACCTCGATATGGGAGGGGTTGTCGTAGATCTCCTTCGGGGTCGCCAGTTGCAAGAGATTGCCGCCGATCATCACCGCCACTCGATCCGCCATCGACAGCGCTTCCGACTGGTCGTGGGTGACATAGAGCGTCGGCACGCCGGCGCGGCGGTGGAGATCGACGATCTCGCCGCGGGCGTGGACGCGCAGGTTGGCATCAAGATTGGAGAGCGGCTCGTCCATCAGGAAGACGGCCGGGCGGCGCACCATGGCGCGGGCGAGCGCCACGCGCTGGCGCTGGCCGCCGGACATCTGGCCGGGCTTGCGGTCGAGCAGGTGATCGATCTTCAGCGCCAGCGCCATTTCCTTGACCTGGCGCTGGATATCGCTGCGGATCTGCTTCTGCCCCGGCATCAGATTGCCGATCACAGGCAGGCGCTGCGCCGCTGTCAGCCGCCGCATCGCAAGCGGCACGGCGATGTTCTCGCCCGCCGTCAGGTGCGGATAGAGGGCATAGGACTGGAAGACCATCGCGACATTGCGATCGGCCGCGGCCATGCGCGCGACACTGCGGCCGCCGATGACGATCTCGCCGCCGTCGCCATGATCGAGACCGGCGACGATGCGCAACAGCGTGCTCTTGCCGCAGCCGGAAGGACCAACGAGCGCGATGAACTCACCCGCCTCCGCCTGCAGGCTAACCCCCTTCAGGATCGCGTTGCCGCCATAGGACTTGGTGATACCCTCTAGCGAAAGCACGCTCATTGCGCGGCCTCCACACGGACCGTCTTCTTGGCCGCCAGCGGGTAGACCTCTTCGACGATCGGATCGAGCAGGTGGCTGGTCAGTCCCGGCACCGCGATGATCTCGCTTTTGACGTTGACGTCGCTAAACTCGTGTACGACGGCGCCGACCAGCCGCTCGCCCGGCATCGGCCGTTCCAGCGTATCAATGATGAAGGAGGTCGGCGGCGCCCAGACGAGCGACGTCCCGGCGTGCTTGCCCGTCCAGGCCCAGTGCAGGTGGCCGCTTGCATGCAGCGCCACCTCGGCTTCGGCGAAAAGATCAAACAGGCGTTGGCGCTGGCGCGGACGGATGCCCCAGTAGCCGGTGTCGCCTTCGCCCGGATCGTCGACGAAGAGCGGCTTGTGGGCAAAGACGGCCACCCGGCGGCCGTCGCGGCTGAGCAACTGTTCCTCCAGCCAATTAAACTGCCTGTCTTCTTCTTCGTCCTCGAAGCCGATCAGCAGGCTGTTGAGGCCGAGCAGCCGCCAGTCGCCATGGTCGCGGCCCCAGTAGTCCGGACCGGCGAGCCGGCGCCAGCGGGCAAGCCGAACCGGATCCACCGGCTGGTGCGAACCCGGCAGATGGCCGACATCGTGATTGCCGGGAACGATCAGCACCGGCATCGAGAGCTGGCCGATCAGATCGAGCGAGAAGGTGATGTCGTCCTCGTGGTCGGCACCATCGATGGTGACGTCGCCGGTGTGGATGACGAGATCGGGTTTTACCGCCTCGATCCAGGCGCGAACCGGTTCCCAATTGCCATTGAAGTGGCTTTTGGCGGGGCTGAGATGGGTGTCGCTGATCTGGACGATTTTCATGGAAACGGGCCTCCGACGATGGCTTGCGGTATCCGCGTCGGAGGGCTGATACTTCCCTTCTCTGCGGTTGGCCGCAGTCTTTAGGGAGCCGCCATGTCAGTTTGGTAACAGCCGTTCTCAGCTGATTTTCAGTTTCTCCATGAAAGCGTCATCTTCAGAAGACCGACGGGCCGAGTAGGCCCCGTTGTGTCTCTACATTGCGCCGCGGTCGGTCCGACGCGACGCCGGACAGGATTGCTCCATCACGGTCGAAAGCATGGCGTTCGACGCATCGGCCTCGGCGACGACCCAGTCGCGAAAGGCCTGGATCTTCTTCTGCCGCCTGGTGCTTTGCGGATAGACGAGCCAATAGGCGCGGCCGTCGCGCACCACATGCTCGAACGGCCGGATGAGCCTGCCGCTCTTCAGTTCATCCATCAGGAAGGTCGAGACGGCAATCGCAATGCCGTGATCCGCAAGGATTGTGGCGACATCCATCGCCTGCACGTCGAAGATCAATTCGGTGCCATTGCTTGCCGGCGGCTCGACGCCGGTTTCGATCATCCACCGCCGCCACCAGCTGGCGTTGCCGAAACGCCGGACTCTCAGAACGTCCGCGGGCTCCTTGAGCTGGTACTTTTCCAGGAAGGATGGCGTGCAGACAGGCACGTAATCGAGCGGAAACAAGGGAAAGACATCGTTGCCCGGCCAGTCGCCGGCGCCGCTGCGCACCGCGAGATCGATGGCGTCACGTTTGAAATCGACCAACTCGGTCGACATGTGCACCCTGATGCTGATGTTGGGATGCGCGGTCTGAAACGACGCGAGGCGCTGACCGAGCCAGCTCGACACGACGGTTGGCAGCACCGAGATGTGCAGGTGATGTTCGGTCTTGTCGGCGATCTCCGAGAAAGCCGCCCCTAAGAGATCGATCGCTTCGGTCACCTTCGGCGCTAGCTGCCGCCCGGCGCCGGTCAATCGCACCTCGCGCGGAAGCCGAACGAACAGCGGCGCGCCGATGCGATCTTCCAACAGCCGGATCTGATAGCTGACGGCCGCCTGCGTCATGCCGAGCTCTTCGGCGGCGCGGGTGAAACTCAGGTGCCTGGCGGCGGCCTCAAAGGCGCGCACCGCACTCATGGGAGGAATCTTGCTCATGGAACTGAGATAAGCATTCTTTATGCCAGCATGCGAGAAATCGCTTTGCGCGAAACGGCAAAAACCCTCACTTTTTTTCGCGAACACACGCCCTTGAAAGAAGTGAGGATAGCAATGCTTAGCGCAGTGCGATCAACGATTTACCATGTCCTGAACTGGGCCGATAAGACCCTCAACCCTCCGGTTGCCATCGACACGTTCAACGAGTTCCAACTCCGGGATATCGGCCTGACGCGAGATCAAGAGCATATCCGCGCGCGCGTTGGCGACGCGGCGGATCCGTGGCAGTGGCCGGAGGAGGACGCTTCGACCAAACCGCAACCGTCCCGTGAGCGGAAAGCAATGGAAAGACCTCGTCCTGCCATTGTCTCGCCGCGGGCGGCGGCGGGAGAGAATAAAGACATAAGCATTTCTTTATGCGATTGACGAAGAGCTCGGGACAGGGCATTGTCGCCCCATCGTGGTTCTTCGCCCGCCTTTGGAGGGACGGAGCTAAGAGGGAATTCGGTGCGGCGCCAGACAAGCGCCCATGCCGGAGCTGCCCCCGCAACTGTAAGCGGAGAGCGGCCGTTCGAAGATGTCACTGAGGGAGACGCCTCGGGAAGACGGAACGGTCCGTGACGACCCGCAAGCCAGGAGACCTGCCGCGATGAACAACGTCCACGGGCGGGGTGTCCGATGAGGCGCGTTGAGGACGCGGGATCGCTCTCGCGCCGCGGCTGCGTCGCATTCAAGCCTTGCCCATAACCTTCGGGGTAAGGAAATGACCATCAAGACTGCCAATCTCGGTTTCCCGCGCATCGGCCGCCGTCGCGAATTGAAATTCGCGCTCGAACGCTATTGGGCCGGAAAGGCCAGCCGCGGCGAACTTCTCGATACCGGAGCCAAGCTCCGCGCTGAAAACTGGGCCGCGCAGAAAACGCGCGGCATCGACATCATCCCCTCCAATGACTTCTCCTTCTACGACCACGTGCTCGATACCGCCGTGCTTGTCGGCGCAATCCCGCCGGCCTATGGCTGGACGGGCGGCCCGGTCGATCTCGACACCTATTTTGCCATGGCGCGCGGCTCGGCCGGAACGCCCTGCGCCGCCGGCTGCACCCATTCGGGAAGCAGCAGCGGCACTCCCGCGCTCGAAATGACAAAGTGGTTCGACACCAACTATCACTACATGGTGCCCGAGTTCGACAGGGATCAGCGCTTCGAGCTCACCCACAATCGGCCGCTGGAAGCCTTCCAGGAAGCTCAGGCCCTCGGCTATCGCACACGCCCGGTGCTCATCGGCCCGGTGACACTGCTGAAGCTCGGCAAATCGAAGGGCGGCGACTTCGATCCGGTCGATCTGATCGAACGGCTCCTGCCCGTTTACGTGAGGGTCCTGGCGGAGCTTGCTGACGCCGGCGCCGATTGGGTCCAGATCGACGAGCCTTGCCTGGCGCTCGATCTCGCGGACAAGGATCGTCGCGCTCTCGACCTCGCCTATCGCACGTTCGACACCGACGTGCCCGGACTCAAGATCATGCTGGCGACCTATTTCGGCTCGATCGGCGACAACACGGCAACGGCGTTGGCGCTGCCGGTCGATGGACTGCATGTCGATCTCGTGCGCGCGCCGCAGCAGATCGACACGCTCATCCAATCGGCTCCGGCGGACCGGGTCCTATCGCTCGGGGTCATCGACGGCCGCAACATCTGGCGGACCGATCTGGCCGGCCTGTTCCGCCGGCTGCAGCCTCTGACTTCGGCCCACGGCCGCGACCGCATCGAACTCGCACCTTCATGCTCACTCCTGCACGTGCCTATCGATCTCGAGCTGGAGCGTGCGCTTGATCCGGAACTTTCCTCCTGGCTCGCCTTCGGTACGCAGAAACTCGACGAACTCAGCCTGCTTGCCAGCGCCTTCGAGCCGGGGCTTGCCATTTCCGAGCACGTTTTCGCCGCCTCGATCGCGTCCGCCCAGGCGAGGCTCACCTCACTCAGGATCCATGATCCTTTGGTCGCCGGGCGCTTGAAAGCGCTGACGGATGCGGACAGCAAGCGGCAGTCCCCGTTCGCGGGTCGCCGGGCACTGCAGGCGAAGAAGCTGTCATTGCCGCTCTTCCCGACAACGACGATCGGATCCTTCCCACAGACATCGGAGGTTCGGCAGGCCCGTTCACTGCATGCGAAGGGCGAACTCAGCTATGTCGACTACACCGCCTATCTTCGCCGAGAGACCGAACTGGCGGTGCGCTGGCAGGAAGAGGTCGGCATCGACGTACTCGTTCACGGCGAGTTCGAGCGCAACGACATGGTGCAATATTTTGGCGAGCAGCTCTCGGGCTACGCCTTCACCCAGAGCGGCTGGGTGCAGAGCTACGGATCGCGCTGCGTGCGTCCGCCTGTTATCTTCGGCGACGTTTCGCGACCAAACCCGATGACGGTCGAGTGGGCGACCTTCGCGCAGTCGCTGACCGATCGCCCGGTCAAGGGCATGCTGACGGGTCCGGTCACCATGCTGCTATGGTCCTTCGTTCGTGACGACCTGCCACGTTCCGTGGTGTGCCGGCAGATCGCGCTAGCACTGCGCGATGAAGTGTCGGATCTCGAGGCGGCCGGCATCGCCATCATCCAGATCGACGAACCGGCACTGCGCGAAGGCCTGCCGCTGCGTAATGCCGATCGCAAGCCCTATCTCGACTGGGCGGTGGAGTGCTTCCGTCTCAGTGCAGCCGGGGTGGGCGATGCGACCCAAATCCACACCCATATGTGCTACTCCGAGTTCAACGACATCATGGCCGCAATCGCGGCGATGGACGCCGACGTCATGTCGATCGAGACGTCGCGATCGAAAATGGAACTGCTCGGCGCCTTCGCCGACAAGGCCTATCCGAACGAGATCGGCCCGGGCGTCTACGACATCCATTCGCCGCGAGTGCCCAGCGTCGAGGAAATGGTGCATCTCATCGAAAAAGCGACCGAGGGCCTCACGCCGGACCAGATCTGGGTCAATCCCGATTGCGGACTGAAGACCAGGCGCTGGGAAGAGACGCGGCCGGCGCTCGTCAACATGGTCGCCGCCGCCCGCTCGCTTCGAGCGGCTTTTGCCGCCGATACGCGCGAAGCCGTCAAAGCATGACGGGGCAGCACGAAGTCACGACGGCGCCGGGGGAAACCCCGGCGCCACAAACCCTGATCGACATCGTTTTTCCAGGCGATACCAATCACCATGGCACGCTCTTTGGTGGCGCCGCCCTCGCGTCGATGGACCGGATCGCTTTCATCGTCGCCACCCGTCACGGGCGCGTTCCCTTCGTCACCGCATCCTGCGACCGCATCGATTTTCGTGCGCCTGCGCGCATCGGTCAGATCGTCTGCTTCAGCGGCCGTCCGGTTCGTGTCGGGCGCCGCTCGATGGTGGTCGAGGTCGAGATGATCGCGGAAGATATCGCCACCGGCAGCCGCGCCCTTTGCAGCAGGGGCACCTTCACCATGGTCGCGATGCCCCGTGCCGATGAAACGGATTGGATGCTGCCGCCGCTCGATGTGGCAACGGACACGCCCGAAGAGGCGGGCACCCTACGCATGGTCGACATCGTCTTTCCCGGCCAGGCCAACAGCTTTGGCGCCATATGCGCTGGCAACGCCCTCGCGCATATGACGAAGGCCGCATTCGTCGTCGCGACGCGCCGGAGCCGCCGGGCGACCGTCCTTGCCTCCTGCACCGGTATGGACTTCAAGCACCGGATCATGATCGGTTCGATCATCGAACCCATCGCCCGCATTGTGCGGACGGGTCGCAGTTCAGCCACCGTCGAGGTCGAACTCTGGTCGGAAGAGCTCCTCACCGGTCTGCGACAGCGGACTGTTACCGGAACGTTCGCTATGGTCGCCGTCGACGAGGACAACCGGCCCGTGGCCGCTTTCGCTGCTTGATGGAATGGGGCGTCCGCACCAGGGGCGCCCTATCCACAACCTTGGTGCCAACCGGCTGTTTACTCCCCGTTATCCACACTGCAAAAGAAACCACCCTCCTACCCCCGCCTTCCACATACGGAACCTATTGACGCAGATTTGCGATGAACTACTATATCTAGTGTTCGAGGTTCTTCCGATTCGCAAGGATTGGGAGCTAAGACGGGAATACGGTGCGCCGGCGGGTTTCCGCTGAGGCTATGCCGTAGCTGCCCCCGCAACTGTAGACGGCGAGCGACTGTCCGGATTTGGACCACTGAGGCATGAGGCCTCGGGAAGGTCGGGATGGAAGCTTTGACCCGTAAGCCAGGAGACCTGCCTCGATCACCAAACGTCCACGGGCGGGGTGTCCGGAGGGGTTGAGTGCGTGGCAGGATGAGCCTGCCCGATCGTCTCGACGTCTCCCCGGCAGCCCGTCGAAAGCTTCGGGGTGAAGTCATGCCAGTTTCTTCCAGTTCAGATCCACCTTCTGCGGACGGGTGCGCATTGTTGCGCGCCTGATCGAAAGGCCGCGCCTTGAAAACCCGCATCCGCGGAATTCCTGAGCGCCCGACCAAAACGAGCCGGCCCGGTTGCGTAACCGACCTTGGGCCAGCTTGACGACGTCAACTCCGGTCGAGTCGACCGGGGAGCGATGTTTCGTGTCCAATCGCCAACACCACGGTTCGCGTTCGCGCGATCCGACGACTTTTTGCGCCCATTTGCCAGACCCTCACGAGGAACCCATGTCGATCACCGTCTACAGCAAACCAGCCTGCGTCCAATGCACCGCCACAACCCGTGCGCTCGACCGCCAAGGCATCGATTATCGCATCGTCGATATCTCCGAGGATTCCGATGCATTCGCGCTGGTGCAGGGTCTTGGCTATCGGCAGGTCCCGGTCGTCGTCGCCGGCGAGCGGCATTGGGCGGGTTTCCGCCCGGACATGATCAGCGCGCTTTCCTGAAGGACGCGGGCGATGGGCCTGATCGTCTATTTTTCCAGTCGCTCGGAAAACACCCATCGCTTCGTCGAAAAGCTCGGCCTTCGCGCCGCCCGCATACCGCTCAGGGAAAGTATGGACGCACTTACGGTCGCAGAGCCCTATGTGCTGATCGTGCCGACCTATTGCGGCGACGATGGCCGCGGGGCGGTGCCGAAGCAGGTCATCCGCTTCTTGAACGACGCGGGCAACCGCTCTCACATCCGCGGCGTGATCGCAGCGGGCAACAGCAATTTCGGCGCGACCTACGGGATCGCCGGCGACGTGATTTCGGCCAAGTGCCGGGTACCCTATCTCTACCGGTTCGAGCTGCTCGGGACCGACGAGGACGTCGCCAATGTCAAAAACGGGATGGAACGATTTTGGACGTCACGACACTCGAACGCCCCTTGAAGGCGACGGAAGCAGCGCTCGACTATCATGCGCTGAACGCAATGCTGAACCTCTATGACGAAGAGGGACGGATCCAGCTCGACAAGGACCGGCAGGCGGCGAAACAGTACTTCCTCCAGCACGTCAACCAGAACACGGTGTTCTTCCATAACCTCCGGGAAAAACTCGATTATCTGGTGACCGAGGGCTATTACGAGCAGGAAGTGCTGGACCAGTATTCCTTCAACTTCGTGCGCGATCTCTACGATCATGCCTATTCAAAGAAGTTCCGCTTTCCGACCTTCCTCGGGGCGTTCAAATACTACACGTCCTATACGCTGAAGACCTTCGACGGAAAGCGCTACCTGGAACGCTACGAAGACCGTGTCTGCATGGTGGCGATGGCCTTGGCGCGCGGCAACGAGGGGCTTGCCCGCGATCTCGTCGACGAGATCATCTCCGGCCGCTTCCAGCCGGCAACGCCGACTTTCCTCAACGCCGGCAAGAAGAGCCGCGGCGAGCTCGTCTCCTGCTTTCTGCTCCGGATCGAGGACAACATGGAGAGTATCGGCCGCGCCATCAATTCGGCGCTGCAGCTTTCCAAGCGCGGTGGCGGCGTGGCGCTGTCGCTCACCAACATCCGCGAGATGGGCGCGCCGATCAAGCAGATCGAGAACCAGTCATCCGGCGTCATCCCGGTCATGAAGCTGCTCGAAGACAGTTTCTCTTACGCCAACCAACTCGGCGCGCGCCAGGGAGCCGGTGCTGTCTACCTGCACGCCCACCACCCCGACATCATGCGCTTCCTCGATACCAAGCGCGAAAACGCCGACGAGAAGATCCGCATCAAGACGCTGTCGCTCGGCGTCGTCATCCCCGACATCACCTTCGAGCTCGCCCGCAACAATGAGGACATGTATCTGTTCTCACCCTATGACGTGGAGCAGGTCTATGGCGTGCCCCTCACCGAGATTTCGGTGACCGAGAAGTACCGCGAGATGGTCGAGGATGCCCGCATCCGCAAGCGCAAGATCAAGGCGCGCGACTTCTTCCAGATCATCGCCGAGATCCAGTTCGAGAGCGGTTATCCCTACATCATGTTCGAGGACACGGTGAACCGGGCAAACCCGATCGCCGGGCGCATCACCATGAGCAATCTCTGCTCGGAAATCCTGCAGGTGAGCGAAGCGAGCGCGTTCAACGACGACCTCTCCTACAAGCACATGGGCAAGGACATCTCCTGCAACCTCGGTTCGCTGAACATTGCGGCTGCGATGGACAGCCCGGATTTCGGCCAGACGATCGAGACCTCGATCCGCGCCCTCACCGCCGTCTCCGAAATGAGCCACATCTCGTCCGTGCCCTCGATCGAAAAGGGCAACGACGACAGCCACGCGATCGGCCTCGGGCAGATGAACCTGCACGGCTATCTCGCCCGCGAGCGCATCTACTACGGCTCCGAGGAAGGCATCGATTTCACCAACATCTATTTCTACACGGTGACCTATCACGCCATCCGCGCGTCGAACCGGCTGGCGGTCGAGAAGGGCAAGAACTTCGCCGGCTTCGAAAACTCGAAATACGCGTCGGGTGATTATTTCGACAAATACACCGAAGCCGAATGGCTGCCGGCGACCGAAAAGGTGAAGGGCCTGTTCGAGGAAGCCGGCATCTCGATCCCGACTCAGGAAGACTGGCTGGAGTTGAAACGGGCGGTGATAGCTGGCGGCCTTTACAACCAGAACCTCCAGGCCGTGCCGCCGACCGGTTCGATCTCCTACATCAACCACTCCACTTCCTCGATCCACCCGATCGTCTCGAAGATCGAGATCCGCAAGGAAGGCAAGATCGGCCGCGTCTACTATCCGGCCGCCTTCATGACCAACGACAATCTCGAATATTACCAGGACGCCTACGAGATCGGGCCGGAGAAGATCATCGACACCTATGCGGCCGCCACCCAGCACGTCGACCAGGGCCTGTCGCTGACCCTGTTCTTCCGCGACACGGCAACGACCCGCGACATCAACCGTGCTCAGATCCATGCCTGGAAGAAGGGCATCAAGACCATCTACTACATCCGCCTTCGGCAGATGGCGCTCGAGGGTACGCAGGTCCAGGGCTGCGTTTCCTGCGCGCTGTAACCTCGCATTCCAGTAACGGCCCCTCACCCTAGCCCTCTCCCCGCAAGAGGAGAGAAGGTGCCGGCAGGCGGATGAGGGGCACCCCCTCACCGCGCGATGAGGCATACACGATCACAAAGGTTCAACGACATGAACATGCACACCAAACCCGCAAGCCGCATCCGCGCCATCAACTGGAACCGCATCGAAGACGACAAGGATCTGGAGGTCTGGAACCGTCTGACCGGCAATTTCTGGCTGCCGGAGAAGGTGCCGCTTTCCAACGACATTCCCTCCTGGGCAACGCTGAAGCCGGAGGAGCAGACACTCACCATCCGCGTCTTCACCGGCCTCACCTTGCTCGACACGATCCAGAACGGCGTCGGCGCCGTCCGACTGATGGAAGATGCGGCCACCCCACATGAGGAGGCGGTGCTTTCCAACATCTCCTTCATGGAGGCGGTGCATGCCCGCTCCTATTCCTCGATCTTCTCGACGCTCTGCCTGACACCCGATGTCGATGACGCCTATCGCTGGTCGGAAGAGAACGAGTTCCTGCAGAAGAAGTCCGCGCTGATCATGGCGGAGTATGCCTCCGGCGATCCCCTGAAGAAGAAGGTCGCGAGCGTCTTTCTCGAAAGCTTCCTGTTCTATTCCGGCTTCTATCTGCCGATGTACTGGTCGAGCCGCGCCAAGCTCACCAACACCGCCGACATGATCCGGCTGATCATTCGCGACGAGGCGGTGCACGGCTATTACATCGGCTACAAGTTCCAGCGCGCGCTGGAGCGCTTGAGCGAGGAACGCCGCCAGGAGATCAAGGTTTTCGCCTTCGACTTGCTGCTCGAACTCTACGACAACGAAGCGAAATACACCGAGGCGCTCTATGACGACGTCGGCCTGACCGAAGACGTGAAGAAGTTCCTGCACTACAACGCCAACAAGGCGCTGATGAACCTCGGCTACGAGGCGCTGTTTCCGGCGGAAGCCTGCAAGGTCAACCCGGCCATTCTCTCGGCGCTTTCGCCGAATGCCGACGAGAACCACGACTTCTTTTCCGGTTCCGGTTCGTCCTACGTTATCGGCAAGGCTGTGGCGACCGAGGACGAGGACTGGAATTTTTAAGGACGGTCCATTCGGTCATACCTGACAACAAAAGGCCGGCGAGGACGCCCTCGCCGGCCTTTGTTCAGCAATAGCAGCGCCTACTCTGCCGCGACCACCCGGCTGCGGCCGATCGTTGCTTGCGTCAGCAGGAAGGCGGCAAGGGCGCAAGCGGCGATCGCGCCGGCCATCGGTAGGGCCGTTCCGTCGAAGAAGATAGTCGCAACCACCATGGCGACGGCGGCGGTGACAAAGTGCAGCGTACCCATCAGTGCCGAGGCCGTGCCGGCGATCTCGCCGTGGTCTTCAAGCGCCAGCACCGCCGAGGTCGGGATAACCAGGCCGAGCACGCCATAGCCGACGAAGAGGAACGCGGCCATGACAGGCAACTGGTTGAAGCCGAGGCTCATGACGATGAACATCGTGACCATGGTCAGCGCGAAGGCGCCGACGGCAAGATGCATGACCCGCACCAGGCCGAAGCGCTCGCCGAGCCAGCCGGTCGCCTGCGACACAGCGAAGAACGACACGGCATTGATCGAAAAGGCGATGCTGTACTCAGTCGGCGTCAGCCCATAATGGTCGATCAGCACGAAGGGCGAATTGGCGAGATAGACCAGGAACCCGGAAATGCCGAGGCCGCCGATGAAGGTGAGCGTCAGGAAATTGCGGTCGGAGAGAAGCAGGCGATAGGCGGCAAGCGCACTTGCGATACTGCTGTCGGCGCGATCCTTCTTCGGCCGGGTTTCCTGCAATTGCGTCGAGAGCAGGATCAGGCCGATGAAGGCGGCGATCGTCACCGCATAGAACACGCCGCGCCAACCGTAGAAGCCGATGACGGCGCTGCCGGCAAGCGGCGCCAGGATCGGCGAAATGCTGAAGACCAGCATCAGCATCGACATCAGCCGCGCAGCCTGGACGCCCGTGTGCATGTCGCGCACCACGGCGCGCGGAATGACCATGCCGGCGGCACCGCCGATCCCTTGCAGGAAGCGGAAGGCGATCAGGGTTTCGATGTCGGTTGAAAGCGCGCAGCCGATGCTGGCGACGGTGAAGAGGCCGATGCCGAGATAGAGCGGAGCCTTGCGGCCCCAAATATCGGAGAGGGGGCCATAGACAAGCTGCGAGATGGCAAAGGAGATGAAGAACGCCAGCAGGCTGAACTGCACCACGCCGTTTTCGGCCGTCAGGTCCTTGCCGATCGACGGCAAGGCCGGCAGATACATGTCGATTGCAAAGGGGCCGATCGCCGAGATCAGGCCGAGCACGATCGCCGTGCGGAGGAAGGACGTTGTCATGGCAATGAACTTTCAGAAATCGCGGCGCCGAAATCGCTGCCGCCCGGATTGAAACTCAAAGACATCGTCGTGCCAGGATCGAACGTTGGGGATACGCATCCTGCGCTGACTATTCCGTCCATTAATTTGGACATACGTGTCAAATTAGACAGCATTGTCTAAATCGTCAATGGCGCCTATCTTCGGTCCATGAAGAAATTTGATTTGGCCTCGGCTGACGCTCGCCCCCAGAAAGGGCAATTCGCGAAACGCCTCTCGATCCTGGAGGCCGCGGCCGATGTTTTCTGTCGGGAAGGCTTTTCCGGCGCCAGCATCGACGAGATCGCCGTCGCGGCGGGTGTCTCGCGTCAGACCATCTACAATCACTACCGCGAGAAAGAGACGCTGTTCATGGCGGTGATCCAGGACATCATGGATCGCGTGAACGGCGTGCTTTTCTCCATTCTCGCGACCTTTCCCGAAAACGCCGACAACCTCGAGGAAGACCTGGCCGAATTTGCCGTGCGCCTCAACAAGAACTGCAATTGCAACCAGGACGCCAAGTTCATCCAGAAGCTGATCTCGACCGAGGGCAACCGCTATCCGCATCTCTTCCAGTTCTGGCGGGAGCAGGGACCCGGCAAGACCGATCGGGCGCTGGCGGCGCTGTTTGCGCGCCTTGCCCACATCGCACCGCTCGACATCGACGATTTCGACCTCGCGGCGCGCCAGTTCATCGCACTGATCAAGGCCGACCTGCAGATGGGTGGGCTCTTCGGTGAAACGCCGAGCGAAGCAGAGCTGGAGATCAGCGCCCGCAGGGCGGTAAAGACGTTTCTGCGCGCCTATGGCCGGCCGTCAGCGGTTTCGGCAGGCTAACGCCACCCGGCGCCAAAAACCAATCCCGGCCTATTTGGTGATGCGAAAGTCACCGATGTGCCCGGGCGGCTCGACAAATTCGGCAACCACCTTTGAAACCCATGCCGCCGGCGGCCCGTCATGCAGGCGCTCGAGCATGAGGGTGACAGCGTCCTCCGGGCCGCTGATCAAGGCGGCTACCGACCCGTCCGCCTCGTTTCGAACCCATCCCACCAGACCGAGCTTGCGCGCCTCGTCACGCGTCCAGACCCTGAAGCTGACGCCTTGCACCCGCCCGAGAATGCGGACCAACGCCGTCTTGCCGGTCTCAGCCATGGCTCGTCTCCTTTGCCGTTTGTCATAAAATCTGGCGCAAGGCTGCGGAAAGACAAGCCACCCGCAAAAGGACTGAAAGGACGACCGCTGCAACCTAAAAATTTCCACACTGCGCTCCAAATATTTTGTTCGTGTATTTTTAAAAGTTGACGCGCGAAAACTTTTATGATTTTTACGGCCTCACCAAGACGGCGGTGGGAGGGCCTCGCCAGCTTGGCTGAGACACAAGAAGGCCCGCGCCGTTTCCAGGGAGGAAACCATGAACATGTCCCGCATTCTGAAATCTCTCGTCGCCGGCACGGCGCTGTCGCTCCTTGCCTCCTCGGCTCTTGCCGACGGCATCGGCGCGTCGCTTCTGACCCAGCAGCACCCGTTCTACATCGAGCTCGCCGACGCGATGAAAGCCGAAGCTGAAGCCAAGAACGTCAAGCTCGAGGTCTCGATCGCCAACCAGGATCTGAACAAGCAGCTCGCCGATGTCGAAGACTTCATCGTCAAGGGCGTCGACGTCATCGTCATCTCGCCGGTCGACAGCCAGGGCGTGCGCGCTGCGATCGAAAAGGCCGAGAAGGCCGGCATCAAGGTGATCACTGTCGACGTTCCGGCCAATGGCGCGACCGTCACCTCGCATATCGGCACCGACAACTTCACCGGCGGCGTCAAGGCCGGCGAGCTGATGGCCAAGGTTCTCGACAACAAGGGCAAGGTCGCCGTCATCGACTATCCGACGGTCCAGTCGGTGGTAAACCGTGTCAACGGCTTCAAGGAAGCGATCGCCAAGCATCCGGACATGGAAATCGTCGCGATCCAGACCGGCATCACCCGCGCCGAAGCATTGGCCGCCGCCCAGAACATGCTGCAGGCCAATCCTGATATCACCGGCATCTTCGGCTTCGGCGACGATGCCGCCCTTGCCGCTGCCGTTGCGGTCAAGGCTGCGGGTCTCGAATCCCAGGTCAAGGTCATCGGCTTTGACGGCATGAAGGAAGCGCGCGACGCCGTCGACACGAACCCTGTCATGGTCGGCGTCATCCAACAGTTCCCGGACCAGATGGGCAAGCAGGCGGTCGACACCGCCGTCAAGGTTGCCGCCGGCGAGACCGTGCCGGCCGAACAGCCGATCGTCCCCGGCGTCTACACCGCGAAGTAAGTCCTCCCAGGACAGCCGCCGCCTCACCTCAGGGGCGGCGGCAACCCATCAGGGTCCGTTTCCGTCCTCTGGCCGGAGGCGCTGCTCTCGGCTGACCTGAAGGAGGCCGCCATGTTTGGTTCGACCAGCGATACCATTCTCGAAATCGACAACGTCACCAAATCCTTCGGCCAGGTCGCGGCGCTGAAGGGCATGCGCCTCAAGGTTCGGCGCGGCCGGGTGCACACGCTGCTCGGCGAAAACGGCGCCGGCAAATCGACGCTGATGAAGATCCTCGCAGGGGTTCACGAGGCGACCTCGGGGGAAATCGCCCTCGATGGGCGCCCCTACCAGCCGCGCAATCCGCAGGATGCCGCCGCACTCGGTCTTGCCATCGTCTTCCAGGAACTCAGCCTCTGCAGCAATCTGACGGTGGCCGAAAACATTCTCGCCACCCGCGAGCCACGCCGCTTCGGCTTCATCAACGACAAGGAACTGGTCGTCAGGGCCCGCGCGATCGTCGCCGATCTCGGCCTGCCGATCGATGTCAGCGAGAAGGTCGGCAATCTCTCGATCGCCCAGCGCCAGCTGGTCGAGATCGCCAAGGGCTTAAGCCACGAGGCCAAAGTCGTCATTCTCGACGAGCCGACGTCGTCGCTCAGCGACAGCGAAGCCGAGATCCTCTTCGACATCATCGCGCGGCTGAAGAGCCGTGGCGTCGCGGTCATCTACATCTCGCACCGCATGGAAGAGATCATGCGGCTCAGCGACGACATCACGGTCATCCGCGACGGTGAATATGTCTCCACCCATGATCGCGACGACGTCACCATCGAGGCGCTGATCGCGCTGATGGTCGGCCGCCGCATGGACGAAATTTATCCGCCAGCGGCACACAAACAGAAGGCGGATGCCACGCCGGTTCTCTCCGTCGACGACCTCACCCGCGACGGCGAGTTCGAGAACATCTCCTTCGACATCCGGCCCGGTGAAATCCTCGGCTTCTTCGGCCTCGTCGGCTCCGGCCGCTCCGAGGTGATGAACGCGCTCTTCGGCATGAGGGCCGCGACCGGAACTGTGCGCTTCGAGGGGCAACCGGTCCGCTTCCGCTCGCCGGCAGAGGCAATCGCCCGCGGCATCGGCTTCGTCACCGAAGACCGCAAGGAAGAGGGCCTGGTCCTCAGCCACAGCGTCGGCTGGAACATCTCGATGGCGGCGCTCTCCGATTTCACCGGCCCGCTCGGCTTCACCCGCAGCCGCGCCGAACGCACGGCGGCAGCCCAGGAAGTCGGCCGGCTGGCGATCAAGACCCATTCGCTCGACACGCCCTCGGGTTCGCTCAGCGGCGGCAACCAGCAGAAGATCGTGCTCGCCAAGTGGCTGCTGACCCGGCCCAAGGTGCTGATCCTCGACGAGCCCACTCGCGGCGTCGATGTCGGCGCCAAGTTCGAAATCTACAAGATCATCCGCCAGCTGGCGGCCGAGGGGACGGCGATCCTGCTGATCTCCTCCGAGCTGCCGGAAGTGCTGGGAATGAGCGACCGCGTCGTCGTCATGCACGAGGGCGTCATCGGCGCAACGCTTTCCGGCGCCGAACTCAACCCGGAAACGATCATGGCGCACGCAACGGGATTTAAATCATGACGCAGCAATCCGAACTCCACGCCACCTTCCTGCGCGCCCTGAAACAGTATGGCGGCATCCTTTTGTCGTTGGTGATGCTCTGCGTCATCTTCTCCTTCCTCAACCCGCGCTTCATGTCGGTCGTCAACTTCATGAACATCCTGCAGCAGGTGGCCGTGGTGGCGATCGCCGCCTTCGGCATGACCTGGGTGATCCTGCTTGGTGAGATCGACCTTTCGGTCGGCTCGATCATTGCGGTTGCGGGCATGGTCGGCGCGCAATGTTTCGCCTTCGGCCTCGGCTTCGCGCCGGCGCTCGCCATCACGCTTCTTGCCGGCGCCCTGATGGGCATGCTGAACGGCGTACTGACGGCAAAGCTGCTGCTGCCATCCTTCATCGTCACCGTCGCGACCATGGGCATCTACCGCGGCATGGTCAGCCTGCCGACCAACGGCGCGCCGGCGATGATCGAGAACTCGACCTGGACCGCCATCGGTACCGAAAGCTTCCTCGGCCTGCCGATCATCATCTGGGTCGTCGCCGTGCTCTTCCTCGTCAACCACATCCTTTTGAGCAAGACGAGCTTCGGCCGCCGCGCCTATCTGACGGGCGGCAATCGCGAGGCAGCGGTCTACTCCGGCATCAAGGTCGACCGGCTGAAGATCACCATCTTCATGATCTCGGGCGTGATGGCGGCGATCAGCGGCGTGCTTCTCTCCTCCCGCCTGTTCTCCGCCCAGACCAATGCCGGCATGAGCTACGAGCTCGACGCGATCGCGGCGGCAGTCCTCGGCGGCACCTCGCTTGCCGGCGGCGTCGGCACCATGGTCGGCACGCTGATCGGCGCGCTCATCATCGGCGTCATGAACAACGGCATGAACATGCTGTCGGTCCCCTACTTCTACCAGCTCATCGTCAAGGGCCTGGTGATCCTGATCGCCGTCTGGCTCGACGTACGCGCCAAGCAGGCAAAGCGCTGATCTTTCCGAAGAGAACATACCCATGCACAAGATACTGACGATCGGCGAAATTCTCGTGGAGATCATCGCCACCGAAAAGGGCGACGGCTTTCGCCAGGCGACCCCTTTGATCGGCCCCTACCCCTCGGGTGCGCCGGCGATCTTCATCGACCAGGTCGGCAAGCTCGGCCAGGCAGCGGCAATGATCTCGCGCGTCGGCAACGACGATTTCGGCCACGTCAACCTTGATCGGCTCAAGGCCGATGGCGTCGACATCTCGGGTATCGCGGTCGATCCGCTCGGCACCACCGGCAGCGCCTTCGTGCGCTACCGCGCCGACGGCAGCCGCGCCTTCGTCTTCAACATCCGCCACAGTGCCTGCGGCACGATCCGGCTCGACGAGGCGACCCGGGCGCTGGTCGGAACCTGCAGCCACCTGCACGTGATGGGCTCGTCGCTCTACGCTCCAAGCGTGGTCGAGAGCATCATCGCCGCGATCGAGATCATCAAATCAGCCGGCGGCACCGTCTCCTTCGACCCGAACCTGCGGCCGGAAATCCTCGACAGCCCCGGCATGCGCGAGGCGCTGCAGGCGGTGCTCGCCAAGACCGACGTCTTCCTGCCGAGCGGACAGGAACTCTTCCTGTTCACGCAGGTAAAGACCGAAGCGGAAGCCATTGCCGAGCTGCTCGCCACCGGCATCAAGGTGGTCGTCGTCAAGCGCGGCGCCGAAGGCGCCAGCTATTTCGATCGTGAAACGACGCTCTCGCATCCGGGTTTTGCGGTCGAGGAAATCGACCCGACCGGCGCCGGCGACTGCTTCGGCGCGACCTTCGTCACCTTCTGGCTGAACGGAGCCAAGCCCGCTGAAGCACTGGAATTCGCCAATGCCTCGGGCGCGCGCGCCGTCATGATTTCCGGCCCGATGGAAGGCGCATCGACGCGCGCCGATCTCGAAACCTTCATCACCGCGAAAAAGGGCTGACCGCCATGCAACAGAACCTTCTGATCGACATCGCCCGCTGGTCCGAACGCCCCGGCCCGCGCGGCATACCCTCCGTCTGCTCGGCCCACCCGCTGGTGATCGAAGCCGCCATGCTGCGGGCGCTGAAGGAAAATGCCGCGCTTTTGATCGAGGCGACCTGCAACCAGGTCAACCAGGACGGCGGCTATACCGGCATGACGCCCGCCGATTTCACCCGCTTCGTCGCCGGGATCGCCGATCGTGTCGCCTTCCCGAAGGACAAGATCATTCTTGGCGGCGACCATCTGGGCCCGAACCCGTGGAAGCACCTGCCGGCGGATGTAGCGATGGACAAGGCCGAGACGATGATCAAGGCCTATGCCAAGGCCGGCTTCACCAAGCTGCATCTCGATACCAGCATGGGCTGCGCCGGCGAGCCGGTGGCTCTGCCCGATGCGGTGACGGCGGAGCGCGCCGCGCGGCTGGCGGCTGCCGCCGAAGCCGCTATTCGCGGCGAAAACCACACCGCTCCCGTCTACATCATCGGCACCGAAGTGCCGGTTCCGGGCGGCGCACTGGAAGAACTCGACACGCTGGAAGTCACCGCACCCGAGGCGGCGGTCGAGACCGTCTCCATTCATCGCCAGGCGTTTGAAAAGGCCGGCGCTGCCGACGCCTTCGGACGTGTCGTCGGCGCGGTGGTCCAGCCGGGCGTCGAGTTCGGCAACGAGAACGTGATCGCCTATGACCGGGCGAAAGCGGCGAACCTCAGCGCCAGCCTGAAACAGCTCGACGGCGTCGTCTTCGAAGCGCATTCGACCGACTACCAGACACCAGAGGCGCTGCGCGATCTCGTTTCCGACGGCTTTGCCATTCTCAAGGTCGGCCCGGGCCTGACCTTCGCTTTGCGCGAGGCACTCTACGGCCTCGACCAGATCGCCGCCTTCCTTTTCCCCGAGGCGCGCAAGCAGACGCTGGCGGCCGTCACCGAGGAAGTGATGCGCGAGGAGCCGGGCAACTGGGGCAAGTATTACCACGGCTCGGCGGAGGCCCAGCGGCTGCAGCGGCACTTCTCCTATAGCGACCGCATCCGCTATTACTGGCCGCATCCGAAGGTCGCGGCAGCCGTCGAAGAACTTCTGGCACTGCTTGACGGCGTCGTCATCGCGGAAACGCTGATCAGCCAGTATCTCCCCGGCAATTACGAGCGCGTGCGCGACGGTGAAGTCGCGGCTCAAGCAAAACCGCTGGCACTTGCTGCCGTCGATCGGGTTCTCGAGGATTACTTCAAGGCCTGCCGCGCTTAGCGTCAGGCCGGATGTTCGGTGAATATTTGCGAGCCGGTACTGCCTATCCCCTCGAAATGAACCTATAAACGAAATCAAAACAATATGGGGCACAGCGACCGTGGACAGACAGATCAAGACCATGGAGGATTTTTCGGAGTTCGTCGGCCTGTCGCGCCCGACGGTCTCGAAATACTTCAATGATCCAGGCTCGGTCCGCAAGAAGACCCGCGATGCCATAGAGGCTGCGATCAAGCAGTCGGGTTTTCGCCCGAACATCTTCGCCGTCAACCTGAACCGCCGCCGCACCAACATCCTCGGCGTCATCGTCCCGAACTCGACCGACCCTTTCTACATGGCGCTGACGCGCCGGATCGAACACATCGCCAACCAGGCAGGGTTCCTTGCCTTCGTGCTCTCCTCCGACGGGCGGCCGGAAATGGAAGAGCGGGCGATCGAGACCTTCAAGTCGATGAACGTCGCCGGCGCCATCATCGCGCCGCTCGGCGTGCAGTCGCATCACCGGACGCTGACGGCGCTCGGCGCCAGCATTCCGCTGATCTATGTGGACTCGCCACTCGACGACAGCTCGTCCTTCGTCGGCACCGACAACCGCCAGAGCTTCCGTCTGATGGTCGACTATCTTTGCCGCTCCGGCAGCCCGCCCTGCTACTTCGGCATGCCGCCGGTCAACAACAACGCGATGGCCCGGCGCGACGCCTATCTGGAAGCGATGCAGCAGCTGAAGATGGAGCCGGCACTGGTCGAAACCACGCCGAATGCCGCCTGGGATTTCGAAAAATTCGGCTTCGACGAGACGCTGCGCATCCTCGGCTCCGGCGGCTTTCCAACCAGGACGGTGCTTTGCGCCAACGACCGCGTCGCCTTCGGCGTCATTGCCGCCGCCTTCCAGTCGGGTCTCAAGGTCGGACGCGATGCCGATGCGGATCTGCGCGTCGCCGGCCACGACGACCATCCGCTGTCGCGCTACACCTGCCCGCCGCTGACGACGGTGGCGCAGAACTACAACGAGATCGGTCGTCTGGCGATCGAACTGCTTTTGTTCAAGCTCGGGGAAACCACCGACGACGGCGGCGCCTTCCCCGAGGACGAGCGCATTCTCTTGAGCGCCGAGATCATGCTGCGCGGTTCCGCCTAGCAAGGTCGGGCGACCCGTTCTGTCCGAATGCGACGTCTCAGAAGAGCGCGCTCCAGACAGGCCCGGTTGCGCTGCTCAATCAGGACCGGCGCGCCAGCGCCAGCACCTGATCGGTCGTCAGGATATCGCCGAAGGTGTCATCGATCGTCGCCAACGATGCGCGATGCAGCAGCGCATGCGGAACGACGTCACCTTCCCCCGTATCGAGATCGCGTGTGGCGCAGGCATCCGAAGCGACGATGACGTTGAAGCCGAGCGGCACGGCATCGCGCGCTGCACCGGCAACGCAGGCATGGGTCATCAGCCCTGACATGACGAGCGTATCGACGCCAGCCTGCCTCAACTGGGTGCCGAGATCCGTGCTGGCAAAGACGCTGACGGAGGATTTGCGCACCACCGAATGGTTGGCGGCGGGCTGAATGTCCCGGTGAAACGCCGAAGTCTCGCTGTCCTCGGCAAACACCGGGCTGCCAGCCGGCGTGACATGCTTGACGTGATAGACCTTCATCCCATCGGAATCGGCGCGCTGTATCAACCGCTTGGCATTGGCGAGCGCCTTTTCGCCATCGGGGATCGGCATGCGGCCGGCAAAATATTCGTTCTGGAAGTCGATCGCCAGCAGCGCCGTCTTCCTGGGATCGAGGCTGGTGGGGGCAGCGGCACCGGCGATCGTACGGATGGTCGGGTGTTGTGTCATGGGAGGTTCCTTTCGCGTTTCGACGCCCGCGAAGATCGTCAAAGCGGCCTCATCACGAAAGTGGCCTGAATGACAATATGTGATAGGTTCCGGCCAACTTCATTTGCTTGAGTATCGGCCAGCACATGCACACCGTCGCCATCGTCGCCTTCGAGGGCATCAGCCCCTTTCACCTCTCGGTGCCCTGCATCGTCTTCGGCGACGACCTGTTGAAGCTCGGCGCGCCACGTTACCGGCTTGTGATTGCCGGAGAAAAGACCGGTACCGTTCGCACCATGTCCGGTTTCAGCATCGAGGTGGAGCACGATCTCGCAAGCCTGACGGAAGCGGACACGATCATCGTGCCGGCCTGGAACGATGCGGGCAACCGTCCGTCGGAAAGCCTGCTTGAGGCGCTGCGCGACGCCCACGCCCGTGGCGCCCGGCTCGTCGGCCTCTGCCTCGGCACCTTCGTGCTCGCCGAAGCCGGGCTGCTCGACGGCCGGGCGGCCTCGACGCACTGGGCCTGGGCGGACGAATTCGAGCGCGCCTACCCGCAGGTCGCGCTGAACTGGAACGCGCTCTATCTCGACGAGGGCGATATCCTGACGTCCGCCGGAACGGCCGCGGCGATCGACTGCTGCCTGCACATCGTGCGCAGCGACCACGGCGCCGAGATCGCCAACCGCATCGCCCGCCGGCTGGTCGTCGCACCTCATCGTCACGGCGACCAGGCGCAATATATCGAAGCGCCGCTCCCTGCCCCCGGCAGCGGCGACCCGCTCTCAGCGACGATTACCTGGGCGATCGAACATCTCGACGAGCCACTGTCGCTCGAACGGCTGGCCGATCACGCCGGCATGAGTCTCCGCAGCTTCACCCGACATTTCCGCAAGAAGACGGGAACGACGTTCACGCAATGGGTTCTGGCGCAGCGGTTGGCGGTGGCGCAGCGCCTGCTGGAGACCGGCTCCTGTTCAGTCGATCACGTAGCGCAGATGGCGGGTTTTGGCTCCACCGTCTCCTTCCGCCAGCATTTCACCCGCGCCCTCTCCATCTCGCCAGCCAGCTATCGCCGACAGTTCCGCAACCGGCCAGCACGTGCATCCGCGCCCTGACCGGTCCCTTGCCCGTGTACATCAGGGAGCGCCGGCGTCAGGGCAAGGCGCGCTGCGCGTCGGCCGCATCGGCGGCCGCACGAGGAACGCCAGCAACGGCACCGCAACCGTTGAAACCCCTGCCGCGCAAATAAAGAAGGCGGAATAGCCGAACCGTTCGGCGATCCAGCCGGCGCCCAAGCCCCCGGCCATGCTGACAAGGCTGTCCATGCATTGGAACAGAGTGAAATCGACGCCCGCCTGGCGCGGATCGGCCCAGCCCATGAACTGTGCATAGAGCGCGACGAAGCCGATCGCCATGACGCCGGAGGAACTGGCGACCGCAAGCGTCATCACCAGCGGTCGCGAGACATCGCCGGAGGCGCCGACATAGGCGAAGGCGACCAGCATCGTCACCTGCAGGAGCAGCGCGCCGATCAGCACGGCACCGGTACCGCACAGGCGCACGAGCAGACCGCCGAACAAGGCCCCACCGAAGCCGACGAGCATGCTGCCGACACCATTGAGCATACCGACAGAGGCGAGATCGAACCCGTAGTCGATCAGGAAAGGGCCGAGCATGGCAAGGCCCCATTTCTGCGCGGACACATAGATCGCTGCGAGCAGAAGGCCTTTGCGCACCTCCGGCCGGGCGAGCGCGGCCTTGAGCGACGGAGTGTGGCTGCGCGCCTCGTTCGTCGGGCGCGAACCGGGCCCGAGCAGGAAAGGCAGACCGAGCCCCAGCACGACGGCGGCCATGATCCACACCGCCGGGGCCCAGCCGAGCCGATCGACGAGCACGAGGAACAGGCCGGCACCGATCGCCGAGCCGACATAGGAGCCGCCGACTTGGGCGGCATTGCCCCAACCGTGATGCTCTTCGGCGAGCGTCTCGACCGCAAAACCGTCGCAGGCGATGTCGACGGTCGAGGTGAAGAGCGCGATGAACACGAGGCAGGCGAGAACGGGGAAGAGCCGCTCCGGGCCGATGAACCCGAGAACCGCCAGCATCAGCGCCGACAGCGTGCCGCCGACGACAATGATGACCGCCGAGCGGTTGCGACCGACCACCGGCAGGCGGAAACGCTCCACCTGCGGAGACCAGAGGAACTTCAGCGCCCAGGGCAGCACCGTCAGATAGACGAGGCCGATCTGGTCGAGCGGGAGGCCCTGCGTCCGCAAGACCGCGGGCAGGCCGAGCATCGTCAGCCCGCCGATCACGCTCTGCGCGACATAGAGCCCACCGACCGCGAAGAAGATCGCGGCGGGCGACGGCCTTGGCTGGACTGCCTTTTCCGACGCCATCAGAAGCGGTAACGCAGGCTGGCGACCACCTTGCGGCCTTCGTCGAAGTAGCAGAAGCCCGTTGTGCAAAGCTGCTCGACTTCGTCGAAGAGGTTGGTCGCATTGAGCTGAAGCCGCACGCCCTCGAAGTTCGGATTGGCAGCGCCAAGATCGTAGCGCACCGAAGCATCGACAAATGTGCGCGCCTGGTTGTTGAGGACCGGCGTGTGGACGTTGTCGCCGAAGCTCGAGCCGACATAGCGCACGCCTGCGCCGACCCCGAGCCCTTCGAGCGGTCCGGACTGCACCTCGTAGTCCGCCCACAGCGAGAACATGTGGTAGGGCGAGGAGTTCAGCTGGTTACCGAGCGTTTCCGACGTCAGCTTGGTGATTTCGACGTCGTTGTAGGAGTAGGACGCGATGAAGTTCCAGCCGTTGTCGAGCGAGGCCGTGCCCTCGAGCTCGAAGCCGCGTGACTTCAGATCGAGCTGGCGCAGGAGGTTGAGACCCGATGACGTCTCGTAGACGGTGGCGTTTTCCTGGTCGATGTTGAAGACCGCGGCCGTAATCGTCGCGTTCTGGCCGGGGATCTCGTACTTGACGCCCGCCTCCCATTGCTTGCCGAGCGTCGGCATCGCCGGCGTATCGGTGCCGCCTAGATTGAGGATCACGCCCGGGTTGGAAACGAAGGCCGTCCCGTAGCTGACATAGGGCATCATGCCATTCGGCAGCACGTAGCCAAGGGCGGCGCGCGCTGTCGTCTCGCTGTCGTCGCGGTTGAAGCGCCTTCCGTCGACGGAATATTTGTTGTCCACCCAGTCGTGGCGCAGGCCCGCCGTCAGGCGCCAGGCCTCATACTCGATCTGGTCCTGGATGTAGATGCCGATGCCGCTTTGCGACTGCTTCTGGGTCGAAGTCAGCTTCGGCACATAGGTGAAGTCGTCGGTGAAGAGATCCGGCCCGCTGCCCTGCTGCGAGGTATACTTCATGTAGCTGTAGTCGATGCCGGCGATCAGCTGGTGCGCAGCGGCACCCGTGTCGAAGTCGAACTTCAGATAGGTGTCGCTGGCAAGGCCGCTGTTGTCCTCGACGGTCAGGCCCGGATACTTGGCGAACACCCATTCCTGCCGCGTCGAAATGTCGGAGTAGCGCAGCTTGTGGAAGAGCGTGACGCTGTCTGTGAGCTCATGCTCCAGCTCGTAGCCGATGCGCGCCTGCTTCTGGGTGAAATCGTTGAAGCGGGCGTCGCCGCCATAGGTCGGGATCGCGCCGATCGACTTGCCGTCCGGCCCGTAGCGGTTGAGGTAGCCCCAGGTGCCGCCGGTGGTCGAATCCATGTACTCGCCAAGCAGCGTGAATTTGGTGCCCTCATCCGGCTGCCAGGTGAAGGCGGGCGCGATGAACAGGCGGTCGTCCTTCACCGCCTCGATCTCGGTGCGGCCGTCGCGCGCAAGACCCGTCATGCGGTAGAGCATGGTGCCTTCGTCGTCGAGCGGTCCGGAAACGTCAAAGGCGCCCTGCACGCGACCGAAGGAACCGTATTGCACCTCGACCTCGCGCAGCGGGTCGCTGGTCGGGCGTTTCGAGACGATATCAACGATACCGCCAGACGAGCTGGCGCCGTAGATGGAGGCGGCCGGGCCGCGCAACGTGGCGATTGCCTCGACGCCATAGGGCTCCAGCCGGAACAGGCCGTTGGGGCTTGCGATCTGGCGCATGCCGTCGCGGAAGATGCCGGTCAGCGTCAGGTCGATGCCGCGTACCTTGAAGGCGTCGAAGCGCGGCTCGGCGCCGTACTGGCCGACGCGGGCGCCGGGCGTATAGTTCAGCGCCTCCATCAGGTTCTGGGGCTTCAGGTCCTGCAACTGTTTCTGGCTGATCACCGACATCGACTGCGGCGTCTGCATGACCGGCGTATCGGTCTTGGTGGCGATCCTTGCGGATTTCGCCACGTAGCCGTCGGTCTCGACGATGCCTTCGGCGCCGGTCCGCTCGCCGGTCGCGGTGATCTTTTCCAGTTGCGTTGCGCCATCCCTGACGACGGCGCCGGTGGTGATCGTCGCGTCCGCCGGATCGAAGATCTGCACGGTCGTTGCGCTGACGATGCGGAAGCGAAGCCCGGTCCCGTCGAGCAGTTGCACAACCGCCGCCTCGGTCGCGAGCCTGCCTTCAACGCCCTTGGTCACCTTGCCGCTGGTGAGCGCGCTCGGATAGAGCAGGCGCAGGTCGGCCTGCCGGCCGAGCTTGAGAATGCCCGTTTCAAGGGAGCCCGCGGGAACGGAGATCGCTTTGGACGCCGTGATCGCGGACGGTGCCGCCGTCGCCTGCGCCTGCACTGCGCTCGCGCAGGCGATGAAAGAAACACTGGCGAGCGCCAAGCATGCAAAAGACCGGCGTCGCGATCCACGACCCTGCAAAATTCTCATCCGAGATCCCCTACTCCAACTCCGGGCGGGCCACCTCGAACCAGGTGCAGCGCCGCCACTGCTGACTAAGAGTGTGGGGAGCGCGTTCTCCTGACGTCACCGAACGATTTTTGTCAGAAAAGATTCTTGTAAGGCGCGAAACCGCCTTGCCGCCGGCGTCAACCTAACGCGACTGGACGAGGACCATGAGGCCCGAGAGCCGCAAGACACGGAGCGGCAGACTGGCTTCGAGAACGCTCAGTGCGTCGTCGGTATCGTGCAGATCGAAGATGCCCGACACTTCGAGCGCGCCGGCCTTCTCGTCGATGAGCAGGATCCGGCCGCGGCGGTAGCGCTCGAGCGTCGAAAGGACCTCACGGAGCGGCCGACGGGAGAAGACAAGCTTTCCGTCGCGCCAGGCCGTCCCGGCGGCAACATCCGTCTTCGTCAAGGACAGGCGACCCTGCCGGTCGATCGTTGCCGCTTCGCCGGCGCCGAGGATGGCTTTCTGCCCGGCCGCCTCGACTTCGACACGGCCCTCCTCCACTTTAACGTCGGCCGCTCGGTCCGCCCCCGTCGCGCCAACCGAGTAGCGGGTTCCGAGCGCCGTCGCGCTGATCGAGCCGTCTTCGACCACGAAGGGCCTCTGCGGATTTTTTGCGACGGCAAAGAACGCCTCGCCGCGCAGCAGCCGCACCTTTCTTTGCCCCTGATCATATCGGACGACGAGCGCCGTGTCGGTGTTGAGATCCACCTGCGTCCCGTCCTCCAGCGCGATGCGCCTGACCTCGCCGACACCGGTGTAGTAGTCGGCGCGCCAACGGGCGCCATAGGGCGTCGCCAGCGACAGGATCGCGACGCCTGCGGCAAGACAGAGCCCGACAAAGCCACCGACGCGGCGGCGGCGCTGTGCGCGCAACTGCCCGAGCCGCCCTTCGGGGATCGGTACCTCGCCGAGATCGCTCCATAATGCCCGCAGTTCTTCGTAGGCCGCCCGATGATCCGGATGCTCGTCGAGCCAGCGCTCGAATGCCTGGCGGTCGATAACGGTCGCATCCTCGGACTGCAGTCGCGCAACCCAGCCGGCAGCCGCTTGCAGAACGCTGTCATCGATTGTCTGGCGATCGCCACTCATTCCTGTCTTCCGGTCGAACTGAAAATGCCTTCGGGCGGTCCCAAAGAATCGCTCCCATCATCTTAGAGTTGAATGGATGGTTTTGCCTGATGTCGGCTCAGAAAATAATTTCGGCGCGCATTTTCCGGCATTCGAGCAGCGCCCGGATGATGTGCTTTTCGACCATGTTTCTCGATATGCCGAGCTGCTCGGCAATCGCGCCGTTGCTGAGGCCGTGCAGGCGGCTGAGGATGAAGACCTGCTGGCAACGGTTCGGAAGCCCCTCGATGGTGCGCGCCATGATCAAAAGGCACTGGCGGGCGTTGACGATGCGATCCTGGATCGGCCTGTCTTCGGCATGCTCGATGCCGTCCTCGTCGGCAACGAACAGCGCCTGCTCGCGCGCGGTGCGCTCGGCGGCGACCCGCGCGACGGAGCGCGCGACCTGGAACAGATAGGCTTGCGGGTTCTCGATCAGCGTCGAGCGCGATGCCTCCAGCATGCGCATGAACGTTTCCTGCGTGGCGTCGACGGCATCCTCGCGACTTCTGAGGCGGCGGCTGAAGAAACGGCGTATCCTGCCCTCTTCCCGTTCGTGGAGCCCCTGCACCATCGCATCGGTCATCAATCTGCCTCTCCATCGCGGGAGCCGCGCGGCCGCCGCCGGAACCAGCGGTGGCGCCGTGCGCCACCTCTTATGTTGAATGTGTTACTCATGTTTTATAAGTGAAGCCGCGCGCGACCGCAATGCGCTGGCATGCCGCATTGGAAAACGAGGGGCGATACTGTTGCACGACGGCCACGTCGGCAGCGGCCACGGGCGGACGAGTCGCCGGCCCTATGCGTCTCCAATGCGCGTCAGGACAGTCTCGATCGAACCGAGTTCCGAAGCGATCCGCTCGATCAACAGCCGCACCCGGCGTGGCTGGACGCTCGCCGGCGGATAGACGATCTGCAACCCGGTTTCGCCGACCGCAAAATCCTTGAGAAGCTCGACCAGCGCGCCGGAGGCCAGGTCCTCGGCGATGTCCCACACCGACTTCAGGGCGATGCCGTGCCCCGCCCTGCACCACGCCCCCACCAGTCCGCCGTCATTGGCGACGCGACGCCCGCGCACCATGACCTTGTGCGGCTTGCCATCCACCTGAAAGGCCCATTCGCGGTCGAGATTGGCGCCGAAGCGCATGACGATGCAGTCGTGGCGGGAGAGATCGTCGGGATGCTCCGGCCGGCCCATAGCTTCGATATAGGACGGCGCCGCACATACGACGCGCCGGTTCTCCCCGAGCGACCGAGACCTCAGCGTGCTGTCGGCAAGCACGCCGTGCCGGATCGCGAAATCCATGCCCTGGCCGACCAGGTCGAGGTAACCGTCGGTGAGATTGAGATCGACCGTCACATCGGGGTGCTCCGCGAGAAAGCGATCGAGGATCGGTACGATGTAGCGCCGCCCCATATCCTCAGGCGCGCTCAGCCGGATCGGCCCCGAGATCGTGCGCGTGCCCGACCGGATGCCGCTCTCCAGTTCGTCAGCCTCCGCCAGCAGCCGGCGGGCGCCGTCCACCAGCAGGCGGCCCTCCTCCGTCAGGCTGATCGCCCGCGTCGTGCGTTTCAGAAGTGCGGCGCCATAGTGGGCCTCGAGTGCTGCCAGCCGCTCGGAGACGGAGGCTGGCGACAACCCCATCTCGCGGCCGGCGGCGGAAAGCCCGCCCTTTTCGACGATCAGAAGAAACAGAGCCAGATTGTCGAGCAGCATCTTTCGCTTTCTCCGAAATATAATTTTGGAAATAAGCCAATTATCCGGATGCGCCGCAAGCGCTAAATTTGCCGGCGAAAGGAGACGCGTGATGCACATCGACCACGTCACCATCCGCACCACCGATATCGACGCCACACGCGCGTTCTTCGAGACGGTCTTCGACCTGACCGTCGGCGAGCGTCCGGCAGCTATCCGCCGAATCCCCGGCTGCTGGCTCTATGCCGGAGGCAAGCCGATCGTCCACCTCATCGGCAGCCGTGGCGTGGGCTTCGAGCGTGCGGCCGAAGCGATCGATCATGTCGGCTTCCGGTTCGAAGGCTACGCCGCCTTCCGCGCCAAGCTCGACCGGCTCGCCATTCCCTATTCGACCATGGACCTTGCCGACATCGGCGAGCGGCGGCTGTTCCTGCGCGCGCCCGGCGGACCGCTGCTCGAAGCCGTCTTTTGTGAACCCGTCCCCACCCTTCCTCCGGAGAATGACCATGACTTTCACTGACACCACCGTCTCCGTCGTCATCGGCGGCACCAGCGGTATCGGCGCCGCCGTCGCCAAGGCGCTTGCCGAGCGCCCGGGTCGGGTAGAGATCGCCAGCCGCGCCACCGGTCTCGATCTTGCCGATGCCGCGGCAGTGGTCGCCTATTTCCAACAGCTCGGTCCGTTCGATCACCTGATCGTCACGGCTGGCTCCTCGGCGCCGGGCGGCACCGTCGTCGATATCGACCTCGAAGCAGCCAAGGCCGCCTTCGACGTCAAGTACTGGGGCTCGATCCTGCTTGCCCGCGAGGCGGCCAAGAGCATTCGGCCCGGCGGTACGATCACCTTCACCTCGGGTTTTCTCGCCCGCCGAACGGTGCCGGGCACCTTCGTCAAGACGGCGATGAACGCGGCACTCGAAGCAACCGCCAAGGTGCTGGCCAAGGAATTGGCACCGCTGCGGGTGAATGTCGTCAGCCCCGGCCTGACGCGAACGGAAGCCTATGCCGGCATGGCCGGCGAGGCGCGCGACGCGATGTTCGATCGCGCCGCTGCAACACTGCCTGCCGGCCGCGCCGGGCAACCGGAAGATATCGCCAGCGGCTATCTCTTCGCCATCGACAATCCCTTCGTCACCGGCTCGGTCATCGACATCGAAGGCGGCGCACTGATCAACTGACGTGCCTCCCCGTGCTTGGCCCTGCCGCTATGCGACTGCCCCTCACAAAGGATCTCACCATGCCATCGCTCTTTTCTCCGATCCCGCTCGGGTCCTTGACCCTACCCAACCGTATCGCGCTTGCGCCGATGACGCGGGCGCGAAGCAGCCAGCCGGGCAATGTGCCCAACGCCCTGATGGCCGAGTACTATGCCCAGCGCGCCTCGGCCGGCCTCATCGTCACCGAGGCCACCCAGATCTCGGCGCAGGGCCAGGGCTACTCGTTTACACCCGGCATCCACTCTCCCGCGCAGATCGCCGGCTGGCGGCTCGTCACAGAAGCCGTACACCGGGCCGGAGGCCGCATCATGCTGCAACTCTGGCATGTCGGCCGCATGAGCCATGAGAGTTTCCACGACGGCGGACGCCCGGTCGCACCGTCTGCGATTTTGCCGGACGCAAAGGTCTGGGTGGCCGATCCAGAAACCGGCATCGGCGCGATGGTCGACATCCCCTTGCCGCGCGCCTTGGAGCTGAGCGAGATCGCCGGCATCGTCGAAGATTTCCGCCAGGCGGCGGCCAACGCCATCGAAGCCGGCTTTGACGGCGTCGAGATCCATGGCGCCAACGGCTACCTGATCGACCAGTTCCTGCGCCGCTCGTCCAACCGGCGCGACGACCGCTATGGCGGCCCGGCCGAAAACCGCATCCGCTTCCTGGTCGAGGTCGCCGAGGCGGTCGCCGGCGAGATCGGCGCCTCCCGGGTCGGCATCCGGCTGTCGCCCTATATCACCCAGCGCAACATGAAGGACGACGAGATCATCCCGACGATCCTGAAGGCCGCGGGCGAAATCGACCGCATCGGCCTTGCCTATATCCATCTGGTGGAAGCCGACTGGGACGATGCGCCCGTCATCCCCGACGACTTCCGCCGCGAGCTGCGCGCCACCTATTCCGGCCGCATCATCGTCGCCGGCCGCTATGATCGTAAGAAGGCCGAGGCGATCCTTGCCGCCGGTCTTGCCGATATCGTCGCCTTCGGCCGCCCGTTCATCGCCAATCCGGACCTGCCGCGCCGACTGAAAGACGGGCTGCCGCTCGCAAGCTTCGACGGGGCCACGCTTTTCGGCGGCAGCGCCGAAGGCTACTCTAGCTATCCGGCACTCGAGCGCGTGGCATGACCGCGGCAATCACACCTCTTCACCCCACAAAGGAGCAACTCATGAAAGCTGTCGCCCTCACCCGCTATCTCCCGGTTTCCGACCCGGAGAGTTTCCTCGATGTCGAGCTCCCGAAGCCGGAGCCCAAAGGGCATGATATCCTGGTCGCGGTCCGCGCCGTCGCGGTCAATCCCGTCGACGTGAAAATGCGCGCGCCGAAGGACAAGGTCGAGGAAACGCCGCGCGTGCTCGGCTGGGACGCAAGCGGCGTGGTCGAGGCCGTCGGTGCTGATGTGACGCTGTTCCAGCCGGGCGACGCCGTCTACTACGCCGGCGACCTGACTCGATCGGGATCCAACCAGCAATATCAACTGGTCGATGAGCGCATCGTCGGGCGCAAGCCGAAGAGCCTGTCCTTTGCGGAAGCGGCCGCCCTGCCGCTGACGACGATCACCGCCTATGAGGCCTTCTTCGACCGGCTCGGCATCGACCGGGACGGCGCCGACCACGGCCAGTCGATCCTCATCGTCGGTGGCGCCGGCGGCGTCGGCTCGATCGGTATCCAGCTGGCAAAGCGCGCCGGCCTCACCGTCATCGCCACCGCCTCGCGGCCGGAAACCATCGCCTGGGTCAAGGAACTTGGCGCCGACCACGTGGTCAGCCACCGTGAACCGCTGGTCGCGCAGGTCCGCGCGCTCGGCTTTCCCCATGTCGACCACATCGCCATCTTCAACGACATGCGCCACTGGGACGACGCTGTCGAGCTGATCCGGCCGCAAGGCGGCATCGTTTCGATCGACAACACCGACGTGCCGATGCCGATGGCCGGCATGAAGACCAAGGCGGCGAGCCTGCACTGGGAGTTCATGTTCGCCCGCCCGATGCACCAGACGCCCGACATGATCGAACAGCATCGTCTGCTGAGCTTCGTCGCCGACGAGATCGATGCCAGACGGCTGAAGACGACGCTTGCCGAGGTGCTGTCGCCGATCAACGCGGCGAACCTGCGCGAAGCGCATCGCCGCATCGAAACCGGCGCTGCCAAGGGCAAGATCGTCATTGAAGGCTTTGCCGGCTAAGTGCACCAGCTGCCGATTTAAACGAAATCGCTTGCCGCGACATAGATTGCGGCAAGCACCTGTCACCTCTGAAATTTCCGCGGCACCCGCGCCGCGCCAAACGGCCGAGCGACATTGGCGATCGCCGCGACCCGCGTCGCCATGTGCACGGCAAATCGCATCAACGCTCGCCTCGATGAAATTGCGATCGCGGCGCGATATCGATATATCCACGTAGATATATCGAATCTTCGAGGCTTCCCTTTCAAACCAATCCCGCAGATCCCCTCGAAAACGCTGAAACAGGCGGGCTTTGCAGGTGCGCCCAATACCGGCGTTAACGCCCACCGAAAATGCAAGGAGAATGCCCGTGCCCTATGAACTCGTCGTCTCCCAGGGACGCATCGCCGACAGAACGTCCGGCGCCATCCCCGGGGCGGCCCTGACGGCCGAAGCGCTGAGCAAGCGCACCGGGCTGCAGCCGACCGTTATCGGCAGCCCGTCACCGGCAAAGGAAGACGACTGGTCGGCAAGCCTGCCTGAGGCCGGGGAGACCCTGGCCGCTTTGCAGGCGGCGATTGCCGCAACACTTGCGCGTGGCAACAAACCACTTTTCATCGCCAATACCTGCTCCGCCAGCCTTGCGACACTGCCGGTCGTCGCGCGGGAACGCGCCGACGCGGTCTTGCTCTGGTTCGATGCCCATGGCGATTTCAACACGCCGCAGACCACCGAAAGCGGCTATCTCGGCGGCATGGTGCTGGCTGCCGCCTGCGGGCTCTGGGAGAGCGGCCACGGCAGCGGGCTGCACCCGGCAAAGGTCGTCATCGTCGGCGCGCGCGACATCGACCCCGCGGAGATGGATTTGCTGCGGCAGGCAGGCGTGTGCATCCTTTCGCCGACAGAAGCGACGCCGGAAGTCATTCTTTCGTTGATCGGCGATGCGCCGGTCTGGATCCATGTCGATTGGGACGTGCTCGAGCCGAAGCATGTGCCGGCCGCCTATGCGATCGGCGGAGGCCTCTATCCGCAGACCTTGCGCGCCATCTTCGCGGCAATCCCGAAAGAGCAGATTGCCGGCATCGAGCTCGCGGAATTCGAGGCGTCTGAGGCGGCGCTGAAGAATGAAGCTGCGATCGAATGCCTGCTTGGCGTCGTGGAACCGTTGCTGGCTTGACGCGGAGCGGCGTCGAGCCGGCGCCCTGTCACCCGTCCGTTTCCGGATCGGCCTTTACATTCGTGATGATCTCGCCGAGCACCAGATGCAGCGCGTCGCGGTAGCCGTTGCGGGCCGACGGCCCGCTTTCGGCCGATGTCATCACCACCGTCAGATCCAGGTTCGGCACGATGTAGAGCATCTGGCCGCCATAACCCCAGGCGAAATGCACTTCTTCACCGGCGATCTGGCGCTCGAACCAGCCATAACCGTACTCGTCGCCGGAGAAGCGCGAATTGGTTCGATGCTGCCAGGAGGCCGCGACCCACCCTTCCGACACCAGTTGCTGGCCTGACGCCGTGCGGCCGCCATTGCGATAGAGTTCGCCGAAGGCAAGCAGGGAGCGCGGGCTCATCGCCATCTGGTTGCCGCCAAGGTAGATGCCTTGCGGATCGCGATCCCAGGCCCCGATGCGGAAGCCCTCGAGCGGCCCCAGCCACGCGCGCGCGAGCGCCAGGGTCGACTTGCCGCTGACCTTCGTCAGGATCGCCGAAAGCAGATGGGTCGAGGCGGTGGAATAGAGCATCTCACCACCCGGATCGTCGTCGAAGGGCTGGGCAAGCGCCGTGCGCACCCAGTTCCGGCTGGCGACCCATCGCCCATAGTTCGGGCCCGAGAGACGGCCGAGCCCGGCCTGCATCGAAAGCAAATGACCTATGGTGATGTCGTTGATGCGCGGATCAGGCGAGGCCGGCAGGTCCGCCTTCAGGATCGGCGCGATCTTCTGCTCCGGACCTTCGAGCAGCCGCTTGTCGATGGCGATGCCGACCAGCGCCGAGATGATCGATTTCGACGCCGACTTGATGTTGGTCGAGTCCGTCACGCGGTTGCGGCCGTAACCACGCTCAGCGACGATCTTGCCGTCGCGGGCGACGATCACGGTCTTCAGGGGATCAAGCTCTGACCGTGAGGCCAGTTCGTCCAGCAAGGCCGAAATCGGCGATGGCGTCTGAGCCGCGACCGGCAAGGCGACAAGCGTCGAGACGACGAGTGCCAAAGTGGAGATGCGGGCAACGAGGACTGCGACAAATCTGATCATGGATCAGCATCTAAGACCAGCTTGCGCCGCCGTCATCCACCGCACGGCCATCTCACGGCGATTTGACAGACCGGTGAGCACGCCACTGCCGCAGTTGTCAGCCTGCCGGCCGTCTCGCAAAAGCTTCGACGAAGCGCGTCAGGCTCTGCTCGACAAAGACCGTGACCGGCACCTGCGGGTCGAAGCTCCACCAGAGCAAGGATCCCTGCCATTGCGACGCCATCAGCAGACCGAGCCCCGGGCTCGCAGCGGGAAGGCCGGCGAGGCATTCGTCGAGCACGCCTGCGAGCACGTCGCGCCACTTTGCGCCGCGGGCACGGAGCAACGGATCGCGCAGGTCTTCCCGCAGAATCCTGAGGTCGTCGGCATAGCTGTCGATACCGCCATAATCGCCCGAGAGGCCGACGAGCAGTGCGATGGCGCCCTCCGGCGTCCGCGGTACGCTCGCCATCAGCTCCGCCGTCTGCCCGTCCAGCCCGTCCCAGGCCTGGCTGAGCGCCCGCTGGATCAGCTTCGCCTTGTTCTCGAAGCGCTGCACCAGCGTGGCGCCGGAAAGGCCCGTACGTGCAGCCAGCGCCGCGAAGGTCAGGCGATCTGGACCATCGGCCCGCATCAATGCGAAGGCGGCGGCCAGCAGCTCTTCGTCAGGCATGGTTTTTGGGCGAGGCATCTTGACTCTCATTTATAACCGAACAATCATTTATATATCACCCGAGCAAGAAAACGCCAGTCGGCAAGCGGCCGCGAAGGAGAAGAATCATGACACTCGAAGGAAAAGTCGCCCTCGTCGCTGGCGCGACGCGCGGCGGCGGGCGCGGCATCGCGACCGAACTTGGCGCCGCCGGCGCCACTGTTTACGTAACCGGCCGCACCACGCGGCAACAGCAATCCGATTACGGGCGTCCCGAAACGATCGAGGAAACCGCCGAGATCGTCACCAGCCTCGGCGGCAAGGGCATTCCCGCCCAGGTCGACCATCTGCAGCCGGCGCAGGTACAGGCGCTTGTCGAGCGCATCCGCAGCGAACAGGGACGGCTCGACATCCTCGTCAACGACGTCTGGGGCGGCGAGTTGCTGTTCGAGTGGAACAAGCCGGTCTGGGAGCACAATCTCGAAAACGGGTTGAAGCTCCTGCATCTCGGCGTCGATACGCACCTGATCACCGCCCACTATGCCCTGCCGCTGATGATCGAGAAGCCCGGCGGCCTCTTGGTCGAGGTGACCGACGGCACCGCCGAATACAATGCCGAGAACTACCGGCTGTCGCCGTTCTACGACCTTGCCAAGGTTTCAGCGAACCGCATGGCCTGGGCCCACGCCAAGGACCTTTCGCCGCACGGCGCAACCGCGGTTTCGATCACGCCCGGCTGGATGCGGTCGGAGATGATGCTCGAACATTTCGAGGTCGGTGAAGACAACTGGCAGGACGCCACAAAGAACCAACCGCACTTCGTCATTTCGGAAACACCACGTTTCGTCGGCCGCGCCATCGCGGCGCTCGCGGCCGATCCGGACAAGTCCCGCTGGAACGGCCAGTCGCTGTCGAGCGGCGGGCTGGCGCAGGTCTACGGGTTTTCCGATCTCGACGGCTCGCGGCCCGATTGCTGGCGCTACATGCGCGAGGTGATGGAGGCGAACAAGCCGGCCGACGCAACCGGCTATCGTTAGGCGTTGCCGCCAAAACCCGTCACCGGCAAACTTGAAACGACGGGCGGCCTCCTATAGTTCGGTGTTTCGGGCAACCAAGCGCCGCCGCCCGCCATCCGGATGTGGCAGCGCTATCGAGTGTGATTGAACATGGCATCGCGGGATCGGTATTCGAGAAAGCTGGAATGCGCCAAATGCGGAGCCGCCGGCTTCGCCGAAGCGTCGGAAAACGACAAAGGCAAGGGCAGCAATCGCGGCTTTACCATCGACGTGATGCCCAAGGGCTTCTCGACTGAACGCACCTCTCCCGACCCCGCCAAGCACATGGTGCGCTGCCGCTGCGGCAACGTCTTTGCCTTCAAGCAGAAGACCGTCTATGCGCCCGGCAGTGAGCCGCGGGACTGACGCATCGGGACTTTTCCGGCGCCCGCGTTGAGAAAAAATTCACCATCTTGTCTCAACATCGACCCAATCGGCGGTCAGCTATGGCAGCGCGCGTTCAAAAATTTTTGATCGCGAGCGCCAGGGACAAAGGCTTGCAGCCAGGGCTGTCACCGCTTAATCGCTGAACTTGAGGCTGAACCGAACTGCGTCGAACGCAACCGGCCGGCACACACGCCACACGAAGGACGCTTGGTGGCGGAAGCATTTCCAGGAGCCCGCATGCGGCGCGAGACGATCAAGAGCCCTTCTTCCGAGACACCTCAGGCCGGCAGGATATTCGCGCAGGTGCGACGGATGCGGCATGCCTTGGCGATCGGCGCGATGGCCCTGGCGCTGTCCGGCTGCATGGCGCTCGACGCCGACGACGTGCGCGAGCCACCGCCGATCCCGGCCAAGCTGATCGCCGCCATGGCGAAGAACGGCAGCAAGCCGGAAAGCCCGGTGTTGATCCGCATCTTCAAGCAGGAAAGCGAACTCGAAGTCTGGAAACAGAATAAGCAGGGCCAGTACGCGCTGCTGAAGACCTATCCCATGTGCCGCTGGTCGGGAAAGCTCGGCCCGAAGATGAAGTCGGGCGACCGCCAGGCGCCGGAGGGCTTCTACCACGTCTCCGCCGGCATGCTGAACCCGAAATCGCAATATTTCCTGTCGTTTAACCTCGGCTACCCGAACCGGCTGGAATCGGCGCTCGGCTACACCGGTGAAGCGCTGATGGTGCACGGCGCCTGCTCGTCGTCCGGCTGCTACGCCATGACCGACCAGGGTGTCGGCGAAATCTATTCCGTGGTGCAACGCGCGCTCGCCGGCGGCCAGGGCACGTTCCAGGTTCAGGCCTATCCCTTCCGCATGACGGCGGAGAACATGGCCAAGCACCGCGGCGACCCGAATTTCGACTTCTGGAAGAACATCAAGCAGGGCTACGACATCTTCGAGGCGACGAAGCGTCAGCCGAAGGTTTCGGCCTGCGGCCGCCGCTACGTCTTCAACACCGATTTCGCCGATGGCGAACCGTCCGACCCGCTTGCCGCCTGCCCGGCGGCGATCTCCACGCCCGATGCCGGGCTGGTGGCGCGACTGCAATCGGAGGACGCGAAGCTCGCCGGCATGATGACCAACCAGACGTCGGCGCCGCTGAACGCCTATGTCGATGGCGGCATGCATCCGAGCTTCCGGGCGCTTCTTGAGAAAAACGGTGCTGAAAAGCTGGCCGCGAAGATCTCGGGAACTAAGTATCCTATCAGCCGACCCGAAGCGGCGCTGGCGGACCCCTACGCCGGCCTGTGATCGTTCCGTCGGCTGGCGACGCACAATTGACTTAAAAGGTCGGTTGCATCGCCGGTAGCGAATAGAGGACGATCGAGGATTACATGCCCGAAAGAGAGTTCCGCCGCCGCGCCTTCCTGCAGCTTTCCGCCGGGTTGGCGGCCGTTGGTCTCGCCGGCTGCGCCTCGCCGCGGCCTACTGTGACGCGCTCCTATGCGCCGGAACCGGTTCCCGAGACCAACACGTTCCTGGCCGACATGTACGGCGAGAAGCCGAACGAGCCCTACCCGCTGCCGGCCATTCCCTACGAGAAGATCGATCCGCGCTTCTACCGCCAGATGGTCGCCGATCCGACCGGCGAAAAGCCGGGAACGCTGGTCGTCGACGTCGGCAGCCACTTTCTCTATAGGGTCTATGAAGGCGGCCAGGCGATGCGCTACGGCGTCGGCCTCGGGCGTGCCGGTTTCGCCTGGGCCGGGCGCGGCGTCATCCAGTACAAGCGCGAATGGCCCCGCTGGAAGCCGCCGAACGAGATGGTGGCGCGCCAGCCCGAGCTGCAGCAATTCAGCATCGAGGCGGGCGGCATGGATCCCGGCCTCAAGAACCCGCTCGGCGCCCGCGCCATGTACATCTTCCAGAACGGCGAAGACACGCTCTACCGCATTCACGGCTCGCCGGAATGGTGGACGATCGGCAAGTCGGTGTCGTCGGGCTGCGTGCGCATGATCAACCAGGACGTCGTCGATCTCTACAACCGCGTGCCGAACGGCACGCCGATCGTCGTCACCGATCTCTCGGGCGGCGGCATGGTGCAATCGCAGCCGATGCAGGACGCGCAGCCCCTGCCGGATGGGCAACCATTGCCGGACTCCCAGCCGGTGCAGCGGTCGCCCGACTATATGCTGATGGGGCCGGACGGGCTGCCGCTTCCGCAGCCACTTTGAGGCAATCCGTCCGGCAAGGGCGCAGAAATTACGCCAGATTGTCGCCCATCACAGGACGAGCAGCGGCGTCTTGCCTCTGACGCGATCATAGAGATCGATCGCGTCCTGCTGCAGCATCCGCACGCAGCCCGCCGACGCGTTCTTGCCGATCGAGCGCCACTGCGGCGAGCCGTGGATGCGGTAAAGCGTATCCTGGCCGTCCTGGAAGATATACATGGCGCGGGCGCCGAGCGGATTGTCGAGGCCCGGATCCATGCCGCCGGCATCAATGCCGTATTTCTTGAGGTGCGGCTGGCGTGCGACCATGTCGTCGGGCACCGTCCAGCGCGGCCACTTGCGCTTCCAATGCACGACGGCACGCCCCTTCCAGGCGCGGCCGGCCGCACCAAGACCGACGCCGTAACGGATGGCGCGGCCGCCGGGCAGGACGTAGTAGAGGAACATCGTCTGGGTATCGACGACGATCGAATGGGGCGGCTCGTTGGTGGCATAGGCCACTTCCTGGCGCAGGAACTGCGGCTTGATCTCGGTGTGCTGGATGCCCGGGACGTCGTAGCCTTCGTCCTTCACCGGCGCGTAGATCCTGGCATAGTCGAAGGTCTTCGTCGGCACGCCCGCCGCATCCGCCGCCTTTTCCGGCGAGCCGCCATCACCGCCGATCGGCTCGATCAGCTTCGGTTTCGGTTCGGGTTTCGGGATCTGCGTGCAGGCGCTCAAAACAGAGCTGGCGATCACCGCGAGCAGCGACCGGCGGGACAAATTCATCGACACTGTATTCAATTCCAGGGTTGGAGATTTCGGTTGGGAGGTCCGAGGGGAGGCCCAAGGCTGTTGGGCCGAACCGTGACCGAAATGTGGTGAAAATCTTTCTTTGGCGTGGATCGCTTGCGCGAGGCGGTACTCGTTTTCGAAGTGTTGCAGAATTCCCGCGCTCGCTGCCTGCCCTCACCTAACCGATCGCCATGTCGCCCTTGGTCGGATCCGGAATGACGACGATGGTGCTGCCGTCGCGGACCTGATCATGGAGGTAGACGACATCCTGATTGAGCAGGCGAATGCAGCCGGAAGAGACCGCCTTGCCGATCGAAAATGCCTCGGGACTGCCATGGATGCGGTAGAGCGTGTCCTTGCCGTCCTTATGGATATAGAGCGCGCGGGCGCCGAGCGGGTTCTTGATGCCCGGGGGCATGCCGCCATTGGCGATGCTGTAGGGCTGGAGTTTCGGCTGACGCGCGACCATCTCGTCGGGCGGCGTCCAGCGCGGCCATTTGCGCTTGTAGGCGACGATCGCCCGGCCCGACCAGGCAAAGCCCTCGCGCCCGACGCCGATGCCGTAGCGCATCGCCCGCCCGCCCGGCAGCACGTGATAGAGGTATTTCGCGGGCGTATCGACGATCAGCGTGCCGGGCCGCTCACTGGTCGGATAATCCACCTCCTGCCGCCAGAACTTCGGATCGACCTCGGCGATCTTCACCTCGGGGATCGGAAACTGCTCGTCGGGCATCGCATAGTACATCGGCGGCACCGTCCGGCCGGCTGAGGGGCGGACGGGCGTGACGGCTGCCGGCACCACCGCCGGCGTCGGGCGGGCGGTCGCGCAGCCGGTGACGAACAGCGAGGCCGCGCCGACGACAAGGCTGCGGCGGGTCAGCGTGATGCCGGTCTTGTGATCGGCCGTGGAGGAAGAAGGCTCGTGTGCTTCGGTCATATCGGGCATTCAACGATTCGATTGTTGCAATGCCGCCTCAGAGGGAAGTCCTACCTTAAGGCTGCCTTAAGGGAGCGATTAAAGGATCGCGCTCTCAGAAATGTTAGGAGTAGCGATGCGAGTCCTGATCGTCGAAGACGACGATATCCTTAGAGACGGCCTGAAGGTCGGCCTGGCGCTGGCGGGCTTCACCACCGATGCCGTCGGCACCTGCGATGCGGCCGCGACGGCGCTTGCCGCCAACGGCTTCGACGCGGTCGTGCTCGACCTGATGCTGCCCGACGGCTCCGGTCTCGACATTCTGCGGGACCTGCGCGCCAGGCAGAGCGACATTCCGGTGCTGCTGTTGACCGCACGCGACACCGTGCGCGATCGCGTTGCCGGCCTCGACACTGGCGCCGACGACTATCTCGGCAAACCCTTCGACCTCGACGAGGTCGCCGCCAGGCTTCGGGCGCTGGCGCGACGCTCCAGCGGCCGGGCGAGCGCCGCGCTGGAATGGTCGACGCTCAGGCTCGATCCGGCCAGGCAATCGGTGGAACAGGCGGGCAAACCGGTGCAACTCTCGCGGCGCGAATATTCCATCCTGCATACGCTGATGTCGCACCCGGGGGTGATCTTCTCCAAGACCAAGCTGGAGGACAAACTCTACGGCTGGCAGGAGGAAATCGAGAGCAATGCCGTGGAGGTACACATCCACCATCTGCGCAACAAGCTCGGCCCGGGACTGATCGAAACCATCCGGGGCATCGGCTACCGGCTGGGCGGAGCCGGCTGATGCAATCGCTGCGCGCCCGGCTTTTCGCCATCCTCCTGATCACGACGGGGCTCCTGTGGCTATCGGCCACCGTCTGGATCTTCCTCAGCACCCGCGCCGAAGTCGAGCGCGTGCTCGACGCGCGGCTGATGGAGGCGGCGCGCATGGTGAATTCGCTGATCGTCAGCCCAGACATGATGAAGGAAGAAGGCGACACCCATGCCAACCGCCCGGCACAGAGCGCAATCAGCATCCCGCTGCTGGAGCACCCGCATTACGACCGGCAGCTCTCCTGCCAGATCTGGTCGCTGGACGGAACTCTGATCGGCAAGTCGGACAGCGCGCCCGACACAACGCTTGCACCCCACGCCATGGGCTTTTCCGAAACCGTCATCAACGGCGAGACCTGGCGTGTCTTTGCGGTGGAGAATGCGAGCCTCGGCGTGCGCGTTCTCGTCGGTGACAACCTGCGCATCCGCGACCGGCTGGTCAACGACCTGGTCAAGGGGCTGTTGCTGCCGGCGCTGCTGATCATTCCGCTTCTGGCCGTGCTGATCTGGCTCTGCGTCGGGCGTGGCCTCGCGCCGCTGCGCAAGCTTGCCGGCGACCTTGCCGCGCGTGAAGCCTCCGACCTGCACGCGATCGAGGACACCGGCACGACGCGCGAGATCAGCCCGGTCTTGAAGTCGCTGAACGGCCTTTTTGCCCGTGTCGCCGGCGCCCGCGAGCGCGAGCAGAATTTCATCGCGTTTGCCGCCCACGAGCTGCGTACGCCGCTGGCGGGCCTCAAGACGCAGGCGCAGGTGGCGCTCGCCAGCGACGACGGCGAAATCCGCGAGAAGGCGCTCGGCCAGATCGTCGCCGGTGTCGACCGGACCGGCAAGCTGGTGCGGCAACTGCTCGATATCGCCTCGGTCGAAGCCACCGAGAGCGGCAGGCCGGCGGCCGGTTTTGATGTCGGCGAGATGCTGACAAGTCTTCGCACCGAACTCGCCGGCCAGGCGCGTCGCGTCGATGTTGTCGTCGACGGGGCGATGTCCGGTCTCAGGATCAATATGGATCCGGACCTCTTCCGGCTCGCGGCGCGCAACCTGCTCGAAAACGCCATCAACCATTCGCCACCGGGCGCAACGGTCTCTTGCCACGCCGAGATACGAGGCCAGCATCTGGCAATCGCGATCGACGACGAGGGGCCTGGCATCCCCGAGGAGGAAATGCCGCGCGTGACCGAGCGCTTCTTCCGCGGTCGGTTCAAGGCGGCGGCCGGCAGCGGGCTCGGCCTCAGCATCGTCGAGCGTGCGCTTGACCGAACCGGCGCCGAACTCGAACTGCGCAACCGACCGACCGGCGGCCTCTCGGCTCGCATCGTATTGTCGCAAGCGCTCGCGCCGTGATCGATCGCGATTGTTTCAAACAGAGGGGGATGCGGGCGGAGACCGCACCCGTTTTGTCATCTCGCTCTAAGCGCTTTTCCGCATCGGCGGGTCCGGCAGCGGCACCGCGGCCATCAGCGCCCGGGTGTAGGCGTCCTGCGGATCCTCGAACACGGCGCGGCGCGTTCCCATCTCGACGATGCGGCCGCCGCGCATGACGGCGACATGGTGCGACATCCGCTCGATCACAGCCATGTCGTGCGAGACGAAGAGATAGGCAAGACCCATCGTCTCCTGCAGTTCGAGCATCAGATCAAGCACGCGTGCCCGCACTGACACGTCGAGCGCGGCCACGCTTTCATCCGCGACAATCAGCTTCGGATTGACCGCCAGCGCGCGGGCAATGCAGATGCGCTGCCGCTGTCCCCCGGAGAACTCGTGCGGATAGCGGCTGGCAGCATCGGGCCCAAGCCCGACACGGCGCAACAGATCGGCGACGCGATCCGTGCGTTCGCTGCGATTGCCGATGCCATGGATGAGCAGCGGCTCGGCGATCGCCGCCCCGACCGCCATGCGCGGGTCGAGCGAGGCATAGGGATCCTGAAAGATCATCTGCGCGGAGCGGCGCACGGGCCGCATCTGGCGTTGCGACAGCGCGCCGATCTGCTGGCCGTCGATCGCCACATCGCCATCGAATGGAATGAGGCCGAGCACCGCCTTGCCGGTGGTCGACTTGCCCGATCCGCTTTCGCCGACGAGCCCCAGCGTCTCACCGGGGAAGATGTCGAAGGAAACGTCGCTGACGGCGGCGGCCAGCTTCTTTCCGCCCAACAGTCCGCTGGGCTTTTTTCCGTAGTGGACGGCGAGGTCACGCACGGACAGGACCGGGCTCGCCGCCCGCGAGACGGATGCCGCAGCCGTTGCGGCGATGCGCGGCGGGCCGTCGGTGCCGGCATGCGCCCCCAGCCTCGGCACGGCCGCCAATAACTCCTGCGTGTAGCGCTCGCGCGGCGAGCGGAAGATCGGCAGTACGTCGCCCTGCTCGACGATGCGGCCCTGCTGCATGATGACCACGCGGTCCGCCATCTGCGCGACCACGCCCATGTCATGGGTGATCAGCACAATCGAAGCGCCGAATTCCCGCTTCAGTTCCTTCATCAGCGTCAGGATCTGCGCCTGCACGGTAACGTCGAGTGCCGTCGTCGGCTCGTCGGCGATCAGCACCTTGGGTCGGCACGAGAGTGCCATCGCGATCATCACGCGCTGCCGCATGCCGCCGGAAAGCTCGTGCGGATATTGCGTCATGCGCCGCGCCGGCTCGGTGATGTGCACCGCATCCAGCATGCGCAGGACGACGGCACTCGCCGTTCCCCCCTCGGAACCCTGATGTTCGCGAATGGCCTCGGTCAGTTGCTCGCCGATCGACATCACGGGATTGAGCGATGTCATTGGCTCCTGAAAGACCATCGCGACATCGCCGCCGCGCACGCTGCGCATCGCACTGTTGGAGAGCTTCGAGAGTTCGCGCCCTTCGAGCTTGATGCTGCCGGAGGCGATCCGCAGCGAGGCTTTCGGCAGGAGCCCCATGACAGCAAGCGAAGTCACGGATTTGCCCGAGCCGCTCTCGCCGGCAATGCACAGCGTTTCGCCGCTCATGAGGTTGAAGCTGACGGCATCAAGGACCCTTCGCGGCCCTTGCGGCGTCAGCGCATCGACGCAGAGGCCATCGATGCCGAGCACGGGTGCTGCCGTTGTCACGAAAAGACGATCCTCGGGAAGTAGAAGGAAACGACCCAGTTCGGAGCGTCGACGATCTCGCTGATGCGGAGGTCGCCGCAGACCGAGCAGAGCAGATAGGCATCGACCGGACTCAAGCCGTGTTCGGCGCCAAGCAGGTCGATCATGCGCATCAGGCTTTCGCGCGCGCCGGTCATCAGATCCGGGCCGATGCCGGTCGTCACCTCGTAACCGGCAGCATCCAGATGACGGGTCACCGGACCCGGCGTAGTGAACCGCGGGCTGGCGAGACGGGAATCCTTGACGAGCTCGATCGTGGCTTCGACCTCCATTTGGCTCTCGATCGCGGTGCCACAGACCTCGCCGTCGCCCTGGGCTGCGTGGGTGTCGCCGATGGAAAACAGCGCGCCCTCCACCTCGACCGGCAGATAGAGGGTGACGCCCGATGTGAGATCGCGAATGTCGAGATTGCCGCCGACCCGGCGCGGCGGCACCACCGAATGCAGGCCCGGTTCGGCCGGCGCGACGCCGATCGTGCCGGCGAAGGGCTTCAGCGGCACGCGGCCGCCCGGTCCATAGAGCGCCGGTGCCATGGTATTCGCATCATAGGACCACATGTGCAGCGCCGGATCGGTGAACTGATCGGCGAGCAGGCCGAAGCCCGGAATGTTGGCCGTCCAGCCAACGCCCGAGGGCACGAAGCGGCGGATCGTCACCTTCAGCGCGTCGCCGGGCGCAGCACCTTCGACATAGACAGGCCCCGTCACCGGATTGATCTTCTCGAAATCGAGCGAGGCCAATGTCTCAAGCGTTGAGCCAGCGCCGAGCTGCCCGCCGGAAGAATCCAGGCATTCGAAATGGATGGTCTCACCGGGCTTGGCGATCAGCGTCGGCTCGAAGTCGCGGTTCCAGCCGAAATGATGCTTGGCGCGATGGATGGTGTGTGTGCAGGCAACGCACATGAAATCTCTCCCAAACTCATGAAGAGGCTCCCCGAAGACGACCTCCGGAGAGCCCGACGCTTATTGCTTCACGAAGATCGCGTCGTAGTTGATGACCCGGGTCGGATCGACGTAGATCTCGCCCTCGCCACCCATTCGCGGCGACTTGGCGACGACGCGGCGCTCGTTGGTGACGGGCACCCACGGCGCATCGGCCATAATGTCGGTGAAGATCTTGCCCCATTCCGCCTGCCGCTCGGCCGCCTTTGCCGGATCGGACATGGAATCGGCGGCAACGGCGCGCTTGTCGAGTGCCTCGTTGCAGTACCACGACCAGTTCCAGCCGCCCTGGACCGCACCGGAGCAGCCGAGGATCGGGCCGTAGAAGTTCGACGGGTCCGGGAAGTCGGCGATCCAGGCCATACCACCCGACCAGATCATCGGCGCTTCGCCTTCGGTGCCGCCGGCGGCAATGACGTTGGCCTGGGCCAGCGCCCGCACCTCCGCCTTGATGCCGATGGCGGCCAGATCCTGCTGGATCGCCTGGGCGATGCGCGGCTGCGGGTCGGTGTTGGTCGAATAGAGCACCGTCTCGAAGCCATCGCCATGTCCGGCCTCGGCGAGCAGGGCCTTCGCCTTCTCGACGTCATAGTCATAACCGGTGAACGCCTTGTCGTAACCCGGCATCAGCGGCGGCAGCGGCTGGTTGGCGGGCGTCGCGCGACCATTGAGGATGCGGGTGATACGCTCCTTGTTGATCGCCATATTGACGGCCTGACGAACCTTTACGTCGTCGAAGGGCTTCACCTTGGTGTTGAGCGTGACATAGCCGGTATGGAGCTGCTGTCCATCCACGATAATCTCGGCGCCTTCAGGCGAATTCTTGATTTCGAGGAATTTTGCCGGCGGAATACCGTCCCCGGCAATATCGACCTCCCCCTTCTGCAGTCGCAGCAGCGCCACCAGCGGCTCCTGGCCGACCTCGACCGTGAACTTGTCGATATGCGGCATGTCCTTGACGAAATAGTCGGGGTTGCGCTCGAAGGTCAGGCTCTGACCGACGGTCCAGTCCCTAAGGACGAAGGTGCCGGAGCCGACCGGCTTCTTGCCGAAGTCGCCGGCGGCAGCCTCGACCGCTTCCTTTGGCACGACCGAGGCGAAGTTGACGGCGAGCACGTGCAGGAAGGTTGCGTCCGGGCGCGACAGGTGGAAGACGACAGTCGCATCATCCGGCGCCTCAATGCCTTCAAGCGTCGCCGCCTTGCCGCCCGAGAGATCGTCGAAGCCCTTGATCGCGCCGAAGAAACCGGCGCCCGGCCCCTGCGTCTTCGGGTCGACCGCCCGTTCGATCGAATACTTCACGTCCGAGGCGACGATCTCGCGGCCGTTGGTGAATTTCACGCCCTTGCGCAGCTTGAACGTATAGGTCAGGCCATCCGGCGCGACGTCGAAGGTTTCGGCGAGCGACGGCACCAGCTCGGTGGTACCCGGCTTGTAGTCCATCAGGCGCGAGAACAGGCTCTTGATCATCGACCAGTTGACCCAGTCGTAGCCGATGGCGGGATCGAGCGTGGCGATATCGTCCTTGTAGGTGATGACGATATCTCCGCCCTGTTTCGGCGCATCCTGTGCAAGGGCCGAGAGCGGTGCTGCGAGCAGTGCCGCAGCGACGGTTGAAGTTCGAAGCCAGCTTTTGAACATTGTTGTTCCCCTTTTTGGTTGGTTTCGGATTAGCGGGCGCGGATGCGCGGATCGATGAGCGGCGCGACGAGGTCGGCAAGGAGGTTGCCAAGCACGATCGCGAGCGCCGAGACGAGCGTCACCCCCATGATGATCGGAATGTCGACCTGCTGGATCGCCTGCCAGGCGAGCTGGCCGATGCCTGGCCAGCCATAGACGGCCTCGACGACAACGACCCCACTCATGAATTGGCCGATATCGATGCCGATCATGGCGATGACGGGTAGAAGCGCGTTCGGCAGCGCATGGCGGAAGATGATGCGGAACGAGGACAGGCCCTTGGCACGTGCGGTGCGCACATAATCCTGGTTCAAGACGTCGATCATCGCCGAGCGCACCATGCGCGCATACCAGCCGGCACCGAGGATGCCGAGCGTCAGCGCCGGCAGGACCACATGGGCGAAGCTGCCGAAGCCGCTCATCGGGAACCAGGCGAGCGTGACCGCGAAGACATAGAGCAGCAAAAGGGCCGCAACGAATTGCGGTGCCGAGACGCCGACGAAGGATGCCATCATCACGAGCCGATCGACGAAACCGCCGCGCCGGATGGCCGCGACGACACCGAGAAACACGCCGAGCAGGACTTCGACGAAAATTCCGGCCGCCATCAGGATCAGCGTTGCCGGCAGGCGCGCCGCGATCAAGGTACCGACATCGGTCTTCTGCGCGTAGGAGCGACCGAGATCGCCCTGCACCAGCCCCTGGAGATAGCTCCAGAACTGAACGAGCAGCGGCTGGTCGAGCCCGAGTTCCCGACGAATGTTGGCGACCGTCTGCGCCGTTGCGCTGCGCCCGGCGATCATGCGCGCCGGGTCGGCGGGAAGCGCATAGAGCAACAGGAAGGTGATGGCGGCAACGCCGAGCAGGATGAGCGCGGTCTGCACGAGACGGCGCAGCAGAAGGAATGCCATCTCAGCCCCTCCCGCGTTGCGTCGGGTCGAGGATATCGCGGAGCGCATCGCCGACCAGATTGAAGGAGAGCGCGGTCAAAAGGATGACGGCGCCGGGGATGAACACCAGCCAGGGCGCGGCCTGGAAATAGCTCTGGCTCTCGAAGATGATGTTACCCCAGGAGGGTGTCGGCGGCTGGACGCCGATGCCGAGGAATGAGAGCGTCGCTTCGAGCAGCACCGTGGTTGCGATGCCGAGCGTGCCCCAGACGATCGCCGTCGGCACCAGATGCGGCAGGATGTGGTGAAACAGGATGCGCCCGTGGCCGGCGCCGAGTGAGCGCTCGGCGAGGATGAAGTCGCGTTCGACCAAGCCACGGGTCTCGGTATAGACGATGCGGGCGACCTGGACCCAGTTGACGAGCGCGATCACCATGGCGACGATCCAGAGACTTGGGCGCAGCAGTGCGGCAAGGACGATCGCCAGCAGCAGCGCCGGAAAGGCCATCATCAGGTCGGTGAAGCGCATCAGTGCGCTGCCGATAAGGCCCCGCATGTAGCCCGAGAGAATGCCGATCATGAGCCCGATCGAGACGGCAACGCCATTGGCGACGAGGCCGATGACAAGCGAAGTTCGGGCGCCATAGAGCAGGCGCGAAAAGAGGTCGCGGCCGAGCGTATCGGTACCGAGCAGGAACTGAGCACTCGGCGGCAACGGCGCTCCTTCGAGCGTCAGCCCGTCGAACATCTGTTCGTCCGGGCTATAGGGGGCAACCAGCGGAGCGGCCAAAGCGAGCATGACGACCAGTGCAACGACGACGAGACCGAACAGCGCCGCCGGCTGCCTGAACATGGATTTCAAAACCTGCATCAACCGGCCTCCGGCAAGGGCTCGGCACCGCCGAGGATGGAACCGGCGATCTGCTCCATCGACAGGCGCTTTTTCATCGCGCAATTGCGCAGGATTCCATAGGCTTGTTCTTCGTTGACATGGCAGGCCTGACCGATCTTCTGCACGGCGGCATGAACGAGCGGGCGCATGCGCACCCGTTCTTCGAGATGGGCGATCTTGTCGGCGACGGCGCGGCGCTCCTCGTGGATCCCAACCGCCAACACCAGGGCCGGGTAGACCGCCGAGGACGCGACCGGCTTGGCGATGATGGCCGCAACCCCCTGCCCCATCGCCCAGGCGACCCGGCCCGGTGCTTCCGAGCCGAGCAAGGCGATCAGCGGCCGTGGCGCCTGTTCGTCCTTCCAGGGCAAGAGCCCGCTCCAGCCCTGGTCAGCGTCGACGAGGATGATATCGGGCAGGTCGCGCGCATCGAGCGGCCGCCATTGTACGGTGACGTCGAAGCCGAAGAGCTTGAGCTGTCGCACGAGCCGCTCCGTCGTCTGGTCTTCGCGGTGCAGGATCGCCGCACGCCAGCCGGTGAAGTTCGGTGTTTCCCTCATGAGACGATCCGCAATTGGGGCGCCTTGCGCTTGCGCTGGCCGGTCAGATAGGGGTCGGCGGCAATTGACGGCAGCGATGTGACGATGTCGAAGCCTCCGTCGTCGCTGATGCGGCCGAGATGGAACGGCAACGCCGCATGGTGGGTCTGCGGATCGATCCTGAGCGGGCCGAGCACACTCTGATGCGCCGCTGCCGAAACAAGCTGCGTGATCGTCGCGGGATCGTCGACGCCCGCCTCGATGATCGCCTCGGCGCAAAGCTTGACGGAGGCATAGGCGCTGGCAAACAGGCTGGAGATGCGTCGCCCGGGGCCGAAGCGACTGGCAACGCGCAGCTTGAAGGCCGCATTGTCGGGCGAAACCACCGTGTCGAAATAGGAAGCGGCGCAGAGCTGGCCGGTCGCGACCCCGAGGCCAATGTCCGTCAGCTCGCACTCTTGCAGGTCGCAGCTGACGACCGGGCAATTTTCCGGCCGGAACCCCGGATCGCGCACGGCGAGCGCACGGATCGCCGCGTGGAAGGCGTAGCTGGAAGGACCGACGAGATTGTTGAGGATGAAGCTCGGCCGGCGCTGCTCGATTTCGGCGACGATCCGCTCGACCGCGGTTTCCTCGAGCGGCAGGTAACGCTCGCCGAGGATTGCGCCGCCGGCTTCCTCCACCAGCTCGCGCGCCAGGCGGTTCATTTCCCAGCCCCAGACATAGTTTGCGCCGATCAGATAGGGCCGGTTGCCGAAACGCGGCAGCAGATAGTCGAGCAAGGGCAGCAAATGCTGGTTCGGGCAGCCGCCCGTATAGATCACGTTGTCGTTGGCCTCGAAGCCCTCATAGGGGCACATGTACCAGAGCAGGCCGTCGTGCTTTTCGACAAGCGGAATGACCTCCTTGCGAGCGAGCGAGGTGATGGTGCCGATGATGTGGCGGCATCCGTGGTCGCGCAGCAGCGATTTGGCGCCTTCTAGATAACGGTCGATATTGGCTTCCGGATCGATGAAAACCGGCTCGATCCGGCCCGGATGGCTTGCCGCAATCTCCTCGATCGCCAGTTCCGCGCCATCGCGACAGTCGCGGCCCATCGTCCCGTAGGGCCCGGTCGTCGAATAGAGGATGCCGATCTTTACCGCGCCGCTCATGTACCCGCCAAAAGCCAAAAACCCCACGACGCCGGGCCCATCGAAGATGGGGGCATCATGGGGCGAAACTGCCCGTCGACCATCGAGGTCATGTGAATGGATTGATCATGCTCAATCTGAGAGCATGATTAAGATACGGGCAATCGACGGCTGTCAAGCAAGGATTGGCAAGCTCGCAACCTATTATACGCAACTTTACAGACAGAGGCGGGTGGAGCACCGCAATCAAGCGCCACTGCTGCGCGGAGGCGCGTAGGAGGACATTCGGCCGGCCCGCATGCCGGCCGGCCGGGTCCATGTTCCGCTCAGAACTTGCGGCTGATCGCGATCTTGAAGTTGCGGCCGGGCATCGCCGAGATCCCGTCGCTGAGATAGGGCTCGTAGTATTTGTCGAAGATATTGTCGACGGCGAGATGCACCTCGCCACCCTCCATGAAGCCTGATGTCGGCGTCCAGTCGAGGAAGAGGCCGTGCACCGCATAGCCGGCACTCGGCGGGCGCGCGTAGGTCTGTCCGCCCTGATTGTAGGGCGTGCGGTTCTGGTCGTCGACGAAGGTGCCTGTCCAGCCGAAGGCGAGGTCCTGATCCGGTACCTTGATCCCGGCCGTCGCGATCACGGTCAGGGGCGCCAGATCGTTGATATAGGTGTCCGGTCCCCAGACGTTGTTGACGGCGCCGGTCCGCTCGCCGGTCATCCAGGACACGCCGAGATCGGCGAACATACGCTCGGTCTCGTAGTGCGCCTGCCACTCGATGCCGCGGATATCGTAGGACGGCGTGTTCCAGTAAAATGGCACGTTGCCGGTAACGTCGGCGAGGTTGGCCGTGCCGAACCGGCGCGTTACCGGATTGGAGACGTGGTTGTTGTAGACCGAAATACGCGTCGACAGCATGTCGTCGGTCGTCAGCACGTCGTTGAAGCTCAAGTCGACACCAATGTTGAAGGTGCTGTTACGCTCGACCTCCAGATCACGGCTGGTGCCGGAAGCCTTGGTAAGCACGCTCTGGGTCGAATAGATTTCGTCAATGTTGGGCACCCGCATCGCATAGGCCCAGTCGGCAAAGAACCGCACCGACGGCGTGGCTTCCCATGACAGGCTGATCGCCGGCGTCACACCCTGGTGCGACACGGCGGAATAGTCGTGCCCGGCCAGCGGATTGTTGAACCGCGGCGCCTCGTTCGGCACGCCCTTCGAGCGCACATGGTCGTAGCGCAGGCCCGGCGTCACGGCAAACGTGTCCGTCAGTTCGATCCGATCGCGAACGAAAGCGGCAAAGGTCTTCTGCGAGCCCTCGGGCATGAACCAGGGGGCGTAGTAGCCGTAGTTGTACTGCGCCTGGGTGCGGTTGGTGATGTCATACATCCAGATGTCCCGGTCATGATCCAGGTACTGAATGCCATAGTTCAGGCTGTGCGACAGTCCGCCGAGCGTGAAGTTGGAGGTATTCTCCGCTTCGAACTTGATGTCGGTGTAGGTGGCATCGTTTTCGTAGCCGCCGACGGATGCGCTGGGGTTGAGCCCCGGAATGTCGGGCCGCTTCGCATGCTGGCTGGTCGACGAGAAGCTCCCCATCATGCGGTAGTTCACCAGGTCGCTGTCGCCCGTATAGCTATAGGTAAGCGTCGAGGTGAAATCCTCGATTTCACGCCAGGTGAGAAGCCGGCGCATCGCTTCCTTGTAGCCGTAGCGGGTGATGTTGTAGTCCGACGGCGCCGACTGGCCGCGGATGGCGGCCACGGGTCCCCAATTGTCGTTTTGGCCGTAGGCGACCGTCCCCCTGATCTCGTGGCCGTCATATGCGGCACCGACATTGGCAAGCAGGGTGGTCAGCTTCGAGTTGGAATAGTTGTAGACCTCGCCGCCGCCGACGCGCATGTCGTCGCTTTTGCGCCATGTGCCGGCCAGAAGGCCATCATAGGTGATGGGGCCGCCGAAATCCGACTTTCCGTAGAGCGCGCCGGTTTCGAGAAACTGCTTGTTGGCACTCTGGAAACCGGACTTGGCCCAGACGCCCCATTCTTCGCCGGGCCTGAGCATGTCAGCCGCGTCCTTGGTCTCCATCAGCACCGTGCCGCCGAAGCCGCCATTGCCATAGCGCACCGATGTCGCGCCCTTTTCGATCTCGACGCGCTTGAGCAGTTCCGGCTCGATGAAGACTGTGCCCTGGTCGTACTTCTCGAAATTCTTCGGCGCGCCGTCGAGGATGATCCGCACGTCAGACTGCCGGGCAAAGCCGCGGATGGCGAGCGTCTGTCCTTCGATGCGCACGCCACCGCCCATCGACACGCCGGGCGTCTTCTGCAGCAATTCCGGAAGGCTCGATGCCTGGGCCTTTTCGATGTCCTCGGCATCAAGGACCGCGATGTTCGGCGCGCGGTCACCGTCCTTGGCGTCGCCGCGGGCGACAATGGGCGCGAGCTTCGTGCCTTCGCCGTCTGCCGGCGTCGCGGCTTCCACCGCACCCATCAGCTTCACCGTCGAGCTGCCGACGAAACGATAGCGGACGCCCGTTCCGCTCAGCAACCGCGCCAGCGCCTCTTCGGCCGTCATGTCGCCGGAAAGGCCTGGCGTGGTGACCCCTGAGGCGACCGAGCTGTCGAACACCACCTGCAGCTTGAGCTGTGAGGCCAGGCGGTTGACGGCCGTCGTCAGCTTGCCCGCGGGCACGTCGACGTGATTCCGCACCGCAGCTTGCGCAAGGGCGACGGTGGTGGTGAGGGCAAACACGGTGCCTGCCATCAGCAGGCTGAGAATTCCGGATTGGCGGCGGCGGCCGGTCGTATTCCAATATGACATGATGGTTCCAGACAGAGAGATGGCCGAAAAGGCCGGGGTCTGGTTTCTGGACGAACGAGGTGCCGGTTCAGGGACACCTCGTCCTCGATTTTTTTTAGCGCAGGATCGTGACGTAGGGTCCGATCCGGGTGACCTTGACGTCGAAGGCTTCGGCAAGACCTTGCAATGCGCCGACGGGATCGGAGAGATCGAAGCTGCCGGACACCCGCCTGGCGCCGACGCTGGCATCGGCGATCAGGATCTTGCCGGGAACGTAGCGCCCGATTTCCTCGACGACGGACGCGATCGTGCGTTCCTCGAAAACCAGGCGCCCCTGCCGCCATGCCGCCGCCACGAACGGATCGACCGGCGTGACAAAGCCGAGCCGGCCGTCATGGTCGTAGCTGACCTGCTCGTTGACCGCGACGCGGCGCGGCGGCATTGCCGCGTCCGTCGCGACCGATACGGCGTGTTCGAGAACGGTGACGCTGGTGCCGTCGTCGGTGAGGTTGACGTCGAATGCCGTCCCGAGTGCCGTTGTCGTGCCGCCTCCGGCCTTAACGACAAAGGGCCGTTGGCTGTCAGCCGCGACCTGGACGAAGGCCTCGCCACGCAGCAGCACGATCCGCCGCTCGGCGGAAGTGAACTGATAGGCGACGGCCGACTGGGCGTTGAGCTGCAGTGTCGAGCCATCCTCAAGGGTAAGGATCGGCCTTTCACCCTTGCCGGCGATAACGTCCGCCTGCATCCACAGGGCGCCGTCGAGCGCAACAAAAATGCCGGCGCCGACGCTGACGATGGCCGCCAGCGCTGTTGCGGTTTTTCGCCGCGTCCCTGTCCGCTTCACCGCCCTTTGGGCGAATTCCGGTTCGCGCCGGATCAAGAGCGATGCGTCACCGATCGCCCTTTGAGCGCGCGCAAAAATCTCGGCATGGGCAGGATCCTCCGCGCGCCAGCGTTCGAAGGCGAGCTGCAACGCTTCATCGTCGGGATCACCCGTCAGGCGGACGAGCCAATCCACCGCCTGCTCGCGCATCCTCCTGTCGCGCGCCGTCACAACACCTCCTCCAACCGGTCGAGGCAATGCAGATAGGCCTTGCGCAGATGCCGGTCGACCATGTTGCGACTGATCCCTGTGCGCATGGCGATTTCGTCCGAGGTGAGGTTGCCGATGCGGCTTGCGAGAAAGACGCGCCGCCGCTGCAGCGACATGTCCATGATCGCCCTCTTCAGGATCGCCAGCCGCCGGGGAAGATCGATGTTGGCATCAGGCGCAGTGATATCGCTGGCGACAGCCAGAGCGTCTTCTTCGCTACCGGAGAAAAGCTTGAACTCGAAGCGGTCGCGCCGCAGCCGGTCGATACCGAGATTGGCACAGGCGCGGCGCAGAAACGCCCTGAGCGACGACTTGCCCTCAAGCGGCGTGCGCCGATCGACCAACCGAACATAAAGCTCGTGAACGACCTCGTTCGCGGTTGCCGCCTGGTGACCACGCCGCCGCGTCATCGCGCAAAGCTCGTCGTAGTAGGCGACGATCGCGTCGTCGAGCATCAAATGCGAAGCTGATTTCTCTGGCATGATAGGTTTCAGGGCCGATCAGGAGCCGTCGGCAGAGCGAAGATGAGAGACAGGGCGCGGTGCAGACGAGGCAGCGCCGGCGTTCATTAGCGCGTCCGTGCGGTGTGCACAACAAATATGAGTATTGTACTCATCTTTAATTTCCGAGGCCGTCAGCAGTGCAACTAGCTCGAAAGGAGGCGTTGACCTCAGGGCTCAGAGTGAGACCCTCAGGCAGGGTTCACGCCGGTTATCAGCAAGAGCCAGATTTCCGGGCGACAAGAACCGAAAGGAGAAAGTCATGGCAGCGAACGGCAGCCTCAACGGAAAGTGCTTCTGCGGCGCAGTCGAGATCGAAGTGAGCGGCGATCCGGCCGCCATGGGTTATTGCCATTGCAGTTCCTGCCGAAGCTGGTCGGCAGGCCCGGTCAACGCCTTTACGCTCTGGCCACCGGAGAAGGTCAAGATCGTCAAGGGTGCGGACAATCTGGTTGGCTACCAGAAGACGGCAACGAGCGTGCGCAAATGGTGCAAGGCCTGCGGCGGGCATCTCATGACCGAACATCCGCTCTGGGGTGTCACCGACGTCTTTGCAGCGGCAATCCCGTCGCTTGCCTTCAAGCCGATGCTTCATGTCAACTATCAGGAGACGGTGCTGCCGATGAAGGACGGCCTGCCGAAGTATCGGGACTTCCCGCCGGCCTTCGGCGGAACGGGCGAGATGATGGCGGAATAGCTCATTTTCTGAGCACAATTCCGGACGGAAAACCGCTGTGCGCTTTTCCTGGAATTGCTTTACGCCTGCGCGGCGCCGGCCAGATAGTGCTGGAGCGCCGTGCGGGTATTGACGAACAGGCGGTCAGGGCCGAGCTGATCGGCAAAGCCGGATGCGCGCACATAGGCAAGCACGTCCGGGTTCAGCTCGGCCAGCCAGACGGTGACGCCGTGTTCGCTGATGCGGCGCTCGCCCTCCATCATCATCTGCAGCGCCGAATATTCGATGTCGAAAACCCGGCTCATGTCGAGCACGACAACTCTGGGCTTCTGCTTTGCGACCAGCATCTGCGCCTGGTCGGCCACCTGCTGGGCATTGCCAAAAAAGAGCCGACCCTCCGGGCGTAGGATCAAAAGTCCCTCGAAGGTCTCGTCATCGGGGTGCGCGGACGAGAGCGGCCGCAGCCGATCGGTGCCGCGCTTGCGGCCGACGACATAGACCTTCGCCGAGGCCGCCTGGCGCGCGAGCCCGATGAAGGACAGCACGATTGCAACGATGATGCCCTGCAGCGTGCCGAAAAACAGCACGCCGAGAAAGGCGGCCAACGCCCAGTGAAACTCCATCAGCCGGACCTTGCGGACGGAGAGGAAGTCCGCGGGCTTGATGAGCCCGACCGAGTAGACGATGACGATCGCCGCAAGCACGGCCTGCGGCAGCAGGCCGAGCAGCGGCGCCAGGACCAGCATGGTCGCAGCCGCAGCCGCCGCGGTGACCAGAGACGCCATCTGGCTGTGGCCGCCGACCGCTCGCACCACGGCGGTTTGCGACGTGCCGCCGCCGGCACTCATGGCACCGAAAAAGGCGCCCCCGAAATTCGCGGCACCCGTCGCCAGCAACTCGCGGTTCGCCCGGATCGGCGGGTCGGACGGAGCGGCAAAGGCCCGGCCGGCGGCAATGGTCTCGGTGAAGCTCATCAACGCGATGCCGAGCGCGCCCGGCAAGAGTTCCTGAACAAGACCCAAGCTCGGAAGTGTCAGCGAAGGCAGCGATTGCGGGATGAAGCCGACGGTGGAAACGCCGAGCGCGGCGAGACCCGCGAACCAGGAAAGCGCGATGCCCGCGGCCACCGCCAGAAGCGGCGCCGGCGAATGCGGCCAGAGGCGCTCCATCGCAAGCAAAGCCACCAGAGCCGCGGCCGCAATCGCGAGCGTGAGCATCGAGGTCTCGGACAGGTGCCCGGCGATGCTGAGGATATCGCGGAAGAAGCCTTCCTTGGTGATGTAAATGCCGAGCAGCTTCGGCACCTGGTCGAGCACGATGACAAGGCCGATGCCGGCCTTGAAGCCGATCAGCACCGGCGACGATATGAAATTGGCGACAAAGCCGAAACGCAGCAGCGATGCCAGGAACAGTAGCGCGCCGGTGAGCGCCGTCAGCGTCGCGGTCGCCGTCAGCAGCTTGGCCGGATCGCCATCCGGGACGGCAAGGCCGAGCTGCGTGCCGGCGAGGATCGCAAGCGTGGTGGTCGACGAGACGCTGAGAACGCGCGACGTGCCGAGAAGCGCGTAGATGATCATCGGCACGAAGGCGGTGTAGAGGCCGACACTGACGGGCAGGCCGGCGACCGTGGCATAGGCCATCGCCTTGGGCAGGACCACGGCGGCGGCCGTAAGACCTGCGATCACGTCGAGCCGCAGGCCCGCGGAGAGAGAGCGGCCGTCGCCGGCAAGTGAATGCTCATGCGATGCCATCCGGGTTGTCCTTTGGCAGGAGCTTTCATGAGATTATTCTAAAGCGATAGCACTCGGCCAAAGCGGTTGCAAGAAATGCAACTGACGGCATCGCATCCCGTTTGCCGGCCGGAAAACAGGCGCTGGAAGCCGACCCGACTCAGGGCTATCTTCAGAGCGGCGGCGGTGCGTTTGCGAAGGGATTTCGGCGGCGGCAAGCGAGCCTTGGGCCGATCGTCTTGGGGGCGCGGCTGGTTCGCCTTCCAGGCCTATCCGCGAGAGGGAGGATTGCGTGGCGGAATCTCAACGCCGGCGGCAGACGAAGAGAATGCGACGCCGGTTCTTCTCCAATCTCTACCAGCAGCTTCAGCTGCTCTGGCCGATCTTCTCAGCGATCCTGATCGTAATGGCAGGAACCGGCGTCGTCATCGGCCGCATCGAAGACTGGCGGCTCGACGAAGCGTTCTATTTCACCTTCGTCACGGGCCTGACCATCGGCTACGGCGACATCACGCCGAAGCATCTGAGCGCTCGGGTGCTGGCGCTGGTGATCGGTTTTTCCGGCATCGTACTGACCGGCCTCGTCGCTGCGGTCACCGTGCAGGCGCTGAATGAGACTAGCCGGGATGAGACCGACGACCACTGAGGGGGCAAGCCGGCAAGCCTTGCCCGCCCCCTCGTTTGACGGGTCAGCCGGCCACGAACCGGCCTTCGGATACGATCTCCGACAGCGCCTTGCGCGGGCTTGGCTGCTCGCGCTGCTGCAGCGCGTGCGGAAGCAGCGCCTTGTCGCCGAGACGCCCGATCGCGACGGCCGCTTCGATCCGATAGTTCTCGGGCACGCCGAGCTCCGTTCGCGCGCGCTCATAGTCGAGACCGGCCATACCATGCGCCTGCCAGCCGGAATGCGCTGCCTGCAGCGCAAGCGCACCCCAGGCGGCACCGGCATCGAAGGAATGGGTGTAGGACGCCACCTCTTCGCTACCGCCGGGCGGCAACAGTGAAGTCTTCGACAACACGAAGATCAGCGCCGATGCCTCCGCCGCCCAACTCCGGTTGAACTCGTTCAGGAGGCCGAGCAGCCTCTCCCAACCTTCACTGCCGCGGCGCGCATAGACGAAATGCCAAGGCTGGGCATTGTAGGCGGACGGCGCCCAGCGAGCAGCCTCAAGAATCTCGAACAGCTCGGGCTCGGAAATCTCGGCACCCGAATAGGCGCGCGGAGACCAGCGCTCGAGAAAAAGCGGGTTGATCGCATAATCTGCGACGCGGGAATTTACATGCAACGTCATGGGGATGTTCCATTCATCGACGGCGTGCCGCCGTCACTTCAGGTAATTGATGGCGGATTTGGTCACTGACGGCCGAAGCTTTGATAGCGTCCGCAGCGGCTTTTCAAGGTCGAGATCTCATCGGAAAGTTCGGCAATGCGATCCTTAAGCTCATGGACCGTGCCATCCTCGATATCGTCGAAACCAAAACAATCGCGTGCCTCGTGCAGTTCCAGCCGGCCCTGCAGGACCTCGCGGATTGCACTCAAACGCTCGTATTGCCGCAACATGCTCATCATGGACCTCATCTCAGGCGGCCGCCGCAAACTCGCGCCGGCCGACACCACCGAGATTATCCACTTAAACAGTAGATTAAAGGAATTCTGACCCAAAGAGCGGGCGGGACGTGGAAAACTGCTCCGCCCGGGCGACGACGCTGCGTCGCGGGCAAGAAAAGACCCGGGCGGTGGGAGGTCCGCCCGGGTCTGTCGAAATCAAGCGGTCGGACGAAATCATGCGGTCGGGAGGTCGTGCCCGTCGGGGCGGTTGCCGTCGAGAAAGCCCATATCCCGCTTCAGGTGATCCGACAGATCCCTGACGTCGACGACATCGGTCGTCCGGCTCTTCCTCGCGAACAGGAGCGCCAGCCAGGAACCGACGGAAAAATCGTTTGTCGACGAAAAACTACGTACTTGAATGGTCGTCATAGCCGTCATCCTCTTCATCAATCCGTCTAATGGACGGACCTTGAAAATGGTTGTGGACGGCATCAACTTCCAATCGAATATCGGTCACCATGCATAAGGCCATTTGATGCATAAGACACTTCCGCTTCCCCCATTGACGGCGATACGGGTCTTCGAGGCGGTCGCGCGCCATGGAAGTTTCACCAATGCCGCAAGCGAACTCGGCATGACGCAAGCTGCGGTGAGCTATCAGATCAAGGTGCTGGAAGATCGGATCGGCGCACCCCTGTTCCTCCGCCGCCCACGCCAGATCGCGCTCACCGAGGTCGGCCAGCGGCTTGCACCCGTGGTGACGCAGGTCTTCGAGCAGCTCAGCGAAGCCTATGTGAGCGCGCGCGGCGGCGCCCAGGGAACACTGGTCATCAGTACGATCGCGACCTTTGCCTCCAACTGGCTGGCGCGGCGCCTCGGCTCGTTTCAGATCACTCACCCCTCGCTTGCCGTGCGACTTCAAACCGAGCCGCATCTCGTCGACTTCAGTCGCGAGGAGGTCGATATCGGCATTCGCTCAGGCCGCGGCGAGTGGCCGGGACTTGCCGCCCACCGTCTGATCAACGCCGATTTTTCGCCGATGTTGAGCCCAGGCCTTGCGGCCAGCATCGGTGGAGTGAAGGAACCGGCCGACCTCCTGCACCTGCCGCTTCTCGACCCCGGTGATCCCTGGTGGGCGCAGTGGTTTGCCGCCGCCAACGTGCCGGTGGAAGGGCTTGCGAGCCGGCCCGGCTCCAGCATGGGCGCCCAAGTCTATGAGGGAAATGCGGCCGCGGCCGGACAGGGCGTGGCGATCCTGACGCCGGCCTTCTTTGCCGCGGAACTCGCCGACGGGCGTCTGATCCAGCCCTTCGATCTGCTCTGCGACGAGAGCCAGGCCTTTTGGATGGTCTATCCGGAAAGCCGGCGAAACGCCCCGAAAATCAGCGCCTTCCGCCAGTGGATTCTCGGCGAGATCGGCCAGCAAAAACGTTGAGGGCGGCTGTCGGAGCGGGGTGGCCTTGCGTCCCGACCGCCCCGGAAATTTCTTCCGTTCTGGAACCCTTCGGGCCACCGGGGAGTTGCACCCCCGTAGCGACCAGAGCGAGGGAGTGCGGGAGCGAAGATGCAAAGCGAGCCGACGGAACAGTTCCGCTCAGCCAGCGAAACCACCTGGTGGACCGCACACCGCGGCGATGGGCCGATCGTCGGCACGGCGATCCACAACGGGCACGCGATGCGCAGCGACGCCCGCGCGCTCACCGCCCTGACGGACGAGGAACGGCTGCGCGAGGAGGATCCGTTCACCGAGTTCGTCATCCGCGATCTTGCCAACCGCATCGTCGTCCACAGGTCCCGCTTCGAGGTCGACCTCAACCGTGCCCGCACGGGCGCGGTCTATCTTCAGCCGGCGCAAGCCTGGGGCCTTTCCGTCTGGCGGGAACATCCGCCCGTCGAGATGATCGAGGCGTCCCTCGCCGTCCATGACGAGTATTATGCCATGCTGCATTCGATGCTGACGGCGATCGAGCGCCGCCACGGTCGCTTCATCGTGCTCGACATGCACAGCTACAACCACCGGCGACAGGGACCGGACGCCGCGCCTGCGGCTCCCGACGAAGCCCCGGAAATCAACATCGGGACCTCCTCGATGGATCGGCCCAGATGGGCCGGCGTCATCGATACGCTGATGTCGGCGCTCGGCACCGCCTCTATCGACGGCCGGCCGGTGGATGTACGCGAGAACGTCGCCTTCCAAGGACGCGGAGAGCAGACGCGCTTCATCCACGAGCATTTTCCCGAGACCGGCTGCGCGATCGCTATCGAGTTCAAGAAGACCTTCATGGACGAATGGACCGGCAAGCCGGATATCCGGGCGCTTCGTTCTCTGCGGGCACTGGTCTCTTCCCTCGTCCCGATCCTGACAGAAACGTTGGCGAGGCAGCGATGACGGAGGAGAAAGCGACGCCCGTAAGTCCGGCCCCGGCCTGGCTCGACGAAGCCATCGGTCGGCTGACGGATGGCCGCGCCGTGCGGCGCGATTTCGGCGAGGGCGGACGGCTGCACATCGACCGCCTCGTTCCCTTCCTCTGTGTGCACATCGCCGCCGAGCACCAACAGCCGGTGGCGCGCGACATCGCCCAGGCGAACGCCGCCTATCTACTGGCGCCCGACATCGATACCGCCGCCGCAATCATCGAACGTGTCGGGCGCGTAATCGAACAGCGACTCGGCCTTTTCATCGTGCTCGAATTCGGCGAGCTCGAAAGCGATGAACCGCCGGCCAAGGACGCGCCCTTCCTGCCGCCCTTTTTGATCGAGGTGGTCGCCGGCGCGCGTGCCGCCGAACAGGTCGCCGCCAAGGCCTTGATCGAGACGGCGGCAACGATCGAAGGAAAATTCCGCACGCCGCACGTGACGCTCGTCGAGCGCCCAGCGGCGACAGCGACAGGCCGAAAGGCCCTTGCGCTCGACGCCCCACACCTGACGGTGCGCTTCGCGCCGATCTACTGCGAGCCGGGAACGCGCCGCATCTATCCGCAACTGCGCGAGCGGCTGGTCGCGAGCATCTTCGACGCGGGGCTGAGAGCCGTTGCTGCTTTCGCCCGCGCAAAATCGGACAGTTTTCGGTTGCCGACGCACCGCGCCTTCGGCCGAAAGGCCTTCGTCGATGCCGTCGTGCGCGCCGACCGCGGCATCGACGAGATTGCCTCCAGCTTCGACTTCCTTCTGGCGGTGACGCCAATCAACGCCGAAGCCGCTTGGACGGAGTTCGCTTCGGGCGGCTTCTCCAAGAGTCCGCGCCTCTACTACCGGCCGCTGACGCTGCAGATCGAGACGGCCAAGCGGAAGCTCTTTTCCCTCAACTTCGAACATCTCGAAGATCCGCTGCTCTACGCCCTCTACCGGGAAAAGCAGCAGGAGGTAGATCTGCAGCTGTCGATGATCTCGGCGCGGGAGACGCGCACCTTCGTCGAGTTCGGTCGCGCCCTCTATGGCCCGGTGGAAGCCACGCTTCATGACGCCGCCTCCGAAATCCTGGCGCGCACTGCACCCGACCGCGATGCACGGTCTTCGGCCGCAGACAGGCGCGATTGCGAGTACATAAGGGAGCGCGCCCAGGCGATGATATCGGCCTATCGGCGCCAGTCGGCCGATTTTTCCGCCTCCGTCGACATTCGCGACGACCTGCCGGCTGGCTTGCTCGTTTCGCGCGGCCAGCTTTTGATCGCCAGGAGTTCCGCGCTCGACGCCGATCGCGTCGAGGCGCTGCTCAACCACGAGATTGGCGTGCATCTGCTGACCTATTTCAACGGTTCGGCCCAGGGGCTGCGTATCCTTCGCTCCGGACTGGCCGGTTACGAAGGCATGCAGGAGGGGCTCGCGGTCTTTGCCGAATATCTGAGCGCCGGCATGACGATAGACCGGCTGCGCGTGCTGGCGGCACGGGTCGTCGGCTGCGCCGCCATGCTCGACGGCGCACCCTTTCCGCAGACCTACCGGCTGCTCGTCGACGGTCACGGCTTTGCGGCCACCGAGGCCTTCAACATCACGCTGCGCATCTATCGCGGCGGCGGGCTGGTCAAGGACGCGATCTACCTGCGCGGCCTCTTGCAGCTTCTCGATCACCTCGCCGGCGGCGGCACTCTCGAACCGTTCTGGATGGGCAAGATCGCCGCCTCCCATTTCGGCGCGATCCAGGAACTCAGCCTGCGCGGCCTCCTTGGTACCGCAGCGCTCCGCCCTATCTTTCTCGATGAGGTCAAAGCGCGCGACCGACTTCAGCGAGCCCAAAGGGGACTGTCCCCGCTCGACTTGATCTCAGAGTAAGGAAACCGAATGCGCATTGCCTTTCTCGTCAACTCCATCGAGGGCGAAGAGACGTTCTATGCGACGACGTCGCTGGCACTCGCAGCCCTCGCCCGCGGCCATGAGATCGTCTACCTCACGCCAGGCGATTTCGTTCTAACACCCGACGGCCGCCTGATCGTCCATGCGCTTTCTCTCGGAACCGCAAAGCCGCGCAAGGCTGAAACCTTCATTGCGGCACTGCGGGGTGATGCGACGCGGCGCGAGGTCCTGGACATTACGGATATCCAGATCCTCTTTCTGCGCAACGACCCCTCGGAGGATGCCGCAACGCGTCCCTGGGCGACCCAGGCCGGCATCATCTTCGGGCGGCTCGCCGCCGAGCGCGGTGCGATCGTCGTCAACGACCCGGACGGATTGGCGGCAGCACAGAACAAGCTCTATCTGCAGGGTTTTCCCGAGGTCGTCCGTCCAACCACGCTGATCACGAAACACATGGAGGAGGTCCGGTCCTTCCTCGACGCCCATCCCGAAGGCGTCATCCTGAAGCCGCTGCAGGGCTCCGGCGGCAAGAACGTCTTCAAGGTCGGCTCCAGCCATGAGACGAACCTCAACCAAATCTTCGAGGCCGTCAGCGAGATGGGCTATGTGATCGCGCAGGAATACCTGCCGGCGGCGACGGAGGGCGATGTCCGCCTGTTCCTGATGAACGGCCGACCGCTCAAGCGTGGCGACACCTATGCCGCCGTGCGGCGCGTTCCGGCGGAAGGCGAGTTGCGCTCCAACATGCATGTCAACGGCCGGCCCGCCGCGGCCGTCGTCACCCCGGCGATGCTTGCCGTCGCCGAAGAGATGCGCCCCAAACTGGTGCGCGACGGCATGTTCCTGGTCGGCCTCGACGTCGTCGGCGACAAGCTGGTGGAGGTCAATGTCTTCACGCCCGGCGCCCTGCCCGAGATCGCCGAGCTGACCTCGATCGATTTCAGCGAAGACATCGTCGCCGAGCTCGAACGGAAGGTCGAGATAAGGCGGGCCAATGATGGCGTGCTTTCCAATCGGGAGCTTGCGACCCTTTGATGGCGGCCAAGGTGGCTCTCACCCGGCGACGGCCTCGTGCCAGTGGCTGGCCGGCGGCACCACGCCCTTGGTGAAGAGGAAGCTGCCGAAGCGGCGCGCCTCGCCCGTCACGATGATACAATAGGCGCGCTTCGCTTCCTCGTGGAAGGCGAAACGCTCGATCGCATACATCTTCGAAAGAATACCATCCGCACGCACGAGCTCGGCCTGCACCTCGCGCTGGACGTCCGGCAGTTCGCCCGCCTCTCCGTCCGGCGTCAGCCGCGCCGCCGAGGGCTGCAGCGGCGTGTCGAGCGGCATGACGGAAAGAATGGCGCGCACCGCACGCGCGGCCGAGACATTCGCAATGTGCAGCGGTAGGCCGAGCCGGGTGTGGCGGGCGATCGTGTCAGCGGGAAAATTCGCGTCAACGATCGCGATCCGGTCTCCATGTCCCATTGAGCGTAGTGCATGCAGCACGTCGGCGTTTAGCGCCGGATCGATGTTCTTGAGCATCAGCCTAACCTTCCCCATTTGCTTCTGCGTGAAAACCAGGCCGCAGAGATCCCCGCGGGCGGGTCTATCGACCCGACCACCTTGTCCTTCACCGCGTTTCGTCGATTGCGGCGGGCGGCGATCCGTCCGCACGTGGCTCCCGGTCTTAGATACCGGTCAGCCGTTCGCGATATTTATCTATGATGACGGCGAGGATGATGACGACACCGGTGATCATCTGCCGCATGAAATCGCTGAGCCCGAACAGGATGAGGCCGTTGGCAAGCACCCCAGTGATGCAGGCACCGAGCAGGGTGCCGATCACCGTGCCGCGGCCGCCGTTGAGGCTCGTGCCACCGATGATGACGGCGGCGATCGCGTTCAGCTCGAAGCCGATGCCGATGATCGGGCTCGCGATGTTAAGGCGGGCCATGTAGACCATGGCGGCGATGCCGACGAGCGCACCGGCAATCGTGAAGGCCGCCACTTTGTAGAACATCAGCGAATGGCCGGCGAGACGCACGGCCTCCTCGTTGTTGCCGATGCCATAGAGCAGCCGGCCGAACACCGTCTTTGACAGTACGAACCAGGCGATCGCGACGAGCAGCAGCGCGATCAGGAAGACGACGGGGATGCCGAAGATCATCTGCGAGCCGAAGGCGTTGAAGCTCGGCGGAAACGAATAGATCGTGCGTGCGTCCGTCACCTGCAGCGCGGCACCGCGGGCGATGTTCAGCATGCCAAGCGTGACGATGAAGGAGGGCAGCCCCCAGAAGGCGCTGATCCAGCCATTCAGGAAGCCACAGACGACGCCGGTGCCGACAGCGGCGAGCGTTGCCAGCGCCACGGCCTGGAACACCGAGCGATCGGGTATCGTCAACACCGTGCCGCCGACGACGGCGCAGAAGGCCAGCATCGAGCCGACGGAAAGATCAATGCCGCCGATCAGGATGACGAAGGTCATGCCGACGGCGAGGATCAGGTTGATGGTGATCTGCGTCAGGATGTTGGAGATGTTGTTGGCCGTCAGGAAGTGGTCGGTCGAGACCGAGAAGAAGAGGATCAAAAGCAGGAGCGCCAGGCCGATGCCGGCATCGCGCAGGAGCACCTTTGGCGACCAGCCCGGCAGCTGGCGCGCATGGACGGTTTCGCCGGCTTGTGTCTTTTCGAGTGCTTGCATCTTACTGCCTCGCCTGTTGCTGCTCGCCCTGGTAGGCAAATTGCAGAATACGTTCTTCGGAGAATTCCGGCCGCGACAGCTCGCCGACGACACGGTGCTGCGACATCACGAGGATGCGGTCCGACAGGGTCATCAGTTCCGGCAGCTCCGACGAGACGATCAACAGCGCCAAGCCACGTTCAGCGAACTGGCGGATCAGGGCATAAATCTCGGCCTTGGCGCCGACGTCGACGCCGCGTGTCGGCTCGTCGAGCAGCAGTACCTTCGGATTGCGCGCCAGCCATTTGGCGAGCACCACCTTCTGCTGGTTGCCGCCCGAGAGCGTCGCGGCATTCTTGCCGGGTCCGCCATATTTCAGCTTGAGCTCGGCGCCGAGCCGTTCCGTCACTTCGATTTCCGCCTTCCTGTCAAGGATGCCGGCACGCGAGACGTCCGAGAGGGACGCGAGCGTGACATTGGCCGAAATCGGCATGTTGAGGATCAGGCCTTCCTCTTTCCGGTCCTCGGTCACGAAGCCGATACCGGCATTGATCGCCTCGCGCGGCGAGCGGAAGGAGGCGCGCTTCCCCTCAAGGAAGAGCTCACCGGAGAGCGGCCGTTGAGCGGCCGCGATCGCCCGCAGAAGCTCGGTGCGGCCGGAGCCGACAAGCCCGGCGATCCCCAGGATTTCGCCCTTGTGCAGGTGCAGTGAAATGCCCTCGGCATGCGGCGATTGCGGCGGGCGAAACCGGGCAAGCGACAACGCCTGTGCCGGCCGAGCAAACGAGACCACTTCGCTCGCCATCTGCTGCTGCAGCTTGCGGCCCACCATGGCGCGCACAAGTTCGTCCTGATTGGTCTCGACGATCGGCCGCGAGAACACCGTCTCGCCGTTGCGCAGCACCGTCACCCGATCGCAGATGCGGAAGACCTCGTCGAGATGATGCGACACGAAAACGATCGAGACGCCGCGACGGCGAAGGTCGCTGACGATCTTGAACAGCCGCTCGGTTTCGCGCGACGTCAGCGTCGCCGTCGGCTCGTCGAGGATGAGAATACGGCTTTCCGTCATCAGCGCGCGCGCCACCTCGACCAACTGTCGGTGGGCGATGCCGAGGCGCGCGACCGGCCAGCGCACGTCGATGTCGCTGAGGCCGATGGCGTCGAGTGCGGCTCGTGCGCCGGCATGCATCTCCTGCCGTCTGACGACGCCGAACGCATTGCGCGGCAGATGCTCGATGAAGATGTTCTCCGCCACCGACAGATGGGGCAGAAGGTTGAATTCCTGGTGCACCACCTGGAGACCGTTGGCCTTGGCCTCCCGGGGCGTGGCCGGCGCATAGGCCCGGCCTGCAAGATTGATTGCGCCCTCGTCCGGACGGACGATACCGCAGAGAACCTTGATCAAAGTCGATTTGCCGGCACCGTTCTCGCCGATGAGGCCGTGCACTTCGCCCGGCTGAATGGAGAGGCTGACGCCGTTCAGTGCCTTGGTACCCCCGAAGGCTTTCTTAACATCGTGCAGTTCCAGAACCGGCGGCATCGAGACGCCAGCCGCTTCCGCCTGCACGGTTTGCGTGTTCATCATGACCTGGCCCTTTTGAAACGCAGCAATTGCGCAAGCAAACCATTGGCCTGCGGCGGATGCTGTCCTTGCCGACGCGCACCGGGCAGCGCCCGGTGCGCACGCGCGGCCTCAGAGCTATTTCACGTTGTCCTTGGTCACGAGCTCGATGTCGGTCTTCACCCAACCTTCGAGCTTGGGCCCGCCGGCCACGACTTCGAGCGCCTTGTCGATTGCGTTCGCCGCCATCTGCGAACCGAACTGGTCGACCGTCGCCAAAAGCTTGCCGTCCTTCAGCATGGGGGCGACCGCCGGCACATTGTCGAAGCCGACGACCTTGATGTCGTTTCTGCCAGCCGCGTCGAGCGCCTTGACGACACCGATCACCATGGAATCGTTGGCGGCGAGCACACCCTGGATATCGGGATGCGCCGTCAGCATGGTCGAGAAGACGGAATTGGCCTCTTCCGTTTCCCAATGCGCCGTCCGAGAATCGAGGAGATCGAGCTTGCCCGCCGCAATCGCATCCTCGAAACCGAGCTTGCGCTGCGCTGCATTGTCGGCGCCCGGATTGCCCTCGAGGATCACGACCTTACCGCCGGCGCCGAGATCCTTGGCGAGCGCATCACCGACCATTTTGGCGCCGCCTCGATTGTCAGGGCCGACGAAGGCCAGATCGACACCGGCATCCTTCTTTGCCTGCTCGTCGAGCGAAACGTCGAAATTGATGACGACAATACCCGCATCCATCGCCTTCTTCAGCGGCGCGACCATTGCGCGGGAGTCGGCCGGCGCAATCACGATCGCATCGACGCCCTGGGTAATGAAGTTCTCGACGCCATTCAGCTGGCTCTCGAAGTCGGTCTCGTTCTGCATGCCGATGGCTTTAAGCTCGTAGTCGCCACGCTTCTGCGCATGTGCTTCGGCGCCTTCCAGCATGTTCTTGAAGAAGTCGTTTGCAAGCGACTTCATGACGAGGCCGACGACGGGTTTATCGGCAGCCATGGCAAGTGTCGGCAATGCGGTGGCAACGGTAAGTGCGACGATAGACGCATACAGGGAAAATTTCATGGGTTCTCCTCCGGTGAAAAGATGGTCCTCCAACCATCAATGAAACGTTTCATCACATGAACATGCGTGGCCCGCTTCGACCTTTAGAAGATAGAAAGGCGGTATCACTGTCAATATGAAACGTTTCATCACTGAGAAATTTATGCTGGAAGCCGCTACCGGTTCGCGGCATTCTCTGATCTAAGAGGAAGGCCAGCTGCCGTCGGGCGGATCCGCGGTTGCTGGCGTAAGACTTTGATCCGTTGCATGATTTTTCCCTCCTGATCGATGCAGCGAACGTGACAGGGAGCCGACCGTTTGAACCCGACGATCAAGGATGTTGCCCAGCGCGCCGGGGTGTCCGTCGGCACGGTTTCGCGTGTGCTTGCCAAGAACAAGACGGTGAGCGAGGACATCAGGGCGAAGGTCGAAGCAACGATCGACGCGATCGGCTACCGACCGAACATTCTCGGTCGCAGCCTCCGGCTCGCCAAGACCGACATTATCGGCCTCGTCGTGCCTGACATCACCAACCCCTTCTTTGCCGAGCTTGCCAAACAGGTGGAGATGTTGGCTTCCGCCGAAGGCTACTCGGTGCTGCTTGCCAACACCCATGACGACCCGGACGCCGAGAAGCAGCAAATTGAAACCCTGCTCGGACGGTTGCCGGCCGGGCTGATCCTCGTTCCCGTCAGCAACAGCCTCGCCGATGGATTGGCGTCGCGCACGCGCACGGTGACCGTCGACCGGCCCTTGAGCGGCCATGCGCTCGTCTCCGTCGACAATCGTCAGGGCGGTTATCTCGCCGCGGACCACCTGCTTTCGCTCGGCCATCGTCGGCTTGGCTATATCAGCGGTCCGGGCACGACCGAAGTCTCCGGCGAGCGCCGCGGCGGTTTCGTTCAACGGCTCGAGGAATTCCAGAAAAGCCACCCAGGCGACTACGTTCCGCCGCAGATCGTCGAGGGGCACTTCGACTACCGCTCAGGTGAAGAACTTGGTAAGCAGCTGCTGACGCAACCCGTAGCAAGTCGCCCGACTGCGATCGCCACCGCCAGCGACCAGCAGGCAATCGGCTTGCTGCGCGCCGCCGACGACATGGGGCTTCGGGTCCCGAACGACCTTTCGATCGTCGGCTTCGACGACATTCCTCTGGCTTCGCTGGTGCTGCCGCGGCTCACCACCATTCGCCAGCCGATCGACGAGATCGCCCGGCTGGCACTCGAAGGCGTGCTCGGCAGCCATGCGCTGCAGGAGGAATACAAGCTGCAGCCAATGCTGATGAAACGCGGCTCTTGCGCCGCGCCCTCAACACCCTGACATCACGGCGCGCGCCCCAGGTTACGCGGCGTGGCTGCCGTCGACGCGTCATCAGATCGCGAGCACTGCCGCCCCTCCCGCAAGCCCCGCGCCGGCCGCCGTCAGCAACAGCTTTTCGCCGGAGACGAAGGGTTTTTCTCGGTGCGCCAGCGATAGCGACAGCGGGATGGTCGCGGCCGACGAATTGCCGTAGTCCGAGATCGTGCGCACCGTTTTCGACGGCGCGATGCCGAGACGATCGCAGACGGCGTCGAAAATGCGGGCATTGGCCTGATGCGGCACGAAGCGGCTGATGTCCGGGGCCACGCAGCCGGCGGCGCCCATGGCGTTCACGGCACAGGCCGTCATCATCTCCACCGCCTGCGCGAACATCTCGCGCCCGTCACGCATTGTCATCAGCAGATCCTCGGGCCTGGTGTCGGCGGAAAACGGCCTGTTGCTGCCGCCGGCGGCAATCGAGATCAGATCGTAGCGACTGCCGTCGGCGGCGAGGTCAACGCCGACGAGGCCGGTTTGCGGGTCATCGGACGGCGCGACGACGACGGCGCCGGCCGCATCGGCAAAGAGCACGGCGCTCGCCCGCTCGGCCAGATTGATCCTGCGGCTCAAGATGTTGGCCGCCACCACCAGCACCGGCTTTCCCTGAGCCCGCGCGAAACCATCGGCAAGCGTCAGCGCGTAGAGGAAACCCGAGCAGGCGCCGGCAAGGTCGATCGCACCAGCGTTGGAAAGGCCGAGACGATGGGCGAGCAGGGGTGCTGAAGGCGGCAGCAGGTGATCGGGCGTCGAGGTCGCAAGCAGGACCAGGGCGATATTGGCGGCCGGGGTGCGGGCATCTTCGAGCGCCATTGCGCCCGCCTTTGCCGCAAGCCCCGACAGCGTGTCTTCAGACGCGGCCCAGCGCCGCTCGCGAATGCCGGTGCGGCGCTCGATCCAGCCGGGCTCAAGCCCGAGCGTCGTCTCGATTTCGCCGTTGGCGACACGCCGCTCCGGCACCGCATGGCCGAAACCGACGATCCGGGATGAGCGAACGAGCCTCATAGCTGCCCTGCCCCGAAGAGCGACGCCGCCTCGTCGATCGCGTCATAGGCCCGCCCGAGATCGGCATCGGTGACGCAATAGGGCGGCATCAGGTAGATGACGTTGCCGAGCGGACGGATCAGCAAACCACGCTTGCGGAAAAACGCCCTGAGCTGCGGGCCGACCTCGGCGAGATAGCCGCCGGACGGCACCGTGAGGTCGAGGGCTGTAATGGTGCCGATTTGGCGAACGTCGACGAAGCGAGGATCGTCGGCGAAGCGCGCCAGATGTCGACGCTGGCGCGCGACCAAGGTTTCGATACGCGCGCCCACCGGCTCCTGTCTCCAGACGGCGAGATTGGCAAGTGCCGCGGCACAGGCGATCGGGTTGGCCGTGTAGGAACTCGAATGGAAGAAGGTCTTGCGTCGGTCGACCGAAAGATGCGCCTCGAAGATCTCCGAGGTGCAAAGCGTCGCGGCCAGAGGAAGCGCGCCGCCGGTCAGCCCCTTCGAGGTGCAGAGAATATCGGGCGCGATCCCGGCCTGCTCGCAGGCAAACAGGCTGCCCGTCCGCCCCCAACCGGTCATCACCTCGTCGGCGATCAGCAGGCTGCCATGCCGTTCGGCAATGCGTTTCAGCTCGGACAGCACGGAAGCCGGATAGGTCTTCATGCCACCGGCGCCAAGCAGCAGGGGCTCGATCAACAGGGCGGCAACCTCGCCGGAAGCGCAAGCCTGTTCGAAGGCGTCGAGCGTTGCCTGCTCCCGGCCCGGCTCCGGAAAGGGCAGGCGATCGACGGCGAAGAGCAGCGGCGCGTAGGCGGCATTGAAGACGCCTCTTTCGCCGGCCGACATCGTGCCGATCGTGTCGCCGTGATAGCCATGCTCCAGCACACAGATCCGGCTCCGCGGCTGGCCGCTGTTGTGGAAGAACCCGAGCGCCATCTTCAGCGCGACCTCGACCGCAGTCGAACCGCTATCGGAATAAAACACATGGGAGAGCCCGGGCGGTGCGATCTCGATCAGCCCGCGCGCCAGGTCTTCCGCCGGTGCGTGAGTATATTCGGCGAAGATGATCTGGTCGTAGGTCTCCGTAGCCCTGCGGATCGCCTCCATGATCGTGGGGTGACGGTGGCCGTAGGTGATAACCCACCAGGACGAAATCGCATCGAGGATCGACGCGCCATCTTCGTCGACGAGATACGCTCCTTCGGTGCCGACGATGCGGCGCATCGCCGGTTCGAGGGCATGCTGGGTGAAGGGATACCAGACGGCGGAGCTCTTCATGCCGGCATCCCTCGAAAATCGGCGATGTTGAAATTCTCGGCGAAGGCGTGGCGTAGGCGGTCGGGCGTCAGCGGGTCGAGCCGCGGCAGCCGCCCGAGCCGGCGCACCCCGCCAAGGCGCGCGATGATCGCTTCGCTGTCCTCCTGCGCGTCGCCGATGAAGGCGACGCCGAGAACGGGAATGGCGCGGCGGCGCAGCGCTTCGAGCGACAAGAGGGTGTGGTTGATCGTGCCGAGCCCGGTGCGAGCGCAGACAACCACCGGGATCAGCCAGCGCGCAAAGACATCCGCAAAGACCGTGTGCTCCGTCAGCGGCACCAGAAGCCCGCCTGCGCCTTCGATCACCAGCGGTCGTTCCACCGCCTGCGGGGAAAGATGCTCCGGGTCGATGGTGACGCCGTCGATCCGTGCTGACAGGTGCGGCGATGCCGGTGTTGCGAGCCTGTAGGCTTCGGGCAGGACGCGGTCAGACGACAACCAGCCAAGCCGGGCGACGGTTTCGCTGTCGGTTTCTTCGTCGAGCCCTGACTGCACAGGCTTCCAGTAGCAACCGTCGAGCGCATCGGTGAGGGCTGCGGAAAAGATGGTCTTGCCGATGCCGGTATCGGTACCGGTGACCACAATACGGGTTTTCATGGCCGCTCCTTCGCGATCGCGATCTTCAACTGCTGCAGCATCTGCACGATTGCGGCCCGGTCGACGTTGAGGGTGATGGCGATCCGAAGACGCGCGGTGCCTTCCGGCACCGTCGGCGGGCGGATTGCCCTGACATCGTAACCCTCGGCGCGCATACGGGCGGCGATGCGGACCGCTCGGCCGTTATCACCGATCGGGATGGGCAGGATCTGCGAGCCGCTGCCTTCGATGCCGAGCACCTCGGCGAGCGCCCGGTTGGCGAAAGACCTGAGGCCGTCGAATGCGGCGCGGCGTTCCGGCTCGTCGACGAGGGCGGCGAGTGCTTCACGCACCGCGGCCGCGATGAGTGGCGAGGGCGCAGTCGAATAGATGAAATTGCGGGCGCGGTTGACGATATAATCGCAAAGCACGGCGCTTGCTCCGACCAGTGCGCCGGAAACACCGAGCGCCTTGCCGCAAGTATGCAGCATGACGACGTTCTCCCGGTCCTCCAGCTCAGCGGCGAGACCGCGACCTTCCGGCCCGAAGACGCCGGTCGCGTGCGCCTCGTCGATGACGAGAAAGCCGTCATGCTGCGCGGCAAGCGCTAAGAGGTCAGCGAGCGGCGCCCGATCGCCATCCATCGAATAGAGGCTTTCGACGGCAATCCACGGGCGCCCTGTGCCGCCGGCGCAGCGCCATTGGCCGATCGCATCGGCAAAGGCGTCGATATCGTTGTGCGCTGCCGCAACCGAATCGGCCTTGCTCGCAGCGATGCCTTCATGGGCGCTCGCATGGATCAGGGCATCGTGGACGATGAGGTCGTCGCGCTGCGGCAGCGTCGAAAACAGGGCAGCATTGGCGGCATAGCCGCTGCCGAAGAAGAGCATTCGTTCCGCGCCGAAGAAGGTGGCCGCTTCCGCCTCAAGCGCCTCGTGTTCTTCGTGATTGCCGCGCAACAGCCGTGAGCCGCCGGAACCGACCGGCACGCCGCGCGCGATGGCACTCGTTATCGCCGCCTTCAGCCGCGTCGAAGCGGCGAGCGCCAGGTAGTCGTTCGAGGTAAAATCCAGGCCGCCAGCGGTGGCAAGTGCGCGCCGGCGGCCCTTGCGATCAAGGCCCTCCAGCGTCTTCTCATAGCGCGCAAACAGACCCAGGGTCATTCGGCCGCATCCTGCCTTGCCACCGGAGCCATCGGCTTCAACCCCAGGCGTCGGAAGAGCGCCGCATCATGGTCCTCGCCGGGATTGTCGGCGGTCAGCAGGGTTCCGCCGACAAAGATCGAATTGGCGCCGGCGAAGAAACAGAGCGCCTGCGTCTCGTCGCTCATGTCGGTCCGGCCGGCCGAGAGCCGGACATGCGATAGCGGCATCAGGATGCGGGCAAGCGCGATGGTGCGGACGAAATCGATCGGATCGACGGGCACTGCATCGGCCAGCTTCGAGCCCGGGATCGGGATCAGCATGTTGATCGGCACGCTTTCGGGCGGCACCGGCAGATTGGCGAGCGTCACCAGCATGGAGATCCGGTCGTCGGCGGTTTCGCCCATGCCGAGAATGCCACCGGCGCAGACCTTGATGCCGGCGTCGCGGACATTCGCGAGCGTCTCCAGCCGGTCGGCAAAGCTGCGGGTGGTGATGATCTCGCCGTAGAAGCGTTCGGAGGTATCGACATTGTGGTTGTAGTAGTCGAGCCCGGCCTCGGCGAGCCGCACGGACTGGGCCGGCGTCAGCATCCCGAGCGTCATGCAGGTTTCCATGCCAAGCGCCCGCACACCGCCGATCATGGCGACGATCGCGTCCATGTCGCGGTCCTTCGGGCTGCGCCAGGCGGCCCCCATGCAATAGCGCGTCGCACCGCCGTCGCGCGCCTGTCGCGCCTCGGCAAGCACACGCTCGACCTCCATCAGCTTCGATGCCTTGAGCCCGGTCGGATAGTGGGCGGACTGGCTGCAATAGCCGCAATCCTCGGCGCAGCCTCCGGTCTTGATCGAGAGCAGCCGGCTCATCTGGATGGCGTTGGGATCGAACTGCGCACGATGGACCGTGTGTGCGCGGTAGAGCAAATCGTTGAACGGCAAATTATAGATTTTTTCAGCTTCCGCTTGGGTCCAGCGGGATTCGCCCGCGTCGCCCGGGGTAAAATTAGCGCCAGTTGATAGGGTTCCGTCCAGCATTTCGGCTCGTCCTCCAGGTCATCGCAAACGCGAAATAGATAGAATCTAATATTATCTATAATTTTATCGACCAACAAAGTTCGCAAGCACCCAGATGGAGAGTTTCTGTTCGTACATACCCTTATGGTTGTATTTTTGACCGTGAACGAATCTGGAAACCGCCGACACGGGACAACAATCACCAATCAATCGGTCGCATCTCCCATTTCCGAAATCGGGCGTACCGCACCCGAGAAACAAGGACGAGCCCGGGCTTCTCCGGTATTTTTCGACCCGCTCTGCCCGCCTGACACTCCTCCCCTCAGCACGCCGCCAACGCTTCCGCTTTCTCGTCGCAAAATTATAGATAATTTTCTCGGCAGATGAGATCACATCGCACACGAATGCTGGCTCTTGACAAAAACCGCCCCGAACGGTCAGCTTGGAGCATTCACCAGGGGTGTCCCGCCAAGGGGCTGAGATTCTGCTATGCGGTTTGCGCGGCGCAGTGACCCGTTGAACCTGATCCAGTTCATACTGGCGTAGGGACGGTGCAGACATCGCTGCCGCAAACGTCGCGTTCACGCGACCATTCAACGGCAAGGCGTCCTTCCCCTTCCTTCGCTCGCGAACTGGGTCTCCACAATCGGAGCCTCGGCATGCACACCGCCAACACCATCCCGCTTCCCTCACGACGGCCCGCCCACGCCTCTCGGGAACACTGAGCCATGCGGATCCTCGTCAAAGGTGCCGGCGTCGCAGGGCTCTGTCTGGCGCATGAACTTAGCGCCCGCGGTGTCGCGGTGACGGTTGTCGAGCAAAAACCAGGCTTTGCCGGCGCGGCCTCCTGGTTTGCCGGCGGCATGCTGGCACCCTGGTGCGAACGCGAGAGCGCCGAAGAGGTGGTGCTGACGAAGGGCATCGGCGCCATCGACTGGTGGGACGACGCCCTGCCGGGCGAGGTTTCCCGAAACGGCACGCTTGTCGTCGCCCCGCCACGGGATGCGGGCGAACTCAAGCGCTTTGCCTCACGCACCTCCGGCTTCGAATGGCTCGACGCCGCCGCGATCGAACGGCTGGAACCGGCGCTTGCCGGACGTTTCCGCGAGGCGCTGTTTTTTCCCGGTGAGGCGCATCTCGACCCGCGCCGGGCGCTGAGCCGGTTGCGGCAGAAGCTTGTCGATCACGGCGTCACCTTCCTCGATGAGACGAGCGACGATGGCCACCACGATCTCGTCGCCGACTGCGCCGGCGCGGCACGCATCGGCGAAACGCGGGGCCTGCGGGGCGTGCGCGGTGAAATGCTCTACCTGCAGACAAGCGACGTGGAACTGTCGCGGCCGGTCAGGCTCATTCATCCCCGCATCCCGCTCTACATCGTGCCGCGCGGCGGCGGCCTCTTCATGTGCGGGGCTACGATGATCGAGACGGATGACGGCGGACCGATCACCGCCCGCTCCCTCATGGAACTGCTGAACGCCGCCTATGCGCTGCATCCGGCCTTCGGCGAAGCGCGCCTCGTCGAAACCGGCGCCGGCGTCCGCCCCGCCTTCGCCAACAACCTGCCGCGCGCCCTGCGCACCGGGCAGACCATCACGATCAACGGACTTTACCGCCATGGCTTCCTGCTTTCGCCGGCCCTGGCGGCGGAAGCAGCCGACCTCGCGCTTGCGCAGGACCTGAAGGGAGATGCCGCATGAGACTGACCGTCAATGGCGAGGATCACGACCTCGCCGTCACCACCCTCACCGAGCTTCTGGCCGCCCTTGATTTCGAAGGCGACTGGCTCGCCACCGCCGTCAACGGCGAACTGGTGCACCGGGCCGACCGTTCGGGTCATGCGCTCAGCGACCGGGACCGGATCGAAATTCTCTCGCCGATGAAAGGAGGCTGAGACATGCTGACGCTTTATGGACAGGACCTGCGCTCACGGTTGCTGCTCGGCACCGCCCGCTACCCCTCCCCCGCCGTTCTGGAAGATGCGGTGCGATCGTCAGGCACTGAGATCGTCACGGTCTCGCTCCGGCGCGAAACCGCCGGAGGCCGCCAGGGCGGCGCCTTCTTCGAACTGATCCGGGCGCTCGGCGTGCACGTGCTGCCGAACACCGCCGGCTGCCACTCGGTGTCAGAGGCGGTGCTGACGGCCAAGATGGCGCGCGAGGTCTTCGGCACCAACTGGCTGAAACTCGAAGTGATCGGCCACCACGATACGCTGCAGCCCGATGTCTTCGGCCTGGTCGAGGCGGCGCGCATCCTCTCGGCCGAAGGGTTCGAAGTCTTTCCCTACACCACGGATGATCTCGTGGTTGCCGAACGGCTCGTGGAAGCCGGCTGCAAGGTGCTGATGCCCTGGTGCGCGCCGATCGGCAGCGCCATGGGGCCGCAGAACATCCAGGCGCTCAGGGCAGTGCGGGCCAACTTTCCCGATGTGCCGCTGATCGTCGATGCCGGCATCGGCCGGCCCTCGCACGCAACGACGGTGATGGAGTTCGGCTACGACGCCGTCCTGCTCAACACCGCCGTCGCCGGCGCCGCCAAGCCCGCACTGATGGCCGCTGCCTTCGCGGGCGCGATCGATGCCGGCCGGCAGGCCTTCGAGGCGGGCATGCTCGAACCGCGCGATTTTGCCGTCCCTTCCACCCCCGTCATCGGAAAGGCGGTGTTTGCGTGAAACTTGACCCCTTCTATCTCATCGTCGACAGCGCGGATTGGATCGAGCGGCTGGTGCCGCTCGGCGTCAAGCTGGTGCAGCTACGCGTCAAGGATCGTACGGAAGCGGAGATCCGCCGCGAGATCCGCGCGGCCAAGGCCGTTTGCGACGAGCAGGGCTGCCAGCTCATCGTCAACGACTACTGGCAACTGGCGATCGCGGAAGGCTGCGACTTCGTCCATCTCGGCCAGGAGGACCTGGCGGAGGCCGACCTTGCTGCAATCCGCGCCGCCGGCCTGAAGCTCGGACTCAGCACCCATGACGAGACGGAACTGGAGACAGCACTTGCTGCCAAGCCCGACTATGTCGCGCTCGGACCGGTTTATCCGACCATTCTCAAGGCTATGAAGTGGGCGCCGCAGGGACTGCCGCGCCTTGCCGCCTGGCGGAACCGTGTCGGGTTGCTGCCGCTGGTCGCCATCGGCGGCCTCAACGTCGAGCGGATCGCCGGCGTCTTCGAGCACGGCGCCGACATCGCCGCCGTCGTTACCGACATCACCCGCAATGCCGACCCGGAAGGCCGGACGCGCGACTGGATCGCCAGAACCGCACCGTGGCGATAGGCACGTGCCGGGCCGCGGGTAGCAGTCTCCGCGGTCAGGCGATCTCCAGCTGCGAGAGCCAGGAGGCGTCCAGGCCACGCTTGCGACAATAGGTGGCGAGCCGCTGGCGGGTCGGCCCCGGCCGGTCGAGGCCGAGGTAACGGGAGGCGTTCTTCCAGAAGATGTTCTGCTGGTCCTCCTCGCTGACATTGGCCTCCTTCAGTTGCTGGGCAATCCGCGGGACGTAGGCGTTGTAGTCCTTCTCCAGCGCCATCATCGACCAGTCGGTGCCGAACATCAGATGGCGCGCATCGGGATCGTAGTCCCGCAGCCACTTGTCGAGCAGCGCGCGGATTTTTTCGTGCAGCCCGGGCGTGTTGTCGGTGACGAGCTCGCTCAGGTAGCTCAGGTCGGCAAACAGGTTCGGCCGGCGCCCGTGGCCGATCGTCTTGCCAATGATGTCCTCCCAGGTCGGCGGACCGGAGAATTTGTCCTGGGCGCAGGACACCATGACCCCCGTCGGTGCGCCTGGGCGAATGACTTCATCGAAAGCGCCGAAATGCGCCAGATTGATCCGCAAGTCATTGTAACGGTTGGTGTCGAGCAGCTTCTTCCAGTAGGCGGGGCTCGCCATATTGCCATAGCCGCAGCCGGCGCCGATGCTGTTTTCCGCATGCGCCATGATCGGCACGCTGTTGTCGCGGCACCAGTCGTAGAGCCGCTTCAGCGCCGCATCGATCGCCGGATCCGCATTGCCCCATGCCTTGAAGCCCATCGGCGGGTAGATCTTCACGCCGATGAAGCCCTTTTCCATGATCGCGTAGCGGACGTTTTCCAGCGACGAGCCACGCTTCTGCGCCTCCCGGTGCGGATCGAAGCCGACGAAGCTGTGCATGTGGATGCCGTGCCGCTTGATCACCAGCTGCTGGATCTCGTCCATCACGTCGATCTGGTCGTGCTGCGGCGATGCCCTGCCGCCGATCGACTTCTCGAAATCGAGGATGCTCGGCGTGATCATGGAAAACCGGCATTTCGACGCGAAGATCCGGGCATAGGTTTCCGCCAGGTTTTCGCGGTAGTCCTGCATGAGGCGCACGAAGGAAAGGTAGTTGCCGATCTGTTCGTGGGCCTTGGCGGCCGACGCCAGGGCATCGACATCCGTCTCCTCCACGCTGCCGGAGCGCCGCTGCAAGCCCTGCGGCAGGCCGGGGGTGCCGCCGATCTGTTCCAGCAGGCCTTGATAATCCGGCGTTTCGGCGCCGCTTCGTGCGGTCAACGATGCGCGCTGCTCGCCGGCTAGCGCGACCAGTTGCTTGACGGCGATGCGCAACTGCTCGTCCTTCTGCCGCTCGAACTCGGCGTCGGAGGGGCGCGGCACCCGCTTCTTGAGAATAGCGTCCTCAGCCTTGGCCTTGGGCGCGACGTCGCCAAGGGCCGTCACGAGGAAAACCACCAGGGCGTTTTCCAGACGCTTCGACTGCAGCGGATCGGCGGAGAGTTTTGCTTCCGGCAGTTTCTCCCGCAGCGCCACATAGCGCACCAGCCCTTCCACGGGCACATCGGCCGCGTTGAAGAAATGGCAGTGAACGTCGACGATCGGGTAAGGAAGCTCGCAGGCCGCGGCCGGTGGCCAGTCGTGTCGACACCCGGAAAGCACATTCGCCATCACGCCTGCCGAGAACAGCCGCAAGACATTGCGGCGTGTCACGGCGGCGACCGGACCAGCCCAGTCGACCCCCATCATCCCCTCCTGTTGCGAGACCCCCTCGAACAATCGGGCAAACATTACTCCGTTCGCAAGCGGCGTGGAACAGATATTTACTTGCCGTTACTGGAAACCCATAGGTCAACACGGGCGGCCTTTAAGTGCGAAAGGAGGCATGTTACTCTAAAATCTTGGGGAGAATTTTGCGTGGTAGGTGGCGCCGGCAAGAATGAATTCCAACGTTACCTGTCGGGAGCCCTGGTTCGATGGTCTGCCCCGGCGGCGACGGATTCGGCTGGCCCGACGCGCGAGGACTTTCCCGGCGCCTTGCTGTTCGCCGACATCTCCGGTTTTACCCGCCTGACCGCCAAATGGTCCGAAAGCGACCGCGCCGCCGGCGCCGAACGGGTGAGCCGGCTGCTCAACGGCTACATGGGGCCGCTCGTCCGGCATATCGAGGAACATGGTGGCACCGTGTTGAGCTTTGCCGGCGACAGCCTGCTTGCCGGCTGGCAGGCTGCCTCCGACAGCGAGCTGGAGCAGGCCGCCTGGCGCAGCTGCTATTGTGCCGGCCGCATCCGTGAAGAGATCGGCGGCCCGGGCGGGCCGGAGGACGCGCTGCAGCTGCGCATCGCCGTCGGCGTCGGCACCATCACCCTGCTGCACCTCGTTCCCCGCATCGACCAGCGCTGGCTGATCGTCGGCGGCGACTGCCTGGCGCAGGCGGACCATTGCGGCCTTTTGAGCGATGCCGGCGAAATTCTCGTCTCCGACGCCGTGTGGCAGCTGATCGGCAAGCGGGCAACCGGCCGGCCCGGCCGGGAGGGCACCGCCCGCCTCGAACGCATCGATCCCTATTCGACCGCAACCGGGCAGCCCCACCCCCTTTCGGGCTTCGCCAGCAAGCGGCTTGAAGCCTACCTGCCGCTTTCGCTGCGCGGTCGGCTTCTATCGCCGCTTTCGGAGTGGCTGGCGGACCTGAGAACCATTACGGCCCTGTTCGTGCATATCGTTGGCCCGGACCTCGAGAAAGATCTCGATCGGCTGAACCAGCTCGTTGCACGGTCGATCGCCGTTGTCGGCCGCACCGGCGGGGAAATCCTCCATACGGCCCTTCACGCAAACAGTCTCGAGATCTTCGCGGTCTTCGGTCTGCCCGGCCCCAAACATGCCGACAATGCGCGCCGCGCGATCGTTGCGGCGCTGCGTCTTTCAGGCGAGCTCGACGATCCCGATATCGGCCTTTCGGCCGGCATCTCCACCGGCGAAAGCTTCTGTGGCGCGCTCGGCGCCAGCCACCGCGCGGACTACACGGTGGTCGGCGCCGCCGTGAACATGGCCGCGCGCCTGGCAAGCGTTGCCGCCGGGCGCATCCTTGTCGACCAGGCGACGGCAAAGGAGACGGCCAGCCAGATCGCCTTCTCCGGACCGTGGTCGCTGGCCATACCGGGCGTGCGCGGCGGCGTGTCTGCCTTCGCGCCGATTGCCGAGACGGTCGCAACGATCGACACCAAGTCACCGGCACTCCTCAACCGTGCGGCCGAAATGACGGCCCTTTCCGCCTATCTCGAAAGCGCGCCCAGGGGGCAGTCCGGCATCATGATCGTCAAGGGCGATTCCGGCGTCGGGAAGTCGGCCCTTCTGCGCGCCTTCGTCGAGCGCTGTCGCGACCGCGGCAACCGCGTGCTCGTCGGCAATGCCGACGACATCGAAAGCGACGTCCCCTATTTCGCCTGGCGTGGGGTTATCCGCGACCTGCTCGGTATCGGCGATCTGCGCGGCGCCGAGGCCACGGACCAGGTGGCGCTCTTCTTTGCGGAAAGACCGGAGCTTGCTTCCCTCGCGCCGCTGCTCAACGATGCCATCAACCTCACTTTGCCGGACACGCCGGAGACCCGGGCCATGTCCGGCGACGGGCGCTCCCATCGGCTGCGCGAGCTGCTGAGCGAGCTCATGGCCGACAGTCTCGCCGGGGGACAGGGCTTCGTCGTGCTCGAAGATGTGCACTGGCTCGACGAGGCGTCCGGCCAGCTGCTCGGGCGGCTGGTTTCAGGGGCGGCACCCGTGCCGGTGGTCGTATCGACCCGGACGACCCGCACGCAGGAAGACCTGACCCGGTGGACCGGCCTGCACCACAACGGCGCCCAGACGCTCGATCTTTTGCCGCTCGACTTCGAGGGTACGATCGCGCTCGTTCGCGCATCAATCGGCAGCAACTCGCCCGCCGACGGCTTCGGCGAGGCGGTCTATGCGCAGTCGGCCGGAAACCCGCTGCTGATTTGCGAAATCTGCCGGATGATCGGCGAGCGCCGGCTGCCCAAGGCGGCCGAGCCTGCCGCAGCCGTCTCGCTGCTCTCCGAGCCCCGCTCGAACGATGCGACCCTGCTCAATACCGCCAAGGTTACCGTGATTGCCCGGACCGACCAGCTTCCGGCGGAGCTGCAGGTTCTCCTGAAGATCGCAAGCGCCATGGGCGCGACCTTCTCGCTTGCCGAGCTTGGCGCGCTGCCGCCGATCAGGAAGACGGCACTGGACATCGAGGCGAGCATCGAGCGGCTGCGGGCGGCGCATCTGATCAAGCCCGCCGACGACCGCCCGGGCCGGTTCATGTTCAGCCATGCCGTCATCCGCCAGGCGATCTACGAAAGCCTGCTGTCGGAACAGCGCCATGAAGCGCATCGCGCGATCGCCAAGGCGATGGAGGAAGGCGGGCAGCCGGACAATGCGGAAAACCTGCCGCGCGTGCTCAGCCACTGGGAGCGCGCAGGCGACGCCGCGCAGGCCTTCAACTATCTGGACCGCGTTGCCGAACTGCGGCTGCGCCAGTTCGACAACGCCGCCGTCGTCGATCTGATCGAGCGCTTCTTCAAGACAGCGCGCGACCTTTCGATCACCATTCTACCGGCAAGACGGGCGGCCGCCTGCTTCCTGCTCGGCGAAGCCAGCCTCAATCTTGGCCGCGCCGAAGCGGCCCGCCATGCCTATGAGGAAGGCCTGCGGCTTTCCGGCCTGCCGCTGCCGCGCACCTCTGCCGGCCTCGCGCTGCATCTCGTACTCGATCTCGCCGAACAAGTGTGGCGGCGCACCATCCACCGCGACGCGGACTGGATCCTGAAGCGCGAAATCTCGCGATCGCCGTCCGATCCCTTCCTGCTTGCGGCGAAGGCGCATGAGGACCTGACGCGGATCTATTACTTCACCAGCGAGAAGCTGCGGCTGATCCATGCGACGCTGAGGGCGACGAACCTTGCCGAAAGAAACAAATACGTCTCTCCGACGACCGCCGCCAATTATGCCAGCCTCGGCGCCATATGCGGCGTGATCCCGCTGCACAGCCAGGCCGAACACTACAGTCGGCTGGCGGCAGCACTTTCCGAACGCGTCGACCAGTTGGGAACGCGCGTGCGGGTCGACTTACTGTCGGGCATGTACCAGATCGGCATCGGTCATTGGCACGCGGGCAAGCGGGCGTTCGAGGCCGGCCTGAACAATGCGGCGACGGTCGGCGACCTGAGGCGCTGGTGCGAAGTGGCGGTCGGGCTGGAGACGATTTCCGGCCCTTGGCTTTTGACCTCCGCCTTCGAGGGCATCGCGCCCTGGGAGATCCTCGTGCAGCGGATCTGCGAGGAAGGGCGCCGGCGCGGGGACATGCAGGTGCTCGGCTGCGGCCTGCTCGGCCGTCTCAGGGGCCACGCAGCACTTGGCCGCTGGAACGCGATCGACACCGACCTCGACGAACTCGAACAGATCCTTCGCGAAAAGGGTGACGGGCTGGAACTCGTCCATTCGATCGAAGGCGCATCGCTTCTGAGCGAGGCCGCCCGGCGACGGGGCAACAGCACGGAGGCCGCAAGCTGGCTCGAGCGCGCGCTTTCCTGGTGCGAGACGCTCAACCCGGCGATGAAGACGCGAACGCTACCGGCGCTCGCCCGTCTCTTCGATGTCGCCAGCGACCCTGACGGAGGCGACCTGCTGGCCGCACAGCTCGTCCTTAGAAAACTCGAGCGCTTTGCGCGGGTTTACCCGATCGGCCGACCGGTGGCAGCGCTCGGCGAAGCGACCCTGCATCTGCGCCGCGGCCAACAACGCCGCGCCGAGCGCGTCACCCAGTATGCCCTCGCGGAGGCGATCCGGCTGGAGATGCCGGCCGTCGCGCTTGCCGCCCTGCAGCATGCCGCCGGACCGAGAGACGCCGAAGCGCGCCAGGCGTTCGAGACGATGTTTTCGCTGCGCCGGGCCACGTGGTGCGAGGTTCTTCCGCTTGGCCAAACCGACCAAACGCCGCATGTCCAGTTTGCCAGATCTCAGGGGAGCCGCGCATGAACCGTCCCAGTCCTCCCCGCATCCTGATCGTGCTAGCCCATTTCGACGAAACCCGGAACCCCAGGGGCCGCCCCGACTTCATCCCCCAGGGAACCGGCCACCTGTTCCTGGCGGGCGCCTTTGCCCGCGACCGCGTGGACCTTCGCGCCTACAGCGAATTCCATGACGGACCGCTCGTCGACGAGGCAGCCTTTGCCGACCTCGACATGCTGGTGTTGACGGGCGTGACCGCAGCCTTCGACCGGATGCAGCACCTGACGGCCTATGCCCGCACCAAGTCACCCGGTTGCGTCGTCGTCGCGGGCGGGCCGGTCGTGCGCAATCTACCGGTTTCGAGCGCCGAAACCTTCGACTACGCCTGCGACGGTGACGTCGAGGAGATGCAGGCGGTCATCAGGGAGGTGTTTGGCGAATGGGCCGTCTCCGAGACGACACTGCCGCGCTTCGACCTTGCCAATTGGCGCGGTCCGGTCAGCTACATCGAGACGAGCCGCTACTGCAATTTCAAGTGCAGCTTCTGTGCGCTAACCGCCGAAGGCAGACGCTATCACAGCTACGACCCCGCCTATATCGAGGCGCAGCTGCGCAACGCCCCGCCGAAGAAATACGTGCTGTTCATCGACAACAACTTCTACGGCAACAGCAAGGACGTCTTCTATGACAAGCTCGAAGTGATCCGATCGCTGTGGCGGGAGGGGCTGTTTCAGGGCTGGATTGCGCTCGTCACCGGCGACTTCTTCCGCGATCCCGCCAATCTGGAAGCCGTGCGGGCGGCCGGCTGTCTCGGCCTTTTCAGCGGCGTCGAAACGCTGAACGAAGCGCAACTGAAACGCTACCAGAAAAAGCAGAACCTGGTGGTGCCGCAACTGGAGGCGATCCAGACCTGCCTCAACGCCGGCGTCGCCTTCCAGTATGGCTTGATGTTCGATCCGTCGTCGCAGACGATCGAGGCTATGCAGGAGGAGCTCGCCTTCATCACCGGCGAAACCACGATGCCTCTGCCGGCGTTCCTGAGCCTGACGATCCCGCTGCTCGGCACGCCGCTCTTCGACGAGTGCGTCGCCGACGAACGCTTCCTGCCCTCGGCCAAGCTGCGCGACATGGATGGCTTCACCCTGATGACCCGTCCGCTCGATGGTCTTGAGGACGTGGCCCTCTTTGCCCGCAAGTTGTCGCGCCTCGACGGCAACCGCGCCCGTATCCTGCGCCATTGCCTGGGGTTCTACCGCAACTACCGCCACTCGCTTTCCGGGCGGCAGATGATCCACCTGCTGGCCAACAGCCTGCGCCTCGCGCTTCCTTCGGTCCTGCATCGCCACGGCCTGCCGACGCGCTCGGGAAGCGACGAAAATCTCACCTATGTGACGACGACACAGCCGCTCGGCCCGCTCTACACACCAGCCTTCCGGGTCGGCGAGGGTTTCCGTTCGCATTTTGCGCCGACGATGATCACCGACGCGTCCGGCGCGCTCGACGACACCATCGCCCGCAACCTCGAATTCCGCACCAGCCGCCGGCAACGGACAGGCACCGGCATCGAACATTCGTCCAGCTGACAGCGCCACCACGCCTCGTCAAAGTGCCCGGCCCGATGCAACCTCCAGTGCGTGAAATTGGGTTCGCTTGGTAAGATTGGATTCAAACTTTTTGGGTAAGCTTCCGTTAGCTATTTCACACCTGTCGGCCGGCGATCGCCGTCGACCTTGTTTTGCGTACGGGTGCCCATGCGTCTTTCAGCTGCGACCGCAATCCTTTTTGCCGGCCTCATTTCGGGCTGCTCCTCCAGTTCGAGCCTGGACACCATCGCGCCGCCCTCGCGCGAAACGACGAGTTCGGTCGCGATGTCGGCCGCACCGGTGCCCGCCGCCAATGTCGGCGCGCGGGTCGCACAGATGACGCCGCCGCAGAACGTTCAATCGGCACCGCCCCAAGAAATGCTCGCCTGGGCCGGACCGGTCCCGGAGCCGGAAGCCTTTGCACCCGCGGCAAACACCACGACGACGCTCGCCGCGCCTGTTCCGGACGCGCGGCCGGTCGCTTTCGTCGCGCCGGAAAATCCGGTGACCCAGGCGATGCCACAGGGCCGCTCGCGCATCTACGGTCATCGTTTCCGTGACGCCAAGCCGATCAACTTCGGCCGCGCCAAAAATCCGCGCAAGATGGCCGTGCATGGCGTCGACGTCTCGCGCTGGCAGGCTGACATCGACTGGGCTCGGCTGCGTACACAAGGGGCGAACTTCGCCTTCATCAAGGCGACCGATGGCGGCGACCACCTCGACCCGATGTTCAAGAAGAACTGGCGCGCTGCCAAGGCGGCCGGCATCCGCCGCGGCGCCTATCACTTCTTCTACTGGTGCCGCACGGCCGGCGAACAGGCCGACTGGTTCATCCGCAACGTTCCGCGTGAACCGGGCGCGCTGCCGCCTGTCATCGACGTCGAATATAATGGCGAATCGAGCTGCAAGCGTCGCCTGTCGCCCGAGCGCGTGCGCGAAAAGATGCAGGTGTTCATGGACAAGCTCGAGGCCCATTACGGCCAGCGTCCTATCATCTACACGGCGCCGGACTTCTACGCCGACAACCTGCAGGGCGCTTTCAAGAACTATCCGTTCTGGCTGCGTGCCGTCGCCCAGCACCCGTCGATCGTCTACCCGAACCGCAAGTGGCTGTTCTGGCAGTATTCCGGTTCTGGCCTTTCTCAAGGGGTCGATGGCAAGATCGACCTCAACGTCTTCCACGGCAGCGAGGACCAGTGGCACGACTGGCTGGAGGCACGGGCGAACTGAGCCGGCAGGCTCTCGCTAACCTGCCTTCTCAGTCTGCAACCTCTCAACCCGCGCGGGCCAGGTTCGGCCCGCCATGGTTGACGCGGTCGAGGAACCGCCGATAGCCGGCATTGTCGCGCAACAGGCGCCGGCCGAGATCCGCAAGAAAATCGACGTCCTTTTCGTTGAGGCTCAGCCGATTGTGCAGCCCGAGGATCCGCCGCGCCAGCACCGGTTCGGATACATCCGACAGCGCCAGCCGGATGATATCGACATCGAGATCGCCGCAGCCCCGCTTGGCGCCGCTGCTGCCGCACCGCCAAGTCACGAAGCTTTCCCGCCAGGCCGGCAGATGATCGCGCAGCGCATCGAAGCTCTGAAGATTGGGAATATTGATCATCGCGTCGATGGCGGCGACGATCGCATCGGGAGCCTTGGGGCTGTCGACTGTCTTCGAGATGTCCCCGCCGATCCGCGTGGAGGCATCGACGACGATGACAACCAAATGCCTGAGACGGAAGGCGCGCTCCGCTGGGATGGGTTCCGGAGCACCCCGGCCCATCAGGTGCAGCAGGCTTTGCGTTCCGATGCCATCGACCAGGCCGCCATCGTAGAGTTTCAGATAGTTGAGATCCCTTGCCGTTTCATAGCGCCTGAGGGAGCCAGCGTATTCGCGCGCAACGAGCGAGCCCGGCGCGCGAACCCCTGTCTTCTGTGTTTTCGCTTCCGGCAACGCCTCGCAACCGCTTCGGAAGTTCTGCAAGGTCAGCGGCGCGAAAACGACCGGGACGGCCGCCGAGGCCGCAACCGCATAGGCGAGCGGATAGTCGTCGTAGCTGCTGCAGATGGCGGTGAACGAGGCACGGTCGAAGATGAACGGTGAGCGGTTATAGAGATCGGTCGCGTGGATCACCAGGCGTGGATGGCCGGAGCGCGAGATGTTGCCGAGCGTTGCGCCGTTAAACAGGTTGGCGTCGAGCCAGGCCGGAAAACCGGAGAGATCGTTCACCCCGCCGCGATAGCCGCGCAGGATATTGGGTGGTGAAAACGACGTCCTGAGCGAGGCCTCGACATCGCGTCCGAGAAACCGTTTGCGGAAATCCTCAAGGCCCGCGCGGCCGTTCAAGGCAAAATAGGAGGCGAGCACAGCACCTCCGGAGACGCCGGCAACAACCGCGACATCGTCGGCAAGCCGGCGCCCTCGCCCGCCCGGGGACGGCGCCTCGGCCAACGCCGACAGGACGCCGTAGCCGAAGGCAGCGGAGCGGGCGCCGCCACCGGAAAAGGCAAGGATGATGCCGGTGTCGCTCACATCAAACGTCGACTGCGCAAGCGACACGGCACCCGTCGTCAGTTCAAGTCGTCTGTTGGTGGGCGTCACGTCCGGGCCGGCGCAGCCGGCGGTGGCAAAAGCGAGCGCCAAGGTACCGTGACGCAGGAAACGACCTGCGCGCGCAAGTGCAACCGGATGCGCTGCACGCCAGCCAGCCGGCCTTTCCCTGCGTTGTCTGAGTGTAGGCGACGTCCGTTTGCTGAATGTCATGCGCCGTGATCCGGGTTGGCTTTGCCCGCGAACCCCGTTCTTGAGGTTTCACTGCTGCACAGCCTAAGGATCAAGATTGAGACAGCATGTCATGCAGGGCGCCCGCAACGAATGATTGTGCGGCGACAAAGATCGGGATTACCTTGCGGCGGGATGACAGGTTCCCTCAATGAAGCGGCACTAGGATCGCGCGCGTAGGCACGTTGCACGGGGTAAAGCGCATTCATGCGGGTCTTGCTGGTCGAAGATGAGAAGGAGCTCGCGGGGGCGCTCAAGGCCGCGTTGAGCCACCACCGGATGATCGCCGATCATGCGCGCGATCTCGCTGAGGCCGCGCTGATCCTCAACGACGCCGTCTATGACGTGGTCGTGCTCGATCGCAAGCTGCCCGATGGCGACGGGCTCTCGCTCATCCCCGTGATACGGGCGCGCGGCAACACCGTGCCGGTGCTGATGCTGACTGCGCTCGACGACCTCGCCGACCGGGTGGCGGGGCTCGATGGCGGCGCCGACGACTATATCGGCAAGCCCTTCGCCTTCGAGGAACTGCTGGCGCGGCTGCGCGCGCTTGCCCGTCGCCCGGTTCCGGTGCAATCCGATGTCGTCACCGTCGGTCGGCTCTCCTTCGATCTCGCCCATTGCGAGGCGAGTGTGGCCGGCACGCCGCTGAAGATGCCGCGGCGCGAGCTTCTGGTGCTTGAAACGCTGACCCGTCGCATGGGACGCATGGTGCTGCGCGCCGCCCTGATGGAAGCCGTGTTCGGGCTCGACGACGAGATCCAGTCCAATGCGCTCGACACCCATATCTCGCGCGTGCGCCGCAAGCTGGCGGACGCAGACGCGGGCGTGACCATCAACGGCATCCGCGGCGTCGGCTATCTTCTCAGAGAAGACCAATGAGCGGCCGCGCTTCCCATTCCTTCAAATGGCGGCTCGTCGGCTGGCTCGTGCTGTTCGAAACGGTGGCCACCCTCATCGTTATCGCCATTGCGGTCGGCCTTCTCTGGGTGACCGGCTATCTCATCGACGGCTACGAGAATGGCAATGTTGACGTCTTGAAGGACGCGATCACCCGCAAAGCCGATGGCGGGCTCGAACTTCAGGAAACGCCGGAGCTGCAGGAGCTGCGCCAACAGGCGGGAAAGATCTGGTTCATCGTTCGCGACAGACAAGGGCACAGCCTCTCGGAGGGCACGGTGCCGGAAGAATTCGCCTTTGCGGTCGCCGGGCTCGAGCGCATGAACGACGCCCGCCTCCGGCTTTCGCCCGACAAGAACGCCCGTCCGGAAGCGGTCGTCAAATGGCTCGAGTCGCCGGCCGGCATGGTCCAGATCTTCAGCGGCACGGACGGACAATTGACGCTCGGCCGCCTGCTGCTCAGCACCACCGGCGCCTTCCTCAGCATCTTCGTGCCGATGCTGCTACTGCTCGCCTTTGCGACCGTGGTCGTCACCCCGATCGTCGTTCGAAGGATGCTCTCGGGCCTGTCGCACGCGGCCTCGCATGCCGCCCACATCGAATATGACCAGCGCGGCATCCAGATGCCGGTGACGGGTGTTCCCAATGAGTTTCTGCCGCTGGTGACGGCCGTCAACGATGCGCTGACAAGGCTCGATGACGGCTATACGAGACACAAGCGCTTCCTGGCCCAGGCGGCGCATGAGTTGCGCACGCCGGTTGCCATTCTCGGCGCTCGCATCGCCTCACTGCCGCCGGGACCGGACAAGACCCGCCTCAACGAGGACGTGACGCGCCTTTCCATTCTGGCGGGCCAGCTTCTCGATCTCGAACGTCTCGACGCCCAGAGGGATGATTTCAGGCCCATCGATCTCGCAGCGCTTGCCGAGCGGGTGATTGTCGCGCTCGCGCCACTTGGCTTCGGAGCAGGTTACGAGATGACATTCGAGGCCGTTCAACGCCCTGTCATGGTGACGGGAGACGAGGCGTCGCTGGAGCGAGCGCTCACCAATCTCGTGCAGAACGCCATCGACCACGGCGGAAGGCGCGGCACAATCACGGTCAAGGTCGATCCTCAGGGCGTGATCGATGTCTGCGACGACGGCGACGGCATTCCGCGCAGCGAAACCGACCGGATCTTCGAGCCGTTTCAGCGGCTGAACAAGGACGGCAAGGGCGCGGGCCTCGGCCTCAACCTCGTGCAGAAGATCGTGCACCTGCATGGCGGCTACGTCGACGTCTCCCGCTCGGCGTCCGGCGGCGCCTGCATGCGGATCGTGTTGCCGCTGGCGGCAGCCGTAACGGCTTGAGAAGAACAAGCCCCGGAACCGGCGCTGTCGGTCTTGCCCCGTAAATCGGCTAGGACATGGGGGAAAGACGACATGCGGTTCCGGGGCTCGACGCGGCCTGACCGGGAGAAAAAGTCAGGCTGCCTGGACCTTTTTCGACACGCGCGCCCATTCCGGGATCCAGTCGCGATGCGCGACGAGCAGGTCGTCGACGAGCGACCAGATCTGGTCGAGATCGAGTTCGGCCGCCGTGTGCGGATCCATCATTGCGGCGTGGTAGAGATGCTCGCGGTTCTCGGTCATGAGCGCCTGAACCGTCAGCTCCTGCACGTTGATGTTGGTGCGGATCAGCGCCGTCAGCTGCGGCGGCAGATCGCCGATGAAGGTCGGCTGGATACCCGAGGCATCGACCAGGCAGGGAACTTCAGCGGCGCAGTTTTCCGGCAGCGAGGTGATGCAGCCGTTGTTCCTGAGGTTGCCGTAGATGACGGAGGGTTCGCCGGTCCAGACCGAGTTCATGATCGAAGACGCGTATTCGTGGCTCTCGGCCACTTCGATCGTCTCGGCTTCCTTGAAGGCCGCCGCCTGCCCCTTCCAGCGCTCGATCTGCTCGACGCAGCGCTTCGGGTACTCGTCGAGCGGGATGCCGAACTTCTCGATCAGGTCGGGACGGCCGTCCTTGATGAAATAGGGCGTGTACTCGGCGAAGTGCTCGGAGCTTTCGGTGACGAAATAGCCGAGCCGCGTCAGCATCTCGTAGCGCACCTTGTTGGGGCAGCGCGGGTTCCAGTGGCTGGGCTTGGGGAAGCGGCCTTCGCGGTAGCCGCGCACCAGATCCGGATAGAGATCGCGGAAGCTGCCGTCGGCCTGTTTGTGTTCGAACTTGAGGAAGAAGGCCATGTGGTTGATGCCGGCGGCGCGGTAGCGGATCTCCGAAACCGGGATGTCGAGATCGCGTGAAAGCTCGTAGGCCGTGCCCTGGACAGAATGGCAAAGGCCGACCTGACGGATCGTCGGAAACTTCTCGGAGATCGCCCAGGTGTTGATCGCCATCGGGTTGACGTATTGCAGCAGGATCGCGTTCGGGCAGACCTGCAGCATGTCCTCGCAGATCTTCCAGAGATGCGGCACTGTGCGAAGGCCGCGCATGATGCCGCCGACGCCGAGCGTATCGGCAATGGTCTGGCGCAGGCCGTACTTCTTCGGCACCTCGAAATCCGTGACCGTGCAGGGCTCAAAGCCGCCGATCTGGAAGGCGACGACGACGAAGTCCGCACCCTCCAGCGCCTTTTTCTGGTTGGAATGGGTCTCGATATCAGCCTTGACGCCGAGCGTGCGCACCAGCTTGCCGGCGACGACCTCGCTTTCGCCGAGGCGCTCGGGGTTCACGTCCATCAGCGCGATCGTCGCGGCCGACAGCGCCGGACGCTGCAGTACGTCGCCGATGATGTTCTTCATGAAGACGGTGGAGCCGGCGCCGATGAAGGTGATCTTGGGTTGTCTGGTCATGGATTGCCTCTGCTTTCTAGCGGTCATGCTGCCACATCGAAGGCGGCTCTCACGAGCCTTTCGGTGTAGGCGGTCTTGGGATTGGACAGAATTTCGCTCACCGGCCCCTCCTCGACTATTCTGCCGTGCTGCATCACCACCACCCGATGGCAGAGCGCGCGCACGACCTTGAGGTCATGGGAGATGAAGAGGTAGCTCAAGCCCCGCTCGTCCTGCAGCTTGCGCAGCAGTTCGATGATCTGGGCCTGGACCGAGAGATCGAGCGCCGAAGTCGGCTCGTCGAGCAGGATGAATTCAGGCTCAAGCGCGATGGCCCGGGCGATCGCAATGCGCTGGCGCTGGCCGCCGGAGAACTCATGCGGAAAGCGCGACAGGATGTTGCCCGGCATGCCTGCGGCGTTAAGCGCATCCACCACCCGGTTGAGCCGGTCCTTGCGGTTCTCACCGATGCCGTTGACGACCAGCCCCTCCTCGATGATCTGGCCGATCGACATGCGCGGGTTGAGCGAGGCGAAGGGGTCCTGAAAGACGATCTGGATGCGCGAGCGCAGAGGCCGCATCTGGGTCCGGTCCTTGTCGTGGATCGGGATGCCGTCGAAGTAGATCTCGCCGCCGTCGGGGTTGAGCAGGCGGATCAGCGCCTGGCCGAAGGTCGTCTTGCCCGATCCGGATTCGCCGACGAGCCCCAGCGTTTCGTGCTTGCGCAGATTAAGGCTGAGCTTGTCGACCGCGACCAACTCAGAAAACTGCGAGCGGAAAAGACCGCCCTTCTTCAGCATGAAGGAGACCTTCACGTCCCGCCCGTCGAGCATGATCGGGGCGTTGTCCGGTAGCGTTTTAGCCGCACCCGACGGCTCCGACGAGAGCAGCCGTTTGGTATAGGCATGCAACGGGTTGGCGAAGAGCCCGGCCGTGGTGTTGTGCTCCTTCACCTCGCCGTACTGCATGACGTAGACGTAGTCCGAGAACTGCCGAACCACCGTCAGGTCGTGGGTGATCAGGATCACCGCCATGCCGAGCTCGCGCTGCAGGTCTCGGATGAGGTTGAGGATCTGCGCCTGGACGGTGACGTCGAGCGCCGTCGTCGGCTCGTCGGCGATCAGCACATCCGGATCGTTGGCGAGTGCCATCGCGATCATCACCCGCTGGCGCTGGCCGCCGGAGAGCTGGTGTGGATACTGATTGATCCGAAGCTCCGGGTCCGGGATCCGCACGTGGCGCAGGAGCTCCAGCGCCCGCTCGGTCGCGGCGCGTCGGCTTATCCTGCGATGCGCCCGGATCGCCTCGATGATCTGCGTGCCGACCGTGTAGACCGGATTGAGCGAACTCATCGGCTCCTGGAAGATCATCGCAAGGCGATTGCCACGCAAACCGCGCCGCTCACGCGGCGAGATTTTCAGCACGTCCTTGCCGTCATAGTCGATGCGCGATTGCGGGGCGATCGTGGCACGCTTGGAGAGCAGCCCCATGACGCAGCGCGCGGTAACCGATTTGCCCGAGCCGGACTCGCCGACGATGGCGATGGTCTCGCCGCGGTAGAGCTGGAAGGAAACATCCTTCACCGCCTCCACCGTGCCATGTTCGACCTTGAATCGAACCGCGACATTGCGGGCGTCGATGACCGGCCGGCCATCGCGTTCGGCAAGGTCCCTGCGCTCAAAGGGCGCGGCAGTGAGGACGTCGATTGTCTCTGTCATGATGCGTCCTCCTCAATAGGGATCGATGGCGTCGCGCAGGCCGTCGCCAAGCGCATTGAAGGCGAAGACTGTGACAAGCACGAAGGCCACGGGCGACAGGATCCAGGGATAGGACCCGATGACGGAATAGGTGGAGGTATCCTGCAGCATCAGCCCCCAGGAAATGAGCGGCGGCTTGACCGCAAAGCCGAGGAACCCGAGGAAGGATTCAAGCAGCACCACCTGCGGGATCGACAGCGTGACGGCGACGATCACATGGCTCATCACGTTCGGCAGGATATGCTGGAAGATGATACGCCGGTCGCTGGCGCCGACGGCGATCGCCGCCCGCACATAGTCGATGCGGGCAAGCGCCAGCGTCTTGCCGCGCACCTCGCGCGACATCTGCGCCCAGCCGAGCGCCGACATGACGATGATGACGAAGGCGAGGAAGACATTGGTCGGCGCCGTCACCGGGATCAGCGACGTCAGCGCCAGGTAGAGCGGCAATTGTGGGAAGGCGAGCACCAGTTCGACGAAGCGCTGAGTCCAGACGTCGAAGCGGCCGCCGAAATAGCCCGACGCCATGCCGACGGTCGTGCCGACGATGGTGACGATCGAGACGACGATGAGGGCGATCATCAACGAGATGCGCGAGCCGACGAGAATGCGTGACAGCACGTCGCGGCCAAACTTGTCGGTACCGAGCAGATGCACCGGCGAGCCATCGACCGCGCCAAAGAAATGGCGCTCGGCCGGGATCAGGCCGAAGAGACTGTAGGGCGCGCCCTTGACGAAGAAGCCAAGGATCTGCGGATTGTCGTAGTCGGGGCCGATGATCGGCTGAAAGGTGATCGGGTCGAGTTCCGTACCTTCGCTGAGCGGATAGCTGCGCGGCGAGAAAACGAGGTTGCCGTCCTTATCGGTAAAGCTGATCGCCTGCGGCGGCGCAAAGGCGACGCCCGTGGCCTTCGGATCGACCGGCGACAGGAAGTCGGCAAAGACCGCCATGAAGAGCAACAGGCCAACGAGCACGAGGCCGAGCATGCCGGTCCAGGAGCGCTTCAGCCGGCGCCAGACGAGCGCAGGATAGCTTTCGTTGTGCTGCTCGTTCTTGGGTTCGACGACGAGCGGAAGGGTTGTTTGCATCTCGACGGTCATGCTGGGGCTCCTCCGAGACGCACGCGCGGATCGAGTGCGGCCAACAGCATGTCGGCGATGATGTTGCCGAGGATAAGGGTCGCCGACAGAACCAGCATGAAGGTGGCGGTGACATAGACGTCGCCCACCCACATGGAGCCGACGATGGCCGGTCCGACGGTCGGCAGCGCGAAGATGATCGCCGTCTCGATCTCGCCGGTCAGCATGTAGGGCAGCACAACGCCCTGGTACATGATCAGCGGATGCAGGGCATTCGGCACCGCATGGCGCATGACCACCGCGCCTTCGCTCAGGCCCTTCGCCCGGGCGGTTTCGACATATTGCGCGTTCAGCGTGTCGAGCAGATTGCCGCGCATCACCCGCATATTGTAGGCGAGGCCGCCGAAAGTGGCGATCGCCACGACCGGCCAGACATGTTTGACGAGGTCGACGAATTTGTCCCAGGACCAGGGCGCACCGCCATAACGGGCCGAGTGGAAGCTGTTGATTTCGCTCACATTGAAATGGAAGACGAGGATGTAGACGATGATCAGCGCCATCAGGAAGCGCGGCACCGTCATGCCGAGGAAGGCCACCGTCGAAAGCAGGCTGTCGATCCACGAATACTGCCGTGTCGCGGCGATGATACCGAAGGATATGCCGATGATGGACGCCAGGATGTGGCAGACGAGCGCCAATGCCAGCGTGCGCGGCAGGCGTTCGCCGACGACATCGGCAACAGGCTTGTTGTAGTAGAGGCTGTGGCCGAAATCGCCGCGCGTCAGGATGCCGGTCATCCAGTTGACGTATTGAACCGGCAGCGGCTTATCGAGGCCATGCTCGTTGCGATAGGCCTGCGCCTGGGCTTCGGCTTCCTCATAGGATGCGCCACCCTGGTTGATCAGCTGCGAGCGGATGTAATCGCTGTAGTCTCCGGGCGGCGCCTGGATGATGGCGAAGGTCGCCACGCTCAAGACAAGCAGCACCGGAATGGCAGAGGCGATGCGGACAAGCAGAAACCTGAACATGCCGTTTCCTTCTGTCGGTTAAGATGAGGCGCCGCCCCTCCGGCTTGAGGCCGGAGGGGCGGCCTTCGATCAGTTGCTCAGGCTCTTCTCGCCGGGCTTGCCCGGGAGCTGCTCGGCGAAGAGCTCGAAGTCACCCTGCTTGTCGGCGGGGACAAAGAGACGCTCGCGCATGATCGTGTCCTCGGCCCAGTTGAACATGAAGATCGGCGCTCCTGTCGGCACGTTGGCGAAGCGCTTGTTGATGATCAACGCGCCCGGATATTCGGTAAGGCCGACTGTATCGAGATTCGTCGTCGCGACCTTCTGGTACTGCTTCATCAAGTTCGCGCGCTCGGCATTGTCGTTGGTGGCGATGAACTTGTTGATGATGTCGACGAGTTCCTGTTCGAAGGGCATCAGGTCAAGCTGACCGCCTTCCGGTGCACGGTGGTGCCAGCTGGTGCGCGGACCGGCGGCCGCCAGCTGCGGCGTGTTCTGCACGACGGAGGCATATTCGGCGGCGTTGCGGTGAACCATCCAGTCGAACTTGCCGGCGTAATTGGTCGCGTCCCGCTGCTTGCCGTCCAGCGAGTTCAGAACCACCCGGAGGCCGAGCTTTTCCATCTGGCCGATAAGACCCTCGGCCAGGTTGCGGTCGGTCGCATAGCTGTTGTCGATCAGAAGCACGATCTCCACGTCCTTGCCGCCGGCCTTGCCGTCCGCGAAGTTGACGAAGCCGTTGCCGTCGGTGTCCTTCAGCCCCGCCTTCTCAAGCAGCGCCTTCGCGCCATCGATGTCGAAGGGATAGTAGACGGTCGATTCCCGGTCGTAGAAGCTGGTGCCGGAGGAAAGCCCGCCGGGATAGATCGCGGTAAAGGGGCCCTTTACGAGCGCCTCGCCGAGCTTCTTGCGGTCGACCGCCATGGTCACCGCCTTGCGGAAATCCTCTTTGCGGTTGAGTTCACGCACCGCCTGGGCGCGTTCGTCCGGCTCCCCCCAGCCATTGGCCGAGAAGTTCATGTGCAGATTGTAGCCGATGAGGCGCGGGCCGAAGGCAAGCCGGGCGGGGGCCGTATCCTGGGCGGCGCGCTTCAGCGACTCCACGAAGTTTTCCGGCTGCTCGAGATTCGAGAGATCGGCGGAACCGGCAATCGCCTGTACGTCGCGGTCGGCCCAGGTCGAGAGCTTGTAGTGCAGCTCGTTGATGTAGGGCAGCTGGTTGCCGGCCTCATCGACCTTCCAATAGTACGGGTTCCGGCGCAGCACGATGATATCGTCGGGGCGATAGGCGACAGGGACCCAGGCACCCATGACCGGGATGTTCATGTACTCGGGCGGGAAGGCGTTCTTGTACTGGTCGTAGGTGGTGCCGGCGTATTTCGGATGCTTGGCCTTGAGAATATGCGACGGGCCGGGGCAGAAGGTGCCATAGGCCATGGCATAGAGATGCTGGCGCGGGAAGGCCTCCTTGAAGGTCCACTCGACCGTATACTGGTCGATCTTCTTCAGCGTCGTGCCAGCGCCGAAGGTCTCCGGCGTCGCGCCGTTCAGCGGCGTCACGCTCGGGTCGAGCACGTTGTCTTCCCAATAGAACATTACGTCATCGGCATCGAAGAGGTCGCCATCCGACCACTTGGCGCCCTCGACCAGATGCATCGTCAGCTTGTGGCCGTCAGAAGACCAGTCCCAGCTCTTGGCAAGGTTCGGCAGAGGCTCGACGTCCTTCGCTTCCACCTGGAAGAGCGGCGCCGTACGCGTCAGGCATTCGGACATGCCGATATCGATGCCCCCCCAACCCTGGCTCTGGCCGGCTGAGTAGTTCCAGCCCTCGGGACGACCGCCGATGACGTGGCGCAGCGTGTCGCCATAGACACCGACGCCATCAGGCATGTTGCCGGTCTTGAAGACCATCGGCTCCATCGGCAGCCGTTCGGCGACCGGCGGCAGCTTGCCGGTCTTGACGTATTTCTCCGTGACCCAGGCCGGTTCCTTATATTCCGGCAGCGCCTTGAACTCGGCGATCGAGTCGCGCGGCACATAGGTGATCTTGCCCTCGGCGGGAAAGGCCGGCTGCTGGGGCACGACGGTCGGCTCGGAAGCGGTCGCCTCCAGGGCAAGGGTCGAGATGCCGACAAGCAGCAGGCTCGCCATTTTCATCAGTCTGTGGCTGGTCATTGGCTTAGATTCTCCCTCTTTGCCGCGCCGGGACGCGGCCTCCTCCTTGAAAAGTCTGCACTTCAGGCAGCGCTGCCCACGTCTCCTCACGGAAGCAGCGCTGCAATCGATCAGCCGGCGGCGCGGACCTGACGCTCGGCGCGCAACTCGTCGAGCGAACGCACCTCACGCCGCGCAGCGCCCTTCCATTCGCGCGTCTTGACGGTTGCGCGGCCAAGTCGCTCCTTGGCGCCGTCGATGGCATGGGCGTATTGCGGCAGCCACTGGCTTTGAGCGACCACCATCTCGTCGACCATCTGCCAAACCTCCTCCGGTGTGCAGATGGCGCCGACCAGCGGATCATGCAGCATCGCCAGCTTTAGAAGATCGAGATCGCCGGTCACGGCCGCATGGACCGACATGCGCTGGACGTTGATCGAGGAAAGGCAGGTGGCGGCACAGGCCTCGGGAAGGGTGATGCCCGAGACCATGTTGATGCCGAAGCGATCGACGAAGCCGGGGGATTCGATGATGGCGTCGGCAGGCAGGTTGGTGATCACGCCATTGTTCTTGACATTGAAATGGCCGCGATAGACCCGGCCCGTTTCCAGGGCCTCGAGAATATGGCTCGCATGTTCGTTCGAGCGCTTCTGATGGTCGAGCGGCCGGCCGGCTGCTTCGAGGAACTGCGGAAACTCGGTTTCGAACCAGTTGCGCGTCTCGGTCGAATGCCTGAGATAGCCGCCGGTCTCGCCGTGGATCCAGTCGGACATATCGATCCAGCGGGTAATTTCCTCCGGGCGCTTGCGATACCAGGGAAGATATTCGGAGAGATGGCCGTTGCTCTCGGTCGAATAGACGCCGAACCGCTTCAGCACGTCGATGCGGAGCTTCTCCTGCTTGGAGAACACCGGGTGCGCCTCGAAGGCCGCAACCAACTCGTCCTTGCCGATCCTGCGGCCCTTCAGCCTCACGTCGACGAACCAGGTCTGATGGTTGATACCCGAGCAGATGTAGTCGAGTTCGCCCTCGCCGGCTCCCAAGATTTCGGCGATCTGCTCGCCGCCGTGCTGAACACCGTGGCAGAGCCCGACCGTATCGACCTTGCCGTATTCGATCGCTGCCCAGGTGTTCATCGCCATCGGGTTGGCATAGTTCAGGAACTTGGCACCCGGTTCGGCGACCGCGCGGATATCCCGGCAGAAGTCGAGGATGACGGGGATGTTGCGCTGGCCGTAGAGGATGCCGCCGGCGCAGATCGTATCGCCGACGCATTGGTCGACGCCATATTTAAGGGGGATGCGGATGTCGTCGGCATAGGCTTCGAGCCCGCCGACACGGACGCAGCTGATGATGTAGCGGGCGCCTTCGAGCGCTTTCAACCGGTCGGTGGTTGCCGTCACCTTCGTCGGCAGGCGGTTGACTTCGACAATCCGGTCGAGGATCGCCTTGATCATCTCCAGATTGCGGGCGCTGAGATCTGTCAGCGCAACCTCGATGTCGCGCAATTCCGGCACGGCGAGAATGTCGGTGAAGAGCTTCTTGGTGAAGCCTATGCTGCCGGCGCCGATGATGGCGATCTTGAATGTTGCCATGCCCTCACTCCTCATGAACTGCATGCATCTCTGACAAAGGGTAAAATCAATTCACGGTTTTTCACCGTCTCTGCGCGCAACTTCGATGCATCCCCTCATTTCTTACGGGCCAAAAGCACCGCCTGTTGCGCTGTTGGTGGTCATTATGTGTATAATCGCCGACCCCGCCAGAGCGGTATTGTGCTTTCATGGGTAATTTTATGCTGCAAGAATTGATCGACAACGGCCCGGTTATGCGCACCGTTTCGCTGCCGCGGGGACGCCAGAGCCTGCACGCGATGCCGACCAGCACCGGCTATGAAATCCGCAACAATGCGACCTATGACTGGGACGGCAGAAAGCGCGGAAACACGCCCTTTACCGTGCTCCAGCATACGATCGCGGGTGCCGGAAACCTGCGATACGAAAACCGCAGCTATCGGGTGCGCGAGGGCGAGACGCTGCTCCTGCTCGTGCCGCACAATCATCGCTACTGGCTGGAAGACGGCGGGCGCTGGGAGTTCTTCTGGATCTCGATGAACGGCGACGAGGCGCTGCGCATCCACCGCGCCCTGCTCGCCGTGACCGGTCCGGTATTGAAGCTGCAACCGGAAACGATCGAGCATCTGGCCGACTGCAGCCTGCGGCTGATCCGCGGCGGCGAGACGCCAGGCAGAGCCTCGGCGATTGCCTACGAGGCGGCGATGGCGCTCTACGACGACGTCTTCGGCTCGCACCCGGTGTTCAGCCATGAACACAGGACGATGCACCGGGTCGTCGACCACATCATGAACAACTTGCAGAACCCGCTTCCGGTGGAGGAACTGGCACGCGTGTCGGGCTTGAGCCGGGCGCATTTCTCGCGCGTCTTCGCCGCCAGCGAAGGCATGGCGCCCGCCGAATATGTGCTGCAGAAGCGCTTGCAGCGTGCGGTAAAACTGCTGACGAAAACCGCAAGCCTTCCGGTCAAGGAAGTGGCCATTCTCTCGGGCTTCGAAGACCCCAACTATTTCGCCAAGGTGTTCCGCCGCTCCTTCGGTCTGAGCCCGACGGAATTCAGAACCACCGGCATGTATGCCAGCATCGCCGCCGGCTCGGTGGAGCAAGCGGTCGACACGGCGGAGGACGCAACGGTGCTGCTGCCGGGTTGAAGACGCGAACGATCAGCCGGCGAGTTGCTGCCGAAAGGCCGGCACCCTCGGGAAAACCATGCCGAGGTCTGCATGCATGGCCCGCGCGATCACACGGAAGTCACGCTCGCTGATGGCAAGATGACCAAGACGAAGCTTCTGGTCCCAGTTACGGTTGCCTTCGGCAAATTCAAGGCTGTCGAGCCACGGCCGAACCGGCGCCTCCATGCTGTCGGCCCAGTCGATGTCGCCGCGATGCGGGGCGACACCGCCCATGGCAAAGAAGTAGGGCGGGCGCTCCTTGACGACACCGATGGCGGCAAAACAGGCAAGCCCCGCCCTGCCGTTAAAGGCGGCGTTGGGCGCATAACCGATGAAGCCATCACCCGCCTTCATGCGCGTCATCGCCTGGACATTGCCGTAGCCGTAGCCAAAGCGAGAGAAGCCGTCTTCGGCGGCATGCTGCAGGTCATCGCCGGAAACAGCGCCGATCCAGAAATTGCGCTCGCCCGACCTGTTTGCTGCACCCATCTGAAACATATCCTGCGCCGACATCTGCAATCCCTCGATCTCTTATCCTGGGACCACTTTACGCGCGACCCCTGCCAGATTCTGTCAGCATCGTTTTGACGGCCCGGCATACCGTCGAGCCGCGTCTCAGCCGTCTTCGGAGGGCGCTTCCCATTGGCCGAAAAGCGTCACGCCTACGGCTCCCGCAAGCGCCACCGACGCGTGGTTGTCGAGTTGGCAGCGATATTGCGGTTGGTAGCCCTTTTCGAGGGCGGCCCTGCTGATTGCGCGCACGACCTTGCGGGCGTGGCCCTTACCCCTATCGGACACAAGCGTCAGCACACCGAGATCGGTGATCTGCCGCTCCTGCCAGGGATACATGCTCGCGGCACAGACCAGCCTGTCACCATCGAAGGCTCCGTAGACCAACCAGTGATCCAGTTCGACATAGGCTGCATCGAGATCCTCTTCCGAGGCGGAGCCCTGGAACAGGGCGAACGCGGCCGCATCCTTCGCCGTGAGCGCGCGCACATGGGCGCCTGAATTCTCCCGCAACAGCACAGCCTTATCCGCTTCGGTGAAGTAGAAGAGGTTGTCAGCACCGTTCAGGACGATGCCGGCATCGCACAGCCCTTGGCGAAGGGGCGCTTCGGTGAGCACCTGCCCCGCCGCCGACGACAGCGCGGCGCCGAGCGCCGGGGACAGGGCCACGATCACGCCGTTTTCAGCAGTGTGCAGCACCATGGCCGGGCTCTCCTCGTCGAGGTCGGGATTGACCACGACGGTAAACCGATCCGCGCTTGCGAGAACATCGCCCGCAAAGGACGCGTTCCAGAAATCGGTAATCTCAGGGGAAAACGGCGGCATGGCACTCAGTCTCTTGAACGAACACCGCGCCTGTCGGCGGCAAGCGGCGCGATTAATGGAGTAGTCGATTAATCAAATCGCAGTGCCAGCGATGTGTGGGACGACAATGGCGCAATGAAGGCGCCAAAAAGCAAAAGCGCCCGCAGGAGATGCAGGCGCTTGGCAATTATTCAGTCTTTAAGATCGCCTCAGCGGGCGAAGGCCGTACGTGCGACGCGGTCGATGTCGACGCGTTCGATGCCGAGGTCGCGAAGTTCGCGGTTCGACATGCGGCCCAGTTCGGTGACCGTCTGACGGTACTTGCGCCAGTTGTTGATGGAGCGTGCGATGTTCATTTGATCCCCCTTTCAATGGGCTTTCGAAGCCTGGCTGCCAGTCCGTGGCGCCTCGTTTCGCTTCGATGAACACCTTATAGCTCAGGCTTTCCGTAAGTTGCAGCGCTCAAAACTCAGCGCTCCCATGTGGGAAACGCATGGGTCGCCACAACAACCTGTGCACGCAGATGCGGATAACAGCTTCGCGCAATGACGGCAGCGGAAACTGTTGATCCCGGCGACAGAGACAAGTATTTCTTTTGTCGACAAAGGAATCTGACATGACCGATATCGACACCGACAACAGCCCCATCCCCGAGCGCAAGCGCGGCTCCGGCGTGAAGATGGTCTATGACCTCTTGCGCGACGAGATCCTCGACCTGGTGCTGCCGCCGGGCAGCCCGATCGACGAAGTGCAGCTTGCCGAGCGGCTGAAGATGTCGCGCACGCCGATCCGCGAGGCGCTGGTGCGTCTTGCCGGCGAAGGGCTGATCGACACGCTGCCGAACCGCTCGACGATGGTCGCGAACATCGACTTCCTCAATCTCAATCCGTTCTTCGACGCTCTGGTGCTGATGTACCGCGTCACCACGCGGCTTGCGGCGCAGAACCACCGCCCAGAAGACCTGGCGATCATTCGCGGCTTCCACGAAGACTATGCGGCAGCCGTGCAGACGCGCGACCCGCTCACGATGATCGCCACCAACGCCGCCTTCCATGCGGCAATCGCGGAAAGCGGACGCAACCCCTATTTCACCAGCCTGTTCCGCCGGCTGCTGGACGAAGGGCGGCGCATTCTCCGTCTCTATTATCAGTCCTATGACGAGCAGTTCCCCCAGCGCTTCGTCGACGAGCATGCGGCCATGATCGCCGCGATCGCCGCGCGCGACGTCGAGGCTGCGGATCGGCTGGGCAAGGCGCATGCTGAGCAGATCGTCGAGCAGGTGCAGAAGCTTTTTGCCCGCAACAACAAGCTCGATATCGCTTTGTAGCGACCTTTGTATTTTTCTTGTCGACAAATAAAATACAAACAGCTATTGTCTGGATCAAAGGCAAGGGCGCAGGTGCGCCGCTGCCCTGAACACAAAGCCGAGAGGAGTTTCAGATGAAGGCTCAGATTTTCACCGGCGTCATCCCGGCGCTGATGACCCCCTGCAAGGAAGACCGCACCCCCGATTTCGACGCGCTGGTGCGCAAGGGCAAGGAGCTGATCGCTCAAGGCATGTCCGCCGTCGTCTACTGCGGCTCGATGGGTGACTGGCCGCTCCTGACCGACGAACAGCGCATGGAAGGCGTCGAGCGCCTCGTCAAGGCCGGCATTCCGGTTATCGTCGGCACCGGCGCCGTCAACACTGCTTCGGCCGTCGCTCACGCGGCACATGCCGAGAAGGTCGGCGCCCAGGGCCTGATGGTCATCCCGCGCGTGCTTTCGCGCGGCTCGGTTGTCGCTGCCCAGAAGAACCACTTCAAGGCCATTCTCTCGGCCGCCCCGAGCCTGCCGGCTGTCATCTACAACAGCCCGTACTACGGCTTCGCCACCCGCGCCGACCTGTTCTTCGCGCTGCGCGCCGAACATCCGAACCTCGTCGGCTTCAAGGAGTTCGGCGGCGCTGCCGACATGCGCTATGCGGCCGAGAACATCACCAGCCGTGACGATGGCGTTTCGCTGATGATCGGTGTCGACACGGCCGTTTTCCACGGCTTCGTCAACTGCGGCGCGACCGGCGCGATCACCGGCATCGGCTGCGTTCTGCCGAAGGAAGTCATCCACATGTGCAACCTGTCGCGTGCCGCCGCCGAAGGCGACGTCGACGCACGTCTGCGCGCACTGGAACTGGAACAGGCGCTCGCCGTTCTCTCGTCCTTCGACGAAGGTCCGGACCTCGTTCTCTACTTCAAGCATATGATGGTGCTGAAGGGCGACAAGGAATACACGCTGCACTTCAACGAGAGCGACGTTCTCTCCGACAGCCAGCGCGGCTACGTCGAAGCCCAGTTCAAGCTGTTCAACAGCTGGTACGCCGAGTGGAGCAAGCTCCCGGGCGCGGTGCAGAAGTACAAGGCCTGATCGCTCGATCGGCACTCAAATAGAAAAGGCCCTCCCGTTGGAGGGCCTTTTTCGTTTGGCAGTCTCGACGGGTCGATGACCGACGAAAAGGTTAGCCGTCGCTTACGCGACGGCGTCCAGTCCAAGAGCAAGCAGCCGCTCGAGCTGCTCGATTTCAGCCGTGTTGAGAACGACACCTTCGACTTCCGACTTGGCGCGCGCCACGAAGCGACGCTGCGACGGCAGGCGGGCGCCCTGGCCGACGATCGCCTCAAACAGCACTTCCGCACGGGCGAAGGGATTGCCCGGGCGTCCGGCTGCAAATTTCTCCGGCGAGAAGGCGACGATCAGTTCGCCGTGGAACGGTGCAAGCGTCGTGGTGCCGAGATAGTCGAGCACTTCCGGGCTCGTCAGGTCGCCGATCATGATGCCGGCAAGAAGCTCGACCATGGTGCCGATCGCCGAACCCTTGTGGCCGCCGAAGGGCAGCATGGCGCCGGCAAGCGCTGCTTCCGGATCGGTCGTCGGATTGCCTTCGGCATCGATCGCCCAGCCCTCCGGCAAGGGCTTGCCGGCACGGCGGTGCAGTTCGATCTCACCGCGGGCGGCAACCGAGGTGGCGAAGTCGAAGACGTAAGGCGGCTTGTTTTCGCGCGGCCAGCCGAAGGCGAAGGGGTTGGTGCCGAGCAGCGGCTTGTTGCCGCCGGTCGGCGCAACGGTCGCATAGCTCGGGCACATGACGAGGCCGGCAAGTCCCTCGCCGGTCAGGCCTTCGACCTCAGGCCAGAGCGCCGAAAAATGGGTGCAATCATTGATGACGAGCGCGGCGATGCCCAGCGAGCGAGCGCGTTCGGCGAGAACCGGCAGGCCGAGCTCGAAGGCGGGATTGGCAAAACCGCCCTTGGCGTTGACCTTGACGATAGCGGAACCTTCGCCCGCTTCGAGCTCCGGTGTTGCATCCGGCTTCACCTTGCCCGCCTTGACGGTGCGAAGCGCTCCTTCGATGCGGTAGATGCCATGCGACTTGCAGGCATCCCGCTCGCCGGCGACGATCACGCGGGCCAGTGCACCGGCCTGAATGGCGTTGAGCCCCGCCTTCAGGAAGATCGCCTCAACGCGCTCGAAAAGTGCTGCGATCGTCAGGGTGTTGGTTTCGCTCATCTCTCTCCCTCTCAAATGCTGCGCCTGATCCGGAAGGGCCAGTCAGGCGATTGATGTTCTGCATACATATAGTATACAAAGATCCGACAAGTGCAATTCAGCCATGATCCCCTCTGCCAGAAAAGGCAATCCGGGATCGAACGAAAGGATCGGCAGATGGCCTTCACCCCCAAAGGAAAACACCTTGTCGCCGGCGAATGGCTCGACGGCGCGGGCACCTTCGCATCGGCACCCGCCCACGGTCCGGTCCATCAGTTCGCCACCGGCACCGTGGAACTGGTCAACCGCGCGGCTGAAGCCGCCGAAGAAGCCTTCCTGAGCTATGGCTATTCGACCCGGACCGAGCGCGCCGCCTTCCTGCGCGCCATCGCCGACGAGATCGAGGCACGCGCGGAGGCCATCACCGAGATCGGCACCCAGGAAACCGGCCTGCCGGAAGCGCGCCTGCAGGGCGAACGCGGCCGCACTACCGGCCAGCTCCGTCTCTTTGCCGACCACATCGAAAAGGGTGAATATCTCGACCGCCGTTTCGATGCGGCCCTGCCCGAGCGTCAGCCGGCGCCGCGCCCGGAAATCCGCCTCATCCAGCGCCCGATCGGCCCGGTCGCCGTCTTCGGCGCCTCGAACTTCCCGCTGGCCTTCTCGACCGCCGGCGGCGACACGGCTGCCGCCCTTGCTGCCGGCTGCCCCGTGGTCGTCAAGGGCCACTCGGCCCATCCGGGCACCGGTGAGATCGTTGCGCAGGCCGTCGAGGCCGCGATCCGCAAGACCGGCGTTCACCCGGGCGTCTTCTCGCTGATCCAGGGCGGCAACCGCCAGGTCGGCGAAGCACTTGTCCAGCATCCGCTGATCAAGGCCGTCGGCTTCACCGGTTCGCTCGCCGGTGGCCGCGCGCTCTTCAATCTCTGCGCCGCACGTCCGGAGCCGATCCCGTTCTTCGGCGAGCTCGGCTCAGTCAACCCGATGTTCCTGCTGCCGGAAGCACTGAAGGCACGCGCCGAGACACTTGGCCAGGGTTGGGCCGGTTCGCTGACCATGGGTGCCGGCCAGTTCTGCACCAACCCCGGCATCGCCGTGGTTGTCGAAGGTGCTGACGCCGATCGCTTCACCACGGCCGCCGTCGAAGCGCTCGGCAAGGTCGCGCCGCAGACGATGCTGACCGACGGCATTGCCAAGGCCTATCACGAGGGCCAGGCGCGCTTTGAAAGCCGCAACACCGTGAAGCCGCTGCTGACGACCGAATCGTCCGGCCGTTCGGTCTCGCCGAACCTGTTCGAAACGACCGGCGACCAGTTCCTGGCCGACCATGCGCTCGGCGAAGAGGTGTTCGGTCCGCTCGGCCTCGTCGTTCGCGTCGGTTCGACCTCTGAAATGGAACAGCTTGCCCGCGGCTTCGAGGGACAGCTGACCACCACCATCCACATGGATGCGACCGATCTTGAGACCGCCCGTCGTCTGCGCCCGATCCTTGAGCGCAAGGCAGGCCGGGTGCTCGTCAACGGCTTTCCGACCGGCGTCGAGGTGGTGGATTCGATGGTGCATGGCGGACCCTATCCGGCCTCGACCAACTTCGGCGCAACCAGCGTCGGTACCCTGTCGATCCGCCGTTTTCTGCGCCCGGTCGCCTACCAGAACATGCCGGAAGGCCTGCTGCCCGAGGACTTCCAGGGCTAAGGCACTCGCCGACAGCTGCGGGCGCCTGCCGCCCGCAGCCGCAAGACACGACAGATCGCTGCGCAGGCATCCCATTTGACGAAACAAATGGGATGCCTGCGCGCGTTCTGCGTTATGAACTTATACTTTTTGTATACTAATTGTATTTTTCTATTGATTTGTGCTGTCTAAAACGGAATAGTGGCTCAGCCGTCAAACGGCACTCATTTCAGGGAGAGAGAAAATGAAGACTTCGGTGCTCGCGCTCGGCCTCGTTGCGGCCGCTGCTCTGACCAGCCAGGCCCATGCCGACAAGCTGGATGACGTCATCGGCTCGGGTACGCTGCGTTGCGCAGTCGTGCTCGACTTCCCGCCGATGGGTTCTCGCGACGAGAACAACAACCCGATCGGTTTCGACGTCGACTACTGCAACGACCTTGCCAAGGCACTCGGCGTCACCGCCGAAATCGTCGAGACCCCGTTCCCGGAGCGCATTCCCGCTCTGATGTCGGGCCGCGTCGACGTCGGCGTTGCCTCGACCTCTGACACGCTTGAGCGCGCCAAGACCGTCGGCATGACGATCCCCTACTTCGCCTTCGAAATGGCGGTCACTGCCAACGAGAAGTCGGGCGTCAAGTCCTTCGAAGACATGAAGGGCAAGGTTGTCGGCGCGACCGCCGGCACGTTCGAAGCGATCGCTCTCGAAAAGCAGGTCAAGGAATGGGGCGCCGGTGAGTTCCGTCCGTACCAGACCCAGGCAGACGTCTTCCTCGCGCTCAGCCAGGGTCAGATCGACGCTACGGTTTCGACCTCGACCGTCGCCCAGGCCAACGTGAAGGGCGGCAAGTTCGCCGGCATCTCCGTCGTCGGCAAGGCTCCGTTCGACACCGACTACGTCGCGCTCTTCACCAACCGCGAAGAATACGGCTTCATCAACTTCCTCAACCTCTTCATCAACCAGCAGGTCCGCACCGGCCGCTACGCTGAACTTTACGAAAAGTGGGTCGGCGGCGAACTTCCGGACCTTACGGCTAAGGGCGTTTACCGCTAATATGCCGTTTATCTGGCGGCGCGAAGTTTAGCTTCGCGCCGCTATTCGTTTCCGAAGAGGTGAGACGAAACATGTTCAGCTATACCTTTCATTGGAACCAGGCGCTGAAAGCCCTGCCACAGATGCTCGATGGAGCGCTGGTCACCCTGCAGGTGGCTCTGCTCTCGATGGTCATCGGCCTGGCACTGGCGCTCGCGCTGACGGCTTGCCGCCTGTCGGGCAATCGCATCCTCGGTGGTTTTGCGACCGCCTGGGTCGAAATCGCCCGCAACACGCCGGCGCTGTTCCAGATCTACATGGCCCATTTCGGCCTCGGCAATTTCGGTATCCACCTGAGCCCCTATACGGCGCTGCTCGCGGGGATCGCCTTCAACAATGCCGGTTATCTCGCGGAAAACTTCCGCGGTGCCCTCAAGGCCATTCCCGATACCCAGGCGCGGGCCGGCCGCTCGCTCGGCATGACCCCGGTGCAGGCCTTCCGCTACATCGTGCTGCCGCAGATGCTGCGCATCGCCTTCCTGCCCGTCACCAACCAGATGGTCTGGGCGATCCTGATGACCTCGCTTGGCGTTACCGTCGGCATGAACACCGACCTTGCCGGCATCACCCAGGAACTGAACGCCCGTTCGTTCCGCACCTTCGAATTCTTCGCGATCGCGGCGATCATCTATTACCTGATCGCCAAGGCCGTGACGCTAGGCGCGCGCCTGCTCGCCGCGCGCATGTTCCGCTACTAAGGAGAGGTGAGAGATGTTCAATACCGCCCTCACCCTCGCTGATCTCGGCTTCCTGCTGCAGGGCGCCTTGATGACGCTCGCGGTCACCGCCGTCTCGGTTACCGCCGGCACCGTGCTCGGCATCATCTTCGGCGTCGTGCGCAACCAGGTCGGCCCCTATTGGGCCGCTCCGCTCACCTTCGTGCTCGACATCTTCCGTTCGGTGCCGCTGCTGATCCAGCTGGTTCTTGCCAATGCCTTCCAGGCGATCGCCAAGCTCGGCTGGGCACCGTTCACGACCTCCTGCGTGGTGCTGTCGCTCTATACCGCCGCCTATTGCACCGAGATCGTTCGTGGCGGCATCTCTTCCGTGCCACCGACGACGCGCCGCGCCGCCCGCTCGCTCGGCATGACCTGGTGGCAGGACATGCGCTACATCGTGGCGCCGCTTGCGACCCGCGTTTCGCTGCCGTCCTGGATCGGCCTGACGCTCGGCGTCATGAAGGACTCCGCACTCGTCCTCTGGCTCGGCCTGATCGAACTCTTGCGCGCCTCGCAGGTGCTCGTCACCCGCCTGCAGGAACCGCTGCTGATCCTTCTGATCTGCGGCGCCATCTACTTCCTTATCAGCTTCCCAATCGCCCGGCTCGGCGGTTACCTTGAAAAACGGTGGTCCAATGATTGAGATCCAGAACGTTCGCAAATCCTTCGGCTCGCTGGAGGTTCTCAAAGGCATCGACCTCACCGTCAACAAGGGCGAGGTGCTGACCATCATTGGCGGCTCCGGTTCCGGCAAGTCGACGCTGCTGACCTGCATCAACGGTCTCGAGCCGATCGATGCCGGCCGCATCCTCGTCGACGGCACCGAGGTCCACGCGAAATCAACAAACCTCAACAAGCTGCGCAGCAAGCTCGGCATCGTCTTCCAGCAGTTCAATGCTTTCCCGCACCTGACCGTGCTTGAAAACGTCATGCTGGCGCCGCGCAAGGTGCTCGGCCTCTCCAAGGAAAAGGCCGAGGAGAACGCCGTCAAGCAGCTCACGCACGTCGGCCTCGGCGAGAAGCTCGGCGTCTATCCAACCCGCATGTCGGGCGGCCAGCAGCAGCGCATGGCGATCGCCCGCGCACTCGCAATGTCGCCGGAATACATGCTGTTTGACGAAGTGACCTCGGCGCTCGATCCGCAGCTCGTCGGCGAAGTGCTCGACACGCTGCGCATGCTGGCCTCCGAGGGCATGACGATGATTTGCGTCACCCATGAAATGAAGTTTGCCCGCGAAGTTTCCGACCGCGTCGCCTTCTTCCACAAGGGCGTGATGGCGGAAATCGCCGCACCGGAAGCGCTCTTCGGCGCGCCGAAGGATCCGGAACTCCAAAAGTTCCTCGCAGCGACGCACTGAGCCGATCATGAAGGATGCAGTTCAGCCTGACGTCATCGTCATCGGCGCCGGCGTTGTCGGCCTTTCTGCGGCGATCGCCGCCCAGGCACGGGGACTTTCCGTCACCGTGCTCGACCGGGAAGGCCCGGCAGCAGGTGCCTCGGCGGGCAATGCCGGGGCCTTCGCCTTCACCGACATCCTGCCGCTCGCGTCACCCGGCATCCTGAAGAAGGCGCCGAAGTGGCTGCTCGACCCGCTTGGGCCCTTGAGCGTGCCACCGGCCTATGCGGCACAGATCGCGCCGTGGATGTTCCGCTTCTGGCGCGCCTGCTCGGCAAGCCGCGTGGCCCATTCGACGACCGCCCAGACGGCGATGATGGACCTCTCCAAGGCTGAGCTCGAACCTTTCCTCGCCGAGACCGGCACCCTGCCGATGCTGCGCAAGGAAGGCAATCTGCAGGTCTATGAAAGCGAAGCCGAGCTGAAGGCCTCTCTTCCCGGCTGGACCGCGCGAGCCGAACACGGCATCGAGTTCCGACACATGGGCGCGGCCGAGATGGCCGAGATCCAGCCTGGTCTCGCATCGCGCTTCACCCATGGCACCTTTACCCCCGGCTGGTATTCCATCGCCGATCCCAAGCTCTACACGCTGGCGCTGGCAGACCATTTCCGCGCCAAGGGAGGTGTGATCGAGCGTGCCGAAGTTACGGCACTGAAGCCGATCGAAGGTGGCGTCGAACTGACGGCCGACGGCAAGACGCGGCGGGCAGAACAGGTCGTGCTTTCAGCCGGCGCGTTCTCGCACCAGGTCGCCCGTACGCTCGGCGAGCGTATCCCGCTCGAAACCGAGCGCGGCTACAACACCACGCTGCCGCAGGATGCCTTCGATCTGCGCACCCAGGTAACCTTCGGCGGACACGGCTTCGTCGTCACCAGGCTTTCGACCGGTATCCGCGTCGGCGGCGCCGTCGAACTCGGCGGGCTGAAGCTGCCGCCGAACTTCCGCCGCTCGGAAGCCATGCTGAAGAAGGCGCAAGCCTTCCTGCCGGGCTTCAAGAGCGAGGGCGGCGTGCAATGGATGGGCTTCCGCCCGTCGCTGCCCGACAGCCTTCCGGCGATCGGCCGCGCCCGCGCCACCGGCCGCGTCGTCTACGCCTTCGGCCACGGCCATCTCGGTCTCACGCAATCGGCCGGCACCGCACGGCTCGTTGCCGACCTGCTCACCGGCCGGCGGCCGGCGATCGATATCAGTTCCTTCTCGCCCCAACGTTTCTGACAGAGTTTAGACCATGGCCAACCACACCTTCTCCTGCATCGACGGCCACACCTGCGGCAATCCGGTCCGCCTCGTTTCCGGCGGCGGGCCAAGACTCGAAGGCGCCAACATGCTGGAGAAGCGGGCCCATTTCCTGCGCGAGTTCGACTGGATCCGCACTGGCCTGATGTTCGAGCCGCGCGGCCACGACATGATGTCGGGCTCGATCCTCTATCCGCCGACCAGGCCCGACTGCGATGTCGCCGTGCTCTTCATCGAAACGTCGGGCTGCCTGCCGATGTGCGGCCACGGCACGATCGGCACCATCACCATGGCGATCGAAAACGGCCTGATCACGCCGCGCGAACCGGGCAAGCTTTCAATCGACGCGCCGGCCGGCAAGGTCGACATCACCTATCGCCAGGAAGGCCGCTTCGTCGAAGAAGTGCGCCTCACCAACGTTCCGGGCTTCCTCTACGCCGAGGGGCTGACGGCTGAAGTCGAGGGTCTTGGCGAGATCGTCGTCGACGTCGCCTATGGCGGCAACTTCTACGCCATCGTCGAACCGCAGAAGAATTTTCGCGACATGGCCGACCATACGGCCGGCGAACTTGTCGGCTGGAGCCCGAAGCTCCGCGCGGCGCTCAACGCCAAATACGAGTTCGTGCATCCGGAGCACCCGGAAATCAAGGGCCTCAGCCACATCCAGTGGACCGGCAAGCCAACGCAGGCAGAAGCGCATGCGCGCAACGCCGTCTTTTACGGCGAAAAGGCGATCGACCGCTCGCCCTGCGGCACCGGCACGTCGGCGCGCATGGCCCAGCTTGCCGCCAAGGGCAAGCTCAAGGTCGGTGACGAGTTCGTGCATGAATCGATCATCGGTTCGCTGTTCAAGGGCCGTGTCGAGGCAGCGACCAAGGTCGCCGACCGCGACGCCATCATCCCGTCGATTGCCGGCTGGGCCCGCATGACCGGCATCAACACGATCTTCATCGATGACCGCGACCCCTTTGCTCATGGATTTGTCGTAAAATGAACCAATCGATCTCCGCCCGCAGCATTCTTTCCGGCTCCGCCGATGGCCCCATCATCGACACGGAGGAGGCGCTGAGCTTCTGGGGCGGGGTCGATCCGGCAACGGGTCGGGTGATCGACGTGCACCATCCGCTGCACGGCCTCTGTCTGACCGACGGCATCCTGATGATGCCGTCGAGCCGCGGCTCCTGCACCGGTTCGGGCGTGCTGCTCGACATGGCGCTGACCGGCCGTGCGCCGGCGGCCCTGGTCTTCTCGGAAGCGGAAGACGTGCTAACGCTCGGCGCGCTGATCGCGGCCGAAATGTTCGGAAAATCCCTGCCGGTGCTTCGGCTTTCGCGCGACGCCTTCAAGGCGCTGGCGCAGGCAAAGACCGCGCGCATCAGCGATACGGCAATCGAAGCCGATGGCCTGACAATTCCGGTCGCTCCGCCGGCAATGACGGCGCTTGATCTCACCGACGACGATCGCGCCATGCTCGACGGTCGTGACGGCATCGCCGTGCAACAGGCGATGCGCATCATCGCGGCGATGGCGGCGCAGCAGGGTGCGGAAAAGCTCATCGACGTGGTCCAGGGCCATATCGACGGCTGCATCTATGCGAGCCCGGCAAACCTCACCTTCGCCGAGAAGATGGCGGACATGGGGGCCAAGGTTCGCGTGCCGACGACCATGAATGCGATCTCGGTCGACCGTGCCAACTGGCAGGCGCAGGGCGTGCCGGAGAGCTTCGGCGATCCGGCAGCAAGGCTTGCCGACGCCTATGTGCGCATGGGCTGCCGCCCGACCTTCACCTGCTCGCCCTATCTGCTCGACAGCGCGCCGAAATCCGGCGAAGCCATCGCCTGGGCGGAATCGAACGCCGTCATATTCGCCAATACGGTGCTCGGCGCGCGCACGGCCAAACACCCGGACTTTCTCGATCTCTGCATTGCGCTCACCGGTCGTGCACCGCTCTCGGGCGTCTATCTCGACGCGCCGCGCAAGGCGACGCGCGTCATCGACGTGGAACTGCCTGAGGATATCGACGATGCCTTCTGGCCGCTGATCGGTTATCTCGCCGGCAAGGCAGCACCCGACCGCATCCCGCTTTTGCGCGGTCTTGCATCGGCAAAGCCCTCGCGCGACGACCTCAAGGCGCTTTGCGCCGCCTTCGGCACCACGTCCGCATCCCCGATGCTGCATGTGGAGGGCGTGACCCCGGAAGCGGAAGGTGCCGCCGCCAAGGATGCCGACCACACGACGATCACGCGCGCCGACATGGCCGCGGCCTGGTCGCTCCTGAACGACGGTCCGGCGGAGGTCGAGCTTGTCGCCATCGGCAGCCCGCATGCGTCGCTCGAGGAATGCCGCGCGCTGGCCACAGCCTTCTACGGCCGCAAGCGCGATAGCAACGTCGCCGTGATCGTCACCGCCGGGCGAGACGCGATAGCGGCAGCGCGGGACGAAGGTCTGCTTGCCCGCCTTGAGGAGAGCGGCATCCAGGTCCTGCCGGATCTTTGCTGGTGCTCGATCTCCGAACCGGTCTTTCCGACCAAGACCCGGGCGCTGATGACCAATTCCGGGAAATACGCCCATTACGGTCCCGGTCTTTCCGGCCGCGCCGTGCGCTTCAGCAACCTCGCCGACTGCGTCGAGGCAGCGCTCACCGGCCGCGTTCCGGCGCGCCTGCCAGCCTGGCTGGCCTAAAGGCTCGTTCCCTGGCTCAGGCGCCGCTGTGCGGCGGCGCTATCGAGGCGCCGAGCTCGTCGCCTCTCGACCCCAACTGATCGGCGTGGGGCTCGATGAATCCCTGACGCCGCCTCAAGCGGTGGAACGCACCTAAGGCGAGACGCAGGGCCTATCGGCCGGCCGCCGTCGAAGACAACTTATCTTTGGTTGCAGCGCCGGGCATCGGCCATGTCGAGACAGCGACCATGCGCGACGCGGTTCTGGCCCTTCTTTTCCACCACCTCGGCGGACCCGGCGGCGGCTGACGCAACCGAACGTGGCGCTCGCACAGAAAACGCCTGGGCGCATGCGGCGCCAATCGCGCACGCCGGCGCTCAACGCCTTATGACCACCGCTTCGATCAGGTTTTCGTGATGCCACAGTCACGATTTTTCATTCATTGAAACAACCCCTTCGAGAATCACGAGAAAGCGAGTACTCTGAAGGAACATTGCGCATGGGACGCCGTTTATTCGAATGAGCGAGCCGATAAGCAGCGATCCCCGTCTCAGCCAGCGGCCGCGGGAGAGCATGATGCAAAAGAGCGAATGCGACGTCTTTGATCTCTTCTCGGAGATCTATACAAGTGCAGCGCAAGAAGAAATCAGTCTTCAGGAATACCTTCTGGCATGTCGCGACGACAAAAGTATGTATGCCACCGCACAGGAGCGGATGGTTACAGCCATAGGTAATCCAACCCTCATCGATACCAGCGCGGACGAACGTCTCGGCCGCATCTTCTCAAACCGGACCGTCAAGATCTATCCATCCTTCGCCGACTTCTACGGCATGGAAGATACGATCGAGCGCATCGTCGGCTACTTCCGCTATGCCGCGCAGGGGCTGGAGGAGCGCAAGCAGATCCTCTACCTGCTCGGCCCGGTCGGCGGCGGAAAGTCGTCGCTCGCCGAGCGCCTGAAAAAACTGATGGAACTTCAGCCGATCTACACGCTGGCGGTCGGCGGCAAGGTCAGTCCCGTCTTTGAATCACCGCTTGGCCTCTTCCATCCCGACCGCATGGCCGACCTGCTCGAAGACAAATACGGCATCGGCCGACGCCGTCTGACCGGCCTGATCTCGCCCTGGGCTACGAAGCGCCTCGACGAAGTCGATGGCGACATCTCCAAATTCAGCGTCGTCAAGCTGATGCCGTCGCGCCTGCGCCAGGTGGCGATCGCCAAGACCGAGCCCGGAGACGAGAACAATCAGGACGTTTCCTCGCTGGTCGGCAAGGTCGACATCCGCCAGCTCGAAAACTATAGCCAGGCCGATCCCGATGCCTATTCCTATAGCGGCGGCCTCAACCGCACGACGCAAGGCTTGCTCGAATTCGTCGAGATGTTCAAGGCGCCGATCAAGGTGCTGCATCCGCTTTTGACCGCAACCCAGGAAGGCAACTACAACGGCACCGAAAGCTTCGGAGGCTTCCCCTATCAGGGCATCGTTGTTGCGCACTCGAACGAGTCCGAATGGCTGCAGTTCAAGAACAACAAGAACAACGAGGCCTTCCTCGACCGCATCCTCGTGGTAAAGGTGCCTTACTGCCTGCGCGTCACCGAAGAGCGGCAGATCTACGAGAAGCTGCTGCGCGAAAGCGAACTGACCAAGAGTCCCTGCGCGCCGGAAGTGCTGGAAAGCCTCAGCCGCTTCACCGTCTCCACCCGCCTTGCCCGTCACGAGAATTCGCCGCTCTACACCAAGATGCGGGTCTATGACGGCGAGAACCTGAAGGACACCGATCCCAAGGCGAAGTCCGTTCAGGAATATCGCGACGCCGCCGGCGTCGACGAGGGTATGACCGGCATCAGCACCCGCTTTGCCTTCAAGGTTCTGTCGGAAACCTTCAACTACGACACCAAGGAGGTCGCGGCCGATCCCGTGCACCTCATGTACATTCTGGAACAGGCGATCCGCCGCGAACAGTTCCCGAAGGAGACGGAAGCGAGCTACCTCGACTTCATCAAGTCCGAGCTGGCATCGCGCTATGCCGAATTCATCGGCCACGAAATCCAGAAGGCCTATCTCGAATCCTACAGCGAATACGGCCAGAACCTGTTCGACCGTTACATCGCCTATGCCGACGCCTGGCTCGAAGATCAGGACTTCAAGGACCCGGATACCGGACAAATCCTCAACCGGGAGATCCTCGACAGCGAACTGTCGCAGATCGAAAAGCCGGCCGGCATCGCCAATCCCAAGGACTTCCGCAACGAGGTCGTCAAGTTCACCCTGCGCGCCCGCGCCAAGAACCATGGGCGCAACCCCTCCTGGACGAGCTACGAAAAGCTTCGCGACGTGATCGAGAAGCGCATGTTCGGCCAGGTCGAAGACCTGCTTCCGGTCATCAGCTTCGGCTCGAAGAAGGACAGCGCATCCGAGAAGCAACACGCCGAGTTCGTCCAACGCATGACGGAACGCGGCTATACGGAGCGTCAGGTCCGGCGGCTGGTCGATTGGTATATGCGGGTCAACAAGGCGGGCTGACGATGCCGAAGCAGGGGATTGGTATATGCCGAATTTCATCGACCGGCGGCTCAATCCGAAGGATAAGAGCCTCGGCAATCGACAACGCTTTCTGAAGCGGGCCCGCGAAGAGCTCAAGCGGGTCATCAAGGATCAGGTCAAGTCGGACAGGATCATCGACGTCGACGCCGCGCATGGCGTGCCGATGCCGACTGATGGTGCCAGCGAGCCCACGTTCCAGCCGTCCCGCGGCTCCGGCGAACGCAACTACGTGCTTCCCGGCAACAAGGAGTTTTCGGCAGGCGACCGCCTGCCGAAACCGGAAGCGGGCGGCGGTGGCGGCGGCAAGGGCAAGCCCGGAACCGGCGAAAGCGACGATGATTTCCAGTTCATCCTGTCGCGCGAGGAAGTACTGGACCTCTTTTTCGAGGATTTGGAGCTCCCCGACATGGTCAAGCTCAGCCTCAAGGAAACGGTCACCTTCAAGCCCCGCCGCGCCGGCTTCGCCACGGCGGGAACGCCGACGAACATCAATGTCGGGCGCACGATGCGCAACAGTTTTGGCCGGCGCCTGGCGCTGCACCGGCCGAAGGAGAAGGAACTGACCGCGGTCACCGACGAGATCGCGCAACTGGAAGTGGAGCCGGAGCCGACGGCGAAGAGCCGACAGAGGCTCAAGGAACTGCGGGTCGAGCTGGAAAGGATCGAGAAGAAGCGGCGGCGCATCCCTTACGTCGATCCGGTCGACATCCGCTTCAACCGCTTCGAGCAGCAGCCGCTGCCGAACGCCAACGCCGTCATGTTCTGCCTGATGGACGTCTCGGCCTCCATGGGCGAGCGCGAGAAGGACCTCGCCAAACGCTTCTTCGTGCTTCTGCACCTGTTTTTGAAACGGCGCTACGAACGCATCGACATCGTCTTCATCCGCCATACGGACGAGGCGCGCGAAGTCGACGAGGAGACCTTCTTCTACAGCACCCAGAGCGGCGGCACGATCGTATCGACCGCGCTCGAAGAGATGATCAGGATCGTCGAGGACCGCTACCCCTCGCAGATCTGGAACATCTATGCGGCCCAAGCCTCCGACGGCGACAACATCATTGGCGACAGCGAACATTGTGCGGCACTGCTGCGGGAAAAACTCACGAAGCTCTGCCAGTACTATGCCTATGTCGAGATCATCGACGAGCGCGAGACGGAAATCTTCGGCTCGACGGACAACGGCACCGCGCTCTGGCGCGCCTATCGCACGGTGGACGGCGAGAAGTCGAATTTCCAGATGACCCGGATCGCCAAGCCCGCCGACATCTACCCGGTCTTCCGCAGGCTTTTTGCCCGGCAGCCGGCCGCACGCACCCGGAAGTGAGGGGGAGACCGGATGGCACGACGCACGACCTCAGGTCTCCTGTTCCAGGGGTCCGACTGGAATTTTGCGACGCTGTCGCGTGCTTACGACGCGATCGAGCAGGTCGCGCTCGAAGAAATGGGCCTCAGCGTCTACCCGAACCAGCTGGAGATCATCACCTCCGAACAGATGCTCGACGCCTATTCCTCGGTCGGCATGCCGCTCATGTACCAGCACTGGTCCTTCGGCAAGCGCTTTGCCTATGAGGAGCATCACTACCGTAAGGGCCACCGCGGTCTTGCCTATGAGCTGGTGATCAATTCCAATCCCTGCATCACCTATCTCATGGAAGAAAACACCATGGCGATGCAGGCGCTGGTGACCGCGCATGCCGCTTTCGGCCATAACCACTTCTTCAAGAACAACTATCTCTTTCGCCAGTGGACCGATGCCGGCGCGATCCTGAGCTATATGGATTTCGCCAAGAAATACGTGACCAAATGCGAGGAGCGGCACGGCACTGCCGCCGTTGAAGCCATTCTCGATTCCGCCCATGCGCTGATGGACCAGGGCGTCTTCCGCTACCGCCGCCCGCCACGCCTCTCCTCTGAAAAGGTGCGCGAAAGGGCGCGCGAGCGGCTGGAATATGAGGAGCAGACCTATAGCGACCTCTGGCGGACCCTGCCGCAGGTCGCCGAGAGCCGTGATCCGGCCGAGGCCGAGCGCGACGCTTCGGAGCGCAAGAAGGTGCTCAACCTGCCGGAGGAAAACCTGCTCTATTTCCTCGAAAAACACAGCCTGATCCTGGAGCCCTGGCAGCGCGAGCTGCTCAGGATCGTGCGTGTCATCGCGCAATATTTTTCACCGCAGCGCCAGACGAAGGTCATGAATGAGGGCTGCGCCACCTTCGTGCATTACACCATCATCAACCGCCTCTACGACCAGGGCAGGATTGGCGAAGGTCACATGCTGGAACTGTTGCAGAGCCATTCCAACGTCGTGTTCCAGCCGGATTTCAACGACCGGCGCTACCCGGGCATCAACCCCTACGCGCTCGGCTTTGCGATGATGCAGGATATCCAGCGGATTGCCACCGAACCGACGGAGGAAGACCGCGACTGGTTCCCGTCTTTCGCCGGCAACGGCGACTGGATGGAAACGCTGCGTGACGCCTGGGCGAACCATCGCGACGAGTCCTTCATCCTGCAGTATCTGAGCCCGGCGGTGATGCGCAAGTTCCGGCTGTTCCAGCTCTCCGATCGCTCGTCGGATCGTTTCGTCGAGGTTGCCTCGATCCACAACGAGCGCGGCTATTCCGCGGTCCGTTCGGCGCTCGCCAACAGCTACGACGTTGCTGCCAACCAGCCGGACATCCAGGTGATGGACGTCGATCTGCTCGGTGACCGGCAATTGCGGCTGCAGCACAATGTCAAGCACGGTATCCTGCTCGACGAGGGCAGCCGCGACGCGACGATGCGCCATATCCGCCATCTCTGGGGCTATGAGGTGAGCCTCGCCGGCGTCGATGCCCAAAGCGGGCGCACGGTGTACGAGTGCTCGACGGCAAAATCGTCCGAGTGAACGGATAAAAGCCGTGGGTCGTGGCCATCATTAGAATTGGTGGCAGGCATTAGAATTATTTGGTCATCAAGACGCGCCGCCGCGGGACCCGGTTGAGGCGCAGCTTGCGCTGCACGGCCCTGTGGCGGACGTTCAGCCTGCGATAACGTCGGGCGTGGCCGGCAAGGCCGCTGCCTCCTGCTCGGCCGCCGCAGCGAGCCAATCGTGGAAGGCGGTCATCGCCGGCGTGACGGGACGCGATTTCAGCCGCGTCAGCCAGTAGCTTCCCATCGAGGTGTGAACGTCGAAGGGCTGGCGCATCGTGCCGTTCGACAGCAGCCGCGAGAACATCAGTGGTGGCGCCAGCGCCACGCCGATCCCCTGGGCCGCTGCCTCCATCATCGCCAGCGAACTATCGAAGACGATGCCCTTGAGCAGGGGCGCCGGATAGGCGATGCCGGCTGCATCGAACCAGGTCACCCACTCGTCGGCCCGATAGGACCGGAGCAGCGTTTCGTCGAGCAGATCGGCCGGCGTCTTCAGCCGCTCGGCGATCTCGGGGATGCAAAGCACGGATAGCGGCGCCTCGAAGAGCCGCGTCGCCTCGATATTGTGCCAGGAGCCGCCGCCGAAGCGGATAGCGAAATCCAGCCCCTCGGCCGCCATGTCGACGCGGTTGTTGTTGGTGGAGAGGCGAACGTCGACAAAGGGATATTTCGCCTGGAAATCCGCGAGCCGCGGCAGCAGCCAACCGACCGCAAACGTGCCGACGGCGCCGATCATCAGCACTTCGCGAATATGCCCCGCCTCGAAGCGGTCGAGCATGTCCGCCATCCGGTCGAAGCTATCGCGCAGAACCGGCAGCAACGCCTCGCCCTCCGCCGTGATCATCAGTCCGCGCGGCAGCCGCTTGAACAGGGTCACGTTCAGGCGGTTTTCGAGAAGCTTGACCTGATGGCTGACCGCGGCTTGCGTAACGCAGAGCTCGATTGCCGCGCGCGTAAAGCTCAGATGCCGCGCTGAGGCTTCGAAAGCGCGCAGCGCATTGAGCGGAAGATATGGCCTGACCATGAATGCCCTAACTCACCTAATGGGTCTCGCAAATAAACGTGGTTTGTTGCGTAAGCACAATCCCTTTACGGTGAACTTTATCGGCGGTGCGTGCCGTTGCCGGAAGTCGCCAACTCAGGAAAGGCGCGGTCAGCCGCACCGCTTTCGGAGACCTGATCCATGCGCCGTTTCATCTGGCCCTAGCGGCCGCAGGCACCGTCACCGAGCCAACGTCCGCGGACGTAGGCGCACCCCGATACTCCGCTCCGCATGCGCTGCCCGCCACACGAACACCTGTGTCGGCGACGCTGCCTGCTGCCATGAAGGTCCGCTCTGCCCGTTATGAAGCTCCTCGTAAATCTGCTCGGCACATGCCTCAATCTTACTGTCGTCGTCGCGCTGGCCGCCGCCTCGCTCGTCGCAGCCCTGACGCGACACCTGCCCGATCACCGCACGCTCGCCAACTGGGAGCCGGCGGTGACCAGCCGCCTCTATGCCGCCGACGGCACGATGGTCGCGGAGCTCGCGCGGGAACGCCGGCTGTTCCTGCCCATCGCCACCATCCCCGCACGCGTGCGCCAGGCGTTCCTCTCCGCCGAGGACAAGAACTTCTACACCCATCCCGGCATCGACGTTGCGAGCATCGGCACGGCGCTGCTCGCCAACCTCACCAACTACGGCTCCGGTCGCCGCATGATCGGCGGCTCGACGATCACGCAGCAGATCGCCAAGAATTTCCTGCTGACGTCGGACCGAACTGTGGAGCGCAAGCTGCGTGAGGCGATCCTTTCGCTGCGGATCGACCAGACCTATTCCAAGGACCGCATCCTCGAACTCTATCTCAACGACATCTATCTCGGGCGCGGTGCCTATGGCGTGGCGCAGGCAGCGCTCACCTATTTCGACAAGCCGGTCAGCGAGCTCTCGGTCGCGGAGGCAGCCTTCCTCGCAGCCCTGCCGAAGGCGCCCAACAATTACGACCCGGACCGCCAGGCGGAGCGGGCAACCGGCCGCCGCAACTGGGTGATCGACCAGATGCGGCAGAACGGCGTCATCGACACCGCTGCCGCCGCCAAGGCATCCGCTTCCTCACTCGGCGTCAGGCAACGCCAACAATCGCCCGCGGTCGCCAGTTCCGACTATTTCACCGAGGACGTCCGCCGCCAGCTCAACGCCCGATACGGCGATGCTGCCCTTTATACGGCCGGCTTCTCCGTGCGCACGACGCTCGATCCGCGATTGCAGGTCGCCGCCATGACGGCGTTGCGCAAAGGCCTCGTCGCCTATGACCAGGCAAAGGGCTACCGCGGCCCCGTCGCCAGGCTCCCTTCGACCGGAAACTGGGCGCCGGCGCTTGCCAGGCTCCAGCCGCTCGCCGACGTGCCGGAATGGCGGCTCGGCGTGGTGCTGGCGACCGACAAGGATGGAGCAGAGATCGGGCTAAGGCCGACGGTCGCGGAACGAAGCGGTGCTCTTGGCACCAACGAGACGATCCGCCTTGGCCGGGCGGGCATGGCCTGGGCGCTCTGCCGCTCGGCCAAGGCAAAGCGGGGCTGCGCCGCGGGACCCGACGGGGCTCTGGCGCCCGGCGACGTCGTCTATGTGGAAAAGGCGGGCGACGGCTACTTGCTCCGGCAGCCGCCGCTCGTGCAGGGCGCGCTCGTTTCCATGGACCCGAACACCGGCCGGGTGCTGGCGGTCGCCGGTGGTTTTTCCTATGCCCAGTCGGAATTCAACCGCGCAACCCAGGCCTATCGCCAGCCGGGCTCGTCGTTCAAGCCCTTCGTCTATGCCGCCGCCCTCGACAACGGCTATGCGCCGACGACGCTGGTGATGGATGCGCCGATCGCCCTTGCCGACGGCGCCGGGCGAATGTGGAAACCGAAGAACTACGACGGTCGCTTCAGCGGTCCCTCGACGCTGCGCGTCGGGCTCGAAAACAGCCGCAACCTGATGACCGTGCGCCTTGCCCGCCATCTCGGCATGGATCTGGTCGCCGACTACGGCAAGCGTTTCGGCATCTATGACGAGCTGAAGCCTTACCTGCCGATGTCGCTCGGCGCCGGCGAAACGACGCTGCTCAGGCTGGTCTCGGCCTATGCGGTCATCGCCAATGGCGGCAGGGCCGTCACGCCTTCGATGGTCGATCGCGTCCAGGATCGTTACGGCCGCACGATCTTTCGCCACGACCAGCGCAAGTGCGACGCTTGCAACGCCTCCGACTGGACCGGCCAGGAAGAGCCCATGCCCGTGGACGACCGCGACTACGTGCTCGATCCGATGACAGCCTATCAGGTCACTTCGATGCTGCGCGGCGTTGTCGAACGTGGCACCGCTCGAAATGTCGGCTCGCTCGGCGTGCCGATCGCCGGCAAGACCGGCACCACCAATGACGAGAAGGACGTCTGGTTCGTCGGCTACACGCCCGATATCGTCACCGGTGTCTTCCTCGGCTACGACACGCCGAAGCCCATGGGCTACGGCGAAACCGGCGGCGGCCTCGCCGCACCCATTTTCATCGATTTCATGAAGGTGGCTCTTGCGGGGCGGGCCGCGGCCGATTTCCACGCGCCAACAGGCATGATGGTCGAGGCGATCGACCGGAAGAGCGGCCAGCCGGTCCCGGCGGGCACGCCGGGTGCCATTCTCGAATCCTTCAAGCCGGGCACAGCCCCTTGCGCCGGCGGCTGCCCGGTCATCGACGGCTTCGAGACGGCGAGCACATCGGCCACGGCCGATGCGGACCTTACGCCCGAACAGCGGGCGAAGCTTCTTACCAACAGCAACGGACTTTATTGAGATGGCACGCAAGGCTCAGCTCCGGCCGGATCCCCGCGGCCGCCTTCTCCTCGTCATCGGCGCGTTCGCGCTCGTCTTCGGCCTCATGCTCGCGCGTCTCGTCCAGCTCGGCGCCGCCGACTACGAGCGCACCGGCTACATACCGCCGCCGCCGTCGCTCGGCCGTCCCTCGATCCTTGACCGCAACGGCAATCTGCTGGCGATCGACGTGCCGAGTTCCGGGCTTTACGCCGAGCCTCGACTGATCGTCGATGTGGACGAAGCAGTCGAGAAACTGACAGCGATCTTCCCTGATCTCGACGGGCGCGACCTCTATCGTCGGCTGAAGAGCGGTGCGGCGTTTGCCTGGATCAAGCGGCAAGTGACGCCGGCCGAAGAGCAGGCCGTCTGGAACGCCGGCCTTCCAGCGATCGGCTTCCAGCGCGAGAAACAGCGCTTCTATCCCAACGGCACGCTTGCCGCCCACGTGCTCGGCGCGGTCGATATCGACAATATTGGCATCGCCGGCATCGAGCGCTGGATCGAGGGCCAGGGGCTGGAGGTGCTTCGCCAGAGCGGCATGGATCTCTCCCATCGCAACCTCGAGCCGGTGAGCACGACGCTCGATATCCGCATCCAGCATGCGCTCGAGGTCGAGTTGCGCAAGGCGATCGCTAAGTTCAGCGCCAAGGCCGGCGCCGGCCTGGTGCTCGACGTCACCAATGGCGAGATCCTGGCGCTCGTTTCTTACCCGGATTTCGACCCGAACCTGCCGGTGGACGCGCTGAAGCCCGACCGTATCAACCGCATCGCCGCCGCCACCTTCGAGATGGGCTCGACCTTCAAGGCACTGACGACGGCCATGGCGCTCGATTCCGGCCAGTTCACGCTCCGCTCCGTCATCGACGCCAGCAAGCCGCTCGCCTTCGGCCGCTTCCGCATCAACGACTACCGCGGCCAGCATCGACCGCTGACGGTGCCGGAGGCCTTCATCTATTCGTCAAACATCTCGATGGCGAAAATGGCGATATCCGTCGGCCCGGAGAACCTGCAGGCATTCCTGACGCGCTTCGGGCAGATGTCGCGGCTGACGACGGAACTGCCCGAAAGCGCCCATCCACAATTGCCGCGACGCTGGGGCGAGATCGAAACGGCGACCGCCTCCTACGGCCACGGCATCGCCGTGACGCCGCTGCAGGCGAGCATCGCGGTGGCGGCGCTCGTCAACGGTGGGCGCCTTATAAGGCCAACTCTGATCAAGGGTGCGGCGCTCGACGAACGCATCATCGCGCGCAATCTGATCAAGCCGGAGACCGGCGAGGCGCTGCGCTATCTGCTGCGGCTCAACGCCAAGACCGGCTCGGCAAAGAAGGCGGAGGTCAAAGGCTATTTCATAGGCGGCAAGACCGGCACCGCCGAAAAGGTGGTCAGCGGGCGCTACTCGAAGGAGCTGAACATCACATCCTTCATGGGCGTCGTTCCCGTCGACAATCCGCGCTATCTGCTTCTCACTTTGCTCGACGAGCCCAAGGGTCTGAAGGAGACCTATGGCTTCCGCACCTCCGGCTGGAATGCAGCACCGCTGGGCGGCGCGGTTTTCGAACGGATCTTGCCGATGCTTGCGCTCATGCCCGATTTCGAAATCGCAGACGTCAGCTTCCCCGAGATCAGCAGCCAGGGCGCCTTTGGCTCCCAGCTCTTTCCGTCGCCGACGAACACAGGCGAGCGCAACAGCGGCGCGATCGACGGAGCGCTTTGATCCCTGCCGCCGCGGCAGGCAATGACGCGCGAGCCGGCAACCGAACCGTCGGCTATGCCTCAAGGAAAGCGCGGGAGAAACCCGGTTCGGTCACTTCGATCGTTCCATCCGGGAGCTTCAGAAAGCGCTCGATGGCGGTGCCGTAGGTTCGCATCCAGCCGTCGAGCATCGCAGCCGCGCCGTCGAGGTCGCCGGCCTCCTGTCGCTGCAAGGCCTTGTGCATCACTTTGGCGACACTCAGCCGCAGTTGCAGCAACATCAGGGCGGAAGCTTCCGGATCGGGCGCATCGAGCGTTCCGTCCGCGTGCCCACGCCGCAGCATTTCGGCGACCAGCGGTAGGCTGACGGCCATCAGCGCCTCGTCGATACGGTGATAGAGCGCGACATTTTCGGGCTTGAAGAGGGCGTTGAAGCTGTTCTTCAGCTGCGGCGCCATGTCGAGCTTCAGCCGCCGCGAGCCGGCGAAAAGCGCATTCAGCTGGCCGACTGCATCGAGCAACGGATCTTCGAAAAGCGGCTGCAATTCCTTCAGGTTCCGCTCAGCCAGGCGGGTCGCGACCGCCTCCAGCAAGGCCTCCTTCGAGACGAAATAGTGGTAGAAGGCACCCTTGGATAGATTGGCCTCGCGGATGACGTCGTTGACCGTCGTATTCTCGTAGCCGTGCAGAAAGAACAAGCGCTCGGCGCAATCGATCAACTCGTTCGATCGGACTTCCGGCGATTTCTTCGTTCTGACCATGAGCGCTCCCAGGACGGCGGCTTAGCACGGGTTTTCGGCGCGGTCCACGACGCTCCTGGAGGTCGAGGAAATCGGCAGCCTTGAAACAAACCGACCGTCGGTCTATTTATACAGAACGGATTGGAAGCGTTCAAGGAGCGTCTCGTGCGGCTCACTCGTTATGCAATCGGAGCGGCCGTTGTCGTTGCCGTCGGTGCGGCAAGCGCCTGGTATTTTCTTCGCCCGGTTCCCGTCTCCGTCATTTCGCCGAAACGCGGCGATGCAGCGGAGATCATCTATGCGGATGGCGTGGTGGAGCCGCGCACCTGGGCGAAAGTCACCCCGACGGTCGCCGAGCGCATCGTCGAGCAGTGCAATTGCGAGGGACAGCGTGTCGCCAAGGGTGACGTGCTCGCCCGCCTCGACGACACCGAGGCACGGGCGGCGCTTGGCGAACTACAGGCGCGGCTGACGCTGGCGCAGGAGGAATATCGGCGCAAGCTGGCGCTCGCCGAACGCAGCACGATCAGTGAACAGGAAGTCGACCGGGCGCGCAGCGAACTCGGCCAGCTCGAAGCGCTCGTCGCCGGCCGCCAGGCGCGGCTCGCGACCTATGTGCTGCGCGCACCGAGCGCCGGCCAGGTCCTCAGGCAGGACGGCGAGATCGGCGAGGTCGCGGATCTCGGCACGGTGCTCTTCTGGGTCGGAGAGCCGAAACCGCTGATCGTCACCGCCGACGTCAACGAAGAGGATATCCCGCGCGTCGAAGTCGGCCAGAAGGCGCTGCTCCGATCGGATGCCTTCCCCGACCGCAAGCTGGGAGCGACGGTCGACAGCATCACGCCCAAGGGTGATCCGGTAACGAAGACCTATCGCGTGCGCTTTCGGCTGCCCGACGACACGCCGCTTCGGATCGGCATGTCGACCGACGTCAACATCATCGTGCGGGTCGCCAATGGCGCCTTGATCATCCCGACCGTGGCGCTGGAAGGAGCGAAGGCCGCCATGATCGACGGCAATCGCGCACGGATCCGAGAACTGAAAACGGGCATCCGCGGCGCCGACGGCGTCGAAGTCCTCTCCGGCCTCAAAGACGACGCGCGCGTCGTCTCGCCCTTCCCGACCGGTCTTGCCGATGGCACGCGGGTGAAGGCCACCCCTTCGCCGGAGAAATGAGCCCGCCATGCGCCTCATCCTCGACATCGCACTGACGCACATCACCGGCCGAGGCCGACAGACGATCGTCGCGATGCTGGGCGTGGCGGTCGGCGTCGGCTTCTCCATCGCCATGGCAGCGCTGATGCAGGGCGGCCAGGACGACTTCGTTCGCCAGCTCGTCGACACGATGCCCCATGTGCAGGTGACCGACGAGCAACGCACGGCGCGCCGCCAGCCGGGGGAAGACCTGTTTAGTGCCGCGGCCATTTCCGGCCTCAGGCCACGCGACGACCGCCGCGGCATCATCAACCCAACGGCAGCGCTCTCCTGGCTCGACGGCTGGATCCCCGGCCGCTTTGCAGCCACCCTCAGGGCGCAGGGCGTCCTTCGCTATTCCGGTCAGGAGGTCGGCGCCGCCGTCATCGGCATCGATCCGCAGGCGGAGCCGCGGGTCTCGCCGATCATCGGAGATTTCAGGGCGGGCAGCTTCGCCGCCCTTGCCGCCGGCGGCAACAATGTGGTGATCGGCGATACCATGGCCTCCCGGCTCGGTGCCAAGATCGGCGACACGATCACCGCCGTCTCTTCGGAAGGGCTCAGCCGCCGCTTCAAGATCGTCGGCCTCTTCCACACCGGCACGACGGCGCGCGACGAGGGCGAGGCCTATGTGCTGCAGAAAAACGCCCAAATCCTCTCAGCCCGGCCCAACGCGATCAACGTGATCAACATCAAGCTCGACGATCCGAACGCCGCCCCGACCGTCGCCCGGCGTATCGAGGCGGAACTCGGCTACAAGGCGATCGCCTGGCAGGAGGCCAACGAGTCGATCCTCGAGGCGCTCGTCGTGCGCAACGTCATCATGTACACGGTCGTCGCTGCGATCATGCTGGTCGCCGGCTTCGGTATCTTCAACATCATCTCGACGATCACGCACGAGAAGGCGCGCGACATCGCCATCATGAAATCGCTCGGCTTCACCGAGACCGACATGCGCATCCTCTTCGTGCTCGAAGGCGTGGCGATCGCGACAGTCGGCACGCTTGTCGGCTGGGCGTTCGGCTTGGCAATGATCTATGGCCTTTCGCTCGTCCGCTTCGAGCTCGCCGCCACCGGCCAGGAGATGACCCGGCTACCGATCGCCTGGAGCATGTTGCACTATCTGATCGCCGCCGCTTTCGCGCTCGGATCGGCAGCGGTTGCCGGCTACCTGCCGGCGCGGCGCGCGGCCCGGGCAAATCCCGTCGATATCATCCGGGGCGCGACATGAGCACGCTGATCGAAACCAAGGATTTGACGCGGATCCTCAGGGAGACCGTACCTGTCACGCTGGTGAAGGACATATCGCTCACCATCGGCGAGCGGGAATTCGTCGCTGTCACCGGCCCCTCCGGTTCCGGCAAGTCGTCGCTTCTCTATCTGCTCGGCCTGCTCGACCGGCCGACGGGTGGCACGCTTATGATCCGCGGTCGCGACACGGAGCGAATGGACGAGAACGAACGAGCAGCCACGCGGCTCGCCAATATCGGATTCGTCTTCCAGTTCCACTTCCTGTTGCCCGAATTTACCGCCCGCGAGAACGTCGAAATTCCCATGCGCAAGCTCGGCCGCCTCGGCCGGAGCGAGATGCGTGGGAAGGCAAGCGAGCTGCTTGCGGCACTCGGGCTTGCCGATCACCTCGACAAGCGGCCCGATCAGCTCTCGGGCGGCCAGCGCCAGCGCGTGGCGGTCGCCCGTGCACTCGCCAACGACCCGCCGCTGATCCTCGCCGACGAACCGACCGGCAGTCTCGACAGCACGAGCTCCGAGCAGGTCTTCAGGATCCTGGAAACGCTGGTGCGCGAAGAGGGCAAGACCGTGGTCGCGGTCACTCATGACCTGGATATGGCCGCGCGCATGGACCGGCGCCTTCATCTCATCGATGGGCACCTGACCACGGAGACGATCAATGCCGCGCGCCAAGACGAAGGCGCAGCTCCGGAGGCCTGACGAACGAGGCCTCAGCCGAAGACGAGATCGCTTTCGGAGAGAACCGAGAGCGAGCTATCCTCGATCAGAATGCCTTCGGTTTCCGAGCCATTGAAGGAGACGAACACGCCATCGGCCGTGTCGCGCGCTGCGGCAAGGAAATCCGCATAGCTGTGAATACCCGTTGTGTCCTGGGCCTCGTGGGAAAAGGCGATGCGGTCACCCTGCCGGCCATCGAAATCGAGAATGCGATCGAGGCCCACCTCGCCGGAGGTTTCCGACGACCAGTAAAAGGTGTCCGCGCCGCGGCCACCCGTCAGCAAATCACTGCCGTTACCGCCGCTCAATAGGTCGTTCTCGGACCCTCCATCGAGGAAATCCGCCCCGTCGCCGCCGAAGAGCTGGTCGTTTTCCGACGCGCCCGTCAGCTTGTCATCCCCGCCGCGCCCCTCGAGGATATCGTTGCCGCTCGAGGCGTAAAAAGTGTCGTTGTCGTCGCCGCCGCGCAGTACGTCGTCGTAGCCCCCGCTCGAAACGTTGAAATATTCGATACCGGTGAACGTCAGGCCGGTATGGGTGACACCCCGTGCCGCGTCGAAGTCCATCGCCTCCGGCAGGCCGCCATAGTTGAGGTTCAGGAGGTCCCGGCCTTCACCGCCATCGACCTCGCCGACGTATCGGGCATTGATCGTGTCGTTGCCCGCGCCGCCGCGCAGGATCGACGCAACACCGAGGCTGCCACCGCCGGGGAAGGTGTCCTGCAGCCAGTCGTCTCCGGCGCCGCCATCCAGCACGTCGCTGCCGCCGGTATTGGCTAGCGTGTCCATTCCATCGCCGCCATAGGCCACATCGTCACCGGCGCCCGTGACGATCGAGTCGTTTCCGGCACCCCCGTGAATGTAATCATTGCCGTCTTCGCCATAGAGCGCGTCCCCTCCGGCGCCGCCCTCGAGGTGATCGTTTCCAGCGCCGGCCTCGACCACGAGATAGGTCAGATCGCCGGCGATCACCCGATCGTTGCCGCTGCCGAGCATGAGGCTCGCCTCCTCGATGCCGCTAATGACGGTGCCGGTCGAGGCCCGTCCGGCGGAGAAGTCGACCGTCAGGTCGCTCGTGCGCTGCGTTTCCTTGATCCATAACCAGTCCTGGCCCGCCCCACCGTCGATTTCTGCCGAATACAGCGTCGAGGTGATCTGATCGCGGCCGTCACCGCCAAACAGGCGATTGGCGCCGAGCCCGTCGATGATCGTATCGTCGCCGGCACCCGCGTCGATGAAGTCGTTGCCGCCGCCGGTCTGGATGACATCGGAAAGCGTACTCCCCAGGATCCGGTCGTTGCCGCTTCCCGTCGTCACTTCGATCTTTTCGATGCCGTCATAGGTGACGAAGATATGGCGCTCGCCCGATGTCTGATGACCGATGATGCCGTGGCCGTTTTGCAGGTTGAAGACGACGGGGGCTTTGGCGGCGACGAGATCGATAGCCAGCGTATCGGTGCCGCTGCCGCCGGAGACGGTGCTGCCGGTACCGATGAGAACGAAGCGGTCGTTGCCGGCGCCGCCATTGAGACGATCGTGACCGCCGCTGTTGGTGATGAGATCGTTTCCGCCACCGGCGTAGACGACATCGTTGCCGGCGCCCGTCGAGATGTTGTCGCCTGAGGCGGTGCCGGCGATCCGGTCGTCGCCGCTGCCGGCAAGCACCCGCAACCACTCGATATCGTGGAAGAAGACGTGGCGCCCGGCGAGCGCAGGATCTCCGACATAACCGTGGCCGGACCCGCCGTTGAACACCATGCGCTCGGAGGTTTGTGAGAAATCGACCACGAGACCATCATAGCCGGCCCCTCCGGTGACCGCACCGCCGGTCCCGTTCAGCACGATCTGGTCGTCGTCGGCACCGCCGTCGAGCCGATCGTAGCCGCTCGAGCTTATCAGGGTATCGCGCCCGCCGCCGCCGCTGACGAAATCATCGCCAGCGCCGCCGTCGATCGTGTCGGCGCCGAAAAGCCCCCAGATGCGGTCGCTTTCCGCGGTACCCTTCAAAACGTCGTTCCCATAGGAACCTACGATCCTCGCCATGCGATCACTCCCCTTCAAACAATTTTCAAGAATACTTTGCCACGGAAATATCGACACTTCTACGCGGACTGTATTTATATAAACGCGCAAAGCAATACCGAATAAATACTCGAAATACGGGCAATATAATTCGAGATTTATATTAGTTGTTTCGCGCGTATATTTTCATCGTCGGCGCCGTACGTCCCTCGGCACGAGAAACACGCGTGCGGGCTTTTCGGGAAGGCGGAGCCCAAGCCACGAGCCTCGATAGCCGGTCGCTTGCCGGACACGACGGCTTTGCCCGAAGTTCGGGTGGTGGCCTAAGGGAGGTGCCGGCCTATCCCTGCACCGGCGCGGCTGCCCAGCGCCTGGTCGCCTCCGCTGCACCGTCAAAGCTTGCCTCGAAGGCTGCGGAAGCAAGCACAGCGCGAATGTGGAGCGTTTCGCCGCCGACATTTGCAAACCCGTGCCAACGCAATTTCGGCACGATCAGCGATTGATTGCTGGTGAGGATGAAACGTTCGTCGTCGATCCACATTTCCGCCTGCCCCGCCACCACCGTCAGCACCTCTTCGACGGGATGGCTATGGGTGGGCGCGCCGGCGCCGGGCGCGATCCATTGTTCGAACAGGCACAATCCGGAAGCGCCATTGAGCGCGGAGATGAGCATGCGGGTCTCAACCCCCAGGCGCCACATCTCGATCGGCCAGTCTTCATGCGCGACAGCTCCCATGACGTGCTCCCCGCCGATGAAATCCGGCCAGCAGTTTATCAGGTTGAGCCAATCGACACGACCGATCCCGCTGTATGAAGCGCTCAAGGGCACTTGATGCCTCGCCTTACGATAGCTGGGCAAAAGCAAGGGGCGGCGCGGAACGCCACCCCTCCCTGAGAGACTACGGTATGAAGACCGCCTACGGTCAGTTGATGACCTGGACCACCGTTCTCGACTGCGGCTCGACGATCACGCGGTGCTCGTTTACGACCGCATAGGCGTAGCGCGGATTATCGGGTACGGGCGTCAGGACGACGGCTTGCGGGATGGGTTTACCGATCACCACCTGCTCCTGCACGACAACCGAAGGCGGTGCGGGTTGCTGTTCGACATAGGTGATGACTTCCGGCGGCGGCGGCGTCAGCGCTCCACCGAGCGCGCCACCGACCACGGCACCCACACCGGCACCGATCGGCCCGCCGACGACGGCACCCGCCGTCGCGCCGCCAACGATACCTGCGGCCGTGCCGGCTTTCTGGTTGGCATCCTCAGCAAATGCGGATCCTGCCATCAAAGAAACAACAGCCGCGGCGATTATAAGCTTCTTCATGATCTAGTCCTTTCGTTTGATCACCACATCAACGAAAGGAATAATAATTTGTTCCGAATCCACGCTAATTTCAGCGCATCACGCTTGATAAATTTCATTAACAATCAATATATGATCGACATCAACGCCATGCAAATCCACGACGTATCGACCAATACCGATTCTATACTACAAAGAACGGAGATTCACCCTCTATGTGACTAAGAGCGCACTTCGTGCACTCACGGCAAACCCATCTGCCCCCGCCACGCTTTCTGCCCGCACCACCATTAGTCCCGGGGCAACCGGCCAAGAAGCAGTTTGTTCCCTTCCCTGTTGCCGCAGCGTACGCATTTCAGCGCCGGCCCGATGGAATTGAGAGAGACGCCCCATCCGCGCCTGTTTGCAACAAGCCGGCGATCGATCCGCCCCCGGTGGCGGCATTTCCCGCATTTCGCCACGAGCACGTACCATTCCGGCAAGAGTTCCAGGGTCGCCCCGTCATCGGCGGCGTCTTCGCGCGGCATCAGGTCGATGCTTCGACGATGCCTCATGTTCATTCCTCTCGAAGCTTCGACTCGCTTCGCCCGTCATCCAGCTGCCGGGCCTTGAGCGGCCCGCTCCTTCGTCAGCGTGCGGAACCGTCGAGCCGAAGCGAAAGCTGGACACCGCCACGCTTCAGCCGCGGCAACGGCGGCGCCATGTCGATGCGGCCGAAGGTGCGCTTGCGCCATTCGGCCTCGCGTTCCCGCTTCTTTCGGGCGGCCGCAACGGCGGCCATGGCGCGTTCGATCACTTCTTCCGTGTGGGTCATGGTCTCCATCCGACTCATGGGAACCTCCGCTTTGTTCTTGTTATGTTCTTATTTTAGCGTTCCAATGTCAACTCCCCTCATGAGCCCGGACGAATCGCTCTTGCCGTATCGAGGCTTTCTGCGTCGCTCGGCGCCGGGCGCAGGGTCTGATCGGCCGAAGCCAAGGCGACGATAGGCAAAAGAGCGGCTTTTTCGGCCACCCGATTTTCCTTGTTTTCCAGCGGCCGGCGACCGGTCCTCAGCGCCGCCTCATTAACCTTCGCATTGCCGAATTAACCATTTGTTAACCATTTGATCGATACACCGAAGCAACGGAAAATTTACCAAGATGAATGATGTGTTAACCGAATCCCGGCCGATCCGCCTCAAGGGGCGATCCTTCCTTGCGCTAGCGCTGACCCCCGAGCTTCCGCTCGAGGATTGGCTCACCCGCCTCGACCATCTCGCCTCCCGATCCGCCGGTTTCTTCCTGCGGCGCCCGGTCGTGCTTGATGTCGACGGCCTTGATATCGACCGGTCGCAACTGCGCGAACTCGTCGACCAGCTCGGCAAGCGCAATGTGCGCATCATGGGCATCGAAGGCGCGCGCCAGTCTCTGCTCGGCGCTGACCTTCCTCCCGCGATGACCGACGGTCGCCCGGCGGCGGACTACGAAGCCAAGATGGCGGAACAGGCCGAAAAGAGCGAGACGCCGGAAGCGGAAGCAGCCGCGGAAACCGTGATCACGGCAGAACCGCTTGCCACCAAGGCGACGCCGTCGATCGTCGTCACCCAGCCGGTGCGCTCCGGCCAGTCGCTGTTCTTCCCCGAAGGGGACGTGACGATCATCGGCTCGGTCGCCTCGGGCGCCGAAGTCGTCGCCGGCGGCTCGATCCACATTTACGGCGCGCTGCGCGGCCGGGCGATGGCCGGCACCACGGGCAATGCTTCGGCGCGGATCTTCTGCCGCAAGCTCGAAGCGGAACTGATTGCGATCGACGGCTTCTACAAGACGGCCGACGACATGGAGCAGAACCTGCGTGGCAAGGCCGTGCAGATCTGGCTCGACGGCGAAGAGCTGAAGGCGGGAACGCTCGGTTAGGCCGAGGCAAGGAAAGGTGTGGATGCTTGCCATCCGCATCTGGTGATTCAGGTCGATCCGGCCGGGGTCACGAGGACGTAGGCGAAGGCGAATTCTTAGATACTTGGAGAGACGAATGGGCAAGGTAGTCGTAGTTACATCGGGCAAGGGCGGCGTCGGCAAGACGACGTCCAGCGCCGCACTGGGCGCCGCACTCGCTCAGAACGGCGAGAAAGTCGTCGTCGTGGACTTTGACGTCGGTCTGCGCAATCTCGACCTCGTCATGGGCGCGGAACGCCGCGTCGTCTATGACCTGGTCAACGTGATCCAGGGCGAGGCCAAGCTGTCGCAGGCGCTGATCCGCGACAAGCGCTTGGAAACGCTCTATCTGCTGCCGGCCTCCCAGACCCGCGACAAGGACAACCTGACGCCGGAAGGTGTCGAGAAGGTCATCGCCGCCCTTCAGAGCGCCTTCGACTGGGTCATCTGCGATAGCCCCGCCGGCATCGAGCGCGGCGCGACGCTGGCCATGCGCCATGCCGACACCGCGATTGTCGTGACCAATCCGGAAGTCTCGTCGGTGCGCGATTCCGATCGCATCATCGGCCTGCTCGATTCCAAGACGCTCAAGGCGGAAAACGGCGAGCGCATGGAAAAGCACCTGCTGCTCACCCGCTACGACCCGGTACGCGCCGAGCGCGGCGACATGCTGAAGGTCGACGACGTGCTCGAAATCCTGTCGATCCCGCTGATGGGCATCATCCCGGAAAGCGCCGACGTGCTGCGCGCGTCCAACGTCGGCTCGCCGGTCACGCTGGCCGACACCCGCTCGGCCCCGGCGCTCGCCTATTTCGAGGCGGCTCGCCGACTGAAGGGCGAGGCCCTGCCGATCAACATCCCCGGCGAGAAGCGCAGCTTCCTCGGCAAGATCTTCGGAAGGAAAGCGGCATGAACCTTTTCCGTTTCTTCTCCCGCACACAGTCAGCGCCGGCGGCCCGCGAACGGCTGCAGGTACTGCTCGCCCATGAGCGCGCATCCGCCGGCGATAGCGATCTCGTCACCAAACTGCGCGACGAAATCCTCCAGGCGATCTCCAAGCACATGCAGATCGACGACGACAAGGTCCGCGTAACGATGGAGCGCGGTCCCCAGGTCTCGACGCTCGCCGTCGATATCGAGATCCCCTTCGACGCAAAGAAGGCGGCCTAAGGGCCGCCAACTTGTTTGGGAAGCAACGTTCCTCTCGGCCGACTTCCTGTTTTCAGATACGGCAGCATCCAGCGGGTACTGCCGTATTTTTTGTCTGAGATCAGTACTCCGGGGCGACACCGAAGACGAACCCCACCTTGTCGCCCGTCATGTTGAAATACTGGTGATCGAACCCCGCCGGAATATAGAAGCCATCGCGCGGGTTGAGCTCGAACCAGACCTGGCCTTCGGCATCGGGCACATGGATGTTCAAGATACCCGACACCACGTAGAGGCATTCGTCACCCTTGTGGCGCTCCATGCCGGTGCGTTTTCCCGAAAGCAGCGTCGTCTTGCCGACGGTGAGCTGATCGGTCGCGCAATAGAGGCCAGTATAGGCGCCCTGCGTTTGCCGATCGAGGCTTAAGAGCAGATCGGCATCGCGCATCGGATGGATTGTCCTGGCCTTCCGCTGGGCGTCGGCGTCCATCGGCCAGCGACCGATGAACTCGCTCTGGCCATAGCGCGATTGCTCGATCTCGATATAGGGCTTGGTGCGCGCATAGGGGCCTGACGTGCCCTTGGCCGGCGGCGGCGCGAAGAATTCCAGCACGCGGACCTGCTCGTTGCCAAGGTTGAAACCGTGGTGCCAGGTGTCCTTGCGGAAGAACAGCGCCTCGCCTTCCTTCGCGACGCAGAATTCACCCGTCTCGGGGTTGGCAAGGCCGAGTGTACCACTCAGCACGTAGAGAACCTCGTCCGCCCCGAAGATCGTGCGGAAGGCCTCCGTATGCTTGAAGCAGCCGCCGGGCTGCATGCCGAAGACAATCTGGTGAATGCTTTCCGTCGAGGCGTAGATCCAGTCGTCGACGAGACCGGCATTTTCCTCGCCCCAGAGATGCCGCGTGACGCCGGCATAGGGGATGTGGCTAGGACGATCGAAGACAGGACGGGGAGACGGCTTGTATCCCATCGGAAAACTCCTTGGTTCTGGGCGCGAAGCGGCGCGCCGATGTGGGGGATGTCAGCGCGCGAAACGCGCTATTTCGGCGGCGCTTGCGCGTGCGTCCGCTCCAAAAGCCGGGCGGTGACGGCGCGCTTCATCTCGGGGTCGAGGTGCATGACGTTGAAGACTTCCGCAAGCCACATGCCCTCGACCGCCAGTCGCGTGATCGTCGCCTCGACAGGGTCGAGGCCGTCATTTTCGACGGATGCCTGGCAGCGGATGTTCTGCTGGCGCACGATCTCCAGAAGGTCGGGGAAGTTCGACAGCGCCGCGGTGATGCTGGCACCGAGGCGGTCGTACTGATCGCCGGTGCTTGTGGCCTCGCCGAGCGTGGCGCGCACATAGGCGCGTGTATAGCGGCCATGCGGGTCCTCGTCCTCGGTTTCGAGGCCGGAGAGACCGGTCTCAAAACGGTAGACGAAACGTTCGACCATCGCCCGCACCAGCGCGTCTTTGCTGGCGAAATGGTAGAGGATGCCGCCCTTGCTGAGGCCGGTCTGCTCCGCCACTTCGTCGAAGGTGAGGGACGACACGCCCTTGCCGACGACGATCGCTTCGGCGGCGGTGAGGATACGGTCACGTGCGGTTTCGCGTTTTGCCATGTCGATACAACTCAAGTGTGTGAAACGTGTCCTGCTATAGCCCCGAACTCTCGCGCAGGCGACCGACGATCTCGGCCATCAGCGCCAGATCCTGACGCGAATCCGAGAGTGTCGTCTTCGGCTTGGTGCCGTTGACGAGATGATCGTGGAAGGCGCGCAGCTCCAGGGCGAAGGGGTCGGTGTAATCAGGGCCGAAGGTGCGCGTTTCGGTCTCGGTGTCGGTGCTGTCGATCACTTCGAGCGCAGTCGGCAGGTTGCGGATATAGGGCGTGTCGTAGCTGACGCGCAGCTGCCGGCGATCGGAAAGCACCTCTATTCGGGCATCGAAACGGGCGACGTTGTCGATCATGGCTTCGTAGATCGCGGTGAAGTGGCCGTAGTCGAACAGAGCGACAATGGATTCGCCGTTGCATTTGTGATGCGCAGCAATGACCCGCTTCGGCAGGCCGATCAGTTCGCGCATCGCCGAAAGGCTGTGCGACGAAAGCCCTGTCAGCACCTGATAGGCACGCATCAGATCGGCGGGCGCATCCTCGCCAACCACCTGCTTCAAAAGCGCCGTCGTCTGGGCGCGCGATTCCGCCAGGAACGCCTGGTCGAGATCCGTGGGGTAGAAGATATTGCGGGTCTGGCGGATGAAGAAGGGACCTTCGCAGATGATGTCGCGGACGCGGACGTAACGCACATCGCTCTCAGCCGGCATCATCGCCTTGGCGCGCAGGAAGCTTGGCGAATAGCGGCGCATATAGGCGACGAAGAGGAGCCGGTCCGTGGCGTCGGCCAGCGGCGCGACCGCGTCGATTTCGCCGAGCGTCAGGCAGGCGGGCTTTTCCAGGAAGACGTGTTTCTTCGCCTTCAGCGCCATAGCCAGATAGAAGCTGTGCGTCTGGTCCGGCGTCAGGATGAAGACGGCATCGATATCAGGCGCGGAGACGAGCGCTTCCGCGGTTTCATACGTCTTCGCCCCCGGATAACGGGCCGAACAATAGGCCGTCAGGCTCGGCGACACGTCATAGACGCCGGCGATTTCGAACAGATGGCGATGATCGGCCAGGATCGGCAGATGCATGAGCTGGCTGACTTCGCCAAGCCCGATCAAACCAACACGAACGACACGCATGTGAGTACCCTTTCCGCCTCGAATGGAGGCCATTTCAACCCTTGACCGCACCGGCCGTCAGGCCGGAGACGATATGTTTCTGGAATATCAGCGCGAGAATGATCAGCGGCACCGTGACGATGGTCGAGGCGGCCATGATCGCCCCATAGGGGAATTCGTAGCGGCTCGACCCGGAGATCAGCGCGATCGCCACCGGCACGGTGCGGTTCTCGTCGGTGAGGATGAAGGTCAGCGCGAACATGAACTCGTTCCACGAAGCGATGAAGGCAAGCAGCCCGGTCGAGATCAGCGCCGGCCCCATCATCGGCAGGAAGATGCAGCGCACGATCCGCAGCGGCGAGCAACCGTCCATGATCGCCGCCTCCTCGATCTGTTTCGGCAGGTCGCGCATGAAGGTCGTCAGCACCCAGATGTTGAAGGGCAGCGTGAAGATCATATAGGCGAAAATCAGAGAGCCGATCGTGTTGTAGAGCCCGAGCCAGCGGATCATCTCGAAGAGGCCGGAGAGCAACGCGATCTGCGGAAACATCGAAACGGCCAGCACGAGCAGCATGATCGGCGAGCGGCCACGGAAATCGATGCGGCCGAGCGCGTAGGCCGCACCGACCGCCAGCATCAGCGACAGCGCCACGACCGAGAAGGCGACGATCAGCGAATTGAGCAGCGAGCGCAGGAAGACGCCGTCCGAAAGGATCGCCGCGTAATTGTTGAACTTCAGGTCGGGCAAGAAGGTCACGTCGAAGATCGCTTGGCCCGACTTCATCGACGAGGCGATCATCCAGTAGAACGGGAACAGCGTATAGAGCGCGACGATCCCGAAGAGGGAGTAGATCGCTATTCTGTGCAGGCGTTTGCCGGTGTTGCTCCTGACCATGTCAAACTCCCATGAGGCGGCGCTTGAGACGGAAGACAGTGACGTAGATGGCGGTCACCAGCGCGATCATCAGGAAGACGGCGGTGCTGGCGGCCGAGCCGACGCCCATGTCCTGGAAGTTGACGAGCACTTCGCGGGCGTAGATCGAGACCGTCTTGGTGTCGTCGCTGTTGGAGGAGAGCACATAGCTCAGGTCGAACATGCGCAGCGCGTCGAGCAGGCGGAAGAGCACAGCGACCGCGATGCTGGGGGCAAGCAGCGGCAGGGTCAGTGAGGTGAACTGCTTCCATGCCGGCACGCCATCGATCGACGCTGCCTCGTAGATGCCGCGCGGCAGCATCGACAGCCCCGCGAGAACGAGGAGCACCATGAAGGGCGTGGTGATCCAGACGTCGACGGCGATGATCACGGGCATCACCAGCGCCGAATTGGCAGTCCACGCAACCCCACTTTCAATCACGCCGGCAAGCTTCAAAACGTGGTTCACGATGCCGAACTGGTCGTGCAGCATCCATTGCCACATGCGCGCGCTGACGACGACCGGGATCGACCAGGGGATCAGGATAATCGCTCGCATCATGCCGCGCCCGGCAATATGGGAATTGAGGAGCAGCGCGATCGTCAGGCCAAGTACCGTCTCGATCGAAACGGAAATGACGGTGAAATAGAGCGTGTTGCGCACCGACTGCCACCAGAGCGGATCCTCGAACAGCGCATAGTAGTTGTCGAAGCCGACATAGCTATAGAAGTCCGGCTCGGTGAGCAGGGCGTCGGTGAAGGAAAAGAGGAAGGTGCGGCCGAGCGGCCAGAGCGCCACACCGGTCAGGACGAGCAGGCTTGGCGCGAGAAAGAGCCAGGCGGTGCGAACCCGCGCCTGCCGCAGTCCTGTTGATCGTGAACCCGCCATCATGGCCTCACGCTCCCTTGGCCGAGAGCGCCATGTCGTCGGCACCGAAAATATGCGCCTTCGACGTCAGCCAACCGACGGTGACGTCGGCATTCGGCTTCAGATCGGGTTTGCCCTGCGCCTTGACGACCAGCGACTGGCCGTTGCCGAGACGCGCGTGAACCAGCGCCTCGCCGCCCAGCGGCTCGACAAGCTGCACGGTCGCCGGCAGGCGGACATCGCCGCCGCCGAGGATCAAGTCTTCGGGCCGGATGCCGACGCTGACTTCGCCTTCATAGCCAAGGTGCCCAAGCCCATGGCGGGCGTCGAGCACGTCGAGGCGGCTTCCCCCGGCGTCATTGGCAAGCGTCCCGGCAAGAAAATTCATGCGCGGCGCGCCAATGAAGCTGGCAACGAACTTGTTGGCCGGCCGCTCGTAAAGTTCCATTGGCGTGCCGACCTGCGAGATGCGACCGTCCTTCAGGACGACGATGCGGTCCGCCAGCGTCATCGCTTCGAGCTGGTCGTGGGTGACGTAGACGGTGGTGGCTTTGAGCTCGCGATGGATGCGAGCGATCTCCACCCGCATCTCCATGCGCAGATCGGCATCGAGATTGGACAGCGGCTCATCGAACAGGAACAGCTTTTGCGAGCGGACGAGCGCGCGGCCGATGGCGACGCGCTGCTGCTGGCCGCCCGAAAGTTGCGCCGGACGACGCGCGAGCAGATGTTCGATCTTGAGGAACCGGGCAACCTTCGCTACCCGCTCCTTGATTTCGCCGCCGGCAAGCCGCGCCGTTTCCAACGCGAAGCCGAGATTGCGCTCGACGCTCATATGCGGATAGAGCGCGTAGGACTGGAACACCATGGCGATGCCGCGACGTGCCGGCGCCGTCTCGTTCATGCGCGCGCCGCCGATCTGCAACTCGCCGTCGGTAATTTCCTCGAGCCCAGCGATCATGCGCAAAAGCGTCGACTTCCCGCATCCGGAGGGACCGACGAAGACGACGAACTCGCCTTCTGCGACCGAAAGGTTGACCTTGTCGATCACGGTCAGCGCACCAAAACGCTTGACGACATTGGTAAGGGCAATTCCACTCATTGGCGCACCGTCTGGTTGGCAGTCCTGTTTGCAAGCGCAGCCACGCCGATGGCGCAGGCCGCATCACCGAGGAGGCTTGGAACGATCGGCATGTCGCGCGCGCCATCGGCCCAGATGAATGGCCGCGTCAGCGTGGCGAGCCGCGCATTGACCGACGGGTCGCCGCCGATGCCGCCGCCGAGAATGAGCACGGCCGGATCGAGCGTGTTGACGAGCTGGCCAAGATAGGAGGCGAGCGACAGGAGGCCGTCGGCCACCATCTGTGCGGCCCGCGGGTCCTGAGCTTCGGCTTCGAAGAGCTGCAGCGCGCTTGCGTCCGGTCGGCCAATCATACGGCCATAACGCTCGCCCAAGGCCTTGCCGCTCGCAAAAAGCTCGAGGTTGTGGCGAACCGCCTGGTCCTGCCCTTCGCCCGAGAAGGCGACGAGATCGCTGCCCGAGAAATGGATGGCGAAGCCACGGGCTCCTGCATAGGGCGCGCCGCCGATCACCAGCGAATGGGAAAGCCCGGTGGAGATGGTCACGTAGACGAACGGATCGATACCGCGGCCTGCGCCAATCCAGCCTTCGGCGAAGGCGGCGGCGCGCACGTCGCTGTCGATATGCAGCCGCCCGAAACCGCTGAGACGACCGTGATAGTCGAGGCCGCGCCAGTCGAAGTTCCAGGCGGAGGCCGGCTCGCCGGCGCCGGTCACCAGTTCCGGCAAGCAGACGCCGAGACCGGTCGTCTCGACGCCAAGCGCTTCGCCTTCGTGGCGAATGGTCTCGGCGAGCGCGGCCACCAGTTCCAGCACGGCAGCACCGCCCTCCTGGCAGCGGGTCGGCTCGGTGCGCTCGGCGATCACGGCGCCGTCGGCGAGACGAACAAGGCAGGCCTTGGTCTTCGTTCCCCCGACATCGATGCCGATGGCATGCTGGCCCATCACCGCGCTCCCCACTCACCGGCAGCGTCGGCATCGGCGTAGAGTTCGGCGCTCCGGCATTCGACGGCGATGGTGGCCGGCCAGCTTGGATCGTAGGCACGCGCACTGGTCAGGCGATAGAAGGCGTGGCGCTTTCCCTGACCCCAGACGATCATCGCGACGGCATTCGACTGTTCGGCGATCGAGCCGATGCCGATCGTCACGCCATGGGAGGGCACGTCGTCGATGCCTGAAAAATCCGGGAAGGTCGCGAGATTGTCGCGCCGCGTCTGTTCGGCAAGGGCAACGATGCGGGTGCCGCTGTCGCGGGCAGAGCCCGGCGGGTTGAAGGCGATATGACCATCACCGGCGCCGGAGGCGAGCAGGAAAAGATCGATACCGCCGGCGGCAGCGATGCGCTGATCGTAGCCGCCAGGTGCCGCGATATCCGGCATCCAGAAGTTTTCGGATGGAATGCGGAAGTGGTCCGGCAAGGACGCATTGATGCGGCCGACGATCTCGCGTTCGCCGAAGCCACGGCAGGAGTAATGCGCCTCCGACGGCGGCGGAGCGAAACTGCCACCCTCTGCGGGGCGGAGATATTCGTCCATCATGACGATGATCAGCCGCGAGCAATCGACGGGCTCGCCGGCAAGACGGCGTCCGAGCGCCTCATAGATCGGCAGCGGACTGCGCCCACCCGGGCAGCCGAGAACGTAGCTTCGTCCCGCAACACTCGCTTGCCGGATACCGGCAATGATCCGCTCCGCAAGGCGATCGCCGATGGCAGCGGGCGTATCGTGGATTTCGACCTTCATGCGCCGGCCCCGTTCACAAGGAGCTTCGAGACGAAGTCATGGTTGCGCCGGGCGATCGTTTCCGGCGTATCGGGATGGTTCAGTGCCAGATCCTGCTCGACCACCAGCGGGCCGTCGTATCCGGTCTCGCGCAACACCGACAGGAAGGCGGCGATATCGACGACGCCGCGATCGAGATCGGTCATGATGCCCTCTTCGAAGGCGCGGTCCGAGTGGATGCCTTCGGAAAGCACGCGCTCGCGGAAGGCACCGTCGACATTCTTCAGATGCACCGAATTGATGCGGTCGCGGTGGCGTCGATAGAAGGCGATCGGGTCGGCCTTCCAATAGGCGTGATGGCCGGTATCGAGGCAGAGCCCGACGAGATCGGGATCAGTATCGGCAAGCAGCCGCTCGATCTGCTCCTCTAGCTCGACACAGGTGCCGACATGCGGGTGGAAGCTGAACTGCAGCCCGTGGCTGCGGGCGATCTCGGCCGCCCGGTTCGTCTGGTCGATCATCGCGCGCCAGCCGGCCCCGTCGACGACCCCCATGCGGGCCTTCGGATAGAACTCCGATTCGTCCATCAGGATGAAATGCGTGCCGCCGTTTTCGGCGAGCAACTTGCAGATCGCCTGCGCCTTTTCCTCAAGCACCGGCCAGGTGGATGCATCGGCAAGCGTATGCACATGCGCGGCCGCGACGACCTTGAGGTCGCGGCGCGCCAGCTCAGACGAAAGCACCTTGGCATCCGTGGAGAAGTAGCCGTAAGGGCCGAGTTCGGTGTGCCGGTAGCCGGCCGCATGGATGCGGTCGAGATAATCGGTCCAGCCGAGATCATTCCCCTGGGGCCAGTAGATGCCCCAGCAGCACGGTGCGATCGCAATATTCACGTTAGTTTCCTCAGATCCTGTGGTGGCGGGGTCCGTCACGCCGGACCCCGTATCGTCGAGGCGGGCTTACCAGCCCCGCGCCTTCAGCCGCTCCAGATCGCTGCTGACCTTGACGAGTGCATCCGCAGCACTTTCCTTGCCGCTCAGCACATTGTGCACGCCATTGAAGATCCGCTGCGAAACGCGGTTGTAGGAAGCGCCGGTCACCTGTGACGGCCGGGAGGCGCTTTCGGCATAGGCCTTTTCGGCAAACGCGAGCGACGGATTGGCGGCGAGGATGTCCTTGTCCTCGTAAAGCGCCTTCAAGGTCGGGCTATAGGCCTGAAGCGCGCGGCGCTTCTGTTCTTTCGCGCCAGTCAGGTAACGCACCAGGCTGACAGCCGCATCGACATCGTCGGCATATTTGGAAACGCCAAGCAGGCCGGCACCGTAGCAGCCACTCGACTTCTGGCCTTCCGCCCCGACCGGCAGCGCCATGACGCCGATCTTGCCGCGCAGCGAGGAGTCCTCAGCCTGGGTCGTGCCCCAGACATAGCTCCAGTTACGGTGGAAGACGGAATTGCCAGCCTCAAAGACGCCGCGCGAGCCTTCCTCGTCATAGTTCAGCACGCCCTCAGGGCTGATGTTGCCGATCCAGGAACGGGCGAGATCAAGCGCCTTGACGGCCTCGGGATTGTTCGCGGTGATGGTGCCGTCCGGCGAGATGAAGTTGCCGCCGCCGAAGGAAGCGACCCATTCGAGCGCGTCGCAGGTCAACCCCTCATAGGCGCGGCCCTGCCAGACATAGCCCCACATATCGGGGCTACCGCCGGCGCGTTCCTTGTCCTGGATGAACTTCGCCGTCTCGGTCAATTCCTGCCAGGTCTTCGGTTCGCCCTTGCCGTACTTTTCAAGCAGATCCTTGCGGTAGAACATCAGGCCGGCATCGACGAACCAGGGCATTGCCAGAAGCTTGCCGCCAATGGTGGCGTCGGCGAGCGAGGATTCGAAATGGGCGGAGACTTCGTCGGCCGGAACCTTTTCGCGCAGGTCGACCAGATGCGGCGCCAGCGTTCCGACCCAGATGTTGTCGAGCGTGAGAACGTCGACGTCGCCGGACTTGCCGGCGAGCAGCTGCTGGTAGAGCGGCAGCGCCTCGCCCCAGTTGGCTGGCATCTTGTTGATCTTGACGGTGTTGCCGGTTTCCTTGGCCCAGGCCTCGGAGGCCGACTGGCAAAGCTCGAGCTCGGCGCCGGCCGAGCTGCAGAAAATCGAGACTTCGGCCGCAGCCGCCGGCATGGCGGCAAAAGCGACACCGGCCATGGCGGCCGCCTTGAAGCACTTCATCCAACGCATTCTCGTCTCCTCCCCAGAAAACGTGTTGTTGCGATCAGCGATGATTGATTTACTATACCGTCCGGACGGTACAGTAAAGCGAAAAAACATGGAGGCGAGCAGGAGGGTGGGGAAACAGCCCGCATCCGGCCGTTTTCGAGAGGATGCACCCACCCTGCCTGCGAGGCGAGTTGAGGAGGAATGTGATGGAGAGCACCACCGTGTCGACAAGCCATGGAAATGCGGTTGCCGAAACGAACGCGGCGCAAAGGCGCCCCGGCGACATGGGGGAGCTAAAGAGGATGTTTGCGTCCAGGGCGCTCAGACTTCCGCGGCAGCTCGAACAGATCGCCCTGGTCGCGCTGGCAAAGCCGGACCTCGTCGCCTTTGGCAGCGCCCGCTCGATCGCGCTTGCCTGCGCCGTCTCGCCGACGACGGTCGCCCGTTTTGCGACCGTCCTTGGTTTCGATGACTTCCGCGACCTGAAGGCGTTCTTTCAACAACACCTGCGAAATGCGCGGATGGTCTCCGCCTCAGCATAGAACACTCACGCGGCCTGTTGCGGCAGCGGCCCGACATAGAGCGAACGCGGCCGGATAAGGCGGCCTTCCAGCGCCTGCTCGCGGGCATGGGCGATCCAGCCGACGGTGCGACCGATCGCGAACACGCCGGTGAAGGCGTCGCGCGGGAAGCTCAGCGCATCGAGCAGCAGCGCCGTGTAGAACTCGACGTTGACGTCGAGCGGGCGGTCGGGCTTGCGCACCTTCAGGACGGCGAGCGCCGATTGTTCGACCTCTTCTGCCAGTTGAATGCGATCGCGGTTGGCCGGATGCGCAGCGATCAGTCGTTTCAGCGCGCCCTTCAGCGCATCGGCGCGGGGGTCGCGGACACGATAGACACGGTGGCCAAAGCCCATCAGCCGTTCGCCGTGGTCGAGCGCGTCGGAAAGCCAGGCCGCCGCATTCTCAGGCGTTCCGATCGCGTCCAGCATGTCGAGCACCGGACCAGGCGCACCGCCATGGAGCGGCCCCTTGAGCGCCCCGATGGCGGCAAGCACCGAAGAGGTGAGACCGGCCTTGGTGGAGGCGACCACGCGCGAGGCGAAGGTCGAGGCGTTGAGGCCGTGGTCCGAGATCGTCACCAGATAGGCGTCGAGCGTCGCCACTTCTTGTCTGCTCGGCACCTTGGCACAGAGCATCGCCAGGATATCGCCGGCGTGCGACAGCGCCGGCGTCGGCGCGACCGGAGCTTCACCGCTCTTCATGCGCAGCGCCGCCGGCAGGAAGACGGCCGGCGCGGCGAGCAGACGTAGGGCCGTATCGAGGTCCTCCCCATCCGGGAGCCGGGCGATGAGCGCGCGCATGATGTCGACCGGCGGCAGTTCCAGCAACGCATCGTCGATGGCGCCAATATGGGCGAACACTTCCGCTCGCTTCTCACCCAGACGCTTCGCGAGTTCAACCCGGTCCGGCATCGGCCCCAGCAGCCCCTCGAACAACAGCGCCACGACATCCTCATAGCTTGCGTGGCCGGCCAGGTGATCGAGCGAGACGCCGCGGATGATCAACTGACCCGCCTCGCCGTCAACATGGGAGAGCTGCGTTTCGGCGGCGACGACGTCTTCAAGTCCGTTCTTCATCATCAAGTTTCTCCTTTACGCCGAGGATGATCCGACCTAGACCTATTGACGTCAATCTTGATGCAATTGATCAACATGAATACACTCTGGATCACCGCCGAAGAGGCGCTCGCCAAGCTCGGCAGCAAACGGCAGACGCTCTATGCCAATGTCAGCCGCGGCCGCATTCGCGCCAAGCCCGACCCTGCCGACCCGCGCCGCAGCCTCTACCAGGCCGACGACGTGCACCGGCTGGCCGAGCGCCACGCCGGCAGGCGGCAGGCGGCGGTCGTGGCGGCCGAGACGATCCGCTGGGGCGAGCCGGTACTGCCAACGACGATCTCCAGCATCGCCGGAGGGCAGCTCTCCTACCGCGGCAGCAACGCGATCGAACTTGCCACCACAGCAACCCTGGAGGAGGTCGCCGCCCTGCTCTGGCTGACACCGGCGGCGGTTGTTGTTCCAGCGCACGATCCCGGCAGCAGCCAATCGCGGCTAGCAACGACCTTTACGCTTCTCGCCGGGCGCATCGAAGCCGACCTGCCGGCGCTCGGACGCAGGCCCGCCATCCTGAAGGCCGAGGCCGCCGAGGTGCTGGCGACCGTTGCCGCCGGGCTTGCGCCGTCGCGGGAAACCGTGCCGCTGCACGAGCGCCTGGCGCAAGGCTGGGAGCGGCCGGAGGTGGCGGAGCCGATCCGTCGATGCCTGGTGCTGACGGCGGAACACGAGCTCAACGTTTCCGCCTTTGCAGCACGGGTCACCGCGTCGTCCGGCGCCGCACTTTCCGCCGCCACACTTTCGGGTCTTGCCACCCTCACCGGCCCCAGGCACGGCGGCGCCTGGCTGAGCGTCACGCGGCTTGCCGAACAGGCGGCCGTGGGCGGGGTGCGCGAGGCGATCCGTACCATGCTGTCTTCGGACGGCGTGGTCCGGGCTTTCGGCCACAGGCTCTATCCGGACGGCGACCCGCGCGCGAAGGCCATCATGTCGAGCTTCGACGTGCCGCCGCTCTATGCCGCGCTGGCCGAGGCCGGCGAGGAACTGCTCGGAGAACCGGCCAATCTCGACTTCTCTCTGGCGGCGCTCGCTGCCGCCTATGATCTACCCGATGACGCGCCGATGGTGATATTCGCCCTTGCACGCACCGTCGGCTGGCTCGCGCACGCGATGGAACAGGTCGTCAGCGGCGATCTGATCCGGCCGCGCGCCCACTATGCTGGATCGTAGCTCCCTCCTCCGCGCCCTCAGCCCTAGGCTCGATTGACTAGAAAAGGCGCGGGCGGGCGGCCGCAAAAGGGCCACAATACGCGCTTGGGGAAAGAATATCCGTCAATCGGGAGCGAATTGGCCTTTATTAAATAATGTTAATGAAGCGGATTTCCGGAGATGTTTGCCGAAATATTACGCGTTATTAACATGACGGCGGCGCATGGAAGTAATACCTTCATTCTCGAGGCTGAATATTGCCGGCGACCGCTTCGGCCGTGACGCGACAATAGGAGACAGCCTCGAACGGAAGCGCGCGGCGCTTCCTTCAATTCAGGAGATGCAGTCATGCGCTCGCCTTTCAAGACCACCACCATCGCAACCGTCGCCCTCGTTCTCTTAAGCGGTGCCGCCTTTGCTGCCGATCACCACGATTTCGGCCGCGACAACGACAAGGGTGCCTATACCGGCGATTACTACCAGGGCATTTTCGCCCAGGACGACATGGCAACCCCGGCCATGCCGGTCTACCGGACACCGACCCACATGGCATCGACGCGGCTCGATCACGTCCTGCATGAACTCCGGGTCGACAACCACCGCATCAACGCCGACCGCGAACAGGGCAAGCTGACGGCAGCAAACTACAGGAAGCTTGAACGCGAAGACGGTGCTGTGCGCGCCGACGCCGTCAAGACCGCCGCCGCCCATCACGGCATGCTGCCGGCCCAGTCCTACGCCCGGCTCCAGGGTGACGTTCGCCATCTCGACCGCGACATCGCCCGAATGGCTTGACCGACACGTTGAGGCTCACCCGGTTTCGGGTGAGCCGTAACCGATGGGGCCGGGCCCGCTCAAGGGCCTGGTCCTTCGGCAACCAGACCGCCCACTTAATCCAATGCCGGCCGACGGTGCGCCGCAGACCCGACCTGGCTCGGGCTGCGTCCGGCCAAGTTCGTCCGGCAAACAGGCAGCGAAAGGAACAGGATCATGTCAAACATTCTCACGAGGTATCGAGCTGCCGCCCTCCTTGGCGCAGCCGTCATCATTGCGCCCTTGTCCGTAGCAGCCTTCACAGGCCATGACGTGGTCGCTGCGGCGGCCAGTCCGGCCGTTGCAGTCCCGGCCACATCCGGCGGATCCTTCGCGCCGGTCGTGTCGGCAGACAAGCCGGCGGTCGTCACCGTGACGACCGTGATCAAGGCCGACAACGTGGGCACGAGCGAACCGACGCAACCGGGCGGAAACTCGCCCTTCGACGAACAATTCCGCCAATTCTTCCACGATCAGGGCATCCCCTTGCCGGACCAGGCGCCTGAGCAGCGTCAGCCTCAACGGGCCGAAGCGCTCGGCTCAGGTTTCATCGTGACCGCGGACGGCTACGTCGTCACCAACAACCACGTCATCGACAAGGCATCGAGCATCATGGTGACGCTCGACGACGGCACGCAAGTGCCGGCCAAGCTTGTCGGCGCCGACCCGAAGAACGACCTCGCGGTCCTGAAGATCACGGCGCCGAAGCCGCTCGCAACAGTTGCCTGGGGTGATTCCGACACCTTGCGGGTTGGCGACCAGGTGCTGGCGATCGGCAACCCGTTCGGCATCGGCACGACGGTCACCTCGGGGATCGTCTCGGCGCGCGGCCGCGACCTGCACAGCGGTCCCTATGACGATTTCATCCAGATTGACGCCCCGATCAACCACGGCAATTCCGGCGGACCGCTGGTCGATGCAAAGGGCCAGGTGGTCGGCATCAACACGGCGATCTATTCGCCGAACGGCGGTAGCGTCGGCGTCGGCTTCGCCATCCCCTCGGACCAGGCGCAGAAGGTCGTCACTGAATTGATGAAGGATGGTTCGATCCAGCACGGCTTCATCGGCGTGCAGATACAGCCGGTCACGGCTGATATCGCCGACGCCATCGGCCTTGCCCAGCCGGAGGGCGCGCTCGTTGCCGGCGTCAATGGCGGAACGCCCGCCGCCAAGGCCGGCATCAAGGCCGGCGACATCATCATCGCGCTTGGCGGCAACCCGGTGAAGTCGCCGCGTGACCTGTCGCGCATGGTCGCCGACCTCTCGCCCGGCACCTCGAAGAACCTGAGCCTATGGCGGACCGGCAAGACGAAGGATGTTGCGATCACGATCGGCGACAATGCCGCAGACCAGCAGTAACCGTCGCAAGTACGTCACCGCACACCTTGCCTCCAACCAGCCCGGCCGCACCGCGGCCGGGCATCGCCATGGCATCAGTCAGGCGGCAAGCGCTCCGGTCCGGTTCTGCTCGCGCCAGGCGACGGGGCTCAAGTCGGTGACGCGGAGAAACTCGCGATTAAAATTCGATTTCGTCTGAAAGCCGGATTCCAGCATGGCCGCGGTCACCGACATGTCGGTTTCGCGCAACAGCCGGCAGGCCTCAGCAATCCGGATATCGTTGATGTATTGCGAGACGTTCTTGCCCGCCAGCCGATTGACGGCGGTCGATATCTGCCGGGCGGGCAGGCCCGCGCGCCGCGCCAGACGTGACAAGGTGAGGTTTTCGTCGCGGGCCAGTTTCTGACTGACGAGCAGTTGATCGATCCTGTCGAGGATTTCGCGGTCCTGCGGCTTTGCAACAGGATCCTCGTCGGTGACCGCGCCGGCGGCCGGAAGCGCACGCGCACGGTCCGCGACCATGGCTGTCAGCCCGATGAAGAGCAGGCCCAGCAAGTTCGCGTTACTGACGATGAGGCCGATATTCGCGCCCCTCGTCCATTCGAAATCCAGAAGGATCGCAAGATCGAAGAGCGCCGAAAGGCAGAGCGAGAACGCGGCAATGAGCAAGGCGCGGTGCGCCGCGGCCGCACCTTCGAAGCGCGCTTCCTCCAGCGCATCCGTACCGACGCGCGCCAGGTTCAGGAGCGCCAGCGCGTATCCGACATATTCGACGATCAAGGCGAAATCGATGTAGCGCGGCGCGAACAGCACGAGCGCGAACATACCGATCGTCGGCGCCGCATGGACCCACCCCGCCGCAGCAGCACTGCGCTCGTCTCTGCGGATCAGGCTGTGGAAACTCGCAAGCACCAGCGGCGGCACACCGCTCGCAAGCACCGGCAGCGCAAACTTCAACGCAGTGACGTCATAGCCCCAACGCAGCCCGACGATCACCGACTGGAGCGCACAGAGCGCCACCAGAGCGAGGAACGGCCGGTTGCGCCGCCCTGGCTCGTCGCCATGCAGCATGAACGCAAGCAGGATAAGAAGCAGCAAGGCGACGACGAACGGGAGCGGCAGAAAGATCAAGGCATGTCCTTCAGACAAAGGCGAGCAGACAAACGGCAGGCAGGCGAGCGGCAAGCAGGCATTTCGATGGGCGGATCATTGCCCAGATCGCGATTCGGGACGACCTCAATCGCGATCGAGGACGCGGACAAGCGGGGCGTCGGTGACGATCGGCCGTCTTTTCCAACACAGCGAGATGCCCAATGCCCCTCCTCCAGTTCATTCCCGCCGCTGCCTTCCTTCTGAGCCTGGCCGCCTCGGCGCAAGCCGATGACGTAGGCGTCCGCGAGATCGACGTTGCCGCACCGAAGCGGGAACGCCAACTCGCCGTCACCGTCTGGTATCCCGCCAAAGCCGGCGGTGAGCCGGTGCTTGTCGGCGACAATCGCATCTTCGAGGGATCGCCCGCAGCGAAGAACGCCCCCTTGCGCGAGGGCCGGTATCCGCTGGTGGTTCTGTCCCATGGTTCGGGCGGCCGCGTCGAGGCGATGAGCTGGCTTGCGGCCGAGCTCGCGGCGGCCGGCTTCATCGTCGCCGGCCCCAACCATCCCGGCACCACCAGCGGCGACTCGACGCCTGCCAACACGCCGAAGCTTTGGGAAAGGACGGCCGACCTCTCGGCATTGATCGACACGTTCACCCGGGATCCGCAATGGAGCGCTGCAATCGACCCCGGGCGGATCGCCGTCCTCGGATTCTCTCTCGGCGGCTCGACCGCCATGGAGATTTCAGGGGCAAGAGCGAGCCTCGAGGCCTATGCCGGCTACTGCGACAGCTACGGCAAGTGGGATTGCGCCTGGTTCGTCGGCGGCAGGGGCTATGTCGACGACACGCCGGTCGACGTCGACAAGCTCGATCTTCGCACCGTCGACAAGGCGCGTTTCGAGCAGTCGAACCGGGATCCTCGGATCAAAGGCGCCGTACTCGTCGACCCCGGCCTCGCCCAGGCCTATGTGGAAGACAGCCTCAAGGCGATCGCGATCCCGATGCATTTCATCAATCTCGGCAGCAAGGAGACGATCCCGCTTGCGGTCGCTTCCGAGCCGCTGGCGGCGCTGACGCCGAAGGGCTCCTATGCCACGGTCGCCGGAGCGGACCACTTCAGCTTCCTGCCGATATGCAAGGACGGCGCTGCCGAACTGCTTAAATCCTTCGGCGAGGTCGATCCGATCTGCGAACCGACGGAACGGCCTCGCGTGGAGATCCATGCGGATATCGCCAAGCTTGCCCGTGAGGCCCTGCAGAAAACACTGGCGGATCGATAGCATCGTCATACTGACCACAGGGCGATGACACGCGTCGCCCTGCGCTCGGTCTGTTCGATTTCGGTCTTGCCCGGAGAGATGGCATCGTCCGAGGAGACGAGAAGCTGCCATCGCTCTGGTCCGCTGCTAGCGCTGAAACGTGAGGTGGACGGTCCCACTCTCGGCCGTTTCTGCCTTGACGGTGTAGCCGGCCTCCAACCCGCGCAGATCGTCCCAAAGACGGATACCCCGCCCGAGCAGGATGGGTGTGATTGCCACATGCAAGCTATCGACAAGGCCTGCCTTGAGATATGCGCGCACGACCGTGGGTCCGCCGCCAATACGGACATCCTTACCGTCCGCGGCGCTCGTCGCCTGCTGGAGTGCATCGGCAAGGGACGTGTTCAGAAAATGAAATGTGGTGCCTCCGGCCATCTCGATCGGAGGCCGCGGCTTGTGCGTGAGCACGAAGACCGGGACGCGAAACGGAGGTTCTTCCCCCCACCAGCCGCGCCAGTCGGGATCGTTTGGGTGAGCGTGAAATCCAAACATGGCGGCGCCCATAATCTCAGCACCGATGTTTGAGAAGTATGACTGCGCATATTGCTCATCGACGCCCGTGGTGCCCGCTCCGGACGTGTCCTTGAACACGCGCTCCCGCATCGTTCGGGTCGCAGCATAGGCGGCAACCAGACGCGGCCAATCAGCGCCAAACGGATTGTCCGGGGTCTGATCTGTGGTTGTCGCGAAACCGTCCAGGGAAATGTTGAGATCGACACGAACTGACATTGGCCTCTCCTAATGGTAAGGTAGATGCCTTATTAATTTCACCCGAATACAAAGGCAAGTACCTTATTATCATTGACGCGCGTGCGCGGTCCGCTTTAGTGTGGCGCATGCCCTATCATTCGACCCCGCTTGACCTTGCCTTCCATGCACTCAGCGACCCGACGCGCCGCGCCGTTGTTTCACGGCTTGCGGACGGGGAGATGCCCGTGAGTGTCCTTGCCGAGCCCTTCGACATGGCACTGCCCTCCTTCGCCCAGCACCTCAAGGTGCTTGAAGATTGCGGACTTATCGCAAGCGAGAAACGTGGCCGCAGCCGCTGGTGTCGACTGGAGCGGGGGCGCTTCGAAGAGGCGGCAACCTGGATGGAAGCGGAGCGACGACGTTGGGCCGAACGGCTCGACCGATTGGAAGCCTATCTGGACAAGACGTAGGGAACGGCAATGGAACCGATTTTTGAGACCTGGTCGCCCGACCGCGAAATCGTTTTGGTCAAGGTGCTGAAGCACCCGCGACAAAAGGTTTTCGCCGCCTGGATGGACCCGCAAGCGCTGGCACAATGGTATGGCCCGGCTGGCTTCAGCATCGAGAACCATGAGGCTGACATCCGTGAGGGCGGGGTATGGCGCTTCGACATGGTGGGCGAGTTTGATGGTCGGCAGCAGCGCTTCCCCAGTCTGATGCGCTTCCTGAAGATCGTGCCCAACGAATTGATCGTAGTGGACTATGGCACTGCTGAGCCCGACGACCCCGATCGCTTCTATATGACGATTACTTTCGATGAACAGGCCGACGGCAAGACCGTGCTGACCCTGCGCCAGCTTCACCCAAGTCGCGAGCGCCGCCAAGCGGTCATCGACTTCGGCGCGGTGGAGTACGGGCTGCAGACGCTTGACAGTCTGGCCGCCTGGCTCGATGGCTGACGCGGCCCGCCTGGACGTTGGTCGCCGCCTTCATGATTGACCGCTTTCAGGATTGTTCGGAGCCACGTCTGAGCTTGCGACTGGCACCGTCGGCGAAGCCGTCGCCGCTCGTTCCGATCAAGTGACGGATCTGCGCGGCACCTATGGCCGAAGGAAGTCGAGAAGCTCCGAATTGAAGGCCTTTGCCGACTCGATATTGACGATATGCCGACCAGGCAGCGACAGGTGCCGGCCTCGCTGCACCCGGGCGGCGATATATTCGAGGTCCGCCGGCGGGCATACCGGATCGCCGTTGCCGGAGATGGCGAGCACGGGGTTGGCAATCGCTACGATCTCCTCCCTCAGGTCCGCGCCGGCGAGCGCGGTGCAGCCGCCGATGTAGCCGTCCGTCGAGGTGGCGGTGAAGGCGCCCAGAATGCGATCGACGGCTTCTGCATGGCTGGCTGCAAACTGCGGGCTGAACCAGCGTTCGGCCGTGGCCGCGGCGAGCCCTGCGAGACCGTCCGCCCGGACGCTATCGATGCGGGTGCCCCAGCTCTCGGGCGTCCCGATCCGCGCCGCCGTGGCACAGAGCACGATCTTGTCGAGACGTTTGCCGGCATGGATACCTAGCCATTGTCCGGTCAGGCCCCCGATCGACAGGCCGCAGAAATGTGTCCGCTCGATCCCCAGGCCATCCATGAGCGCGAGCACATCCTGGCCGAGGTCGGACAGCGCATAGGGCGGCGGCGGCGCCGAGGACTGGCCATGACCGCGGCGATCGTAGCGCAGCACGCGGAAATGGGGCGACAGATCGGCGATCTGCGCGTCCCACATGGAGAGGTCGGTGCCGAGCGAATTGCAGAAGAGCAGCCAGGGCGCGTTGCCGTTCTGGTCGCCTTCGATGCGGTAGTGAAGGCGATGGCTGGACAAGTCGAGATAGGCCATGAAACAGGAACTCCAATCGGGAAAGCCGCCAGCAATGGCGGCTTTGTCGTTCTTGGCGCAACATCGCGCCTCGGGTGGTACGCGCGCTGCAATAGGTAGATATCGACAGCGCGCGCTCAAGGGGCGGCAACCGATCCCTTCGCGGCCCGGCCGCCTCGCCTCGATCTATGCCGCCGCCAGTCGCGCGATCTCCACGCGGCGGGCGTTGCTGACCGCGAAGACCAGCATGGCGACAGCCGAGATCGCCGCCGGTACGGCGAAGATCGCGAAGTTCTGCTGCAGCGGAAGCTCCTGCGCCAGGAGCACGCCGCCGAGCGTCGGGCCGACGATCGCGCCGATGCGACCGACACCGGAGGCCCAGCCCAAACCGGTGGAGCGAACCGACAGGTTGTAGAGCTGCGCCACGCTGGCATAGAGCAGGATCTGCGTGCCGATCGTGGTGGCGCCGGCAACAAAGACCATCAGAAACAGGACACCCGTCGGCGGATTGAAGCCGATCAGCGCGATCGAGAAGGCGGCGGCAACGAAGAAACCGACCACCACCTTGGGCAGGCCGAAGCGGTCACCGAGCCAACCGCCGGCAATGGCGCCGACCATGCCGCCGAAATTCAGCGAGAACAGGCTGAGCAGGCTCGCCTTCTCGGCATAGCCAGCTTCCTGCAGCACCTTCGGCAGCCAGGACGACAAGAGATAGACGAGCAGTAGGCAGCAGAAGAATGCGACCCAGAGCATCACGGTGCGCAGGGTCCGCTGATGGCGGAAGAGTTCCAGCACCGATGCCGAGGCCCCCTTCCTCTCGGAGAAGACCAGCCTGTCGGTGGTACCGAGACGCGCGTTCGGATCGATCTTGGCATAGATGCGTTTGGCCTCTTCCTGCTTGCCCTGGCGGATAAGGAAGCCGAGCGATTCCGGCAGCTTCCAGAGGATCACTGGCAAGAGGAGCAGCGGCACGGCGGCGATGAAGAACATCGGCTTCCAGCCATAGGACGGGATGAGGCCGATACCGAGGCCGGCAGCGACCATGCCGCCGACGGAATAGCCGGAGAACATCAGCGCCACCAGCGTGCCGCGCAGACGCTTCGGCGCATATTCGTTCATCAGCGCCACCGCATTCGGCATCAAGCCGCCGCAGCCGAGACCGGCGAAGAACCGGAAGATCTTGAATTGCTCCGGCGAATTGGCAAAGCCGGTCAAAAGGGTTGAGAGCGTAAACAGCAGGAAGCTGATGGCGATTCCCTTCTTGCGGCCGATCCGGTCGGCGAGCGGGCCGAAGATCAGCGCCCCGAACATCATGCCGAACAGCGCCCAGGCCTGCAGCGCGCCGGCCTGCGGCTTGCTCAGGCCCCATTCGGCAATCAGCGTCGGCAGCACCGTGCCGGCGACGAAGACGTCGTAACCGTCGACGATCAACAGCAGCGCCGAGAGCACTACCACCATCCACTGGAAGCTCCCAAGCGGGCTCCCGTCAATTGCTTCATTCACATCGATCGTGCGCATCATCTCCTCCCCAGGTGTTAGCGCGTTGAAAAAGGTCCGTCAGCCGAGATCGCCGCCGGCGACCGGCAGAACACTGCCGGTGATGTAGGAGGCCTCGTCGGAGGCCAGGAACAGGATCGGCGCCGCTTGCTCTTCGATGCTGCCGTAGCGTTTCATGAAGCTCGACTGCTTCACCTGGGCGACGACGTCGCCCATCCAGGCCTTCTCGGCCTCATTGTCGCCTTCGGCATTGCGCGGGATGCGGCGCGGCGGCGCCTCGGTTCCGCCCGGTGCTGTGGCAACGACGCGGATGTTGCGGTCGGCAAGCTCCATCGCCAGCGACTGGGTGATGGCATTGACGCCGCCCTTGGCCGCCGAATAGGGCACGCGGTGAATGCCGCGTGTGGCATTGGACGACACGTTGACGATGGTGCCGCCACCGCGGGCAAAGAGATGCGGCAGCACCGCATGGCAACAGTAGAGGGTCGGCATCAGCGAGCGGCGGATCTCTGCATCGATCTGCACCGGTTCGAATTCGGCAAAGGGACGCATGCGGATGGCGCCGCCGACATTGTTGATCAGGATGTCGATGCCGCCGAATTTTTCCGCGGCAAAGTGCATTGCTGCGGCTGCCCCCTCGTGCGTTTCAAGATCGGCTACGAAGGCAGCCGCCCATTCACTGCCGGCCTCCGCCGCCACCTCGGACACGAAATCGGCACGGTCGACAAAGAGAACCTTGCCGCCTTCAGCCACGGCACGCAGCGCCACGGCGCGGCCGATCCCTTGCGCGGCACCGGTGACGACGATTGCCTTGCCGGCAAACCGTCCTTCGAAACGAGCGGAGGTCATGCTGTCTCCTTCGCCACCGCATTGGGCGTGAACTTCTCATAGTGGAAACTGTTGGGCCTTACGCCGGTGTCGTCGAGATGCTTGCGCACTGCGTCCACCATAGGCGGCGGGCCGCAGAGATAAACGTCGACATCGCCGCCGTTCAGCACGTCCTCGGGCATGTGCTGGGTCACCCAGCCCTTGCGCGGATGGCTGGAGGCGACATCCGCCACCACCGTGTCAAAGGTGAAGTTGGCAAGCCGCTTGGTATAGGCTTCGATCTCGTCGACAAGCACCAGATCGAGGTCGCGGGTGACGCCGTAGATCAGATGCACTTTCTGCTCCGGGTTGGTGCGGGCCAGAACCTCAAGCATCGACAGGAACGGCGCAAGACCGGTGCCACCGGCGAGGAAGAGCAGGGGGCGCTGAACCTCGCGCAGATAGAAACTGCCGAGCGGCCCGGTCAATTCCAGTTTCGTGCCGACTTCGGCGTGTTCCAGCCACGTGCTCATCAGCCCGCCCGGGATCTTCTTGATCAGGAAGCCGACGCGCGTCTCGCCCGATGCCGAGGAGAAGGAATAGGAACGGCTCTGGCCGCTGCCGGGCACGTCGATGTTGACGTACTGCCCCGGCAGAAAGGCCGGCGCTGCAGCGCCCTCGATATCCAGTTCGAGCACGATCGCCGCATCGTTGTGCGGGACGACGCTTGCCACACTCGCCGTAAACTTCTGCTGTCCGGTCTTACAGGCCGCTGCTGTCGTCGGCACCGCGATGACGCAGTCGCTCGACGGCTTCATCTGGCAGGTCAGCACCAGTCCGCTTGCCGCCTCGTCCGCTGTCAGCGCATCGTCGATGAAGTCGTCGCCGAGGTCGTAGGCGCCGCTTTCGGCGCGGCACTTGCAGGTGCCGCAAACCCCGTCCGAACAGTCCATCGGCAGGTTGATCTTGTTGCGGAAGGCGGCGTCGAGCACCTTCTCATCGTCCCTGCATTCGACGAAGCGGGTGACGCCGTCCTCGAAATTCAAAGCGATCCTGTAGCTGGCCATGGTTGTTCCTCCCATTCCTGTCAGGCGACGGCCGTCAGATGTGGTAGACGTCGATGACCTGGCGGATGTAGTCGTTCTTCAACACGATCTTCTTCCGTGAGATCAGCAGTTCACTGCCGCTCTTGCGGAGCGTGACGAACATGGTCCCGAAGAAGTGGTCGGTGACCTTGTAGCGGTGGTTGAGCGTGTGGAAGTTGTAGCGGAAGTCCGCCTCCTCGCCGCGATCGGCCACAAGCTCGACATTGGTGACGTTGTGGCTTGTGCGCGGCTCCGGCGTGGACGCTCCAGAGCGTTCGGTCTTGATGCGAAAGACGCGATCTTCCAGGCCATCGCGGCTCGGGTAATAGATCAGCGAGATCTGCGACTGCGGATCTTCGGTCAACTGATCGTCGTCGTCCCAGGCCGGCATCCAGTAGCTGACGTCCGGCGCATAGCAGGTCAGCCATTCGTCCCATTGCCGGTCGTCGAGCAGGCGCGCTTCGCGATAGAGGAAGGCGCAGGCGGTGTCATAGGAGATCGTCATGCGACCGCTCCCTGCTTTTCGGAGGCAAGTGCTGTGCGCATCACCTTCGCCCAATATTCGTGCTGGCGGACAAAGAGGCCTTCGTCTTCGCTGCGCTCGCCCGAGAGCAGCGGTGCGATGCCCATGCGCCTGGCGTTCTCATCCGGACCGTCGATCCAGAGCGGCGCACCGCGAGAGAGATCGTTCCAGAGCGCGGTGATGCCGGCGTAACCCTGCTGGCAGGCGCGGAACTCCTCGAGATCGTCGGCCGTGCCCATGCCGGAGACATTGAAGAAATCTTCGTATTGGCGGATGCGCAGCGTGCGATCGGCCGCATTTTCACCCTTCGGCGCGAAGCAGAAGATGCTGATCTCGGTCTTGTCGACGCTGATCGGACGGGTGACGCGGATCTGCGTGCTGAACTGGTCCATCAGGAAGACGTTCGGATAGAGGCAGAGATTGCGGGTCTGGTTGACGATGAAATCCGCCTGCACCTCGCCGACGCGCGCCTTGATCTCCTCGCGGTGGCTGTAGATCGGCCGGACCTCCGGGTTCATGGTGTTGGTCCAGAGCAGGATGTGGCCGTTGTCGAAACCGTAGACGCCGGCTATCGAGCGGCTCCAGCTCGAGGCATCGACCGCCTTTGTGCCCTCCTCGTTGCGCCGGCCCATAGTGGCGGCATAGTTCCAGTGAACGGAGCTGACGTGATAGCCGTCGCAGCCGTTCTCCATCTGCAGCTTCCAGTTTCCGTCGTAGATATAGGAGGAATTGCCGCGCAGTACCTCGAGACCGTCAGGCGCCTGGTCGACGATCTGGTCGATGATGACTTTCGTTTCGCCGAGATAGTCCTCGAGCGAGGTGACATCAGGATTGAGGCTGCCGAACAGGAAGCCGCGATAGCTCTCGAAACGGGCAACGCGCTTCAGGTCGTGCGAACCGTCTTTGGCAAACTGCGGCGGATACTGCGTCGTCTTCTCGTCCTTCACCTTCAGGAGCTTGCCGGTGTTGGAGAAGGTCCAGCCGTGGAAGGGACAGGTGAAGCTGCCCTTGTTGCCGTGCTTGCGCCGGCAGAGCATGGCGCCGCGATGGGCACAGGCATTGATGACGGCGTGCAGTTCGCCCGTCTTGTCACGGGTGACGACAACCGGCTGCCGGCCGATATAGGTGGTGTAATAGTCGTTGTTCTCGGGGATCTGGCTCTCGTGGGCGAGATAGACCCAGTTGCTCTCGAAGATGTGCTTCATCTCCAGCTCGAAGAGGTCTTCGTTGGTGAAGATGTCGCGGCGGCAGCGGAACGTGCCGGCCTCATGATCGTCCTCGACCGCGGTGGCGAGCAGGTCGTCGAGGGCTTGGGCTTTGTCGATAACGGCGGACATGGTTCTTCTCCAGCAAACGGCTGATCCGTGCTCGGCTCTAGCGATTGCAACAATGTCTGATGTCAGGGGGCGGCGGCTCAGTCGGCCGCCGCAGAGGTGATCAGGCGGCGGCGCGCTTACGCTGCTCGTTGATCTGGTTGTCGACGCCGTTCACCAGTGAGGTGAGATGGATGTCGAATTCGATCTCGGCGAAGGGGCCGGAGAGGTTGTTCGCCTTGATGCTCGCCTCGTCGGTCCGCTCGGTGACGTCAGGCACCAAGCCATCCCTCGTCGCATAGGCGAAGTCGTCGTTGACCAGCGGGTCGCCGGCGATGTTGATCTGGGTCGTCAGCTTGCGGTGCCCATCGGCGCTGATGAAGAAATGGATGTGGGCCGGGCGCTGGCCGTGACGGCCAAGGGCGGAAAGCAGCTGCTCTGTCGGGCTTCCCGGAGGCACGCCGTAGCCGTGCGGCACGATGCTTTGAAACTTGTAACAGCCCTTGGCGTCGGTGACGATCGTGCGGCGCATGTTGAACGGCGCCTGCAGGCCGGTCGGGTCGAAGTGCGAATAGAAACCGCGGGTGTCACAGTGCCAGACTTCGACCGTCGCGCCCTTCAGCGGCTGGCCGTCGGCATCATAGACGGTGCCGTGCATGATCAGCGTCTGGCCATTGGTGTCGCGGCCATCGTCGAGACGGGCGAAGCCTTCCGAGGCCGGTGCGCCGGCGACATAGAGCGGACCTTCGATGGTGCGCGGCGTCTGATTCTCGATGCCGAGCGCTTCGTCGATCGCGTCGAGACGTTCATCGAGGAAGTGATCGAGGCCGAGGCCGGGCGAGATCAGGCCGGCCTGGCCGGCAGCGCCGATCTCGTTCAGCCAGGCAATACCGGTCCAGTATTCGTCCGGGGTGATGTCGAGATCGTCGATCGCCTTGAACAGGTCAGACATCAGCCGGTGCACGATCTCTTTGACACGCGGGTTGCCGCCGTCCTTGTCGAGGCCGCTCAGAACCTTCAGGAAAGCTTGAGTCTCCGGCTTGTCGAAAATCTTCACGTTCATATCAATTCCTCCACTTGGATTGTCTTGAAGCTCAAGCCGCTTGCCAAACCTCCCGGCCGCGGCACGCACAAATTCTCAGCTATCGTCCTCGCGGATCGAGGATGGGTGCCGAAGCAGCGGCGTGACCTCGATCTGCATGAACTTGAACAGCGGCAGCCCCGAGAGGATCTCGTGCAGCTCGGCATTGTCCTTCACGTCGAAGACGCTGTAGTTCGCGTACTGCCCGGCGATCCGCCAGATATGCCGCCACTTGCCGCTCTGCTGCAGCTGTTGCGAATAGGCCTTTTCCCGGGCGAGGATCTCCGCCGCCTGCTCGGCAGGCAGATCGTGGGGAATGCGAACATCCATTCTGACGTGAAACAGCATGGCTCAGTCCTTACTTCGCAACGCTGATCGTCTTGCGCAGCCCGTCGCGCGCGAAGAATTTCAGCCGATCTTCATCGAGTTCGATCCCGAGCCCTGGAGCATCCGGCACCGTCAGCTCGAAGTCGCTGTAGTCGAGCGGCGTCGCCAGAATTTCCTCGGTCAAAAGCAGCGGACCGAAGAGCTCCGTGCCCCATTGCAGCTTGGCGAAGGTGGAAAACACGTGGGCTGACGCCACTGTGCCGACACCACCTTCCAGCATCGTGCCGCCATAGAGTTCAATGCCCGCGGCATCGGCGATGACCGCCACGCGCTGCGCATTGAACAGACCTCCGCTCTGTTCGATCTTGACCGCGAAGACGTCGGCCCCCTTGGTCTTGGCGATCTCGAAGGCGCTCTCGGGTCCGGTGAGGGACTCGTCGGCCATCAGCGCCAGCGGGAAACGGCGGACGAGGCGACCGAGCGCTGCGGTCGAAGCCACCGGCTGCTCGACCAGCTCACATCCGGCATCGGCGAGCGCTGCCATGCCGTAGGCGGCCTCAAATTCGCTCCAGGCCATGTTGACGTCGACGCGCACCGCCCCGCGCTCGCCGAGCGCCTTCTTGATCGCCGCCACATGGGCGATATCGTCCTTCAGCGGCCTGGCACCGATCTTCAGCTTGAAGATCCGATGACGGCGTAGCTCGAGCATCTTCTCGGCCTCGGCGATATCCTTGGCCGTGTCACCCGACGCCAGCGTCCAGGCGACCGCCAGGCGCTTGCGCAGTGCCCCGCCGAGCAGTTCGCTGATCGGCAGACCCAGGCGCTTTCCATGGGCGTCGAGCAGCGCCGTTTCCACCGCGCTCTTGGCGAAACGGTTTTCCTTGATCGCCTTGCCGATGCGCGCCATCAGCGCCTTCACGTGGGTCGCGTCCTCACCGACCATGACAGGCGCAAAATAGGTATCGATCGCAAGCTTCATGCTTTCCGGGCTCTCGCCGCCATAGGCAAGCCCGCCGATCGTCGTACCCTCGCCAATGCCGACCGTTCCGTCGCTGCAATGGACCTTCACCAGCATCAGCGTCTGGCCGGTCATGGTCGCGACCGACAGCTTGTGCGGCCGGATGGTCGGCAGGTCGACCAGCATGGTCTCGACCCGTTCGATCACGGGGAAGAGGGCTGCTGTCGGGGCGATGGGTGCAAGGGTCGTGTTCATGACCTGAATGTGCGCCCACGCAGCGGGTGACGTCCAACACCAAATAGGTTACCTATGATACCTTGACGGTATAGTATGGCAAAGATTACGCGCATTCATGCGCTTGCCGCACTGCAACATACCGCAACGGTAGGAAAATGGGGGCTGTAACATTGGATCTGCGCCAGCTTCGCTACTTCGTCGCCGTCGCCCGCGAGCGCAACTTCACCCGCGCTGCCGAGCAGCTGCACATCGCCCAGCCGCCCTTGAGCCGGCAGATCCAGCTTCTTGAGGAAGAACTGGGCGTGCCGCTGATCATCCGCAAGAGCCGGCCGGTGCGGCTGACGGAAGCGGGGCGATTGTTTTACGAACAATCGCTGCAAGTGCTCGGCCGGGTGGAACAGATGGTAGAGACGACCCGCCGCGTCGGTCTCAACCAGAACCGCGTGCTGTCGATCGGCTTCGTCGCGTCCACGCTCTATGGCGGGCTGCCGACGCTGGTGCGCAAGCTCAGGCAGAACGCGCCGGAACTCGATATCCGGCTGTTGGAGATGGTGTCGGTGCAGCAGATCGCGGCGCTGAAGGAAGGCCGGATCGATGTCGGCTTCGGGCGGCTGCATCACAACGATCCCAATGTCGCCGGCATCCTCATGCGGGAAGAGCGCCTCGCCTTGGCGATACCGCAGGGCACGCCGTTTGCCGATGACACATCTCCGCTTCCGTTGAGTGCGGTTGCCGGGCAAAAACTGATCGTCTACCCGAAGGAACCGCGCCCGAGCTATGCCGATCACGTGTTGAGCCTGCTCCACGCGCAGGATGTGCGCCCGGCCGAGGTGCATGAGGTGCGTGAGATCCAGAGTGCGCTTGGCCTCGTCGCCTCGGATGCCGGACTTTGTATCGTCCCGTCCTCTGCGCGTCAGGTCCGCTCCGATCTGCACTATCGCATGATCGAGGGCGAGCGGGCGACCTCACCCGTCATCCTCAACCATCGGGTCGGCGACAATTCCCGTTACATCGAGCTGATCAAGGCGCTGATCGTGGAAATGTATGCGGAAAACCCGCCCTGGCTCGGCCTCGAGCACAATCTGCCGTTCCGGCCGTCCTTCGTTAAATGACGAGTTCAGGCGTCCTCAGATCCCGTGCTTCACCCGTCGGGGAATTGGCACTTTCCGCCCAGATCTCGCAGGCCATCTCGCGAAGCAAAAGCGCCTCGGCCCAGCGATCAGTCGTATCGTTACCGTCCCTGTCGGTGATGGCATAGGGCCTTGGGCCGAGTTCGCACGTCATGACCAGCTCGGCATCGTTGGCAGCGTGGGAGCGCCAGTGCCGGAAGCCGTAGTCCCACCACTCGCGGAAGAGAGCGACCCAGGGCAGATGGTGGGGAAAGGAAAGCTCGATCTGGATCTGCTGGCAGGAGCCGATACGGCCGTGGAAGGCGCCGGCGTTGCGCAGAATGCGTTGGATCTGGGCGTGGCTTTCGTCTTCCACCGGAAAGGCGAATTCCCGGCCAACGAGATAGTGCGAGAGGTCGGCCAAGAGCGGCAGATCGGGCCGCCGGTCGAGCAGGTCGAGCGTGAAGAGGAGGTCGTTGGTGATCCGGTGACGGTGGGTTTCGATATAGACGGGAACATCCATTTCCTCAGCAAGCCTGGCCCAGCCGTCAAGCAGCGGCAGGCAATCCTCGACCCGGCGCGGGCGAACATCGGCCTGCAGATCGATGTGGCTCACCGGAAACTCCGAGGCCAGTTCCAGCGTCAGGCGCAAATCCTCGACGCTTCGAGGAAAACAGACGCCCTCGATCTTCAAGCCCGTTCCGCGGATCACGGCATTGAGGTGCTCGACATCGCGCCGATTGGTATAATGCGCGCTGATGCCGTCGAACCCGGCCTCGACGATCATTGCGATGTTCTCTTCGAGACTGCGCTCAAAGCCGTCCGCATGCCGGCGCTCCATCGCCCAGAGCGATTGAAAGACAAGCAGCTTCTGCATCAGGCGGCCCTGGCACTTTTGAGCAGCGCCTTGAGGTTCACGCTGGCGTCGGCGAGCGCTCCCGGATCGGGACTGACGCCGGCAGCAATCAGCATTTCCGAGAGCTTGATATCCTTGGCGAGACCATTGCCGAAACCGAGGCCAGCGGCGGCGACGAGACGCCCGCCATCGAGGTAGAATTCGAGTTCGCCACCATCGAGCTGGCGTGTCACGCTTTGATGGTCCGGATGGGGCAGGCCCGCCACCTGCAGGCCGAGATCGTATTGATCGGTCCAGAACCAGGGGATGGCAGAAAAAGCCTCCTTGCCGCCGGCCATGTTGAGGGCCGCGACCTCGGCCTGGGTGCGTGCATTGCGCCAGCTTTCGAAGCGCACATACCCGCCACCCGGCTGGGCCACGGCGGCGCAATCGCCTGATGCATAGATGTTCGGATCGCTGGTGCGCAGATAGCCATCCGTCAGGATACCGTTGCCGACGGCAAGCCCCGCCGCCTCCGCGAGTGCTGTATCCGGCTGGACGCCGATGGCGGCGACGGCGATATCGGCCGGCACCGGAGTGCCGTCGGAAAGAACAACCGCATCACCGGTGATTTCGGCGATCCCCTGCCCCAGATGGAAGGTGACGCCTTCATCCTGATGCCGGGCATGAAGCTTCGCGGCAAAACGCGGCGGCACCGCGCGACCGAGCGGCTTCGGCGCCATTTCGATAACGCTAACCATGATGCCCTTGCCGCGCAGCACCGCCGCAAGCTCCATGCCGATCAGTCCACCGCCGATGATCGCAACGTGTCTGCCGGCTTCGGCACGGGCGAAGATCGCCGCCGCATTGGCGTAGGTGCGGAAATCCAGTGCGCGCTCGGCCCCTATGCAAGCGAGGCGCCTCGGACGGGCGCCGGTGGCGAGCAACAGCTTGTCATAGGTGAGCGTCCGGCCATCGCTCAAGGTGACGGAGCGGTCACCGGCATCCAGTCGGGATGCAGAAACACCTTGCCGGTAGTCGATACCGGCGGCCTCCAGCGCCTCAGCGCCGCAGATCGGCTTCATCTGTACGGCGCCATTGAGCGGCTTCGACAACGGTGGCCGCTCATAGGGCAGATGCGGTTCCGTGCCGATGAGCGTGACGCTGCCGGCAAAGCCAGTTTCACGCAGGGCAAAGGCCGCGCGCGTGCCGGATTCCCCGGCGCCGATTATGACGATGCGATCCATGGCTTGCTCCGTAGATCATGCGTTGACGTGCGGGGCGGTCGCAAAACCGCACGCAAGATTTGTCAGCCCGTTCAAAAAGGTGGCCGGCGCAGGCAGGAGAAGTGCGCCGGCCCACAGCGCCGCGCATCCGTTCAGACGCGCAAAGGTCGCTGTAAAACTCTGAATTCCTGCATGTTTCTGTGCTTCAATCGGCGACGATTAAGGAAACATGCAGGAGGAGGATCAGTTGCGCGCCGCGTAATCGGCCATGTTTTTCGGCGTAACGAGCTCGAAGGGAACCCAGACGTTCTTTTTGACGCTTTCACCGCGCACCAGCGAGACGGCCGTGTCGACGGCGCTAGCCGATTGCCCCTTGGCGTTCTGGAATACGGTTGCGTCGAGGTCGCCGGCGGCCATGGCGGCAAGCCCGTCCTGGGTCGCGTCGATGCCAACGACGATCACGTCGTCCATCGATACACCGGCGGCCTTCAGCGCCTGGATGGCGCCGATCGCCATTTCGTCATTGTTGGCAAAGACCACGTCGATCGGCTGTCCGGCGGTGATCCAGTTGGTGGTGAGATCCATCGCATTGGTGCGCGTCCAGGCGGCCGACTGCTCGTCGGCAATCGTCGCACCCTTGCAGTCGCCGGCAGCGAGCGTTTCCTTGAACGCCGAGGTGCGGTCGCGCGAGGCCTGGTGAGCAAGGTCTCCCATCAGGATATAGACCTGCGCATCACTGGCCTTGCCCTTTTCCTTCAGCAGCGAACAGGCAGCTTCCGCACCCAATCTGCCGGAGTCCGTTTCTTTCGAGCCGACATAGGCCTGCTTTTCCGGCAGCTTGCCGAGGTTATCCGGCTCTAGATTGAGATAGACGAGCGGAATACCGGCCTTCTCAGCGGCTTCGCTGATGCCGGGGGCGGCCGAGGTATCCGTCAGCGTCATGATGATCGCGTCGACGCCGCCCGCGATGAAATTGTTCACCTGGTTGAGCTGCTTGGAGATGTCGGTCTGTGCGTCTTCGATCTGAACGGTGGCGCCGTTGACTTCGGCAGCGCGGGCATTGATGCCCTCACGCAGCAGCGTCTGGAAGTTGTTGTCGAAGCTCTGCATCGAGACGCCGATCGTCTCCGCCGAGGCAGCACTTCCCATCAAGGCGGCAAGCGCAGCCGCCAGGTACATGGATTTCATGATTTCCTCCCGAGGGTGCCGGATCACCCGATCGCATTCCGGAGGCCCGATGGGCCTGATCAATGCTTGCGTGGTGGCCTTAGCCGAGCGCCACACGAACCTCGCCGTCGACGATTTCGGCGGGATAGGTCTTGAGATTCTCGCAGGCCGGAAGCCTGATGGCTTCACCGGTGCGATAATCGAAGGCGCCGGAATGCTTGGGACATTCCACCTCGTAGTCCATGACGAGGCCATCAGCGAGGTGAACGGCCTCGTGGGTGCAGAGCCCGGCGGTGCAATAGACGCTATCGTCGGGACCGCGGTAGACGGCGTAGGTTCGGCCGCCATGGTCGAAGCGGATCGCCCCTTCCTGTTCGATATCGTCCAGCTTGCAGGCTGGTACCCAGGTGATCACGTTGCTCATTCTGCTGCCTCCCCGATGGTGTTGCGTGCCTTGCGGGCTGCGAGTTTTTCCTTGCGTTTGCGGTAGCGCTCCTGCATCCGCGCCTCGCCCTCCTTGGAGCCGTCGTGCCAGGTGCCGAACCAGCGATCGAGCGGGATCAGGGCGTCGCCGTAATTCACCTCGAAATACTTGTGGTGCAGGTAATGCGCATAGGCGTGGCTATCGACGAGCGTCTCTTCACCGACCTCGACCTTGTCGAAGCCGACATGGCCGGGAATGGCACCGAAGCCCGCGTAGTGCAGCTGGTAAAGCATCAGGATCGGGTTGGACGGCAGGATCAGGTGATAGAAGGCGGTGGCGAAGTAGAGCAGGTGCTCGACCGGATGCATCGACAGCGACGACCAGGGCGACGGGTTCACCGAATTGTGGTGGACCGAATGCACCCACTTGTAGAGCAGCGGCGTGTGGATGAGCCGGTGGATGCAGAAGAAATGGAACTCGTGGATAACAGGCACCACCAATGCGACGAGCGCGAGCGTCCAGGGATTGTCCGCGAAGCTCAGCCACGGCGCATAGCCATTGGCGTAGGCCCAGAGCATGGCGACTTCGACGGCGGTCCAGATCGTCACGCCTGAGAGGAACGTGCGCAGGATGTTGTCGAGATTCTGGCTTTCGAACCAGAAGGCTTTGCTCTTCTGCTCGGCCGGAAACTTGCCGTTGTACTTGAACCGGTTTTCCTGCCGTTTCAGCACATAGAGATGCAGCTCGAAAGCGCCGTAGAAGAAGAAGACGCAAACCGCGTTGACCGCATAGAGCCAGGCGATCCAGCCGACGCTCAAGCTCTGCATCGCCTCGACCGGCGGGATCACCCAGGCCCAATAGACGACGGCCGACGCCGCGAAGATCGCATTCCAAGGAAAGAAGTAATGCGGCAGCCACTTGACGAGCGCCAGCAGTTTTGGCGGGAAGGCAAACAGCGGCGCCGTTTCGATCGGCTCGTTCGGCGCCCAGTCGCCGCGCTTGTTGCGCGTTCCATATTTCAGATCGTCCATGGCGCTCTCCTCCCGGCGGATCGCATGCGCTCCGCCCTAAATCCTTCGAAGGAGGTTGCTTTCCGGGTCTGTCGGAGCGCCTCCTTCTTGATAAAAATCTAGCAGGAGGCGGTCGGAACGGCGAAAGCTTGTTTGATCAAATCAGATCAAAGGCTTTCGGCTGTGATGGTAATGAAGCGAATGGGGGCGGTGTCCGGCTCCATCTCGGAAAGCCCGATCCGCCGCAGCATCAGGTCAAGCGAGCGACGGGCCTGTGCCTCCGGCGCCTGGTCGAGCACGACGTCCATGATGCCGTCGCTAAGCGCCTTGCGGGTGTAGTCGGTCAGCTCATGGCCGACGAAGAAGATTTCGGTGCCACGCTTATGTCGGCGAAGCACGTCGATCAGGGCCGCATTCGCGCCGCCGGCATTATAGAGCCCGGCCATATCCGGATACATGTCGAGCGCCCATCGCAACGCTTCGGCGCCATAGTGCTCCTCGTCGCGGGTAAAACCCAGCCACTCGAACCGGCGGTCGCCCGGATGCCCCTCAAAATAGTCCGAGAAGCCACTGAGGCGGTCGCGATGGACCTGATAGATCGGGTGGCAGAGCGCGACGACGGGCCCCGCCTTGCGCGCCATGCGCGCGATGAAGAGTGCCGCCGTTCGTCCGGCCGCGTGATTGTCGATGCCGACGAATTCGCCCAAGTCGTGCGAGGCCCTTGTCACGACATGGACCACCGGCACGCCGCGCACGATCACGGCTTCGACAGCGGCGCTGATCAGCGGATGATTGGGCACGGCCAGGATCAATCCGGCGCGGCTAACCTCGGCTGAAAGGATGCGCCTGGCGATCTCCTCCGGCTTCATTTCCTCGGTAAAGCTGCGATGCACGACGACGAGCGGATCCAGCGTCTCGGCGATCCGCTGAAAGGCCTGCGACAGGCGGCGATAGAAGGTCGTCTCCGGCCGCACCATCAGCACATCGATGCGCAAAAGCCCGCGATGGGTCTCGGGAAGGGTTCGCGGATAATTCAGCGCGCGCGCCGCAACGACGACTTTTTCGACGAGGTCCGGGCGAACACCACCGCGGCCGTTCAAGACCCGCTCGACCGTCGCGGTACCGACGCCTGCCAGTTCAGCAATGTCGCGATAGTTCGGCTTGCTCACCTGGACTACTCCCCACCACACGTGTTCATAGCGCCTTAGCATGTGATCGCCCCTGTTCGACAGAGCAGGCGTCCGAAGTCAGGGCCTCCCCTCGCCGCCGCTGCCGCGGCGCCTATATCAACCGGGTATCGAGAATGGGATCGAGGCATCATGACCTATGAATTGTACTACTGGGACGGCATCCAGGGGCGCGGTGAATTTGTCCGACTGGCACTCGAGGACGCCGGCGCCGCTTATGTCGATGTGACGCGCGCGCCGGGCCGCGGCACCGGGGAGATGCTGAAGCTGATGGAGAGCGCCACCGAGGCGCACGTGCCATTTGCGCCGCCCTTTCTGAAAGATGGCAACCAGATCATCTCGCATGTCGCCAACATCCTCTTCTACCTCGGCCCCAAGCTCAGCCTTGCGCCTGACGGTGAGGCGCTGCAGTGGTTCGCCAATGGCCTGCAGCTCACCGTCACCGACTTAATCGCCGAAGTGCATGACACGCACCATCCGATCGCGACTTCGAAATATTATGAGGAGCAGAAGGCGGAGGCGAAGGACCGCGCATTCGAATTCGTCACCAACCGCATCCCGAAGTTTCTCGGTTATTTCGAGCGGATTCTCGCGCAAAACCCTGATGGCAGCGGCCATGCAGTCGGGAACGCCGTCACCTATGTCGACCTTTCGCTGTTCCAGGTGATCGAGGGGCTACACTATGCCTTTGCCAAAGCGATGCGGCACTATGAGGAGGACTACCCCAATCTCATGAAACTGCACGCCTCGGTGAAAGCCCGGCCGAACATCGCCGCCTATCTCGCCTCATCGCGACGGCTGGCCTTCAATGAAGACGGCATCTTCCGCAATTACCCGGAACTGGATATCGCGCCCTGACGGAAACTCCCCTCAGGCGGCCGCCGCCTGGTGCTCCCGCAGGAACGCGGAGACGCGCCTCAAGCCTCCGCGTAGAATGCCTTCGTTGTTGGCGTAGCCGATCCTGAGATAGCCTCCCATGTCCATGGCGCTGCCCGGCGTGAACATCACGCCGGTTCGCTGTAGCAGTTGCAGGCAGAATGCCTCTGAAGTCATCGGCAGGTCGTATTTCAGAAGCGCCGTCGTGCCCGACTGCGGCTTGATCCAGGCGATCAACGGCTAAGCACCCACTCAGTCCGAGAGAATGGCGAGGTTGGTGCACCGTCTACAGCTCGGCGCAGGCCTATGCCTACATCAATGACGGCGACGGCGTCGTGACCTTCGTCCGCAACGTCATCTCGTAGACAAGGCCTAAGCTGCCACCCGCTACTCGACGTAGTTCCAGGGGACGAAGCGATAGAGCGTCTCGTCGCGCGCCACATGGCCAACACCGGGGAACGGCAGATGCGCACCGGCGACGAGGTATCGCCCATCGGCCGCATCCGCCAGCGCCACGGCACGCGTCGCTGCCGCCGCGGTGCCGTCGACGTCGAAGCTGACGAAGACGTCAGGCGTGTCGAACTGGATGTAGTCGCCGTGAATGACGTCCCCCCAGAATACGAGGCGCTGGCCGTCATCCGCTTTCAGCACGATCGCGGAATGCCCGGGCGTGTGCCCGGCGCGCAGGGTCGATCCGAGGTTCGGCAAGACGTCCGCGTCGTCGGCGAAACGCTTCACTTTTCCGGCGGCGATATAGGGGGCCAGGGCATCGTGCGCTCGCTGAAAGTCGGTCTTCTGCGCCTCGGTCAGCGCCGTCACGCCCTCCCGCTCGATCCAGTAGCGGTATTCGCGCTCGGCGAGATGGATCTCGGCATTCGGGAATTGTGCTTTGCCGTCGATGGTGAGGCCGCCCGAGTGGTCGGCGTGCACATGGGTCAGGATCACCGCGTCGACCTGGTCGGCGCGATAGCCGGAGGCCGTGAGATGCCTCAAGAGCTTGCCGGCGGCAATGCCGAGCAGGCTCCCCGACCCGGCATCGATCAGCACCAGCCGTTCGCCGTCGTTGACGAGATAGGCGTTGATCGACAGATGCGGCTCCTTGCCGAGGAAGTTTTCGTCCAGCCTGCGCTGCAGCTCGCCTTCCGGTTCGTTCTGATAGATCTTTGTCATCGGCAACGCCAAGGTGCCGTCCGACAAGGCGGTGACTTCGAACTTTCCGAAGCGGAAGCGATAGTAACCGGCATTGGCGACGGTCGATAATGGCGCGGCGGAAAAGGCGATCCGCGGTGCGAGCGGCAACAGGGCCGCGGCGGCAAGAAGGCCCAAAGCTTGTCTGCGAGTGGTCATGATCGGCTCCTTCGATTGGATGCCGAGACGCTATCAATTCAACCGTCGGTCGATTATCCTGCGATCGTGGAAGTAATTGTTCCGGAAACGCATGAAATCCCCCCAATCTGCCGATCTCAACAGCCTCAGGATTTTCCTCGAGGTCGCCCGCTCAGAGAGCTTTTCCTCAGCTGCGCTTCGCCTGCACCTGCCACCGAGCACGGTCAGCCGGCGCCTGGGCGAGCTTGAGGCAGCGCTTGGCGTCGCCCTGCTGCTGCGCTCCACCCGCCGGGTCTCCTTGACCGAGGCCGGAAAGCATCTGCTGGAATCGGTCGGGGGCGCCGTCGAGCTCATCGACCGCGGCATCGCCGGCTTCCAACCGGCCGACGGTACGGCGCGCGGGCGCCTAAGGGTCGCGACGTCAGTCGCCTTTGCCCGTACCTTCCTGCCACCGATCCTGAAGCGCTATGCGGAACTCTGCCCAGAAGTCCAGGTCGACATGCAGACCACCCACCAAAATGTCGATCTGATCGGCGAAGGCGTCGACGTGGCCTTAAGGATGGGCGAACCCGTCGACAGCGAGATGATCTACCGCAAGATCGGAACGATCGAGCAGCGCCTCTATGCCTCTCCCGCCTATTGCGCAGGATTGGCGCTGTCTTCGCCCGAGGACCTCATGCACGTCGCCCTGGTGGCACACCGGACGCGCATGCGACGGGAGCTTGCCCATTGGGTGCTGTCAGACGGCAACAGGCACTTTACGCTCGAGCGCCCGCCATCGGTCGTCGTCGACGATCCGGCGATCAGCGAGCGGCTGATCGCCGAGGGCCTCGGCATCGGCATGCTGAGCGATGCGCTCGCCGCCGATGGCGTCTCCGCCGGACGGCTCGTTCCGGTTCTTCCCGAGTGGTCGGGGCCATCCACCCATCTTTACTACCTCTTCCACCAGCAACTCGGCGATCTGCCGAAAGTGGCAGAATTCTTGAAGGCCGTGCGCGAAACGTTTCGGATTCGCGACGCGTGACCTCGCGGCCAGGGCACCGTGCGTTCGAACGAGCGCAGTAGCCCTCACTTGAGCGCGGATGCTAGGGCTGGATCTCTTCGATCTTATCCACCCGATCCGGATAGAAGGCCAACCGGTCCTTGATGGCGGCCACCGCCGCGTGCGGGTTTTCATAGGTCCAGACGGCGTTGCGCGACCGCTCGCCGCCCAAGGGGATGCTGAAATAGGAGGCGTCACCCTTATAGGGACAATGGGACGAATGATCGGTGCGCTCAAGCAAGGACATGTCGACATCCTCACGCGGGATGTACTGCACAGCGGGATAGGTTGCCTCGCGCAGAGCCAGCGCATCGCGGGTGTCGGCAATGACGCGCCCGCCGAGGGTGACGACGACACGGGCCTGGTTTCTCTCGGTGGTGATCGGATGATCGGGACCGGGGATCTTGATCGGATTGTCTGACATGGGCGACCGCCTCCAGAACGTTACGGATACTAGGTGGTTACCTCGCCGGCCAATTCCAACCGGTCACGCCAAAAACCCTCAGCTGTTTGCCGCCGGAGAACGGACGGCTGTTGAGGGTTCTACCGCGGCCGCCGTCGGATGGCTCTCGTCGAGCAGCTTGCGCACCTCCATCACGCCCTTGGCCGTATCCGACCAGCTGTGTCTCCAGACGAGAAGCGCGACCGAGCCGACGATGGCGATAAGAAAGGCGATCGGCCCCAGGAACCAGAGCGCGGCGGCAACGGTGAAGTAATAGGAGCGGACACCCTGGCTGAAGGATCGAAGGGCCGGATTGATCATCAGCGACAGGGCGTGGGCCCATGCGGCGATGTCGCGGGCTTCTTCGCGCGAAGGGCTCGCTCCGATCGCTGCGAGGCAATAGTTGATCTGCCGCACCGCCCAGATGAATTCGGACAGCCCGCGCAGCAAGGTCGCCATGACGAGCAGCACCTTGCATTGAAACAGCCACAACGGCTCGATCGGCGCGAACATCGCGATGATGCCCGACTGAAGGCCAATCGTCGGCTGGATGAAAAGCGCACTGCTCATGGCGACGATGACGATGAGATTGGCCGAGCCGAAGAACGAGGCCGAATTGATCGTGTGACCGAGAATGGCGGCGTCACCGATGAAGTTGGTATCCCGCGTCAGCACCTCGCGCATCCAGGCCTGCCGGACACGCACCATGTCCAGCATCAGGCTGTCTGTCCGGCGCGGCCAACCAAGCGCCATCATCGGCTCCAGTCCCACCCAGGTCACGAGGAACAGGATAATCGCAATCCAATCAAGCATCTGCACGGCCAGCCTCCCACCATAGCAGTTCCTAATAGAAGCCGCGGCGAGCGGCGCGTCAACGCGGCGGCGCAAGTCGGGACTGCCGAAGCCGACGGCGTCGCCAGCACTTGCTGACAATCCCTGGGACTTATGTGTCATCACCGGATTGACTCGGCCTGTATCCTGGATACAATTTGCCTCGATCTTGGGAGGGATCGATGAACCAATCCTTTGAATGGCGAAGCCAGTCACGCTTGCTCGACGAAGTGGCCCAGGCCCTTCGCGAACGTATTTATGCCGGCGTCTATGCGCCGGGCGCGACGCTGCGCCAGGAAAAGATCGCCGCCGAGTTCGGCATCAGCCGCACGCCGCTGCGCGAGGCGCTGCGCGTGCTCGAGCGCGACGGGCTGGTCGTCAACAAGCCGGGCAGCGGTGTCCGGGTCGCAACCGCCGACCTGCCGAAACTGCTGGATGCCTACGCGGTGCGTGAGGCGATGGATGGCGTGGCGGCCCGCAACGCCGCCGAGCGGGCGACAAATGCCGAGATCAAGGATCTGGCAAAGCAGGTGGAGCGCCAGCGCAAGACCGTCGAAAACTGGGATCCAGGCGCCTACACACAGTCCAACGTCGTCTTTCACGAGGCGATCGTTGCGGCCTCGCGCAATGCGTCGCTGGCGCCGCTCGGGCCGCTTCTGCGCATGACCTCGCAGGTTTTTGCCCCAGCCTTTTCGCTTTCGAGCGAGCGGGCGAGCACTGCGGTCGCCGAACACGGGCTGATCGTCGAGGCGATCGCCGCACGGAACCTTGATGAATCCGAGAAACTGGCCCGCGCCCACATCAACGCGACGGCCATGAGATTGAAGGCGCTGCTTGAAGAGCGCGGGACTGACAAAGAGGCATGACTGTGAAGACCTACGGCAATTTCATCGCGAACAAGTGGCAGGACGCAACGGGCGGCGAGTTCATCGCCGTCAGGGATCCTTCCAACGGCCTGGAATTTGCGCGCATCGCCCGGGGCACTCGGGACGATATCGATCTCGCCGTGCGTTCGGCACGCGCGGCACTCTCAGGTGAGTGGGGACGCCTGACGCCGACCGAGCGCGGCCGGGTGCTGACCCGGATTTCGGCCGGTGTGCTGCGCAACATCGACCTTCTGACGGAGCTCGAAGCACGCGATGTCGGCAAGCCGCTGACCCAGGCGCGCGCCGATGTCGTGGCGCTTGCGCGCTATCTCGAATTCTATGGCGGCGCCGCCGACAAGGTTCATGGCGACACCATCCCCTATCAGAACGGCTTCACCGTACTGACCGTCTACGAGCCACATGGCGTCACGGGCCATATCATCCCCTGGAACTACCCGATGCAGATCCTCGGCCGCAGCCTCGGCGCGGCCCTTGCCATGGGCAACGCCGCCGTCGTCAAGCCGGCCGAAGAGGCCTGCCTCACCATCTTGGAGTTCGCCCGCATCGCCGAAGAAGAGGGCTTGCCCTCGGGCGCGCTCAACATCGTCACCGGCTTCGGCTCGGAGGCGGGCGCAGCGCTTTCGGAACACCCCGATGTCAACCACATCTCCTTTACCGGCTCGGTCCGCACCGGCGAGATGGTGCAGGCGGCGGCGGCGAAGAACGCCGTGCCGGTGACGCTGGAACTCGGCGGCAAGTCGGCGCAGATCGTCTTTGCCGATGCGGATCTCGACCGCGCGGTCCCCTTCCTCGTCAATGCCGGCATCCAGAATGCCGGTCAGACCTGCTCGGCCTCGTCTCGCATTCTGGTCGAGCGTGCCGTCTATGAAGAAGTGGTCGCGCGGATGAGCGAACGGTACCGCGCCCTGAAGGTCGGTCCTGCTGGCAGCGATCTCTCGGTCGGCCCGGTCGTCTCGCAGCGGCAGAAGGCGATCGTCGAGGGCTTCCTTGCCGACGCCGCCAAGGATGGCCTGAAGGTCGCGGCGCAGGGCGAGATCGTCGCCGACGCGCCGGCCGAGGGCGCCTATGTCGCGCCGACGTTGCTGCGCGACGTGCCGCACCAACACCGCACGGTGCAGGAAGAGATCTTCGGCCCGGTTCAGGTGATCATGCCCTTCGACGGCGAGGAGGAAGCCATTCGACTTGCCAACGGCACCGCCTATGGCCTCGTCTGCGGCGTCTGGACCAATGACGGCGGCCGGCAGTTGCGCATGGCGCGCGCCGTGCACGCCGGCCAGGTCTTCATCAACAATTACGGCGCCGGCGGCGGCGTCGAGCTGCCCTTCGGCGGCGTCAAGAAATCGGGCCATGGCCGCGAGAAGGGTTTTGAGGCCCTCTACGGCTTTTCCAGCATGAAAACCATCTCTGTCTACCACGGCTAGAGCGCGCAAAACCGCAGGCGGCGTTCCACCCGCATCGCGCTCCAACCCATGATCTAAGTCTCCTTTGGAGGAACAACAAAGTGTCACTGGAAGGTAAAGTCGCTCTCATCACCGGCGCAGGCTCCGGTTTCGGCGAAGGCATTGCCAAGCGCTTCGTCGAAGGCGGCGCCAAGGTCATCGTCGTCGATCGCGATGCCGCAGGCGCAGAGCGCGTCGCCAAGCAACTCGGCAACAATGCCATCGCCGTGGTTGCCGATATCGCCAAGGAGGCCGACGTTAACGCGGCCGTTGCGGCGGGTCTCAAGCAGTTCGGCCGCATCGACATCCTGGTCAACAATGCCGGCATCGGCCACAAGCCGCAGAATGCCGAGCTGGTCGAGCCCGACGAATTCGACCGTATCCTCGGCGTCAATGTGCGCGGCGTCTACCTGATGACGCGGGCGCTGCTGGCGCACATGAAGGAAAACAAGGCGGGCGTTATCGTCAACATCGCTTCGACCGGCGCCAACCGGCCGCGTCCGAACCTTGCCTGGTACAATGCGACCAAGGGCTGGGTCGTTTCTGCCACCAAGGCGCTCGCGATCGAGCTCGCGCCCTTCAACATCCGCGTCGTCGCGCTCAACCCGGTTGCCGGCGAAACGCCGCTGCTGACCACCTTCATGGGCGAGGACTCCGAGGAAATCCGCAAGAAGTTCCGCGATTCCATTCCGCTCGGACGCCTTCTGAAGCCGGAAGACCTTGCGGAGGCCGCCTTCTTCGTCGCCTCGCCGCAGGCGTCGATGATCACCGGCGTGGCGCTCGACGTCGACGGCGGACGCTCGATCTGATTATTTCGACCTGATTTCTGGGACCATAAACAACGAAACCGCAAAGCGGGGGAACCATGATGAATTTGACGAAACTGGCGCTTGCCTCGTGCTTCATTGCCGCGTCGCTGACGCCGGCGATGGCCAAGGATACGATCACCGTCGGCCAGGTGCTCGAGCCGCCGGGCCTCGACCCGACCGCGGGCGCCGCCGCACCCATCCGCTACATCACCTACGGCAACCTTTTCGAAGGTCTCGTCCGGGTGGTGGAAGACGGCACGGTGAAGCCGCTGCTCGCCGAGAGCTGGACGATCTCCGACGACCAGAAGACCTACAGCTTCAAGCTCCGCCAGGGCGTCAAGTTCCATGACGGCGCGGCTTTCGACTGTTCGGTGGTGAAATTCTCCTATGAGCGCGCCGTCTCGGCCGATTCCACCAATGCGCAGAAGGGCCTGTTCGAGCCGATCGAAAAGACCGAATGCCCGGATCCGGCAACCGCGGTCGTGACGTTGAAGCGCCCGGCCTCCAACTTCCTCTTCAACATGGCCTGGGGCGACGCGGTCATGATCGCGCCGTCGTCGGCCGCCGACAACAAGACCAAGCCGGTCGGTACCGGCCCGTTCAAGTTCAAGGAATGGGCGAAGGGCGACAAGGTGGTGCTGGAAAAGAACGCCGACTATTGGGGCGAACCGGCCAAGCTCAGCGAAGTGACCTTCAAGTTCATCAGTGACCCCTCGGCTGCAGCGGCCGCCGTTCTTGCCGGCAACGTCGATGCCTTCCCGATGTTCCAGGCCGCAGAACTGGTCAGCCAGTTCCAGAGCGACCCGAACCTGCAGGTTGAGGTCGGCAGCACCTCGGGCAAGGTGGTGCTTGCGCTCAACAATGCGAAGAAGCCCTTCGACGACGTGCGAGTGCGGCAGGCGCTTGCCCATGCGATCGACCGCAAGGCGCTGGTCGAAGGCACTTACTCGGGCTTCGGCACGACCATCGGCTCGCATTATTCGCCGGTCGAACCCGGTTATGTCGATCTGAACGAGACCTACCCCTATGCCCCCGGCAAGGCGCAGCAACTGCTGCAGGAAGCGGGCGTTCAGAACCTCGAAATCACCATCATGCTGCCGCCGCCGGCCTATGCCCGCCGCGGCGGCGAGATCATCGCGGCCATGCTCAGCGAAGTCGGCATCAAGGTGAACCTCGTTCCGATCGAGTTCGCACAATGGCTGGATCAGGTCTTCAAGAACTCGAACTTCGACGCAACGATCATCGCCCATGCGGAAGCCCGCGACCTCGATATCTATGCGCGCGACAAGTACTACTTCAACTACCAGAACCCGGAATACAAGGCGCTCTACAAGTCCTACACGCTGGCTGCGACCGAGGCCGAGCAGATGGACCTGATCGGCCAGCTCCAGCGCAAGCTCGCAGCGGACGAACCGAACGTCTTCCTCTACGCGCTGCCGAAGATCGGCGTCTGGAACAAGAAGGTGAAGGGTCTCTGGAAGAACATGCCGGTGCCGGCCGACGACCAGACCCAGACCTATTGGGAAAACTGATCGACTTTCATTGAGCGGGATGCGGACGGAAATCCGCACCCCGCTCCAGCATCTGCCCCTCGTTGGGGCGGACGCAGATCTGCCGTTGATTGACGCACCCGGCGCCGGTCAACGCTCGCTCTTTCCGGGAGGTTGATGTGATTTCCTTCATTGGCGGTCGCCTCGTGTCGCTCTTGCTGACGACGCTGGTCGCCTCAGTCATCGTCTTTCTGCTGATGCAGGTGCTGCCCGGCGACCCCGCCGTGCTGATGCTCGGCATGAATGCCGACGCAGATGCGATCGCGGCGCTGCACCGGCAGCTCGGCCTCGATCAGCCGATCTGGATCCGCTACCTCCACTGGATCGGCGGCTTCGTCGTCGGCGATTTCGGCATGAGCCTCACCTATTCGGTGCCGATCCGGGAGCTGCTTGGCCCGCGCATCCTGGTGACGCTGCCGCTGGCGCTGCTCTCCATGGCAATCTCGGTCGCCGTCGCCATCGCCATCGGCGTCTATGCCGCCGCCAACCGCGGCAAGGCCGGCGACACCGTCGTCATGGGCATCGCCCAGGTGGGCGTCGCCATCCCGAACTTCTGGCTGGCGCTTCTCTTCATCCTGCTCTTCGCGCTGAAGCTCGCCTGGTTCCCGGCCTCCGGCTTTGCCGGCTGGGAAGGTGGCATCTGGAACGGCCTGCATTCGCTCATCCTGCCGGCGCTCGCACTCGGGCTGCCACTTGCGGCCATTCTCGGACGCGTCACGCGCTCGGCCGTCATCGAGACGCTCGGCGAGGATTTCATCCGCACCGCGCGCGCCAAGGGGCTTAGCCGTTCGGGCGCTCTCTGGAAGCATGCGGTGCCCAATGCGCTCATTCCGGTCGTCACCATTATCGGCCTGCAATTTTCCTTCCTGCTTGCCGGCACGATCATCATCGAAAATGTCTTCAACCTGCCGGGTATCGGCCGCCTCGTCTTCCAGGCGATCGCGCAGCGCGATCTCGTGACGGTGCAGACGCTGGTGACCCTGCTTGCCGCCTCCGTCATCACCATCAATTTCCTCGTCGATCTGGTCTACGGTTACCTCGATCCGCGCCTGTCGAGGGGAGGCCACTGATGACCGCTCCTGCAACCGCCGCGCAACCCAGCCTCATCTCCAAGCTTATCGGCAGCCGAAATCTGACGATCGGGGCCACCGTCACCGTCATCCTCGTGGCGATGGCGCTCGTCTCCTATGTCTGGACGCCCTATTCGCCGACGGCGATGAACTTCCGCGACAAGCTGCAGGGGCCGAGCCTTGCCCATTGGTTCGGCACCGACAACTTCGGCCGCGACATCCTGTCGATGATCATGGTCGGCGCCCGCAACTCGATCAGCGTCTCGATTGTCGCGGTGCTCGTCGGTGCCGGCATCGGCGTGCCGCTTGGCGCTTGGGCGGCTGCTCGCGGCGGTTTTGTCGATGGTCTCGTCATGCGCATGAGCGACCTCGCCTTCGCCTTCCCGGCGCTTCTGACCGCTGTCATCATCACCGCGATCTTCGGTCCGGGCGCTACCAACGCGATGATCGCGATCGGCATCTTCAACATACCCGTCTTTGCCCGCGTCACCCGCGGTGCCTCGATGGGCCTCTGGAAACGCGAATATGTGCAGGCCGCGCGCTGCGCTGGCCGCGGCGACGTCGCGATCACGTTTCTGCACATCCTGCCCAACATCAACCACGTGCTGCTCGTTCAGGTGACGATCCAGTTCGCCTTAGCGATCGTTGCCGAAGCCGGCCTTTCCTATGTCGGCCTCGGCACGCAGCCGCCGATGCCGAGCTGGGGCAAGATGCTGAACGACGCCCAGACCTTCATCTATCAGGCGCCCTGGCTCGCGATCTTCCCGGGACTGGCGATCACCTTCGCCGTGCTCGGCCTCAACCTGCTCGGCGATGGCCTGCGCGACATTCTCGACCCGCGCGTGAGGCGGCAACGATGACCAAACCCTTGCTTCACATGGCCGGCATGTCGGTCGAACTCACCGCGGGCAAAAGCACGGTCGATATCGTCTGCGACATCGATCTCGAACTCAACCGCGGCGAACGGCTTGGGATCGTCGGTGAGTCCGGCAGCGGCAAGTCGATGACAGCCCTTGCCGTCATGGGCCTGCTTCCGCGGCGCATGCGGGTGCGCGGCGAACTTTCCTTCGACGGCCGCAATCTCGCGGGCTTGGACGAAGCCGACTATTGCGGCTATCGCGGCCGGCGCATGGCGATGATCTTCCAGGAGCCGATGACGGCGCTCAATCCGGTCAAATCGATCGGCGCGCAGATCGCCGAGGGACGGCGGCTGCATCTCGGCGAAACGAAAGCCGATGCGGAGAAGAAAGCGCGTGCGCTGCTCGACCGCGTCGGCCTGCCGGCGCCGCGCTTCGACCTCGATCTCTACCCGCACCAGCTCTCCGGCGGCCAGCGCCAGCGCGTGATGATCGCCATGGCGATCGCCTGCGAACCGGATCTGCTGATTGCAGACGAGCCCACGACGGCGCTCGACGTTACGGTGCAGGCGCAGATCCTTGATCTGCTCGACGAGCTGATCGAAGACACCGGCACAGCGCTGATGCTGATCACCCACGATCTCGGCGTCGTCTCCGAGATGACCGACCGCATCGCGGTCATGTATGCCGGCCGCATCATCGAAACCGGGCGCACGGACGATGTCTTTGCGCGCATGGCGCATCCCTATGCCCGCGGCCTTTTCGCCGCGTCGCCGCATGGCGCAGCCCTTGACTCCCGCCATCAAGGCGGTGGGCGCCCGCGGCTGAATGCCATCCCCGGTATCGTTCCGGATCCCTTTGGCCGTCCATCCCACTGCTCCTTTGCGGACCGCTGTTCCTTCGCTGAGGCCGACTGCCGTCAGGCGATCCCGGCACTCGACCTGATCAATACCGATGGAAATGTGCAGCATCGCGCCGCCTGCTTTCATCCGCGCGAAAGGATGGTGGCACCATGAGCGAGGTGATCCTCAAGACCACCGATCTGGTGCGCGAATACGACCTGCCGCGCCCGTCGATCTTCTCGAAACAGAGCCGCCTGCGCGTGCTCCATGGTGTCAGCGTCGCACTCGCCGCCGGCCAGAGCCTCGGCATCGTCGGCGAAAGCGGCTCCGGCAAGTCGACCCTGGCCCGCGCCGTGATGGGGCTGGAGCGGCCGCAATCGGGCCAGGTGTCGATCGCCGGCAAGGATATCTACGCGCTCGATCGCGCCGGACTGCGAGAGGCGCGCAAGGGGTTTCAGGCGATCTTCCAGGATCCCTACGGCTCGCTCGATCCGCGCCACACGGTTCGGACGATCATCTCCGAGCCGATCGTTTCGCTGGAGCGTGGAACGGGCACCACGGAGCGCAACCGGCGCATCGCCGAGGTGCTGGAGGCCGTCGGCCTACCCTTGGCGTCGGCCGACAAGTATCCGCACGAATTCTCCGGCGGCCAGCGCCAGCGCATCGCCATCGCCCGCGCGCTGATCACCCGGCCGGCCCTGATCGTCGCTGACGAGCCAGTGTCTGCACTCGACGTCTCGATCCAGGCGCAGGTTTTGAACCTGATGATGGACCTGCAGGAAAGGCTCGGCCTTTCCTATCTGTTCATCAGCCACGATCTCGGCGTCGTGCGCGCCATCACCGACCGGGTTGCCGTCATGCATCTCGGCCGCATCGTCGAGGAAGGACCGACGGCCGAGGTCTTCGACAACCCGCGCCATCCCTATACTCAGGCGCTGGTCGCTGCCGTGCCGAAACCGTTTTCCGGACGGCGCAAGCGGGTGCGTTCCGCTGGGCCGCCGCAAACGCCCGTCCATACCGCAACGACCGCAGCCGGCTGCGCCTATGCTGCCGTCTGTCCCCGCAGGCAGGAGATCTGTCTGACCCGAACGCCTGAGGCCAAGCCGGTGACGCCGGCCTGGTCCGCCCGCTGCCATTTTGCCTAGGAAGTGCCCCATGTCCGAACTCGCCGATCTCTCCGCCGTCGATCTCGTCGACGCCTACCGCTCGAAGAAGCTTTCCCCCGTCGAGGTCACCGAAGCGGTGATTGCCCGCATCGACGCTTCCGAGCCAAAGCTGAACGCGCTTTGGGCCTATGACCCGGCCGAGGCGCGCAAGGCCGCCAAGGCATCGGAAGAGCGCTGGGCAAAGGGTGAACCTCTGGGCGCAATCGACGGCGTGCCGGTGACGATCAAGGAAAACATCGCAACCAAGGGCACCGCAGTGCCGCTCGGCTGTGCTGCCGTGTCGCTGACGCCTGCAGCCGCCGACGCGCCGCCGGCAGCCCGCACCCGCGAGGCGGGCGGCATCCTTCTCGCCAAGACCACCATGCCGGACTACGGCATGCTGTCTTCCGGCCTTTCCAGCTTCCACAAGCTGGCCCGCAACCCCTGGGACCTCTCAGCCAATCCGGGCGGCTCGAGCGCCGGTGCGGGTGCTGCTTCGGCCGCCGGTTATGGTCCGCTTCACATCGGCACGGATATCGGCGGCTCGGTCCGGCTGCCGGCCGGCTGGTGCGGCATTGTCGGGCTCAAGCCTTCGGCCGGCCGCGTGCCGATCAACCCGCCCTTTATCGGCCGCGTTGCCGGCCCGATGACCCGGACGGTCGTCGACACGGCACTCTACATGTCGGTGCTGTCGCAGCCAGACGCCCGGGACACGATGTCCTTGCCCTATGCCGATCTCCCCTGGCTCGATCTTGATCGTGATCTGAAGGGTCTGAAGATCGGCCTCTGGCTCGACGCCGGCTTCGGCCAGTCGGTCACGCAAGAAACGGAACAGGCGGTCAAGAAGGCGGCACAGCTCTTTGCCGATGCCGGCGCGATCATCGAGCCGATCGGCCCCTTCCTGACGCGCGAAATGATCGACGGTCTCGACCGCTTCTGGCGGGCGCGCGGCTGGGAAGACGTGTCGCGCCTCTCGCCGGAAAAACAGGCGCAGATCCTGCCCTATATCTTCGACTGGATCAAAACGGCCGAGAATTTCTCCGGCCGCGAGGTCTATACCGGCTTCGCCCAGATCGACGCCATGCGCAACGCGCTGCATGCGGCACTTTCCGGCTATGATTTCATCCTGTCGCCGACGGCCCCGACGGCCTCCTATCCGGCCGAATGGGCCTCGCCGGTCAACGACCCGCAGAAACCGTTCGAACACATCGCCTTCACAGTCGCCGTCAACATGGGCGGCCAGCCGGCAATCTCGCTCAACTGCGGCTACACCTCGGGCGGCCTGCCGATCGGCCTGCAGATCATCGGCCAGCAGTTCGACGACATCGGCGTGCTGCGCCTCGCGCGTGCCTTCGAGACAATGCGCCCTCAGCAGCGCCCATGGCCAAAGGTCGCATGATGAGCAACACCATGCGTTACACCATCGAAAGCGGCGATCTCGAAAACATCGTTTCCCGCCTGCTCGAAATCGTTCGCCGGCTCGGCGTCAGCGTCTCGAAACTCGCGATCGAGGTAGACGGCGGCAACGCCAATCTTGAAATCGCCCTCGCTCCGGCTTCGCAGGCTGTCGCCAACACGCTGCGAGAGCGCATCGGACAGATCGAAGGCGCGAAGGCAGCGGTCTAGCCCGCATCATTATCAACGCGGCCGTGCCGCTTTACACCGACTGAAAACCACAGGAGTGCCGACAATGGCCCGCAAACTTTTCATCCTCCCCGGCGACGGCATCGGCCCGGAAGCCATGGCGGAAGTCCGCAAAATCATCGCCTACATGAATGCCGAGCTTGGTGCCGGCTTCGTGACGGACGAGGGCCTGGTTGGCGGTTCGGCCTATGACGCCCACGGTCAGGCGATCTCGGAAGAGGACATGAAGAAGGCGCTTGCCGCCGATGCGGTGCTGTTCGGCGCCGTCGGCGGTCCGAAGTGGGATGCGGTGCCCTACGAGGTGCGCCCGGAAGCCGGTCTGCTGCGCCTGCGCAAGGATCTCGAGCTCTTCGCCAACCTGCGCCCGGCGATCTGCTACCCGGCGCTTTCCGCCGCCTCGTCGCTGAAGCCCGAACTGGTCGAAGGCCTCGACATCCTGATCGTGCGCGAGCTGACCGGTGGCGTCTATTTCGGCGAACCGAAGGAGATCATCGATCTCGGCAACGGCCAGAAGCGCGGCATCGACACCCAGGTCTACGACACCTACGAGATCGAGCGCATCGCCGGCGTCGCCTTCGAGCTGGCCCGCACCCGCAACAACCGCGTCTGCTCGATGGAAAAGCGCAACGTCATGAAGTCGGGCGTGTTGTGGAACCAGGTGGTGACCGAGACGCACAAGGCGAAATACTCCGACGTCCAGCTCGAGCACATGCTGGCGGACGCCGGCGGCATGCAGCTGGTGCGCCAGCCCAAGCAGTTCGACGTCATCGTCACCGACAACCTGTTCGGCGACATGCTGTCGGACGTGGCGGCGATGCTCACCGGCTCGCTCGGCATGCTGCCCTCGGCCTCGCTCGGCGCGCCGGATGGTGTCAGCGGCAAGCGCAAGGCGCTCTATGAGCCGGTGCACGGCTCGGCACCCGACATTGCCGGCAAGGGCATCGCCAACCCGATCGCGATGATCGCCTCGTTCGCCATGTGCCTGCGCTATTCCTTCAACCTGGTGAAGGAAGCCGACAATCTGGAGAAGGCGATCGCCACCGTGCTCGACCAGGGCATCCGCACCGGCGACATCATGGCCGAAGGGGCGAAGAAGGTCGGCACCACCGAGATGGGCGACGCCATCCTTGCCGAGTTCAAGGCGCTGTCGGCGTAAGCGACAACCCATCCTGAACGGCGTCACGCCGACGCCCACAAGCCTACGAAAACCAACACCTCCGGAGCGCATCCGGAGGTGTTTTGCGTTTCACGGCCTTGCGAGAATGCGGCGTCTCAGATCGTGATGCCGCCGTCTATGTTGATTGCCTGGCCGGTAATGAAGGCCGCCTCGTCGGAGGCGAGGAAGGCGCAGATGGCGGCGACTTCTTCGACCGTGCCGAACCGGCCGGCCGGCTGGCGGCTGATGAAGGACCGGTAGGCCTCATCCCGGCTTCCAAGCTTTTCGCCAAGTTCGCCGATGCGCTCTTCCAAGGAGGGTGACGCGACAGTGCCGGGGCAGACCGAATTGCAGCGAATGCCCTGAGAAACGTAGTCAGCTGCCACCGCCTTGGTCAGGCCTATGACGCCACCCTTGGCGGCGCCATAAGCGGCACGCCGCGGGAAACCCTTGATCGAGGAGGCAACCGATCCGATGGTGATGATGCTGCCGCCATTGGCCTTCATCTTCGGGATTGCGCCGGCAATGACGTTGTAAGCGCTGTCGAGCGTAATGTTCACCGAGCGCCGCCAATCGGCGGGCGAGCATTCCTCGATCGTGCCCTGATGCACGTAGCCGACCGCGTGCACGAGGATATCGACCCGGGCGAAGGCGTCGAAATAGGCACCGACCGCCACATGATCCGTCGCATCAAGCCGCGTCGTTGTAACCCCTTCGAGTGTGGCGAGCAGCTCGGCATTGATGTCGCTGGCGTGGACCTCGGCGCCTTCAGCCATCAGTCGTTCGGCGACCGCGCGGCCGATGCCTTGGCCGGCAGCCGTGACCACGGCAATGCGCCCGGTCAAACGTCCCGTCTTTTCCTTCATGGTGAGACCCTTCTGCATGTCTAGAGGGATTGAACGACCTGACGCTGGCGGCCGAGTCCATCGATACCGAGTTCGACCACGTCACCGGGCCCAAGATAGCGCGGCGGCTTCTTGCCCATGCCGACGCCGGGGGGCGTGCCGGTGCAGATGAGATCGCCGGGCTCCAGCACGCAGAACTCGCTCATGTAGGAGACGATGGTCGCGACGTCGAAGATCATGCGCGCGGTCGTACCCGCCTGCATGCGCTCGCCGTTGACGTCGAGCCACATCGACAGGGCCTGCGGGTCCGGAACCTCGTCTTTCGTCACAAGCCAGGGGCCCGTCGGGCAGAAATTCGGGAAGCTCTTGCCCTTCACCCACTGCCCGCCACGCTCCATCTGCCAGGCACGTTCGGAGACATCGTCGACGATCGTGTAGCCGAGGACATGGTCCATAGCCTCGGCGCGCGATACGTTGAGCGCCCGCTTGCCGATGACGATGCCGAGCTCGACCTCCCAGTCCAGCTTCGACATTTTCTCGGTGTGGAGAAGCGGTGCGTTCGGGCCGCAATAGGTGCCGGCCGCCTTGTTGAAGAGGATCGGTTCGGACGGCACTGGCAGTCCCGCCTCTTCCGCATGGTCGGAGTAGTTGAGGCCGACGCACCAGATTGTACCGGGCCTTGCGACCGGCGGCAGGATGTCCGCATCGACCACCGGCATCACAGGGAGCGCCGCGAAATCGGCGCCGGAGAGCACTGCCAAGACACCAGGCAAAGTCTCCGCCGTGAAGTCCTGGACGAGCGAAGACACGTCCCGCGCCTTGCCCTCGCCATCGAGGATGCAGGGCACGGCAGAGCCGTCGACGGTGAGACGCAACAATTTCATTCTCTTGGCCTTTCAGTTGGATATGTCTCAGCGAGCGACCATTCAGCCGATCGGAGCGGCTTCGACGGAAAGCCGATAGCGGGTGGTGAAGGTCTGATCGGGTTCGAAGGCAATCGCCGTTGCAACGCCGGATCCCGCGATGGGGCTGTCGCCCGTGGAGACAGCCGGTCCGAGATCGAAGGCGGATGCGATCGGCTCGACGCCGAGCGCCACGTGCCGCCCATTCCAGGGGTAGGCCTTGCGACCGCGGTTGCTGTACCAGAGCAGCAAGCTTGGGAAATGCTCGTTCTGCCAAGTGAGCCGCGCGCGAAAACCCTCGTCGCGATAGTGGAGCGCGAGGCTGCCGTCGATGCCCGAGAGCTGCAGCAGGTCCTCGGTCTCCTCGACAAGCGGCACCTGCGACGCATCGAGCATGACACCTTTGCGCGTCTCGACCTTGCCGAGCGATAACCATTGCCGATCGGGCGAGAACAGAGCCGCGCCCGGTTCGACATCGCCGGGAAAACTCCAGACGCGATCATGGGCGCCGGGTTCGATCGTGACCGAACCGGGACGGCTCGGCAGTCGGAACGTCGGATGCAGGCCGATCGGCAGGCGGCACGGACGCCGGGCCTCGATTTCCAGGGTGATGTCGATGGAGGGCGCATTTGGATCCGGCACGATCTGCCGCCGCAACAGTCGGATCGGATGGTTCTCCGGATAATGGCATTCCATCGCTATCTGGCGGTCGTCGCAGGCACCCCACGCCCAATGGACATTGGAGCTATGGCCATGCGGCACGCCGGCGCCGTCGAAACTCTCACCGTCTACGGACCAGCCTGCAGGAAGCGTGCGGCTGGCGTCGCTGCCGAAAGGCACACACGGCCACTCGCCACGCAATTCCTTCAGGATTTCCGGCAGCGTCTCGCGCTCGGGATCGTTGCCCCAAGGCGCAACTTGCAAGGGGCTGACTTGCCGCCCGTCCGGAAGCAGGAACAGCACCGGGCCGAGCATGCCGCCGAGCGACTGCACCGAGAGGCAGCCATGCGCCCAGGCGAGCGCGCGCCGTGTGGTCTCCGCGCTCACTTTGTAGCCGCCCCGAACCGGTTTTCCGGCATGCCGGCGACCGTGACGCGCATGGCATAGAGGCTGCCGGCGAGACGCTCGGCTGGCCCCGCACCGGCCGTGGTGATGTAAAGCGTCTTCAGGTCGGCGCCACCGAAAGTGCAGGTGGTGATGTTGGTGATCGGCATATCGATCGTCTCGGCAAGGCTGCCATCCGGCGCAACACGGGCGATGCAGCCACCGCCATAACGGCAGTTCCAGAGGAACCCCTCGCTGTCGATCGCCGAGCCGTCGGGCGCGCCGCGATCGAAACCGGTGAAGAAGGGTCGTTCGCCGGAAATCGAGCCGTCCACGGCATGATAGTCGAAGGCGTAAATCTCGTTTGCCAGCGTATCGCCGAAGTAGAAGGTGCTTCGATCCGGGCTCCAGCAGAGCGTGTTGGAAATGCCGAGGCCATGCCGCCATTCGGTGACGGTGCCATCGGGTGCGATCCGGTAGAGGATGCCCTCGCCCGGGGCAACGTCGCCAAGCTGGCCATCCGGAAGCACGTTGTTCTTCATCGAGCCGACCCAGAAGTTTCCGAGGGGATCGGCGCGACCGTCATTCAGCCGAACACGCGGTGAACCGGGCAGGACGAAGCCGTGATCCTGCCGCCGGTCGGTTTCGGGCCACCACCATATGAGCTTCGAGCCGAGAGCGATGAGCAGACGCCCATCTTCACGGGTCAGCGAGATCGCCACCACCGGCTCGTCGAAGAGCCACGTCCTGACCGCGCACGTCGCCTCGTCATAGCGGTGGATCAGAAAGCGGTTGATGTCGGTCCAGTAGAGCGCCGCCTCTTCCGCCGACCAGACGGCGCCCTCGCCGCAGCGGTCGCCGACGGGCGCGACACAGACGAGCTCACGGGCCATCTCCGCCTCCTATTCCGCTGCGATGCTTGTCGGGATCGAACGCGCGGGGCCGAGCGCCTCGGCATTCTGCACAAGCGCCTTCATGTAGCCGAGCGCAAAGGCCTTGCCCGCATGCCAGGAGGCGCCGCAGGTCATGGCCGGCGTATGGTCGGGGATCATCACACCCTGGTAGTTTTCGTCGCGCAGGATGCGGATGATTTCGGCCATGTCGATATCGCCCTCGTCGACGAAGGTCTCGACATAACGCGGCATCTTTCCGCGTACGTTGCGGAAGTGGATGTAGCCGATGCGGCCGGAGCGGGCGAAACGACGAACGTGCTCGTAGATATCCCCTCCCGGCATTTCCTGCAGCGAGCCGAGGCAGAGTTCGAGCCCGTTCGAGGGCGAGTCGACGATCGCCATCAGCCGGTCGTACTTCTCCGGACGGTTGACGAGCCGCGCGGTGCCACGCAGTTCCTCGGCTGGCGGATCGTCCGGGTGAGCGCCGAGCACCACGCCCGCCTCCTCGGCGACCGGCACGACCTCCTTCAGGAAGTGGCTGAGGCGGTCCCAGAGCTCCGCCGAGCTGACGGAAACGGAGGCAGCGCCGGCGACGCCACGACGATAGCGCATGTTCCAGACCATGCCGTCTGGAATCGGCGCATCCGGGCTTGGCGCGATGCTGTTTTCGACGCCGAAGCCGACGGATTCCGCACCGCCGCGGGCATAGGGGCCGCGGGTCCAGCCATAGACGCCGGCAAGCGAGAAATTGTAGCCGATGCAGGGAATGCCGGCGCGACCGGCGTCGCGAATGAGCTGCTTCAGCCCCTCGATCTGCTGCGCCCGCTCTGGCCCGTCGAGCAACACGTCATGCCAGAAGCGCGGCGAGAAGTTCTCGATCGCCGCCACTTCCAGCCCACCGGCCCGCACGTCCTTCACCAGCGCCGACAGCTCTTCGTAAGTCCAGAGCCGGTCACCGGAGCAATCACCCCAGCCGCCCTGGTCGCCACTTTCGATCTTCGGATCCTTGCCGGCGAAATAGTTGGTGAGATGCGCGACGACGTGGGTCGCGCCCGCCTGCAAGGCAAACTGAAAGTTATCCGGGGTGAGTTGCTCCCGGTAGAGCCCAAGGCCGATTTTCATCTTGTCGTTTCCTATCCGATTATTTGACGCCGATGCCGGCGGTGAGGCCGCCGTCGATGCGGAAGTCCGAGCCGGTGACGAAGGCGGCGCGATCCGAGGCGAGATAAGCGACCAGCTCGGCCACCTCCTCCGGCTCGCCGATGCGGCCGATCGGGTGTGCCGCGCCGAAGCGGGCAAAGGCTTCCGCCTCGCTGACGCCCTCGCCCCCATAGGTGCGGGCTGCAAGCGATAGCAGCGGCGTGCGCACCGAGCCTGGGCTGACCGAATTGACCCGGACCTTCGCCGCCGCATGATCGAGCGCCATGGCGCGGGTCAGCGCATGGATCGCGCCCTTGGAAGCGACATAGGCGGCGACGTTCTGCTGGCAGGCATGACCCTGCACCGAGGAGATGTTGACGATCGCGCCGCCGCCGCGCTTCATCATTTCCGGAATGCCGAAGCGGCCGGTGAGATAAATCGAGCCGACATTGACCGACAGGCAGCGCGCAAAGGTCTCGGCGCTGGTGTCGAGCACGGTGCCATAGGGGTGAACGGCGGCGGCATTGACGATGATGTCGAGGCCGCCGTGGCGCAGCACCGCCTCGCGCACGGCCGCCTCGACCTCTGCTTCCACGGCAACGTCCGTCAGTCGGGTCGACATCGGCAAGTCGCGCTCTTTGGCTATGCGGTCGAAGATTTCGTTGGTGGCGACGTCGTTGCCACAAGCAAGCACGGTCGCGCCTGACGAGGCGAGCCGGATCGCCGAGGCAAGCCCGATCCCGGACGTGCCGGTGACCAGCGCGATCTTTCCCTTGAATTCAGTCATGATTGTCTCCGCGATGGATCGCGATGATCCGGGCCGGCGTCGACCCGAGATCATAAGCGTGATCGTTGGTCATAAGGGGGAGCGGGATGCGGACACCCCGCGCCGGTCTCAGCGCACCCGTTCCAGAACCTGGTTCAGGAGCACGGCGCCGAGGATGATCCCGCCGCGCACGACGTATTGCCAATATTCGCTGACATTCATCAGCGTCATGCCGTTGGAGATGCATCCAAGGAAGAGCACCCCGATCAGCGTGCCCCAGATCCGGCCCTTGCCGCCGAAGAGCGAGGTACCGCCGATGATGACGGCCGCGATCACGTCGAGTTCCATGCCGGTCGCCGTCGTCCCGGTGCCGGCCCCGATCTGCGAGGCGATCAGCGTGCCGGAGACGGCGGTTAGCGCGCCGGTCAGGCCCAATGTCAGCGCCTTCACCTTCCAGATGTCGATGCCGGAGAGACGTGCCGCCTCCATGTTGCCGCCGACCGCGTAAACCTCACGGCCGAAGCTTGTGTACTTCATCAGGAAGTGCATCGCCGCGAAGGTCAGCGCAAAGATATAGACCGGGAACGGAATGCCGAAGAGATAACCGCCGCCGAGGAAATCGAAACCGAGCGGGAAGGACGACATCGGGAAGCCGCCGGTGATCAAATTGGCGACACCGCGGAGTGCCGCGAAAAGCGCCAGGGTGGTGATGAAGGTCGGCACGTTGAACCACTGCCGGAAACGGCCGGTGAGATAGCCGAGCGAGAAGCCGAGCAGAAGTGCCACCGCAAAACCGACGGTGACCGCGCCCCAGTCACCGAACGTGTCGGTGAAACGGTCGGCGAACCAGGCAACGATGCAGCCGGCGAGCGCGGCACCGGCGCCGACCGAGAGATCGATCTCCCCGCTGATGATAACCGCCGTCATGCCGAAGGCGATGATGCCGAGCATCGAGACGGTGCGCAGCACGTTCAAGACGTTGCTGGTGGAGGCGAAGCCCGGTGCGACGAAGATCAGGAAAATCACCAATGCGGCGAGAATGATCTCCATCGGGTAGGTTTTCAGAAACTTGAGCGGCGTGTTCTGTCCGCCTGTTTCCGTGGTCTGGCTCACGAGTGTCATTGCTTGGCCCCTTCCATGCACAGGCCGTAGAGTTCGGTCAGGTCGGTTTTCGTCGGATCCACTTCGGCGACGACGGCGCCGTGATGCATGACGAGGATGCGGTCGGCGACTTCCAGCACCTCCTCGAGCTCGGTCGAGACAAAGAGGCTGGCAAGGCCATCGGCGGCCTGTTGCCAGATGATGTCGAAGATCTGGCGCTTGGCCTGGACGTCGACGCCGCGGCTCGGCTCATCGAAGAACATCACCGACGGCTGCCGGTTCAACCATTTGCCGATCACCACCTTCTGCTGGTTGCCGCCCGACAGCGACGACACGGGCAGTTCCGGATCGCCGCACTTGATGTGCAGATCGGCGATCTGGCGGCGCACGTGCGGCTGTTCGCGGCGGCGCGAAATGAAGCCTCTGTTGGAGATCGGGCCGAGGCTCGCCATGCAGAGATTGTCGGCGGTCGAAAGCGACTGCACGAGGCCGACCTCCTTGCGATTTTCCGGCGTGTAGCCGAGTCCCGCCTTGCGCATGTCGCGTGGGCTGGCACCGGTCATATCGCGACTGTTGAACGTCACTGAACCGCTGTCGATCCGGTCGGCGCCGAAGATCGCCCTCATCAGTTCGGTGCGCCCGGCGCCGAGCAGGCCGGCGATTCCGAGGATTTCGCCCGGATAGAGATCGAAAGAAACATTCTGAAAATGCCCGGAGCGGCTGAGATCCCGCACCTCGAGCACCGGCCGGGTGCGATCGAGCGTGCGCCGCGGCGGCCGCGTTGCGCGGGCGGCATCGCCGAACATCATGCCGACGATCGCCGAAGGCGTCGTCGCCTTCATCTCGACCGCGCCGATGTAATGGCCGTCGCGGATCACCGTGCAGGTATCGGCAATCTCGAAAAGCTCGCTCATCCGATGGGTGATGTAGATCATCGTCACGCCGCGGGCGCGCAGCCGTTCGATCAGTGCGAAGAGCTGCTTGACCTCGCGCGACGCCAGCGCCGAGGTCGGTTCGTCCAAGAGCAGGATCGACGGGTTGAAGGACATCGCCTTGACGATTTCCACCACCTGCTGCTGGCCGACGCTCAGCGCCGAAACCGGCTGGCGGGAATCGATCGCAAGCCCCATGTCGGCAAGCAATTCGCCGGCGCGCTTGTGCAGGCCCGCCCAGTCGACGACGCTGAAACCGGCGCGACGCCGATGCGGCAGCCGGCCGAGAAAGATGTTCTCGCCGACAGAAAGCTCCGGCACCAGCGAGAGCTCCTGGTGCACGGTGACGATGCCGGCGGCAAAGGCATCATGCGGCGAGGTGAAATGGCGATCCTCGCCATTGACACTGATCGTGCCCGATGTCGGCTCGGTGACGCCGGCAAGCAGCTTGACGAGCGTTGATTTGCCCGAGCCGTTCTTGCCCATCAGGGCATGCACCTGGCCGGGGGCGAAGCTGTGGGTGAATTCGGAGAGGGCGACAGTCGGACCGTAACGCTTGGTCACGGCCCGAAAGTCCAGCCGTCCCTGCACCCCTTGCAACGCGGCTGAACTCGGTTGCGGATAGCTCATGCGGATTTCCTGCTGTGCAAGACGAGGGAGTGGCGGGCGCGATGTCCCGCCGCTCGGCTGACGTCAAAACCCAATCACTTCAGCGCCTTCAGGCCTTCCTTGTAGGCCGCGACCGCCTGCGTATCGGCGCGCGTCAGAGGCAGCACCGGCACGTTGACCTTGGTCTCGATCTTCTTGCCGTCGAGCAGGTTCTGTGCCGCTTCGATCGCCTGCTTGCCGACCTCGAGCGGCTGCTGCGCCGTCGTTGCCTGCAGTACGTTGTCGGAATTCAGCAACATGTTGGCGAGCTGCTCGGAACCGTCGGTGCCGAAGACGAAGACCTTGCCTTCGAGGCCTGCCTTTTTCACGGCCTGGACCGCACCGATCGTGCCGCCCTCGTTGGCAGCGTAGATCACCTGGATATCGGGATTGGCCGTCAGCATGTCGCTTGCGACCGCGAGCGCCTTTTCGGCAAGCCAGGCATCCTGCTGGGCGACGATATCGACCTGGTCCTTGACGACGCTTAAGAACCCGTCGACGCGGGCGTTCGACTGTTCAGGCAGCAGTGCCTTGAAGGCGAGCGTGCCGATCTTGACCTTGCCACCATTGCCGAGGGTCTTCAGGAAGTCGGTTGCGGCGTTGCCTGTGCCGATGCCGATATCGCGGTCCGAGCTCGTCACCGTCGCCTGGGCGACGTCGCCATTGGCCGAAGTGCCGTAGGTGACGACCGTGATGCCAGCATCACGCGCCTTCTTCAGCGCCGGCACCGAGGCATCGGCCGAAAGCGGCGCCACGACGATCGAGTTCACGCCGCGAGCGATGTAGGTGTCGATGAGCTGCGCTTCCTTCTCCAGCTTGCTGTCGCTGTTGCCGGCGAGAAGCTCGTCGCCGGCGGCTTCCGCAGCCTTCTCCATGCCGATCTGGATGCCGCGGAAATACTGGTCCTGCTGGAAGACGATGCCAGCGATCGCCTTGCCGCCAGCAAAGGCTGCGCCCGGCGCAAAGCTGACGGTGGCAAGAAGTGCGGCAAGCGCCAGACGTTTCATGTTGCTCATATTGGTTCTCCTCCCAAGTGCCCTGTTCGTGCCGCCGGACCAACGGGCGAAAATCCGGCAAATGGCTGCCCGCACCGCGTGAAGCGCGGTTCGGACCCAATCTCCAAATGTTTATCGTGGCTGCGAGCTGCCCGGCACGGCATCGACGAAGCGGATGCCGAACTCCAGATGACGGCTCATCAGGTAGACATAGGCGATGCGGTCGCGCGCCCTCAGCGCCCGGATGATCTCGGCATGCGCCTCGAAGGTCGCCGCGTGCACCGGACGTTCGGCCTTGCCGAGCCGCATGACCTCCTCGATCACCGAACGCAGCATGTGATAGGCGGCAAGCGTCGTGCGGTTGCCCGAGAGTTCGACGATCGCCGAATGGAACTCATAGTCGCACTGTGCGGCTGCCTCGACGCTCTCGGCCTCAAGGATCCTGGAATTGATCGCATCGAGCCGGTCGAAATCGGCGTCGCTGGCCGTCAGGATGATGTGTTCGCCGACACCGGTCTCGATGATGCGGCGGAAGCCCTGCAGGTCATGAAACGAGTCCGGTGAGATACCGTTGTGAAAGGCAAAGAGCCGGCGGATCGCCTCGCCGTGGCCACCGCTGATCACGGCGCCCACCTTCGGCCGGGTCTCGACCATGCCATAGGCGCGCAGCACCTGCAGCGCCTCGCGCACGGTGTTGCGGCCGGCCTGGAACTGTTCGCCGAGATCACGCTCGGTCGGCAACGCGTCACCGACACCAAGGCCACGCTCAGAAATCATGTCGCGGATCTGCTCGACCAGCCGATCGACGGCCGAGGTCTTGCCCGGCTCCACGGCCTCGACGCCCGACAACACCTCTTCCCTTACCGAACTGCTCACCGGCTCTCCTCCCTGCGATGCCTTATTTGTTGGTCCAGATTACAGTTTCCGTCAAGCGAAAATTTGAAGGCCTCAGCTTAATCGGTGATTTTCACGCGAAATCTCCGCTTTCAGACTTGAATTGTTGGACCAATGGGACATTATTGCCGGGCGTGGTCCAACAATAGCCACGGAAGCGGGTAGGAGTTCTGCATGAGACTGATGGAAGAGTGCTTTCGCTGGTACGGGCCCAACGATCCGGTGCCGCTCAGCCACATCCGGCAGGCGGGCGCCACAGGGATCGTCTCGGCGCTGCATCACATTTACGACGGCTCGCCGTGGTCCGATGAGGCTATCCTTAAGCAGAAGGCGCTGATCGAGGCGGCCGGCCTGCGCTGGAGCGTCGTCGAGAGCATTCCGGTGCACAATTCTATCAAGCTCGCGACGCCAGATAGCGATCGCTATATCGGCTGGTACAAGGATACGCTTCGCGCCCTGGCACGTTCGGGCATCAGCATCGTCTGCTACAACTTCATGCCGGTGGTCGACTGGACGCGCACGGAACTGATGCAGCCTTTGGCCAATGGCGGCTTTGCGCTGCGCTTCGATGCTGTCGATTTTGCCGCTTACGACCTCTTCGTCCTGCAGCGTCCGCATGTGGAGGACAGCTACTCAACGCAGCAGATCGCCGCCGCCCGCCAGCGTTTCGACGAGATGGACCAGGCGAAAATCGACCGGATCGAACGCAATCTGATCGCCGGTCTTCCGGCCACCGAGCGCCAGTTCAACCGGGCGAGCTTCCTCGCAGCCCTCTCGGAATATAATGGCGTCACCGCCGACATCTTGCATGAGAACCTCGCGCGCTTCCTCAGGGAGATCGTGCCGGTCGCAGAAGAAGTCGGTATCCGGCTCTGCATCCATCCGGATGACCCAGCCTTCTCTCTCTATGGCCTGCCGCGGATCGTTTCGACGCCGGCCGACGTCCGGCGCATTCTCGCTGCCGTCGACAGTCCGGCCAACGGCATCACCTTCTGCACCGGCTCTTACGGCACACGCGCCGACAACGATTTGCCGGCCATGGTGCGCGAATTCGGCCCGCGCATCCATTTCGCCCATCTGCGCAACGTCCAGCGCGAAGAAGACGGATCCTTCTACGAGGCCGACCATCTTGGCGGATCGAGCGACATGCCCGCGGTGATATTGGCGTTGATGCAGGAGCAGGAGCGCCGCGTCCGCGAGGGTCGCACCGACTGGCAGATCCCGCTTCGGCCCGATCACGGCCATCTGCTCGCAGACGACATCGGCAAGGAGCGGATCAACCCCGGCTATTCGCTGATCGGGCGCTTGAAGGGTCTCGCAGAAATCAGAGGCGTCATGCAGGGCATTGCAACGGCCATGGCGCACAAGGATTGAGGGAAGACATGAAACATTTTGAAGACGATACCGAACTCTTTACCGCCATGCGCAGCCGGCTGTTCACGGCCGTGGTCGGCGACATTCTCGACACGATGGGCCTGCAGCACCAGTTCCTGCCGCCGCAGATCAAGGCGCTGCGCGACGACATGGTCGCTGTGGGCCGCGCGATGCCCGTGCTGGAGGCGGATTTTTTCGCGACCGCTGAGGCCGGCGGCCATTCGGAATTCAGCGCCAAGCCTTTCGGCCTGATGTTCCATGCACTCGATAGCCTGAAGGAAAACGAGATCTACGTCTGTTCCGGCTCGTCGCCGCGCTATGCGGTCTGGGGCGAACTGATGTCGACGCGAGCAATGAAACTCAAGGCGGCCGGTGCGATCTGCGACGGCTATTGCCGCGACAGCGCCGGCATTCTCGCGCTCGATTTCCCGACCTTCTGCTACGGCTCCTACGCCCAGGACCAGGGCCCACGCGGCAAGGTCGTCGACTACGGCATCCCGATCGAGATCGGCGGCATCCGCATCCGGCCGGGCGACATCCTCTTCGGCGACCGCGACGGCGTGCTCGTCATCCCGAAGGAGGCGGAGCGCGAGGCGATCGCGCTGGCGCTGGAAAAGGCCGAGACTGAAAACAAGGTGCGGCTGGCGATCGAGGCCGGCATGAGCACCGTCGAGGCCTTCGAACGCTTCGGCGTCATGTAACGACAGAATGATGAGGTGCCGGGAGACGGCGCCTCACCTCAACCGGCTCAGATCCACGGGGCGACCGTTGATGATCGCCTCCATCGAGAAGAAGCCGGTGACCGTGGCGAGGTCGAAATTGGTGATGAGCTTCTGGTAGAAGGTGTCATAGCCGCGCATGCCGCGGGTCACCACCTTGATCAGATAATCCCAATCCCCGCCGATGCGATAGAAATCGATCACCTCCGGCAACCGCTCGACATGCTGCCGAAAACCGTCGCTCCATTCCTTGGAGTGATGGCGGGTGCGGATCATCACGAACACGGTGAGATCCAGCCCCAAAGCGTCGAGATCGATGTCTGCATGCGAGCCCCGGATCACACCGATTGCCTGCAGGCGCTGGAGGCGCCGCCAGCAGGCGTTTTGCGACAGGCCGACCTTTTCGGCCAGATCCCGCTGCGACAGCGACGAATCTTTTTGCAATGCGGTAAGAATGTTCAGATCGAAAGCATCGATTTTGAGCGACGATTCGATCATTTGACACAATTCCTCGATGAAACCGCAGAAGATAGGTGAGGTTTTCGACCCTGGACGGGATTACAATTGCTGTCAATGTCCGCTCCGAGGAGTAAGCGCGATGATCGTGCCCGCCGTCCACCAACCCTGCGAGGCGCTCTCGCCGCTCGCCCGGTTCCGCCAGTCCCTGAACCGGCCGGGTCTCGTCGCCGAGCTACGCGACGACCTGGTCGGAGCGAAGGCGCGGATCGCCGGTCCCTACGGCACGAAGGCACTGGTCTATGCCGACTACGTCGCCTCCGGCCGCGCGCTGCGCGTGATCGAAGATTTCGTGCTCGAAGAGGTCCTGCCTTACTACGCCAACAGCCACACCGAAGCCTCCTATTGCGGGGGCTTCATGACCCGGATGCGGCGGGAAGCGCGGGCGCTGATCGGGGAATTCTGCGGCGCCACGGCCGACCATGCCGTGATCTTCACCGGCTCCGGTGCGACCTCCGGCATCAACCGTCTGGTCAAGCTCGTCGGCGTTAGCGACGCGGTTGCTGCCGGCCAAACCGTCCGCGTCATCATCGGCCCCTACGAGCACCACTCCAACATCCTGCCCTGGCGCGAAAGCGGCGCTGAGATCGTTGAGATCGCCGAATGCCCGGCGGGTGGACCGGACCTCACGGAACTTCGCAAAGCGCTGAGCGTTGGCTCGTCCGACCTGACAGTCTGTACCCTCTCGGCCGGCTCGAACATCACCGGCATCACCAGCGACGTGGCCGCGATCACCCGCATGGTCAAGGCTGCCGGTGCGAAGATGATCTGGGACTATGCCGGCGCCGGCCCCTATGTTCCAATCGCCATGTCTCCCGTTTCCGGTGCCGAGATCGACGCCATCGTCGTCTCGCCGCACAAGTTCATCGGTGGCCCGGGTGCTTCCGGCATCCTGATCGTTCGCCGCGACAGTGTCACGACCGACAAGCCGACCTGGCCGGGCGGCGGCACGGTGAAGTTCGTTTCGCCGGATACACACGACTACAGCGCCAACATCGAGGCCCGCGAAGAGGCCGGAACGCCGAACGTCGTCGGTGACATCCGTGCAGCCCTTGCCTTCATCGTCAAACACGCGATCGGGCTTGAGAGCATGGAGCGGCGCAACCGCGAACTGGCGGAGCAGGCGTTTGCCGCCTGGAGGGCCATTCCGCAACTGGAACTGCTCGGCTTGCAAGAACCGGACCGGCTGCCGATCTTTTCGTTCCGCATCAGGAACGGCAAGGGCGGCTATGTCCACCAGCAGCTCGTCACCCGCATGCTGAGCGACCGCTTCGGCATCCAGGCGCGCGGCGGCTGCGCCTGCGCCGGACCTTACGTTCATCGGCTGCTGTCGATCGATGCCGAGCACTCCGAACAGATCCGCCAGGCGATCCTTGCCGGCGAGGAAATCGAGAAGCCGGGTTTCACCCGGCTGAACTTCAGCGTGCTGCTTTCGGAAGACAAGGTGAAGTACATTCTCGATTGCGTCACGCAGCTCGCCGCCGACGCGCCGAGCTTCGAAGCCGATTACGATTTTGACCCCGCCCGCGCGATCTTCTTCCCGTGCGCCGCGGCTGAAGAGGCCCTCGCCTATGCATAAGCCCGATGTGACCGGCTTCTACGATCCCCGCACCGGCAGCATCCAATATGTCGTCGCCGACCCGGCGACGGGCAAATGCGCGATCATCGATCCGGTGCTGGACTTCGATGAAAAGTCCGGCTCGACCGCGACGCGGAATGCCGATGCGATCCTCGACCATATCGCCGCCAAGGGTTTGACGGTCGAGTGGATCCTCGACACCCACCCGCACGCCGACCATTTCTCGGCGGCGCGCTACCTCAAAGCGAAGACCGGCGCGCCGACGGCGATCGGCGAACATGTGAAGGGCGTGCAGCGGATCTGGAAGGAGATCTACAACTGGCCGGACTTCGCCTGCGACGGTTCGCAATGGGACCGGCTGTTTGCCGACGGCGAGACGTTTCAGATCGGTGAGCTCAAGGCCCACGTCATGCATTCGCCGGGACATACGCTCGCCTCGATCTCTTACGTGATCGGCGACGCCGCCTTCATTCACGACACGCTGTTCATGCCCGACAGCGGCTCGGCCCGCGCCGACTTTCCGGGCGGAAGCGCTGCCGACCTCTGGCGCTCGATCCAGGCCATTCTGGCACTGCCGGACGAAACACGGCTCTTCACCGGCCACGACTATTGCCCCGGCGGCCGCGAGGCGCGCTGGGAAAGCACGGTCGCCGAACAGAAGGCCACGAACCCGCACGTTGCCGGCAAGTCCGAGGCCGATTTCGTCGGCCTGCGCGAGGCGCGCGACCGCACCCTGCCGATGCCGAAGCTCATCCTGTACGCGCTGCAGGTGAACGTGCGTGGCGGCGAGCTCCCTGTCGCCGAGGACAACGGCCGACGCTACCTGAAGATACCGCTCGACGCGCTGCCCGGTTCGGTCTGGGGGTAGCGGCATCGTGGCGGACCCCTTCCAGCAGATGCTGCTTGCGATCGGCTCCGGTTCGCTCACCGGCTTCACGCTCGGCCTGATCGGCGGTGGCGGCTCGATCCTGGCGACGCCGCTCCTGATCTATGTCGTCGGCATCCGCGACGTGCACACCGCGCTCGGCACCGGAGCGCTTGCGGTTTCCGCCAATGCCTATCTCAACCTGATAAGCCACGCGCTCCGCGGTCATCTCTGGTGGCGCTGCGCGCTGATCTTCACGGTCGCGGGTTCGCTTGGCGCCTTTTTCGGCTCCAGCCTCGGCAAGCTGATCGATGGCCAGCGATTGCTGTTCCTCTTCGGCCTCGTGATGATGTTCGTCAGCTTCGCCATGCGGAAGGTCAGGTGCGACACGGCGGCGACACCGCAGTCGCTTTCGCTCGGCACACACGGCAAGACCGGCTTGACAGCGCTTCTGACCGGCACCTGTTCCGGCTTCTTCGGCATCGGCGGCGGTTTCCTCATCGTTCCCGGACTGCTGCTTGCGACCGGCATGCCGCTCATCAACGCTGTGGGCACGTCGCTGCTTGCTGTCGGCACCTTCGGCCTGACGACCGCGATCAACTATGCCGCCTCTGGATTGGTGGATTGGCGCATCGCCGGCTACTTCATCCTGGGTGGCGTCGCGGGTGGCGTGATCGGCACGATCGTTTCGACGCAGCTTTCGACCCAGCGCGATACGCTGACCAAGATTTTCCGTGCGATCATCTTTTCCGTCAGCCTTTACGTTCTCTGGCGCAGCTACGGAGCCGTGTGACCGGCTTCGCCGTCCGCAATCCATATGACGGCGCGACTGATCGGTCCTTGGCCGGAAACATACGCAGCGAGTCCGGAATCGTACTATCTGGATCATTCAAGACAACGGCGTGGCGTGTTTTAATCCTGTCAGCACTCTTTCGGACAGGAATAATCCAATGACCGTTCAATCCATGGACCTCTCGAACAGCACGCCGTTGACCCGCAGGTCGATCTCGCAGCTTCCGATCAACCTGTTCGCCTCGGTAATGGGCATAACCGGCCTGAGCCTCGCCTGGCGCGAAGCCACCAGGACGATCGGTCTGCCGGCCCTTCCCGGCGAATATGTCGGCTGGCTCGGGACTTCGATCTTTCTAAGCCTTGCGCTCGGCTACGCTTTCAAGTGGCACCGCCATCCGGCCTCGGTCGCCGCCGAATTCGCCCATCCGGTTCAAAGCAACTTCTTCGCAACGGTCGCAATCGGCTTGCTTCTGCAGTCAGCTTTTCTGAACCGCTATAGCCCGCTGCTGTCAGAAGTCGTCTGGACGGCTGCGTCGGCGCTGACCTTCGCCCTCGCTTATGTCGTCGCCAGGGGCTTCCTCGGCCGGCAACAGTCGCGCGATACGACGCTGCCGCCGCTGCTCATCCCCGGTGTCGCCACTCTGGATATCGCCGTTACCGGCCACGCCATGCCGTTCGCCTGGGCACATGAGGTCAACATGCTTGCCTTCTCGGTCGGCAGCGTCATCGCCGCAGTCTTCATTGCGCTGATCTTCTCGCGGTTGCGCCATGAAGATCCGCTTCCGGCGCTGGCAAGGCCGTCTCTCATGGTTCTGGTCGCCCCCTTTGCCGTCGGCTTCCTCGCCTATACCAATGTCACGGGTTCGGTTGATCTCTTCGCCACGGTCCTGTTCTACTTCGCGCTGTTTCTGATGCTCGTCCTGTCGCCGATGGTATTCCGCTCCCATGTCCCCTTCAGCGTCGCCTGGTGGGCGATCAGCTTCCCGCTTGCTGCGCTCTCGATCGCCTTCTTCCGGTATGCTGCGTCTGCCGAGAGCACCGTCCTCACCGGGCTGGCTGGACTGTTCTTTCTGTTTCTGGCTGGCGCGATTGCGGTTGTCTTCTATCGGACGATCAGCATCATCCTCACCGGCAGATTGTTCTAGGTTCGCTAATGGCCGTTCACAAAGTGGCGATCGTCGCAATGCAGGGCGTCCAGCTCCTCGACGTTATCGGCCCTTCGGACGTGTTCGCGGAGGCCAACCGTCAGAGTGGCACCGACCATTATTCGGTGGAGGTCGTCAGCGCCTCCACCGCCCCGGTGCGTGGGTCTTCCGGGCTGACCCTCCTTCCCGACCGTGCGATGGATGACGGCATTGCCGACATCGATACCCTGCTGGTTGCCGGGGACCCGCTCATTCACGAACGACCGCTTCCGATATCGCTTCTGACTTGGGTGAAGGACGCATCCGCCCGTGCCAGTCGCTTCGGATCGGTATGCTCCGGCGCCTTCGTGCTCGGCGAAGCGGGCCTGTTGAACGGCAGGCGGGCGACGACGCATTGGTCGCAAGCGGCGGAATTCGGCAAGCGCTTTCCGGAGGTGAAGCTCGAGCCCAACCGCATCTTTACCAAGGACGGCAATGTCTGGACCTCGGCGGGCGTGACAGCCGGCATCGACCTCGCACTTGCCATCGTCGAAAAGGATCTCGGCCTGGACATCGCCTTGAAAGTCGCGCGTGAACTTGTTGTCTTCCTCAAGCGACCCGGCGGCCAGACCCAGTTCAGCACGCTCCTTGCCGGCCAGCTTGCGCAGAAGACCCCTATTCGCGCGGCGCAGGACTACATTGCCGACAACCTCTCTGCCGATCTCGGTGTCGGGGCGATCGCCAGGCGCACCGGCATGAGCGAGCGAAACTTCTCCAGGCAATTCAAGCAGGAGGTGGGCATGACGCCGGCTGACTATGTTGAGAGCATGCGGCTTGAGGCGGGGCGCAGATTGGCCGAAGACACAAGCATCCCGCTCAAAAAGATTGCGACCGATATCGGCTTCCATGACGATATCGCCTTCCGTCGTTCCTTCGTTCGTCGATTCGGCACGTCGCCGGCGGCTTATCGAAAGAGCTTCGGCTCCTAAGCCTCGCTCAAGGCCCGCGCCGTTACCGCCACCGGAGAAACCAGCATGTTCGACCTGATCATCCGCAATGCCAATCTTCCGGACGGACGGCTTGGCGTCGATGTCGGCGTCAAGGGCGGCAAGATCGCAGCGATCGAGATGGCTCTTGCCGCGACAGCGGGCGAAGAAATCGACGCCACCGGCCGCCTGCTCAGCCCGCCTTTCTGCGACCCGCATTTCCACATGGACGCGACGCTGTCGCTCGGACTGCCGCGCATGAACGTCTCCGGCACGCTGCTGGAAGGCATCGCGCTCTGGGGCGAGCTGCGCCCGATGTTGACCAAGGAGGCGCTGGTCGCGCGGGCGCTGCGCTATTGCGACCTCGCCGTCAGCCAGGGCCTTCTTGCCATCCGCAGCCACGTCGACACCTCCGATCCACGGCTGGTGACGGCCGAGGCACTGCTGGAGGTAAAGGAGAAGGTCGCGCCTATATCGACCTGCAGCTCGTCGCCTTCCCGCAGGACGGCTATTTTCGCGCGGCCGACGGCGAGGCTTCACTGAACCGCGCACTCGATATGGGCATCGGCATCGTCGGCGGCATCCCGCATTTCGAGCGCACGATGGAAGATGGCACCCGCTCGGTGGAAGTGCTCTGCCGGATCGCCGCAGACCGCGGCCTGCCGGTCGACATGCATTGCGACGAGACCGACGATCCGATGTCGCGCCACATCGAGACGCTGGCGGCTCAAACGGTCCGTTTCGGACTTCAGGGCCGCGTCGCCGGATCGCACCTGACTTCGATGCACTCGATGGACAACTACTATGTCTCCAAGCTGATCCCGCTGATGGCGGAGGCGGAGATCAACGTGATCCCCAATCCGCTGATCAACATCATGCTGCAGGGACGCCACGACACCTATCCCAAGCGCCGCGGCATGACGCGGGTTCGCGAGTTGATGGCGGCCGGCCTCAACGTTTCCTTCGGGCACGACTGCGTCATGGATCCCTGGTACTCGATGGGTTCGGGCGACATGCTGGAAGTGGCTCACATGGCCATCCACGTGACGCAGATGGGCGGGATCGAGGACAAGCGCAAGATCTTCGACGCCATCACCGTGAATGCAGCGAAAACCATGGGCCTTGAAGGCTATGGCCTCGACGTCGGCTGTAAGGCCGACCTCGTCCTGATGCAGGCGGCCGATGTCAGCGAAGCGCTGCGGCTGAAACCGAACCGGCTCTGCGTGGTCAAGGACGGCAAGGTCATCGCCAGGACGGCGCCGCGCATCAGCGAACTGCTTCTCGACGGCCGGCCGGCCTCCATCGACATCGGGCTGGATTACATCCCGCAGACGTCGGCGCCCTGAGCTTTCGGACTTCGATTTCAATCCTCGAAGTCGCCGAAGACGTTCTGTAGCCGAGTAAGCTGGGCGACGCGCTCGCCGACCTCGTCGCCGAGGACGACGATGATGTTGCTCAGAAGCAGGTCCATGACCGCGACGGTCGTTGCTGCTCCATCCCAGAGCGGACCATGGGACCCGGGCACGACGAGGCAGATGTCGGAGACCTCCGGCGCCCAGGGGCAGAACTCGTCGGTGAAGAGGATGACCTTGACGCCGGCCCGACGCGCCTCCTCCGCCAAGGGCCGCGCCTTGGCGGCGAAGCGGCGTACGTCGTGCAGGAACAGCACGCGTCCCTCGACGGAACCGTCGAGCAGCTCGGCATAGGTGCCGTTGAGGCCATCGACGAACTGCACCCGCGACCGGGTATAGGATAGCTGGCTCGCGAAATACTGCGCGATGCCGCGTACGTTCTGGTAGGCAGCGACATAGACCTCGCTGGCAGCAATCAGAGCGTCGATCGCCTGCTGCCATTCCGGCGCGGTCGTCAACTCATAGATCATGCCGAGATTGTCGATCTGCTGCTGGATCAGGCCGGCAAGCAGCTTGCCTTCGCGGTTGTCGTCGCGCAGACGGCCAACCGATCCCTTCACCTGCCAGGCAGGATTGTTGGAGCCGTCGCGCCGAAGCTCTAGTTTCAGCTCGTCGAGACCGTCGAAGCCCATGCGCCGAAGATAACGCCCGACCGTCATCGGCGAAACTTCAAGCCGGGTCGCGATCGAACGCGCCGTCTCGAAGGGAATGTCGGCCAGATTACGCTCGATGTAGTTGGCGATGAGCTTATCAGATTTCGAGCGTCTGAGCTCGTCGCTGCGCACCAGCTTCAGGATTCGCTGCGCCACGTCCCCTCCCCTTGCATGATCGGAGCGGGACGCCGGCAAGCTAGCGCCGCATATCCCGCTCCGTCGCATCGCCTGTTTATTGCGCCGTCTTCACCTTCGTCCAGACCCGATCGAGCTGGCGCACGCCGGGGCCGAGATCTTCGAAGATCTGCAGCTTCTGCATGGTTTCCGGCGGCGGGTTGATTTCCTTGCTATTCTTGATCTGCTCGGGGGTCAATTGCCGCGCAGGCACGTTGGCCGTGCCGTTCGTCTGCTGCTCGATGTTGAGCGCCGCCACTTCGGGACGCGTGTAGAACTGCATGAACTTTACGGCGTTCTCCTTGTTCGGCGCGGTCTTCAGAACGCAGATATCCTCCTGATACATCGTCGCGCCTTCCTCCGGGATCACGTAGCCGAGATCCTTCGGATTGCCGAAGACGTCGACCATCGAGCCGACGAAGAAATGACCGGCCGCCACATCGCCGGCCGCGACCATCGGGCGGGTGTCATAGGTGAAGGCGGCGACATCCGGCTTCATGGCGATGATCGTATCGGCCGCCTGCTGCAATTCGGCAGGGTCGGTGGAATTGACCTTGTGGCCATTGAGGATGAGGCCGACCGACAGCACCTCGCGCATGTCGTCAAGCAGCGTGAATTTCAGGCCTTTGGCCTTCACCGTCTCGATCAGGTCGCGCCAGCCGGTCACGTCCTTGCCGAGCAGGGTGCGGTTATAAAGGATGCCGACCGTACCGAAGGCATAGGGCAGGCAATATTCGCCCTTCGGGTCGCTTTTGGCGCGAAGGAACGTCGGGTCGATGTTCTTGAAGCCCTCATAGGTGTTGATGTCGGTCTTTTCGAGCAGGTCGAGCTTGGCCATGATGTCCTGCATGTGCACCGACGGGAAGACGATGTCGTAGCCCGTGGCGCCACCCTGGATCTTCGCCAGCATCTCCTCGTTGGAGGAATAGGTCGAGAGGTTGACCTTGATCTGGGTCTCCTCCTCGAACTTCTTGAGGACAGCCGGATTGATGTATTCGCCCCAGTTGTAGATGTTGAGCTCGGCCGCTTGCGCCGTGCCGAAAAGGGCTGTCAGCGTCGCAAGGGACAGTGCCACTGTGCGTGCACGGGTCGCGAAGGCTCTCCTGCCCCCGCGGGTCGTCCCGTTTGTCATCGTCATCGAAATTCTCCTCTGATGGTTCTGGCCGGACGGCCTGACACGACCTTGACCGGCCGCTTCCGGATCACGGCTTCTCGTGGCCGTTGACTCCGATAGGCAAATGGTATCCATATATCGAAAACGCACAAGCGTTATTTGCATAACATTTTGGGGAACAGAAGTATGCAGAATTCCATCGTCCGGCTGGTGGAGGCGAGCAAGGCCTTTACCACTCCGGAAGGCGGCACCGTGACCGCTCTCGACCGTATAGATCTCGATGTCCGCCGCAACGAATTCCTGACCTTGCTCGGTCCCTCCGGTTGCGGCAAGACCACACTGCTGCAGGCGATCAGCGGCTTCGTCGAACTCGACGGCGGCTCGATCCTGATCGACGGCGAGGACATGACCGACCGGCCGCCCTATCGTCGCCCGGTCAACACCGTCTTCCAGAACTACGCGCTGTTTCCACATATGACCGTCGGCGAAAACGTCGCCTACTCGCTGGAGGTGGCGGGCGTTGCCAAGCCGCAGCGCCGGGAAAAGGTCGCGTCCGCCCTGAAGATGGTCGGGCTCGAAGGCATGGAAGCACGCAAGCCGCGCCAGCTCTCCGGCGGCCAGCAGCAGCGGGTGGCGCTCGCCCGCGCCATCATCGCCCGGCCGAAGCTGCTTTTGCTCGACGAACCGCTGTCGGCGCTCGACAAGAACCTGCGCCAGGCCATGCAGATCGAACTCAAGACGCTGCAGAACGAGCTTGGCATCTCCTTCATCTTCGTCACCCATGACCAGCAGGAAGCGCTGACGATGTCGGATCGCGTTGCCGTGCTATCAGGCGGGCGCATCCAGCAGCTCGATACGCCTCGCGCCATCTACGACCATCCGGTCAACACGTTCGTTGCAACGTTCATCGGCGCCAGCAATCTGTTCGAAGGCAGGGTCGACGGCGACCGACTGATGACGGCTGACGGCATGGCGATCCGCCACCGGCCCTGCGAGCGGAAGATTTCGGCAGAGGCAACGGCGCTGATCCGTCCGGAACAGTTCTTCCTCGTCGAGGACAACGCTCCCTTCCCGACGATCGACGTCGATCTCGACCAGATCGTCTTCGTCGGCTCCACCTTCGAGCTGTTCGGTCGCACCGCCGAGGGCCGCAAGGTCGTCGCCGAGATTCCGGCCAACCGCCGCAGCCTCGTCGGCGCGGTCGAGCAGACCCGCAAGGCGCGACTTGCCTATGATCCAGCGGCCGTGCACCTGATTGGCGAAAGCGCAGGTGCCTAAGATGACGATCGCCAGTCGCCGCCGCTTCCAGCTTGCACTCCTGCTCGGGCCCGTCTCGGCCTTTCTCGCCGTCTTCTTCCTCGGGCCGCTCGCGATCATGATCGTGACCAGCTTTCTCGCACCCGGCCTTTATGGCGGGGTGGAATGGACCTTCTACCCGCATAATTTCGGCCGCATTCTCGGCTTCGCCGATCCGATGTTCGAGGAGTTCGATCCGATCTACATCTCGATCTTCCTACGCTCGATCGAGATCGCCGCCCTGACGGTGCTCGCGACCCTCCTCGTCTGCTACCCCGCTGCCTTCTGCATTGCCCGGCTTTCCGACCGCTGGAAGAACTTCTGCCTGTTCCTGATCACACTGCCCTTCTTCACCAGTCTGATCGTGCGGCTGTTCGTCTGGGTGCTGATCCTGCGCCAGACCGGCCTCGTCAACGAAGTGCTTCTATCCACGGGGCTGATCGAACGGCCGCTCGACCTGATCTACACCAAGGGCGCGATCATCCTCGGCATGACCTATGTGTTCATTCCCTTCATGTTCATGCCCGTCTATGCCAGCGTCGAGAAACTCGACTGGACGCTGGTGCGCGCCTCGCTCGATCTCGGCGCCGGCCCCGTGCGCACCTTCTTGCGCATCATCCTGCCCTTGACCGCACCCGGCATTGCCGGCGGCGCCGTCATCGTCTTCATCCCGGCGCTCGGCAACTTCGTCGTGCCGGCGGTGCTTGGTGGCGCCAAGGTGATGATGTTCGGCAACCTCATCGAGCAGCAGTTCCTCGCCGCGCGCAACTGGCCCTTCGGTGCTGCACTGGCGATGATGGTGATGAGCGTCATGCTGATCATGATGATCGCCCATGTCATCCTTTCCGGACGGCGCGGCGCTGCCGCCGCACTGGCACGGTGAGGCGCCCATGAAGATCGCTCGATCCCTTTTCACCGGTGGCCTGCTTGCCTACACCGGCCTGTTCTTCGCCTTCATCTACATCCCGCTCGTGGTCATCGCCGTCTATTCGTTCAACGCCAATCCGGTGAACATGATGACCTGGACCGGGTTTACCACCGAATGGTACGCTCAGGTTCTCGGCTTCAAGACCAAGGTCTCCGAGAGCGCGCTCTACATCGAATCGACGGGGCAGCTGCTGCAGGCGGTATGGAACAGCCTGGTCATCGCCGCCTCGACAACGGCCATTGCGACCGTCTTCGGCACGGCGATCGCGATAGCGCTCTACCGCTTCGAATTTGTCGGCCAGCGCTTCTACCGGGTGGTGATGTTCATGCCGATGCTGATGCCGGATATCGTGCTCGGCATCGCGCTCCTGATCTTCTTCGTCAATTCCGGCATCCGGCTGGGCCTGACGACGATCATCATCGGCCAGTGCACCTTCCTGATCTCCTACGTCTTCATCGTCGTCTCGGCCCGTCTTGCCGGCATGGACCGGACGCTCGAACACGCGTCGGCCGACCTCGGCGCCAACGAATGGATGACCTTTCGTCGGGTGGTGCTGCCGCAGCTTTTCCCGGCGATCGTCGGCGGCGCGCTGCTCGCCTTCATCATCTCGATGGACGATCTCGTCATCACCTATTTCATCGCCGGCGTCGATGTCACGACGCTGCCGATGTTCATCTTCTCCATGCTTCGGCGCGGCATCAAACCGGAGATCAACGCCATCGCCGTGATGATGCTGACCTTCTCCTTCGTCGTCGCCTCGCTTGGCCTTTACCTTCGCTCCCGGCAGAAATGATCATGAACGACAAGACCTCCACGCCCTCCTCCGCCCGCGCCCGCGATATCGGCCTGCCCTTTGCCGGCCGCACCGGCCGCTTCAACGCCATCACGGATGTCGAAGGCATTGCCGTCGGCTTCCGCACTATCGAGGAACAAACGCCGCGACCCGGCCGAAAGCGCCCGGTGCGCACGGGCGTCACCGCCATCCTGCCGCATGCCGGATCGGAAACACCGGTCCCGGTTTATGCCGGGGTGCACCGCTTCAATGGCAACGGCGAAATGACCGGCACGCACTGGATCGAGGATGGCGGCTTCTTCCTCGGACCCGTGATGATCACCAACACCCATGCGGTCGGTATGACCCACCACGCCACCATCCAATGGATGCTGGAGCGCTACAGGACGACCTACGACACCGACGATTTCCTCTGGCTGATGCCGGTGGTCGCCGAAACCTATGACGGCGTTTTGAATGACATCAACGGCCAGCCGATCACGGAATCCGATGTGCACGCCGCACTCGACGCTGCCGCGTCCGGCCCGGTCCAGGAAGGCAATTGTGGTGGCGGCACCGGCATGATCGCCTATGGCTTCAAGGGCGGCACCGGCACCGCCTCGCGCGTCGTTGAATTCGGCGGCCGCGACTACACGATCGGCACGCTGGTCCAAGCCAATCACGGGCAACGCGACTGGCTGACGATCCGCGGCGTTCCGGTCGGCGAACACATGCGCGACGGCACGCCGCAAAGCCAGATGCAGGAGCGCGGCTCGATCATCGTCGTGATCGCGACCGACCTGCCGATGGCACCGCATCAACTCAAGCGCCTGGCGCGACGGGCGGCGATCGGCATCGGCCGCAACGGCACGCCCGGCGGCAACAATTCCGGCGACATCTTCCTCGCCTTCTCCACCGCCAACACCCAGCCGATGGCCCACAGGGCGCCGCCGCGACTGTCGCTGGAAATCGTCAACGACGAGCTGCTTGACCCCGTCTATCTCGCGACCGTCGACAGCGTCGAAGAAGCAGTGGTGAACGCGATGATCGCGGCCGAAGATTCCGGCGGTACAGCCCATGATCGCTTCAAGATCCAGGCGATCCGGCATGAGCCTCTGATGGAGGTTATGCGGGCCTATGGCCGATAACCGACGGACTTGGCGATACCTCTCGGAGCCGGTGACTTAGCCGGCTCCAGGCGAGTTCAACCGCGCACGGCGCCAGTCGCTCGGGGCTTCGCCGACCCTCAGGCGGAAGAAGCGCGAGAAATAGGCGGCGTCGGCAAAGCCGATCTCATAGGCAATGTCTTCGAGTGGCCGGACCGTAAAGAGCAGTAGGCGCTTGGCCTCGAGCAATCGCCGCTCGTTGATCAGTTCCTTCACCTGCATGCCGAAGGCATCCCTGCTCGCCTTGGCAAGCAGGTGCGGCGTCGTGGCGAGCGCATCGGTGTAGTGCCCGACGCTCCAGTTCTCGCGGAAACGCAGATCGATGAGCCGGCGCAGTTCCGTGGCCAGCATCGCCTGTGTCGGCTGGGCGGTGGGCGGTGCTGCGGCTGCCAGGCGAGCGATCTGGGTCAGCACGGCGGCGACCAGAGATGCCAGCATCCGCTGCGTGCCCGTGGCACCGCCGGCGTACTCATCAGCGACGATATCGAGCAGTTCCGCAAGACGGCGCCAATGCCGGTCTTCACCGTCGCCACGGATCATCATGGGCGTATCGAGCGCCAGCGTCGTTTGCTCGCGGATAGAGAGCAGCGCACCATCGGCAATCGAAACGACAATCGCGTCGCTCGTCTCTGGATCGACTGAAAACCCGTGCACGATGCCGCTCGGCACGAAGCTGATGGCGGGTGCGGAAAAGTCCAAAGGCTTGTCGTCGATGAAGTAAGTTCCCCCGCCGCTCAGCCAGTAGGTGATCTGTCCCATCTGGTCGTGCTTGTGCGCCTTGACCTGGCCCTGATGCAGGTTCCGCCGCGCCATCACCGTCTCGACATGGAAGAACCCGGGCTCGACCTTCTGCTCCGGTTCGCCATAGACGAAGAAACTTGGAATGCTGCTGCTCATGTTCCACCCGAAAAAGTTCAAGTCATTTTGCCATTCTGTCCATGGCCGCTGCCGATTTCAACGCCTAGCCTTGACGAAACTCAAGGAGGAGAAAATGAGAGCAGAGGATTTCCGCGCCGACAGGGCGCGGCCCTTCACCGGCGCCGAATATCTGGAAAGCCTGCGCGACGGCCGCGAAGTCTATATCAATGGCGAGCGCGTCCACGATGTCACCAGCCATCCGGCCATGCGCAATTCCGCCCGGTCGCTCGCAAGGCTCTATGACGCGCTGCACGACCCGGCGAAGAAGGATATCCTGACGTCACCGACCGACACGGGCTCGGGCGGCTACACCCACAAATACTTCCGCGTCGCCCGCTCCTCCTCCGATCTTGCGGCACAGCAAGGCGCGATCGCCGAGTGGGCACGCATGTCCTATGGCTGGATGGGCCGCACCGCCGACTACAAGGCGGCGCTGATGAACACGCTGGGCGCCAATGCCAACTGGTACGGGCCGTTCAAGGACAATGCGCTCGCGTGGCACAGACGCGCCCAGGAAGCCGCCCTCTTCATGAACCATGCGATCGTCAATCCGCCGATCGATCGCCACAAGCCGGCGGATGCGGTGAAGGACGTGTTCGTCCACATCACCAAGGAAACGGATGCCGGCATCTACGTCTCCGGCGCCAAGGTGGTCGCAACCTCCTCTGCGCTGACGCACTACAATTTCCTCGCACAGAGCTCGGCGACGGTGACCGAGGATCCCTCGCTCTCCGTCATGTTCATCGTTCCGATGAACGCGCCGGGCATCAAGATGTTCTGCCGGGTCTCCTACGAGCAGACGGCCAACACGGTCGGCCATCCCTTCGACTATCCGCTGTCGTCGCGCTTCGACGAGAATGACGCGATCCTGGTGCTCGACAATGTCTTCGTGCCCTGGGAGGATGTTCTGGTGCTGCGCGACGCCGCCAAGATCCTCTCCTTCCACCCGGCCTCCGGCTTCATGCACGGCTACTGCTTCCAGGGCTGCACCCGCTTCGCGGTGAAACTCGACTTCCTCGCCGGCCTGCTTGCCAAGGCTTTGAGGGCGACCGGCGGCGACGCCTTCCGCGGCAACCAGGCGGCGCTCGGCGAGGTCATTGCCCTTCGACACATGTTCTGGAGCTTCTCCAACGCCATGGCGCATAACCCCATTCCCTGGGCCGACGGCGCGGTGCTGCCCAATCTCGAAGCTGCGCTTTCCTACCGCACCTTCATGTCGGAGGCCTATCCGCGCGTCGTCGAGACGATCCGCAGGGTCGTCGCCTCCGGCCTGATCTACCTGCCCTCCTCGGCGCGCGATTTCGGCAATCCCGAGATCGATCGTTACCTGGCGCAATATGTGCGCGGCTCCAACGACATGGGCCATATCGAGCGCATCAAGATCATGAAGCTGCTCTGGGACGCGACCGGCACCGAGTTTGGCGGGCGGCACGCGCTTTACGAACTCAACTATGCCGGTGCACCCGAAGAGGTGCAGCTGCAGGTGTTGAAGGGCGCCGAGCGCGGTGGGCGCCTGAAGGAGATGGAGGCGCTCGTCGATCAGTGCATGGCCGACTACGACGAGAACGGCTGGACCGGCAATACCTGGCTGCCGCCGCTCGACGACAACGCCACCCTTCGCAGCGCAGCCGAGTGAGGCCTGCCATGGAACCGCTCGTTTCAAAGACCGAGTTTCGCAATGCGATGGCGCGGGTCTGCGCGCCGGTCAACGTCATCACCACCAACGGACCCGCCGGACGCGGCGGGTTCACGGCCACCGCCATGTGCTCGGTAACCGACGAGCCGCCGACGCTGCTTGTCTGCATGAACCGGAACTCCACCCAATGCGGGCTGTTCATCGACAACAGGCGCTTTTGCGTCAACGTGCTCAGCCACGACCATCGGGATCTCGCCGGCCATTTCGCCGGCGCGACGCAGGACATGGCCGCGCGCTATGCCGCCACCGACTGGGTCGAGATGCAATCGGGCAGCTTCGCCGTCAAGGATGCGATCGTTTCGCTCGACTGCGAACTGGCCGAGGCGCGGCTCTTGGGAACGCACCATATCCTCATCGGCCGGGTCGTCGGCATCCGCTCGCGCAGCGATGGTAATGCGCTGCTCTACTTCGACCGCAACTATGTACACGTGCCGACGCAGCTCGGAAGTTTCGGCGGGTAAGCACGGACGCAGCGTCGCTGGTTCGGTGCAAACACGGCATCTTTCGCCACAGAGCCGGCGCAATCCACATCCAGTTGCTGTTCAGCGCCTTTTGTTTTTTCCCTAAAACGCGTCTATTGCCGGGCGTGGAATGAGAAAGGAAAACGGAATGGTGGTTGCTGAGCCAGCCGGACGTCCGACGACGGACGCGAAAGGCAGGGAATTCGATCGCTTGGCCGCCCTTGGACATCTCGATATCCTCGACACGCCAAGGGATGAAGGCCTTGAACGGGTCGTACGGCTGATCAAACAGGTCTTCTCCATAGAGATCGGCATCGTCTCCTTGGTCGATGCACATCGCCAATGGTACAAGGCCTGCTCCGGCCTTTCGGCCGACGAGGTCCCGCGCAAAGAGACCTTCTGCCGATATGTCGTCGTCGCCGAGGAGCCTCTCGTCGTCCACGACGCCACGAAGGATGCACGCTTTTCGCAGCACCCGGCCGTGGCCGGTCCCGAACATGTTCGGTTCTACGCAGGCGTCCCGCTGAAGACGCGGGACGGGCATACAGTTGGGACCGTGTGCGCGATCGATCGCGCGCCACGACAGTTCACTGAGACGGATCTTGCGATCCTGATGGAGTTGGCTGGCGTGGCGATGGACCGGATCGATCTGCTCCGCTCGGCCGCGACGGATGGACTGACCGGGACGCTGACGCGGCGCGCCTTCCGCGACGAAGCGGACAAGCTGATCTCGCTCGCGGTGCGGCACCAGCATGACCTGTCTTGCATCGTCCTCGATGTGGACCATTTCAAGCGGGTCAACGACACACACGGGCATGCGGCAGGAGACGAGGTCTTGAAGGCCGTTGCCTCCATCTGCCAGTCCAATCTGCGAGCAAGCGACCTCTTTGGGCGGCTCGGCGGCGAGGAATTTGCCGTCATGCTGCCGCATGTCGACGCGACAGGCGCGCTGACGGCGGCGGAAAAACTGCGGGCAGCGATCGCCGCTCAGACGATCCACGGTGAATTCGGCCAGCTCGCGGTGACTGCGAGCTTCGGCACCGCCGCCCTTTCGGCCAATAGCAGGGATAACGCCACCTTGCTCGCCCAGGCGGATGCGGCGATGTATCTCGCCAAGGCCGGCGGACGAAACCGCTGCGTCGAATGGAGCAGTCTCGAAGCCGGCTATCCGCTCGGTCCGCGCCAGCGCGTGCTGAAGGCCGGAACCATTCTCTTCGACGACAGGCATTCACGGATCGACTGCACGATCCGGTCGCTGGGCGCCGATGGCGCGGCGGTTACGGTTTCGAATTCCGCCGGCATACCACCGGAACTCGTTCTGGTGGTCGCCGGCGACGGTTTCGAAACCAAGTGCCAGGTGGTGGCACGGGACCGGCAGAACCTCGAACTCGCTTTCGGATAAGCCTGTTCGCCCGTAAGCAGAGATCACGACACATGATGAAGGGGCGCCGGTTGGGCGCCCCTTCTCGCATCTTTGCGCGGGATGCTATTCCGCGGCCGCTTCCAGGCCCTTCGGCGAAGGTGTCGCCTTGCCCTGGAACTTCCTGAACAGGAAGAAGTAGAGCTTGATGTACTGCCCGACGAGAATGGCGTTCAGGATCGTGCCTTCGCGGATGAACTTGACCTCTGCGAGGAAGAGCAGACCGATACAGGCCGACAGAACCAGCAGCGTGCAGTCGAAGCCGGTCTTGATGTTGCCCCACTTCCAGCCGGTGCGCTTGAAGATGGTGTTGACGAACATGTCGATCGGCATCAGCACCAGATTGGCGCGGATCATCAGGAACAGGCCGAAGGCGAGCGCCGCATCGGCAAAGACCAGCAGCGCCACCCGTAGCGGATAGGCCTCGAGCTTGATGAACTCGGTGATCCCCAGGTTGAAGTCCAGGAAAACCGCCAGCACGAAAGCCGGGATCAGCGAGGCGAAGTTCTTGAGCTTGAAGTCCTTGGGCAGGACCAGATAGGTCAGGAACAGCATGATCAGTTCGAGCATGAAGTTGTAGGTGCCCTGGCTGAAGGGCGGATAGACCAGCGTCATGGTCCGCGTCAGGCTGCTCTGGGGTGAAATGCCGATGCCGGCCCGGATCGCCAGGCTGACACCGAAGGTCAGCACATAGATGCCGACGACATACATGATCCAGCGTCGCGTCAGGCTGCCGGTATCGACGATTTCGGCTTCCGCCGCATTGTGTGCCATTGTTTCCTCCCTCGAAACGATGCGGAGCTCCTTACCCCGCCGGCCCATCGCCCCCTCAGCGATGCGCTTTTATATCTTTCGGCATGTCCCGCCCATTGTCGCGGAAGCACGCCACTTTCCAGGCAGACGGACGCCGAAACGCCCGTCTCCTTTTTCTGAATGGCTCTAGGCCATGAAGCGGAACCGGTGCAACGAGATGAACAGGCTGAGCAGCTTGTTGACCACCGGTTCGCCTTCGTTGCGGTTGCCAAGAGCTTCGAGCGCCGCATCGATCGCAGCGGCACTGGCCGTCAGTTGCTCGACGCTCATGTTCGCCATGACCCCGTAGATCTCCAGCGGCATGACGGCCTTTTCCACCCTGTCGTCGGTGACGATGCAGGCGCCGGCATGGGTATCGACCCGCTTGAGGCAATGGCACATCTCGGCGCTGTCCTGACCGACGACGACGAAATAGGGCTTCGGCGCCGGCCAAAAGGTCGCCACTGCGCCACGATCGACATGAACGCCCTTGAAAAGCCCGTTCACCACATGGCGTTTGCCGTCGGCATAGCGCTGGACGACCGACAGCCGGCTCATCTTCTTGCCCTCATGCTCGACAACGACCTTGCCATCCTTCAGCGGAACCCAGATTTCCTGGTAGAATTTGGCGTGGCCGCGGCCGTAGACATCGAACAAATAGACCTTGGCCTGCGTGCCGTCTTCCGACACTTCCAGGGGCACGATGTCCAGTTGCTCCGGCGAGAGATCGGCGAGGCCGGAAACGCCGTCCTTGCACATGCCGGAATAGTCGATGTCGGCATTCTTCAGCAGCTTACGGTCTCGCGCGACCAGTTCGCCATCCTTGAACACGTAGAGCGGATTGATCTTCGACAGGCTGTCGGTCAAGACGATATCGGCGAACCGGCCGGGCGTCAGCGAACCGATCTTGTCTTCCATGTGGAAAGAACGCGCGGTGTTGTAGGTCGCCATCTTGATCGCGTGGATCGGGTTGATGCCCATTTCGGCTGAGAGCGAAATGATCCAGTCCATGTGGCCCATGGTGAGCAGTCGCTCGATCGAGATGTTGTCGGTGCAGAGCATGAAATTGTCGGTCGGCCATTTGCGGTCGACGATCGCGCGCAACAGCACCTTGATCACCTCGCTGCTGCCGACCCCGAACTTGATGTGCGTCGGGAAGCCGTAGCGAATGCTCTTCTCGATATCCTTCTCGTTCCAGACGTCGTGATTGTTGGAGACGCCGATCGCCGGCAGGTAGTTGAGGATCATGTCGGAGAGCGCGGTGACGCCCCAGTGGCCGTTCATAAAGCCGCCCTTGGCGCGGACCCAGGCCGCCTTGCGGAAATCGTCGTCGTTGCCGGAACTGTAGGTGAAGTGCTCGAACTCCCCGAGGCCGATCACCGGTTCCATCTTGAGCACGGCTTCCGTCACCGATGCCGCCGTCTTCTTGCCCGGTGCGAAGGCATAGAGCCGGTAGGGCAGCTGCTCGTAATCCCGGAAAAGGCTCTCGGCCGCTTCGATGCCTTCCTTGCCCGCGGCGCTGAGCAGATCCAGGCACTCGGCATAGATCGTCGTCGTGCCGCAGGGAACCATCGCCTCGGCGAGCGCCGTCGGGTGCGCGAGCTGGGATTCGAAATGGATATGCGCGTCGATCAGGCCGGGGATCGCATAGAGGCCCTTGCCGTCGAAGACTTGCTTGACCTTCAAGACCGTCTCGTCGGGGTTGAGCGCAACGATGCGCTTGTCGTAGACGAGAATGGACCCCTGGTAGACGGTCTCTCCGTGAACATCGAGGATGTTCAGGTTCTTCAAAAGAAGATCCGCCTCCCGCTCGCCGTTCAGGATATCGAAGATGGCGCGCACCTTTTCGTAATGCGCGGCTTCAGTCTGGTTCACGAATAGTCCTCCACTTTCAGAGTCGTCGGCGCCTGCCCATAACCCGCCATATTCAGCGGGTGCAGTGCCGGCAGCGCGCCCCTCGCCAACCATAAGAAGTCATTGCACCGCTTCCGAAAAGCAGTATTTTATGCTCGTACCGTTCGCTTTTCGAGAACGATTAAATGGGGAAGACCATGCTGCATTCGCGCGTGCTGCGCTATATCGACGAGGTGGCGCGCTCAGGCTCGATCCGCGGGGCGAGCGAACGGCTGAACGTCGCTGCCTCGGCCATCAACAAGCATGTGTTGCAGCTTGAGGAGGATATCGGCGAGCCGCTGTTCGAGCGGCTGCCGCGCGGCCTCAGGCTGACGCCGGCCGGCGAAATCCTCGTCGCGCATGTGCGCCGGACCATGAAGGAATACAGCCAGGTCGAAGCCGAAATTCGCGATATCAAGGCGCTGCAGAGCGGCGAGGTGATCATCGCCACAATGAACGGCCTTGCCGGCGGCATCGTGCCGAAGGTGGCTGCGATCTTCGGCGCACGCCATCCACGCCTCAAGATCACGATCCGGGTAATGTTCGCCCGCGAGATCGTTCAGGCGGTGGCCGGTGGCGAGGCCGACCTCGGCTTTGCCTTCAGTCTCCCGCCGACGCCGCAGATCGAGACACTCTGGAAGATGGACACCCGCCTCGGCGCGGTCGTTGCTCCTGAACACCCGCTCGCCGGCATGGAATCATTGCCGCTGGCCTATTGCCAGCCCTACCCGCTGATCTTTGCCGACAAGTCGATGCAGATCCATGGCATCGTCGCCGACGCCTTCGCTGAGGCCGGGCTGACAGTCGAGCCGAGCTATCTCACCAATTCCATCGAGGCGATGAAGTTCCTGGCCGCGGCCGGCGACGGCATCGCTTTCCTCAGCAAGTTCGACATTACCGAGGAACAGCGAAACGGCGTCCTGACATACCTGCAGATCCGTGACCGGACTTTTGCAAAGAACGTGCTTTCGCTGGTGCAGCGGGAAAGACGCGGCCACGGCCTGGCCGCCGCCATGTTTGCCGAAGAGATCATCCGGGCCTTGCGGGCGACGATGGAATAGCCGGCTTACCCGGCCCAACGCCGATACGGTTTGTCGTCCCGGGGGTCAGAGCTGAATCCAGGCGGTCTTCAGATCGATGTATTTGTCGAGCGCGTGCAGCGACTTGTCGTGACCATTGCCGGACTGCCTGACGCCACCGAGCGGCACTGTGTTGTCGGCGCCGCCATAGGTATTGACATGCACCACGCCGGCGCGGATGCCGCGCACCATGCGGTGCGCGCGCGACAGGTTCGCAGTCCAGACGGCCGACGCCAGACCGTAGTCGGTCGCGTTGGCGATCCGGAGTGCGTCGACCTCGTCATCAAACGGTATGACCGCAAGCACGGGGCCGAAGACCTCCTCCTTCGCCAGCTTCATATCCGGCTGAACGTCGAAGACAGTCGGCTGCATGTAGGAGCCACCGGTTTCTTCGAGGATGCGCTTGCCGCCGGAGCGCAGCCTTGCACCTTCAGCCTCGGCCTCTCTGACGAAATCGAGGTTCTTCTTGAGTTGAACCTCGCTCGAAATCGCACCGGCCTCGGTCGCAAGACGCAGCGGGTCGCCGACCTTCACGGATCCTGCGATCGCTGCCACCTTCTCGGCGAAGGCTTCGTGAATGGAGCGCTCGACAAGCAGCCGCGAACCGGCAACGCAGACCTGGCCGGAGTTGCGGAAGATGCCATAGGCGGAAATGCGCGCGGCCTGGTCGAGGTCGGGTGCGTCGGCAAAGACGACGTTCGGCGACTTGCCGCCGAGTTCGAGATAGACGCGCTTCAGGTTCGAGAGCGCGGAATATTCGAGCAGCCGACGACCGACGCCGCCGGATCCGGTAAAGGCGAGAACATCGATATCGCCATGAAGGCCGATCGCCTCGCCCGTGGTCGCGCCGCGACCAGTGACGACATTCAAGACACCCTCTGGCAGACCGGCCTCGGCGCAGATCTCAGCGAGCCTGAGCAGGCTGAGCGAGGCGCCCTCGGCCGGTTTCAGCACCACGGAATTGCCGGCGGCAAGCGCCGGCGCGATCTTCCAGGCGCCGATCATCAGCGGGAAATTCCAGGGCACGATCGCGGCGACCACGCCAATCGGTTCGCGATGCACGAGACCGAGAATATTGTCGGCCGACGGAGCGATCTCGCCATAGACCTTGTCGAGCGCCTCGGCATAGTAGCGGAAGGTGCCGGCGGCGCTGCCGGGCTCGGCCTTCAGCGCCATAGAGATTTCCGTGCCATTGTCGCGTACGCCGAGAACGGCCAGCTCGAGTGCCTGCGCCTCGATGATCTCGGCAATGCGCGTGAGAACCTTTTTGCGCTGGGCCGGGGCAACCCTCGACCAGCTTCCCTTCTCGAAAGCGGCGCGGGCGGCCCGGACCGCGGCGTCGACATCACCGGCTGCCGCGTCGGCGATCGTCGTCAGGTGCCTGCCGTCGATCGGCGAGGCGACATCGAGGCTTTGACCGGAGAGGCTCTCCTGCCAACGCCCCCCGATGAACAATTTTTGGGCCGCAACGGGCAGGTTGCGCAATTGATCGATCTTGTCCTGCATCGTGTCCTGTCCCGTTTGGTTTGCAGGGATGGCGGCGGGCCGCCATCCCCAAAAGCGATATTCCCGAGAGATCAGATCTCCTGGCCGGCACCCAGGCGGGCGAACTCAATCGGATTGCCCGATTTCAGCGAGGCCGCCAGGAACAGCCCGATGACCCCAAAGATCACGACGAGCCCCGGCAAGAACACCGCGAGCATGCCGGTAGCGCCGGCGAGATCGCCGAAATTGGCCGCGATCGCGATGATGACGGCAACGAGGATCAGACCGGTGACGACGGGAATGACCTTGGTGACCAGCGGGTTCGTTTCAAGCCCAGGATTGCGGTTGAAGAAGGCGACGATCGCAAAGGCGGTAAAGGCCATCAGCGTCATGACCGCAAGCGTGCCGACGTTGGTCAGCCAGGAGAACAGCGCCAGCACCGGGTCCTGACCCGTTGCCGCAAAGAGCGCGACGATTAGCACGGCAATAACCGTCTGGATCAGCGAGCCGACATGCGGGCTGTGGTAGACAGGATGTGTGACGCCGATCGAGGAGGGCAGCAGGCGCTCGCGGCCGGCGACGTAGAGATAGCGGGCGACACCGTTGTGGAACGCCAGCACGCCGGCAAAGAGGCTCGTGACGAAGAGCACGTTCATCAACGGCGGCAGCCAGCCGCCGGCATAGCGTTCGGCGAGGCCGAAGAGAAAAGTGGTCGGATCGGCAAGGCCCTGCAGTTCGGGCACCAGCTTGTCCGCGCCGGCGGCGTTCACCATCAGCCACGAGGTGAACATGTAGAAGATGCCGATGATCAGCACCGAGATATAGGTCGCAAGCGGCACGGTCTTCTCCGGATCGCGGGCTTCCTCGCTGTAGATCGTCGTCGCTTCGAAACCGATGAAGGCGGCGAAGCAGAAGAGAATGCCGATCGACGGCGAACCGGAGAGGATCGCCGAGGGCGTGAACGAAACCGTCGTCAATCCGCCGTCGCCGCCCTTGGCGAGGATCGCGACGTCGATGACGAGCACGACCAGATATTCAAGGATGACGAGGACAGTCAGCACCTTGGCGGAGAGATCGACGCGGCGATAACCGAGAATGCCGACCGCAGCGATGCCGATAAAGGTCCAGACCCACCAGGGCAGATCGATCCCCAAGCCGGCGAAAAGCCCCGCCGTTGCCGCGCCGAAGAGGCCGAAGACGCCGATCTGCATCGCGTTATAGGCAAGGATCGCGATCATCGCTGCGGCACCGCCCATCAGCCCGCCGAGGCCCTGTGCCGTATAGGCATAGAAGGCGCCGGCATTGCGGATATGCCTCGCCATGGCGACATAGCCGACCGAGAACAGAAGCAGGATCGCGGTGACGATCAGGAAGGTGCCGGGAATGCCCGCACCGTTTCCGAGCATCATCGACAATGGAACGCCGCCGGCAACCGCGGTTAGCGGTGCAGCGGCGGAAACGACGAGAAAGGTGACGGCGCCGACGCCGAGGGCGTTCTTGCGCAATTGGTTCGCCCCGGTCACGGGCGCAGGCGAATTGGTCATGGTCTTGGCTCCCCTTGCTGGCGCGAACGCCTTTTCGCCTCCGGTCCTTCTCTCCGTCGGCGGCTCCCCGAAGCGGACTTGAGGCGCGGGGCTTGCTTTTTGTCTTTGCCGCGCAAGTCTTTCGGTTCATTATTTGAACCTTAGCTTCAAATATAGACTTGCAAATTGCATCTGGCCCTGTCAAGTTATTTCGCATGTTAAGTATCTCGACCCAGAACGACCGGGAGAGCGGGTCTACCGCTCCTTAGGAGGGAACAGGCGAGAGGACTGACGGGGCGCTCGACAACGGAGGAATGGATGAGCACCATCGGTAAGGCCCTGACTTTGCTCGACGCGATCTCGCGCCTTGAGAAAGAGGCGGGGTTGAGCGACATCGCCCGCCACTGCGGGCTCGACAAGGCGACGGCCAGACGCTTCCTCGTCGAACTGGAAAAACACGGTTTCGTCGAGCAGGACGTGGAAACGCGCCGTTATCGCCTTGGCGGTGCACCGGTGCGGCTCGCCCGTATCCGCGAGGCGCGCTTTCCCTATCTGAGCGTGGCGACCCCTTTTGCGCGGGAACTCGCAGGCCTTGCGGGCGAGACCGTCCACCTCTCCGAATACGCCGCCGGCCGCCTCTCGACCATTCATGTGGAGGACTCGCAACGGGCGCATCGTGTCATCGTCGACGTCGGCAGCATCCTGCCCTTCCACGCGACCGCATCCGGCCTCGGCTTTCTCGCCTTCTGCCCGCAGAAGGAGATCGACGCGGCCCTGTCGGCACCGCTCCAGGCCTTCACCGACCACACTCTGACGGATCCGGCCGCACTCCGCCAGACGCTCGGCGAGACGCTCCGGCGCGGCTACTCGATCTGCCATCACGGGCTTGAGACCGGCGTCGTCAGCGTCGCCGCCCCGATCCGTGCGCCCGGCACAACGCCGGTCGGCACCATTGCCATCGCCGCACCTGCAACGCGTGCCGACAAGGAGACGGTGGAACAGATGGGGCGCGCCGCTATGGCTGCGGCAAGACGCATTTCCGAAAGACTTTTCGGGTTGGAGCAGGTTGCTGCCGATCCGCTGGCAAGGAGGGCCGGCTGATGAATGCAATGAACCGTCTCCCCAATATCCTGGTCGTGGGTACGGGAGACACCAAATGCGACGAACTCCAGTTCATGGCGTCCGTCATCCGCGAAGCCGGCGGACTGCCTGTGATGATGGATGTCAGCATTCTCGGCGACCCGCCCTATCAGCCTGAATACTCGCGCCACGACATTGCCGAAGCAGCCGGCGCCTCGATCGCGGCCATCGCATCCAGCGGCGACGAACACAGCGCCATGGCGCTGATGGCAACAGGTGCCGCCGCCCTTACCCGTTCGCTCTACGAGGCCGGCCAGGCCGATGGCGTCATCATTCTCGGCGGCTCCATGGGCACCGATCTGGCGCTCGACGTCACCGCGGCGCTACCACTCGGCGTGCCGAAATTCATCGTCTCGACGATTGCCTATTCGCACCTCTTGCCGCCCGAGCGCATCGCGCCTGATCTGATGATGATCCTCTGGGCTGGCGGGCTCTATGGTCTCAACGGCATCTGCCGCTCGGTGCTCTCCCAGGCCTGCGGCGCGGTCGTCGGTGCTGCGCGGTTCGGTACAAAGCCGGATGGATCGCGGCCGCTGATCGGCATGACCTCGCTGGGATCGAGCTGCCTCAAATACATGAAATGCCTGAAACCCGAACTCGAGCGCCGCGGCTACGACGTCGCCGTCTTCCATTCGACCGGCATGGGCGGGCGCGCTTTCGAGGCGATCGCGGCCGAGAAGGGTTTCACGGCCGTCTTCGACTTCTGCATCCAGGAGGTCAGCAACCACCATCACGGAACGGTCGTCACCTCAGGGCCGGACCGGCTTGAAAATGCCGGGCGAGCCGGCATCCCCCAGATCGTCGCGCCCGGCGCCGTCGACATGGTCGACCTGCCGGCTTGGCAGCCTGTTCCGCAAGCCTTCGCCGACCGCCCCTATCACGCCCACAACCGGCTGCTCGGCTCGGTCACCACGTCAGCCCATGGGCGGCGCGAGATCGCTCGCGTCATCGGCGGCAAACTGGCCGGCACCGGCGCCGAAGTCGCCTTCATCCTGCCGCTTCGGGGCATCCAGGAATGGGACCAACCGGAGGAGCCGCTGCATGAGCCGGAAGCCCTCGACGCCTTCATCGACGAGATGCGCCGGTCGATCCCTTCAGGCGTCGCGCTGCATGAGGTCGACAGCCACATCAACGCCCCGGAATTCTCGAAAGCAGCACTTGCGATCTTCGACGACTGGGTGTCGCGCGGCATCGTGCCCGGGGGTCGGCCATGACGAAGAACATGACCGACAAGGCATTGATCCTCGACTTCGGCGGCGTCGTCACCCGAACGCTATTCGAGACCCACGATGTCACCGAGCGCGCACTTGGCCTTGCGCCGGGCACGCTCACGTGGCGCGGCCCCTTCGATCCGGCGACCGACCCGCTCTGGGCCGCCATGCAGCGGCGCGAGATCACCGAACGGGACTACTGGACGACACGCACGCGCGAGGTCGGACAGTTGCTCGACGAAGACTGGAGCGACATGAAGACCTTCGTGCAGCGGGCGCGCGGGGCCGAACCGGAGCTGGTGCTCAGGCCCGAGGCACGCGACGCGATCCTTGCCGCTCACAGGGCCGGTGTCCGGCTCGCCATCCTCTCCAACGAACTCGACCTCTTCTACGGCGTCGCGTTTCGCGAGCGTTTCCCGCTGATCGAGCTCTTCGAGATTATCGTCGACGCCACCTACACCAACATCCTGAAGCCCGATCCGCGCGCTTACGAACTGGTGCTGAGCCAGCTCAGTTTGCCGCGCGAAGCCTGCGTCTTCGTGGATGACCAGTTGAAGAACATCGAGGGTGCGCGGGCCGTCGGCCTGCCTCACGTCCATTTCGACGTCACCCGCCCCGCAGAAAGCTATGCCAGAGCGCTTCGGATGCTCGGCCTCGAACTGACAGGAGCATGAGTATGCGCGAAACCAACTTCCTCATCGAGAACAACGCCCGCCACCTCTGGCATCCGATGGCGCATCCGGCCGAGATGCAGGCGACGCCGCCGCGCATCATCAATGCCGGCGAGGGCGTCGAGATCGTCGACATTCACGGCAAGAAGGTGCTCGACGCGGTCGGCGGTCTCTGGAACGTCAATCTCGGCTATTCCTGTGAACCGGTGAAGGAGGCGATCCGCCGCCAGCTCGACGACCTGCCCTATTATTCGACCTTTCGCGGCACCACCAATTCGCCGCTGATCGAGCTGTCCTACGAGCTCGCTGAATGGTTCCGCGAGGACGGGCTGACGCGCTCGTTCTTCACCTCGGGGGGCTCGGATTCGGTCGAGACCTGCCTGCGTCTCGCCCGCCAATACCACAAGCTCAACGGCCAGCCGGAGCGCACCAAGTTCGTCGCCTTGAAGAAGGGCTATCACGGTACCCATTTCGGCGGCGCCTCGGTCAACGGCAATGCCAATTTCCGTCGCAACTACGAGCCGCTGCTGCCCGGCGTCTATCATCTGCCGGCGCCCTATACCTATCGCAACCCGTTCGACACGACCGACGGCGCTGTCATCGCCAAGTCGATCGCGCGACTCTTCGAGGACGAGATCGCCTTTCAGGGCGCCGACACCATCGCGGCGCTGATCATGGAGCCGGTGCTTGGCGCCGGCGGCGTGATCGTGCCGCACGAGACCTTCATGCCGCTGATGCGCGAGATCTGCGACCGCCACGGCATTCTGCTGATTGCCGACGAGGTGATCACCGCCTTCGGCCGCACCGGCGCCTGGACCGGCTCACGTCTCTGGGGCGTGAAGCCAGACTTCATGTCGACCGCGAAGGCGATCACCAATGGCTACTATCCCTTCGGCGCAGTGATGATCGCCGACAAGGTGGCCGAGGCTTTCGAAAGCAACAAGACGGCTGCCGGATCGATCGGCCATGGATACACCTACTCCGGCCATCCGGTCGGTGCTGCGGCAGCACTCGCAACGCTGAAGGAGACGCGCAAGCAGAACGTGGCGGCGAATGCGGGTGCCCGCGGCGAGGAACTCATCGCCGGTCTCGAAGCGCTGAAGGAGCGGCACGAACTGATCGGCGACGTGCGTGGTAAGGGTCTGATGTGCGCGCTCGAACTGGTCTCGGACCGCGCGAAGAAGACCGCTGCGGCGAAGGATGTGGTGCAGAAGGTCCAGGACGTGACCTATGACGCCGGCGTCATGGTGCGAACCTCGGGCGCCAATGTCATCCTCTCGCCGCCACTCGTCATCACCGCCGGCGATGTCGCCCGTATTCTGACGGCGCTGGACGCCGGCCTCACCGCCGCACGGGGATAAACCATGACAGGCAACGCGGATCTGATCGCGCGCCGCGAGCGGCTGCTCGGGCGCAACATGTCGCTGTTCTACGAGGAGCCGGTGCATCTGGTGCGCGGCGAAGGCGTCTGGCTCTTCGACGCCGATGGCCGCCGCTATCTCGACTGCTACAACAACGTGCCGCATGTCGGCCATTGCCATCCGCGGGTGACCGAGGCGATCGCCCGGCAGGCCTCAACCCTCAACACCCACACCCGCTATCTGCACGAAGGCATTCTCGACTATGTCGAGCGGCTGACCGCGACCTTCGACAAGAGCCTCGACGCGGCGATCCTCACCTGCACCGGCAGCGAGGCGAATGACGTGGCGCTGCGCATGGCTCAAGCCGTGACCGGCAAAACCGGGGTGATTGCCACCGACCACACCTATCACGGCAACACCGCGGCCGTGTCGCAGCTTTCGACCCGAATGCCGCCGGTCGGCGGCTTCGGCGGCCACGTGCGCCACGTGCCAGCACCCGACAGCTACCGACCGCTCGGCGGCGAGCCGGGTGACGCATTCGCTGCGGCCTTCACCGCCAAGGTCGAAGAAGCGATCGCCTCGCTTGAGCAGAGCCCGCACGGCTTCTCGGCGCTGATCATCGACCCCTTCTTCGCCAATGAGGGCTTTCCGGAGTTGCCATGGGAATTTCTCGACGGGGCTGTCGCCGCGGTCAGAAAAGCCGGCGGCCTCGTCATTGCCGACGAGGTCCAGCCGGGCTTCGGCCGTACCGGCGGCCATATGTGGGGACACCAGAAGGCCGGCATCGTGCCCGATATCGTCACGCTCGGAAAACCGATGGGCAATGGCCATCCGATCGGCGGCGTGATTGCCGGCGCCGACACGCTCAACGCCTTCCGCAAGGCGTTTCGCTACTTCAACACCTTCGGCGGCAACCCCGTATCCTGCGCTGTCGCCATGGCGGTGCTCGATGTGATCGAAAGTGAGAAGCTCATCGAGAACGCCGCTGCCGTGGGCGCTTACGCCAAGGCGGGTCTCGCGGGGCTTGCGGACAAACATGACGTGATCGGCGACATCAGGGGCAGCGGCCTGTTCTTCGGTGCGGAACTCGTCACCGATCGCAGCGAGAAAACACCGGCGAGCGGTCTCGCGACAAAGGTGATCAACGGCATGCGAGAGCGAGGCGTTCTGATGGGCAAGCTTGGTATCCACCAATGCACGACGAAGATCAGGCCGCCGATGCCGTTTACCCGCGAGAATGCCGACCTCATGCTGTCGATGCTCGACGACGTGCTTTCGGGTCTGTGAGCCGACGATGATGGCCGATCTGCCTCCGCAATTTCGCGCCGCGCTCGACGCGCGCGCCCGTCAGGCGCTCGCCCATTGGGGCGTCGCCGACCAACGGCCGGAACTGTTGAAGTATCGGGAAAACGCGGTGTTTCGCGTATGCCTCGCCGATGGTCGGTCGGCGGCGCTGCGGCTGCACCGCGCCGGCTATCACGGCGAAGCGGTCCTTCGCTCGGAACTGCAATGGATGGCAGCACTCGGCGATGGCGGTCTCGCGGTGCCGCGGCCGATCGCAACGGCGGACGGATGCCTGCTTGTTGCCCTGCCGGAAGATGAAGCGTTTGCCGCGCAGCACGCCGATATCATCGGCTGGATGGACGGACAGACGCTCGGCGAAAGCGGAAAGCCGCTGTCCCACACACCCGAAAAGCTCGGCGCGATCTTCTCGGCACTCGGCGCCACCATGGCCGAGATGCACAATCTCGCCGACCGCTGGACGTCGCCGGAGGGATTCTGGCGCCCCGCCTGGGATGCGGAAGGACTGCTCGGCGAGCGGCCGCTCTGGGGACGGTTCTGGGACTGCGACGGCTTGTCTTCGGCGCAGGTAAGAGCGCTTTTGGCGTTGCGCCATGGTCTCCGGCAGCGCCTGGCAACGCTACCGACTCCGGCGCAAGATTTTGGGCTGATCCATGCGGATCTGGTTCGGGAGAACGTGCTCGTCACCGCAAAAGGCGTGACCTTCATCGATTTCGACGATGCCGGCTACGGCTTTCGCCTGTTCGACATCGCGACCGCACTTCTGAAGAACCGGCGCGAGCCGGCATATGAGACGATCGAGGCTGCGCTGATCTCAGGCTATCGAAGCCGCCGTGCCCTGCCGGACGAAGCGCTTTCCTGCCTGCCGCTGTTTCTCGTGCTTCGCAGCCTCACCTATATCGGCTGGTTTGCCTCGCGGCCGGAGTTGCCCGGAACGCACGAGCGCGTCCTGCGTTATGCCGACGAGACGCTGGCGCTTGCCGAAGAAATAGGCTTCCGATGATCGGGGCGCTGTCGAAACACTCAATCGTTGAGGCTGGCAAGTTCGTCCAGCATATCGAGCAGGACCTCGACGCGCTCGTGGCCGTAGCGAGCTTCGAGCTCCTCGTAGATCGCGCGGCTTTCCGGGCTGACGTCGGCGATCACCCGCATGCCCTCGGGCGCGATCTCGAGCAGAACGCGCCGGCCGTCGTCGGCGTCCTTATGCTTGGTGATCAGGCCGCGCTCCTCGAGCGAGCGGATGATGCGCGTCAGGCTTGGCGCCAGGATGAAGGCCTTGTCGGCCATCTCGGACGCATCGACCCGGCCGGCTTCGGCGAGAATGCGGATCACCCGCCATTGTTGCTCGGTAATATCGTGACGCGCCAGCATCGGTCGAAAATGCGCCATGACGGCTTCGCGTGCGCGCAGAAGCGCGATCGGCAGCGAACGGCGCGTGTTGTGCGGCAAAAGGGCGTCGTGGCCCAGGTCGGTGGGAGGCTTTTCGCGGCTCATAGGCGTTCTATCGGACATTTTCTTTCGTTCTGCAATCGACAGGCGCAGCTGCGGGAAACGGGCTGCTTGACACTGTCGGCAATTTCATTAACGTGTTAAATATATGAGAGCGCATCGGGAGGAAAGATGCCGCATCTGACAATCGAATATTCCGGTAACCTCGACACTCGCGTCGACTTTGCCAAGCTGTGCCGCACGGTGCACGCGACCATCCTCGGCACCGGCCTCTTCGAGCTTGGCGCCATCAGGGTGCGCACGATCCAGAGCCGCGACTATGCGATCGCCGACCTCCTGCCGGAAAACGGCTTCATCGACCTGTCCTTCCGCATCGGCCGCGGCCGCACGGAAGCGGAGAAGAAGGCGACCGGCGACGCGATTTTCAAGGCCGTCAGCGAAGAACTCTCGACGCTCTTCTCGACGCCGCATTTCGCCCTCAGCCTGGAGATCCGCGAGATCGATCCGGAGCTGAGCTGGAAGAAGAACGCCATTCACCCCAGGCTGCGCGCCTCCAACGGCTGAGCGCGGCCCTCCCACAAAAACACAGCAGTGCGCGGCGAAGTCTGCGCCAGCATCGGAGACCATCATGTCCAAGCTCGCCGAAAACCTCGCCAAGGCGGAACGCTATCTTGCCCGCTTCAGACGCGAAGGCGTGCTCAACCACATCAACGGTGAAGCCCTTCCCTCGCTTGATGGCGAGACTTTCGAGACCATCTCGCCCATCGACCTGAAACCGCTGGCGAAGATCGCGCGCGGCAGGGCTGCAGACATCGACCGCGCCGCCAAGGCCGCGAAAGCAGCCTTCGCCGAATGGGCGTCCATGCCCGGCGATACGCGCAAGAAGCTCCTGCATAAAATTGCCGATGCGATCGTCGCGCGCTCCGAGGAGATCGCCTTCGTCGAGTGCGTGGATACCGGACAATCGCTGAAGTTCATGGCCAAGGCGGCGCTGCGCGGTGCGGAAAACTTCCGCTTCTTTGCCGACCGGGCGCCGGAGGCACGCGACGGCAAGATGCTGCGCGGCGGCAACCAGATCAACATGACGACGCGCGTGCCGATCGGCCCAGTCGGCATCATCACGCCCTGGAACACGCCCTTCATGCTGTCGACCTGGAAGATCGCCCCGGCGCTCGCCGCCGGCTGCACGGTCGTCCACAAGCCGGCGGAGTTCTCGCCGCTGACCGCACGGCTGCTGGTGGAGATCGCCGAGGAGGCCGGGCTGCCGAAAGGTGTCTGGAACCTGGTCAACGGTTTCGGCGAAGACGCCGGCCGGGCGCTGACCGAACACCCCGATATCAAGGCGATCGGCTTCGTCGGTGAAAGCCGCACCGGCTCGATGATCATGAAGCAGGGTGCCGAGACACTGAAGCGCGTCCATTTCGAACTCGGCGGCAAGAACCCGGTGATCGTCTTTGCCGATGCCGATCTCGAACGCGCGGCCGACGCCGCCGTCTTCATGATCTATTCGCTGAACGGCGAACGCTGCACCTCGTCCTCGCGCCTTTTGGTCGAAGACAGCATCTATGACCGGTTCACCGCGCTCGTCGCCGAGAAGGCCAAGCGCATCAAGGTCGGTCATCCGCTTGACCCCGAGACCGTCGTCGGCCCGCTCATTCACCCCGTGCATGAGAAGAAGGTGCTCGACTATATCCGAATCGGCCGCGAGGAGGGTGCAACCATTGCTGCCGGCGGCGAGAAATTCGACGGTCCGGGCGGTGGCTGCTATGTGACCCCGACGCTCTTTACCGGCGCCAATAACCGCATGCGCATTGCCCAGGAAGAAATCTTCGGGCCGGTGCTGACGGCGATCCCGTTCAAGGACGAGGCGGAGGCGCTGGCGCTTGCCAACGACACGCAATACGGCCTGACCGGCTATCTCTGGACCTCCGACGTCACCCGCGCGTTCCGCTTCACCGATCATCTGGAGGCCGGGATGATCTGGGTGAACTCGGAGAATGTGCGCCACCTGCCGACGCCGTTCGGCGGCGTCAAGAGCTCGGGCATTGGCCGCGACGGCGGCGACTGGTCGTTCGATTTTTACATGGAAACCAAGAACGTCGCCTTTGCCAGCTCGGCGCACGCGATCGCCAAGCTCGGCGGCTGAGCGCGCTGGCAAAAAAATCTGGAGGAGACATCAATGCCCTTGCCGAAACCGAACCTCTACCCGCCCTTCAACATCGTGCGGCTGAGCCATGTGGAGCTCGCCGTCACCGATCTCGCCAAATCACGCGCCTTCTATGTCGACGTGCTGGGCCTGCAGGTCACCGACGAGATGGCGGACACGATCTATCTGAGGGCCATGGAGGAACGCGGCCACCACTGCATCATTCTGAAGAAGGCGTCGAGCGCAGAGGCTCGCGACCTCGGCTTCAAGGTCTTTGGCGAAGAGGATCTCGAAAAGGCCGCGCATTTCTTCAAAGCGAAAGAATTGCCTGTCGAGTGGATCGAACGCCCCTACCAGTCACGCACTTTTCGCACCCGTGACCCGCAGGGCATCCCGCTCGAATTCTATTCGAAGATGGACCGCCTGCCGCCAATCCACCAGAAATACGCGCTCTACCGCGGCGTCAAACCGCTGCGCATCGACCACTTCAACTGCTTCTCGCCCAATGTCGACGAAGCGGTCGCCTTCTACAACGAGATCGGCTTCCGGGTAACGGAATACACGGCCGACGAGGAGACGGGACGTCTCTGGGCCGCCTGGACCCATCGCAAGGGCGGCGTGCACGACATCGCCTTTACCAACGGCCGCGGCCCGCGCCTGCACCACACCGCCTTCTGGGTACCGACGCCGCTCAACATCATCGACCTGCTCGACCTGATGTCGACCTCCGGTTGGCTCGCCAATATCGAACGTGGCCCCGGCCGCCACGGCATTTCCAACGCCTTCTTCCTCTATGTCCGCGACCCTGATGGACACCGCATCGAGATCTACTGCTCCGACTACCAGACCGTCGATCCGGATCTGGAACCGATCAAGTGGGACCTGAAGGACCCGCAGCGCCAGACGCTCTGGGGCGCGCCGGCACCGAAATCCTGGTTTGAGGAAGGCAGCGCCTTTGCCGGTGCCGAGGCGAGGGACTCGATCCTGAAAGCCCAGCCGATCGTCGCGCCGTGACGTTTGGCGAGTGGATCGGGTAAGGGCCTCGCATCGAACGGGAGTAGAAAATGGACGAAAAGAGTTTCACCGAATGGTCGCTGAAGGCGGCGAAATGGGGTGCGGACTATCGCGCCTCGCTGCGTGACCGCCCCGTGCGGGCGCAGACGGCACCGGGGGCAATTGCCGCCCAGATCCCGGCGCAGCCGCCGCGGACCGGCGAGGACATGCAGGCGATCTTCGAGGACTTCGAAAAGATTATCCTGCCGGGCATGACACATTGGCAGCATCCGCGTTTCTTCGCCTATTTCCCCGCCAACGCCGCCCCCGTCTCCGTCGTCGCCGAGTATCTCGTTACCGCCATGGCGGCGCAGTGCATGCTCTGGCAGACCTCGCCGGCGGCGACCGAGCTCGAGACCAAGGTCCTCGACTGGCTGCGCCAGGCCATCGGTCTGCCCGAGGGCTTCTCCGGTGTGATCCAGGATTCGGCGTCCTCGGCGACACTCTCGGCCGTGCTTGTCATGCGCGAGAAGGCGCTCGGGTGGAACGGCAACAAGAAGGGCCTCGCCAGCCAGCAGCAGCTTCGCATCTATTCCTCCGATCAGGTTCACACCTCGATCGACCGGGCGATCTGGGTCTCGGGGATCGGCGAGGAGAACCTCGTGCGTATCCCGGCGAACGGGCCGCGGCGGGCGATGGACTGCCAGGCGCTCGAAGCGGCAATCCTCCGCGACAAGGCAGCAGGCCTCGTGCCGGCGGGCGTGATCGCCTGCACCGGAGGGACAAGCACGGGTGCCTGCGACGACATCGCCGAGGTTATACGGGTCGCCCATGCGCACGGCCTCTACGTCCATGTCGATGCCGCCTGGGCCGGTGCCGCGATGATCTGCGAGGAGTTTCGCGAACTCTGGGCCGGCGTCGAAAACGCTGACTCCGTCGTCTTCAATCCGCACAAGTGGCTGGGCGCGCAGTTCGACTGCTCGGCGCATTTCATCCGCAGTCCCGATGATCTGGTGAAGACGTTGGCGATCCAGCCGGAATATCTGAAGACACACGGCCGCGACGGTATCATCAATTATTCCGAATGGACGATCCCGCTCGGCCGGCGTTTCCGAGCTCTGAAACTTTGGTTCCTGCTGCGCTTCCATGGTCTCGAAGGCCTGCAGACGATGATCCGCAACCACGTGCGCTGGTCCCGGCAACTGGCGGAGCGGCTGGCCGAGCACCGGGAATTCGAGATCGTGACCGCACCGATGCTGTCGCTGTTTTCGTTCCGCCATCTGAGCCAGGGGGATTCGGACACTCACAACATCGCGCTCGTCAACGCGATCAATGACGACGGCCGTATCTACCTGACCCAGACCCGCGCCGATGGTCGCGTGGCGATCCGTTTCCAGGCGGGCCAGTTCGACATGACGCAAGAGGATGCCGAGACGGCGTTCGAGGTCATTGTCGAGGTCGCCGCCGCGCTCGACGGACAACACGAAAAAACGAAGGCTTCCCGATGACACCTCCCCGTTTCGTCACCTTTTCGGCCGGAAACAGGCGGGGCTACGGCCTCGTTTCCGGCAATGGATTGATCGACCTTAGCACACGATATGGATCGACCTTTCCAACGCTGCGCGAGGTGATCGAAGCCGGTGCCCTTACCCGGCTTGCCGACGAAGCGGCCGGACTGCCGGCGGACATTTCGCTCGACGATATCCGCTACGAGATCCCCATACCGGCACCGGAAAAGATCATTTGCGTCGGCGTCAATTTTCCGGACCGCAATGAGGAATACAAGGACGGGCAGGCGGCACCCTCCAACCCGTCGCTGTTCATCCGTTTCCCGCGCTCGTTTACCGGCCACAGTCAACCGCTGATCCGCCCGCCGGAAAGTCCGCAGCTCGATTATGAAGGCGAGATCGTCATCGTCATCGGCAAGGGCGGTCGTCGTATCCCCGAGGCGACGGCGCTCGACCACGTCGCCGCGCTTTCGCTCTCAAACGAAGGCACGATCCGCGACTGGGTGCGCCATGCCAAGTTCAACGTCACCCAGGGCAAGAACTTCGACCGCACCGGCTCGATCGGTCCTTGGCTGGTGCCATTCACCGACGAGGCCCAGCTTGCCGACATCAAGCTGGAAACCCGCGTGAACGGCGAGGTTCGCCAGCAGGACCGCACCAGCCGGATGATCTTCTCCTTCCGCAAGATCATCAATTACGTCTCTACCTTCACGACGCTGGTGCCCGGCGACGTCATCGTCACCGGCACGCCGACCGGCGCCGGTGCCCGTTTCGACCCGCCAATCTGGCTGAAGCCTGGCGACATCGTCGAGGTCGAGGCCCAAGGCATCGGCACGCTCATCAACCCAGTTGCCGACGAGGCCTGACCCATGCTCGACAAGAACCAGATCGAGGCAGCCGCGACGGCACTCGACATCGCCGAACGCGAGCGCGTCCAGACCGGACTGCTGTCGCTCCAGCATCCCGACATGACCATGGACGACGCCTATGCGGTGCAGGCCGCCTGGGTGAAGAAGAAGATCGCCGCTGGACTCCGGGTGATCGGCTGGAAGATCGGCTTGACCTCGAAGGCGATGCAATATGCGCTCAACATCGACATCCCCGATTCCGGCGTGCTCTTCGATGACATGCTGTTTGAGGACGGCGCGCGCATTCCGGGCAATCGTTTCATTCAGCCGCGCATCGAGGCCGAGATCGCCTTCGTGATGAAGGCGCCGCTTTCCGGCCCCAATGTCACCGTCTTCGACGTGTTGAACGCCACCGATTACGTGACGCCGGCGCTCGAAATCCTCGATACGCGGATCCTGCGCGTCGATCCGGAAACGAAGAAGGCGCGCACGATCGTCGATACCATCTCCGACAACGCCGCCAATGCCGGCATCGTGCTTGGCGGAAGACAGATGCGGCCCGATGCGATCGACATGCGCTGGATGGGCGCGATCGTCTCGCGCAATGCCGAGGTCGAAGAGACAGGACTGGGCGCCGGCGTGCTCAACCACCCGGCCCGCGGCATCGCCTGGCTCGCCAATCGCCTGGCGCTCTACGGCGACCGTATCGAGGCCGGCCAGATCGTGCTTGCCGGCTCCTTCATCCGCCCGGTCGAGGCGCGCCATGGCGACACCATCGTCGCCGACTTCGGCCCGTCCGGCACCGTCAGCTGCTTCTTCGAATAGGACCGACCATGCCCGCTCCGCGCAATCCGTTCAAACAGGCCCTCACTGACAAGCGCCCGCAGATCGGCCTCTGGCTGGCGCTCGCCAATCCCTATACGGCCGAGATCTGCGGCGGCGCCGGGTTCGACTGGCTGCTGCTTGACGCCGAGCATGCGCCGAACGACGTGCCGCTTCTGGCAGCACAGCTCCAGGCACTCGCCGCATCGCCAAGCCACGCCATCGTCCGGCCGCCGATCGGCGAGACCTGGATGATCAAGCAGATCCTCGACATCGGCGCGCAGACGCTGCTGGTGCCGATGGTTGAAAGCGACGAACAGGCCCGCGCCCTGGTGGGCGCCGTGCGTTATCCGCCCCATGGCGTGCGTGGAGTCGGTGCCGCCCTTGCCCGGGCATCGGCCTTCAACCGTATTCCCGACTATCTGCAGACCGCCAATGACGAGGTCTGCCTGCTCGTGCAGATCGAAAGCCGCGCCGGCCTTGCCGCCCTCGACGAGATCACGACCACCGACGGCGTCGACGGTGTCTTCATCGGCCCCGCCGATCTTGCCGCAGACATGGGCTTTCTCGGCAAGCCCGGTGCGCCGGAGGTACAGCAAGCAGTCGAGGCGGCGCTCCTTCGCATCCAGTCGCACGGCAAGGCGGCCGGTATCCTGACCTCCGATCAGGCCCTTGCCCGCCGCTACCTAGAACTCGGCGCGACCTTTGTGGCGGTCGGCAACGATGTCGGCCTGCTGGTCGGCGCCACGTCGAAGCTGGCAGCGGAGTTCAAGGGTACCAGAGGCGAGACCGAGACGACGGCTGGAAAAATCTACTGATCGGCATCGTCTGCGCCGCGACCGGAGGAGCCAGTCGGGCCACCACCAACCGCATGCGTTGGGCGGTCACGACTTTCCCTCGTCTCTGTCTGGGGGTATAGCGGTCTGACGCCCACCAGCATTGGATTCCCGCCATGACCGATACCGTTCTCGACCGCTTCCTTCGTTATGTCGTCATCGACACCCAGTCCGACGCCAAGTCGAAGACGCAGCCGTCGACGGAAAAGCAGAAGAACCTCGGTCGCGTGCTCGTCGAGGAACTGCTGACGATTGGCCTTGCCGACGCCCATCTCGATGAAAACGGCTACGTCTATGCCACCATTCCTTCGAACGTGGACAAGCCGGTGCCGGTCATCTGCTGGTGCTCGCACATGGACACGGCGCCGGATTTCACCGGCACGAACGTCAAGCCGCAGATCGTCAGCAACTACCAGGGCGGCGATATCCGGCTCACGGGAGATCCGCAGCAGGTGATCCGCGTCGCCGACCACCCGGTTCTCAACGACCAGATCGGCAATGACATCGTCACGACCGACGGCACGACGCTGCTCGGCGCCGACGACAAGGCCGGGCTTGCCGAGATCGTCGCGGCCGCTCAAGTTCTCGTCGACAATCCCGAAATCAAGCACGGCACGATCAAGCTGCTCTTCACCACCGACGAAGAGATCGGCCGCGGCGTCGACAAGGTCGACTTGAAGAAGCTTGGGGCCCAATTCTGCTATACGGTCGATGGCGAAACCGCCGGCCATATCGAGGACGAGACCTTTTCCGCCGATGGCGTCGAGATCGTCATTCATGGCGTCGCCATCCACCCGGGCTTTGCCAAGGACAAGATGGAGAACGCCATCAAGATCGCCGGCAACATCATTAGCCGGCTGCCGCGGGAGGTTTCGCCCGAGGGCACCGAGGGCCGCGACGGCTTCGTGCATCCGACCGGCGTGACCGGCTCGATGGACAGGGCGCAGCTCGGCCTCATCGTGCGCGACTTCGACGAGGCGGGCCTTGCCTCGAAGGAAGCCATGCTCGAAGGCATCGTCAAGGACGTGATGAAGGCCTATCCGGGCTCCACCTACAGTTTCGAGGTCAAGCAGCAGTACCGCAACATGAAGGCCATCCTCGACCGCCATCCGGAGATCGTCGAAAACGCCATCGAGGCGATCCGCCGGGCCGGCATGCAGCCGGTGCGCGGCAGCATCCGCGGCGGCACCGACGGTTCGCGGCTCTCCTTCATGGGTCTGCCTTCGGCCAACCTCTTCGCCGGCGGCCACGCCTTCCATTCGCCGCTCGAATGGGTCAGCCGCCAGGACATGGAGCGCAGCGTAAAGACGCTGGTCGAGCTCGCCAAGATCTGGGCCGAACGCGCCTGACATAGTCCGGAAAACGGGGCGGCTTGGGTGCAATAGCCAGCCGCTCCTTCTCCAAAGGAGACGACCGATCGACACGACGCGAAGGAGGGTCAGGCGATGAGTACGGCGCGGGGCCCAAAACGCGCGCCGGCAAAGCCCGCTTCGCTGGCAACCAACCCGCCGACCTTCGAGCACATCGTCACCGGCGTCAACGAGACGTTCCTATGGCGTCTCGACAACTATCCCTGGGAACGGAACGTCTGGAACTTCCATCCGGAGATCGAAATCCATCTCATCCGCAAGGCCTCGGGCCTTGCCTTCGTCGGTGATCATATCGGCCAGTTCGGTCCGGGTTATCTCACCGTCATCGGCAGCAACCTGCCGCATGACTGGGTAACGGTTACCGAACCCGATGAGATTATCGAAGGCCGTGACATCGTCATGCAGTTCCACCCGGATCGCATGCGCGAGATCACCGACGCCCTACCGGAATTTGCCGAGCTTGAGGCCTTCTTCGCCCGCGCCGAGCGCGGCCTGGTGTTTCATAACGAAGCCCGCGCCAAGGGCGCCGATCTGATCGAACGTATGGGCAGCCTGAAAGGGCTCTCGCGCTTCTCGCTGTTCATCCAGCTGCTCGATCTGCTGGTCAACACCGAAGAATACGAGTTGCTCTCCTCGCCGGAATTCGCGCCAGAACTCGACCAACAATCGCTTGACGTGCTGCGCGGCGCTCTGGCCTTCATCTACGAGAACATCGCCACCGACATTCATCTTGCCGATCTTGCCCGGCAGGCCGGCATGAGCGAAACGGCCTTTTCCCGTTTCTTCAAGAAGAATACCGGCAACACCTTTACCGACCACGTCAACAAGCTGCGCATCTGGCAGGCGTGCAAGCTGCTTGCCGAAACCGACGTCCCGATCACCGACATCTGCTTCGAGGTCGGCTACCTCAACATCTCCAATTTCAATCGCACCTTCCTGCGCCAGCACAAGATGACGCCTTCGGCCTACAGGCGGCTGACAGGCCAGCGTCGTACTTCCCGTTCTTAGGCGCGTTTCACCCACCCAGGCGATGAATCCTTGCGTTTGCTGCGCTGCAAACGGCTGGCATCTGGAAATTTTCTGCAAGAAAGTACAGAATTGCCGCATCGCGCACGCTAGTTCGGCAGAGCGTAAGGCCTATCATCGAACCCAGCGAAACGGTTCGCTATGAGGAAAACGCACTGGATCTGAGGAGTATCCGGCGCGCATCGCAGACCTGGGGAGGTCTTTTCACAATGAAAAAAGCCAAAACGCTCGTTTCGAGCATCGCCTTCGCATGCCTTCTTTCCACAGGCCTGACGACTGTTGCGGTCGCTGCCGAATGCTCCGGCACGATCAAGGTGCTCGCCCAGCCGCGCGACGGCCTGACGCTGCTCGAAGACTACAAGTCCGAATTCGAGAAGCTCTCGGGCGGCGCATCCTTTGAGATCGACTATCTCAACGAAAACGACCGCCGCGCCAAGACCAAGGCGGACGCCTCGACCATCGGCAAGTACAACGTCTATTACATCGACGAGGCAAATGTGGCGCTATTTGCGTCGGCCGGCTGGGTCGCGCCGCTGATGGACTATTATCCTGATGACTACGACTACGCCGATTTCGATCCGGGCCGCCAGAAGGTCGCGACCTATGACGGCAAGGTCTGGTTTGCGCCGGTCACTGGCGGCGGGGACCTCATGGTCTACCGCAAGGACTTGCTCGAGGCGGCCGGCATTACGCCGCCGAAGACGCTCGACGAATATGTTGCCGCAGTGAAGAAGCTCAATCAGCCCGACCAGGGTATCTACGGCACAGCCCTTCGCGGCCAGCGCGGCTCGGGCGCCAATGTCTGGCGCTGGATGCCCTTCTTCAAGGGCTTCGGCGGCAACTGGTTCGACGGCAAGACGCCGGTCTTTGACGGCGAACAGGCGGTCAAGGCGACCGAGACCTATCTCGAACTCTTCAAGTACTCGGCACCGGGCAGCCAGACCGGCGGCTGGGACGAGGCGGTTGGTGCTTTTACCTCCGGCCAGGTGGCGATGCTGATCGAATCCACCCCGCTCGTCGGCATGGCGATCGATCCGAAGTCCTCGAAGGTGGCCGGCAAGGTCGGCTACCTGCCGCCTCCGGCACCGTTGACGGGCGGCGGCTACGGCCATGGTCTGGCAATCGGCATGAAGGCCAACAAGGATGAGGCCTCCAAGGCCTGCGCCGGTCTGTTCGTAGCTTGGGCGACCTCGAAGGAAAACGAGGCCCGGCGGCTCGAAGCCGGACAGTTCAGCGAACTCAATCGCACCAGCATCATGACCAGCCCGAAATTCGCCGAGCTCTACGGCCCCGATCTCGGCCAGGCGCTTGCTGATACCGGCAAGGTCACCGCCGTCAACTTCTGGCAGAACCCGCAATGGCCTGATCTTGGCGACCGCTGGGGCATCATCCTCGAGGAGCTGATCACCGGAACGCGCACCGACATCAAGGAAGGCCTCGACGAACTCGACGGCTTCGCCAAAGACCTGGTTGCCCGCAGCCAGTAAGCCGGTTCCTCCCAAGGGCCATCGGCCGGCAAAGCCGCCGGTGGCCCGCACCATCGGGGGCGTTCAAAGCCCAGCCGTAGGACTGATCACATGAAGCAGAAAAACAGCCTGCCGGCGGTGTTCCTCACCCCGGCCATGGGCATCCTTGCCGTTCTCGCCCTCGTGCCGACGGCCTATGCGATCTACATATCGTTCCAAAACCGGGAACTCAGCCGTCCGGACGGCAGCTTCGTCGGTTTCGCCAACTATATCGACCTTTTCTCGGACCGCCGCTTCATCAATGCGATCGGCGTCTCCCTGACCTGGGAAGCCGTGACCGTCGGTATAACGCTCGCCATCGCCGTCGGCCTTGGCATCCTGCTGTTCGAATGCGTCTCGCCGCGCACGCGCAACCTGCTGGCGCTCCTGTTTCTGGTACCGGTGATCCTGCCACGCGTTTCGGCCGCCTTCGTCTGGAAGTTCGCCTTCCATCCGCTCTATGGCATCGCCACCTATCCCTACAAGGCAATCACCGGTCAGCCACTCGATCTCCTGTCCAATCCGGCGACTGCACTTGCGACAGTCGCATTGGTCGATGTCTGGCAATGGGGCCTGTTCTTCGCCGTCATCGTGCTGAAGCTCCTGGAAACGCTGCCGCCCCAGCCATTCGAAGCGGCACGGCTGGACCACGCCCGCACCTGGGAGATTTACGCCTTCATCGCGCTGCCGATGCTGAAGGCGCCGCTGATCTCGCTTGCCTTCGTCAAGATGATCGAGTCGCTGCGCGCCTTCGACCTGATCTACGTAATGACCCGCGGCGGCCCCGGCATCGCGACCGAAACGCTCGACATGTACGCCTTCTCGCAAGGCTTCATCGAGTCCGGCCGGATTTCCTACGCCTCCAGCATGGCGGTTCTGATGATGATCGCCACCTCGATCGCCTTCACCTTCATCTGGAAGAGGGTTCAGTGATGACCGCCCACGCCCTTGGCCGCTTCATTGGCCGGCTCATCCTTGCCGCCGCCGCCTTCTCTGCCGTGTTTCCGATGTTCTGGACCGCGCTCAATGCCTTCAAGAACCGGGTCGACATCGTGACACCGACCCCGCTCTTCTTCTTCGAGCCGACGCTCGACAACTTCGCCTATGTGCTCGGCCGCGAAAGCGTCTTTGCCGGCCTCGTCAATTCGCTGCTGATATCGGGCGCTGCGGTGCTGATCGGTGCCGCTCTCGGCCTGCCCGCCGCCTATGCGATCGCGCGCTATCCCAACCGCTGGTCCCGCGACATTCAGTTCTTCGTTCTGTCGCTGCGCTTCCTGCCGCCGGTCGCGATCGCCATTCCGCTGATGGTGATCTGGCTCGATTTCGGCCTCTATGACACCCGCCTGTCGATGATCGTCACCTATTCGCTGCTGACGCTCGCGACCATCATCTGGCTGAGCGTCCCGGCCTTTGCGCGGGTGCCGAAGGAAGTCGAGGAGGCTGCCCGCGTCGATGGCTACGGTCCTTATGCGATCTTCTTCCTTATCGCGCTGCCGATTGCCCTTCGGTCGCTGATCGGAGCTGTCGCCTTTGCCTTCGTGCTCGTCTGGAACGAATTCCTGATTGCGCTGATGCTGACGACGTCCGACGCCAAGACGTTGCCGATCGTCGCCTCGGAGCTGACGCAACTCGGTCGCGACGTGCCCTGGGGCATCCTCAACGCCTCCGTCGTGCTGCTCTCCATCCCGCCGCTGCTCTTCATCGGGGTTCTAAGTGGCATGCTCAACAGCGCCTTCAAGCGCAAGACCCAATGAATCCCAAGACTGGAAAAACAAGGAAATCCTTCATGCAAGCGTTGGTCCTCGAGCAAAAAGGCAAGCTCGCAATCCGGGAGATCGATCTCCCGCTGGAACTTGGTCCCGATGATGTCAAGATCGCCATCGACACGGTCGGCGTCTGCGGCAGCGACGTACACTACTACACCCACGGCGCCATCGGCCCCTATGTGGTGCGCGAACCGATGGTGCTCGGTCATGAGGCGGCCGGCACCGTCGTCGCGGTCGGAAGCAATGTCGAAACGCTCGACGTCGGCGACCGGGTCTGCATGGAGCCGGGTGTTCCAGAACTGACCTCCCGGGCTTCCAAGCTCGGCATCTACAATGTCGATCCCAAGGTGCGGTTCTGGGCAACGCCGCCGGTTCATGGCGTGCTCGCTCCCTTCGCAGTCCATCCCGCCGCCTTCACCTACAAGCTTCCCGACAACATCTCCTTTGCCGAAGGCGCGATGGTCGAACCGTTCGCCATCGGCATGCAGGCAGCCGCCCGCGCGCGGATTGCACCGGGCGATGTCGCCGCGGTGATCGGCTGCGGGCCGATCGGCATCATGGTGGCGCTCGCAGCCCTTGCCGGTGGCTGCAGCCGTGTCTTCATCTCCGATTTCAGCGCGGAGAAGCTGGCGATCGCCGCTCAGTATCCGGGCATCATCCCGGTCAACATCGCCGAGCGGCCTTTTGCCGATGTCATCGCCGCGGAAACCGGCGGCTGGGGCGCCGATCTCGTCTTCGAGGCGAGCGGCAGCGCCAAGGCCTTTTCCGGGATATTCGATCTGGTCCGCCCGGGCGGTGCCGTGGTTCTGGTGGGCCTGCCGGTCGAACCGGTACAATTCGACGTTCCGGGCGCAATCTCCAAGGAAGTCCGGATCGAAACGGTGTTTCGTTACGCCAACATCTTCGACCGCGCCCTGCAATTGATCGCGTCCGGCAAGGTCGATCTGAAGCCGCTGATCACTGAAACCTTCCGCTTCGAAGACAGCATCAGGGCATTCGAGCGGGCCGCATCCGCCCGACCGACTGATATCAAACTACAGATCCACATGGACAGTGGGAAGGATTGAGCCATGGCGAACATCGTCTGCTCCAATGTCGACAAGCAATACGGCGCCGTTGATGTCATCAAGGATTTCAACCTCGATGTCGCCGATCATGAATTCATTGTGTTTCTCGGTCCATCCGGCTGCGGCAAGTCCACGCTGCTGCGCATGATTGCCGGTCTCGAAGACATATCCGGCGGCATCGTCTCGATCGGCGGGCGGGCGGTCAACGACCTGCCGCCTCGCGACCGCGGCGTTGCCATGGTCTTCCAGAACTATGCGCTCTACCCACACATGACGATCTACGACAACATCGCTTTCGGACTGAAGCGCATGAAGGTGCCGAAGGCGGAGATCGATACGCGGATTCGCGCTGTTTCGGGAACGCTCGGCCTCGAGCCCTATCTCGCCCGCAAGCCGACCGAGCTGTCCGGCGGGCAGCAGCAGCGCGTCGCTATCGCCCGCGCGATGATCAAGACGCCGCGGGTCTTCCTCTTTGACGAGCCGCTCTCCAATCTCGACGCGAAGCTGCGCAATCACATGCGGGTCGAGATCGCCCGGCTGCACCAGAAGCTGAAGACCACGACGATCTATGTGACCCACGACCAGTTGGAGGCGATGACACTTGCCGACCGGATCGTCCTGATGAAGGGTGGCGCGATCGAGCAGGTCGGAACGCCCGCCGAGATATACGAACGTCCGCGCACGCTCTTCGTCGCCGGCTTTATCGGCACACCCAACATGAATTTCATCGACGTGACGGCCGAAAAGACCGAAGGCAGCTGGCTGTTGCGCAGTGCGGGCGGCAGCTTCGCGATCTCGGACGACAGGTTCACGCTTCGCCATGGCCAGACGCTGGTGCTGGGCATACGTCCCGCCGACCTGGCGCCGGCGGAAAGCGGGCTCAATCGTGTCGAGGGCATCGCCGACCTGGTCGAGTTTCATGGTAACGACGCGCTCGTGACCTTTCTGTTTGCCGGCAAGGAAATTGGCGCACTGGTCAAGGCCAGCGGCTGCCCCAGGCCGGGGGAAGCGGTATCCTTCACAATCGAGCCAAACGGCTTGCACCTGTTCGACCGGGAGAGCGGTCTCTCGGTGCTGAGTACGTGAGCGGCAAGCAACAGCCCTGCCCCGACAGGACTGTTTGCCTTCAGGCCGCGTTGGCGAATGAGGCGGCCGGGAGCGGCCCGGCCGTCATCATCGTAAAATCGAAGGGCGCGCGAACGTCGGCATCGAGCACGTATTGGCGGTGCACACGCAGGAAGTCGCGCTTGATCCGGCCATAGCGCTCCGGTGACAGCATATGCTTGAGCCGGATGTAAACGATGGGCGGCTGAGGCGCATCGCCGTGTCCGGCAAGCGCCACCACCTGGCATCTGTAGAAATTGATCGCGTCGGTCAGGCACTGGACGTCGAACCAGAAGATATCCTTCACCCGGGCGATGGCGCCGACGCGCGCGCGCAACACTTCGGCTGAGCGCAGCAGCGCACATTGCAGGATCGCGCCGCCGAGCGTGACGAAGACGATGCGTTTTCCGGCAAAGAGGCCTGGCTCCCGCTCCACCAGGGCGCCGATCACCTGGGTGGCGATGCTGGAGCCCATGCTGTGAGAGCTGATGACGTACTCGTCGGCCGGTTCGTTGAGCGCGGCCCGCACGGATGCCAGGCTGTCTTCAACCCATTGCTTTAAATATGGTTTTTCCAGACGTGCAACGGCAACCGCCAGCTCCCAGTCGGAAAAGAGATGCAGGGTATGCCACCGCTCCGACCAGGGGAGAAACAGCTTGAAAAAGACCAGGTAGGCGACGATCGCGCTCAGGACGAGAAGCGATGATTCAAGCGCAAGCCAGTAGGGGGCGGTGCCGATCAACACGCTCCCCGCGACGCCAATTGCCACCAGCAGGAACGGAAAGAGAAAGAACAGGCCGAACCGCCAGGCATGCCGGAAGTAGCCGAATGCGCCGCCTTCCCAGACGACGCGCAGGGCGCTCAGGTAGCCCGCGACCATTCGATGCAGCGTGCCCCGGCCATTCAGGCGTCGGACGATCTCGTCGTGATCGAAGATGTAGACGCGGCTGGCCGTCTGCCAGTAGGCGCCCTGGCTATCCACGTCGAAATAGCGGCCGGGTCCCTCGCTCTCCACCTGCCCGACCTGAACATCGAAATCCTGAAGTCTCGCCGTCTTGACCGCCGATCGCTTGTAGCGCGCCTGATGCTTGACGGCATCCAGCGGCTCGAAGCCCGGAAAATGCAGCACGATGCGTTTCTTGACGTGCCCGGTCGATTTGTCGTGTGACAAGTGTTGATCTTTCAAAAGGCGGAAAACGCCCGCCCCCGGGCCTCCGAAGAGGCGCAGGAGCGGGCGCTCGATGAGCGCCGGGTGGTCCCAGCCTGCCGGAGACGTCAACGATCTCGGTGTCGAGAATATGGCCAAATGAAACGATGCAACGGCGTGCATGACAATTTCAATCGCGCCATCGCCTGACTACCCGTCACGCCACGGTCGCTGCTCGGCAAGAGCGCAGGCCACAGCCGCCAAACGACGACGCATTGAACCCGACTTTGGTCCTAAGGGAATCCGACGATTGTCCGGCCGTCGCCGGGGAAAGGTCTGGGAAAGCGTAACCAGCGCAGACGCGCGTTGACTGGCCATGCCGGCCATGAGCAAAGTCGAGCTTGCCGGTATCCGCCGGAGCGTGCCCACCCTGTGCCGCGACATCGCCAGAGGACTGAAATGCCCAATCGCCGGATTTTTCTTGCTGCATTCTTCTGGCCCGCGGTCCTGTTGGTGACGACCCTTCCCTACAAGCTCGATCTGACCCGTGCAGGCCTGTCGATGACCGAGACGGTCGCCCTCGCCAAGAACGGCAATAGTGGCGGCGGCAACGGCGGTGGAAATAGTGGTGGTAATGGCGGAGGGAACGGGAACGGCGGCGGCAATAACGGCAATGGCGGTGGCAACGGCAATGGAAACGGGAATTCCAACGAAAACCGTTCCGGCGGAAACTCCAAGGCCTCCCGTGCAAATGAAGACGCCACCGACGATGGCGAAACCGGTATCCGTCACAAGGGCGGCATAACCGAGCAAGTCAGGAAGGGGCGCTACATCATGAAGGATGCCCGCGGACGGACGATCATCAACCGGCGCGCGACATCAGCCGACAAGCAGCGCATGGAGACCCTGGCGCATTAGCACGCGCCGCCGATCAGCGTCGGCGGTGCGACGGTATCGGTCGGTCTCAGAGACTAAAGCTCGCGCGCGTCGCGCAGAACCATTGCCGCTTCGGTGCGGTTTGCGACCCCGAGCTTCGTCATGATCTGCGTCATGTGATGCTTCACGGTCTTTTCCTGCAGGTCCAGCTCGATGGCGACATGCTTGTTGCTCATGCCGGCGGCCACCAGGTGCAGAACCTCTTTCTCGCGGGGCGTCAGGGTTGCGACCAGACCGGATTTTCCAGGCTGGGCCGGGCCCTTCGTCGACAAAAGCTTGGCCGAAAGGGTCGGCGCCACGTAACGCTCGCCCGAAGCGACAGTGCGAATGACCTCGGCGAGCGCCGAGGCGCCGACCCCCTTCAGCACATAGCCGGTGGCACCCCGGTCGAGCGCCGTGGTCACGTCGTCTCCGTCTTCGGAAACCGTGAGCATGATGATCTTCTGCGACGGAGCGACCTCCAGGATCGCCGGTATCGCCTCCAGCCCGCCGCCCGGCATGGAGATATCCATGAGCATCACATCCGGTCCGAGGCTTTGCGCGATCCCGGTCGCGTCGTCCTTCGAACTGCCCTCGGCGACGATCTCAAACCCCTCGATCTCCGACAGGCTCCGGGTCACGCCTTCGCGAAACAGAGGGTGGTCGTCGACCACGGCAACGCGTATCCTTGACGTCATGATTGTCAGATCTCCTTGACGCTGGTCGTCATGCGAACGGTGGTGCCGGTCGGCTCGATGATGAGCTCAAACGTTCCGCCGAGACTTTCGATCCGTTCGCGCAGGCCGGCAAGACCAAGACTTGTGGGCGGAACTTTGTCCGGATCAAATCCGGGTCCGCCATCGGCGACCTCGATGGTGACACGGTCGCCGACTGTTCGTTGCGATACCTGCTGCCTCACGCCGCCGGCATGCCGGTAGCCGTTGTTGAGGGTTTCCTGCACGAAGCGGTAGATGCAGATCTTTGCCGCCTGCGACAGACGGTCCGGCGGATCGGCCAGGGCGAGCTCGACCGCCGCCCCTGTGCGCTGCTGATGGGCCTTCACGCAACGCTGCAGGATCTCTGCCAGTCCGGCCGTCTCGATCTGCGGCAGGACCAGGCCGCCGCAGATTGTGCGGATCTCCTGCATCGCCTCGTCGAGGCTCGCCTTGATCGCGCCGATCTCGCGCGCACGGGTGGCCGCCGGCGTCGCGTCGCGCTTCAAGGTCTCGCTGCCCAGTCTTAGCGAAGCATAGGCGACGAGTTGGGCGGGGCCATCATGCAGGTCCGCGCCGATGCGCCTCAGATAGCTTTCGTTCAACGCGGTGGCGCGCTGCGATGCGCGCTGCAGCCGGCCGCGCAACGTTTCGTTCTGCGCCAGCGATGCCGAAAGCTCGTCGACGCGCTGGGCGAGCGCATGCCGCTGGCTCTCGATCGTCTTGCTGCCCCGAAGCACGATCGCCGACAGCACGACGAAGAAGGCAAGCGTGAAGGCTGCGACCGCCAACCAGGTGTGTGCGCGCGCCTGATTGAGGCTTTGTTCGAAATCATTGGCCACCTCGTGAAATTCCGACACGGCCACCACCTGGCCGGACCAGGGCTGGAGCACCGGATTGTAGATGGCAAGCGCCGGCTCGGCCGTAGCCCTGTCCGCCGTCCCATCCCCGGCCTGGTCGAAGCGGGCGACCATTTTGCCTGAAAATGCCGTCTGAAGTTCCTCGCTTGGCTCCACCTTGGTGCCGACGGCCGCCTGGTCGCTCGAATAGAGAAGCGTGCCATCCGCACGCCAAAGGCGGAACGAGAGGAGGCGTTCGCCGAGCGCGCCCTGGCCAAGGGTCTCGTCCAGCGCACGGGCAACCGTTTCATCGAGCACTTCATTCGTCTGCATATCGGGCAGCAACGGCGCGATCACGCTGTCGACGTAAAGCGCCGTCGTTGCGGCGGAATTCCGGGTGACTGCGTCTTCGATCCTGTTCGATACGAAGGCGCCGACCAGAACCATCGCACAAGCGGCGACCGCTCCTCCGATCAGCAGGAACTGGGTGGCTAGAGATTGAGAATTCCAGCGGGTGATAAGCTGTTGGACGCGCACCAGGTCTCTCGGATCGGGCCGCCGGCTCGTGCGGCGCGACGATTGTAGCAAGGCCGCGCCAACCTAACCACTCTCATGACAGGGTCAATGGCGCAGCCATCGCGACCGAACTGTTCGGACCTTTGATGCTGCGGAATAGGACCTAGGTCCTAGGCGAAAAGGCAATGGTCGGGGGCCGATGGCGCCGTCTCGGAGGCGCAGATATCGTCTTCACATCGAACGTCGTGTCTCGATCCGTAAGCAAATGAGAACGACCAGTTGGAAATGAGGAGATTTCTATGCCTGTGACGAAGCTGATCGCCCGGAGCATCATGGCGCTGACGCTGGCAGTCGCGCCAATGGCTGCCGGTTCCCTGAGCCTGATCGATTCCGCCTACGCCAAAGGCGGCAATGGCGGCGGTGGTGGCAATGGTGGCGGCGGCGGTAACGGCGGGGGCAACGGTGGTGGCAATGGCGGGAGCCACGGTGGCGGTTCCGGCCACAGCAAATCCGACACTTCCCGCGGAAGCAAGGAAACGAGCACTGGCAAGTCCAGTGGAAAATCGCAGCACAAATCCGGGACCTCCGGCAGCAAGACCAAGGCGACCAAGGCAGCCAAATCGGCAAAAGCCGAGAAACCCGCCAAATCGGTCGTGGTTGCATCGGACCCGGTGGTCGATCCGGTAGTCGATCCCGTTGTGGCGCCCGGGTCTAAGCGAGGGTTCAACTCGCTCAACCGCAACTACCACGCCTATCTCAATTCAAACGATCCGAAGATGGCGGCCGTTTCCGCTTACGCAATCGCCTATGCGCAGTTCGAGGCGGAAAATGGCGTCGACGCCATCCCAGCCGATCCTGCGCTGAGCGACGAAGCGCTGCGCCAGGCGCTAGCGGGCTTCACCAAGGATGGCGTGGTAACCGACGACATGGTCGACGAAGCCAAGGGGATTCTCGGGGTCGGCCCCGCCGTTGGCAAGATCGACGAAATCCGCGGCACGCTGCCGCCGCAGACGGTGGTTGTTGTCGAACCGGAGCCGGAGACCGCCCAATAACGAGGAACTGGCCACCGGCTCACTTGGTGAGCCGGTGGCTGCATCCGGACCCGCGTCCAAGCCAATGGAGTTTAAATGTTTGACCGTGTTGTGGAAATCTTCGACCACGCAGCAAAAGAAGGGCGCGTCGGGTTTTCACTTCAACACGTCAATGCCGTCGCCGATGTCGGCACCGTGCTCTATTCGGAGTGTCTGGGAAGGATCATCCGACCCGACGGCGAGGTCATGACCGCCAGCGAGTTCATACGCTATCTGGAGGCGGCCGGCCGCATTGCTGCGCTGGACAGGCACATGCTCACGCTCGCCTTCGACTGGTTGGCGCATCATCCAACCGGCGACCTCGGCTGCAACATCTCGGTCGAAAGCATCTGCGATGAACGTAACCGGACGCTGCTCCTGGATCTGCTGTCGACCCATCGGGGGCTGGCATCGCGCCTCGTGCTCGAACTCGCCGAAAGCCTGCCGATCTCAGCGCTCCCGACGGCCGGGTGTTTCGTTCGAAGCGTACGAGAGCTTGGATATCGGGTCGCCGTCGATGACTTCGGAACGGGATTTTCGACGCCGGAGGCACTTTTGTCCCTGCCCGTTGACATCGTGAAGATCGACGGCTTCTTCCTGCGGCTCGGACGTCCCGACGCGGAGCGGTTCCTTCTGCACATGGTGGGTCTGGCGTCCTGCGTCGCTCCCGTCGTTGTGGTCGAAGGTGTTGAAACTTATGCACAATTTGAGGCCGCGCAAGGCGCCGGGGCAACGCACGTGCAAGGGTTCCTGCTCTCCGAACCGACCCTCAGCCCGCTGTTTGGCGGCGAGTTGCGTCCAGCTCAAACCGCGATGCTCTGCTAGCGTCGCGCGCAATCATCCAAGCGCACTGCACTCCCTCCCCTTATGCTTTTCTGATCTTCCCATCCCATCTTCCCAGGCGAAATCCTATGCCGATCCGCGCGATAGAAGCAGCGGGCGGCAATGTGCCTGTAGGTCGTTTTGCCTCAGGCATGCTGCCATGCTGGTGCCGCTTTTGGATGGCTTGAGACGTGCCGCGCCGCAACACCCGGTGCCGCAGCATTCACCTTTCCTGTGATCGGCCGGATTTGCGTTGGCGGCAACCCACCCGGCTTCGGACGCGAAAGCAACAGAACAGCGCAGACGCTTGCCAGTACCGGCATGTCCGGTTCCGAAGGCGTCACAGACGAGCAAGACTATGAAATTCACAAACGGGTTCAAACTCTCCTCCAGAGCCAGCCGCCGTCTGCCGACGGAATATTTCATGCTGGTGGATGTCGCGTTCGAGGGCGACGTTATCGGCTCTCTGGGCAGTTGTCCGATACGGGAATCCGTGCGCGACGGAGAGGGCCTTGTCTATCGTTTCGTCGGCGTGGCACCGCGCCTGGTGAGCGGCGGCTTTGATGTACTGGCACTTCGCACGGGCGAGTGGATCGTCAAGCCGGGCCTGGTTTACGCGGCTGATCCCAAGGTAGCGCAAACACGTGACACAGACCGCGCTGCCTAGGAAGTATGCAGCGCTTCTTCGGCAGTAACGACATCCGTTGCCCCCGCCACCGGCTTCGTCGGCGCAGCTTTCGCCAGCTTTGCGCCGGCCCTGCAATGCCCCTGTAATCTTGGCCCTTTAGCTCCCGGTCAGCCGTCGCATCGCTCCGGATCGCAGTCGTTCCGGACGGGCGGCACGTCAACGACAACTGCTGGCTTCGCGCGTCCCGTGGACGACTGGCGCTGCAGGAAAACCGGGATCCGTCATGCTCTCCATTAAGGGGTTTTGCACCCTCGCCTGCTTCGCCGCCACCGCCGCCCTGCTGGCCGGCTGTGCATCCGATACGATGAAGACCTATATCGGCCAGCCGGTCGAATCCGTCATCATCGACTATGGTCCGCCCACCAATGTTCTCGATCTCGGCTGGAACGAGCGCGCCTATCAATGGCGCAAGATCTCAACGAATGTCGTCTCCGGCACATCCAGCGGCGAAATCAGGGACACCCGGCGCGGAATGCGCTACGAGGAGTATTCGACGCCGGGCTATGTCGAGGAACAGGAGTGCTTCTATAGCTTCTACGCCCGGATGCAGCACGGCCGCTGGTACATCACCAACTTCCGCCAGCCGAAGCTGGAATGCGAGTGACGCCTCGGGCAGTCGACGTGACGGATCAGCGACCCGCATAGATGCGGGCACAGAAGGGAAAGTGGCATGCGCATCTTGCTGCTGGAAGACGAGCCGGAGATGGCCTCGGCCCTCAAGGCTGCCCTGGCGCGGCGCCAGGTGATCGTCGATCATGTCTCGACGCTCGCCGACGCCGAGGCCGTTGCCGAACTCTGGCCCTATGACGTGGTCGTGCTTGACCGCCGGGTGCCGGATGGCGAGGGGCTGGATCTTATCCCGAAGCTCAGAAGCCTTGGCGTCGAGGCGCCGATCCTGATGCTGACGGCATTGGGATCGATCAACGACCGGGTCAGCGGGCTCGATGCCGGTGCCGACGATTATCTTTCCAAGCCTTTTGCCGTCGAGGAACTGATGGCGCGGCTGCGCGCGCTTGCGCGCCGTCCGGTCACGCTCAAATCGGAGCAGACCAAGGTCGGGCGGCTCATCTACGACTTCCGCCACCGGGAGGCCGCCGTCGACGACAAGCCTCTCGACCTCCTGCGCCGGGAACGGCTTGCGCTCGAAGCGCTGATGCGGCGGCCCGGCCGAACCGTGCTCAGGGCGACGCTGGAAGAATCGGTCTACGCCATGGAAGACGAGATCGAATCCAACGCGCTCGACTCCCATCTTTCGCGCCTGCGCCGCAAGCTAGACGACGTCGGCGCCGGCGTCGAAATCCGGGCGATCCGCAATCTCGGCTATCTCCTGCGCGCGACGACATGATCAAGGTTCGTCCGCGCTCGCTGCAATGGGTCCTCGTCCGTCGGCTGATCCTCCTGCAGGCGGCCACGTTGTTCGTCTTCATCGGCCTGCTTTTCCTGGGCGTGTTCATCGCCCAGCCACGGTTGCTCGTCGACAACGAAGCCGCCTTGGATGTGCTCGACCGCGCCGTCGGTCGCGACGCGAACGGCGTGCTGGCCGTGCACGAGACCGAGGACCTGCGCGAGCTTCGCCAGTCCTATCCCAATCTCTGGTACATCGTCCGCGACGCCGCCGGCCAGGTCGTGCGCTACGGAAACGTCCCTGCCCCCTATGAAGAAGCCGGCGGCGACCTGCTGCAACGGGTGGAGGGGGCGAAATTGCTTTTCGAAGAAGGCGGCACGCTTCCGGACGCTGTCCTCCACAATGTCGAGACCGAAGCCGGCCGGGTCCAGATCCTCGCCGCGACCGTTTCCTCCCGCCGCGACAATGAGCCGTTGGACGTGCAGATCAGCATCAATGTCGATATGGCGCGCGACCTCGACGGCAGGACGGCGTGGATGGAGGTCATGCCGACGCTCGTGCTTGTTGTGCTCTGCTTCCTTTTGCCGATCGTCTTGGTCATGGGCGTCTCCACTCTGCTGACGACGCCGGCCGTCGTGCGCCGTTCGCTCGCGAGCCTCGTCTCGACCGCCGACCAGGCAGGGCGCATCGACATCGACAACCGCGCCGTGCAGCTCGAAACCGAGGAAGTGCCGACCGAAATCGCCCCTTTGGTGCGGGCCTTCAACCGGGCCCTGGCGCGACTGGGAGAGGGATACGACCAGCGCAACCGCTTCCTGACCGATGCGGCCCATGAATTGCGCACCCCGATCGCGATCCTGCGGACCCGCGCCGAGCTTCTGCAGGAAGACCCCGAAACCACCCGCCTGAGGCTCGATATCGAGCGCCTGTCGCATCTCGCCCAGCAGCTTCTCGACCGGCAAGTCCTCGAACATGCCGGCGGCCCGCTCGAGGTGGTCGACCTCGTTTCTCTCGGGAGGGTCATGGCAGCGGACTTCGCACCGCTTGCGTTCGAAGCCGGCTACGAGCTGGCATTCGAAGCCGAAGCGCCGGGCGCCCTGGTCAGCGCGCGGCCGCGGCAGATCGAGCAGGCTGTCGCCAACCTTCTGCGCAACGCCATCGAACATGGCGGCGGTGCCGGCACGATCACCGTTCTGGTCGATGCCGCCGGCGGGCTCGAAATCCACGACGAAGGCCCCGGCATTCCGGTAGAGGAGCGCGATCGCGTCTTCGAACCTTTCTATCGCTTGCGTCCGCGCTCCACCGGCGCCGGGCTGGGGCTCAATCTCGCGCGTGAGATCGCCCGGCTCCACGGCGGCCGTATCGACATTCTCACCGGTCCATGGCGTGGCACGCGGGTGCGCCTGCACTTGCCGCTGATCGACGGAAGCCGGCCTGCGGCCGCGCCGGCACGCCCGATCGTCTGACAGAAGCGGCGGCATGTCGCCCCAGATTTCTCAAAAGCTTTTCAGGTTGCCCCTTATCAAGGCGGTGCCGATGCTCCACATTTGCTGCGATACATCGTTCGGCTTACGCGGCTTCACCCGCTTGAGCGCCATGGAGAACAGCAATGCAGACCCCATCTGAGGCCCCCTCGCCTTCACCCGAGGATGGCAGCTTTCCGGCTCGACGCCAAGGCGTGCTCGACTGGCTGATCATCGAAACGCGCAACGAGCGCTTCATCGACAATATCCTTGTCGAGTTGGGCGAACGGCTGCAGGGCGCCGGTATTCCGGTTGCGCGCGCCACGTTGCACTTCCGCATCAACCATCCGCAATGGCTCGGCGCTCGCATCCTGTGGCGCAAGGGGCTGGCCGAGGGCGAAATCGATCTCTACGACTATGGCACCCAGAACACCGCTCTCTACCTCAACAGCCCGCTCTACGTGATCAATAACGGTGGCACCGAGGTTCGAACCAACCTCGAGGACTTGACGGAAGAGCAGGAACAGAGCTCGCTCTATGTTGACCTCAGGGCCGAGGGCCTGACCGAATACATCGCCTGGCCGCTTGAGCACACGCTCGGCAAACGCCACATCGTCACCTTTGCCAGCGACCGGAAGGGCGGCTTCGAAGACGAACATCTGGCCTTTCTCGCGAAGATCGTGCCGGCGCTGGCGCTGGTTAGTGAAATCAGGCTGAAGAACCGTTTCGTCCGAACGCTGCTCGAAACCTATGTCGGCCCGCACGCGAGCGAACAGATCCTTGCCGGCGCCACCACACGGGGCAGCGGCGTCACCGTCGGTGCCGCCATCCTGATCTGCGACCTGCGCAATTTCACAAAGCTTTCCGATCTCTGGCCGCGCGACGACGTGATCGAACTGCTGAACGCCTATTTCGACGCCATGTCGGAACCGATCGAGCGCCATGGCGGCGAGATCCTCAAATTCATGGGTGACGGGCTGCTGGCAATCTTTCCGCTAAGCAACCCCGACGCCGCGGAGAATCTGCTCCAGGCGATCCGGGAGGCGGAGGCAGCCATCGCCGTCCTGAACCAGGACAACCTCTCGAAAGGTCGCGAGCCGCTCGGCTACGGCATCGGCGTGCATGTCGGCGACGTGATGTATGGCAATATCGGCTCGCGCCGCCGGCTCGACTTCACCGTCATCGGCCCCGCCGTCAACATCGCCTCAAGGCTTGAGAGCCTGACCAAGGAAACCAAACGCCCGGTGCTGTTGTCGCGCGCCTTCGTCGAGCTGGCCGGCTGCGCCTCGAGCATGGAGCATCTCGGCGCCTACCCGGTCAGGGGCATCGGTGAACCCATCGAGGTCTTCGCTTTTTCCGGCAACGAACCGGCACCGAAGCTGCGCCTCGCCGCAGGATAATCGGCGCGGAACCGCCGATCGAGGGCCTGCTTCATCGGTTGCCCGCGGACAACCGATCCTTCGACTAGCCGATGGGGCTGGGCGCGAACTGCGCAACGAGTTCGTGGCGGTCGCCGGGATAGGTGAGCCGCACATGCGTGACCGGCGCCCGTCCGCTCCAGGTCCGCCGCTCGATGACGAGGCAGGCTGTGCCGGTGGCGATATCGAGCGCCTGCGCTGCCGATTTGCTGGCCGCCACGGCACGAATGCGGTGTTCGGCCGTGCTCCACGGTACCTTGCCGAGCAGCCACGAACCGGGCGCCGCGGTCTCGAATGCTTCCTCTTCGGCCTCCGGAACCGCAGAAAGGCTGATCAACCGCTCCTCGAAGCAAAAGGGACGCGAGCCGGCAAAATGCCGGCACGTTACATCCAGCAGCTTGCCCGAGCTCGGGAGATCCAGGCGTTCACGATCCCGGCCTTCGACCTTGCGCACTTTTCGCTCATCCACGCGGAAGCTGTAATCGAGCCCCAGCGACTGGACTTCGAGTTTAACGTCGTGGATCTCCATGACGGCGGACTGGACCTGCGGAAAGGTAACGTAGCTTCCCGACTTGCGCCGCCGCTCGATCAGCCCGCGTTTGACGAGTTCGGTTAGGGCCTTGTTCACCGTCATGCGCGAGCAGTCGTATTGCTCGGTCAGTTCGTGCTCGAACGGGATGCGGTGTCCGGGTGGCCACTCCCCGGAAAGAATGCGCCCTTCGACGTCACCGAGGATGCGCTGGTGCAGCGATAGCACCTGCCCCTGATTGTCGGCCGCATCGCCAGGCGGGTCACTTGAAACGGATCGATCTTGCTTGGTGTCCATGACAGCGAACTTAATCAATTCGCCGCCGCGAAACAGCCCTTCCCTCGCCGATTTGCGCTTTTCCACGGCGGCTGAAACGGCTCTCGCCGTTGACAGCTGTCAACGCTTGGGCGGCGCAGTTCGGCGCCACGCCTCACTCCTCAGTAAAGGAGGTGCCACGGCGTCAGGAACGCGCGCGCCCATTCCTGATTACGATCGGACTCTTCGCACGCCGCCTTGTCGAGCGTCGTCGAGGCGACATCCACTTCCGCCTGCCGCTTTGCCTTCATCGCCTTCGGCAAAGGCGGGGGCGGCTCAAGATAGCCAAGGGTCATTCCACCGAGATAGAACATCAGGAAGCTCCATGCATCCAATCGCCAACTTAACACAATCCTGACACAATCAGACCTGCTGTCAATAGTCTATTAAATCTATGCTCTAATTGGAGATGCGCGAACGTGCCCGAAGGGAAGTTGTCCGCGGACAACTCGACCGCTTCACAAGCTCGCTTTCCACCGCAAGGGCAGCACCTCCGCCAAAACGCTATGCATTTGTAAAACCGCGCCGAATCGGAGCATAGTGCATCTGCGCATATTGTCCGGATATGACGATTTTTGCGCAGTTTTCGGGGATATCAATGTTGCAGCAAAAAATTCAAAGCCAGGACGCACAGGAGCATCTGCCGACGCTTCTGGCTGCCGACGCTTTGGAACTTGCCCATCAGCTGCAGCAGCACCAAAAGAAAATCTTTCCCCCGCAAGCGCAAAAGCAGATGCGTCTCTTCAGCCCTGCCGAAGCGGCAGCCTTCATCGGAATCGGCGAAGGCTATCTGAGGCAGGTGGCCTCAGAGGGCCACGGCCCAGCGCCCTTGTCAAACGGTCGGCGCATGTATGCCGTTTCCGACATCGAACGCATTCGCCGCGTTCTCGACGATGGCGGCAAGTCGGGCAAATATGTCCCGCACCGGCGCGGCGATGAAAAGCTGCAGGTCCTGTCTGTGATGAACTTCAAGGGCGGGTCGGCTAAGACGACGACCTCAGCCCACCTCGCCCAATATCTGGCACTTCGCGGCTACCGCACGCTCGCGATCGATCTCGATCCGCAGGCTTCGCTTTCCGCCCTCTTCGGCCATCAACCGGAGTTGGATGTCGGAGAAGGCGAGACGCTTTACGGCGCGATCCGCTATGACGCCCCGCGGTCGATCGCCGATATCGTGCGGTCAACCTACACCGCCAATCTGCATCTCATTCCCGGCAATCTCGAACTCATGGAATTCGAGCACGAAACGCCGAAGGCGATGATGACGGGCGGGGCTGCAGAAACCCTTTTCTTCGCCCGCATCGGCGATGTGCTCGCCGATATCGAGAGCTTCTACGACATCGTCGTCATCGATTGCCCCCCGCAGCTCGGCTTCCTCACCATGTCGGCGCTCTGTGCCGCAACGTCCGTCCTGATCACCGTGCATCCGCAGATGCTCGACGTCATGTCGATGTCGCAGTTCCTGTCGATGACGAGTGAGTTGATGAGCGTCGTCGAAAAAGCCGGTGGCCGCACCAGCTATGACTGGATGCGCTATCTCGGAACACGGTTTGAGCCGAACGACGGCCCTCAAAGCCAGATGACCGGTTTCATGCGCGCCATTTTCGGCAATCGCATGCTGCAGAACGCCATGGTGAAGTCGACAGCTATCTCCGACGCCGGCGTAACGAAGCAAACGCTTTATGAAGTCGAGCGCTCGCAGTTTGTCCGCGGCACCTACGACCGCGCAATGGACTCTCTCAACCTCGTCAATGGCGAGATCGAGGACCTGGTCCGCAAGGTCTGGGGGAGGAAGTAATCCATGGCCCGTAAGAACCTGATCGGGATATCGGAGGAACGCGTCGACGATGCCAACGGCGCACCGGGCAACGACCGCCCGATCGCCGGGCTGATGGCCGGTGCCCGCCCCCCGACTGCTGTCGGTGGCATCACCCGGTCGCTGTCGAACATCACGCAGAAGGTCGAACGCGCCCAGGAGCTCGAGCGGCAACTTGCCGAAGGGCAAGCGGTCGTCGAACTCGATCCGGCGCTCATCGACGCATCCTTCATCGTCGATCGCCTCGGGATTGCGGCCGACGCGCAACTGAGCCTCGCTGAACAGATGCGAGAGCACGGACAACAGGTGCCCATCCTGGTCCGGCCGCATCCAACCATCGAGGGGCGATACCAGGTCGCCTACGGCCATCGCCGCCTGGCTGCTGCCCGCGACATCGGTAGCAGTGTTCGTGCGGTCGTTCGCAATCTCAATGACGAGCAATTGGTCGTCTCGCAGGGACAGGAAAACAACACCCGTTCCGACCTCTCCTTCATCGAGCGCTCGCTCTTTGGCAGCCGCCTTGAGGATCGCGGGTTTTCGCGTGAGATCATCATGTCGGCGCTGGGTGTCGACAAAGCCGCCCTGTCGAAGATGATTTCTGTTGTTCGCCGGCTACCGATTGCGCTGGTCGAGGCCATCGGACCGGCACCATCGATCGGACGGCGCCGTTGGTTTGAACTCGCTGAGCTTCTCGCACAAGATGGCAAGCCGGAGGCCGCAGCCGCCTTCACGCAAAGCCGAGAATTCCAGAAGGCCGGCAGCGATCAGCGTTTCGACGCCTTGTGCACTTTCTTAAGCGCCTCCAGGGCGCGTGCCCGGCCTATCCCATGGCTGGCGCCAGACAACACAACCCCGGTGCGTATCCGTGAAACGGACGTCGAGACGACGCTTGCCTTCAACAGCAAGACGGCACCAGGCTTTGCAGATTTCGTGAGGCAGAGGCTCAAATCTCTGTACCTCGAATATCAAGAGGAAACAGGAGACTAACTGAGCAAAAGAAAAAGGCTTCCGAACGACTAGCGCTGCGGAAACCCTTCTCTCGTGTAGCAACTAGAGAATCCCATTTCCGCGAATCGGTGTCAAGAGTTTTCAACGTCGTTTCGGCGAACGGATTTCTTTTGCCTTGGAAAAGGTGAAGAAGAATGGATCGTGGGATTGTCACGACGCCCTTCGGGCGGCGGTCGATGACGCTTGGGATGTTGGCATACCAACTTTCCAGCGCTCCGGCCGTCGACGACGGGAGCGTCGACAAGTGGAAATTGTTTCGAACGGTGTGTGCCGCCAAGACAAGCCTTGGGGTTTCCGACCGTTCGCTTGCGGTGCTGAACGCACTGCTGTCCTTTTACCCAAAGAGCGAACTCGACCCGGCCGCCGGCCTCGTCGTGTTTCCGTCGAATGCGCAGCTTTCGCTCCGTACGCACGGCATGGCCGAGACGACGCTGAGGCGGCATCTGACGGCGCTTGTCGAGGCTGGGCTCATCCTCAGGCGCGACAGTCCCAATGGCAAGCGTTACGCCCGACGTGACCGCAAGGGCGCGATCGGCCAGGCCTTTGGCTTCGATCTCGCACCGATGCTTGCACGGGCGTCCGAGTTCGCAGCGGAAGCGGCACGGCTGGAAGCGGATCGTCGCTACCTGCAGGTGATGCGCGAACGTCTGAGCCTTTGCCGGCGCGACGTCGTCAAGTTCGTCGAGCTCCTGCGCCAGTCCGATGTCCTCCAAGCGGAAGAAGCGGAAACGCAGTGCCAGGCGGTCTACACGGCACTGTCGCGCAAGCCGCTGATCACCGAAGTGGAGCGCGCCCTCGCCGTTTTGTCGGCACTCCGCGACAATCTGACTAATTACCTGGAAAACTTGCTGAAAACGCAGAATACGGCTGCCAATGAACGCCAGTATGAGCGGCACATACAGAGTTCAGAATCCGATTATCAATCTGAATCTGAAAACGCTTGTGAAAGACCTGAAGCGGCATTTTCGGATCTGGCTGGCACCAAGACGTCATGCACTGCGGATGATGATACCGTTGCAGGCAGTGCAAAGTCGCCCGGCCTTTCTCGCCTTCACGATCATATCGGCGCGCTGCCGGTGGTGCTGAAAGCCTGCCCGCAGATCCGTGACTATGGACCAGCGGGGCGAATTGGTAACTGGCGGGACATGTTCCTAGCCGCAACCGTTGTCAGGACGATGCTCGGCGTCAGCCCGGAGGCCTACGACGAGGCGTGCACGGTGCTTGGTCCCGAAACGACGGCAACGGTACTCGCCTGCCTTCTTGAACGGTCCGAGCACATTCATTCGGCCGGGGGCTATCTGCGGGACCTGACGCGCCGCGCGAGAAACCAGACATTCACCGTGTCGGCGATGCTGTCGGCGCGCTTGCGAGCCCAAGCCGGAGTGGTCGCCGTGAGCGGATGAACAGCGACAGGGGGCATGAGCGTCTCCTCTCGCGGAAACGCTTTGGCTTGTCTGTGACGTTGAAATGCGGGACACTGTAAGTGCAGGGATTCGTTGACATCTCTACGTTATTCTTACGTCTGAGATTGTTTTCAGACTCTGGCCACCCATCAGAAAACATTGCTGTTTCTCCTTCTTTTGGAAAGGAAGGAGCGGTTCAGTTCCGTTGCGCGGACTCAGCGTACAAGACTTCGAATTTCTCGATCTCGAGCCGAATGATTGAGCGTCCTCCCTTGTTAGAGCCCGTTCTAGCGGCAGAATCCGTTCAGGTGGCGAACTCGCGGGCTGTTGCCAGCTGGCAACAGGTTACTGGTTTAAAGCCGAGCGCCCTCCCCCCAAAAAGCTGGGTCGCGAAAGGGTAAACTAAAGCGACAAAGCACCAAGCATAGTTGGATCTCACTGCCGCGTGATTGCGAACACGGCATGGCTGGGGGAAACAGCGAGTATGGTACTCAACTCACTGACCGGGTTTGGCGTTGATAGACGAGACATCAACACGGTTGACAGCTGTCAACACATTGGCGTGCGCCGAGACACATGCAAGTCCTGTTTGAATAGAAATATTCGCCGTCGTCGTTTGCGAAATCAGGTGGCGCAGCTTGCCGGTCTTCAAGCGGTGGAGAAAGCGTCTCCTGCCTGTGGGGGAAGTGATTCTCGTGCTACGTTCCACATCCGCAGGAACCGTTTATTCTCAAAATGCGATACCAGTCTCCCGATCCCTACCATCCAACGCTGATCCCGCTGATGATTTCGGCGGAAGACGCCTTGGCGCGGCTCGATGAGCGCACGAACCGTCATGTCGTCGAAGACGGGTACCGCGAGCGCGGGCATTTCTTCGATGCGACTGCAGCACTTTGGGTGGCCGGCGAACTCGTTCATGTCGAGGATCTTGTGCTGCACGATGCGCACATGGACGCCCGAGCGCCGACCCACGAGTTGACCATCGCCCATTCGGTCCTGAAAGTCCGCCGCCGCATCTGGCTCGGCGAGCCTGGTTGGGCCCTTTCTGCCCAGGGGCTTGCAACACTCAGCGGCGAACAAAGCCCGGCCCCGGAGCTCCATATCCCTTCACTTGCGCCGGCCGAAACACGTCAGGCGGCGGGTGTCGATCGTGAGCCGGAGCGTGGCGAGCCGGAGGACGACGGCGACAGCAATCCGATGGCGGCCGAATTCGCGGCCATCGACGCCGCCATCGCTCGCTCGCAACGCCTGCTCGATGCGCATGACCAGGACACGCTGGAAGTCGCAGAACGGACGGCGTTAGCGACAGCCCGCGAGCCGATGGGACAGCTCGGCCTGCTCTTCGACGAAGAGTGGGATGAGGAAGCGCGTCTTGACGAATGGCGCCAGATGGTGGCAGCGGCAGATCAGCTGCCGCCCTGTCTTGGAGCCGCCTTGCTCTTCGATGCCTGGGAGCGGAGGGAGCCTCTGCGCCGTCAGCATTGGCTGGGGTCATTGTTGGTCGGTGCTTACCTGCGCTCCAGAGGCAAGGTCACCTCGCACCTGCTGTCGTTCAACACCGGGCTAAAGACCATCCGCTATGAGCGACGGAGGTCCAAGGACGCACTGACCCGCTGGAGCGCCTTTCTGGAGGCGATGACGGTGACGGCGGATCTCGGTCTCAAGGAACTCGACCGGCTGTCGCTTGCGAAGACCCAGATGGAAATGCGCATTCGCGATCGTCGTTCCAACAGCAGTCTGCCGGCCTTGATCGACCTGGTTCTGTCGCGGCCGATCGTATCGGCAGCTTTGGTCGCCAAGCATGTCGGGGTGACGCCGCGCGGCGCGCTGAACCTCGTTCGCGAGCTTGGCATCCGCGAGATGACCGGCCGCGGGCGTTACCGCGGCTGGGGCGTGCTTTGAACCGGCGGCAGCGCGGAAAGCTTGCCGCCGGGCCGTATCGGCGTCAGCCCATCGTGATCACGATCAACAGAACGAAGATCACCGGCACCAGCGTCAATGCCGGAATGATGATCGCCGGGTAACCGAAGGCGACGATGGCGAGCAGCCAGAGCAGCGCGCAGTTGATCAGAAACAGCACCTTGGCCGTCTGTGAACCTTGCACGGCCTCCTTGAGCATCCAGCCGAACACCGGCACGTGGTAGACAAGTCTCGCAATCATGGTTTTTCCTTCGCGTGGGTGGCCGCATTGGGGGGACAGGCGGCGCGGGTTTTATTCAAGGGCGTGTCGTCTCGCCGGTCTGTTGTCGGGTGAAGCCTGCGGTCGCTTCGAGGCGTTCGGGATCGAGGACACGCATTGTCTTCGGGTGGCTGAAGTCGATCAGGCCCTCGCGCTTGAAACGGTTGAGACAGCGGCTGACCGTTTCGACGGTAAGGCCAAGCCAATCCGCAAGGTCGGCGCGGGTGAGATGGAGATGAAAGCTCAACCGGGCAGCGCCGTTACGGCCGGTCCGATTGAACAGGCGCGATAGTTCCACCAGCGCACTGGCGACTTTCTCGCTGGCGGTCTTGCGACCAAGCAGCGTGGCATGGATCTGCATGCGGTGCAGCGTCGTCTTCAACTCGCTGGCGACGGCCGGATTGGTGGCGTTGAGATCCGCGTCACCCAGAGGCTCGATGCGCGCGATACTCAGCGTTTCGGCGGTGGCGATGTTGCGGCCGTCGATAGTGAAGCCGAAGAGCCGGCCCGGTCCGAGCACGTCGGTGATCTGGCGGCGACCGTCGTCGAGAAGTTGCGAAAGCACGACGCAGCCGTCAACGACACGGTAGAGCGCGCGGTTGCGTCCGCCCTCATAGAGCAGGGTCAGGTTTTCGCCGACGACACGACTACGCGAGGCCGGGCGAGGCGGCCTTATCGAGGACGCGCGAGGGGGAGCCGCTGGCGCGGCAGTGGTGATCAGGGTTTCTGGCATGAAAAACGTCCGCATGACCGACGCAAGGAGGCGTGATGCCCCGATGCCGACCGGCGTCGAAGGAGGATGTTGACAGCTGTCAACGGAGGTCAAAGCCGGATGACGACCTGTGGCGGGCCTCGCGGACGGGCATTGGGCGCGTGAACTTGTGGCATCGGTCGAACTGCCGCAACCCGGATCGCAGGTATGCGGCTTGCCTCCAGGCGCTCGCTGAAAGAACCGTCCGGCGGCGTCAGCAGCACCCAGAAGAACCGACAGGCGCTGCAAACATGTTTATGGCCGGGCTGGTCTTTGCCGTCTTCACCCAAACCGGTCTGGCAAAAATCGGGCAGGGACCCGTCGGGCAGGGCATAGAGCGCCAGTTCGGCCGCCGGCAGGCGAGTGGCCAGGGCAGGGCCGAGATGGGCAAAACCAAGCAGGAACAGCGCCGCGGCGCAAAGCATGCGCACGGCATTGTTCCATCTGGTCTTCTCGCGACGTGTCATCGCCCCGGCTCGTTCCTGTTTCGATGGGGCAGAGATAGGCGACCGGCTTGATAAAGCTCAATGTGGCAAACCGCGCAGGGGCAGAATGCCGCAGCCAGAAGAACGCCGCGCCTCCGATTGGGGCGCGGCGATTAACCTATTGAATTATATTGTTATTGTTGCGAAACTGGCGAGCAGGGATCAATCCTCCTCGACAAAAACCTCGTGGCGCTTGGCCTTCACACTCGGCAGGAACACGACGACGAGCACCAGGGCTGCGATCAGAAGCAGGATGGCGCTGATCGGTCGAGTGACGAATGTCGTCGGGTCTCCGCGCGATAGGATCATGGCGCGGCGGAGGTTTTCTTCGAGCAGCGGTCCGAGCACGAAGCCGAGCAGCAGCGGAGCGGGTTCGCAGCGCAGCTTCAACAGCAGGTAGCCGACGAGGCCGAAGAAGGCGACGGCATAGAGGTCGTAGACATTGGAGTTGACGCTGTAGACCCCGATCGAGCAGAACGCCATGATGATCGGGAAGAGCACGTAATAGGGGATCTTGAGCAGCTTCACCCAGAGCCCGATCAACGGCAGATTCAGGACCACGAGCATCAGATTGCCGATCCACATCGAGGCGATGATGCCCCAGAAGAGGGCGGGCTGTTCGGTTGCGACGTTCGGACCAGGCACGATGCCCTGGATGATCATCGCGCCGATCATCAGCGCCATCACCGGGTTGGCGGGAATGCCGAGGGTGAGCAGCGGAATGAACGAGGTCTGCGCGCCCGCATTGTTGGCGCTTTCCGGACCGGCGACGCCGGCAATCGCACCGTGGCCGAACTCTTCGGGGTGGTCCGAGACTCGTTTCTCCACGGTGTAGGAAGCGAAGGCCGCAAGGATTGCGCCGCCACCGGGCAGAATGCCGAGCGCCGAACCGATGATGGTGCCGCGCACGACCGGCGCGAACATGCGCTTGAAGTCGTCCCTGGTCGGCATCAGGTCGGTGACCTTGGCCATCAGCACCTCGCGGGTGCGTTCGTTTTCAAGGTTGCGCAGGATCTCGGCGATGCCGAAGACACCGACGGCGAGCGCTACGAAGTTCAGGCCGTCGGCATATTCCCGGATGCCAAGGGTAAAGCGCGGCGTGCCGGAATAGATATCGGTGCCGACGAGGCCGAGCAGGAGGCCGAGGGCGACCATGGCCAGCGCCTTGACGATCGACCCGTGCGCGAGTGCGATCGAGGAGACGAGGCCGACGATCATCAACGAGAAGTACTCGGCAGCGCCGAACTTCAGGGCGATTTCGGTCAAGGGCGGTGCGAAGACCGCGACGAGGAAGGTCGAGACGGTGCCGGCAAAGAATGAGCCGAGGGCAGCGATCGCCAGGGCGGCGCCGGCCCGACCCTTGCGGGCCATCTGGTAGCCGTCGATCGCGGTGACGGCTGACGACGATTCGCCCGGCATGTTGATGAGGATCGCCGTGGTCGAGCCGCCATACTGCGCGCCGTAATAGATGCCGGCGAGCATGATCAGCGAGGAGACCGGCTCGAGCTGGAAGGTGATCGGCAAGAGCATGGCGATGGTTGCCGTTGCGCCGATGCCCGGAAGGACCCCGATCAGGGTGCCGAGAAGCACGCCGATGAGGCAGAAGAGCAGGTTGGCGGGGGAACCGGCGGTCACAAAGCCGAGCGCGAGATTGTTGAAAAGATCCATTGCGCGTCTCCTAGAATTGGACCCAGGGGCCGAAGCGCTGGAAGGGCAGGCCGAGACCATAGCTGAACACGGCGACGGAGAAGGCCGTCAGCGCTGCGGAGAGCGCCAAAGCCATGAGCGGCGTCATGCGGCCGGAGGCAAAGCAGGCGATGAGTGCCGTGAAGAACAGTGCCGGGACGAAGCCGAGACCGCGGACCGTGAGGCCGAAGAAAACCGGCGCCGGCAAAATGAAGAGCATGCCACGCAGCGCAATCGCGCCGATCGGCTCCCCCTGGACGCGGGTGGACTGTACGAGGATCACGATGCCGAGGAGCGTCAGGATGATCGCGAGCACGAGGGGGAAATAGCCGGGTCCCATGCGGAAGGCCGTGCCGAGCTCGAGGTTGAAGGCCTGCCAGGCGAAGAACAGGCCGACCGCGGTCAGGATCCCGCCGCAGAGCGCATTGGTGCTATCGAAGGAGAGTGATTTCATCGTGTCCCCATTTGTTTTCGCGGGGTAGCCGGGCCGAGGCGTCGTCGGCCCCCCGCATTGGCATTGCCGGCTCGCGCCGGGTTCGCACATTGGGCAACGTCGCGTTGACAGCTGTCAACCGCTGTTGACGGCGCCTGTCCGGACACCGTCGGGAACATGCCCATGTCAGAACCGCCGCGCCCCGAGATGGCTCGAGAGCGCGGCGCGATGAGCGGTGGATTAGTCGGCGTACTGGCCGGCCGCTTCGATCACCGGCTTCCAGCGGGCGATCTCGCCTTCGAGCTTGGTCTTCAGCGCGGCGGGGGTGGCGTCGGCGTCCGAAGACGGCTCGGTGCCGAGTTCGCCGAAGCGGGCAACCACGTTCGGATCCTTGAGCGCCACCTGCAGCGACTTCGACAGGCGTTCGGTCACTTCAGCCGGCGTACCCTTCGGCGCGTAGACGCCGTGCCAGATGCCAACCTGCAGGTTCGGCAGACCGCCTTCGGTGGTCGTCGGCAAGTCCGGGAAGACCTTGAGGCGTTCGGGCGAGGTGACGGCGTAAGCCTTGATCGTGCCGCCCTGAATCTGCTTGGTGGTGTTGGTCGTCTGGTCGCACATGATGTCGACCTGACCGCCGAGGAGATCGGTCATCGCCGGACCGGTGCCCTTGTAGGGAACGGTGGTCAGCGGCGTTTCGATGGCGCTCATGAACATCATGCCGCAGAGGTGCGAGGCGGCGCCGATGCCGGCATTGGCGACGGTGACCGTGTCCTTGTTCGCCTTCACATATTCGACGAGACCCTTGAGGTCGGTCGGCTCGAGGTCCTTGCGCGCGACGATGGTCATCGGCACTTCGGTGACGAGGCCGACATATTCGAAGGCGTTCAGCGTGTCATAGGCGAGTTTGCGGTAGAGCGTCGCGCTGGTTGCCATGCCGATGTGATGGAGCAGCACGGTGTAGCCGTCCGGATCGGCCTGGGCGACGCGACCGGCGCCAAGCGTACCGCCGGCGCCGCCGACGTTCTCGACGATGATCTGCTGGCCGAGGTCCTTCGACATGGATTCAGCAACCAGGCGCGCAACCGTGTCCGTCGGGCCACCGGCGGAGAAGGGCACGACCATGGTGATCGAACGTTCGGGGTAGGTCTGTGCGTTGGCGGAAACGGCAAAAATGGAAAGGGCGGCAACGGCGCCGAGCAATGCGTTGAGGGTTTTCATCTTCTTCCTCCCGGATGAAATATGGCCAGCCGGCAAGGTTTCCTCCCACGCCGGTGCTGGATGCCCCCATTTGCGGACGCAATCTTAGCACAGACAACGGGCTGTCCGCACGATCCGACGCATTTGTCAGGAGCCTGGATCGGCTTTGGGTGGATTCGGAAACATGGCGGTGCTCGCGTGGGTGGATTTCCACCCATCGCGCGTTTGGCTGCGCGCCGCGGGAAGGGCCTAGAGGCCGGTGCGCCGCTTCAGATCGGCGATTTCGTCGGCGGTGAGGTTACGCGCAGCACCCTTCGGCAAATCACCGAGAGCGATCGTCCCGATCGAAACCCGCAGCAGCCGCAGCACTTCGAAGCCGAGCGCATCGAGCATGCGGCGAATCTGGCGGTTTCGACCCTCTTCGAGTTCCACCTCGATCCACATGTTGCGGCCGCCCACCCTTAGGCGTTCGGCCCTGGCGGCCCGCAACATCTCGCCGCCTTCGTCGATGCCGGCGACCATTTGCGCAAGCTGCGCGTCGTCGATCTGCCCGGTCAGTTGCACGTGATAGACCTTGCCGACATGGGTTTCCGGATCGAGCAGCCGCTGCGCAAGCACCGTGTCGTTGGTGAACAGCAGAAGGCCCTCGCTCGCCTTGTCGAGGCGTCCGACCGGCGACAGATGGGTGGAGTCGATGTTCTTCAGGCAGTCGAAGACCGTCGGCCGGCCCTCCGGGTCATGCCTGGTCGTCACCAGCCCGCGCGGCTTGTTCAGCATCAGGTAGACCTTCTCTTCGGCAAGCACGGCCTTACCGTCAACGGCGAGACGGTCCTTGTCGACATCGACCCATGCGGTGAGGTCAGTTGCCTTGCGCCCGTTGATGCTGACGCGGCCTTCAAGCACCAGTTTCTCGGCCTGCGTGCGCGAGCAGTAACCAAGCTTGGAAAGGGCGCGGGCGACCGTCACGCGTTTTCCCGTATCGGCCGTGGGGCGGCGGCCGGTATCTCGGGCGGCTGTCGGTCGCTTCTGTTTCACGTTCTGGTCTTCCGGTTGCTGGTCATCTTGTGCAGCATGGTCCCGCTTGCGAGCATCGCCGGCGGCGCGATCTCGACATCAGCCGATCTTGCTATAGTCGATCCGCCGGGCGAGCCAGCAGCCGATCGTCAGCCCCGTCACCTTGCCTTCTGCGTCACGCGAAACGACTACGGTCCAGTCTCCCGGTGCCGGCGCGTCCATCGAGCGTTTGCAGCGCAGCAGCCAGACATCTTCGGCGAGCGGCCGCAGGGCGTGCATGACGCCTCTGCCAAGCGAACCGTCGAAACCACCATAGAAGACACCGTTGGTGGAGACGATGTCGAGATGGGCGTCGAGTTCTGCCGCATGGTAGCGGCCGGCGATATCAGGCTTGGCGGCGCCAGAGATGCGCGCGGCGTGAACCGTCAGGTTCTCACGCGGGCGCTCCATGTGCAGCGAGGCGCCTTCCACGCGAAGGGTAACGGCCGCTGACTGCGCGCTGCCATCCGGACCGACCGCAAGCGTCTCGGCACCCGTGGCGAAGTTCAGCGCGACGCGGGATTTGCCGATGCGCCTGGTGACGAGTGCGAGGCCCGTTTCCGGATCCAGATAGCTGCCGGTGCCGTCGGCATCCCAGGTGCCCGTCGCTGGCTCGGTGTCGCTGTGGCCAAGGGCGACCTTCATCAGTGCGGTCGCCGCCGCATGGGCGTCGGCTTCATGGTTGAACATCACCACGACCGAAAGGCGCTCAGCGGGCGCGTAGAGCCTGCGGCTGCGGAAGCCGCGCAGCGCGCCGCCATGGCCGGTGATGGCGACGTCGCCGATCTTTTCATGCGCAAGGCCGAACCCATAATGGGCCGGGCGGCCATCGGCATAGGTCTGCGGTACGGACAGGCGGCGATAGAGACTGTTTTCGTCATTCCGCGTCCGGTCGATGAAGCATTCCCAGGCGAGCATATCGTCGAGCGAAGCGGAAACACCGGCGTCGCCCGCCCAGTAGATGTTGTTGACCGCCTCGAAATAGCCAGCCGTCTCATTGCCCTCGTGGCCGACGATACCGTCGGGGGGCAGGCTCGTATCGGCGGTGAGGGCAGCGGTCTGCATGTCGGCCGGGCCGAACACGGAACGCCGATAGAGCTCGGCCATCGAGCGCCCGGTATGCGCTTCGATGAGGTCGGCGAGAATGCGGAAATTGCCGTTCGAATAGGAGTAGCGCGTGCCCGGCTCGAAATGGGTCGACCGCGCGGAGGAGAGCAGGGGCCGTGCGTCCTCGCGGCGGAAGGCGCCGTCGTGCCTGGCGCCTTGCAGCACAGTCAGCGCCCAGTAGTCGCGCAGCCCCGACTGGTTGTGACAGAGATGGGCCACGGTCGGGCGCTTGCCTTCAAGCAGAGGCAGGTAGGCGTCGAGCGCGCGGTCGAGCTTTGCCGGTTCGCCGACGGCGTCCAGAAGCACGGCGCAGGTCATCTGCTTGGTGATCGAGCAGATCGGTACGCGGGTTGTTGCCGTCATCGGCCTGCGGGCGGTCAGGTCGGCATAGCCCCAGCTGTGGCTGAGGATCACCTGACCATCCCGGACTACACCGGCGACGCCGCCGGGACCGGGATAGTGTTGGGGCAGGGCTTTTAGGGCGCGTTCGAGAGCGGAGAGTTCGGAAGTGGTCATGGCGCTGAAGGATCGGTCCGACGAAGGGCAGGGCGGTGTCTGCCTTCGTTCGTACCGTCCCCTCCCGGCACTTGCAATGCCGCGCCGACAGCTCTCCTCAGCCGGCGCCTGCCTGGGCGTGATAGAGGCGGCTGTAGGCGCCCTTGGCGGCCAGCAGCGTTGCATGCGGTCCCTGTTCGCGAATGCCGCTACCGTCGACCACGACGATGCGGTCGGCATCGCGGATCGTTGCCAGCCGGTGCGCGATGATCAGCGTCGTGCGCCCCTTGGAAAGCTCGGCGAGCGACTGCTGGATTGCTCTCTCGGTTTCCGTGTCGAGCGCCGAGGTGGCCTCGTCGAGAATGAGGATCGCCGGGTTTTTCAGGAACATGCGGGCGATCGCCAATCGCTGTTTCTGTCCGCCGGAAAGCTTGACGCCGCGTTCGCCGATCACCGTGTCCATGCCGTCGGGCAGGGCCGCGATCATGCCGTCGAGCCGGGCGCGCCGCGCCGCTTCCAGGATGTCGGCTTCGTTTGCTCCGAGCCGGCCATAGGCGATGTTGTCGCGAATGGTGCCGGCAAAAAGGAAGACATCCTGCTGCACGATGCCGATCTGGCCGCGCAGCGACGACAAGGTGATGTCGCGGATATCTGTGCCGTCGACAGTGATTGCGCCTTCCATCACTTCGTAGAAGCGCGGCAGAAGCGAGCAGATCGTCGTCTTGCCGGCGCCCGACGGGCCGACGAAGGCGATCGTCTCGCCGGCGCGGATCGTGAGGTCGATATTCTGGATGATCGGCTTTTCGGCGCTGTAGCCGAAGGAGACGTTGCTGTAGGTGATGTCGCCCTTGAGATCAGCGACGTCGGTCGCACCGGGACGATCCTCGATATCGGGCTCGGTTTCCATCAGTTCGAGGAAGCGCTTGAAGCCGGCGATGCCCTTCGGATAGGTCTCGATCACCGAATTGATCTTCTCGACCGGCCGGAAGAAGACGCCGACCAGAAGCAGGAAGCTGACGAAGCCGCCATTGGTCAGCTCGCCCGTCAACACGAAGTAGCAGCCGGTAATCATCACGATCAGCTGCGTCAGCCGCATGCTCATGTAGCTCAGCGACGTGCTGGCCGCCATGATACGGTAGGCCTCAAGCTTGGTGCGGCGATAGTTCTGGTTGTCGGTCTCGAACAGGCTGCGCTCATGGGCCTCGTTGGCGAAGGCCTGGACCACGCGCATGCCACCGACATTCTCCTCGATACGGGCGTTGAAGTCTCCGATCCGGCCGTAGAGATTGCGAAAATTCCGGGTCATGCGCCCGCCGTAGCGGCTGGTTACCCAGGCGGTCAGTGGCACGACGGCGGCGGTAATCAGCGCCAGCTGCCAATGCACCATCAGCATCAGGATCAGCGCACCGATGAAGGTCATGACGGCAATGAACAGATCCTCCGGACCGTGATGCGCGACCTCGCCGATTTCTTCCAGATCCTTGGTGAGGCGGCCGACGAGATGGCCGGTCTTCTGGTTGTCGAAGAACGAGAAAGAGAGCTTCTGCAGATGATCGAAGGCCATGCGCCGCATGTCCGTCTCGATATTGATGCCGAGCATGTGGCCCCAATAGGTGACGGTTGCCATCAGGCCGGTGTTGAGCAGGTAGACGATCAGCAGCCCCACGGAGGACAGCAGGATCAGTGTCCATTCCTGGCTCGGCAAGAGCTGGTCGACGAACAGCTTCACCGCAATCGGGAAGCCGAGTTCGAGCAGGCCTGATAGTACGGCGCAGGAAAAGTCGAGAATGAACAGGCCGCGATAGGGGCGGTAGAACGCGAAGAAACGCTTCAGCATGCACGTGCACTCACTGGGGGCGGGGGCGCCATGGGCGCTGATAGAAAGATGATTTTTAATGTCATGTTTTTGGATCGAAACCAACCCAGAAAAGCGTGAAAGCGTGTCGGCCACGTGACGCGACCGATGTCTCGTGCACCTGCGAGACGCAATCGGTTCACTTCGGCACCGGTGGGAAGGAAACGTTAACCATAGGCTTCGTAGAAATGGAATCAGCAGAGCAAATCGCCTTCGGTTGGGGACACCGGAAGCGGAGCCATTGCTCGATATCACTACGCGTAGGGCGTCTTTGTGCGTTCGCGTCAACGCACGAAGTCCAGGGGGCAAACGAGACGATGGCAAGCAATCAATCAGTGGAAGCCACGGAAACCAACACCATTGTTCCGTTTCCGGTGGTCAGGAGATTGCATGCCATTCGCAGTGCTGCCGCCGAGCTTGAAGATCTGCACGGTGCCGAAGCGCTGCAATTCTGGCGCCGCCGCTGCCGCGCTCTAGCGGATGAGCTCTTTGCCTGCGGATGTTCAGAAGACGAAGTGCGCCATCAGGTTCTGGTTTTTCAGGACGAGGTGCAGATCGAGCTGCAGCATCGCCACCTCTCGCGTCTTTCTGCAGGCGCGATGAGCCAGTAGCCGCTGCGTCTCAGGCCACCGGCAATTCCGGATCCCAGGTAAACAGCTCCTTGGCCCTCGCGATGCCGCGCAGCGCAAAGCGGCCGAGCGAGACTGCGTGGACCCGTTCATCCGGCGGGCAGGCTTCGACGAAATCAGACGACATGATCATGTGGCGCTCGACGGAACGGCACATCGAGGAAATGCGGCTCACCTCATTGACCGCCGGGCCGACCACGGTGAAATCGAGGCGGGTCTGGCTGCCGATATTGCCATAGAAAACTTCGCCGATATGGAGCCCGAGATAGACCTCGGTGGTCGGCTTGCCTTCGGCCTGCCGGCGGGTGTCGAGTTCCGCAAGCATGCGGCGCAGCTGCCGTTCGGCGGCGATTGCGTTGGCGCAGGCGGTCCCCGGATCGTCGGCATTGAAGATCGCCAGAACACCGTCGCCGATCAGCTTCAGCACGCTGCCGCCATGGTCGTGAATGGCGGTGATCACGGTTCCTGAATAATCGTTGAGAAGCGGGATGATCTCGTCGGGTGCTGCGGTGTCGGAGATGCGCGTATAGCCGCGCAGGTCGGAAAACCACATGACCGTTTCGATGCGTTCGGCCGAACCGCGGGCAATGCTGCCTTTGACGACGCGCTGGCCGGCATCGGCGCCGAGATAAACGTCCGCAAGCGTGCTGATGATCCGCACGCATGAGCCTGCCTTCACCGCCAGCGCAAGCGTTGGCAGCAGGATACGGAGTGCTGCGATGTCATCGTCGCTGAAGCCACCGTCGTTCCGCGTCGTCCAATAGGAATAGAAACAGTCCATCTCGCCGACGCGGCCCTGGTCGGTGAAGTGGTGGATCATGCTGACGCAGTCGGTGTGGCCTTCGTCTTTCAGCTTGTCCAATATGTTGTAGGTGGTGCCCTCGTCGGAGGAAAGCCGGATGCGGCGCTCCGCGGTTCGGTCGCAAAGCATGTGGTAGAAGATCGAATTCTGCCAGTTCAGCAGCGCCTCGCCCGTGGTCGTCGAGCCGTATTGGATGACCTCCGGCGTGATCTCGCTTTCGTCGTTCCACTGGAACGCGCGCCCCTCGAATTCGGGATGCAACGTGTCGATCAACCCGAGCGCGCGGGCAAGGTCGAGACCGGCTGCCCGACATTGCTCGCAGAAGCCGGCAAACAGCTCCGGCTCGTCCAGTCCCTTCAGGCCCTGTTCTGAAAGCCAGAGCACGATATCGCGTAGCTGTTGGTCGTTCATGGCGCATCCCGCTCGGCCGAGGTCGACTGCCTGATGATGTGGTGCATCATCCATAGCCGAACCAGGGCTCAGAGCGAAAGATGCAGTTTGCCCGTTTCGCTCTCCGCCGGCACGGCGCAACAGATCAGCGCTTCGCCTTCGCCGACCGGGAAGGAGGGCTGCGAGGGGTAGGTCACCCTGCCCTCCAGCACTGGCGTCCGACAGGTGCCGCAACTGCCGTTGCGGCAGCCGTATTCCGGGTTCAGGCCACGCGCCTCCGCCAGATCAAGCAGCGTGCCTTCGCCCGGCTGCCAGCGCGCCTCCTTGCTCGACTTGGCAAAGACGACGTGAACCGGGGCGTTCGCCGCCGGTACCATCACCGGGGCAGAACCGCCGTCCGGCCTCCGGGTCAGCGACGACAGCCCGAAGGCCTCCGCATGGATGCGGGCATCGGCGATGTTGAGCGCCCGCAAGCCGTCATAGAGCGACTGGGTGAAGGCGGCCGGGCCGCAGAGATAGAAATCGTAGTCGTCGAAGGGCAGGGTGGCCTTGAGATGGATGAGATCGATGCGACCGGCAATGTCATAGTCCCGGCTTTCGATGGCCGTTGCCGGCTGGCTCAGCGCCCGCACCAGACGAATATTGCCCTCGCCTTCCGCGACCAGGTCGGCGATCTCCCGATCGAAGGCGCGCTCTTCCGGCGAGCGGGCGGCCTGAAAGACCCAGGTCGGGCGCGTGCGCCGCTTGCGGCGGCTCTCGGCGACGATATGCTTGAGCATGGCAAGGATCGGCGTGATGCCGACGCCGGCGCCGATCAGCACGGCGGGCCGCCGCTCGGTTCCATCGATCGTGAAGCTGCCGGCAGGCGCCCGCGCCTCGATCCGGTCTCCAGGCATCAGCCCGTGCAAGTGCCGGGAAGCCACGCCGTCCTTCTTGACGCTGATGCGGTAGAGACCATCCGTCGGCGCCGAGGACAGCGTATAGCTCCTGACGATCGGTCTTTCGCCGTCTCCGACGTTGATGCGGATCGGCAGGTGCTGGCCGGCCTGATGGGCCATGAGCCCGACGCCATCGTCCGGCGCGAGGTAGAGCGAGCGGATCGTCGTGCTCTCGTCCTCAACGCGGGCAATCCGGAACGGGCGCCACGCATCGGCAAGGGCCGCGGCCTCAAGCCGGACCTTCGCCTGATCCCAGTCGCCGGTGGAATTGAGACTGGGAGACCAGCCGCCCTCCTCGAAGGCCCAGCGAAGCGGCAGGCCGTCCTCGCGATAAATGACCTTCTCCGGCCGGAAGCGCCACAGGCGTTCGGCGCCCTGAAATGCCGCGACCTCCGGAGAAGACAGGATCACCTCGGCGCTGCCGGTCATCTGCAGCATGTCGCCGGTCGCAAAATCGACGAACAGCAGTCCTGCGCGCGGGTTGACCATGAAATTGCCGAGCGTGTTGAAGAACAGGTTTCCGGAGAAGTCCGGAATCGTCAGCACGCCGTCCTCGCCGGTCTGTACGAAACCCGCCTTGCCGCCGCGATGCGAGACGTCGACCTGGCGCTCGCCGCTGTCGCGATCGACGTAGGACGCGACGAAGAAGGTGTCGGCCTTGGCGATGATGGCCCGGGCGCGGGCGTCGAGCACGCGACCATGCACCGGGCGCACCGAGGCCGGCTGGTGCGGGTCGCGAACGAAGGCGAACTGACGAAGCTGGATATATTGCGGGCAGTTGCCGAAGCTCTGCCGGACGCGGAGCGTGAAGCCGTCGTCGGCATCGCGCAGGATCGCGCCGTTCAACCGGTTCCTGCGCCGGGTTTCGAGCTGGATGCCGAGCATGCCGATGGAGTGCGCGTCCTCCATGCCGGCATCGGCCGGATCATCCCTGTCACGCGGCAACCGTATATCGAGGTTCCAGGCGTCCGGCGCCTGCATGAAGCCGGGGGCTGCCGCGCGCATCGTCGCCCAGACATCGCCGCTCGCGTCGACGGCCCCGAACATGGCGAAGGGCAGCATCGGGAAGAATTGCTGGTGCTGCTCCGGCATGAAGCTGCGCACGAAATTGCGCCCGGTCGCATCCATGCGCTCGGCGACGCCGAGGCTGCGCTGGATGGCGAGTTCGCCTTCGTGCCACGGCGAATCCGGCTTTTTCTGCTGTGCGTTGTCCGGCATGGTCGGGTGTCCCGGTTGGAAGGGGGCCGGGGCAGCGTTGCCGCCCCGGGGAGCTTGGATCAGGCGGCGAGGCCGACGGCGGTCTTCTCAAAGCCGACGAAGCCGGGCAGGTGCTCGATGCGCGAAAGCCAGGCACGAACATGGGCGTAGTCGGAAAGGTCGACATTGCCTTCCGGTGCTGCCGACACGTAGCTGTAGAGGGCGACGTCGGCGATGGTCGGCCTTGCGCCCACGAGGAAGTCGTGGCCGGCAAGCTCCGCATCGATCTGTGCAAGCACCCGGTGGGCCCTGGAGATCGCCCCTTCTGCATCCAGATTGGCGCCGAAGACCGTGACGAGACGCGCGGCTGCCGGACCGAAGGCGATGTCGCCGGCGGCAACCGAGAGCCATTTCTGCACCTTCGCCGCCGCGGCCGGATCTTCCGGCAGCCAGTCGATGCGGCCGAGCTTCTTGGCGAGGTAGACAAGGATGGCGTTGCTGTCGGCGATGACCGTGCCTTCGTCGTCGAGCACCGGAACCTGACCGAAGGGATTGAGCGCCAGGAATTCCGGCGCCTTGTGTGCGCGCGCCTTGAGGTCGACGTCGATCAGCTCGTGCGGCACGCCGAGCAGCGACAGGAAAAGCTGCGCCCTGTGCGAGTGGCCGGAGAGCGGATGGCGGTAGAGTTTCATGGGAGATGTCCTCGAAGAGCTTGAGAACCGTCACGGCCCTCCGGCGGTTCGGAATGAACCGCCTTCGAGATCAATCTATGACTTTCCAATTTTCGGCAGTAGAATGCGATTTCGATAGTCTGATTTCCGAATTATGGAAGGATAAAAGTGGACCGTCTCGACGCCATGGGGGTTCTGATCGCCGTCATCGAAAACGGCAGCCTGTCGGCCGCCTCCCGGCACCTCAAGGTGCCGCTGGCCACGATCAGCCGGAAGGTTTCCGAGCTTGAAACGCATCTGGGCGCGCAACTCATCACCAGGACCAACCGCAGGATCCAGCTGACCGAGGCCGGCCGCGTCTATGTCGGGGCTGCCAAGGAGATCCTTGCCCGCGTCGAAGAGGCGGAACGGGTGGCAGCCGGCGAATACAGCACGATCAAGGGCGATCTGACGGTCTCTGCGCCCATCGTCTTCGGACGCCTGCATGTGCTTCCCGTCGTGGTCGATTTCCTCAAGGCCCATCCCGAGGTCGATATGCGGCTCGCCTTGGGCGACCGGTTCGCCAATCTCGTCGACGATCACATCGACGTGGCGCTGAGGATCGGCAACCTGCCCGACAGCAATCTCGTGGCGACGAAGATCGGCACGGTGCGCCGGGTGGTCTATGCAAGCCCCGATTATGTCGCGCGGCATGGCGTGCTCCGGCACCCGAGCGAACTTGCCGATCACGATTGCATCACCTTCGAAAACGTTACGGCCGCCCATGTCTGGCGTTTCCTCGACGGCGGGCGCGAGCTGGCCGCGCCGATCCGGTCGCGGCTTATCGTCAATACGGCGGAATCCGCCGTCGACGCGGCGATATCCGGTCTTGGATTGACGCGGGTGCTTTCCTATCAGGTGGCGCGCCAAGTGGCGGACGGCCTGCTCGTACCGCTGCTGGAAGACTTTGAGCACCCGGCGCTGCCGGTCCAGCTCGTCTATCTTCCGCAGGGGCTGGTGCCGATGAAGCTCCGGGCCTTCGTCGACTTCGCCGCCCCGCGGCTGCGCGCGGTCCTGCGATAGTGGGCGGCGGCTAGTCCGGCTGGCTGCGTTCGCCGGTCGTCGGGCGGATGTGTCGGGCGTAGGTTCGGCCGACGCGGATCTCGCTGCCGTCGGAGAGAAGGGCGATGAGCGCGGCGAAGGGGGCCTGCTTCAGCCCCACGATACAGTCCCGGCGCACGATCGAGCTGCGATGCAGCCTGAGGAATTCTGCGGGATCGAGGCGACGCTCGAGCGAGGCGAGGCTTTCGTGGTGCAGATAGGACCGGCCCTCGACGTGAATGCGGACATAGTCGCGTTCCGCCTGAAAGCGCACGACCCGGTCGAGCGCGATCCGCACGAATTCTCCCCGGGCCTTGATCCAAAGGTCGCCGGTCTGGGTTTCGTGCTTGCGCAGCGCCTGGCGCAGCGCCGTCACGGTTTCGTTGAGTTCGAGCACCCGCTCGGCGCTCGTGCGTGCGGCGATTGCGAGGCGGGCTCGCTCGATCGCGGTGCGCAGGCGGCTGGATTCGATCGGCTTGGTGACATAGTCGACCGCGGCGGCTTCGAAGGCGCGCAGCGCATAGTGGTCGAAGGCGGTCACGAAAACGACTGCGGGTGCGTGGTCGCCCAGCCGTTCCAGGACATCGAAGCCGGTGCCGCCCGGCATCTGGATGTCGAGCAGGATCGCGTCCGGCGAAAGCTCGGCAACCATGGAGCAGGCCTGCTGCACGTTGCCGGCCGTTCCCACCACCTCGACCGCGGGCATGGCGCCGAGCAGGCGCAGCAGGCGCCGCCGCGCCAGCGGCTCGTCGTCGATGACGAGGATTGAAAGCGGAACAGTCTGGATTTCATTCATGCAAGCCTCAGCGGCATTGTGATTGCAGCTCTGAAACGACCGGGCGTGACGAGACCCGAAACGCAGGCGCCGACGCCGGGAAAACGGGCCTGGACGCGATCGGCTACATTCTTGAGGCCGATCCCCGTGCCCGGTCTCCGCTCGGTTTCGGGAGTTGCCGCAATGTCGTTTTCGACGGAGATTTCCAGCGCATGGCCCACTTTGGCGGCGCTGATGACGATTTCCACCTGATCCGGCGAGCGGCTGACCCCGTGCTTGACGGCATTTTCGATCAGCGGCTGCAGGATGAGGCTTGGCACCAAGGCCTCCTCGAGACCGGTGTCGATGTCCATTCGGAGCCTCATGCGGTCGCAATAGCGCTCGCCCTCGATATGCAGGTAACCGGCCTGGAGCGCGAGTTCGTCGGCAAGCCGCACGTCGTGCAGCGGGTCAAGCTCCAGCGTCGTGCGCAGAAAGTTGGACAGCGACATCACCATGCGCGTCGCGGCAAGGGGCTGCCCCTCCTCGATCAGGCCGGTGATGGAGTTCAGTGTGTTAAACAGGAAATGCGGGTTGACCTGGTAGCGCAGCGCCCGCATCTGTGCGGCGAGTGCCTCCTCGCGCGTGATCGCCAGGCGTCGCTCGCGCTCGCGCAGTTCGAAGCTGTAGAGCAATGCCACGAAGAAGAAGGACCAGCCGACGAAGGTCGCCATGCTGTAGACCAGCGTGTAGCCGATGCTGGTCCAGTCCGGCGTGATCGGGTCGGGACGCACGATGAAAAGATAGAGAAGAAAGTCGACGCCGGTATTGGCGATCGCAGCCATCAGAGCGGTCGTAAAGCCGACGACGATCTTCAGCGCGATGTGTTGATGGCGGACGCCGAACATCGCAGCGGCGATGCCATAGGAAAAGACCATGCCGCAGGACATCAACAGGAGCTTGCCTGGCGCGGACATGATCGGGTCGATCCCGAGGATCGCCCAAAGAATGCTGCTGATGAGGAATTCCACGAACCAGTAGAGAAAACCGAGCCAGAGCGTCGCGCGCCGCACGCTGGCGATGTAAGCGCTCTCGTCCACCGATCTTGCGTCGTCCTCAGGTTTCATGGCCATTTTTATCCTTCAACCGGCCGCCGATGTCGATTGCCGTTCGTCGGCCAAATCGAGCGGTTTGCAGAAAGGCCCGGACTTTCGACCTTTGCCGGCCGTCGTTGGCCGGAGAGCGGCGATCAGACCAGCCGCAGCGGCATGGTGATCGCTGCCCGAAACCGGTGCGGTGCCACGAGGCCGGATATGAAGGCTCCGACCTCGGGGAACCGGGCCTTGATGCGGTCGGCGACATTCCTCAGTCCGGTGCCGGTCCCGGCAGGTTTATTCGCCGGGCGGGGCGGCTCGTTCGCCATGTCGTTTTCGACGGAAAGCTCCAGCGTCTCGCCTTGCCTTGCCGCCCGGATCACGATCTCGACCACGCCGATCGAACCGCCGACGCCGTGCTTGATCGCATTTTCGATCAATGGCTGAAGGATGAGGCTCGGGACCAGCGCCTGCTCCAGGCCCGGTGCAATGTCGAGCTTGACCCGCATGCGGTCGGAGAAGCGTTCGCCCTCGATGTTGAGATAGCCGAGCTGCAAGGCCAGCTCGTCGGCAAGGCAAACGTCCTGCATCGGATCCAGCTCGAGTGTCGTGCGCAGGAAGGAGGAGAGCGAGAGCACCATACGGCGGGCGGTCGTCGATGCGCCCTCTTCGATCAGCCCGGCAATCGAGTTCAAGGTGTTGAACAGGAAGTGCGGATTGACCTGGTAGCGCAGCGCCCGCATCTGCGCCGTCAGCGCTTCCTCCCGTGTCACGGCAAGCCGGCGTTCCCGCTCGCGCAGTTCGTAATTGGCGAGAAGGGCGATGTAGAGAAACGCCCATCCGTGAAACAGCGCCATGCAATAGATGAGGGTGTAGCCGACATTGGTCCATTTGATTGGGCCCGGATCGCCATGCTCGATCAGGCCGTGACTGAGGAGATCGACGCTGGCATTGATCGCTGCGGCGACGAGCGCCAGGGCGGAGCCGAGCAGAAGCTTGAAGAGGATGGACCTGCCCCGGAAGCGAAAGAGTGCCACTGCCATCGCATAGGACATGAGTGTCCCGCTCAGCATCAGGATCAGGGTGATCGGCGCGATCGCAATCGGGTCATATCCAAGGAAAGCCCTGAGCGTACTGCTGATGACGAACTGCATGAACTGGTAGAGGAGCCCGAGGAAGAGCGTCGCCCGCCGAACGCTTGCGGCATATCCAGCCTCGTCAGGCAAAACCGTCTCATGTCCTCGCGCCATGCGAGGTTTTATCCTTCAAGTCCATATGGTTGTCGACCGCCGTTCGTCGCCGAAAACAAGCCGTTTGCAGAAAGCCACAGCCCTTCGACGCCGCAATCTGCCGTTTGCAGAAAGCCGAATTCTCGCTTTTTGCGGGCTTGCTATAGCCGCCCCACGACCCGTGCTTTCCCGGCGAATCCGTTCGCCTGGGATTTGTACGCCCACGAATGAAAAGGAAAAGGGGCAGACATTGAATACCTGTGCGAAGGCGGACGTTTTGAGGATCAACCTTCTGAGTTCGACGGCGCTCGGTCGCGCCGGCCTGCTCTCGCTGGCTCTGGCCGCCGTGCCACTCGTGCCGTCGCCCGCAAAGGCGGCCGGATTGTTGGTTCCAAACGACACAACGTGGTCCAGCGACCATACGATCAACGGCAATCTCGTTATCCGCGGCGGGCCGGGTGGCGCGACACTGACGATCAACAATGGTGCCAAGGTTGAGAGTACCGATGGTTACATCGCAGACAGTCGCGGCAGCGTCGGCACGGTCGTCGTCTCCGGGCCGGGCTCGACCTGGGACATCGTCGATGCCAATCCCAACGGCGACCGCATGCTCTTTGTTGGCGGCTTCGAAGGCGGTATCTATGGCGGCAAGGGCACGCTGATCGTCGAGAACGGCGGCAAGGTTTCGGCTAAGGAGACCTATGTCGGCGCCCTGCAGGAGGGCGACGGAACGCTCGTGGTGCGCGGCGCGGGTTCCATGCTAAACACCGAGTTCCTGGGGGTCGCTTACGGTGCACTGACGCTCAACACCGCTACAGTTCGGATCGAGGACGGCGGCCTCGTCAACACCAACAAGACCTACTTCGAAAATGGCACGGTGCTCGTCACCGGCGACAATACGCGCTGGGTCAACACCGGTGAATTCACGATCGGCGACAGCTTTACCGTCGAAAAGGGCGCTGTCGTTTCCACCAACACCGCGATCCTGCGTGAGGACGAGAGCACCGACACCATCCAGGCCGTTATCGACGGCGCCGGCAGCGAACTCAAGGTGGCCGACAAGCTGACGATCGGCGAGGCTGGTCGCGCCAATCTTTCGGTCGCCAACGGCGCCAAGCTTTCGGTTGGTGGCGACATCGTGCTTTCGGGCGTCGGCGGTATCAACAATGAGGGCATGGGCAATCTGACGATCGGCGGTGCCGTCGATCTGAACAATATCGCCGAACCCGTTGCACGGCAGGCGCAGGGCGCCGGCACGGTCAACTCGTCCTCGAAGATCGATTTCGGGCCGCGCCGGGGCTACGTCAACTTCAACCATACGAACACCGGCTACGAGTTCGGCAATGTCATGGTCGGCAAGGGCATGATCTCGAATTTCTCCGGCGAGACCATCCTTACCGGTGACCTGTCGAAGTTCTATGGCAAGGTGAACGTTTCCGGCGGCAAGCTGGTGGTGAAGGGCAACGTCGACACGATCGACAATGACCCGGATAACGGCCCCTTGGACTATAGTGAGACCAACTTCGAGGTCACCAACGGCTCGCTGATCGTCGACGGTGCGACGGGACGCATCGAGGGCGACCGTTTCTATACCGGTGAAGTGAACGTCTGGGGTGAATCGAGGAGCAGTTCGGCCTTCGGCCGGCTTGGCGGCTCGGGCACGGTGGGCAACACCTATATCGACAAGAAGGCGATCATTTCACCCGGCAACAATTCCACTGGCACGCTGACGATCATGGGTCGGCTGGATATGGCGACCGGTTCGATCTACGAGGCCGACATCGCCGGTGACGGCCGCTCCGACCGCATCGTTGTCAAGAGCATCGGCACCAACGACAACACCGGTATCGCGAAGATCGGCAGCGGCACCAATGTGCAGGTGACGGCGCTCGATGCCAACACCAGCTACAAGACCGGCCAGACCTATACGATCCTGACCGCCGACCGGGCAATCGAAGGAAAGTTCGCCGAGGCGATCTCCAAGTCCGCCTTCCTCGAAGTGTCGCTCGACCAGCAGGAAAAGCAGGTCGATCTCAAGATCAAGGTCAAGAACGGCGGCACGAAGCCGGGAGAAGAACCCAAGCCGGGCGAAGAGCCCAAGCCCGGCGAGCCGAAGCCGGGTGAGCCCGAACCCGGTGTCTTTGAAGGTGAGGCGAACACCGGCAACCAGCGACAGACGGCGCTTGCCCTCAACACGCTCGCCCAGAGCGGTCCCTCGCTCGGGCTCTACAACGCCCTGATCCTTCAGGATGGAGATGCAGCACGCCGCGCCTTCGACCTGTTGTCCGGCGAGGTCCACGCTTCGGCGCAGACGGCGCTGATCAACGACAGCAGTCTCTTGCGCAACGCCGCCAACAACCGCATTCGCGATGCATTTGGCGACGTGGGTGCCGCGAACGTTCCGGTTCTCGCCTATGGTCCCGAGGACAAGATCACGACGGGTGCTGTTGCCGCCGTCAACGCTGTACCCGTCGCGCCGCCGGCAATGGTCGGCTGGGGACAGGTGTTCGGGTCCTGGACCAACACCGACGGCAACGGCAACGCCGGTGCGCTCGATCAGTCGACCGGCGGTTTCGTTACCGGTTTCGATGCGGCTATCTCGGACAATGCGCTCGTCGGTATCATGGCCGGCTACAGCCGGACCAACTTCGACGTCGACAGCCGCTCGGCGAGCGGCAACAGCGACAATTACCACCTTGGTGTCTATAGCGGCAGCCGGTGGGGCGACGTCGCACTGCGCTCGGGCCTTGCCTATACCTGGCATTCGATCAACACGTCGCGCAATGTCGCCTTCCCGGGCTTCAGCGATCAGTTGAAGGCCGATTATGACGCAGGCACCTTCCAGGCCTTCGGTGAAGTCGGCTACCGCATCGACCTGCCGAGTGTCGCGCTCGAGCCGTTCGCCAACCTCGCCTATGTCAGCCTGCACACCGACGGCTTCACCGAGCGCGGTGGTGCGGCGGCCCTTTCGAGCCGGAGCAACACGACGGATACGACCTTCACGACGCTCGGTCTTCGCGCTTCGGCTCCGCTCAGCCTCGGCACCACGGAAGCGAAGCTGCGCGGCATGCTCGGCTGGCAGCATGCCTTCGGCGATACGACCCCGTTCTCGGCGATGGCGTTCGGCACGGGCAGCGCCTTCTCGGTCGCCGGAACGCCGATCGCCGAGGATGCGGCGATCATCGAAGCCGGCATCGACTTCGCGCTGACCGGCACTGCGAGCCTCGGCATCACCTATACCGGCCAGTTCGGTTCGGGCACGACGCAGAACGCGGTCGACGCCAAGCTCGACGTGCGCTTCTGATGCGAAGGTTCGTCTGGCTCTCGACAATGCTGATGGCGACGTTCGTCGCCATCACGCCGCTTCATGGGGAAGACGCCGCCGGCAAGCCCGCGGCGCCCTCCCAGCTTTCGGAGACCTACGAGGACTGGAGCGTCGCCTGCGCCGAGATCGAGGGAAAGAAACATTGCCTCCTCTCGCAGCGCCAGTTCCACAAGAGCGGTCAGCATGTGCTGACGATCGAGCTTCGCACGGCGGCCGAAGCCGGGCTTGAGGGGAGCCTCGCGCTCCCCTTCGGTCTTTATCTGGATAAGGGCGTGACGCTTGGCGTCGACGACGCGACCGGCGGCAAGCCGACCCGCTTCCGCACCTGCTTGCCGCTCGGCTGCATCGTGCCTTTGACCTTCACCGAAGCGACGGTTGCGCTGCTTCGTAGCGGCACGGCATTGAAGATCGGCGCGTTCGCCAGCGACAGCCAAAAGGACGTGGCGTTCGCTGTCTCGCTCAAGGGCTTCGCTGCAGCACTCGACCGGGTGATCGCCCTGTCCGGAAAGAGCTGAGGCAACGTCACGGCCTTCGCTTCACCGCCAGGCTTTTGGCCGGTTTTTTTAAGATGCGTAGCCTCCCGGGGCGGGCCCGGTCGTGCGAAAGAGCGCGGCCGGGTCTTCTCCATGGGGGGAACCGAGTGTCGCCATCCGGACGCGCCACCGTTGGTGGGCGCTTTCGGCCTATCGGGAGGACACGTCGATCGCATCGCCGATGGCGTAGAAATGCCCGCCCGCCACATAGTGCAGGCTGCGCAAGGCCGGATCGGCCGTCTCGAACATCCAATGCCCGTCGCGAAACACGCGATCGTCGGCCCAGGCCGCGAAGACTTCGCCGATGAACAGGTCGTAGCGGCTCTCGATCGACGGCTCGCTGATCAGCCGGCAGGCGAGCCAGGCGGAGCAGCCGGTAACAAGCGGAAGATCATAGTCCGGCATGTCGAACAGTTTGACGCCGGCGTTGCGAAGTTTGTCGGGATCGTCGTGAAGGCTCGTGGTGCCCACCGCATGGGTCAGCAGCGCCTGGGCGGCGGTCGGCACCTGGATGACGAACACGCCCGCTTCCTCCGCGAGGCTGCGGGTACGGGTGGCGCTGTCGAGCACGACCGTCAGCTTGGGCGGATCGTAATCGAGCGCGCAGGCCCAGGCTGCCGCCATCACATCCTGAACGCCGCCATGGCGGGCGGAAACCAGGACTGTCGGGCCATGGTTCAGCAGCCGGTATGCCTTGTCGAGAGGAACGGCACGAATATGCGAAACCATCAGACTACCTCACCGCCATTGGCGGACATTGACCGATCATGCCTCTTCTATAGGGGCGCTGCATTTCGCCAACAAGCGCAAGCTTTCGCGGTGCCGGAGGGGCGGTACGGCAGCGGCTGCAAGGCACTTGAAAGGGATGGGGGCCGACGAAACATAAGCGTTTGACAAACGCATACCCGATTGGCTATATATCATCTCATAGCCAATCGGGTATGAGACATGACTGAGTTGCAGGACGCGGTTTTTCGGGCGCTCGCCGATCCCACACGCCGTGGGCTCTTCGAACACCTTTGCCGCCAGGGGGATACCACGGTCGTCGGCTTGTTGGCCGATGCCGGGGTTTCGCAGCCGGTCGTGTCCAAGCATCTCAAGATCCTGAAGGCTGCAGGGCTCGTGCACGACCGGCATGAGGGCCGCTACACCTATTACAGCGCCCGGCGCGAAGCGCTCGCGACGCTGGTTGACTGGACGACGGAGATGGCCGGCTTCTGGCAGGACCGCTTCGACGATCTCGATGATCTCCTGAAGAGAATGGACCAATGATCGAAACAACGGAAACCACCCGCTCTGTCGTCGTCGAACGCGACTTTCCCTATCCGCCGGAGAAGATCTGGCGCGCGCTGACGCAGCCGCATCTGATTGCCGAATGGCTGATGCGCAACGATTTCATTCCCGAAGTCGGCCGTCGCTTTACCCTTTCCGCCGATTGGGGCCAGGTCGATTGCGAGGTTCAGACGATCGAGGCGAACCGCTCGCTCGCCTATCGCTGGGACACCAAGGACTTGACCAGTGTCGTCACCTGGACGCTCGCGCCCGCCAGGGGCGGCACGAGCCTGCGCATGGAACAGCGCGGCTTCAGAGCCGACCAAAAGGCCTATTTCCAGGGCGCGACGGTCGGATGGCCACGCTTCTTCACCCACCTGGAAGACGTCGTCGCGAAACTCGACTGATCGCAGCCATTGACGACCGTTGCTCAAACCCAAGGTGCCAGAATGACCGCCCTGATCCGGAAAATCCATCGCTGGACGTCGCTGCTCTTCTCCCTGGCCGTTGCCGCCATCTTTGCCGGCATGCCAGTAATGACGCTCCCCGAATGGGTCTACTACCTGCCCCTGCCGCCGTTGGCGGTGCTGCTGCCGACCGGCATTTACCTTTTCGTGCTGCCCTATCTGGGCAAGCCCGAGGGCAGGATGCAGGCGGCGGAGTAGGGAATAGCGCCAGCCCGGCTCAATCCGCGGACAGAGCCGGGCTGGCAAAGCGCTTGCGATATTCGGCCGGCGTGACGCCGACATGTCGCATGAAGGCGCGCCGGAGCGTATCGGCATCGGCAAAGCCGCAGCGGGCGGCGACCTGCTTGGGGGCGTCCTGCCCCTGCTCGAGCAGGCGCCTGGCCGCCGCGACACGTGCTTCTACGATCGGCCCAACATCGGGCATAAGCGACCAGCGAAACAGATAGGGCGCAAAATCGCTGCTGATTGTCATACTGCGGATCCGCTGATTGCGCGCGGTGGCACCACGGCCACGGCGCGAACTGACGAGCGCTTCCCTCAGGCCTGCTCCACGAGGCAGTCGATCAATGCTCGGGTCGCAGCCGGTAGGTTTCTGTGCGGCGGATAAATGAGGGAGAAGGGGCGCGACCGGCCACCGAATTCCGGCAGAAGCTCGACCAGGCTGCCGCGCGCCAGGCGGTCGCGCGCGATGAAATCATAGGTTTGGCAGATCCCGAGGCCTGCCTCCGTCAACGAGACGGTGCCGAGCACGTCGTCCTCCACCTGGATCGGGCCATGGGGTATCCAGTCGAGGTCGGCTCCGGCGACGCGCAACAGCCATGGGGCCGGACGCCCGCTGCTCGGCATGATGAAGGGCAGGCAGGTATGTGCTGCGAGCTCGTCGACAGAACGCGGCATGCCACGCCGCGCGACGTAATCGGGCGAGGCGACCAGCCTCAACGGCGCGTCTTCGAGCCTTCTGCCGATCATGCCGCTGTCGGGGAGCTGGCCGAGGCGTATGGCAAGGTCGTAGCCCTCGGCGACCAGATCGACATTGCGGTTGGCAATCGACAGCTCGACGGTGACGGATGGATGCCTCGTCGCGAAGCGGGTCAGCTTTTCCGGCAGCTGGAAATGGCCATAGGTCGTGGGCGCACTGAGCCGAACGCGTCCGGCAACAACGCCGTCGCCTTGAATGGCGCGTTCGGCCTGATCGATTGTCTCGAAGGCTGCCCGCACCTGATCGAGGTAGACCCGCCCGGCGTCGGTGAGGCTGATGCGCCGTGTCGTCCGCCGCACCAGCTGCGTGCCGAGTTTCGTCTCGAGCCTGGTGATGGCGCGGCTCAGCACGGAAGGCGTCGTGGCCAGCGCGACGGCTCCTGCGGTCATAGACCCCTTGTCCATGACGGTGATGAAAGCCTCGACATCGGCGAGGTGATCGAAGCGACGCATTTTTGCCTCTGAAGACCAGATCATTTCCTGCGCGGCGCATTTATCGCCGCAGATGGGAGCAATAAATAAGCAGCATCAATTGAGAGCCGCAATGTCAGGCTCGCTTCAACCAGGAGAAAATGATGCCAGAGACGACATCCGTTCCGAAAAAGCCTGTGCTCTTTGTGCTCACCAGCCATGGCACCAAGGGGGAGGGCGGCCAACCCACCGGCTTCTATCTTGGAGAGGTCACCCACCCGCTTGCCGCGCTCGAAGCGGCCGGCATTGCCGTCGAGTTTGCTTCGATCAAGGGCGGCGAGCCGCCGGTCGACGGGCTCGACCTCAATGACGGGACCAATGCCCGCTACTGGAACGACGAAGGGTTCCGTGCCGCAATCCGCACGACGGTTCGGCTCGATGATATCGATCCCGACCGCTATGCGGCCATTTTCTTCGCCGGCGGTCATGGCGCCATGTGGGACCTGCCACAAAGCCGCGCCGTCGACCGGGTGACGCGTTCGGTGTTCGAGGCCGGCGGTGCTGTCGCGGCGGTCTGCCACGGACCGGCAGCCCTCGTAAACGTCAAGCTCTCCGACGGCCGCTATCTGGTTGCTGGCCGCAACGTCAGCGCCTTCACCGATTCCGAAGAGCGCGCCGTCGGCCTCGACAAGACGGTCCCGTTCCTGCTCGCAAGCACGCTTGTCGAGCGCGGTGCGACGCACCATCCGGCCGCGGACTGGACATCGAAGGTGGTTGTCGATGGCAGGCTGATCACCGGCCAGAACCCGCAGTCGGCGACTGGGGTCGGCGAGGCGCTTCGCGATATCCTGAGTGCCTGATCCCGCGTAGCCGGGCACTTGGAAAGGTTCGGCAAGTCTGTCCCGATCGTGCTGCCGGCGATGCGTCGCCGACAGCGTGAGGCGAACCGGACAGGTGGGGCGCTCGACTGCCATTGCGTTGGCCATGGCGGGAAACCGGAAAAACCGCCATGTTCACCATCCCTGTCGCGTCCGGTTGACACGGCCCGCACACCATTGGGTAAGCCGTGTCGGGCCGGAAAGTTCCGTCGCAGCGGAGGCTTCAGCCGCGCCGCGCCGCCTCGATCGCAGCGACGTCGATCTTGCCCATGGTCATCATCGCCTCGAAGGCGCGCTTTGCTTCGGGGCCGCCGGCCGCCAGGGCATCGGTCAGGACCCTTGGCGTGATCTGCCAGGAAATGCCCCACTTGTCCTTGCACCAGCCGCAGGCACTCTCCTGTCCGCCATTGCCGACAATGGCGTTCCAGTAGCGGTCGGTCTCCTCCTGGTCGTCGGTGGCGATCTGGAACGAAAAGGCCTCGTTGTGCTTGAACATCGGCCCGCCGTTGAGGCCGAGGCAGGGAATTCCGGCGACCGTAAACTCCACCGTCAGCACGTCTCCCGCCTTGCCGGACGGAAAGTCGCCGGGCGCGCGATGCACGGCGCTGACCCGGCTATCGGGAAAGATCTCGGCGTAGAAGCGAGCGGCCGTCTCGGCCTCCTTGTCGTACCAGAGGCAGATCGTGTTCTTGGCCATGACGCGTCCTTTCGTTTTGAAGCCGGAGGGGCCGTTTCCTTCGCCACCTGCTCTGCGAGATAGGTCGGTGCCTCCGTTTCTCCACCCTGAAATCTTCCCGCACTTGCCTTTGCCCGGCGGAACGCGCGTCGAAGGCATGTGCGCCGGGTCGTCGCATCCGGCGCTTTCCCGTTGGAAATTCAACCGCTGATACCTAATTGTGCAGCCTCGATACGCGCGCGAGGCTTCTCTTCGCGCGCTCCTAGGGGATGCGGATGATACAACTGAATGGAACTGTTGCGGTGGTAACAGGTGCTGGTCGCGGCCTCGGAGCGGCCCTGGCCTACGCATTGGCCGAAGCGGGCTGCGATCTCGTGTTGTGCGGGCGCAGCCAGAGCGCGCTCACGGACGTGGCCGAACCGATTGTCCGTGCTTTCGGGCGACGGGTACAAACCGTTGCGCTCGATCTTGCGGATGCGAAAAGCGTGGCTGCGGCAGTCGAGGGCATCAAGGCCGAGAACGGACGCATCGATATCCTCGTGAACAACGGCGCCATGTGGCTCGAGGACAGTGACGAGGATCATCCTGACGACGCGGTGCTCGGCGTCGTCAACGCGGCGGTTACCGGGACCTTCCTGTTCACCCAGGGGCTGCTGCCTTTGCTCGCTCACTCGCCCCGGCCGGATATCGTCACGATCGGCTCGATCAGCGGCCTGCCCAACGCAGCGCTCCAGACCGTGTCCGTGCCCTTCTATGCGGCCAAGCGGGCGCAGGCCGCCCTGGCCGATGGCCTGCGCCAGAAGCTTGCCGGTACGCCCACCCGCCGTACATTGAGGACATCTCGCCGCTTGATGGCGCATGGGAGGCGGCCGGCAGTCGACGGAAGGGCGAGGCGGCGACGAACCGGGACATCGCCGAGGCAGTGCTGTTCGCGCTGACGCGGCCGCGGCATGTAACCTTGTCGATCACCGTCGATGCCGACGAAGGCGGCCTCTATCCGTCTCCGGCTCGCTCCGCCTAGCGGCGGGGCCCTGTCAGAGACCGATCCGATACATTGCCGAACGCCCCAATGGCGTTCGGCGAAAATCAGGCATCGTTCGCCGAGATCCTTCAATCTCGATCGTCCACATATGCAGACGATAAGTCCAATTTAGGCCGACTACAGAGGCGCCGTCCACGTCGATATATCCATGACATCAACAATGGAGAAACGACATCATGCACAGTGTCTCTGAACCGATCTTCACCTCAGGCTTTCCACTCGGAAGTTCCGCCGGCCTGGTCACCGCCTTGGAATGGCTCGGCCAGCCCTATCGCCTCACCCGCGTCGACATGCTCGGGGAAATGCGCACCGACGCCTATGAGCGCTTCAACGGTCGGGTCGAAACGCCCGCTCTCGTGACCGACAAGGGCGACGTGCTGACCGAGACCATGGCGATCGCCTTATGGCTGGAGGGGCGCGATCAGGAGCGTCGCATCAGCTTCGCCCCGGGCACTTTCGAGGCGGACCGCATGCACCAGTTCATCGCCTTCCTCAACACCGGCTTCACCGGCGCGTTCTTCTCGATGTGGGTGGCGCTGGAATCCGAAGACGCCACGGAGGAATACCGCGAAACCTTGCGCGCCTTCGGCCGCGAATTCGTCGCCAAGCGTCACAAGCAGCTCGAAGCGATGATGGGCGACAGCGATTACCTCATCGGCGACCGGCCGACGCTTGCCGATGCGGTCTTTGCCGGCGTGGCCCGCTGGGTCGATTTCCATGAGGCCATCGATCCGAAGGACTATGCGCGCAACTATCCGCGCATCCACGCGCTGCGCCAGCGCATCGAGGCCGATCCGGCCTTCCGCTTCGCAGTGGCGATCGAGGATGGCGAGCCTGTTACCGGCAGCGGTGCGATGAAGGGCCTCGTCCCGCTCGAGGATGTGTTGCGGATGACGGGCGCACTCCGCGCGTGATTTAAGAAAGTGAGGTGGCGCACCGGCAGGCGGTGCGCCACCTCAAACAGTTGGAGCGGCCAGCCGCCGCCGACATCACACCTCGAATACGTCGACGAACGATTCCGGGAAGCTTTGCCGGGCAACCTTCTCGTTGATGACGAGCAATGCTTCGTAGGACACGGGATCGAAATCCTTGTCGACCGGCAGCACCTCGCGTCCGAACAGGAGGTTCAGCCGGGCGGCATCGAGATTGCCGCGCTCGAATGGTTCCGCGCCGAAATGATGCCAGAGGGCGTGGAGGAAGGCCGCATCGATGCGGTGCGCCCCGGAGCCGGGCCGGGCATGGCGGGGCAACGCCTTGATCGGCGTTGCTCCCTTGGGGTTGGCCCGACGGATGACGAACTGGATGCCCGTGCCCGGCATGGCGTAGGGAAAACCCCGGTGTTTCGTCATATCAGCCAGCTTGGCCATTCTATTCTCCTTAGGCGGTCTGCTTCTCGACGATCTTGTCCTCAGTCTTCGTATCGAAGTCGGAAGCGTCGTGACGCTCATGCAATTGTTCGGACGGGTTGCCGCTCAAGCGGTTGACCATGCGGCCACGCTTGACGGCCGGCCGGGCGGCGATCTCGGCCGTCCAGCGCTGGACGTGCTCGTAGCTCTGAACCTCGAGGAAAGTACCGGCATCGCCATATACCTGCCCGAGCGCCAGATTGCCATACCAGGGCCAGGTGGCCATGTCGGCAATGGTGTATTCCGAGCCGGCGAGGAAGCGGTTCTCCGCGAGATGGCGATCGAGCACGTCGAGCTGGCGCTTCACCTCCATCGCGTAGCGGTCGATGGCGTATTTGATCTTCATCGGCGCGTAGGCATAGAAATGGCCGAAGCCGCCGCCGAGGAACGGTGCCGAGCCCATCTGCCAGAACAGCCAGTTCAAGGTCTCGGTGCGGGCGCGAAGCTCGCTCGGCAGGAAGGCGCCGAATTTCTCGGCGAGATAGGTGAGGATCGAGGCCGATTCGAACACGCGCACCGGCGCGCCGCCGCCCTTGGGCGCATGGTCCATCAGCGCCGGGATCTTGGAGTTCGGGTTGACGTCGACGAAGCCGGAGCCGAACTGGTCTCCGTCTCCGATGCGGATTGGCCAGGCATCGTATTCGGCGTCCTTATGGCCCGCCGCCAGCAGCTCTTCGAGCATGATCGTGACTTTCACGCCGTTCGGCGTCGCCAGCGAGTAGAGCTGCAACGGATGCTTGCCGACGGGCAGATCCTGATCGCGCGTCGGGCCGGCGGTCGGACGGTTAATGCTGGCAAACGCGCCGCCATTGCCCTTGTCCCAGGTCCAGACCTTGGGAACGTCATAGCCGGCGGGGAAATTGTCAGCGGGGGATTTTTCGGTCATCAAATCTGTCCTTGTCTTGGCGGAAACCTCGAACGTCGTGTTCGCTTATATAGGAAGTTTATCAAGCCACCACATCGACTTGGCTGCGAGGACGACCATGCTCAAAGGCCAGATGCTGGAGAATTTTTTTATCGAAGTTGGATGAGACCGGCATCCGTCGGCACGAAACCGCACCGATCGAGGTAAAAATCGCGACGCTCAGGATCGAAGTCCACATGCAGCCATTCGCAGCCCGAGGTCTTGGCCTGCGTTACGGCCTCTTCGACGAGCAGCGCGGCGTAACCCTTACGCCTCAACGGTAGCGTCACCATCGTATCGAGCAGGAAAGCATGCACGCCACCGTCCCAGGCGACATTGACGAAGCCTGTCAGTGCGCCCGAGATCCGCATGGTGACCCAGCCGAGGCTGAAGCGGTTGACCTGGCTCCACCAGTCGTCATCGGTCAAGGCGTGCTCGAAGCATTCGGCGTGCAGGGTATTCAGTTCCTTGTTTTGAAATGCGCCGCGCCAGGCGAACGCGGGTACTTCAGTCGGATTCTCTGCCGTCACGGTTCAACCTCAGAGTTTGCCGGGATCGATTTTGACCACAAGGGCTCGGCTGCCAGCAAGCGCGGCCGAGTTCTTGAAAAAATCATGGGCCTCCCTTGATACCGGAAAACCGAGCTCCTATCTGCCGCCTAACCCGCTGGTCCGGGCCCCTCTGGCGAGAGCTTCGGCACTCTTGCGATGTCGGACCTTATTCCGACAACATGTGCCGATTGGGGACCCGTCTGTGGACTTTTCCTTCATGTCTGTAGTGTGGCTGGGAACGCCACTGTGGCTGTGGGCGAGCTTTTTCGCCCTCGTGATCGCTATCCTGTCGTTCGACCTTGGCATTCTCCATAAGGAGAACAAGGAGATCAACGTTGCCGAAAGCGTCAAGCTTTCCGCCTTCTATATTGCCCTCGGCCTGAGCTTCGGCGGCTTCGTCTGGTGGTATCTCGGTGCCGAGTCCGGCCTTGCCTATATGACCGGCTTCGTCGTCGAAAAGACCCTGGCGCTCGACAACGTCTTCGTCATCGCCCTCATCTTCTCCTTCTTCGCCGTCCCGCGCATCTACCAGCACCGCGTGCTCTTCTGGGGTATCCTTGGCGTTATCGTGCTGCGCGCGATCATGATCGGCGTCGGCGCGACGCTCGTCGCCGAATTCTCCTGGGTTCTCTATATTTTCGCTGCGTTCCTGGTCTTTACCGGCATCAAGATGCTGGTGATGAAGGAGGCCGAGCCCAACGTTTCGGACAACGCGCTCGTGCGCTTCATGCGCAGCCGTTTCAACGTCACCGAGGAACATCACGGCGAGCGCTTCTTCGTGAAGCTCGTCAACCCGAAGACCGGCAAGATGACCTGGTTCATCACGCCCCTTTTCATGGCGCTCGTCATGGTCGAGGTGGCCGACGTGATCTTCGCCGTCGACTCGGTTCCCGCGATCTTCGCGATCACCACGGACCCGTTCATCGTCTACACCTCGAACATCTTCGCTATCCTCGGCCTGCGCGCCCTCTACTTCGCGCTCGCTGCCATGATCCATCGCTTCCGCTACCTGAAGCCGGCGCTGGCCGTCGTCCTGATCTTCATCGGTTCGAAGATCTTCGTCGCCGATCTCCTGGGGCTAGAGAAGTTCCCCGCGGCCCTGTCGCTCGGTGTCACCTTCGCGATCATCGCTTCGGGTGTTGTCTGGAGCCTGGTCAAGACCAAGGAAGAGCAACTGCCGGCATAACGCCCGGGCTCATCCGACCGTGACGAGAAACGCGGCGGCCTTCGAAAGGGGGCCGCCGCGATCTTTTTGGCCTTGCCGAACGTGGGGTTGACCCTCGCCCGGACGACCCGTCGGGTCGAGCCGTCCGGGCGAGGCATCACCCGATGATCGCCTTCGGTTCGAGGAAGGCGTCGAGGCCGAAGGGACCGAATTCGCGGCCGATGCCGGATTGCTTGAACCCGCCGAAGGGCGCTTGAGCGTCGGCCGGGGTTTCGTTGATCACCACGCGCCCCGCCTCCAATTGTCGGGCGATGCTGCGCATACGTTCGGCGTCGGTGCCAAGAACGTAGGACTGCAATCCGTATTCCGTGTCGTTGGCAATCGCGATCGCCTCCGCTTCCGTTTCGTAGGAAAGAACGCTGAGCACGGGGCCGAAGACTTCCTCGCGCGCAATCCGCATATCGTTGGTCACACCGGAAAACACGGTCGGGCGGACGAACCATCCCCGTTGCAGCCCTTCCGGCCGGCCTTCGCCGCCGACAAGAAGCGTCGCACCCTCTTCCTGCCCCAGGCGGATATAGGCCTGGACACGCTCCCACTGCCGGGCGCTCACCATAGGGCCGATGTCGGAGGCCGGATCGCTCGAAGGTCCGGGCCGCAGCGCGGAAACGGCTTGCGCAAGGCGCGATATCACCTCCGTATGTCTTCGCTTCGGAACAAGAAGCCGGGTTCCGGCGATGCAGGCCTGCCCGCTGTTGCGGAAGGCCGATGCCAGAACATGCGGGATCGCCCGGTCGAGGTCCGCGTCATCGAGCAGGATCTGCGGCCCTTTTCCGCCAAGTTCGAGCGTCACGCGCTTGAAGCTTTCCGCTGCATTGCGCAGGATCTCCCGACCGGTCGTGGTGGAGCCAGTGAAGGTGATCTTGGCGATGTCGGGATGCCGGCTGAGTTCCGCGCCGACCACGTGGCCGTAGCCGTTGACGACATTGAGGACGCCATCGGGCAGTCGCGCTTCGTGCAAGACTTCGAGCAGCACCTGGGTCTGGATGGCGCTCATCTCCGACGGCTTGATCACGATGGTCGTGCCGGCCGCGATCGCCGTGGCGAGTTTGGTGCAGATGAAGCCGATGTTGCTGTTCCAGGGTGTGATTGCCGCGGCCACGCCCACGGGTTCCATCACCACCTCCGCATTGCCGATACGACGGGTGAAGGCGTAGTCGGCCACGGTCCTTGCCGCGACGTCGAACACGTTCGCGGCGTGCGGCACGGAGAATGCGAGGAACGACTGCGGCGCGCCGTATTCGATGGTCATGGCCGCACGAAGCGCATCGGCGTTGGCGGCGACGGCCTTCGCCAGCGTTTGCAGCATGGCGATGCGTTCGGCCGGTGTCGTTTGCCGCATGGCCGGGAAGGCCCGTTTCGCGGCAGCAATGGCCGCGTGCGCATCCCGAGCGTCGCCCAGCCGGACCTCGCCGATCTTTTCCTCCGTGGCGGGATTGAAAAGCGCGAAGCGCTCGTCGCCGTGAGGCGCAACGAAAGCGCCATCGACATATATCTGCTCAATGATCTTCATCGTCCGATTTCCTGTTGCGATGAAAAGGATATGCATCGGAACGATCGTCAGGATAAGATCATCAATAACAGACACTCTGATGAGGAAAATAGCGCAATGAAGGTGAGCCTGTCCGAACTGGAGGCGGTGGCGGCAATCGCGCGGCTCGGCGGCTTTCGGGCCGCTGCCCGGGAACTCGGGGTTTCGTCCTCGTCGTTGAGCCATGCGGTCCTGGCGCTGGAGGCGCGCCTCAATGTGCGCCTGTTCAACCGCACGACGCGATCGGTGGCGCTGACGACGGCAGGCGAGGCTTTCGTTGCCGAGATCCTGCCGGCTCTTGCCGCCATCGACGGCGCCGTCGAGCGGGCGACGGAGTCTCAGGCACGACCGACCGGCATGCTGCGGCTCAACACCTCCCCGGGAGCGGCGAAGATGGTGTTGCGGCCGCTACTGATCGAGTATCTGCGGCGATATCCAGAGATGGCGCTGGAGGTTGCGACCGACAATGCGCTGGTGGATATCGTAGCGCTCGGTTTCGACGCCGGGTTTCGTCTCGCCGAGGCGGTTCCTCCGGATATGGTCGCCGTTCCGGTCGTGCCTCAGTCGCGCATGATCGTCGTGGGTTCGCCGGACTATTTTCGCGAAAGAGCGGTGCCGCTGCGGCCGGGCGATCTGAGGCAGCACGCCTGCATCCGGGCGCGCATGGCAAGCGGCAGGATCTATCACTGGGAGTTTTCCCGGCGCGGGGAAAGCGTCGAAATCGATGTGCCGGGACCGCTCATCCTCGACGACAGCGAACTCATGCTTCAGGCGGCTCTCGGCGGGGTGGGACTGGCCTATCTCTCCGATCATCACGTCCGCGACGACGTCGAGGCCGGGCGTCTGGTTCCGGTGCTGGAAGAGTGGACGCCGCCCTACGATGGGCTATGTCTCTATTTTCCTGGCCGCCGGCACGTACCGGCGAAATTGCGTGCCCTGATCGATCTGGTTCGGGAACTGCGTTCCGGCGGCCCCCGCGCGCCCGCTCACACCCCGCATTCGCCAGCCTTGAAATTTTAACATGAGTATTACAGACAAGTTTATTTCTGCGTGCTAAGAGACACGGCGCTCGATTGGTCTCTTGGCCATAGATCGCCTCTCGGCAGGGGTGCGCACGCCGCGCCAAATCGAAATTATATGATCGGATCAGACACAGTGGTCGACATCGATACGCGCCATCAGGTCTATTTCGCCAACCGTACTGCCCTGGTCGCCTATGCCACGCGGATCGTCGGATCGCGGGAAACGGCCGAAGATATCGTGCAGGAGGCCTTCATTCGATTTGCGCCGGCAAACACCGGCAATCCGCCTTCTGCCGGACCGTCCGGGCTTTCGCTCGCGTATCTCTACAAGATCGTCCGCAACCTGTCCCTCGACCTCTTGAAGCGCCGCAAGATCGAAGCGCGGGAAGAGCAGAGCGAGCCGCCGTTCTGGTCGATGCCGATCGAGGTGCCGACGCCCGAGGACATCATTCTCGTCAGCGACGAAATCAGACGCATCTCCGGCATTCTCGAAGACCTTCCCGAGGAAGTGCGGGTCGCGCTCGAGATGCACCGTTTCGGCGGCTACACCCTCGAAGAGATCGCCGCCCATCTCGACATCTCCGTCGCGACGGCGCACCGCCACGTGCGCGCCGCCATGATGCGGGTCGCGACAACGCTTGCGGGTGGGGCCTCCTAGAATTTCAGGGGTCCCCGTGTGAAAAAAAATCGGGTGCTGGTCGTCTTTATGACAGAGCGAAAGTACCACGGAAGCGTCCCGCTTCCCGGTGACGCCGCTTGACGGGGTTGGGGGCTACAGAAACAAAGTGCTAGGGCGTCGAACATCCAAGCGGCAGGCAGGGCTTTGACCAAGGACAACCACATATCGGAGGCGCTGCTCGAAGAGGCCATGGACTGGTTCCTCGAGTTGAAGGCGCGCCCGAACTGTCGCGACACGCAAGCCCGGTTCCGCGCCTGGCTGGGCCAGTCGGAATTGCATGGCCAAGCCTGGCAGACGGCGTTGCGGACCTGGCAGCTGCTCGGTGAGGTGCCGCCGGTGCACGAGCATCTATGGCGTGGGGCAAGGCCGTCCGTTTTCGTCGAGCCACCGGTCCGCGAACGCCGCCGGATGGGAACGGCCGGCTTTGTCGCCGGCGTGGCGCTGGCGCTTGCTGCCTGCCTCGTCCTCTTCGTCTCCCTGCCGTCGCTTCTCGTGTGGTGGCAGGCCGATCACGTGACCGAGACGGCGCAAAACAGGACGATTACGCTTGCGGACGGGACGATCATCGAAATGGGCGGCGGCAGCGCCATCGCTACCGACATCAGCGCCGGCACCCGCCATGTCAGGCTGCTGAAGGGCGAAGCCTATTTCAACGTCGCCCGCGATCCCTCGCGTCCCTTTGTCGTCGAGGCGGGTGGCGTCGAGGTGTCCGTGCTGGGGACTGCGTTTGATGTGCAGCTGGCGAGCACGGAGACGACCGTCGAGCTGGCGCACGGCACGGTGGCCGTCTCCTATAGCGCAAACGCACACAAGCAGAATTTCGAACTGGCCCCGGGAGAAATGGCGACGGTGAGCCATGCGACCGGCGCAGTCTTGCGAAGCGCGATCGCGGCGGATGATATCGGCGCCTGGCGAAGCGGCAGGATGTTCGTCAATGATGTCACGGTCGCCGCTGCCGCCGAGCGGCTGCAGCGCTACCATTCCGCCTGGATTTCCATTCCGCAGCCGGATCTGGCAGGGCGGCGTGTAACCGGAGTCTACGATCTGAAGGATCCGGATCGGGCGCTCCAGGCGCTGGTGCAGCCTTTCGGCGGCAAGGTACGCGAGGTGACCCCCTATGGCCGCATCCTGACGCGGTTTTAATTGGAGTAAAAAAATCAGGAAAAAATCGCGCGCCGGTGAAAAAAAATCCGGGGCCGGTCGTCTTTGGTTGGAAACGCGCGCCCGCAAGGCCGCGTGGAATGCCGAGACGGGGGTAAAATGCGTTCGCCTAAATGCCGCAAGGGACATCTGAAATTCGATACGGGACGTCGCCGTGAAAGACGGCGCCTGCTGACGACGACGGCGATCGCCGCGTTTTCCTCCCTCGCGCTGATGCCCGTTTCCACGGCCTCCGCCCAGCAGACCACGTCGCGCGTCAGCAACGCCCGCAGCTTCGACATCCCGTCGCAGCCGCTTTCCACCGCGCTCAACGCCTTCGGGCGGCAGTCCGGCCTGCAGGTGACCCTGGCGGCTTCCACCTCGCAGGGGCTTCGCTCGGCGACGGTCAGCGGAACGATGACGGCGGACCAGGCGCTTGCCCGGCTTTTGTCCGGAACGGACATTTCCTACAGGATATCGGGCGGCACCGCGCTGGTCGGCTCGGCCGTGTCGGCGGGTGGCAGCGCTGCTGTCGCTGCGGACGGAGCAACGGTCCTCGATCCGATTTCGGCCTTCGGTGCCGGGCCGCTCGGCGCCGGCGAGATCGTCATCTCGTCGGAAGACCTGAAGCGAAAGAACCCCGCCAACATTGCCGACGTGTTTTCTGGCGAGCCCGGCATTTCGGTCGGCAGCTCGTTGCCGATGTCGCAGAAGGTCTACGTCCACGGCATCGAGGAAACCAGCCTCGCCGTGACGATGGACGGCGGCCGACAGAACAACAAGGTCTTCCACCACAACGGCACCAACCTCATTGACCCCGGCCTGCTGAAGGCCGTCAACGTCGATGCCGGCGTTGCGCCGGCCGATGCCGGTCCCGGGGCGCTTGCCGGCGCGATCGCTTACGAGACGATCGACGCGCGCGATCTGCTCGATGGCGACGGCTTCGGCGGCTTTGTCACGTCGAGCTACAATTTCAACAGCGACACGGTGACGACCGGGATCTCCGCATACGGCATGCGCGACGGGCTCGAGTTCCTCGGCTACTTCAATTTCGGCAACGGCAACGATTTCACCGCCGGCAATGGGCAGGACGTGGAAGGCACCTCGACAGACGTGTTGAGCGGGCTTGGCAAGCTTGCCTACGAGTTCGACAGCGGCGACCGTTTCGAGATCAGCCACGACCGCATTCGCGACGACGCGCCGCGTCCGTTTCGCGCTAATATCGGCTTTATCGACGGACGCCCACCATGGGAGCCGCGCGTGCGCGACTACATGCTCGACCGGCAGAACACGGTGTTTACCTATACCGACAGCACGCCGGAGGGCTGGTGGGATCCAACGCTGATGCTCGCCTACTCCAGGACGGAGGTCGAAATTCCGATCATCCTGCCGCCGCGCCTCAACATTCCGCCCTATCCCGCCACCGGCACCACGAGCAGCTTCAACGGCAAGTTCGAGAACAAGTTCTCGTTCGACATGGGTAACGTCATTGCCGGCGTTGACTTTTATGACGACAAGGCTGACCTCGACGACATGCTCGATGCCAGCACCGAGAAGGCGCGCAATGTCGGCATCTATGCCCAGGCCCGGCTCGAGCCCTGGGAGAGAACGCGCCTCTCCTTCGGTGCGCGCGGCGACACGCAGCAGTTTACCGGGACGACGGGAGAAGAGTGGAACAATTCGGGCCTCAGCGGCAACGTCTCGGGCGAGTACGACCTCATCGAGGACCTGCTGACCGCCAAGGCGGGCTATTCGCACGTCTGGGCAGGCATTCCGCTCGCCGAAAACTTCATCATGAATCCCAACTGGAACTATGGCAGCGGTCCGAAGCCGGTGACGGCGGACAACTATATCCTGGGCCTGGAGGCGAACTACAACGACTTCACCGTCGAGGGCAGCGTCTTCCAAACCGATATCGATGACGCGCGCACGCCGCGTTATGCGGTCACGCGCGGGATCGAAGCGCATGACGTCCGCTCGCGCGGCTTCGAGATCGGCGCCGGCTACAGCTGGGGCGATGGTTTTTTCAAGGTGAAATACGCCAATATCGACGTGGAGATCGACGGCAAGCCTGCCGATTCTGATCTCGGCACCTATCTGGCCGCGCCGGCCGGCCAGATCATCACGCTGCAAGCGGTCCACACGCTGACGGACTGGGGCGTCACTTTCGGGGCCGACGCGGAAATTGCGCTCGACTACGACGACGTTGCCGACGGCAGCAAGCCCTTCGAGGGCTACCAGGTCTTCAACGCCTTTGTCGAATACGTACCGCCGGAGCGGCCGAACCTGTCGCTGCGCGCCGAACTGAAGAACATTTTCGACGAAACCTATTCGGACCGGGCGACCTACGGTCAGGAGTTCGGAACGGTGACGCCGCTCTACGAGCCGGGCCGTTCCTTCATCCTGACCGCCAAGGCGACTTTCTAGGGCGTCCGCGACCGCAACGGCCGCCTCCTCCAGGTGGCCGTTGCCTCAACAAGCGGAGGCGGCCACCCAAGCGCCGCCCACGCAAGCGAAAGCCGAAACAGGAGTTCCAGATGCAAGAAGCCACCACCCATTTTGCGACGGAAGACGGCCAGAAATACCTGACGCAGCTCTGCAAGCATTTCGCCCACAAGGTCGACGTCGAACAGGAGGGCCCGCGCGCCGAGCTCAGGTTTTCCTGCGGCACCGGCTACCTCCATGCCACATCAGAAGGCTTGAGCATCCGCGCCCGCTCACCCGATGACGCCAACCTTGCGAACACGAAATCGGTGATCGAAAGCCATCTTCTGCGCTTCGCGTTCCGGGAAGAGCCCGATCCGCTTGCCTGGCAGCCCGCCGGCTAAGCGAACCGCTCGCAAGCTAGTTCCGACAAGAAAATTCAATGTGTTGGTCGAAAGCGCCCAACGCAATTGCGCGGCTATGCGTGTCGCGTGCCGAGGATCAGGATGCAATCGTCTAGGCAAATAGCAGAAATCGCCACCTTTCAAAGCTTCGCAAACTGCTACCTGCGCGAAGTCAATCCGGGCATCCGGGCCATGCATCGCGCCGCAGGCGGCGCCGTCGATTGCGTGGAATGGTCTCTTCCCAGGCAGCAGATGATCCTGCGCGCCGAGGTGACGTCGCCGTCGCTCTGCGGCCCACACCATTTCGGCAGGGTCTGGGGCAGGGGCGTGTCCGACGCCACCTGGCGCCATATCGAACTGATTTCGGCGCTCCATATCCTGGTGCACGAATGCTACCGCCAGGTCGACGAGGCCAAGGCCGACGTTTTGCGCGGCTTCGAGCTCGAACTCTTGATGCGCGTGCTCGAAAGTTACCAGCAGACGGCACTCTATATCGACAGGGCCGCGCCGGAGCCGGCGGACGGCGGTCATTTCATCGAAGCGGAGCAGTCGCTCGTCTTCGGCCATTGGCAGCACCCGACGCCGAAGAGCCGCCAGGGCATGACCTATTGGCAGCAGGAGAGCTACGCGCCGGAACTGCGCGGCCAGTTCAGGCTGCACTACTTCGCGGCAAAACGCGGCGACATCAGGCACGATTGCGCGCGCGCGGTTGCAGCGCCCGAGATCGTGCGGTCCCTCGTCGGGTCGGATGCTAACGGCATCGCGCTCGGAGACGACGAGTATATGTTGCCGATGCATCCGCTTCAGGCTGAAGCCCTGCTGCTTGATCCCGATATCCGCGGCATGCTGGGTGAGGGGCGGCTGCGGCATCTCGGCCCCGCCGGCCCGGCCTTTACCGCGACCTCGTCGGTGCGCACGGTTTACGGCGCCGATGCCGGCTGGATGCTTAAATTTTCCCTGCCCGTGCGCATCACCAACTCTGTGCGTCTCAATCGTCGTCAGGAGCTCGAAGCGGGTGTCGCCATGGCGAAGCTGATCGACCGGATCGGTTTTGCCGAACGCTCGCGAAACTTCCGCATCATTCAAGACCCCGCCTATATCACGCTCGAGCTGCCGGGACGCAGCGAGAGCGGCTTTGAAGTCATCCTGCGGGAGAACCCATTTGCGGACGGCGGTGGGCGGGGCGTCGTCACCGTCGCGGCCCTGACGGCCGATCCGCTACCGGGGCAGGTTTCGCGCCTCGAACGGCTGGTTCGGACGGTCGCCGCCCGCACGGGCGAGAGCCTGCTCGATGCGACGCACCTCTGGTTTCGCCGGTATCTCGATTGCGCCGTCGAGCCGCTGATCCGCCTCTATGACGACTACGGTATAGCGCTCGAAGCCCACCAGCAAAACAGCCTGCTGGACGTCGGCACCGGCTATCCGTCCGTCAGCTACTATCGGGACAATCAGGGCTTCTATCTCTCGGAGCGGTACCGCAGCCTGATTGCCGGCCATGTGCCCGAGACGCAAACGATCGCGTCCCTCTATTTTGCCGAGAGCGAAATTCGGGATCGCTTCGCCTATTACCTGATCGTAAATCAGGTCTTCTCGGTGATCAGCCGCATGGGCCATGACGGGCTCTGCGACGAGAGCCTGCTCCTGCGCGAACTGCGCGCGCATCTCGAGCGCTATGCCACCCGAATGAGTGGCGCCGGGCGTGACTTTGCCCGTCACGTGCTCGACATGCCGACGATCGTCTCCAAGGCCAACCTGACGACGCGTCTCTACGACGTCGACGAACTGCAATCCAGCAACGCGCCGTCCCTTTATCGCCCCGTGCCGAACCCGCTGAGGGCGCCGGCTGTTCTGACTGCGCCGAGGACCGACCATGCCATTGCCTCTTGATCTCAAGGGCGGCCCGGACGAGCGGGTGCTTCGCCAGCTCGTTGCCGCGCTGCTGTTCGAAGGTATCGTTGAGGCCGGCGAGCACACGGACGGGGATGTCACCACCTTCCACTGGTCGATCGGCGGCCGGCAGTTCCGCTGCCACGGCGCCATCGGCCCCTTTGGCCGGCTCCGGCTGGCTGCCGGATCGGTAGAGATGCGCGATGATGCGGACGGCTGGGTCGTGCCGTCGCTGGCGCAGCTGGTATCCGTCCTGCCGGGCAGCGGACCGACGCGCGGAAAGCTGCTCAACGAACTCACGCAGACGATCGCCTTCAGCGCCTGGAACGAGCGTCAGGTACCGGCGCGGCTGCGCCGCACTTTGTCATTTGCGGAGTTGGAGGGAGCGCTTGAGGAGGGTCATCCCTATCATCCCTGCTACAAGGCGCGTACCGGCTTTTCCGTCGCCGACCATGCAGTCTATGGACCCGAAATGGGAGGAGCGTTCCAGCTCGTCTGGCTTCTGGTGGCGCGCAAGCATCTTCGCTGCGCGATCCCCGGTGACGAGGATGCCTTCTGGGAAGCGGAACTGGGGGAGGAAACCTGGTCCGAACTCCGGGCGAAGCGGCAGGAGCGCGGTGCTTCGCCTGATGCGTTCGGTCTCGTACCGCTGCATCCCTGGCAATGGCGCGAACTCCGTGAGAGACAGCTTTCTGGCTGGATCGCCGTGGCCGAAGCCTTTTGCCTCGGTCCGGCGGGGGACCGATACACGGCGACGCAGTCGGTTCGCTCCCTGTTGAACCGGGACCGGCCGTTGGCCGCGAGCGTCAAGCTGCCGCTCAACATCGTCAACACCTCGTCGCGCCGCACCCTTGAGGCGCATTCGGTGTGCACGGCGCCGGTGATCTCGCGCTGGATCGCCGAGATGGTTGCCGGCGATCCGGCCTTTCGCGACCGCTATCCGCTCACCGTCCTGCAGGAATATGCCGGCATCGTCGCCGACAGCGAGGGCCCTTTGGCCGGACAGGTCGCAGCCATCTGGCGCGAGAACGCGGAAGCGACGCTTGGCTCCGGCGAGGCCGTCATTCCCTTCAACGCGCTGATGATGGTCGAAGCGGACGGGCGTGCCTTCGCCGACGACTGGATCCAGCGCTTCGGCCTGATGCCCTGGATCAACCGCCTGATTGAAGTCGCGGTCCTGCCTGTCTGGCACCTGCTGGTGCACCATGGGCTTGCGGTAGAAGCGCACGGGCAGAACATGCTGCTCGTCCATCGCGATGGCTGGCCGGCCCGGCTGATCCTGCGCGATTTTCACGAGAGCATCGAGTTTTCGCCGGGCTTTCTGCGCGCGCCGGAAAAGGCGCCGGATTTCCTGTCGCTCGAGCCGATCTACCGGGAGGCGGAGCCCGACCAGTTCTATTGGACGGACAACCTGGATTCGCTGCGCGAATTGGTGATGGACACGCTGTTCGTCTACAATTTGAGTGAGATCTCCCACCTTCTCGACCACTGCTACAACCTGCCGGAAACGCTCTTCTGGCAGCGCGTTCAAACCGTGCTTGCCGCCTACGAGGCGGAGCACGGCGCGACGGAGCGGCTGGCGCAGCTCGGCTGCGACCAGCCCCGCATCCTGACCGAATCCCTGATGACGAGGAAGCTGCTCGCGCTCAAGCCGGAATACCACCACGAGGTGGCGAACGCCTTGGCCGCAAGGATGCTTCAACGAAGGAGAAAGCCATGATCCGTATCGATGACAGGCTCTATGACGAGGCCTATTTCAGCACCAGATCGGCCGAACTCGCAGCCGAGATCGGGCTTGGCGCACAGGACACCGGCCGCTACGCCGTCTGCTTCCCGGAGACGGTCGATTGGCTGGCTCTGTTCTTTGCCATCCGCAAGGCGGGCGCGAGCGTGCTGCCGATCCATCCGGGCACACCCTATCCGGCCGCGCGCAAGCTCGCGATCGGCGCCGGCTGCGACCGGCTGTTCTACAACAGCCTGACGGCCGAAGTTCTCGAACCATCCGACCTGCTTTCGGCTGAGGGCACGCTGTTGCAGATGAGCTCCGGAACGACGGGCGCGCCGAAATGCGTGGCGCGCAACTGGACGGAAATCGATGCCGAGATCGAAAGCTATGTCGCCACCTTCCGCGAACCGGGGGACATGACGCCGGTCGTCGCCTGCCCGACCACCCATTCCTACGGCCTGATCTGCGGCATCCTGGTGGCGCTGAGGCGTGGGCAGACGCCGGTCATCGTCAACACCGCGAACCCGAAATATCTCCTGAAGGTCCTGCGCGAGATCGAACGGCCGCTGCTCTATTCCTCGCCGGCGATCCTGCACACGCTGGCGCGGCTGACGCCCGCGGGCGAACAGATCCATGCGACGATGACGTCGGGCACGCTGCTTCCCGATCCGTGGTTTGCCGACATTCGCACCAAGAGCCGGTTCATGTTCCAGCAATATGGCTGCTCGGAATCCGGCTGCATCGCCATCAATCCGGATGTGACTTCCGCCGGTGACATGGGCTTCGTCCTGCCGCATCTGATCGCCGCCACCGGCAACAGCGCCGAGGACGCGGGTGAGATCGTCGTTAGCAACGGCGACGGCGCGCCGATCCACACGCGTGACCTCGGCTACCGGCGCGCCGACGGCATGCTGGTCTTCGTTTCCCGCCTGGACGACATGATCAACGTCTCCGGCCTCAACGTCTATCCGAAGGACGTGGAGGATGCCGTCATGGCGATGCCGGCGGTCACCGACGCCGTGGCCTTCCGCAAGGCCGATCGTTTTGCCGGCGAGCGCGTGGCGCTGCTCTTTAGCGCCGAGGCGCCGGTGGCGCCGCAGGCCGTGCGCGAATGGTGCAGCCGACACCTCGCATCTCACCAGCTGCCGATGGAAATCATGCAGATCGATGCAGTTCCGCGCCAGGCGAACGGCAAAATCAGCCGCCGCGATGTCGCGGCCCGTCATCTGGCAGGCGAATTCAACAAACCGATTGCGGGAGCCGCATCATGACCGAAAGCGAAGTTCTGGCGGCGATCGAGGCCGTCCTGACCGACAAAATGGCGCATGGACATATGGACGGCTTCGGCCTCGATGCCCGTCTCAACGAAGATCTCTATCTCGACTCCGTGCTGATCCTCGAAATCTTCCTCAATCTCGAGCTCGAATACGGGTTGTCGGTGCCGGAAGAGGCGATCGCAAAACGGGAGATCGAAACGGTCGCCGATCTCGTCGCGCTCTATGTGCCGAAGCCGACCGCCGCCATCGTGCCCGCCTTTCCGCTCACCGGCGGGACGACCGACGAGGGGGTGCACGGCGAGGCCTATTACGACATCAAGGTCCATTGCTTCGTCAGTTGCGTCTCGGACGGCCTGAAGCGAAACGGGCTCGATCAGCGGCCGTTCTATTTCGGTGTCTGGGACGCGAAGTTCGCGGTCAGCGAGCGTTTCGAGCTTCTCTATCATGCGCCCAATATCACCCAGGAATTCTTCCGTGGCTGGTTCGAGCGGCTTTACGGCGTTTCCGTCGTCGAGTGGTACGATCCGCAGCGCACCAAGCTCGACAACCTCGCAGTGCTGCTCGGGCTGATGAAACAGCGCGGCGAAACCGGCTCGGTCATGGTCATGCTCGACATGTTCCACCTGCCGGAGCGGGAGAACAAGTTCAACCAGAACCCCTTCCCGCACTATCTGATGCTGCAGGAAACGGCCGATCCCGACACATGGTTCGTGCACGATCCCGACTATCGCTGGGAGGGCGAGATTGCCCGCGAGAAGGTCGTTCACGCCATCATGCAGCCGACTGTCGGCGGCGGTTATGTCTTCGACAATGCCGAGGCGCGCGCGCCGTTTGCCGAAGATCTGAGGGCCTATTTCGAGGCCTGCTTCGTCCGGGACCGCAATCCGCTGGTCGATGCCGTCAGAGCGATCGTCGCCGCGCATCTCGACGGGACGAACGGTGTCGCACTCACTGATCTCGGCGCCGCGGTGCGGGAACTGCCTGTTATCACCATCCGAAAATACGCCTATGAGCACGGCTTTGCCTTCTACTGGCGGGTGCTGAAGTTGCCGGCCGCCGAGTTCGAGGGCTGGTGCGGGGAGATCGAGGCGCTGGTTCAGTCGCTGAAGACGCTGCACTACGCCTGCATGAAGCTCGCCCAGACAGGCGATCGCTCGCTGTTGGGCGCCGTCATCGAGCGTCTCGACGAAGCCGACCGGCTGGAGACGAAGCTGAAGGTCAAGCTCGCAGAGGTCTTCGATCTCTGGTGCGATCTTGCCATCCCCCAGGAAATCCGTCCCTTGAAGAGAATTGCGCGATGAGAGTTTCGCTCTGCACCATCACTTTCCGCCACCATCTGATCTCGCTCGACGAGATCGCCGCCTGGGCCGAGGCCAACGACTTCCAGGGTATCGAACTCTGGGGCGCGCATGCGCGCAACCTCTCGCCGCGCGCGGATCGCAACGCCGAATGGCTCGACGGCTACGGCCTCTCGGTGCCGATGATCAGCGATTACCTGCCGCTCGACGGCGACGTGGAAGCGCTGCGGCACAAGGCGGTCGAGCTTTGCCGACTGGCGCGCCGGTGGCGCACCCGCAAGATCCGCACCTTCGCGGGAAGCCGTGGCAGCCTTGACGTCAGCGCTGACGAGCGGCGGGAGATTGTCGAGCGCCTGAAGGAGATCTGCACCATTACCGCAAGCTACGGCATCCAGCTGCTTGTCGAAACGCATCCGAAGACGCTCGCCGACACGGCGGCCTCGACGATGCGGCTCATCGAAGAGGTGGACCATCCCTCCTTCGCCATCAATTTCGACACGCTGCATGTTTGGGAAGGCGGCGACGACCCGGTCGCCGTGCACCGTGCGATGAAACCGCACATTCGCCACTACCACCTGAAGAACATCGTCGGCCGGGCAGAACTTTCCGTCTTCGAGCCGGCCAATGTCTATGCCGCGGCCGGCAGCCGGCGCGGGATGACGCCGCTCTTCGAAGGGGTTGTGGACTACGAACGGTTCCTGACGGAGATCGCCGATGAGCCGTCGGTCGACGCGTCGCTTGAATGGTTCGGCAACGATTGTTTCGAGACCCTGCGTCGCGATCGCAGGCAGGTCCGCGAGGCGGTTGACGGGACCGAGCCGAACCGCCGGGCCGCCGGCCAATAGGCGTTACGCATCATGATGGCCCGGAGGTCTGCGCGCCGGCTCGTGTCGGCTCGGGGCCTATTGTGTCTGAAGCCTGTAGATCTCGGTCTCTTCGCTTCGGCCGGCCAGACAATGTTTGCCGAGCTGGGCGAGATCGGAGCGATCGTCATCAGCCACCAGACCGAAGGTTTCGCCGCTCAGGAGGATCATTACCTCTTCACTTGGCGCGATCGATTTGCCGAGCTGCTCCAGCCGGTTGCAGGCGTTCACCGTGTCGCCGACGATCGTATAGGCCGACCGACCGGTCATGCCGATATTGCCGGCAACGACCGACCCGGAATGGATGCCGATGCGCACCCTGAGGGGCGGCAGGCCCTTTAGGCGTCGCTCGGCGTTGTCGCTGGCGATCGATTTGGCGATCGCCCGCGCTGCCCGGATTGCCCGATCTGCATGGTCCATTTGCGCGTCGGGTGCGCCCCAGAAGGCCATGACGCAATCACCGATGAACTTGTCGATGGTGCCGCCTTCGCTTTCGATGCAGTGGCCGAGCAGGTCGAAGTGGCTGTTGAGCAGTGCCGCCACGTCGCCGGCGCTGGTCTTTTCTGCCGTCGCGGTGAAATCGACCACATCGGTGAACATGATGGTGACGGTGCGCTGGGTGGATGCCAGGTCCTCACGACCGATCAAGTGGCGCACGAGCTTCTTCGGCACATAGGTCTCAAGCCAGCGCAGCCCAGTCAGCATCGTGTTGTAGGCCTTAGCCTGCTCATCGAGTTCGGTGAAGAGGCTGCCGGGAAGCGGCCGCAGAGCGGCAAAATCGAGCATGCCGACGGCACGGACCTCACGCGCCATGCTGGTGACCGGGCGAACGATCAGGCGACCGACAACCCACGCGATGACGATCGCGACGAACAGCACCGCGAGGCCGGCAATGCCGGCCCGCAGCAGGTCCCACACCGGCTTCTCGACCGCTTCGATCGGAACCTCGACACCGATAATGAGCGGAGAGGGAGCGTAGCCGCGGATCTCGCGCGTCAGGACGACCCGTCCGTCGTCCCCGAGCTTGACCGCGCGTATCTCCATGTCCGAATCGTCGAAGGTCTCGGCCGGTTCTTTCCACAGTGCGGCGAGAAAAGGGTCGCCCAGTTCGTCGAGCTTCGGCAACCGATGCTCCGCCGAGAGAAGCGGGTGGCCCGCAGCCATCAAAGGATGGGCAAGCACCTGATCGCGGCCGTAGAGAACGAAGGGGGTTGTCCCGGGGTTCGTGACGGCAATCTGGCGCAGGAAGTCGGACATGGTGTCGACCGTGATCGTGGCGCGGAAGACGCCCGCAAATTTGCCGTTGAGGTTCGCCGGCTGCTGCAGGTTCGTAACCGACGTGCGGATCGCCGGATCCGGCACGAAATAGACAGGTCCCCAGTGCGCCGTGCCGCTGCGTTGCGCTTCCTCGATCTCCGAACGCTCGTTGTCACTCGTGACCTTGTCGGTAAAGAAGAAGACACCCTTCGGACCTTGCGTTACGCCGTAGATATCGCCGTTGGGTCTGACGAAAGACAGCACACGAACTTGCGGGGTCGCTGCCAGAGCGCCGGTCATCACGCGCTCGAACTCCACCGGATCGGTCGGGTCGAGACGGCCGGCGCCGACCTCTCGCGCCAGAAAGGCGAGCTGATCCTCTACGGGAGAAAATCGGCTGCCGATTTGCGTCTGGACCGCCTCCAGGCCGAGATGCGCCGATTGCACGAGCAGATCGCGGGTCGTTCCGACCGACATGAACCAGACGACGGAGAGGATGACGGCCGCGGTCAGCGCGACCAGGGCTGCCATCACGATCGCCAGCGTGCGCGACAGGGAAATGGTTCGGTTTCGTGTGCCGGCCTCAGCCGCCGTGGTCGTCTGCACCAGCATGCCTCATGTTGCAGCAGGTGCTCGCCATTCGCGCGGCCCCGCAAGGAATGCACCCTCTTCTAGCTGTTTTGGGCTTTTTTCCAAGCGTGCAGCGACCTTTCCCGTTCTGCGTCAATCTGTCCCTTGCAGCCGCCGGCTGATCGGCTCGAACTCGGGGGTCGCCTTGCGCGGAGTCGTGTCACGCTCGTTGGCCTCCATCTGCTGCCAGTATTTCCAGCCGACCTTTTTCGCGCCGAGCTCGTAGTCCATGCCGTCCCAGGCATCCTCGCGGAAACTGTAGAAGGCCCAGTGCAGATCGTCCTTGTGGAGCGCGGTCAGCACGTCCTCGAGGTAGGTCTTGCAGCCGGACCACAGGCGCATGCAGCCGAACTCGCCGGCAACCAGCCGATTGAGCGGCACGCCCTTGTCTTTTGCCCATCGCACCGGCTCTGCGAGATAGGCATCGACCCGCGCCCGGTCCCACGTCTCCTCGCCGTCGCCGAAGGGCACTTTGCCGGGATAGACGTAGGGCTTGTCGCGCTTCATGTTCGGTGCGCTCGTTGCGGCATAGGGTTCGTACATGTGGAAGCTGTAGAGCACTTTCTGGTCCGTCAACGCGGCTGGCCAATAGGAAAAGGCGTCGGCAGCCGCATACCAGCCGGCATCCGCCATGATGGGCGTTGCCGGGTCGACCGCCCGGATGGCGGCGATCACCGTCTCGTAGAAGGCCCTGAGGTCCGAGGCGCTGCCCGCCTGGTCGCCGTACCAGGCTTGCATCGTCTTTCGGTCGGCATGTTCGGCAAGGCCGTTCCTCTTTTCAGGCGCCGGCTCGTTGACGATGTTGTAGGCGGCGACCGCGGGATGATCCTTCAGCGCGCGGGCCAGATCCTGCCAGAAGGCTGCTGCCTGGCCCCACCAGATCTTGTCCTGCCAGAGACGGCCGTCGAACCGGTTGCCGTTGTTCTGCGCCCAGCGCATGCCGGGCAGCGACAGCGGCGCGATGACGACCTTGAGGCCCGCCTTGTCGGCCCGGTCGAGGGTCTCCTTCAGCGTCTTGAGGTCTGCCGCCGGTATGCCTTCGTATTTGTCGGCGTCGCCGATCAGATAGTCGCGCTTGGCCGGCTCCCACTTGTCGTAGGACAGGCGCACCCAGGTGGCGCCGTAGCCGGCCAAGGCCCTGAAATAGGCGTCGTCCGGGGGCAGCCGGTTGAAGCTGTTGCCGCCATGCTGCGGCTTGTCCCAGAAGGTGATGAGATCGGCGGCACTGGCGGAGCCCGCAAGGCTGCAAGCGAGGAGGGCGGAGGCAATCAGGCGCATTCGGTCGGTCCTTCTGGAGTTCTTGGCCTTCGCGGCTCTTGGTTTGGCGCGGCCAACCTACCGGCGGATCGTTTCGCTGAAGTTCCCTGGGAAACAGCGTCAGGGTTCAAAGCGAGTTTGCGAAACCCATTGGCGGTGACTGATGCCGAGCGGTTTCGTTCTTCGCGAGAAAAAGGCCTCGCAGCGGATCAGTGATCCGCTGCGAGGCCCGCTTGCCTGGATATCTTCGCGATCAGTCGGAAAGCGCTGTCGCCGCCTTCTCGATCAGTTCGGCGACGGCGGCCGGCTGGGACAGAAAGACCGCATGACTTGCCTTGACCTCGACCGTATCGCTGCCGGCACGCTTGGCCATCGTCCGCATCAAGTCCGGATGAATGGCCCGGTCTTCGGTCGCAATCAGCGCCCAGCTCTTCTTGCCCTTCCAGGCCGGTGCCGTGATCTTCGTCTCGAAGGCAGATTTTGCCGGGAAGACCTGGGAATGAGCCATGAAACGGGCTTCTACCTCGGGAACGTCGGCGGCGAAGTCCGCGGCGAAGACTTCCGGATCGAGATAGAGATATCCGTCGTCCGTTGCCGCGATGCCCTTGGTTGCAGCCGGCTTCCTGGCTGCCAGGTCAAGCAGAGTTTCGCCAGCATCCGGCTGAAAGGCTGCGACATAGACGAGGCCGGCGACGTTTTCGGAAGTCCCGGCTTCGGTGACGATCATGCCGCCATAGCTGTGGCCAACCAGGACCGATGGGCCGTCCTGAAGGTCGAGGATGCGTTTGGTTGCGGCGACATCGTCGCCAAGCGAGGTCATCGGCGGTTGGACGACCGTGACGGTGAAGCCTTTGGTGGTCAAAAGGTCGAAGACCTTGCGCCAGCTCGAGCCGTCGGCGAGTGCGCCGTGCACGATGACGACATTCTTGACGGGTTCGGCCAGGGCATGCCCAAGCGGGGCCGCCGCCAAAGCCAGGAGTGTGGCAGCCAGGATTCTCATCTTTCGCATTCTTAGGTTTCCTTTCCTTGAGAGCGGAGTGATTGTTCCCCGACAAGCGGCGTCTTCTTCGGGTGACGCTTCTGGATTTTGGAAGGCGCACGCATGCTCTGGCCGCGGGGTCCGCGGCGCATGATGGTGCGTCTTCGATAGTTCGGACGGCGATTGCCGAACTATGGGAAGAGGAGAGCCGCTTGTCCGGCAGCGGTTCGCCGGCCTGCCGTCAGCGCCATTGCGGATGCCGCGAGCGCGTTGCGGTCGAGCCGGAAGTGGCGGTAGAGATCGCCGATCGTGCCGGTCTGGCCGAAATGTTCCACGCCGTGCGCGATGGTGCGGTGGCCGGCGACGGCACCGAGCCACGAGAGCGCTGCCGGATGGCCATCGAGCACGGTGACGATCGCGCAGTGGCCGGGCAGCGGATCGAGCAGCCGCTCGATATGGCTTTTCGCACGGGGGTTGCCACGGGCGCGTTCGCGCTGGGCGGCCGTCCAACCGGCATTGAGACGGTCAGCCGAGGTGACGGCGAGCACGCCAATGTCGCGGCGGACCTCGCCTATAAGTCCGGCAGCGGCAATCGCCTCGTCGGCCACCGCACCCTGGTAGGCAATGACGACATCGCAGTTTGGCCCTGGCTTGCGCAGCCAATAGGCGCCGTCGATTGCACCCTGGCCAAAATCATCGTCGACGCGCTTCAGCGGCTGTTCGAGCGGCTTGGTGGTGAGCCTCAGATAGACGGAGCCGCCGGTCTCGTCGCGCAGCCAGGTGCGCTCGTCCGGATCGTTGTCGCCATCGCGCTGCATGTAGTCGAAGGCCCATTCTATGATGACGGCGAGTTCGTCTGCAAAGGCTGGTTCGAACGCTGCCAATCCGTCCTGGCTGATCCCGATCAGCGGCGTGCCGATCGACTGGTGCGCGCCGCCTTCGGGCGCCAGCGTCACGCCCGAGGGCGTGCCGACGATCATGAAGCGGGCGTCCTGGTAGCAGGCATAGTTGAGCGCATCGAGGCCGCGGCAGACGAAGGGGTCATAGACAGTGCCGATCGGGATCAGTCTTTTCCCGAAGAGCGAATGGCTGAGGCCGGCGGCGCCGAGCAATAGGAACAGATTCATCTCGGCGATGCCGAGTTCCACATGCTGGCCCTCCGGCGTGAACTCCCACTTTGCCGTCGATGGAATGCGGTGCTCGATGAAGGCGTCGGCGAGCGGCTGGCGGGCAAAGAGCTTGCGCCGGTTGACCCAGGCGCCAAGACTGGTGGTGCCGGTGACATCGGGCGACGTCGTGAGGATGCGTTCGGCCAGGTCCGACTTGCCCTTGGCGAGATCGTCGAGGATCTTGCCGAAGGCCATCTGCGTCGACACCTCGCGCTGGGTCTCAAACGCGATCGGCGGCACCTCGAGTCGGTGCTCGGCGTGGCGGCGTATGCCTTCGGCAAAGAAAGGGACCGCGGCGAGGAACGCCTGGAGCGCTTGACGATCCGCCACTCCGGCGAAAGGCTCCCATTCCTCGCCGCGCCCGACACCCATATGCGCCTGCCATTCGGCGAACTGGGTCGTCGTCATCAGGCCACCGTGATTGTCCTTGTGGCCGGCAATCGGCGTGCTCCAGCCCTTGATGGTATAGGCAAGGAAGCAGGTCGGCCGATCATGGTCGATCGCTGCGAAGGTTTCGGCCATCGTCTCGACGCAGTTGCCACCGAGGTTCTCCATCAGCGCTGAAAGCTCGGCATCGCTGCGCCGGTCGATGAGCGCCGAGACGTCACCCTGGTCGCCAAGATCGTCGGCAAGCCGCTTGCGCCAGACGGCACCGCCCATGAAAGTCAGCGCCGCATAGTCCTGATTGGAGCAACCGTCGATCCAGTCGCGCAGCTTCTCGCCGCCCGGTTCGGCAAAGGCCGCGCGCTGTAGCACGCCATATTTCACCCGCACCACGTCCCAGCCGAAGGCGTCGAAGATTTTCTCGACGCGCTCGAACAGGCCCTCGCGCACGATCCCGTCGAGCGACTGCCTGTTATAGTCGATGATCCACCAGCAGTTCCTGAGGTCGTTCTTCCAGCCCTCCTGCAGCGTCTCGTAGACGTTGCCTTCGTCAAGCTCGGCATCGCCGACGAGCGCGACCATGCGGCCGATCTTGCCCTCGCCCCATTGTTTGGCACGGACGAAATCCTGGACGATCGAGGCGAGCGCGGTGATGCCGACGCCGAGACCGACCGAGCCGGTCGAAAAATCGACATCGTCGACATCCTTGGTCCGGCTCGGATAGCTCTGCGCCCCGCCAAAGCCGCGGAAGTTCTCAAGTTTCTCGCGCGTCTGTCGGCCCATCAGATAGTGCATCGCGTGGAAGACCGGCGCCGCATGCGGCTTGACGGCAACACGATCCTCCGGCCTGAGCGCCGAGAAATAGAGCGCGGTCATGATCGAGACGACCGAGGCGCAACTGGCTTGATGCCCCCCAGTCTTGATGCCGTCGACCTTCGGCCGGATGTGGTTGGCGTGATGGATCATCCAGTGGGAGAGCCAGAGCAGACGCTTTTCAATGGTCTTCAGATGGGTCGTGTCGGTCATCGCCAGGTTCCGATGGAGAAGGACGTAAGGTGACAGTCTAGGCCAAGGACTCAGCCGTCCTTGTAGTAGTAGCTGTAGCCGTTGAGCGCCGGTGCGCCGCCGAGGTGGGCGTAGAGAACGCGAGACCCCTCCGGGAAGAATCCCTTGCGGGTAAGGTCGATCATCCCCTGCATGGATTTGCCCTCATAGACCGGGTCGGTAATCATCGCTTCGGTGCGAGCCGCGAGCCGGATCGCCTCGTTGGTTTCCTCTGATGGTACGCCATAGGCGGGATAGGCGTAATCGGGATTGATCACGATCTCGTCTTCGCGGATCGCCCTGCCGAGGCGAACCAACTCGCCCGTCGAGTCGACGATCTTTCGAACCTGGGAGCGGGTCTGCCCGAGCGTGCCCGATGCGTCGATGCCGATCACCCGATTGGCGCGGTCCTGTGCGGCAAAGCCGACGATCATGCCGCCCTGGGTGGAGCCGGTGACGACGCAGACGACGATGTAGTCGAAGGTGAAGCCGAGCTCCTTTTCCTGTGCCGCCACCTCTTCGGCAAAGCCGACGTAGCCGAGTGCGCCATACTTGTGCACCGAGGCGCCGGCCGGGATCGGGTAGGGCTTGCCGCCGGCATCCTTAACCGACTGGATCGCATCTTCCCAGCTCTTCCGAATACCGATGTCGAAACCGTCGTCGACGAGTCGACTGTCCGCCCCCATCAGCCGTGTCATCAGGATGTTGCCGACGCGGTCATAGACCGCATCATAGTGCGGCACCCATTTTTCCTGGATGACGACGCATTTCATGCCGATCTTGGCAGCAGTGGCGGCGACCATGCGGGTGTGGTTCGACTGCACGCCGCCGATCGAGACCAGCGTATCGGCGCCCGAAGCGATTGCGTCGGGCACGATATACTCAAGCTTCCGGAGCTTGTTGCCGCCCGTGGCGAGGCCGGAATTGCAGTCGTCGCGTTTGGCGTAAATCGCGACCTTTCCGCCGAGCGCCGCCGTCAGTCGCGGCAGATGCTCGATCGGCGTCGGGCCGAAGGTGAGGGGGTAGCGTTCGAACTTCTCAAGCAGTGACATGATCCAGGCCTCCGTGTGAAAATTGTAGGAGAAGGATAGGCGAAGTATCGTGAAAGGTGCTCTCTAAATTGCTGTCCAAATTTCGCTGGATAGAATATAGTTCCGAACAAGTTTTGATTTTCTTCAATAAACGAGATAGATAATGAAAGATTCTTCCGATGATGATTTTGACCGGATCGATCTCAAGATCCTGCGTGCCCTGCAATCCGAAGGACGGCTGACCAACGCCGACCTTGCCGAGCGGGTAAACGTCAGTCCGGCGACCTGTCATCGGCGAACACAGAGGTTGTTCGAAGAGGGTCATATCACCGGTGTGAGGGCGGAGGTCGCGCCGGCAGCGGTCGGTCTCGGAGCGTTGGTGATGGTCGGCGTTGTGCTCGATCGTTCGACGCCCGAGAGCTTTGCGGCCTTCGAGGGCGCGGTGCTGGAGATGAAGGAAGTGCTCGACTGCAATCTCGTTGCTGGCGACTTCGACTATCTTTTGAAAATCCGGGTCCGAGACATGGCGGACTTCAACAAACTGCACGGTCAGAAGCTGATTGCGCTACCGGGGGTACGCCAGACGCGCACCTTCTTTGTGATGAAGGAAGTCAAGGAGAACGCCCGGCTGCCGTTCTGACGGTCGTCGAACGATTGGCCTTTCGCATCGAAGGGCACGCGAGACCCGGTACGTCTTCAGCGTGCCGGATGCGGCCCGATAGGTGCAACCCGGTCAGACCTGGACGAAGTGATCGTCTGCGACCTGCTGATAGCGCCGCGTTTCCGGAACGTAGTTGGGCGCGCGCAAGGGGCTCTTCAGCTCGTCGCTCGCGACATTGCGGCGCGCATGGCGTCGGGTCGGATCGGCGATTGGGACGGCGGCCATCAACTTCCTCGTATAGGGATGCTGCGGATTCTCGAAAACCTGCGCGCGCGAGCCGATCTCGACGATCTCGCCGAGATGCATCACGGCGACCCGGTGGCTGACGCGCTCGACGACGGCCATGTCGTGCGAGATGAAAAGATAGGCAAGGCCGAGGCTCGCCTGCAGGTCGAGCAAGAGGTTGATGACCTGTGCCTTGATCGAGACGTCGAGTGCCGAGACAGACTCGTCGGCGACGATCAGCTTCGGGTCGAGCGCCAAGGCGCGTGCGATGCAGACGCGCTGGCGCTGGCCGCCGGAGAACTCGTGCGGGTAGCGGGCGGCCATGTCGGCCTGCAGGCCGACGCGTCCGAGCAGATCGGCGACCTTCTCACGCGCCTGCCGTGTCGTGCCGAGCTTGTGCTCGAGATAGGGTTCGGCGATCGCAGCGCCCACCGTCATGCGCGGATTGAGGCTCGCGAAAGGATCCTGAAAGATCATCTGCATGGTGCGGCGCATTTCGCGCAGCTGCCTGCGATCCATTTTGAGGACGTCCTGGCCGTCGAGCGTCACGGAGCCGCTTTCCGGCTCGATCAGCCGCATGATGGCGCGGCCGGTCGTCGACTTGCCGCAGCCGGATTCGCCGACGAGCGACAGCGTCTCGCCCGGCTGCAGACTGAAGGAGACGTTCTCGATGGCGTGGACGCGGCCTTTGAGCTTGCCGAGCAAGCCGGCGTGGATGTCGAAGCGCTTGACGAGGTTCTTGACCTCGAGGATCGGCTTGCGGCCGGCCTGGACCGTATCGGTGGCTTCCGCCGTCGCCGAAGGCAGCCCGGTCGCGGCGTCGATGACGGGAAAACGCATCGGCTGGCTTTCGCCCTTCATCGAGCCGAGCATCGGCACGGCCGAGAGCAGTGCGCGGGTATAGGGGTGTTTCGCCCGAAGGAAGATGTCCTCGGTGTTGCCGGTCTCGACCGCGTCACCGCGGAACATCACCACCGTGCGGTCGGCGATTTCGGCGACCACGCCCATGTCGTGGGTAATGAAGAGCACCGAGGTGCCTTCCTCCTCCTGCAACACCTTGATCAGGTCGAGGATCTGGCCCTGGATGGTGACGTCGAGCGCCGTCGTCGGCTCGTCGGCGATCAGGAGCTTCGGCCGGCTCGCGAGCGCCATGGCGATCATCACGCGCTGGCGCATGCCGCCGGAGAAGCGGTGCGGGTATTCGTCGAAGCGCGAGGCGGCGGAGGGAATGCGGACCTTTTCGAGCAATCGGATGGTTTCCGCCCGGGCGTCGGCCTTCGACATTGGCCTGTGGCAGAGAAGGGCCTCGGAGATCTGGTCACCGATCGTGAACAGCGGATTGAGGCTGGTCATCGGCTCCTGGAAGATCATCGCGACATCGTTGCCGCGCACGCGTCGCATCTCGCTCTCGGGCAGGTCGAGGATGTTGCGACCGCCCATCATCACCCGTCCTTCGACGCGGCTCGTCTCCTTCTGCAGGAGCCGCATGATCGAGAGCGAAGTGACGCTCTTGCCCGAGCCGGATTCGCCGACGATCGCCACGGTTTCGCCGGGCGCGACGGTAAACGATATGTCCCGAACGACAGGCTTCCAGGCGCCGTCGACCAGGAACGAGGTCGTCAGGTTCTCGACGGAGAGAACGGGCGCCGTCGAACGGTCCGGCTGGGCTTTGGTCTCGGTCATCTCGTTTCCTCAGTCAGATGCTGCGCGTATCGTAGTTGGTCGTCGGGTCAGTCGGGCCAGCGCAGCAGGCCGGCGAAGCGGCGTGCGTTGCGTTCGGCGAGCGACGTGGCGATGATCTCGTTCGAGGCTCTCGCCTTGTCGAGCTCCTCGGCGAGGCGGCTGGCGACGATCTTCTCCTGGCCCGGATGCAGGTTGCAGGGGTCGAGGTAGAAGTAATTGTGCTCGGCCTCGTGGTCTCGCACGATGATCGGCGGCGCGCCGCGGGCCAGCGCATCGGCGAGATCCCAGGCGGTGATATGGGCTTCCTGCGGGTCGATGTTGACGCGCAGCCGGTCGAGCGGGTTGTTGGTCGGGTCGGCCTCGATCACCGGCTTGATGCCGGGACGGCCGTCGAGCGTCTCGCGCCAGAAGTTCAGGTAACCGGTTTCGCGCTCGCGGATGCCGGCATGGTCGCGGGTTTCCCAGGCTTGAAGTGCCGCCATCACGCCGAGCATGCTTTCCTTGCCCACCTTCATGCCGCGGCCGATGCCGAGGTTCTGCAGGAAGGTGTTGCGCACCATTTCCTTTTTGCCGGCGACGATGCCGGACGTCGGGCCGCCCAGGAACTTGTGGCCGGAATAGAGCACGATGTCGGCGCCCTCATCGAGGAAGATGCGCAGGTCGTATTCGGAAGCGGCGTCGACGATGACCGGCACACCCTTCGAATGGCAGACCTCGGCAAATTCCCTGAGGCCGACGAGACCGTATTGCACCACGTGATGCGAGACGACGTAGACGGCGCAAGCGGTGCGCTCGTTGATCGCGCCTTCGATATGGTAGCGATAGGCCGACGTCGCCTGGCCGACGATCACCGGCTTGGCGCCGGCAAGCCGGATCGCCTGGTCGACGGGCGCGCCGTAGCTGACCACATGGCCCATCTGCAGAATGACTTCATTCTTGAGGCCGGTCGTATCCGGCAGGCGCTCGATGGCGGCAAGGTCGCTTCCGGTCATAGTGCCGGCAATGGCGAGGCTGATGCCGGCGGAGCAGGACGCCGTGATGAAGCCGGCCTCGGCACCCGTCAGCCGAGCAATCACCGGGCTCACCTTGCGCTGCAGGTCGTTGATCTCGACGAACTGCGGCAGTATGCCTGTCATGGCCGCGATCGCTTCCGGGACCACGATCGATGCGCCGAGGCTGGTCATCGTGCCGGAGACGTTGATAACGGGACGAAGTCCGAGAGCTTCGCGAATGTCACGGTCAGGCATAGTGGTCTCCATATGATTTTCTGGCGGTCGAAGCGGGTAGACTATTCCGTCTTCGCGGAATATCTACCATAGTAATGAAGTATGAGTGAGGCTTTGCGCTATCTGACGCGGCCGCCATCGGCGGCGCGGCGGCAGCGGAAGCCGAGATTTTACCGGCAGCACGCCCTTCGAGCGGTGCAGGAGTGAAGCAGTGGACAAGACGATGACCGGCGTCGAGCCGACCGACGATATGGAAACGACCGGCAAGCCGCGCCGCTCGCGCGTGAGCGGCATGGATCGCGCCTTGCAGGTGCTCGATTTCCTTTATGAGACGGGTTCCCCGAGTGGCGTCTACGCGATTGCCAAGGCTGTCGGCGCGCCGCTGTCGACCGCTTATGTCATCGTCGACGACATGGTCGAAAAGAACCTGCTTAGCCGCGATGCCGATGGGCTCGTCTGGCTCGGCGACCGGCTCTATCACTATGGCCTTGCCTATGCCCGCTCGCTCGATTTCCTCGGCGTCGCCACCCGCGAGATGCACGACCTCGGCCGTGAAGTTGCCGAGACGATCCAGCTTTGCGGCCGCGACGGCGACTACATGCAGGTGCTCGCCATGGCCGATGGTCCCGGCCATTTCCAGGTGACCTCGCGCGTCGGTACCCGCGTGCCGCTCAACTGGACGGCGTCGGGCCGTCTTCTGGTGGGGCATCTGCCCGCCGACGAACGGCTGGAGCTGTTCCGCCGCTGCGCACGAACCTCGCCGACCGGCCGCGCCGATATCGATCCGGCCGCGCTCTCCGCCCAGGCTGAAAGCGCGCTTTCCGCAAGGCTGTCGATCCAGGCGGGCGAATCCGACTATGCCGTCGCCTGCGTCGCAGCCCCGATCCTCGACGATAAGGGCAATTGCGCTGCCACGATCTCGATCGTCCTGCCCGAGCAGAAAATCCTCGACGACCGGGCGTTCTACGCCGATCACGTCAGGGTTTCCGCCGAGCGGATCGAAAAAATGATGGGCTGGCGCAGCCACTGATCCGACCTCCCGTCGTCACTCGTGCAGAGCGACGATCGCCTCGATCTCGACGGTGATGTTGCCGGGTAACGACCCGAAACCCACCGCCGAGCGCGCATGGCTGCCGGCCGCTCCAAAAACGTCCATCATTAGGTCCGAGCAGCCGTTGATGACGCGCGGATGTTCGGCAAAATCCGGAACGGCATTGACCATGCCCAGGATCTTGACGATGCGCTTGACCTTTCCGAGGTCTCCGAGCGCATCATGCATGACCGCAAGCAGGTTGATGCCGGTTAACCGTGCGTGGTCATAGGCGCTGTCGATGTCGACATCGCCGCCGACCTTGCCGGCGTAGAGATGACCGTCGGGCTCGCGTGGGCCCTGGCCGGAGAGATACAGGATGTTGCCTTCGCGCACATGCGTCACGAAATTGGCGATCGGCGGTGGCGCAGGCGGCAGGTTGATGCCGAGGGCCTGAAGGCGTTCGTAGGGTGAGACAGCGACGGGGCTGTCGTTTTTCGGGTCCATACTGTTCACGCGTTGTCCTGTCATTTCTGTATTCTGTCGCCCTGGCTTAGCGGTAGCTGAAGCCGTGGCTGTGGTCCGGGCATTCTATATGCTGCGGCTGGTAACGATTGGCGGCAACCACGTGGGTGCCCATGACCGCGTAGCGCGGCTCGAAGAGGCGGTTGAGGTGCGCTTCGGCGCCGAGTGAATCGAAGACCCGAAGCTCGCTATCGACCAGGTCGAAGAGGGTGAATTCGGCGCGGGCGCCGACGGTAAGCAGATTGTCCATCGGCAGGCGGATGACCGAGGCGGGCGCTTGGGTCACGGCCTCGACCACCTTCTCGAACGGCATTCCGACGCTCAGGAGCTTCGACATGGTGGTGCCCAGGTCCCAGACAGACTGGTTCATGCTGCGCAGGTGCACGTCGGTGGAGATCGAGAAGGGGAGCAGACCGCGGGCGATCGCCACTTCCGCCACGCGGAAGGAGAACGAGGCGCCGCCGTGGCCGATGTCGAGGCGGATGCCTTCGCCGGCGCAGCGTTCGGCAAGCTCAAACAGGTCCTCGTCCTCGATGATGCTGGAACCGGCCTTGCCGTTGAAGCAATGGGTGACGATGTCGCCGGGCCCGAGGATTTCCAGAACCTCGTCATAGAGCGCCGGCGGTTCGCCGACATGCACCATCATCGGGATCTTCAGGATTTTGGCGATCTTCTTGCCGAGCTTCACCGGCGTCACGCCCCAGGAACCGGTGATGACGTGGCTGGCGCGCACCTTCAGGCCGACGATGTGCTCGCGGTTTTCCTGGTAGCAGGCGATGATACGGTCGATGTCGATCGAGCGGATGTCGGAGAGTTCGCTGACGCGGTTGCAGGCGACAAGCCCGATCGAGCCGAGATTGAGGAACGCCTTGATGCGCTCGCGCGACGGCTCGATGATGTATTCGCGAAAGCCGTGGAAATTGGCTTCACCGGCCGAACCCGCGTCGACGATAGTGGTGACGCCGCGCTCCATGCCGCAAAGCTGCGGGCGCACAGAAATGTCGGTGCCGCCGTGCCAGACGTGGGCGTGCAGGTCGATCCAGCCGGGCGAGATCCAGGCGCCCTTGCCCTCTATGCGACGTACGTCGCCTGATGCCTCAAGGTTAGGGCCGAGGGCCGCGATGCGGCCGTCACCATCAACGAGGATGTCGACGGTCTCTGCCGGTGCGGCCATGCCGAAGGCGACGGGCTTCACCTGCCGGAGCAGGACCGCGCCGTTGCTGCTGGTTTCGTTAGCCATGACTTACAGATCCTTTCTGAGGCGGGGGTCGAGCATGTCGCGCAGGCCGTCACCGACCATCTGCAGCGACAGCACCGAGAGCACGATGGCGATGCCGGGGAAGAGCGTCACCCAGTCGGCCTGGCCGATATATTGCCGACCGGAGGCGATCATCGTGCCCCAGGTGGGGATTTCCGGGCTGACGCCGACGCCGAGGAAGGAAAGCCCGGCTTCGGCAAGCATCGCATGGGCGAAGAGGAAGGTGCCCTGCACGAGGACGGGCGAAAGCAGATTGCGCAGCACGTGACGCGTCATGATGTGTGGCGTCGAGATCCCGAGCGCGCGGGCCGCCTCGACATAAGGAAGCTCGCGGATGACCAGTGTCGAGGCGCGCACCACGCGGGCGAGCCGCGGCGCATAGACGATGCTGAGCGCGATGATGACGGTCGTCAGCGAGGGGCCCAAGGCCGCGACCAGCGCGATCGCAAGCAGGATGTCCGGGAAGGCCATCATCGCGTCGATGACGCGGGCGATCGGCGTGTCGAGCTTCGGAAAGAAGCCGGCGAGCAGACCGAGCACGACGCCGATCACGGTTGCAAGCGTGACGACCGCCGCACCGACAAGCAGCGACAATCGGCCGGCATAGATGGTGCGGGAGAAGACATCGCGGCCGAACTCGTCGGTGCCGAAGAACCATTGCAGGCTCGGCGGCTGCAGCCGGTTGACGATCGACAGCTTGCCGGGCGCATAGGGTGCGATCAGCGGCGCGAAGACGGCAAGCAGCACGAAGACGGTGAGCACGATCAGGCCGAAGGCAACGGTTTTGCGCTTCAACAGCCGGCGGACGAACTTGCGGCCTTCGCTCTCGGTGGGGGCAGATACGGTGATAGACATCAGTAGCGCACCCTTGGATCAACGAGGAGATAGAGCATGTCGATCGCGAAATTGATCAGCACGTAGAGCGCGGCAATGACGAGCAGCGCGCCCTGGATGACGGGATAGTCGCGGCGAAGCACGGCGGAGACGACGAGATTGCCGACGCCGGGCAGGCCAAAGACGGTTTCCGTGACAACCGCACCCGAGATCAGCACGGCGGCGGTGAGGCCAATGATCGTCAGGATCGGGATCAGCGCGTTTTTCAGTGCGTGCTTCATCACCACCTTGCGTTCGCCGAGGCCTTTGGCGCGGGCGGTGCGGATGAAATCGTCGCCGAGCACGTCGAGCATCGATGCACGGGTAAAGCGCAGGATCAGCGCCGAGGAGACGACGCCGAGCGCGATCGCCGGCAAGGTCAGGTGATACATGCGCTCGGTGAAGGAGGATCCGGGGCCGCCATAGCCGGAGACCGGGAACCAGCCGAGACGCACGGCAAAGACCTGGATCAGGATCAGGCCAAGCCAGAAACTCGGTATGCTGGCGGCGAGCATGGCAAGCGTTGTTGCCGCCTGGTCGACGAAGGAGCCGCGCCTGTAGGCGGCATAGATGCCGATCGGCAGCGCGATGGCGCAGGCAATCACGATGGAAAACAGGGTCAGGAAGAAGGTCGGCTCGGCACGCTCCGCCAGTGCTGACGTGACCGGCTGGTTGAGGAAGATCGACTGGCCGAGATCGCCCTGCAGCAGTTGTCCGATATAGTAAACATATTGCAGGCCGAGCGACTGGTCGAGGCCAAGCCGGCTGCGCAGCGCCGTAATGTCTTCCTGGGTTGCTTCCGGACCGAGCATGACGGCGGCGGGATCGCCGGGCGTCACGCGGACGATGACGAAGACGATCGTGACGACAATCGCCATGACGACGATCATGCCCATCAGCCGTTGGAAGATGTAGCGTAACATGGTGGCCTCGAACCTTTCCTGTGCGCTCCGCCGCAAGGGTGGAGTGACGCGCCCCTTCGAGCGGGCGCCAGGCGCATGGCCCGGCTGCCCGCCGAAGTCCCTTGGGAGGGGGAGCTTACTTCTTGATCGAAGCGTTCCAGAAGTACGGCCACGGGGCCGGCGAGACGCCGTCGAGCGACTTCGACTTCGCCGAAAGCGCGTTGAAGTCGCCGATCTTGATGAACGGCACTTCCTCGAAGATCACCTTCTGCACGTCTGCCCAGAGCGCCACGCGCTTGGCCGGGTCGGATTCGGCGTTGAAGGCATCGACCGCCTTGGCGCGCGCAGGCGTATCCCAGTTGCCGGGCGCCTTGGTCGACATCATGCCGATGAGGGCCGGTTCCGGCAGGAAGGGGCTGTGGGTGATGTAGATGTCCCAGAGCGTCGGGTCGGCGCGGCGCTGGGTCAGCGTCGCCCAGTCGACCACCTGCAGATCGACGGTAAAGCCGGCGAGCTTCAGATATTCGGCCGCGACCTGCGCCATCTTGTAGTGGAACTCGTACTGGCGGCTCGTCAGGATGCGCAGCGGCTCGCCCTTGTAGCCGGCGGCCTTCAGGAGTTCGCCAGCCTTTTCCGCATCGGCGATGTTGTAGGCGCCTTCGGTGCCGGCATCGGTCCGCCAGGTAAACTGCGACGGGTAGAGAGCGGCGTCGAGCGCATAGAAGTCTGTGGTGCCGAAGGCTGCCGCCATCATGTCTTCCATGCTGAGCGAAGCGCGGATCGCCTTGCGCAGGTCGAGGTTCTTGGTCATGCCGTTGCCGGAGTTCAAAACAAAGACCGGCCAGCCGAAGGGCTGCAGCATGACGGGTTCGGAAGCGCTCGAACCCTTGACGCGTTCAAAGGATTCGACCGGCAGAGAATCGACATAGTCATACTGGCCGGAAACGGCCGCTTCGACGCGGGTGTTCGGGTCCGGAACCGGCACGAAGCGGATTTCGTCGGCATATTGGTGGCGGGCGCCGCCATAGCCGTTGGCTTCGCCTTCCGGCGACTTGTAGGCATCGTAGCGGGTGAGCTGGATGTACTGGTCCGCCTTGCGTTCCTTCAGCTGGTAGGGGCCGGTGCCGACGAAATCAGTCATCGGCTCGGCCTGCTTTTCGGACGGGAGGACGATTGCCGCGGAGTTGTTGAAGGCGAGCAGCGAAACGAGCGGCGCGTAAGGGGTGGTGAGCGAGATCTTCACCGTCAGCGGGTCGATCGCTTCGATGCCGGAAATCGTCGTTGCCGTCTGCTTGCCGCGCGAGGCGACCTTGGTCCAGCGCTCGAGCGAGGCGACGACGTCCTTCGAGTCGAGATCGGTGCCGTCGTGGAACTTGACGCCCGAGCGCAGCTTGATCGTGTAGGTCTTGCCGTCGGCGCTGATCTCCGGGAGTGCTGCCGCCAGAAGCGGGGTCGGCTTCCAGTCCTTGTCGAAGGTGTAGAGCGTCTCGAAGATGTGTTGCGAGACTATGCCGACCAGGTCGGCCGTCGATGCCATCGGGTCGAGGGTCGGCGGCTCACCGACGGTCGCGACGTTGATCACGCCGCCCTTTTCCTGCGCAAAGGCGAGAGTTGCCGATGCCACCAATGCGGTTCCAATAAGCAATGCGAGTTTAGTCGATTTCATATTTGCTCCTCCTCATATTCCATAGTTATGCTATGTCGTTCTTTATTTTGGAATATAAAAAGGCACAAAGCCGGAAATGTCAACCGGCTGTCGTCGTCGTGTCACAACCGCCGGCAGCGGCGGGCCGGAACCCTTGTCCTGGAGGGTGCATAAGTGGACGGGAGCTATCGGGAAGGCGCGGGATTTGTTAGCCCGGAGTCCGGATTGAAAAGGGAGAAGAGAATGAAGGTCATCGGCCTGATCGGCGGCATGAGCTGGGAGAGCTCGGCGGAGTATTACCGCATCATCAACGAGACGGTTCGCGCGCGCCTGGGCGGCGTCCACTCGGCGAAATCGCTGATGTGGTCGATGGACTTCGGCGAGATCGAGCGCCTGCAGCATCACGGCGACTGGCCGGCCCTGACGGGAGAGATGATCGCCGCAGCGCGACGTCTCGAGGCAGGCGGCGCCGATTTCCTGATGATCTGCACCAACACCATGCACAAGATGGCGGCGGACGTTTCGGCAGCCGTCTCCATTCCGCTGCTGCATATCGCCGACCCGACGGCGGAGAAGATCAAGGCGGCGGGCCTTCGCAAAGTCGGCCTGCTCGGAACGGCCTTCACCATGGAACAGGACTTCTACAAAGGTCGCTTGGCGGAAAAATTCGGTCTCGATGTGCTGGTGCCGGAGGTGGAAGACCGGGCGAAGGTGCACGAGATCATCTACCGCGAACTCGTTGCCGGTATCGTCAAAGACAGCTCGCGCGACGCCTATCGCGCTATCATCGCGCGGCTTGTCGATGCGGGCGCGGAAGCGATCATCATGGGCTGCACCGAGATCATGCTTTTGATTTCACAGGCTGATAGCCCGGTCCCGGTGTTCGATACGACCGAGATCCACGCGCTTGCTGCGGTCGACCTCGCGCTCGGGGACGCCTGACCACGGCCGACTGGCCGTCGGCCGTGGTTGCAAGGGCTAGTGCAAGGTGAATTCCCGGGGTTCGCCCGGAAACAGGCTGAGAAGTGCTATGCCCTGCTGCAAAAGCAGTTCGGCGGCTGGCAAGTCGCCGACCACCAGGTCGTCCGCACAGCCGATGATGATGTTGGCGAGGCTGATCGAGTTCTCGGCGAACCGGTCGTCGCCGATCTCGTAGGCCTTCTCGGCCGTTGCCTCGAGCGCTTCCGCTACCAGCGCCATCATGTTCGAGCGTTCATCCAGCGTCATGGCATCCAGTGTCTTGGCGTCGGGAGTTTTGGCAGTTGTCTGCATGATTACCTTCCCTATTGTTCAAGCCGAAATGGCCGCGCCGGCCGAAGCCGGGGGAAAAGTCTACGACTGGGGTGAGTCCAGGAGGGGAGCCGGCGTCGAACGCGGCTTCTCCATTAAGATCGTGCGTTGCGGTGCGATATGCAAGGAATGGCTACTATGCGGCCGGCGCATGGGTCCGCGGAGGGCGGCCGCCGGGGTAGCACGTCAATGGAGCCCGTTGACCGCCGGATGCGTTAGGCCGTGATATGGGGTGGCCTTGCCGGCCATGCCAGGCTTTCGTCGATCGCCAGGCGATCGGCGGCGCATTCCTGGGCAAGAAAGTCGATGAAGGTGCGAACGGAGGGCAGTAGCCCGCGCCGCGAAGGAAAGACGGCGTGCACGACGCCGGACGCCGGGCGCCATTGCGGCAGCACCGGCACGAGCGTGCCGGCTGCCAGGTCCTTCCAGATCATCATCGTCGGCAGTTGCACGATGCCGGCACCGTCGAGCGCCGCTTCGCGTAGCGCCGCCATATCGTCGGTCAGGAAACGTGGCTCGTGGCGGATGACGGCCCGTTCTCCATCGGCGCTTTCCAGCCGCCATTCATAGGTGTGTGTGGCCGAAGTCCAGGCAAGACTCGGCAATCCCGTCAGTTGCGCGGGCTCAGCGATCGGCGCCTTCAGAAATCCGGGCCTGGCGACGAGATATTGCGAACTGTCGTCGAGCTTGCGCATCACCAGCTCGCTTTTTTCGAGCGGCGGGAACCGGACACGGATCGAAACGTCGAAACCTTCGGCGATCACATCCACGCGCCGGTTGGTGCTTTCCAGCTGCAGGCCGATCCGCGGATGGGCGGTCATGAACCGGGCAAAGAGCCGGCCGAACTGGAACGAGATCAACGCGGTCGGGCAGCTCACCCGGATGATGCCCTGCGGCTCTCCCTGATGCTGCGCGATGAAGGCATCGGCCGCTTCCGCCTCGATTAACACCGCGACGCAGCGCTGGTAATATTCGCGGCCGACATCGGTAACGAAGAACCGACGCGGCGAACGCTGGATCAGCCGAACCCCGATCCGGTCTTCCAGCATCGCAATGCGCCGGCTCAGCCGGGATTTCTGCGTACCGGTTGCCCGTGCCGCAGCCGCAAAGCCGCCATGATCCACGACTTGGACAAAATAATAGAGGTCGTTCAGGTCCTGCATCGTTCTATTCATAGGACGCTGCGTCGAAATTCACAATCTTTTTGCGGCGACGGTCCTGCAGTAGCTTACGTTCAATCACAGCAGATCGGCAACGAAGGCCGCTGGCGGTGATGAAAACCAAACGAAGGAAAGGACTTCCGATGACCAAGCCCTACGTACGCCTCAACAAGGATGATGTTGCCGTCCTGCTCGTCGACCATCAGACCGGCCTGTTGTCGCTGGTGCGCGACTTCGACCCGGACAAGTTCAAGAACAATGTTCTGGCGCTCGGTGATCTCGCCAAGTACTTCAAGCTGCCGACGGTTCTCACAACCAGCTTCGAGGATGGCCCGAACGGCCCGCTGGTTCCGGAGCTGAAGGAACAGTTTCCCGATGCGCCCTTCATTCCCCGTCCGGGCCAGATCAACGCCTGGGACAATGAGGATTTCGTCAAGGCGGTGAAGGCCACCGGCAAGAAGCAGCTGCTGATCGCCGGCGTCGTGACCGAGGTCTGCGTGGCGTTTCCGGCGCTTTCGGCGATCGAGGAAGGCTTCGAGGTCTTCGTGGTGACGGATGCTTCCGGCACCTTCAACGAGGTGACCCGCGATTCCGCCTGGTCGCGCATGACCGCCGCCGGCGTTCAGCTGATGACCTGGTTCGGCGTTGCCTGTGAGCTGCATCGCGACTGGCGCAACGACATCGAGGGTCTCGGCACGCTGTTTTCGAACCACATCCCGGACTACCGCAACCTCATAACCAGCTACAACACCATGGCGGCGCGCAAGTAAGACACGCCAGACGATGAACGACGAAAGCCCCGGCCTGGGATGGCCGGGGCTTTTCGTGTTGTCTGTTGCCGTGGCCTTTATGCGCGGCTGGCGGCCTGCTGGGCGTCGTCTTGTACGTCCAGACGGGCCGCGGGCTTGAGCCGGCCGGTCAAGAGCAGGCTGACGGCGAGGAAGGGCACGAGCACGCCAAGACCGAAGCGCATGTCGCTGTATTCGGCAATCAGGCCGATCAGCGGCGGCCCGAACAGGAAGCCGAGCAGCGCGATGAAGGACAGAATGGCGACGCTCGCGGCCGCCGGCCGGTCCTTCTGGTCGGCAGCGGCTGTGACGGCGAAGGGAAAGCCGACGGATACGCCGAAGCCCATGGCAGAAAAGCCGAGAAGTGCTGCCCAGGCGGCGGGGCTTACCACCACGAGAATGAGCCCGCTAATGCTGGCGATACCGCAGGCACGTGCCACCGCGACCGGGCCGTAGCTCGCCTTCAGCCGGTCGCCGGCAAAGCGCCCGGCAGCCACCATGAAGGCGAAGATCGAGTAGCCGAAACCGGCGCTGGCGCTGGAAAGCCCGAAGATGTCGCGCAGGAAGACCGCCGACCAGTCGGCGACGGCGCCTTCGGTCATGGTGATGCCAAAGACGAAGAAGCAGACGCCAAGCAATGCCCAGCCCGGCAGCTTGCGTCTGGAGGGCGACGCTTCGGCAGCTGCGGCCTCGCCGGTCTTTAGGAGCGGCAGCTTCCGGGCGAAGTAGACGCTGATCGGCAACATGCCTGCGGCCGTCAGCGGCACCGCCCATTCCGGTGCCACGTGCAGCGCCGCGAAGCCGACGCCAACCAGGCTGCCGGTCATGATGCCGAGGCTCCAGAAGCCGTGGCAGGTGCTCATGATCAGCTGCCCGGAGTGCTTCTCGATCGCGTCGGCCTCGACGTTGAGGCCGAGTTCGAGCGTCGTCAGCGCTGCGCCGACGATGGCGAGCGCCACGAAGAGCACCTCGATGTTCGGGGCCCATGTCGGCAGCCAGACGAGCGCCAGAAAGACGACGAAGCCGTAGAGGATGGTCGCACGGCCGCCGATCCAGGCGACAAAACGGCCGGCAAACGGCAGGGTCAGCAGAATGCCGACGGGCATGCCGAGTAGCGCGATCGCCAGTTCCGCCGGGCCGAGGCCGAGCCTTTGCTGCACGTCGGGAATACGCGGCAGCCAGGCGCCGAAGGCGATCGGTTGCAGGAAGAAGATCAGCATGATGAGCCGTTGGTTGGTCATGCGCATTGTTCCCCGGATAGCGTGTCGCGCGATGCACCCTCGGCAGCGGCGGGAGCCGTCGAGCCGATGCGGTATGTGAAGGAATTCTGATATTCTGAAAATTGTTTTCAGAGCTTGTCGCGCAGGGCGGGTCCCGTCAAGGCGAGAAGAGGCCGTCAAGTCGGAAAGCGCTGCCTCTCCGAGCGAATGGCTGTTGGTGTTGCGAATGTGTCGCCACCAATCCTGACATTGGTCTGGTTCCGGTGAAAAAAATGTACACGCCGGAAGCGGCGGGGCCCGACCCGCTGTGCCGTTGCGCGTGCTTTTGTCCTATCGCAGCAATTTCAGCGATCCCGTCAGCGATCTGACCCACTTCAGGTCGCCGGCAAGACCGACGCCGTCAATCGTCTCCTGCCCGAGATCCCGTTCCGGAAATTGCGTCTCGTAGTCAGCATAGCTGTGCAGCGAACGCGCGAAGGCTGGAAACGGCACGACGACACGATCGTCTTCTTTCGGCAGTGCCTTCAGGAGCAGTGCACGGATCGTCGCGCCATCGGCCTGGAGGATCGGCACGGGCCGGTTGGAGCTGATGTCGATGGTGTTCTGCCTGCTGTCCGTCAGCCGCTGGTTGCCGAGGCCGGGCATCGCCGAGCCGATGCCGATGGAAATCGCGGCGATCGTGTTGGCGAGATGACCGGGTGTCAGTTCGGGATTGACGATGATGGCGAGGCGGGTGTCCTGAAGCACGTGGTCTGTTTCCTCTCTGTTTCTCAAAGGCTGTGTCGGCCGGGAGAGTAGACCGTGTGGCGGGGTAGTTTCTTTCGGATGTTGCGAGAAAATATCAAGATAAGGTAGATTCATTCCAGTATTGCCGAAAACGAGATAGAAGATGCCCGCCGCCCTGACACCCGCCGATGTAAAGATCCTGACCGCGCTGCAAAGTGACGGGCGCCTGAGCAACCAGGCGCTTTCGGAGGAGGTTGGCATGTCGACCTCGCCCTGCTGGCGGCGGGTACGGCAACTGGAGGACGACGGCGTCATCCAGGGCTACATGGCGGTACTCAATCGCCGGGAAATTGGCCTTGGGGTGCTCGCCTTCATCCGGGTAAAGATCGACAGCCATACGGAGGCGGAGGCGGACGCCTTCGCCGAGGAGGTGATGAAACTCGACAGCGTCGTTGCCTGCTACAGCATTGCCGGCGATGCGGATTTTCTCCTCCAGGTCGTCTCTGCCGATCTCGATTCCTATTCGGATTTTGCCATGAAGGTCGTGCGGCGCCTACCGTGCATCAAGGAGATGCAGACGACCTTCGTGCTGAAGGAGATCAAGGCCTATGGCGGGCTGCCCCTGCGCGCCTCGGCCGGCCAGCGCTGACCCAAACCACGGTCAGGAGGCGGAGGCCATCAGCGGGTCTTCCCGGACCACCTGGACAAGGAAATCGAGAACGGTGCGCACGCGTAGCGGCACGTTTCTGCGCGAGGGATAGACGACGCTGATCGGCAGGCGCGCCGGCGGGAATGCCGGCATGACGTTGACCAAGCGGCCAGCCTCGATGTCCGGGCAGGCGAGGATATGGGAGAGGATCGCAAGGCCGTTGCCGGCGAGCACCGCGCGATGCACGGCCACGGCACTGTTGGCGACGAGCCGGGGCGCGATGCGCACGAAAACGTCGCCGGAGCCGTCGGAAAACGTCCACTGGCGGCCGTCGCCGGCGCGGCTGTAGCAGATGCATTCATGCTTCCCGACGTCGTCGGGAATCTTTGGCGCGGGGCGCCGGTTCAGATAGTCGGGTGCCGCCACCAGAAACGCGGTCGTCCAGCCGATCCGCCGGCAGATCAGGCCGCCCTCCGACACCGGACCCAAGCGAACCTCCAGATCGATGCCCTCCCCAACCAGTTCCGATGGTTCCTCGCGAAACAACATCTCTACGGAAAGCCCCGGATGACGGGCGAGCAGGGCGGCCAGGCGATCGCTCAGATAGAGCCCGAGCGGCGCGGGCACGGTGAGCCGCACGCGGCCCGCCACGAGGCCGGTCTCGCCGCAGGAAGCCTCGTTCAGAGCATCGACCGCCTCGACAACTTTGAGCGCCATCGGGATCATGTGTTCCCCCTCGGCGGTCAGCGCCAGCGCATTCGTCGTCCGGTGCAGAAGACGCATGCTCAGGTGCTCCTCGAGTGCCGAGACCTGGCGTGATACCGCCGGCTGGGTCAGGCCGAGATCGTTGGCAGCCGCGGAAAACGAGCCGGTCTCCGCCACCCGCAGGAAGGCTCTGAGCGCAGAAACGATGTCCATCCGGCTTCCCCCAAACGTTTCGACATAAGCCTTATGCGCCGAGTTTACCCCCGGCGCGCTTTACTGTCCATCGATTAAGGATATCTTGTATCCATAAGGATAACAGATGTCCTTAATTAGGAGCAAAGCCATGACCCAGCGCCTCAACTACGCCCAGCAGTCACCCGAGTTCTTCAAGAAAATCTCCGACTTCAGCCTCAGCCTGAAGGACAGCGTCATCGAGCAGACAATCCGCGATCTCGTCAATCTGCGGGCTTCGCAGATCAACGGCTGCGCGTTCTGCGTCGACATGCATGTGAAGGAGGCGAAGATCCACGGCGAGAGCGAATTGCGCCTCTACCACGTGGCAATCTGGCGGGAATCGAACCTGTTTGCGCCGCGCGAACGCGCAGCACTTGCCTGGACCGAGGTGCTGACGAAATTGCCCGAGGGCGGCGTTCCGGACGAACTCTATGAGCGCGTGCGCGGCCAGCTTTCGGAAAAGGAGATCTCCGATCTGACCTTTTCCATCATGGCCATCAACGCCTGGAACCGCGTCAGCGTCGCGTTCAAGTCCGTGCCCGGTTCGGCCGACAAGCTCTATGGGCTCGACAAGGCCGGGCTCAACTGAGCCCGCAGCAACCGTCATGCACGGCGGCGCGATGGGCGCCGCCGATGGAGGATCCCATGAAAATCGTCATCATCGGCGGAACCGGCCTCATCGGTTCGAAGACGGTCGAACGCCTGCGCAAGCGCGGACACGAGGTGATTGCCGCCTCCCCGAACACCGGCGTAAATACGATCACGGAAGAGGGGCTCGCCGAAGCGCTCAGCGGCTGCGACGTCGTCGTCGACCTCGCTAACTCCCCCTCGTTCGAGGACAGGGCGGTGCTCGAATTCTTCGAGACGTCGGGCTGCAATCTGCTTGCCGCCGAAAAGGCTGCCGGCGTCAAACACCATATCGCGCTTTCCGTGGTCGGAACCGAGCGGCTGCAGGAAAGCGGCTACTTCCGCGGCAAGCTTGCGCAGGAAAAGCTGATCGAGGCCGGTGGCATCCCCTACACGATCGTGCACTCGACCCAGTTCATGGAGTTCCTGAGCGGGATCGCGCAATCGGGAACCGTCGGCGACCTCGTGCGCCTGTCGCCGGCCTATGTGCAGCCGATCGCGTCAGACGATGTTGCCGATGCCATGACCGACGTGGCGCTCGCCGATCCCGTCAACGGCACGATCGAGATTGCGGGTCCGGAGCGCTCGCGCCTCAGCGATCTCGTCGCCCGCTATCTCAAGGCGATGGGCGACAATCGCAAGGTCGAGCCGGACCGGGAGGCGCGCTATTTCGGCGCTCTGCTCGAGGATGGCTCGCTTGTTTCCGACAACAATCCCCGCCTCGGCCGCATCACCTTCGAAGAGTGGTTCGCAACGGCACCCCGCAAGTAACCGAACAGGAGGCGCGCGCGTCGCGCATCTCCCTCATCTGAAAGGATTTTCGACATGATCAAGTCTCTCCTCACCACCCTCGCCGTTACCGCAACCCTGTTCGGGACCGCCGTCGCCGGTGACGCTGCCAAGGTGACGCACGTCTATGAGCATGAATTGCCGAACGTTCCGGGCAAGAGCATCAAGGGCGTTCTGGTGGAATACGGGCCTGGCGGCTCGTCCGATGCGCACACCCATGCGAGCACGGCCTTCATCTATGCGACGGTGCTCGAAGGCTCGATCCTCAGCCAGGTCAATGATGGTCCAGTCAAGGAATACAAGGCCGGCGAGAGCTTCTCCGAGATGCCGGGCGACCGTCACGGCGTCAGCGCCAACGGCAGCAAGACCGCGCCCGCCAAGCTGCTGGCGGTCTTCGTCGTCGACACCGCCGAAAAGGAACTGACCTTTCCGATGACGAAGTGACGCCATGCCAAGGGCCGGCTGCCAATCGCGCAGCCGGCCCTTCTTCGGCCCAACCGTTGGGGCCAGCCAAGCTTGCCGAGCATCTGCCGGCGCAGGCCTATCTCTACGCTTCGCCTGCTGGCGGCCGGGCGCCGCTCATCCGGCGCGTTCTAGCACCCAGGCAAAGCTTCGCTTCGAGAGATCGGCGGGAATTTCCTTCGAGAGGATTTCCATCAGGTCGGACAGGCGCACGCTTCGCAGCTTGTCGCGCCAGGCTTCGTCCGCCTCCCACATGATGCGCGCCACCGCACAGGGGGTCTCGTCGCAGTAACCGGGCGCCCGGCAGGGATTGTTAGCCCGGATATTGGTGCAGACGAAGGTGCGTGACCTGCCTTCGACCGCCTCGACGATATCGAGGAAAGTCAGTTCCGCCGGCGCTTTCGCCAGTCGGTAGCCTCCCGAAGGACCGAGGGTCGTGTGGACGAGGCCCGCCTGTGACAGGCTCTGCAGCGCCTTCGACAGATACTCCTTCGGAAGTCCGTGGAATTCGGCCAGCGCCTTGGTCGATAGGTAGCGGCCCTCGGGCAGGCCGGCGAGAATGGCGCAACAGTGCAACGCCCATTCGACTTGGCTCTTAAGGATCATACGCTCTAACGATCTTTTTCGTCCGGCAGATGCCGTCCGCATCTATTAAGGACAAAAAATATCCCTATTTTTTCCCTGTGTAAACAGCGCCGTCATGTGCAACAGGAGGGATCATGGTCGTTGTCGTCGGTTTTCTGCTTGTTCTCAGCATCCTGCTGCCGCTTGCCTTCATCTGGCGACTATGGCGGTTGAATGAACCGACGCGGCTTGGCTGGCTGCTGGCGCTTGCAGAGACCGTTGTGCTGCTCACCCTGATAGGGCTTCTCAGCCGCTGGGACATCGCCGGCTTCTGGACCCGGGCGGCGCTGGCCGCGCTCGCGGTCGCGGCATCTTTGGTGTCGTTGCCCCGACATTGGCGCCGGCCCTGGCTGTCGCTGGATCGCGGAGCATTGGCGCGCAGCCTGGTGCCGACCGTAGCCTCTCTTTTCGTCTTCGGAGCAGCACTCGCCTATGTCGCTTGGGGCATCGGCGCGCGGCACGATCCGCGCGGGCTATCGTTTCCGCTGGCCGGTGGTCGCTTCGTCGTCGCTCAGGGCGGCGGCATCGGCGTGCTCAATCATCACAGCGATCACCCGGTGCAACGGCATGCCCTCGACATCACGGCGATCGGCGAGACCGGCTTCCGGGCGTTCGGACTGTTGCCTAGGGATCCCGCCGACTACGCCATCTTCGGCAAGACCGTCGTCAGCCCGTGCGAGGGAGAGATCGTCGCGGCAGTGGATGGGCTGCCCGACCTGCCCCCGCCCGAGGCGGATCGGGGCAACCCGGCTGGAAACCACGTGATCGTTGCCTGCGACGGCATGCGGGTGGAACTGGCGCATCTGCGCAAGGGGAGCGTGACCGCCTTGATCGGGGCGCGGGTTCTCGCCGGCGATCCGATCGGCGCTGTCGGCAACTCTGGCAACAGCACGGAGCCGCATCTGCACATTCATGCCGTCGATGCCGGATCCGGAAAGGCTGTTCAACTGTCCTTCGACGGGCGTGTTCCTTCCCGCAACGCGCAATTCGCCAGGTGAGAACCGATGCGTGGTTGAGCGGGCGGTGCTTTACACGTTCGATCTGAACGGCCAAAGATAGGCCGCTCACGGGAGGAGTTCGTTCATGGACATCAGCACCATGGCTGCCTTTGCGGCCGTCACCTTCATCGCGGTGGTCACGCCCGGCCCGGACGTGATCCTGGCGATGGCCAATGGCTCTCGTTTCGGCATGAAAAAGGCGGTTGCCGGGATGATCGGCGTGCTCCTTTCCGACTTCTTCCTGATCGCCGCCGTGGCAGCCGGCCTCGGTGCCATCCTTGCCGCGTCGGAGTTCTGGTTCTCGGTCGTCAAATATGCGGGTGCCGGCTATCTCGCCTGGCTCGGCTACAAGATGCTTCGGCCCGGTAGAGCCGAGAAAGCGGAAACGCAAGGCGCCGAAAACGGCGATCTCGTTCGCACGGAATCCGCGCTCGCGATCTGCCGCCACAGCATGATCGTGGCCATCACCAACCCCAAGGCCTACCTGTTCTTCTCCGCATTGCTGCCGCAGTTCATCAACCCGGCCGCGCCGCAACTGCCGCAGTTCCTGGCGCTTACCGCCGTGTTCACCGTCGTCGAGTTTGCCGTCATGTTCGGTTACGCTCTTGTCGGCTTCAAGACGACGCAGTTTGCCGCCTCGTCGATGCGGCGCTGGATGGAACGAGGCTGCGGCGGCGCCTTGCTTGTCTCGGCTGCCTCGCTCGCGCTGGTAAAGCGCGTCAACGGATAGGCGGCGGGTCGCGATAACGGGGTGCCCGGCCGATCGTTCGTTTTCGGGATGCGGAAGGTTCAGGAGCCGGTGGGCCGCCGTGTCGCAGCACTGCTTCTGGCAGGGCTTAATGATAGAAACGTCGCCGCCGCTTCGGCGGGTGCGATCGAGCCCGCTGCAAACTGCGGCACGCCCGACGGATCTTCCGACCAAACGCTGTTTCTGCCGGCGGCCTTCGCGGCATAAAGCGCGGCGTCGGCGGCGGAAATGATCGCGTGCACATCCTCGTGCCGGTCGGCAAAGGCAATGCCGATGCTGACCGTTGCCGACAGCACGCCCTTGGTCGTGCTCAGCCGGCGCGCTTCGAGCGCGGTGCGAATGCTGTCGGCAATGGCGATCGCGTCGGCGCGATCCGCCTGCGGGAGGCAGGCGGCGAATTCTTCCCCGCCCATGCGCGCGATCAGGGCGTCACGCGGCACGGCCTTCGAGAGGATCCCGGCAAATTCCACGAGCACCTGGTCGCCCACCGCATGGCCGTAGCGATCGTTGATCACCTTGAAGTGGTCTATGTCGAGATAGAGCAGTGCTCCCTTGGCCGGTTGCGTGGCGAGATGGGTCTCCAGCTGCGCAAGGAACGAACGGCGGTTCGGCACACCCGTCAGCGCATCGGTCTCCGAGGCGAGCTTGTAGCGTTGCTGGGTTCGCTCCTTGACCATGGCGAAGAAGGCGAAGCCACCGGCGAGGCTGTGAAAAAACAGCTCGAAGGTCAGCAACTGGTACCAGAGCGGCTGCGAAGTTCCCGCGGCCGTGTTGCCGGCGAGCGGCCAGATCAGGATCAGCGGGATGCGGGCGAGATAGAGCAGGCCATGGGTGGCGAACACGAAGGCGACGATGTAGGAGCTCGGGAGCTTGCGGAAATTCTCCGAGCGGAAGATCTCGTGCGCGATCAGCGCCGAATAGGCGAAGATCAGGATCGAGTAGAGCACGATCCGGCTTGTGACGCTCTCGCGAACATAGTCTGAAGAATAGGTGACGACGATCCACAGGAGCGGCCCGATGAGCGCGGAGGCGATCTTGAGCGGCTGATTGTCAAAGGCGCGCAAGCCCAGCCAGATCATCGCGAGCCCCAGCACCGCGAGCGCGTTGCCGAGCGAGATGGTGATGAAGTTGTAGCCGTCGCCGCGCAGCGTCAACAGGACGAAGCCGACTGCGCCGATGGCGAAGGCCAAGGACCACAGAAGCAGTTCGAGGCTTTTGCGCTCCTGCCGCCAGGCAAAACCGAAGAAAGCGGCGAAGATCACCAGCGTTACGAACGAACTGAGCATGATCGTCGGGGTATGCAGGATGTCCACCATCGTCTCCTGATGTTCGCGCGAAACCATGCCCGACAAGCGTAAAGCTTTCGCAAATGACGGCATTCGGCGGCCTGTCCGGCACCGGGCAATCTGCGCCAAAACGGCGGTCGCGTAGGCAGGAAACGGGTTGAATTCGGCGGCGTCCTGCACGATTTTTGAGGGTAGACGTACAAGTGGAGGCGAGGCCGATGGGTCAGGCGATGCATCGTTATTTCATCTTTGAGACCGTGGCCGGTTTCTGCGGCATCGCCTGGAACGATGTCGGCATCACGCGCTTTCAACTGCCGACCGGCACGCTAGAGGCGACCGAGCGGCTGTTGCTGCGGCGGCTGCCTTCCAGCGAGGCGTCGGAGCCGACGCCGGTAATCCGGGCGGCGGTGGAAGCCGTGCGGCACTACTTCGAGGGCAGGGAGGTTGATTTCTCCGGCTTCGCGGTGGATCTGCAAGGCCAGGATGAATTTTTCCTGCGCATCTATGCGGCCGCGCGGGCGCTGCGCTGGGGCCAGACCACGACCTATGGCGCGCTTGCCAAGGAATTGGGTGTCGGGCCGGAAGCAGCACGCGATGTTGGCCAGGCCATGGCGAAGAACCCGGTATCGCTGATCATCCCCTGCCACCGGGTGCTGGCCGCCGGCGGCAAGATCGGCGGGTTTTCAGCGCCGGGCGGTTCGACCACCAAGACGCGCATGCTCGAACTGGAAGGCGTCCATTTGGAGGAGCAACAGGCCAAGCCCGCACAGCAGTCTTTCGGCTTCTGAGGTGAGGCTGCTCCAGCGCGTGGCGCCCAAAGCCTGTCGCGTCACAAAGGATTCACACGCCAGACAAAGCTCTTGTTTTTATGCGTCTCGTTGCCGCAAGACCGATGCACAGTTTTGCGCGACATGCATTAGCCTTTGGAGCGCTGCTCGGCCTCGCGTGCGTAAACCGCGAGGAAGGCCTTCCCCATCAGCGAATTCTCGTTCTCGATGCTCTTTCGCAGGACCGCGGCCCGAATTGCCTGAATGGCCCGGTCGTCGGGTGCGGCTGCGCTGGCGAATTCCACGAGTTGCACCGCGAGGCGAAAATTCCCGGCCTCCGATAGGTGCGTGGCCCGCTCCGCAAGCTTTTCGGCGCCGCCGGCAAGAGCGGCCAGTTCCGATGCGAGATCGGCAGTCCTCGGCGGCTTGAGATGGGCCGCGTCACCATCGAACCAGCCGGCATAGAAGTGATAGATGCCGCGGACGAGGAATTCCGGGTCGTCGTACTTCGCTGCCAGATAGGGCTTGCCCAGATATGCCTCGGGCACCTTCACCGCATGCAGAACCGCGTCGAGGCTGGCGCCCCTGTTGAGGAGCGCGAGCGTTTCACGCACGAGATGCTCGAGCGCCTCTGCCCCGTGGCGCAGCATCTCGGCCGCGCGCTCTTCGCCAAAGACGACGGGACCGTGACCGGGAATGAGGACCGCCGGAGCGAGCGCCTCCATCCGCCGAAGTGCCGTCGCCCAATCGGCTGCATAACGCTGCACCTTGCGCGGATTGCCGGCGTTCGGAAACACCCAGATGACGAAATCGCCGCTCGCAAGGACGCGTCGTTCCGGCAGCCAGACGAACGTGGCATCGTCGGTTTCGCCTCTGCCATGAAAGAGTTCGATCCGCTCGCCACCGACGGACAGTGACAGGGTATCGTCATAGACCGCGTCCGGTCGCCGCTGACCGATTGGGTAGATGTAGCCCGGTTTGTTGAACTGCTGGCTCTGCGCGATGCTGTTGTAGCCATGCGAAGCCTCGTAGCGCTCCATCCGCCGCTTCACGTTGCGGTGGGCGACGATCCGCGGGCGCGCTAGCCCACGCGCATCCGCTTCCTGGTCGATAACCGTGATCCCGCTGGTATGGTCGATATGGCCATGCGTGAAGATGACGGTGTGTATGGGGCTGTCGTCCCAGGAGCGTATGACGTCGAGGGTCTGCTTTGCCGTTTCCGGCTTCGCGGTGTCGATCAGGACCAGACCTTCGCTGGTACGGATGGCCGTCACGCTGCCGCAGAAGTAGGTCGTGTGGACGGTGATGATGTTGTCGGCGACATGGGTGATGGCGCCGTGCGAGACCGCGGCGGTCCATTCTTCCATCTGAGCCGTGCCGTCCCACAGACGCTCGAACAACGGATCGTGTCTCATGGTCTTTCTGTCCTCGAAGCAATCGCCGACAGCTTTAGCATTGCCGGCCGTGGTTGGAAGCCGGCACGTGTGGTCTTGTGGACATGCCTCAGGTTTTGGGCTGCATCATCTGAGACGGTCGCTCATTGAAGAAGCTTGAACAGCTTGCCCAAGGTGCCGCTGTCCTGCGCCGGCGGCTCGGCTTCTGCAGCGGGTTGCTGATCCGGCTGCGGCGTCTCCGGCGCGGGCTGTTCCACCGCCGTGTCGGGCGGAACTTGCCCATCGACGGGCGGTGCCGCCTCGGGCTCGGTGCCGCCACCGCCGATGATCTGCTCGATGGAGAGCTCGCTGCCTTCGTCCTTCGGCTGCTTGCCGATCGCACCGCTGAGGATGTCGCGAAGCTTTCCTCCCTTGCCGTCCCCGGACAGAAGCTCATCGAGCCCCAGCTTGCCGGTCGGCAATCCGAGCTTCTTCAAGGTCGAAAGCGCGGCATCGGGGTTTTTCAAAAGGCCCGAAAGGTCGGGATAGATGCGCGGAGCGGCAAACGACCCTTCGATGACGACTGGCACGCCGATGCCTTCGGTGGCGATGTCGGCACCCTGGCCCTGCAAGGATGCGACCACGCGCGGATCGAGGCGGAAGTTCAACTGGTCCTCCGGCAGGTTTGCCTCGCCTTTGCCGCTCATCCGCACGAGGGGGCCGACGAGCTTGATGTCGTCGGTGCGCGCAACGCCGTTCTCGATGGCAAAGGATGCCCCGAGTTCGGTAAAGCCGGTCGCCTTGTTGTCGTTCTGCTTGAAGCCGGAGGACATCAGGCCGACGAGATTGTTGTAGACGTCGGCAACGTCGATCCCGCGAATGGCGCCGTCGGAGAAACGGACCTCAGCCGTGCCCTTGAGCGATCGCTTGAGCGTGCCGGTCGTGCCGCCGGCGCCTGCAATGTCGAACGTCGTCTGCAGCGCGCCTTCGAGATGCTTGAAGTTCGCAAGGTCGGTGAGCAGTGGTGCGGCCGAGGCGCCCGATATCGAGGCCTTCACGGCGATAGACGGCTCCGTGCCGGATCCGTCGGCGGTCAGGCTCGCGGCCACCTGGCCGCCATAGAAGGGGCTATCCGGAATGTCGAGGTTCGCAATGCCCTCGGAGATCTTCAGGGAGGTTGCGACCGGCCCGGCGACGACGCTGCCGTAGGCGAGCTTCTCGGCATCGACCTTGATGGAGGCATCGATGGAGCGAAGCGCGGACAGGTCCAGCGGAGCATCCGTGGCAGGGCCTCCGCTTGATTTGCCCTTGGCCTTCGCCTGCGGCGCGGCCGAAGGCGCGCCAGCCAGTCGCGCGAGGTCAAGTTCCTTGAAACGGAGCGCGCTCGAAATTTTGAGCGGTGTCCCGAGTTCGACCGCGCCGTTGCCGCTTCCCTCGACCCCGTTGACCGAGAGCGTGGCCTTCTGGAACGCAACGCCGGCAGTGCTTGCCTGCACGTCGCCATTGAAGGCGAATTGTGCGATGCCGCCCGCGTCGGCCTGACCGATCCAGGCAAGAAGCGCCCGCAGGTCTGCGGCCGCGAAGTTCACCTTGCCGGCGTAGCTGCCCGCAAGCGCCGCCTTGCCATCCAGCGCAAGCGTCGCTTCCTTCGTGCGCAGGTCGAGCTTCAGCGGGATGTCGCCCGCACGGGCATTGGCGTCCATGAGCAGGTCGCGGACCGGTAGGGTAAGATCGATCTCGGCCGGTTTGCCCCGCCACACGAGGCTGCCCGCAAGACGCATTGGCTTGGCCAGGCCCTCGATCTTGAGGGCGAGTTTCTTTGCCTTCACCTCGGCCATGGCCGGATCGGCGATGCCGGGAATGACGATGGTCGCGTCACGCAGGCTTGCGCCGCCGGTCACGTTGATCGTCTTGCGCACAGAGTTCGCGCTTAGTCCGCGAAACGCGAAGGCCGTGTCCATCGTCACGGTTCCCGACAGCGGTACCGATTGGCCGGCCAGAGCCGCGAGTTTGGAAACGTCGAGCCCGTTGCTGACGACGCGGCCCTGGAAAATCGGCTCGGCGGCGCCGACGTCGGCGGCGAGATCGGCGGCAACACTGCCGGCGTCGATGCCGAGATGCTCGAGCCGCCCGGTCAACTGCCCGTCCTTGAGGGTCGCCGCCAGCGCGACGTCGGATGCGGAAATGTCACCAACGGCAAGGGCGCCGACGTTGACGCTGATATCGGCGTCAAAACCGGCCAGCGCCTGCAGGCCTGCAGCTGCCTTGGCCTTGTCCGTCCGGCCTGCCGGTTCCTCGGGCTGCGAGGAGGGTGCGGCCGTCTCGCCGTCATCGAGAAATGCGCTCAGATCCAGCCGCTCGGCGTTGAGGTCGGCGAGGAACCGCGGACGGCTGCCCGGCACGAACAGCGCGTCGAGCCCGAGCGCTTCGTCGCCGATCGTAAGCTTGCCGCCGCGGATCTGGTATCCGCCGTTGGCATTCAGCGCCACCTGGCCGCTGGCGGTCAGTTCGGTGAGCCCGGCCGCAAGCTGGGGCTCGGCCTCCAGGGAAAGGCTGAGTTCGGCAGGCTTGTGCTCGAGCAGCGGACGCAAAGGCGAAACGGCAAGCGTGACATCGTAGCGCCGGCCATCGACGCCGGCGCTGGCCGAGAGCGACAATTCGCCATCGATATCCGGAACGGCGAGCGTAAGGTCGAGATCGCTGACGACGTCGACCGAACCGCCGGCGCCCTCCTGCCGCAGCGTTCCCTCGCTGATCGAGATCTTGTCGATGGCGCTTTTCTCGAGGAAGGCGACGAGGGCGGCGAGCGGATCGCGCGTTTCGCCCGTGCTCGCCTGTCCCGCCTCAGCTCCCCCGTCTTGCGCAGCCGCTGCGGCCTCTGCCTTCGGCCGCAGCGCCACGACAGGGCGTACAAGCCTTACTTCCCTCACGTGCAGGCGGTCGGACCATAGCGAGGAGAGCGTCACGGAGCCCGCGACTTCGCCGATCTCGGCGGTCATGCCGTCGGCATCGAGCGAGACGTTTTCGGCCACCACCGCCAGATGCGGGACGACGGAAAGTCTGACCGGGCCGTTGAGCGCGATCGCGCTGCCGGTCGCGTTCGAGAGTTGCCGTCCCAGCTCGGCGCGCATCCAGTCGCTCGAAACGAAGCTGGGCAGGATCATGACTGAAACGACAGCGAGGACGCCGAGCGCCAGCAGGCAAAGAAAGAAACGCCGCATGTTTCCCCTCGTTGCGAAAGCGATTGATTCGGTATCGTTTTCCAGCGCGCGCCGTTTTGCAACTCCTGCGGCGATCTGCCTTCTCGTCGTACGGTTGCGCTATCGCGCGCCGACACCCTTTCCGGCGACGGCTGCATCGCCCATCTCGACGGCTGTACTCTCGGCCACGGCTGCCGGAGCGGCAACCGCGCGCGGACGATGCACGAGCGTGACCAGCACGAACGACAGGATCATCAGCAGATACCAGGCGCCGAGCTTTTGCACGGAGACCAGCGTCCAGCCGGCATGCTGCGAGGGATAGATCCAGGCCCGCGACCAGGTGCCGATGTTTTCGGCGAACCAGATGAAGAGGGCGACCAGCAGGAAGCCCACGAGCAGCGGCATGCGGTGGCGAAAGCGGAAGACGCGATAATGCACCGTGGTGCGAAGGAAGAGGATCGCGGTCAATCCGAACAGCGCGTAGCGAAGGTCGATGATGTAGTGGTGGCTGAAGAAGTTGACATAGATGGCAAGGGCCAAAAGCAGGGTCGCGATGAACGGCGGATAGTTGCTGTAGCGCATGTCGAGAATGCGGGTCACGCGCGCCAGATAGGAGCCGACGGCGGCATACATGAAGCCCGAAAACAGAGGCACGCCGCCGATGCGGAAGAAGCTTGGCTCCGGATAGATCCACGAGCCGACGGAGGTCTTGAAGATTTCCATCAGCGTGCCGACGACGTGGAAGATCAGGATGACCTTGGCCTCGGCGATGGTCTCGAGTTTGAAGACGAGCAGTGAGATCTGGATGGCGATGGCGCTCAGGAACAGGAAGTCGTAGCGGGCGAGACCACTGCCTTCGGGCCAGTAGAGTTTCGTTGCCAGCATCAGGGCCAGCATCGCGCCGCCGAAGAGGCAGGCGAAGGCCTGCTTGATGCCGAACACCAGAAATTCAGTCAGGCCGCCAAGGAAGCCGCTTGCCGGAAGCCGGTCGAGCACGCCATGCGCCGCAGCGTCGATGCGCGCCTCAAGGCTCGTAAACCGCCTCTCCTCGGGTTGTCCAACCATCCGCATCGCCTCCTGCTGCCGTCGCTGCTGCGATGGCCTGACAATGCGGTTGAATTGTGGATGGCTGGAAACCGGGCCGTGTGGAGGTGGCTGCCGCGCATCCGCCACCGGCGGCGGCAGCAGGATTGCGGCATGCCGTCGTCTGCGCTCGTGGCGGGTGATCAGCGCGGGAAGGCGTAGCGGTCGACGATCGCCCAGATTTCCCGGTTGACCTCCTGCAACTGCTCGATCACCTCGTTGATCCGCGCGATCTCCGCCTCGTTGATCTGCTCGATCTTGCCGTACTTGATCGTGTCCTTGCTGTCGAAGATCGCCATCAGTTGCGTGCTCGCCTGATCGCCGGTTTCGTCGAAGGAATAGATGCAGTGGCTGTACTTGTTGCGGAGTTTTGCCTGCCGGCCAAGCTGTTGGGTAATCGAAAGAATTTCCTGCCGCTGCGCGGCAGGCGTCTTTCCCATCTTGGTCAGCCGCTCGACGAGTTCGATGCGGGCCCGCGTCGTGTTCAGCGTCAGGAAGATGACGATCGCGGTTTCCTTGTCGACCCGGGCGAGGCCGGCGATGAGGTAGATGAGCAAACTCTCCGTATTCGTCCACGTGTAGTTGAGTTGTCCGATTAAGAGGAGGATTTCGTGAAATCTTGCCATGGGCCTTCCAGTGCTCGCCGGTTGCCAAATGCCACACCACTGCTCGTCAGAATACTGCATTCCTGCGTCCAGTAAATTCGTTCTGACGATGGTCGCGCAGGCCCGGAAATGCGGCGCTCTGGCCCTCTCCGGCGCGTGGCCAGCCGTCGGTTGACGGCCATATTTTGCCTAGCCCACGGGTGAAGGTTTCTGCGTCTCGTCGCTAGCCCGCGAAGGTTAGCCCGAACTGACAACTTACAATGCGTGTCGGTTTTAGACAGAGTCTCCTCTGCAACCGGCGAGCAGGACGCACTCAGGCCCCCTTTGGGCAAGCTCTGCATCGAATGGAATACCCAGTTGGGAACCTGTTCCGGTCCTCTCGACCAAGTAAGGGGAGAGGCAACAAAAGCGATCAAAGTATCGACAGATGGGCGACTAGGCGCCCGGAGGAAAACACCGTTACTGAGTTCAACAAGTCCAACATGTAGCCCGCGCATGGCCCAAATCCGCGTAAGAGAAGAATGCGGCTCGGCTGTCGCGGCCTCAACTCGAGGTAATCGTCATGAGTAAGGACAAGAATATCCTGTGGCCATGGGATGACAGCCAGTCTCAAGATCAAGACCAGGGACAAGGACAGGGCCAAGGTCAGGGACAATTGCAGGCGGAGCTGCAAGGCCAGCTTCAGGGACAAGGCCAGGGCCAGGGGCAAGACCAGGGACAAGGCCAGGACCAAGGTCAGGGCCAGGATCAGGGACAATCGCAGTACAGCGAGTCCTACAACGGCAATCTCAACGGCAACGGCAATCTCAATGGTAACGGCAACGCCAATGCCAACGGGAACGGCAACCTGAACGGCAACGGCAATGCCAACCTGAACGGCAATGGCAATGCCAACCTGAACGGCAATGGCAACGCCAACCTCAATGCCAACCTCAACGAAAACAGCACCCATGTCGACGTCGACAGCAAGACGACCGTCGACGTGGACGTCGATCTCGATCTGAGCGGCTACAAGCCGTCCGACGACGACTTTGCCGATATCGACAACTCCTCGATCCACGGCATGGCGAACACGAGCTTCAAGGACATCCTGAACGGCTCGATGAACGGCAACAGCAACGTTGCCAACGTGTTCAGCCAGAACGCCATCATGTCGGATGACGATAGCGCCTCTGACATCAACAACAGCGGCACGCTTAACCAGAACGGCAACGCCAATGCCGGCGACGCCCGCTCGGGCGACGGCATTCAGGCCGGCGCAGACGGTGGTGAAGGCGGAAGCAAGGCCTATGCCAACGGCGGCGACGGCGGCGATGGTGGCCATAGCGTCGGTGGCTTCGCCGGCGCTGGCGACGGCGATGGCGGCGACGCAGACAACAATGCCGATGCGACCGGCGGTGCCGGCCTTGGTGGCATTGCAGCCAGTGTTGGCGTTGGCGGCGGCAGCTCCAGCGGTGACGCAAATGGCGGTACGGCGACAGCCGGTGCCGGTGGTGCAGGTGGTGCCGGCCTCGGCGTCGGCCTCGGTCTCGGTGTCGGCCTTGGTGTCGGCGCGGCAGCCGGCGGCGACGGCGGCAGCAATGGTGCCGGCAACGGTGGCACAAGTGGCGACGTCACGAGCGGCCCGGCAGGATCTTCGGATGCAGGTGACGGCGGCGATGCCGGCGGCTTCATCCTGCCAATCCTGAATCTCGGTGGCGACGGTGGCGACAGCAACGGTGGCAACAGCGTAGCGGTTGGCGATACCGGCAGTGCTGACGGTGGTGATGCCGGCGATGCTGGCGACGGCGGCGGCGCTTTGGGTGCTGGTCTTGGCGCGGGTGCTGGCTTCGGCGCCGGTGCAGGCGTCGGCGGTGCCGGCGGCGGTGGCGGCGATGCCTATGCCGGTGGCGGCTCTACGGGTGACTCGACCGGTGGTGACGGTACCGGTGGTGCAGCGACCGGTGGTCACGGCCTCGGCGGCCTCGCGCTCACGGGTTCGTGGGCAGCCGGCGGCGACGGTGGCGATGCCTACGGTGGCCATGCTCTCGGTGGTGCCGGCGGTGCCGGCGGTGCGGGTGGCTTCGCGACGAACGGTGATGGCGGTGCAGGTGGCAGCGCCGGCATGTGGGGCTCGTACAATGGTGACGACAGCTTCGTCGAAGGGCTCTCCTCGGCTTCGGCAGACGCAGTCATCGACACCAACGCATTCAACCAGCAGATCGTGCTCGGCGCGAACCTGCAGGGCAACACGATCGACATGACCGTCGTTGGTGGTGATTACACGACCACTGCCGTTGGCGACGACGACAACACCTGATCGGTGAGGGGGCGTCGATCCGCGTCTCGCGGGATCGACCCGAGAATGACTGCGCGGGAAGTCTCTCGCGCAGTCAGGCAGGACCCGCCAAGCTGGCGGGGAGTGCCGACGACAAGAGGAGGGCCTGACCTTGTATTCCGCAAAGATCACCGAGGCCATTGCCCATTTCATCGGTCTCTTCGAACTCTCTACCGAAGAGGCGCGTCTGCGTGAAATCCATGAGAAGTTCGACCCGGATCGTGACGTCCACAAGGATCCGAAGGAGCTCGTTTCTGCGCCGGTCAAGGTGCACGCACCTTACGATCTCGACGACTTCAACCCCGACGTCCCGTACAAGCCGGTCGGACCGGACATCTTCATGCCGATACCCGACGGTTATGCTGGTGTGTCCTTCCCCGAATACCCGATTTTTGGCGGCTCCTTTGGCCGCGCCAGCTCGGAAGCCTTCCTGCAGGGCGCATCGCCGAGATCGGCCACGCAGGTGGTCGAGCCGCACATCAACCCGCCGGGCTCTGTGGTGGTCTACAGCAACCAGATCGCCGAGCTTTCGGATAATGATTTCGTCAGTGTCGGCGGGCATGGCCTGGCGTCCAGCCTGCAGATCGACAATAGCGCCACGATGGCCGAACTCATCGATGCGACGCAGAATATTTCGCTGCTCGGCGAGACGGATGTCGCCGGCTCCAGTGACGCGATCGCCAGCCTCGTTGTCGGCACGGCCGAGAGGCTTGAGGCATTCTCCACCGGCGGCGAAGCGGAGGCCGGGGGGCTGAGCGTCACCCATTTTTCAGCCAGGGCCAGCACGCTCGAAGGCATCTATGTGAACGGCGTGATCGTTGAGGAAGCGCCGGTTCTCAAGGATCACCTGCCGGACCCGGACGAGGCTTCCGATGCGCCGGACGAGCCCGAACTGTCGAACGACGGGGTCGAAGTCGAGGGCGGCATCGCCTATGGCGAGGGTGCCGTCTCGGTCGACACTTCGGTTGAGCTGGAAGCGGGCAGCAACACGCTGGTCAACTCCGTCGTCATTACCAGCGACTGGCTGCAGGCCGAAGTGCTGGCGGTGGCCGGCGACCACGTCGAACTCAACGCGATCGTTCAGGTCAACACCCACTATGACAGCGACCTCGTCAGTTCCGCGCTGAGCGGCAACAATATTGAGCAGCATGCTACCCAGGCGTTCAACATCGCCATGTTCAAACATGTCGAGCCGGCGCAGACGACGCATGCCGACACCGCCGACTTCCCCAAGGTCTGGGCCATCACCGAGGTCAAGGGCGACCTGATGATGGTGAACTGGTTGCAGCAGTTTACCTTCATGTCGGACCAGGACACGGCGATCCTCGCGGCTTCGGGCTCGAAGCTTTCGATCGTCGGTGGCGACAACACGGCGGCCAACCAGATATCGCTGCTGGAGCTCGGATACCGCTTTGACCTGATCTTCGTCGGCGGCAGCGTCTTCGACGCCAACATCATCCAGCAGACGAACATCCTTCTCGACAACGATCTGATCGGTGCCGTCGGCGGCTTTCACACCAGCGGTGCCGGTTCGGTCTCGACCGGCGGAAACCTGCTTTGGAACTATGCCGGAATCGTCGAAGCTGGCAGTGCAGGCCCGGTCAATCCGATGTCGGACGGTTACCTGTCAGCGCTGCAGGATCTGTCGGAAGGCAAGAAGCCGTCGGGCGACGACTTTCTGCATGATCCTGCCTTTGCCGGGCTGAATGGCCTGAGGGTGCTCTACATTTCCGGCGACCTCATCAGCCTCAACTACATCCAGCAGACCAACATTCTCGGCGACAGCGATCAGGTGACGCTGGCGATGAACGCGCTCGAGGCGCGCCCGGATGCGGACTGGACCATTTCCACCGGCTCGAATGCTCTGCTGAACTATGGCGGGATCGTCGATGTCGATACGGGCAAGACGATCTATGCCGGCGGCGGCGCCTATTCGGACGAGGTGCTCATCCAGGCGGAGCTGGTCAAGAACGATCCCTATCTCGGTAGTCAGAACCCGGATGCGCTGGTCAGCGAAGCGGTCGTCTTTCTCGGTGACGACATGCTCACTCCGGATTTCGGCCACCAGCCGCAGGATCAGATCTCGCCGAGCCATGGGCACGGCATCGATACGGCCAGTGCCGACCCCATGCACAGCATGGTCGCCTGATGGGAGTGCGGGAGGATAGTCATGACCGACCGCACCAATCCGTCTCGGCCAGTGTCTGCCGAAACCGGCGCCGATGCCGCTTCGCGTGCGGAGGAAAACGGAACACGGCCGGAAGCATCCGGCGCCGACGCCGCGCGACGGCAGCTTCTGCGCAAGCTCAATCATCAGGAACACGTTCTGGACCGTGCTGTTAGGGAGATCGACGGGGTGGCGGACCAAATAAGAAGAGTGGCGGCAAACGGCGCCGGCGAGGATGGCAACTGGACCCCTTCACCCGTTTCGCCTCTTCCCGGATCGGGCGTTGCCGCAAGACCGGTACAGATCACCGGTCCGACACCCGGCCTCGCACCGGCGCGCGCTGCTGCACCGGCCGCACCGATCGGGGTCGCGCAGGCGTCACGCGCACAGATGGGAACGCCACGGGCGGATGCCGCTGAGACGGTCAACGTCACGTCGCGGCCGTGGCCTCCAAAGACCGAGCCCGTGGCCAGACCCGAGCCGGCTCTGCGCGGCGAGGCGACGGTCGAGCGCCGCCCGTTGCAGGAGGAACCAAAGCCGGAACCCTGCATCGAAAAGCCGGTCGGAAAACCGGTTGCCTGGCCGACCGCGGAGATGAAGGAGAGATATTCGCCTTCGGGCATGGTGGTGATCGAAGCCGACCGTGGGCCGATCAAGGCCGAGCCGCGGTCGCCCGACAAAGGTGGCGGATCGTCCGACAAGGGCGGCGGCGGAGGCGGTGGAGGGGGCGTGTTCCACAAGCGCCTTGGCCCGGTCGATTTTTCGGCGAGCCTCAGCGCTGGTCTCAAGGCGATCCGGCAGAACCTGATGATCGTCATGCTGTTTACGATCGTCACCAACATCCTCGTGCTTTCGATCCCTGTCTATCTGTTCCAGATTTCGGACCGGGTGCTGACCAGCCGCTCGGTCGACACGCTGGTGATGCTGACGGCGATCATCGTCGGCGCGGTGCTGCTGCAGTCGGTTTTCGACGCCATTCGCCGCATGATCCTGATGCGCACCGCCGTGGAGGTGGCCGCGCAACTCGGCGCGCCGATCCTGAGCGCGGCAGCGAGAGCCGCCCTGCATAGCAACGGGCGCGAGTACCAGACGCTTGGCGACCTGCAGCAGCTTCGCTCCTTCCTCGTCTCCGGCACGCTGCTTTCGTTTCTCGATGCGCCGATCGCGCCGCTCTTTCTGGTGGCGGTCTTCCTCATCCATCCGCATCTCGGGATAATCGTCGTCACCTCAGCCGTTCTCCTCCTCATCGTTACGCTGTTGAACCAGAAAGCGACGGCTGCGGCGTTCGGCGAAGCGACCAACTTCCAGACCAAGGCCAACCTTCACCTCGATTCGATGTCGCGCAACTCCCAGATCATCAACGCACTGGCGATGATCCCGGAGGCCGTGCACATCTGGGGCAAGGACATGGCCGGTTCGCTCAAGGCCCAGGTGATGGCGCAGGACCGCAACATTGCCTTTGCGTCGCTGTCCAAGGCGGTGCGCCTCCTGACGCAGGTGACGATGCTCGGTTGGGGTGCCCATCTCGCCCTCAATGGCTCGCTCACCGGTGGCATGGTGATTGCGGCCTCCATCATCGCGGGCCGCGCGCTTGGACCTATCGAGGGCGCGATCGAGGGATGGAGCCAGGTCATCCAGTCGCGTGCTGCCTACGGGCGCATTTCCGCGCTGCTGAAGACGTCACCGCTCAATTTCGAACGGTTGAAGCTGCCGCGGCCCGAAGGGCGCCTTGATGTCGAGCGCCTGCTTTTCGTTCCGCAGGGCACCAAGCGCGTGGTGCTCAACGGCATTACCTTTGCGCTGGAGCCCGGCGATTCGCTTGCCGTGATCGGGAGTTCCGGTGCCGGCAAGACGACGCTCGGCAAGATGCTGGTTGGATCCATCCTGCCGACGTCGGGCAACGTCCGGCTGGATCTCATGGACCTGAGAAACTGGGACCAGCGGCAGTTCGGCGAAAGCATCGGCTACCTGCCACAGGATGTGCAGCTGTTTCCCGGCACGATCAAGGCCAACATCGCCCGCATGCGCGAGGATGCCACCGACGCCGACATCTACGCCGCTGCCAAGCTTGCCGATGTTCACGACATGATCGCCATGCTGCCGCACGGATACGAGACCGTGGTGGCCGCGGACGGCTCGCCTCTATCGGGCGGCCAGAAGCAGCGCGTCGCCCTTGCCCGCGCCTTCTTCGGCAACCCGCGCATGGTTGTGCTCGACGAGCCCAACTCCAATCTCGATACCGCCGGCGAGGCGGCGCTGACGCGGGCGCTGACGCACGCCAAGCGCGAGAAGATCACGGTTGTCACCATCACTCAGCGACCGGCGCTTTTGAACAGCGTCGACAAGGTTCTGCTGCTCGTCAACGGCACGGTGGCGCTCTTCGGCATGCGCCAGGACGTTCTCAAGGCACTCGCTTCGCGTGGGGTGAATACCGAAGGCAACCCGCTCGAACAAAACCAGCTTCCGTAGGCGATCATGAGCGACATGGCCAAAGTGCAGGATCTGACCTGGTACGCAGAGGTTCCGCGTTCAATCTGGCAGCATACGATGATCGGCCTGGTGCTGATCGTCGTGACCTTCGGCGGCTTTGGCCTTTGGGCCTTCACCGCGCCTCTGGCGGCAGCCATCATCGCCCAGGGCAGCTTTGTCGCAACCGGGCAGAACAAGGTGGTCCAGCACTTCGAAGGCGGGATCATCAAGGATATTCTGGTGAGCGAGGGCGACCGCGTAACCGTGGATCAGCCGTTGGTGCGGCTGGACGAAACGGCCGCACAAGCGAACGAGAGGCAGTATTTTCTGCGCTGGGCGCGGCTGGAGGCGATCGTCGCCCGGCTGACCGCGCAGGCGCACGGTTTGAAGCAGATCGTGCTGCCCGCGGTTCTCACGGAGCATGTCAAGAAAGATCCTGAGATTGTCCCGATCGTGCAGAGCCAGGAGCTCAATTTCCAGACCTGGAGGAGCAAGCTCGACAGCGATATCGGACTGTTGAAGCGGAATATCGAGAGCCTGGAGTTCCGCTCGCAAGGTTTTCAGGAGCAGCTGAAATCGGTGCGCGAGCAACGAGTCCTGCTCGAGGAGGAATACATCGGCAAGAAGACGCTTTTGGCCAAGGACCTGATCCGCAAGACGGAGATCAAGACCATCCAGCGCGCGATCGCCGATGCAGAGGGCCAGATTGGCCGTCTGATGTCCGAAGTCTCGGAGACCGGGTCCCAGATCCTCAAGCAGCAGCAGCAGGTCAACCAGACCGAACAGAGCTACCAAGAGGCTGCGCTCGACGAATTGCAGAAGGCCGAGGGTGAACTGGACACAGTGCGTGAACAATTGCGCGGCGCCACCAATGTGCTCCGCCGCGCGACGATCAACGCGCCGGTGACCGGCACGGTCATCAGGATGCATTTTCATACGTCCGGCGGCGTCATCGAGAGCGGCAAGCCGATCATGGAAATCCTGCCGGCCGATGTACCGCTCATCATCGAGGCGCAGGTGCTGCGCACCGACGTCGACAATATCCGGGTCGGCGAGAAGGCGACGGTGCGGCTGACCGCGCTGAACCAGCGCACGACGCCGGTCCTCAATGGGCAGGTCTTCTACGTGTCGGCGGACGCCCTGCCGGTGCAGACGCATGAGGGCACGCGCGAGGTCTACCTGGCGCGCGTCAGCCTTCCGGCAAGCGAGCTTGCAAGAGTTCACAATTTCGTCGTGACCCCCGGCATGCCGGCGGAAATTCTGATCCAGACCGCGGAGCGGACCTTCTTCGACTATCTCACCAAGCCGATCCGCGACAGCATGGCGCGCGCCTTCATGGAAAACTGACGGTTTCGCGCGGCAGAAGCGCCTACGACGTCGGAATACGGGCGGCGTGAAACCCGTTTCCGCCTGCCCGCGTTTCGCCGGCATCACCGGCCGTTCGATCGCATTTACGGCGGCTCTGGACCGATGCGCCGGTATTGCGCTGCGCGCATAGCGCATAGCTGGCTTGCGCAAAATCCGCCTACGATTTGGGCAGAAACCCTGTATATTCACCTCATCGAAGCAATGCATCTCCTCCCGCAGAGCTTCGATGCGGTGAACGATCTCCTCCTCCCATGGATCGTTCACGAGATCAGCGCCACTCCTCCTCCCAGGCTGCTGATCGATTTTTAGAGAGCCTGCCGCTCCTCCCGCGGCGGGCTCTTTTGTTTTTCGGCAGACGCTGCCGGCAATTGCGTCCTTCAAGTGTCGAATTCGTCGACGCCACGCCCCCGTGATCAACAATGCATGCCCGCGCACGGAACCAAAGTGCCCGGTTAGCGGTTACGCCTGTGGAGGTGCGTGATGTCTATCCGGCACGTGAAATCCGATCCGCAGTCGAAACCACAGCGCTGGGCGTTTCACCATGGCGCAGGGCGCCTGCGGGCAGGAGACGCGACCCGCGACGGGTCGACGACGCAGGAACGGTTGTCTCCCGTGGTCGACGCCGGCGACGGCGGCCTGGTGGCGCCGGATCTTTCGGGATCTCTCGCCCCTCATCGCAACCGGCAGCCGCCGCCGCACGACTACAGCCGTCCGGCGGTCGGTCGCGATGCGCTGGCTTCCATCCGCGACATGCGCGACGAAGACTGCAGCGGCGGGCCGATCTGGGTCGCCTTGCTCGGCGACAATACGAGCGAGGGCATGCGGCAGTTCATGGGGCTCGTGCTCGCCTTCATCTTCCTGTCGGCCGTTTTCTTCTGGTTTCTTGCCTAGGACGTATGAGGCAACAAAGCCGCCGTGGCCGTGACATTTTCCCGGTTGACGGTCGATCGCTGAAGCCTAGATAACCGGCGGTATCCCGTCCTCCTTCCCCAATGCCAGCGAGAGCGCCATGCACTACAGAACCTTCGGCCGTACGGGCCTGCGCATTTCCGAAATCGGTTACGGTGCCTGGGGCATCGGCAAGAGCCATTGGCAGGGCGCGCGCGACGACGAGTCCGCCCGCGCCCTCAACCGCGCAGTCGACCTCGGCCTCAATTTCATCGACACCGCACTCGGCTACGGCCAGGGCCACAGCGAGAAGCTGATCGGCGCCTTGCTGCGCGAGCGGTCGGAGACGATCCATGTCGCCACCAAGATCCCACCTAAGAACATGCAATGGCCGGCGCACGCCGGCACCCCGGCCGAGCAGACCTTCCCGGCCGACCACGTGATCGCCTGCACCGAGACGAGCCTGCGCAATCTCGGTGTCGAGACGATCGACGTGCAGCAGTTCCATGTGTGGTCGGACGAGTGGGTAGGCCGCGGCGACTGGCTGGAGGCTGTCGAGCGGCTGAAGCGCGACGGCAAGATCCGCTTCTTCGGCGTTTCGATCAACGACTACGAGCCGGACAATGCGCTCCGGCTGATCGAGACCGGCGTCGTCGACAGCGTGCAGGTGATCTACAACATCTTCGAGCAGGCGCCGGAAGAAAAACTGCTGCCCGCGTGCCTGAAGCACAATGTCGGCGTCATCGTCCGCGTGGCGCTCGACGAAGGTGGTCTGACCGGCCAGATCCGCGCCGATACCGTCTTTCCCGAGGGTGACTTCCGGGAAACCTACTTCCGGGGCGAGCGCAAGCGCGAGGTCGAGGAACGAACGCAGAAGATCGTCGAGGATCTGGAAATCAAGCCCGACGCACTGGCCGAGACGGCGCTGCGCTTCGTTCTCAGCCACCCGGCCGTATCGACGGTCATTCCCGGCATGCGTTCGGTGCGCAACGTCGAGCGCAACTGCGCCATCGGCGACGGTGCCGGCCTGCCGGATGCGCAGCGGGCGAAACTGACCGCCCACCGCTGGCGGCGCAACTTCTATCGGGATTGAAGCCGCCGTTTCGCCGCCTGTCATCGACGCTCCCAGGGATCTGTCGGCTGCGTGGCCGCGTCTTCAGTGCCTCGCCCGTCCGGATATGCTATCCATAGGGGTGCTGGAGCCTGGGGGCGCCGATGGAACAAAAGCTCTCCGTCATCATGGCCGCGGACGTGGTCGGCTATAGTCGGCTGATGGAGCTCGACGAGAAGGGCACGCTTGCGACCCTCATGGCTCATCGGCAGGAGCTGTGGGACGTCGCGGTCGCCGCGCATCACGGGCGCATCGTCAAGCTCATCGGTGACGGCATGCTGATGGAGTTCCGTGCCGTGGAAGACGCAGTTCTCTGCGCGGTCGAGATCCAGCGGGGAATGCAGACGAGGAACGCGGGTACGCAGCGGGATCGCCGGATCGAATTTCGCATTGGGATCAATCTCGGCGATATCCTGTTTGAAGACGGTGACGTTTACGGTGACGGCGTCAACGTGGCGGCGCGCATCGAGAGCCTCGCCAAGCCGGGTGGCATATCCGTCTCCGCCTCGGTTCACGACACGCTGGGCGGTCGCCTGGACATCCGCTTCGAAGACACGGGCGCGCAGGCGTTGAAGAACATCGGCCGCCCCGTCCACATCTACAATATCGTCATCGACGACGGCGGATCGGAGGGGGCGGCGCTGATGGCGCCACCGACACAGGAGATACGGGAAAATCCCCCCGTCAAGTCGAGCCGGACGCATCTCTATGTGTCGCGCTTTGCGAATTTGAGCGGCAATCCCGATGAGGATTATTTCGCGGCCGGCATCACGCAGGACGTCGTCGCGGCATTGTCGCGGTTCTCCGGTTTGAACGTGATCGTTCGGTTGCCGCGTCCCGAGCCGCAACCTCAGGCACGCACAACCTACTACACGCTCGAAGGCAGCGTCAGGCGCGCTGCCGACCGGGTCAGGGTCAATGCCAGTCTGACCAATGCCACTGGCGAACACATCTGGGCGGAGAAATACGATTTCGACCTTGTCGACATGTTCGATGTCCAGGACGAGTTGTCCCGTTCCATTCCGGCTGCCTTGAATGTCAAAATCGAAGAGGCCGAACGATACCGGATTCTCGCCGAGCCGCTCAAAGGATCAAGCGCCTACGATTTCTATCTGCGTGGCCGGCACATTGAAAAAAGCCTGAAACCGGATGAGGTCAGGCGGGCAAAGGAGATGTTCCTGGCCGCGGTCGACGCTGATCCTCCTACGCCCGCGGATATCTCGGGCTGGCCTGGCTGGATATACGCAAACTGAAATGGAACGAGCGTGCCGACATGGAAGCGACGCTTGCCAGTACCTTCGCATCGGCAAGCAAGGCTTTGGAGCTCAGTCCCTGTGACGCCGATGTTCACTGGGCGCTCGGCGTCGTCCATTTGTGGAGGGGAGAGGCAGAACGCGCCATCGGTTGTTACGAGCGTGGGCGCGAACTGGCGCCGAACAATTGCGATCTTCTTGCGGAATATTGCGATGCCCTGGGGTATCTCGGTCTGTTGGAGGACGCGATCAGGATCGGGGAACTGGCCTTGCGGCTGAACCCCAGTCGTCCGGACTGGTATTTCTGGAACATCGCGGCTGCCAGGTATCTCTCCGGCCAGTACACCGAAGCGTTGGCTCTGCTGGAGAAGATGGCCGATCTTGGTTCGGCCTACCGTTTGCTGGCGGCGACCTACGCGCAACTCGGGCGCCTTGAGGATGCACGTCGCGCCGCGGCGGAGCTCCTGAAACTCAATCCGGAATTCTCGATCGAGCGATACGGTTCCCGTGCACCCTACCGGGATAAGGCCTTGCTTGCGCGTTACGTTGAAGGATTGCGGCTGGCCGGACTGCCGGAGTGAGTTCGGAACGGCGTGAGGGAGCCGCATCGGCCGGCCGGGTTTACTTGGAGGAAAAGCAATGTCGGAAACAGTCAATGTCCGCTACATGGTCGACGACGTCGAGGCGGCGATCGCCTGGTACACGACCCACCTCGGCTTTTCGCTTCTGTCGAGCTATGCACCGGCTTTCGCAGATGTGCAGCGCGGTGCGCTGCGGCTGCTGCTGAGCGGACCGACGAGTTCGGCCGGCCGGCCGATGCCGGACGGCGAGAAGCCGGGGCCGGGCGGCTGGAACCGCATCCATCTCCTCGTCGATGACCTCAACGCCGAAGTGGAGCGGCTGCGCCGTGCCGGCGTCATGTTCCGCAATGACATCGTCACCGGTCCCGGAGGGGCGCAGATCCTTTTGATCGATCCCTCCCGAAATGTTGTCGAACTGTTTCAGCCCGCGCGACGATAGCGACCCGCGCGCCCGCGGGTCGTCGATGCGCTCGCACCGCTGGGGATGCGAGCGCCAGGTCGGCTCTCAGCCGGCGCTGGTGTCGACCACTTCGAAATCGTGGGTGATCGTCGCGGTCTTGGCGAGCATGGCCGAGGCCGAGCAGTATTTCTCGATCGAGAGCGAAACGGCGCGCTCGACCTTGTTGACCGCAAGTCCGCGTCCCTTGACGATGAAGTGCATGTGGATGCGGGTAAAGACGCGCGGTTCCGTCTCGGCGCGGTCGGCGTCGAGTTCGACGACGCAGTCTTCCACCGGCTCGCGGCCCTTCTCCAGAATGTGCACGACGTCATAGGCCGAGCAGCCACCGGTGCCGATCAGCACCAGTTCCATCGGGCTCGGTCCCGGGGTGCGCCCCTCTTCGCCGAAGGCGGTTCCCAATACGACTTTGTGGCCGCTACCAGACTCTCCGACGAAGGTCCGGTCTTCCACCCATTTGACGCGTGCTTTCATGTGTCTCGTCCTGTTGTAGCCATGGCATGATCACGGACCCAGACAGAGCCGATGATCCTCCGTTCACATAGCGTCTTGGAGGGTTTTCGCAAATGGCCCGCATCCTCTAAAATGGCAGCCAGCGCCATCGGTGCGGGAACGGACGGCGCGGAAACCAGGCCAAAGGTGTTTTGATGAACGACACGACGGGAAATGCGCCTGACCGTTCCGGCGCCGTGATCCATCCGCCGATCGCCTGGGTGATGTCGGTGGGCGGTGGCCTCGTGCTCGACCGGCTCTACCCGTTGCCGTTCGTGCCCGCGACCGTGCCGGACGTCCTCGTCGGCGGCATCATTTTTCTCGCCGGTCTCGCGCTTTTGATCTGGGCGGCGGTGAGCTTCAGGCGTGCGGGAACCGAAATCCAGATCCATCGCCCGACATCGGCGATTGTCGAAGCCGGTCCCTACCGCTTCACCCGCAACCCGATCTATACTGGCATGTTTCTCGGCCTGATCGGCTTTTCCATCGTCTTCGACAGCCTGTGGCTGCTGATCTTGCTGGTGCCTTTCTACCTTATCATCCGCTATGGCGTCGTGGCACGCGAGGAGGCCTATCTCGAGCGCAAGTTCGGCGACGTCTATCGGGCCTACAAGGCGCGCGTCAGGCGCTGGCTCTGATTGCACAAATCGGCATGCTCCGCGGCGATGAAACGGGTCCGGACGCCTCGTCGCAGCACTCGCGATTTCGGGTGGATGAGTCGGCAGTCCCTCGATTGATCATAGCCGAGGCGGCTGCGGGTGTGCCTAGGGGGTATTGCCGGGATGGACTTGAACGAGCGTCCATCCCGCTGGAACACGAAAGGTGGTCTTTCGTGCAGAAGGTCGGGCCTTATCTCGGCGCTACGATCCCGTGATAATAGTCGCCGTCACCAGCTTCATAATCGGCGGCGTAGCCGCCACCGCCACCGCCGCCGCCGCCGGTCTGGGAGCATCCGGCGAGGGCGAGAACCATTGCCAACAGGATTGTAGCGCGCATTTATTCTACCTTTCAGTTGAATGATCACGACAGAGGCTGCCGAGTTGCTGCCATACCTAACACGCCCGGTGGAGTATGATCGAGCGCGTGTGGCGATGTGTGCCTATGGCAATGCGCCGCGCCTCAAGCGCGCGATCGCCTGTCGAAGGCGATCGTTAGCGCCAGGCCACAAGCCCTTCTTCATACGGCCGTATCTCCTGTGCCCACCTCTTTCAGGTAGGTTGCTGTGAAGGGCCATAGACTATATGGCCCTTGACCTCACTTCCGGAACAAGGAGGACACATGACTTCGATCGAACCCGCCTACGGAACCGCGACGCTCCTGCTGATCGCGGCGGCAGCCGTTGGCCTGCTTCTTTTTCTTATCCTCCGGTTGCGCCTGCATGCCTTCGTCGCTCTGGTTTTGGTCAGCCTCTTGACGGCGCTGGTGACCGGCATCTCCTTCGCGGACGTGGTCCCGACCCTCCTGCAGGGCTTTGGCTCGACGCTTGCCTCGGTGGCGCTGCTCGTCGGTTTTGGCGCGATGATCGGGCGGATGCTGGAGGTCTCCGGTGGCGCGCAGGTGCTCGCGGATCGGCTGATCGGCCAGTTCGGACCTGAGCGCGCGCCTCTCGCGCTCGGCGTCGCCTCGCTGCTGTTCGGCTTTCCGATCTTCTTCGACGCCGGCCTCGTGGTCATGCTGCCGATCATTTTCAGCGTCGCAAGCCGCTTCGGCGGCTCGGTTCTGCTTTATGCGCTGCCTTCGGCAGGCGCCTTTGCGGTCATGCACGCATTCCTCCCGCCCCATCCAGGCCCGGTGGCCGCCAGCGAATTGCTGGGGGCGGATATCGGCCTGCTCGTGCTCGTCGGCCTCGTCGTGGCGCTGCCCACATGGTATCTCGGCGGCTATCTCTTCGGCCTATGGGCAGGCAAACGCTTCGAACTGCCGGTGCCAACCCTTCTCGGGTCGCCGAACGAGGCGGCGCACGACGAAGTGCCCCCGTCTTTCGGCACGGTGATGCTGGTGCTGCTGCTGCCGCTCGTGCTGATCTTCCTCAATACCGGCCTATCGACGCTGGCCGCCGCCAAGATGATCGACGGCGGCGCATTGTGGGTCAGCATCCTGCGCATGGCCGGGCAGACGCCCGTCGCCCTGCTGATCACTGTGCTCGTCGGCATGTGGGTCCTCAGCGGCGAGCGTACGCTCAAGGACATGGAAAAGCTGATGGACGGGGCGCTAGGCCCGATCTGCGGCATCATTCTCGTTACCGGAGCCGGCGGCATGTTCGGCGGCGTGCTGCGAGCAAGCGGCATCGGCCAGGCGCTCGCCGGCAGCCTCGAGGCGATCGGCATGCCGCTGATCGTCGCCGCCTTCCTCATCTCCACGGCCCTGCGTGTGGCGCAGGGGTCGGCGACCGTGGCACTGACGACGACGGCGGGCCTTCTCGCTCCAACGGTCGCGGCAACGACGGGGCTTAGCCCCTTCGACCTGTGCTTCCTCGTGATCGCCATCGCTTGCGGCGCGACGGTGCTGAGCCATGTGAACGATTCCGGCTTCTGGCTCGTCGGCCGCTTCCTTCAGATGGATGAGCGGACGACGCTCAAGACCTGGACGGTGATGGAAACCCTGCTCGGGGTGATTGGTTTCGCCTTCGCGCTTGTGGGATGGTGGCTGCTATGAGTGAGGACCTTCAGCATATCGTGGTGATGGGCGTATCCGGCAGCGGGAAGACCACTGTCGGCGAGGCGCTGGCCGCAAGGCTCGGCTGGCGTTTTGTCGAGGGCGACAGCTTTCACCCGCCGGAGAACGTCGCCAAGATGTCCGCGGGCATTCCGCTCGACGACAATGACCGTGAACCCTGGCTGCGGGCGCTGGCCGCAGAAATTGCCAAGGACGAGGCGGCTGGCAGCCCTTCGGTGGTCGGGTGCTCGGCCCTGAAACGGTCCTATCGCGACATCCTGCGCACGGGCGCGCCGCGCGTCTGCTTCGTGCATGTGCACGGCGACCGCACCGTGCTGGCCGACCGGCTCTCGCATCGGGCGGGACACTTCTTCCCTGCTTCCCTGCTCGACACTCAGCTTGCGACCCTCGAGCCGCTCGGTCCGGACGAGGATGGCGTCGTCGTCGACGTGGCTCTTCCAACAGCTGAGCAGGTCGATCTTGCCATCCAGGGGCTGGGCAACTAGCCCAGCCGCGCTTGCGCTTCTCACATCGGGGGACAGTCGCTGTACGGCGGGGACGGGGCGTGCAATCGCGCATTGAAGGCGAAGCGATCCCTGAACGTCCGCGCATCCCGCAGCCTGAGCTCCAATGCGTGAGCGCTGGCGGAGGGGAGTGGGGGTCGAACCCACCCGGGACAGGCTCGCTGCCCCAACCGGATTTGAAGTCCGGCCGTCCCACCGGAGACGATTCCCTTCCTCAGCGCTGAAACAGGTCGCTGCGATGGGGATTTATGCGACGCAGATCTCCCCTGCGCAAGGTCAGGCCGAGCCGGTCGTAGAAATCGAGGACCTCGATGGCGACCTTGCGGCCGTTGTGGACCCGATCGCGAAAGGTGGGCGCGGTGAACCAGCCGTCTTCCGCCTGTGCCGCCACATCGAGCACGATGGCCGCCATCTCCTCAACGACCGCGCGGGCGAAGAAATGGTCGTGCGCGATCTCGTGGGTCTGCCCGAGCCTCTGGGCGAGCTTCAGCACGCGCCGTATGTCGCGCTCGTCGGCATTGAGAAGGGCCGCGAAATCGCGCACGCGCGGTGGCCGGAAGCGGCTATCGTCGACGAGGTGCGGATGGATCCGCTGCCACAGGTCCTCGTCCGCCGGCGACAGCCGAAGCTCGTGGCCCGGCAGGCGCAGGAAGGCGCCGTCAAGCCCGATTCGACCTGCCGCGGCTTCGTCTCGGAGGAACGCGAGGAAGCTTGTCGTCGGCAGGCGCGGTTTGAGCAGGAGCCGCAACCGTTCGCGACCGATGCCGGCAAGCTCCGGGTTTTCTGCGTGGAAGGCTGTGAGTGTGTCAGTCAGGTTCGCCCGCAATCCGTCCGCTGCTGCGGACGAGAGCGCGTGGTCGCCGATGGCCCTCGCCCCGGCGGCAATCAGCAGCCGGGAAAGCGTGTCCTCGCCCAGGCCACGGTCGCGCAGGAAGGCCGCAAGCTCGATCGGTGCCAGGTCGGACAGGTCGGAAAGGGCCGCCGCCGGGTCCTCGTGGCGGGAAGCGGTAAGGAAGGCCAGGCGCTCCGGCGTGCCACGCTTTCGCGCCGGCGGGCGCAGATCGAGAAAACGGCCACCGCCGATGGTCCGGATGGCCGAGGTGTCGCGCAGGATGAAGCGGTCGCCGATGGTCGCGGCGATGGGGCGGTCGAGGACCAGTTGCACGAGGCCTTGTGTCCCGGGATCGAGCGGGCCGGCAAGAGGCACGATCCGCGCACCGACCTCTGTCGCATGGGTGTACAAGCGTGCGGGAAACCAGATGCCGATCGGCTTGGCCTCCGAGGCAAGCACGCGGACCTCCGCGTCGATCCGGTCCGTCGGTGCATGCAGTGCCGGGGCGAGGACCACGTCGCCGCGCCGGATCGCGTCCTTCGTCACCCGTTCGCCGGCGATATTCAGCGCGCAGCGTTGGCCGGCAAGCCCCTCCGCTGCTTTCCGGTTCTGCGCATGGATCCCGCGTATACGGGCGGTCAGGCCGGACGGACTGACCGTGACGCTATCGTCGAGCTTCGCACGGCCGCCGAGCACCATGCCGGTCACGACCGTGCCGGCGCCCGCAAGCGTGAAACTGCGATCGACGGCAAAGCGCAGCAGGCCGGCATCGTTGCGTGCGGCGGTTTCCGCTTCGGCGGCGGCGAGCCCCGCGCGCAGGACCTCGATGCCTTCGCCGGTAAGGGCGGAGACGGCAAGGATGGGCGCCTTTTCCAGACCGGTGCCGGCGAGGGCGGTCTGGATCTCCGCGGTTACCTCCGCGCGCCGCTCAGGCCCGGCCAGATCGGCCTTGGTGAGCGCGACGAAACCTCTGGTGATGCCGAGCAGGTCGAGGATCGCGAGATGCTCGCGCGTCTGCGGCATGACGCCGTCGTCGGCTGCGACCACCAGCAGCGCGAAATCGATACCGCCAGCGCCGGCAAGCATCGTATGGATCAGCCGCTCATGACCCGGCACGTCAACGAAGCCGGTGACCGTCCCGCCGCCGAGGTCGGCATAGGCAAAACCGAGGTCGATGGTGATGCCGCGGGCTTTTTCCTCGGCAAGGCGGTCGGCGTCCGTGCCGGTCAGGGCCTTCACCAACGCCGTCTTGCCGTGGTCGATATGCCCTGCCGTCCCGACGATCATAGTGCTGCCAGGGCCGCGATGAGCATCTCGTCGCTTTCCAGGCAACGCAGATCGAGGACCAGCGCGCCATCACGGATATGGCCGACGACCGGGATCGGCAGGGCGCGAAGCCGTGCGGAAAGCCGTTCCGGCGCGTCGCCGCCGCTGCCTATCAGCCGCAGGCCGGCGCTCGGGATCGTATCGACCGGCAAGGCGCCGGAGCCGACCTGGCTCTGGCACGTGCAAGCTGCTGCCGAATAGCCGTGCGGCTTGAGTAGCGCATCGATTGCCGGAGCGAGACGGGCCGCCTGTGCGCCGATGTCGGCCTCCGGTCGGGAAAGAAAGCGCAGCGTCGGCAGCCGCTCCTTAAGCCGATCGGGATCGCGATAGAGCTTCAGTGTCGCTTCGAGCGCGGCAATGCGGATCTTGTCGAGACGAACGGCGCGTTTGAGCGGATTGCGGTTGATGGCGGCGATGAGATCGCGCCGACCGACCACGAAGCCCGCCTGGGGCCCGCCGAGCAGCTTGTCGCCCGAAAACGTGACGAGATCCGCGCCTTCGGCGACGGCTTCCGCCACCGTGGGCTCGCGTCGCAATCCGAAGATGGAGAGATCGATGAGTGAGCCCGAGCCGAGGTCGTTCAAGAGCGGCACACCGGCCTTGCGGGCAATCTCGGCCAGTCTTGGCGCCGGCACCTCGGCGGTAAACCCTTCGATCCGGTAGTTGGAGGTATGGACCTTGAGGATGACGCCGGTCTCAGGCCCGATCGCGCCCTCATAGTCACGCGGATGGGTGCGGTTGGTGGTGCCGACCTCCACCAGCCTGGCGCCGGCGCGGGCCATGATGTCGGGCATGCGGAAGGCGCCGCCGATTTCGATCAGTTCGCCGCGCGAGACGATCGCCTCGCGTCCGTCGGCCAGGGTATTGAGCGCAATCAGCACGGCGGCGGCATTGTTGTTGACGATTGTGGCGTCCTCGGCGCCGGTCAGTTCGCAGAGCAGGCCACGCAGATGATCGTCGCGCTGACCACGCCCGCCGCCGTCAAGGTCGAACTCCAGCGCCAGCGGGTTGGCCATCGCGGCGGTTGCGGCGCTGACGGCTTCTTCGGCCAGGATGGCGCGGCCGAGATTGGTGTGCAGCACGGTGCCCGTGAGGTTGATGAGCGGGCGAAGGGCGGAGCGGGCGGCGGCCGCCAGCTCCTCGGCGACGCGGCGCGGTAGGTCGGCCGCAAGCGTTGCCCCATCGTCGCCCGCACGGATTTTTTCCCGCGCGATCTCAAGCCCGGCGCGGACGGCGGTGACGACGGCGAGACGGCCATGTTCTTCCGTCAGCGCCAGTCCCTCTGGCGAGGTCAGCATCTGGTCGACCGAGGGAAGCACGCGAAAATCCTGCATCAATACCCCGCGAGATAGGGGTTGAAGCCACCGCGGCGAAACTCGGTCTCCTTCATCAGGATATCGAGGCCAAGGCTGCCGACGTCGTCGGCGATCGGCTCCAGGCTCGGATTTTTCACCTGGTAGAAGATCTTGACCCAGGCATGGCATTCCCGACAGGTCTCAGCCTTTACCGTCGCCTCCGAGGTCTCGACCGAACGATAGCTGATGCCCTTGGTCGAACCGCAACAGAGGCACTTCACCCGCACCTCGTTCCATTGCGTGCCGCAGCAGGCGCAGGCGGCATAGCGGACGTTCTCGACGCCCTGCGTGCCCATCACGGACGAAGTGGCAGGCCGGCCGCCGCAAGCGGGGCAGATGCCGAGGGCGACAGGGACGAGCGCTTCCGCATCGAGCGTCGCGGCGAGCCGCGCCATGTGCACCTGCACCGCGGCCGCGACGAAGAGATGGGGAGCGGCGCTGTCTTCCGGAACCCGATCCGATAGGATGTTGGCGAGCAACCAGTGCCGGTCGCCGTCCTCTGCTGCGCGTACCGCATCGAGCGCCAGGCGGGCCGGGTCGGGCATGGCGAGATCGGCAGCGCCTTCGAGAAGCGCGTCGAGGGTTGCGGAAAGGCCGGGGTCATCGACAAGCGCCATTCGGTCGAACGGCGGCATGGCGGCGCGTGCGGCCTCGGCGAGGCGCGCCGATGTGGGCGCCGCGACGGGCGGAAGGGTCACGACCAAGCGAGCCTGAAGTTTGGAGAGCGCCGCGAGGAAGCCGAGATACGGCGCAAGCGCGTTGCTTTCGGCGAGAAACGCGAAGCGGCGCGCGCGTGTCTGGAACAGTTTGACCGGCTCGGGCAGGAAAGCTAGCGGCGGTTTCGGCACGCCGCCAATGAGGGAGGGATCGGGTTGTACGTCTTCTGCCATCGCATCTCCGGCGATCCGACAGAGACGCCGGATCAAGCAGCATTCACGGTGCTACAGCGACCTTTGCGCGCCTGACAGGACGCGCGGCGCTGTAGGAGACCTTCATTTTGACGGGTCGGAGCCCTGGCGTCCAGCCAGTTCGCGCAGCCATTTGCGATGATGCCGAAAGGCCCAGCCGCCGGTGACGGTGCCGCGGGTCATGGCCCTTATCGTGCCGCGCGTCCAGATTGCCGCATAGACATGGACGATGAAGATCAGGATCGTGAAAAGCGCCGCCAGCGAATGCACCGCGACCGCGATGCGGCGAACGGGGATGGAAACGAGGTCCGGGAAGTACTGCTCCCAGATCATGATGCCGGTCGTCACGAGCACGACGATCAGACCGGACATGCCCCAGAAGACCATCTTCTGGCCGGCATTGTATTTTCCGAGTTCGGGCAAGCTCTCTTCGTTGCCCTGGAGTAGATCACCGAACTTGCGGCTCCATTCCACATCCTCGCGCCGCGGCAGATTGAGCTTCCACATCTGCGCAAACAGGAGGAGGAAGCTTGCGACGAGGATAAGTCCGACGATCGGATGCAGCCATCGCGTGGTCTGGCCGCCGCCGAAGAGGCCGGTCAAGAAAAACAGCGACGGGTGGAAGAAGGAAAGTCCGGAGATCAGAAGCACGATCATGCAGGCGGCGGTGACCCAATGGTTGAGACGGGTATAACCACGATAGCGATTGACGGTGACCGGATGCTTCGTCTCGATCCTGTCGCCGGGGGCCGAATAGATACGTTTGTCAGCCATCACGCCTCCCTGCCGCCTTGCGGGCGGTTGCGATCCTCGACGAGTTCCTCCGCCTCGCCTTCCTCATGGGCGGTCACCTCGTTCGGCCGGGCGAAGATGCCGTGCAGCACGGCGCCGGCGGCGGCAAGTCCGGCAACGGCGAGACCAACGGTTTTGGCCGGACCCTTCCAGCCGCGCACCACCGGCGAAATCTGCGGATCGTCCGGCAGCCCGGAATAAAGCGAGGGCTGGTCGGCATGGTGCAGCACATACATCACATGCGTTCCGCCGACGCCTTGCGGGTCGTAGAGGCCGGCATGGTCGTAGCCGCGCGACTTCAGGTCCTCGACGCGCTCGTTGGCAAGCGTGACCATGTCCTCCTTCGTTCCAAAGGAGATCGCCTTGGTCGGGCAGGCCTTGGCGCAGGCCGGGCCCTGGCCGACGGCCACGCGGTCGGAACAGAGCGTGCATTTCTTCGAGACATGCGCGGTCTTCGATATGCGCGGAATGTTGAAGGGGCAGCCGGCGATGCAATAGCCGCAGCCGATGCAGTTGTCGGAGATGAAATCGACGATGCCGTTGGAATATTGCACTATGGCGCCCGGTGCCGGGCAGGCCTTGAGACAGCCGGGATCGGCGCAGTGCATGCAGCCGTCCTTGCGGATCAACCACTCGAACTCGTTGGTAACCGGGTTCTCGTATTCAGTGAACCGCATCAGCGTGAACATATCAGCCGTCAGGTCATGCGGGTTCTCGTAGACGCCGACATTTTCCTCCAGGTCCGGATGGGTGTCGTTCCATTCGATGCAGGCGGACTGGCAGGCCTTGCAGCCGATGCATTTCGACACGTCGATCAGCTTGGCGACCGGGGTCAGCTGTCGTTCGGGTGCCGGCACGTTGCTTGTTGCCGAAGCCTTGACGACGTCGCTCGGCAACAGGTTCGACGCCAGCGGTTGCAGCGGCGGGTTGGCGGCGGCCGTTACCGGTTCCGGTGCGCGTTCGCTCATGCCGAAGCTCCTTCTTCCGCCGCCGGTTCGATGTTGACCAGGAAGGCCTTGAACTCCGGCGTGTCGATATTGGCGTCGCCGACGAAGGGGGTGAGGCTGTTCGGGCCGAAGCCCTTGCGGGCCGCACCCATGAAGCCCCAGTGCAAGGGAATGCCGACCACATGGACCGGCTTGCCGTTGCAGATCAGCGGACGAATTCGCTTCGTCACCACTGCCTTCGCCCAGACCTCGCCACGTGCGCTCCACACGCGCACCCGCCCGCCCTTGGTGATGCCGCGTTCAGCCGCCAGCTCCTCGCTGATCTCCACGAAGAATTCCGGCTGCAGCACGGCGTTGACCCGGCTGTGCTTGGTCCAGAAGTGGAAATGCTCGGTGAGGCGGTAGGATGTGGCAACGAAGGGGAAGTCGGTGCTCGTGCCCAGCTGTTGCAGGTCGCCTGGAAAGATGCGCGCGACGGGATTGCCGCGAAGTTTGGCGTTGAACGGATTTTCGACCGGGCTTTCGAACGGCTCCATATGTGTTGGGAACGGCCCGTCCCGCATCAGCTTGCGGGCAAAGAGGCGGGCGGTGCCCTCCGGCGTCATGATGAACGGCATCACCGCCTCGGGCTTTGCCGTCACCGCTATGTCGGGAACGTCGAAGCCGGCCCAACGCTCGCCGTTCCATTCGATCAGTTTACGCGCCGGATCCCAGGGTTTGCCCTGGAGATCGCAGGACGCGCGATTGTAGAGGATGCGGCGATTGGCCGGCCAGGCGAAGGTCCATTTGAGGAAGGTGCCGACATCGCCCGGATCGCTGTTGTCGCGCCGGGCCATCATGTTGCCTTCTTCCGTCCAGGACCCGGCATAGATCCAGCAGCCCGACATGGTGGAACCGTCGTCACGCATCACGCCGAAGTTCGGCAGGAGCTTGCCCGCCTCGACCAGCACCTTCGTCGGATCGGTCGGGTCATAGAGCGTCTGCAGCGCGCGTCCGTTCATCTCCTGGGCAAGCTCGGCCGGTTCCGGCTCGTAAGGGTCCTTGTAATCCCAGGCAAGGTTCAGGATAGGCTCGGGACAGACCCCGCCTTCCTTGCGGTAGAGTTCACGCACTCGCAGGAAGATGTTGGCCATGATCCAGGTGTCGTGCTTGGCGTCACCAGGCGGTGTCGCCCCCGGCCAGTGCCATTGCAGCCAGCGGCCCGAATTGACAGTGGCGCCCTCGTCCTCGGCAAAGCAAGTCGCCGGGAGTTGCAAGACCTCCGTCATGATCTTGGCGGAGTCCACCTGGTTGTAGATACCGTGGTTTTCCCAGAAATGCGCCGTCTCGGTCTGCAGCGGGTCGATTGTCACGAGCAGTTTCAGCTTCGACAGACCCTCGGTCAGCTTCGCCCGATTGGGGAAGGACAGAAGCGGGTTGAAGCCCTGGCAGAAGTAGAGGTTCACTTCGCCGCGGCTCATCATGTCGAACATCCTGAGGATGTCGTAATAGGGCACATCGAGCTTCGGCAACCAGTCGAAGCCCCAGTCGTTTTCCTTCGTGGCAGCGCTGCCCCACATGGCCTTCAGGAAACTGACCATGAATTTGGGGGTGTTCTGCCAATAGCTTGTCTGGCCGGGAACGAGCGGCTTGTTGCCGCGCGTCGACATGTAGGTGGTGTAGTCCGTCTCCTTTTCCGTCGCGAGGTTCATGTAACCCGGCAGGGAGTTGGAAAGCAGGCCGATGTCGGTCAATCCTTGGATGTTGGAGTGACCGCGCAGCGCGTTGACGCCACCGCCCGGCAGGCCGACATTGCCGAGGATGAGCTGCAGCATCGCCATGCCGCGGATGTTCTGGGCGCCTTTCGAATGCTGCGTCCAGCCGAGCGCGTAGAGCGAGGTCATCACCTTGTCGCGCGCCGACGTCGCGCCGATCATCTCGCAGATCTTCAGATAGCGATCCTTGGGCGTGCCGCAGATATTTTCCACGAATTCCGGTGTGTAGACCGCGACATGCTCTTTTAGGAGGTTCCAGACACAGCGCGAGTCCGTGAGAGTCGGATCGGTTTTGACCGTTCCGTCCTCGTTGAGCTGGTAGTCCCAGGCGGTACGATCGTAGTCGCGCTTCTCCTCGTCATAGCCGGTGAAGAGACCATCGGCCCAGCCGAACTCCGGGTTCACCAGGTAGGTGGCGTTGGTATAGTTCTTGACGTAGTCCCACTGCACCTTGTCGTTCTCGATGCAGTAGCGGATCGCGCCCATCAGGAAGGCGATGTCGGAGCCGGGGCGGATCGGCGCATAGACGTCGGCGACCGAGGCCGTGCGGTTGAAGCGCGGATCGACCACGATCAGCCGGGCGCCGCGATGATGCTTGGCTTCCGTCACCCATTTGAAGCCGCAGGGATGAGCTTCGGCCGCGTTGCCACCCATGACGATGACGAGGTCGGTGTTCTTGATGTCGGTCCAGGCGTTCGTCATTGCGCCGCGGCCAAATGTTGGAGCCAAACTGGCTACCGTGGGGCCGTGTCAGACGCGTGCCTGGTTGTCGAAGCCGACGACTCCCATAGACCGCACGGTCTTGTAGGTCAGCCATCCCGTCTCGTTGGTGCCGCCCGACGCCGCAAGGAAGCCCATCGTCGTCCAGCGGTTGACGGTCACGCCGGCCGCGTTCTTCTCGATGAAGTTCTTGTCGCGGTCGTCCTTGATCGCTCGGGCGATCTTGTCGAAGGCCTCTTCCCAGGAGATGTCCTGCCAGGTGTCGGCGCCCGGAGCGCGGTGACGCGGCTTCGTGGCGCGGGTCTCGGACTTCACGAAGTCCTTGAGCGCCGCGCCCTTGGGACAGAGCGTCCCGCGGTTGGTCGGATGATCGGCATCGCCCTCGATATGGATGAGCTCCGCCTTCTCGCCGGCGGAAAGATCGCCCTTCGAATACATCAGGATGCCGCAGGCGACCGAACAGTAGGTGCAGACGTTGCGGGTCTCGGTGGTGCTTGCGAGTTTGAAGGCACGCACATGGGCGGCTGTTGCGGCCTCGGCCGCTCCGAAGCCCATGGCGCCGATCGTGGTGGCCGCGGCTCCTGCGCCAGCGAGCTTCAGGAAACTGCGGCGGGAAAGATCGATGTTCATTGGAGGTCATCCTCTTCCATGCGTATCGGTCTTACCGGGATGGTCGAACCTCAAGGCCCTGGTGTCAAGAAGGAATTGAATGGCATTTGCCCCGAAAAGTCATGGTCTTGCCCGGGATCATCGGTCATGATCGCGAGCTGCGACAGGGCCGCCTTTGACGCAACCGTATGAAGGGAGTTCCAACCGTGAGCAGTATTTCCGCTTCTGCCGAACCGCGCCTGACCTCGCTTGCCCATGGCGGCGGCTGCGGCTGCAAGATCGCCCCGGGCGTGCTTCAGGACATTTTGCGCGGACGGGTACAACTGCCGGTCCCGCCGGAACTTCTGGTCGGCATTGAGACCTCGGACGATGCAGCGGTCTATCGCCTAAACGATCACCAGGCGGTGGTCGCCACCACGGACTTCTTCATGCCTGTTGTCGACGACCCCCACGATTTCGGCCGGATCGCCGCGACGAATGCCATCAGCGACATCTACGCCATGGGCGGAACGCCGATCTTCGCACTGGCGCTGGTCGGCATGCCGGTCAACGTGCTCTCGACGGAAACCATTGGCGCCATCCTCGACGGCGGGGCGGCGGCCTGTCGGGCGGCCGGCATTCCGATCGCCGGCGGCCACACGATCGATTCCGTCGAGCCGATCTACGGTCTCGTCGCGATCGGCCTCGTCGATCCGGCCCATCTCAAGCGCAACAGCGGAGCCGAGCCGGGTGACGTGCTGATCCTTGGCAAGCCGCTCGGCGTCGGCATCTTTTCTGCGGCGTTGAAAAAGGGCGCGCTCGATGAAGCCGGCTATATCAGGATGATCGAAAGCACCACGCGCCTCAACACGGCCGGACCCGATCTCGCGCGGCTTTCCGGCGTGCATGCCATGACGGACGTGACGGGTTTTGGCCTTGCCGGCCACGCGCTCGAAATGGCGCGCGGGTCGAACTGCCAGGTCCGGGTCGACTGGTCCGCCGTTCCCCTTCTGGAAGGTGCTTTCGATCTGGCTGCCGCCGGTTTTGTCACCGGCGCCTCCGGGCGGAACTGGGCAAGCTATGGGCAGGACGTGGCCTTTGCCCGCGAGATGGGTGCGATCGACAAGGCGCTGCTTTGCGATCCACAAACGAGCGGCGGCTTGCTCGTCGCCTGTGACCGGTCGACCGCGCAGGCGGCGCTCGACCTGTTCGACAAGCACGGTTTCGGCGCGGCGGTGATCGGGGAAACTGTGGCCGGGCCGGCGGGATTGGTGATCGCGTAGCCTTTGGCGCTTACCCGGCCCTGCCGAGCTTGGCTGCGTCTCTCTAAGCCAAATCTCGCGTCGACCAGAGTGGCCGCAACGTCTTTCGTCGGGACGGGTTGGTCCCGGCGATGATCGGTGTATTGCGGCCGGGCTGTGTCGGCCGCAACAAGATGGATGCGGAGGCACGATCTCGCCACGGCGTGACGGTTGGGGTGCGCTTCTGACCCCGGCTATTGCTCGGCAGACCGGAGCGCGCCGGCATCGTACACAACCTTGCCGCCAAGCAGGGTCAATACCGATCGGATGGTATCGATCTCGTCGACCGGCATCGTCATGTAGGGCTTGTCGAGCACTGCGAGATCGGCGAGCTTGCCTGCGGAAAGCGTGCCGCGATCCTCCTCGGCAAAGGCGATCCATGCTGCGTTTCGCGTGTAAAGCCGCAGCGCTTCTTCGCGCGTGAGCAACTGGTCGCTCGCCTTCTGCACCGTGCCTCCAAGCGAACGGCCCGTCAGGTGGTACTCTATCGCCTGCCAGACGCCGGCGACGCCGATGCGTGTGGAGTCGGTGCCGCCGGCGACAAGCAACCCCTTGTCGATGGCAAGGCGCGTCGGTGGCGAAACGGCTGCGACAGCCGTGCCATTGGCGTCTGCGATGGCCGCCCCCTCGAAATAGGGACCCATCTGGACGGTGTAGGCGAGACCCATCTTCTGCATCCGGTCGAGGGTGGGTTCCGATCCGGTGTTGAGGTGGGCGATCGACCACCGGAGGTCGTTGAGCGGGTGCGTCTTGTGCACCTCTTCGAAGACGTCGAGGATGGCGCTCGCGGCGTCATCGGTATAGGCGTGGATCTCGATGGGGATACGCCGTTCCGCAGCGAACTGCGCGACTTTCAAGAGTTCGTCGCGCGCTTCCTTTGGCGGAGCGAAACCCGGCCCCATCTGCACGCCGTCGTTCATCGCAAAGACCAGGGATTCGCCAAGACCCAGGAAGCTCAGCGTGCCGTCGTCGTGGACGGCGGGACGGAACGACATGATTTCGCGGAACCATTCGGCTTCTTTGCCGGGATGGGCCGCCGGAATGCGGTAGCCGGCCCTCAGTGTCAGGCCGCCTTCGTCCCGGAGGGCGAAGAACGGTTCGTAGCCGGTGGCCGGCCCAGCGGAAGGGTCGATGAAGCCGGTGACGCCGACCGCGTTGAGATGCGAGAAGAAGACCTGCAGGTTCGCCTTGCGCTCGTTCATTCCAATCGCACTGAGTTGTCCGAAGAGCACGTTGAACGAGCCGATGTTGCCGAAGAGCCTGCCCGTTGCGCGGCTTTCTTCGTTGCGCTCGATCGTGATGCCGGGCGGCAGCTTCGGCGCAGCGCTGTCGAGAGCAAGCAGTTCGATCCCCTTGGTGTTCACGAGCGCGTAGTCGTAGAGATATTGCACATAGGCCGGCGTCTGCGGGAGGGTCTTGTCGAGGTCGGCGACGTCAGGCGCTCGGCGCTCGGCGAACTGGTCCGGATGCCAGGAGCCGACGACCGCGACCCACTGGTCCCTGGCACGATCCCGCGCCGCAGTCTTCAAGGCTTCAAGCGCGCTCGCAAGGCTCGTTTCGTCATGCCAGTAGGTCTCGAACGGATAAGTCTGGCCGCCGCGGATCGCGTGGATATGCGTATCGACAAGGCCGGGAATGACCGTGCGGCCGCCAAGGTCCAGGACCTCGGTATCAGGTCGCACCAGGTTCTCGATGTCCTCGTTGCTGCCGACCGCCACGATGCGGCCATCGGAAACGGCGAGCGCTTCCGCCGCCGGTCGAGCCTCGTCCATGGTGACGATCGTCCCGTTTCTGAGCACGAGGTCGGCACTATCGTTTGCCAAGGACGATTGCGTGAAAACGGCAAGCTGTGCCGCGGCGAGGCAGAAGGTCGAAAACCGGCGGATCAAGGCACTCTCCTCAACAGGATCGGTGAAACCAAACTGGCGGAGGGCGCGGGTGGTTCGCGTTGCTTTCTCCGGCAGGTGCGGCGTCGGATGGTGGCCGAGCCTCTTCGCCACGCCTGAGATAGCGGGCCTAAAAAAGATACGGACGCTACAAACCGGCGGTAGGCGCCGAAATCGAGCCACAGCGTCTTAAAAATAGGACAAGGATTTCGGCGATTGCCGATCCAGACTGCGATCGCAGGTGGAGCCGGCGAGGCGAAGGCCGGCGATCACTTGCTTCCGATGGCGCGCAGAAAGTCCACGCCGAATTGGACGATAGTCCACCAAAAGAGCACAGTTGGACCTCATCTCCACCGGAACGGCGAGCTACCAATCTGTCGGCAGGATGAGGAACCCGCCAGATCAGAACCAAGGGAGCGAGAAATGATCCACGCCGATGACGGCTCACTGTCCCAGGAACAGCGAATGATGCGCGACAGCTGCCGCGCCTTCGTCGACGACGCGGTGACGCCTTTCATTCGATCGAACTGGCAGCGCGAATGGGACATGAGCCCGGGTGAGCGGCTGCCGCGCTCGATCCTGGAGGGCGCCGAAACGATCGGCGTCCGCACGCTCGGCGTGCCGGAAGCCTATGGCGGCGTCGACCTGGAGCGCGAGACGGAGGTTAGAACCTTCGCGCTGATCTCCGAAGAAATCGCTCGTGGCGACTCCGGCCTTGCCGACAAGCTGGTGCAGAACTGGAAGGTTTCGATCCTCCTGCGCGAATTCGCGCCAAGGCACCTGCAGGACAAGTGGTTTCCGCGCCTTCTGGCGGACCCGCAGTTCCTGCTGGCCCATTGCCTTACCGAGCCGCGCGGCGCTTCGGACCGCTGGCTACCCTACAATGTGCCCGAGGCGGCGATGCACACGAAGGCCGTGCTCAAGGACGGGCACTGGGTGATCAACGGCCGCAAACAGTTCATCTCGAACGGCTTCGATGCGAGCCTCTACGTCGTCTATGCCAATACGGACTCCTCCGTCGGCATGCTGCAGGGAACCTCGAGTTTCCTCGTGCCGCGCGACACGCCGGGCCTGACGGTGACGAAATGCAACGAGACCATGGGCTGCCGTTTCATGAACAACGGCGAGCTGGTGTTCGAAGACTGCCGGGTGCCGGCGGATCACCTTCTCGTCCAGAACACAGCCCTTGGCAGCGCCGGGCAGTATTTCCGCGCCGGCAAGATCATCCAGGCGGCCAAGAACCTCGGCGTCGGCGTCGCCTGCTTCGAGCGCACGGCCGACTATGTCCAGAACTATGTGCAGGGCGGGCGTATTCTCATCAAGCACCAGGCGGTGGCGCTCAGGCTCGCCGACATGGCGACCCGGATCGAGGCGGTGCGCGCGCTGATCGAGCGGGCGTCGAGGGCCGTCGACGAGGGGCATCCGGACATGGATGTTCTTTGCAACATGGCCAAGGTCTACGCCTCGGAGGAGATCATGAAGGTCGCGACCCACGCGCTGGAACTGCATGGCGGCAACGGCGCGATGCTGGAGTTCGGCATCGAGAAGCTGTTCCGCGATGCCGCCATCTTCCTGCACATGGATGCGACCGTCGATGTCAGCCGGATGAAGATCATCAAGACCATGTTCCCGGCAACCGCCGGCAAATACGCAGGCCCTGAAAACTAGGACCTGTCGGAGGAGTTGGCGGGCAAGGGAGGACGAAGGATGAAGATATTGGTCGCCGTGAAGCGCGTTGTCGATCCGAACGTGAAGGTGCGGCTACGGGCGGATGGCAGCGGTCTCGACCTTGCCGCCGCCAAGATGACGATGAACCCGTTCGACGAGATCGCTGTCGAAGAGGCGGTCCGTCTCAGGGAGGCGGGCATCGCCTCCGAGGTGGTCGTCGTTTCCGTCGGTCCTGAAAAGGCGACGGAGACATTACGCACCGCACTGGCGATGGGGGCCGATCGCGGCCTCCTCGTCCGGACCGAGGCGACGACCGAACCGCTGGCGGTTGCCAAAGCGCTGAGCGCCGTCGCCGGCGAAGAACAGCCGGCCCTGATCCTTCTTGGGAAGCAGGCCGTCGACGATGATTGCAATCAGACCGGACAGATGCTGGCCGCAAAACTCGGTTGGCCGCAGGCGACCTTTGCCTCGCAGCTCACCGTCGATCGCGACCGCGCCACCGTCATTCGCGAGATCGACGGCGGATCGCAGACGATCGCGCTCGCCCTGCCGGCAATCGTCACGGCGGATCTGCGCCTGAATGAGCCGCGCTACGCGTCGCTGCCGAACATCATGAAGGCCAAGAAGAAGCCGCTGGAGGAAAGGCAACCTTCGGACTACGGCCTGGTCATCGAGGAGCGCCTGGAAGTCGTCCGCCTCGAAGAGCCGCCGACAAGGGCCGCCGGCATCAAGGTGAAATCGGTGGCGGAGCTTGTAGAACGGTTGAAAACGGAAGCGGGAGTGCTGGCATGAGCGTGCTTGTCTTGGCCGAACACGGCAATGCGCAACTGGGCGAGGCAACGGCAAGGGCGGTCAGCGCCGCGCTTTGCCTCGGCGATGACGTTCACGTGCTCGTCGCGGGCAAGGGGTGTCACGACGCAGCCCTGGCTGCCGCCCGTCTCGACGGCGTCTACAGGGTCCTGGTCGCGGATGGGGAAAGCCTTGCCAACCAACTTGCCGAGCCGCTCGCCGACTTGATCGTCGCCTTGTCGGGAAACTACGATGCCATCGTCGCGGCATCCACCTCGACCGGCAAGAACGTGATGCCGCGCGTCGCGGCACTGCTCGACGTCATGCAGATCTCGGACGCGATTGCGATCGATGGTCCTGACCTGTTTCGCCGTCCGATCTACGCCGGCAACATCGTTCAGACGGTGCGCTCGAAAGACCCGAAGCGCGTTCTGACGATCCGGGCGTCGGCATTCCGACCCGTGGGTCAGGGAAAGGCGAAGCCAATCGAGGTAGTCGACGTTGCGCCGGGCTCCTGCCGTTCGACATTCGTCGCCAATGCTTTCGCGGTTTCGGAGCGGCCCGAACTGACCTCGGCGCGCATCGTCGTGTCCGGCGGGCGCGGTATGGGCTCGGCAGACAATTTCGAGACGGTGCTTGCGCCGCTCGCCGACACGCTGGGGGCGGCATTGGGTGCGAGCCGCGCGGCCGTTGACGCCGGCTATGTCTCGAACGACCTTCAGGTCGGCCAGACCGGCAAGATCGTCGCTCCCGACCTCTACATCGCCTGCGGCATTTCCGGCGCGATTCAGCATCTGGCGGGCATGAAGGATTCGAAGGTGATCGTCGCGATCAACAAAGACGCGGAGGCACCGATCTTCCAGGTTGCCGATTATGGTCTCGTCGCCGATCTCTTCGAGGCGGTTCCCGAGTTGAAAGGGACGCTCGCAAGCGCGACTTGAGCAGGTGGCATCGGCACTGAGGCAAACGGGGAGGACGAGATGGCAAGGACAGATGGGCAGCCGGGCGGCGATCCGGATCAGGACGTGGACGACACCCTGTCGGCGCCCTTTCGTTCCTACGCGCTCGAACGGGCCGATGCGCCTCGCTTCCACATTCGTCTGGTCGAAAAGACACAAAGGCTCTATCCGGCGCACAAGCACGACTACTTCCAGATCGTCTATTTCATGACCGAAGCGCCGACGGCGCGCGTCGGCCTCAGATCCTACAAACCGCAGCCGGGCTCGGTTTATTTCATCGCGCCGATGACCCCGCATCAGATGCGCTTCAGCAGCGCGTCGCGGTCCGTCGTGATCTACTTCGACCTCGATTTCCTGCGGCCGGGCATCACGCGCTCTTATCCGATACAGGAACTGGTGCGCATTGCCCCCGAACTCACGCCCTTTGCCTGGCAGGGGCACATCGACTTTAACCTGGACGAAGCCCAGGCGGCGCGCGTCGAGGAGGCCTGCCGGGTGATGATCCTTGAGCATGCCGAAGATCGGATCTGCACGGGGGAGATCATTCGCGCCGAGCTGACGCTGATGCTCGGCAGGATCTGCCGGGCCTACGAGGATCGTTTCGACGAGTTGTCACCGGTTCTGCCGGCGATCGGCCGGGACAGCGGACATATGCGCCGGATCTCAGATTTCATCGCGGAGAATTACCTGCGCTCGCCGACCCTCGATCAGGCGGCCGCCTACGCCAGGCTTTCCCGCAGCCGCCTCTGCGCGCTGTTGCGGCAGCATACGGGCACCAGCTTCAACGCGCTCATCCGCGAGATGCGCATCGATGACGCGCGCGAACGCCTGGTGCTGACCGACGAGCCGATCGGCCAGATCGCCTATGCCGTCGGTTACAACGACGAGAAGTATTTCCTGCGAGCGTTTCGAAAGTCGGTCGGAATGACGCCGACGGCCTATCGGGTGAAACGGTTGAGCGACCTGGCCGTACCCGCGACGACGCGGCGCGGTCTCGGCGCGCAGGCCCGGGCCTGATGCCAACGAGCAGGAGCTAGCGGATCACACGAAACCAGCCGGACAACGGGATTGTCCGACGGACAGAGAAAAGCCTGACCGGGATGCGGTCCGGCATGTGCGGTTGATTGCAACATGGGAGGAGTAGCAATGCTTAAGAATGTCGAGGATCAGGCGCGGGCGCCGCTCCGGATGTCCGGCCTGTTCGTGGGTGGGGAATTTCTGGACGACGGCAGCGCCACCACGTTCAGCGTCGAGGAGCCGGCAACCGGGGCGACGATCGCGCATGTGACCAATGCATCGGAGGCCGACGTCGACCAGGCAGTCAGAAGCGCCCGCGGCGCCTTCCAGGCCTGGCGCGACCGGTCCCCGCGCGAGCGCGGCCAGATCCTGCGCGAAGTCGCCGCCCATATTCGCAAGCATGTGGACGAACTTGCCGAGATCGAGGCGCGCGAAGTGGGCAAGCCACGTCGCGATGCGCTCCGCTTCGACGTATCGTTCTGCCATGCCTGCTTCGACTACTTCGGCGGTCTCGCCGACACGATCCACGGCGAGATCCTCGATCAGGGACCGATCGAGGCGCGCATCAACTACGAGCCCTATGGCGTAGTGGCCGCGATTCTGCCTTTCAACTGGCCGCCGATCCACTTTTCCAAGAAGTGCGCGCCGGCGCTCGCCGCCGGCAACACCGTCGTCATCAAGCCCGGCGAGCAGGCGCCGTTGACGGTGTTGCGCCTCGTCGAACTCGCCAATGAGATCCTGCCGCCGGGCGTTCTCAACGCGGTCGCCGGCATGGTCTCCGGCCCGGCACTTGCCGCCCATCCGCTGGTCGAGCGCATCACCTTCACGGGATCGACGATGACGGGCCGGCGCGTGCTGCAGTCGGCCGCGCAGAACCTCACCTACGCCACGATGGAGCTTGGCGGAAAGAACGCGCTGATCGTGCTTCCCGATGCCGATCTCGACGTCGCGATCAACGTTGCGCTCGAAGGCATGTTCTACAATCAGGGAGAGGCCTGCACATCGACATCGCGCATCCTCGTGCACGATAGCCTCCATGACCGGTTCCTGGAGCGGTTCGCGCGGGCGACCGAGAAGCTGGTCGTCGGCGACGGACTTGATCCGGCGACCGACATCGGCGCCATGGTCGATGCCAAGCACCGCGACAAGGTTCTGTCCTATCTCGATATCGCGCTGAAGGAGGGAGCCCGCCTCGTCACCCAGGGCAGGTTGCCGACCGACGAGAGATTGAAGGACGGCTACTGGGTCGCGCCGACGGTTCTTGCAGATGTCACGCCTGACATGACCCCGGCGCGCGAAGAGATGTTCGGTCCGATCGCCAGCATCATGCGGTTTTCGACCGAGGAAGAGGCGATCCGCATCGCCAATGACAGTGAATACGGCCTGACGGCGGCGATCTGCACGACCGACGAGGCCCATGCCGGCAAGATCGCAGCCAAGCTCGAAGCGGGCATGATCTTCGTCAACAACTACATGCGCCGCGCCTTCCTCGGCTCACCCTTCGGCGGCCAGAAGGGAAGCGGCTTCGGTCGGGAAAATGCGGCGGAAACGCTGCGCGAGTTCACGCGCTCAAAGAACGTCCGGTTTCCGTCGGGCCGGGGGAGCATCCCGACCTGGCCACCGAAGGACTGAGTTCTTCCTGAACCAGATCTATTGAACCGAACCTCCAGCACGGTGACGACGCCCCGTCTTCGGCTCGTCGCCGTGCGAACTTCTAGCGGTCCTCGGCGAGGGCGGCCGTCGCGTTCCGCGCGGCTCGCCTCATTAGGGCCGCCAACTGATAGGCGCATGCAGATGGTTGAACGCGAGAGCATGGAGTTCGACGTTGTGATCGTGGGTGCGGGGCCGGCGGGTCTTGCCGCGGCGATCCGGCTGAAGCAGGTCAATCCGGAGCTTTCGGTCGTCGTCTTGGAAAAGGGCGCCGAAGTCGGTGCGCATATCCTGTCGGGCGCCGTCGTCGATCCCATCGGCATCGACCGGCTGCTGCCGGACTGGCGCGACGACGCCGACCATCCGTTCAAGACCGAGGTGACGGACGATCACTTCCTGTTGTTGGGACCCGCCGGCTCGATCCGCCTGCCGAACTTCCTGATGCCGCCGCTGATGAACAATCACGGCAACTACATCGTATCGCTTGGGCTCGTCTGTCGCTGGCTGGCGACAAAGGCGGAGGAACTCGGCGTCGAGATCTATCCGGGCTTTGCCGCCACCGAAGTGCTCTACAACGACGAAGGTGCGGTCATCGGGGTTGCCACCGGCGACATGGGTGTCGAGCGCAACGGCGAACCGGGCCCGAACTTTGCCCGCGGCATGGCGCTCCTCGGCAAATACACGCTGATCGGCGAGGGCGTGCGCGGTTCGCTCGCCAAGCAGCTGATCGCCAAGTTCGATCTCTCCAGGGACAGCGACGTCCAGAAGTTCGGCATTGGTCTGAAGGAACTCTGGCAGGTGAAGCCGGAAAACCATCGCCCGGGTCTGGTACAGCACTCCTTCGGCTGGCCGCTCGGCATGAAGACCGGTGGCGGTTCGTTCCTCTATCATCTCGAAGACAACATGGTCGCCGTCGGCTTCGTCGTGCACCTGAATTACAAGAACCCCTATCTCTTCCCGTTCGAGGAGTTCCAGCGCTTCAAGACGCATCCGGCGATCCGCGGCACCTTCGAGGGCGGCAAGCGGCTGTCCTATGGCGCGCGTGCGATCACCGAGGGCGGCTACCAGTCAGTGCCGAAGCTGTCCTTCCCCGGCGGCGCGCTGATCGGCTGTTCGGCCGGTCTCGTCAACGTGCCGCGCATCAAGGGCAGCCACAATGCGGTGCTTTCAGGCATTCTCGCGGCCGAGAAGCTGGCGGCGGCGATCGCCTCTGGCCGCGCCAATGACGAGCCGATCGAGATCGAACGCGGCTGGCGCGACAGCGCCATCGGCCAGGACCTGAAGCGGGTGAGGAACGTCAAGCCGCTGTGGTCGAAGTTCGGCACGGCGATCGGCGTTGGGCTCGGCGGTCTCGACATGTGGACCAACCAGCTGTTCGGCTTCTCCTTCTTCGGCACGCTGAAGCACGGAAAGACCGACGCGCAGTCGCTCGAACCCGCAGCGCAGCACCAGAAGATCGACTATCCGAAGCCGGATGGGGTTCTGACCTTCGACCGGCTGTCCTCGGTGTTCCTGTCGAACACCAACCATGAGGAAGACCAGCCGGTCCATCTCCAGGTCAAGGATATGGAGCTGCAGAAGCGCTCCGAGCATGACATCTATGCCGGCCCGTCGGCGCGCTACTGTCCGGCCGGGGTCTACGAATGGGTGGAGAAGGACGGCAAGCAAGTCTTCGTCATCAACGCGCAGAACTGCGTGCACTGCAAGACCTGCGACATCAAGGACCCGAACCAGAACATCAATTGGGTGCCGCCCCAAGGCGGTGAAGGCCCGGTCTATCCGAACATGTGAGTTCGGGAGGCGGGCCGCGCGGACCGAATTCATTATTGCCAAGCGAGAGACGCATCCATGCAAGACCCGACTGTCATAACCAACCCCGTTCTCAGCCAATGGATCGACGAGGTTCGGGCCCTGTGCGAACCGGATCAGGTCCATGTCTGCGACGGCAGCGATGCGGAATACAGGCGTCTGTGCAGCACCCTTGTCGCCGCGGGCACCTTTATCCGGTTGAACGAAGCGAAGCGCCCAAACTCGTTCCTCTGCCGCTCCGATCCCGGCGATGTCGCCCGCCTCGAACATCGCACTTTCGTCTGCACCTCCAGTCGGGAGGACGCAGGGCCCACCAACAATTGGGCAGATCCGGCCAGCATGCGCGTCGAGCTTTCGCGATTGTTCAAGGGATCGATGCGCGGGCGCACCATGTATGTGATCCCGTTCTCCATGGGGGAACCCGGCTCGGACCTTGCGATGATCGGGGTTCAGATCACCGATTCCGCCTATGTCGCGGTCAGCATGAAGTTGATGGCGCATATCGGCCTGCCGGTCCTGCGCGCACTTGGCACGCGCGAATTCGTGCGCTGCCTGCACTCGGTCGGAGCCCCGCTCGCGCCCGGCGACCGCGATGTGCCGTGGCCCTGCAACGCGGAGCACAAATATATTGTGAGCCTCCAGGACGACGGCTCGATCGCATCCTTCGGTTCCGGCTACGGCGGCAATGCGCTTCTCGGGAAAAAGTGCCTGGCACTGCGCACGGCCTCGCTGAAGGGCCGACAGGAGGGGTGGCTTGCCGAGCACATGCTGATCATGGGCGTGGAGGATCCCACTGGGAAAACGACCTATGTCGCGGCCGCCTTTCCGTCCGCCTGCGGCAAGACCAATTTCGCCATGCTTCTGCCGCCCGAGGGTTTTGCGGGATGGAAGGTCAAGACGGTCGGCGACGACATCGCCTGGATCCGGCCGGATGCGGACGGCAGGCTGCGGGCCATCAATCCGGAAACGGGCTTCTTCGGGGTTGCCCCGGGCACCAACGAGAAGACCAATCCCAACATGATGGCGGCGATCGCGCGCGAGACCATCTTCACCAATTGCGCGCTGACGCCCGACGGCGACGTCTGGTGGGAGGGCTTGACGGAGGAGGCACCGCCGGCGTTGGTGGACTGGCGCGGTCTCGACTGGACGCCTCAGGCCGGTCGCCCGGCCGCGCATCCGAACGCCCGTTTCACCGTTTCGCGCGACCGCTGCCCGAGCATGGACCCAGCGGCCGCGCACCCCGCCGGCGTGCCGATCTCGGCCTTCATCTTCGGCGGGCGGCTTTCCCACACTTTTCCGCTCGTCTTTGAGGCAAGGGACTGGCGCGAGGGCATCTACTGGGCGGCAACGCTGGGGTCGGAAGCGACGGCGGCCGCGGAAAATCAGGCCGCGACCCGGCGCGATCCCTTCGCGATGCTGCCTTTCTGCGGCTACAACATGGCCGACTATTTTGCCCACTGGCTTTCGATGGGCGACCGGCTTGTGAATGCGCCGGCAATCTTCCGCGTCAACTGGTTCCGGCGTGACGAGGACGGTGCATTTCTCTGGCCGGGCTTCCGGCAAAATATGCGCGTGCTCAAATGGATCGTGCAGAGGACAGAGAGGACTGGCGGCGGAAAAGCCACGTCGATCGGCCTTGTGCCGGGCTATGACGACATCGACTGGCATGGCCTCGACTATGACCGCCAGACCTTCGACGCGCTGATGAAGCTCGATCCGGCCGAACTCGCCAAGGAGCTGCAAAGCCACGACGCCTTGCTGCAGTCCTTCGGCCAACGATTGCCTCCGGAGCTTTTCGCGATCTGCCGCGCCCTGCACGATGGGGTTGACCAGACGCCGCCTCAAGACTGAGGTGCCCGGGCACGCCGCCCCGTCATCCAGCCAGGCGGTGGTCACGGCCACCGTCTGGCTCAGCATTGCCGGGCGTTCAGCCGTCGAGAAGCGCCATATATTCGGGGTGTTTGGCCGCAAAAGCGGCCATAAACGGGCACTTGGCGATCACCCGTGCGTTTCGCGCGCGAAGAATGTCGAAGACGCCGGTCGCAAGCCGCGTGCCGATCCCCTGTCCCGACAGGGTCTGCGGCACTTCCGTGTGCGTGAGAACGACCCGGCCGTCCTCCAGCCGATAGTAGGCAACGGCGATCTCGTCGCCGATCGGCAGCTCGAATCGAGACGCCCGCGTGTTATCGATGACCTTTTCGACCATTTCGTCCCTACCTTCCTGCAACCGTTATCCGCGCCGTCGCTGTGCCCTGGACTATAGGAGGGACGAGACATCCGCGCGACCACTCTGTCGCGCGGATGCGGAGTTCTGTGGTCTCAGAGCGCCCGGCCGCCATCCACCTGGATGATGTGGCCGGTCGAAAAGCCGAGCAACGTCGCGCTCGCCAGGATGGCGGCGGCGATGTCGTCGACTTCGCCGATGCGGCCGAGCGGGGTCGAGGACGCGACCTTGTCGTTGAAGTCCGAGCCTCGCCCGGGGACGAATTGCGTGTCGACGACACCAGGAGAAACCGCAAGGACCCGGATTTCCGGGGCAAGGACGCGGGCGAGCGCCTTGGTCATCACGTCGATGCCGGCCTTGGCGGCGCAATAGGCGATATTTGAGCCAATACCGGTGAAGGCGGCGATCGACGAGATGGAGACGACGAGCCCGTCGCCGGATTTTTTCAAAAGTGGCGCGAAGGCGCGGATCGCCGCGAATTGGCTTCGCCAGTTCACCTTGAAGATGTCGTCGATCAGTTCATCCGTCAGCGCGTCGAGATCCCGGTGGGCGATAGGCTTGGTGAAGCCCGCGGCGTTGACCAGCACATCGAGCTTGCCGAATTTCTGTTCGATGGTGCGGGCAAGGTCGCCAAGAGCGCAGGAATCCGTGATGTCGACGGCATATCGGGCATGACGTTCAGCGTTCGCAAGGGAGGAAATCACCGCGTCCGCGCTTGCGGCCCCCTGTTCACGCGGCGTGTGGGTGATCAGCACGGTCGCTCCCGCATCTGCAAACAGGCGCCCTGTCGCGGCGCCGATTGCGCCGTTTCCGCCGATGACGAGAACTGTCTTTCCAACCAAGGACCGCGGATACGCCATAAGTTCCTCCCTCTTGACGTGATGTCTTTCAAGCCGACGGAAACGTCCGCCCGGCAATTTGACGGTTGATCGATGCGACCTTAGGGCAATCGATTGCATGAAACAATAGGCAATCGATTGCATAAAGGTTCGCGGCGAACGCCCGCGCAGAGGCGTTCGCAGGGGAAAAGCGGTGCGAAGGGGCCGAAACCGCCGATCCGTCGCGAACTGCCGTCTGGGTATTGTCAGCGCTTCTGCGCTGCCACCGGTCCCGTGCTTTCGCGTTCCAGGAGCTCCACCGGCAGCACGGTCTCGAGCGGAATGTCGTCGTCCGCGCCGGCATTCATCAGGCGCAGCAGGATCGATGCGGCGGTGATGCCCGCATCATACTGCTGGATGCGGACGGTGGTGAGCCTTGGACGCGCGAGTTGCAGGAACGGCATGTCGTTGAAGCCGCTGACGGAAATGTCCGATGGACAGTCGAGGCCGTTCTCCCGCAAGACGTCGATGCAGCCGAGCGCCAGGCGGTCATTTGCGCAGAGCACGGCGGTAAAGTCGTGTCCGGAGGCGAGCAGCTCGCGCGTGCAGCGGGCGCCTTCGTCCTCATCGAAGCGCATGGCGGTGACGATGAGCTGCGGGTCGATGTCGATCGACATTCTCTTGGCGGCGTTGCGGAAGGCGGCCAGGCGTAGCTGCCCGGTCGAGAGATCCTGCGGCCCGGCCAGATGCGCGATCCGCCGGTGGCCGAGTTTCGTCAGGTGGCGCAGCATTTCGCAGATGCCCATGTCCTCGTCATTGATGACATAGGGGATGTTCGAATTCTCCACGCGCCGGTTCAGCGTCACCACCGACAGGCCGTCCTGGGCGGCCTTGGCGATCGAGGGGTCGCTTCTGAGCACCGCTGCATGGATAAGTCCGTCGACACCGCGATCGCGCAACACTTCGAGAAGGCGAACCTCGCGCTCGCGCTCGCTGTCGGTGTTGACGATGATCGACGCATAGCCGAGCGGTTCCAGAACGCTTTCGATCCCGCGCAGGATCGGTGGGAAAATCGGGTTGGTGATATCCGGAATGACGACGCCGACCGTCATCGTCCGGTTGGTGCGAAGCCCGAAGGCGATGCGGTTGGGGCGATAATCCAGGCGTTCCGCCGCGGCCTGGATCTTCGCCACAACCTCTGGCGTGATGCTCTTGCGCTCGGTCGGGTCAAGGGCGCGCGATACGGTCGACACATGAACGCCGGTCGCGCGCGCAATGTCCTTCAGCGTGGTTCGTTTCTTCTGCATGTGTCACCTCTCGCCTCCATTTAAAATCTTGCCGGAGGTTTTGCAATCGTTCGCATGGATGCTTGACAAAGCGCAAACGGTGCGCATAATCGCCCATGTGCAATCGTTTGCATATTCAGTTTGCGGCAGGGCAGTTGAGGAGCTGGCCTGCCGTCGATCGAACAGTGCGCAAGTTTCGTCCGGCGTGGCCGGGCGATTTGTTTTTCGCTTCAATGCAAACGATTGCGCGCAAATGTCTGGGAGGAGACAAAATGGGACTCAATCGGCTGATCGCGGCAGCAACCGTCAGTGTGCTTTCGGCAAGCACCGTTGCGAGCGCTGCGGAAACAATACGGGTCGGCGCATCGCTGCCGATCACCGGTGGCCTTTCGGTCAGCGGCGAGAAGCATAAGCGGGGCTACGAACTCTGCAACAAGCTCATCAATGAAGCGGGCGGCATTCTCGGCAAGCAGGTGGAGCTGATCGTCAGCGACAATCGCTCCGACCCTGCGACGGCCATCAATCAGTACGAACGCTTCATCAACGTCGACAAGGTCGATGCCGTCTACGGTACGTTCTCGAGCCGCTTGACCTTTCCGGTCGGCAACGTTCTGTCCAAGTACAACATGGTCCACCCGGTTCCCTCGGGCGGTGCGCTCCGGATCTATGCCCAGGGCTACAAAAACCTCTTCTATTTCCAGGTCAATGCTGCCGAATACACAGGCAAGGACGTGATCGGCCTCCTGAAGGAGATCAAGGATCCGGCGGATGCGCCGAAGACAGTCGCCGTCGTCCATGCCGACGACTTCTTCGCCAATGCGATCGCCACCGGCCTTCTCGGCCAGAAGGTGATCGATCCCGCCAACGACAAGGAAATCGCCGACCTCGCGCCCGGTTACTTCAAGGAAGCTGGCATCGAGGTGGTGATGGAGGAGAAGTGGCCCGAGGAAGGCTTCAACGACTGGCTGAACCTTGCCAATTCGATCAAGCGCTCCGGCGCTGAAATGATCGTCGGCCTGACGGCTTCCGCGGAAGAGGCGGTCCAGCTCATGCGGGCGCTCAAGACCGTCGGCGCACCGGCAAAGCTCGTCTATCTCAGCCAGGGTGCCCAGACGGAGTTCATCGAGGGTGTGGGGAACGACGCGGCCGATGGCGTCGTCATCCACACCACCTGGCACAAGGATGTTCCGTTCAAGAGCACGCTTGCCGGAAAGCCCTTCGACAACGCCGATTTTGTGAAGGCGTTCGAAGCCGAATATGGTGTCGAGCCGGATGAAGACAGCGCCATCCCCTTCGCCGTCTGCCAGGGTATCGAGCAGGCCATGGTTGGCGCCGGCAGCACGGATAACGCCAAGATGGGCGAATGGCTGCACGCCCGCACCAAGGAACAGCCTGTCCAGACAGTGCTCGGCGATTTCAGCTGGGACGATCTCGGCCTGCCCGTCGAAAAGTCGCACATCATGACCCAGTGGCAGGATGGCAAGCTGACCTTCGTCTACCCGACCGGCCAGTTCGAGGGCATCGTGCCCTTCCGCTATCCCAAGTCCGGTTTCTGACCCTTTGCGAGGCAGAGGAGGGTGTTTCGCTCGCGAGGCGCCCTCCCGATAGGCAGGCATTTAGTACCCAATTTCTAGTACAAGGAGATCGCGCGGATGCTCGAGGTTAAGAACCTGTGCAAGCACTACGGCGGAATTCGCGCCGTGGACGGCGCAAGCTTCAAGGTCGAGAAAGGCTCGATCACGGCACTCATCGGGCCGAACGGCGCCGGCAAGACCACGGCCTTCAATTGCATCAGCCGCACCGTCGTCCCGACCTCGGGCGAGGTCTGGCTGGATGGCGAGCGGATCGACAATCTGCGTCCGCACAAGATCACGGCAAAGGGCCTGAGCCGGACCTTCCAGATCTCGCGCAACCTCGCTGACATGACGGTGCTGGAAAACGTGATCGTGCAGGCGCGCTGCCGCGGCTTTGCCGACCTGTTCCGGCCGGCGGTCTCGGCGGAAGAGCGCGACAAGGCAATGTCGATCCTCGATTTCCTCGGGATCACCCGCATTGCCTACGAGGATGGGCACAACCTGTCCTACGGCCAGAAGAAGCTGATGGATCTGGCAGCGCTGCTGATGGCCGATCCGAAAATCATCCTGCTCGACGAGCCCGCCGGCGGCGTCAACCCGACGTTGCTCGAAGAGATCGTCGGCCACATCCGGGCGCTCAACGCCAAGGGCCTGACGGTGCTGATCGTCGAACACAACATGGACCTGATCATGCGGCTCTCGCATCGCGTCGTGGTCATGGCGCACGGGCGGGTGATCTGCGACGGCACGCCCGATGTGGTGCGTCGCGATCCGCATGTGCTCGAAGCCTATCTGGGCGGCGTACTGGAAGAGGAAGCGGCCTGATGAGCGATCTCCTGCAAGTCACCAATATCACCGCCGGCTATGGCGACGGCCCGGCCATTCTCGATGGCGCGCGGCTGACGGTCGAGCCAGGCAAGGTCCACTGCATTATCGGCCCGAACGGCGCCGGCAAATCGACGCTGCTGAAAGCGATCTGCGGAATGCTGACGATCCGCAAGGGCGACGTCATCTTCAAGGGCGAGCGGCTGAACGGCCTGCGCCCCGACCAGATCCTGCGCAAGGGCATCTGTTTCGTACCGCAGGAACGGGCGCTGTTTCCGAAGATGACGGTGCGCGAAAACCTGCGCATGGGCGGATATGTGCTCAACGACGCAAAGCTTCGTGACCGCCGCATCGACGAAATCCTCGAGCGCTTTCCGGTGCTGCGCGAGCGCGCCGACCAGCATGCCGGCACCATGTCGGGCGGCCAGCAGCAGACGCTCGCGATGGCGCGCACGCTGATCGTCAAGCCCGACATCGTCATGCTCGACGAGCCCTCCCTCGGGCTGGCGCCGAAGATCGTGCAGGAGATGTTCGACATCATGAAGATGATGTCTCAGGAGGGCGTCACCGTCCTGCTCGTCGAGCAGAACGCGATGATGGGCCTCAAGAATTCCGACTGGGGCGTTGTGCTCGATCTCGGCCGCACCCTCTTCGAGGGGCCGGCCGAGGCGGTTCTGGCGGACCCGCGCATCCAGGAACTTTACCTCGGCGGCCGCAAGGTCGCGTAGCGGAGGACGTGATGACAGACATTCTTCAGATACTGATACTCGGCCTCGCGCTCGGCGGCGTAATCGCGTTGATGGGGTCCGGACTTTCGCTGGTCTTCGGCGTCATGCGCATCGTCAACCTGGCCCATCCGTCGCTGATCATCTGCGGCGCCTATGTCAGCTATTGGGCCTTCAAGCTCTGGGGCCTCGACCCGATCGCCACGCTGCCGATCGCGACACTGATCATGGCGGCGATCGGCGTGCTGCTCTATCGCCTGATGTTCGAGAGCCAGGCCAAAAGCGCCCGCTACTCGGAAATGACGGTACTTCTTACCTTCGCGCTGGCGATGATCGTTGAAGGCTTCCTCGGCGCCGCCTTCACCAACACCCAGCGCGTGACCTCGCCGGAATATGCGACGGACGCCTTCTTCATCGGCAGCCTGTTCATCCCGAAAGGGCAACTCTATGCCGGCTGTGTGTCACTCGCGATCATCGGCGCGCTGACGCTGTTCCTCAACTACTCGCGGCTCGGCTACGCCATCCGCGCCACCACGCAGAACCGCGAGGCCGCCGAACTGCTCGGCGTCAACGTCAACCTCATCAGCATGATCGCCTTTGCAATAGGCATCGGGCTTGCAGGTGCTGCCGGTTCGCTGGTGAGCTTCGTCTTCAGCTTCTTCCCCGCCAAGCAGTGGGAATGGATTGCAATGCTGATGTCGGTCGTCGTCCTTGGCGGCATGGGCAGCGTGCTCGGCACCGTCGTCGCCGCTCTTCTCCTGTCGGTCATCGCCGCATTCGTCGGCACCTGGGTGGGCGCCACCTGGTCGACCATGACCTTCTTCCTCGCACTCTTCGTCATCCTGCTGATCCGTCCCCAGGGCCTGTTCGGCGAAAAACCGGAGTTGGCATAATGGCCGTAAACCTACAACAAGCCGACGCGAGCTCGGTGCTCGAGGCCCGTCGCATTCACAACCAGAAGCTTGCGCGCCAGCATGACCAGACCCGCGCCACATGGTTCCCTCTCACCGTTCTCGGTGTGCTGCTCGCCCTGCCGCTCCTGCAACTAACCGGCAACTACAACTACCTGCTGCACCTTGTCCTGTTCACGGCTTCTTATGCGGTCATGGCCAGCGGCTGGAACATCATCGGCGGGTTCGCCGGCTATATCTCGCTCGGCCACGCGGTGTTCTTCGCGATCGGCGGCTATTTTTCAGGCGTGCTCCTGGCGCGATACGGCATCTCGTCGCTCTTGACGGCACCGCTCGCCGGGTTGGCGGCCGCGGCCTGCGGCTATCTAGTCGGCCTCATCACGCTGAAGGTTCGTGGCCCGAGCTTCATCATCTCGTCGATCGCGCTCCTGATGATCGCCCGTATTCTGTTCGACCACTGGGAGTTCATCGGCGGCGCCAACGGCCTGTCGCTGCCGGTAACCGATCTGCCCGTTCAGACGGCGAAGCTGCCCTACTACTACGCCTTCGTGCTGATGGCTGCCTTCACCGTATGGGCGACCTATCGCATCAAGCATTCCAAGTTCGGGCTTGGCCTGCGCGCGCTCTCCAAGGACGAGGTCAAAGCGGAAAGCGCCGGGATCAACACCCGCTTCTACAAGGTGCTGGCCTTCGCATTGTCCGCCTTCTTTGTCGGCATGGCCGGTGCAGTCTGGGGTGAGTATCTCACCTATCTCCGGCCGAACATCTTCCTGATCATCCTCGTTTCGGCAAACCTGGTGCTGATGTGCATTCTCGGCGGCAAGGGCACGATTGCGGGGCCGGTCGTGGGCGCAATCCTGATCGTCGCCTTCAACGAAATCTTCGTGGCGACCCTCGGCGCCTCCGAGATCAACATTCTCGCGACCGGTTTCGTCATGGTTCTCGGGCTGATGTTCTTCCCGAACGGCGTGATCGGAACGCTCGCCCGCAAGGGCAAGCTGCCCCGCGTCCTCAACTGGGATTGAGAGGCGACGATGCAGGACTTCATCCTCTACAACGCCCCTCAATCGACGTGCAGCCAACGGGTGCGATACGTTCTCAACGCCAAGGGCCTCGCCTTTAAGGAGCACAAGCTCGATCTCTTCACCGGCGACCAGCTCAAGCCCGAATATCTGGCGATCAACCCGAACGGCGTCGTGCCCTCGCTCGTCCACAAGGGCCGCGCGGTCACCGATTCCGCCGTCATCATGGAGTATCTGGAAGACATTCTCCCTGGTGGGCTCCGGCCAAGGGACGCCTTCGGCGCGGCGACGATGCGGGCGATGATGCGCTTCATCGACGAAGTGCCGACACCGGCGATCCGCGTGCCTTCCTACAACCTCGCCTTCCTGCCGCACTATCAGGCGATGACGGCGGAGGAGTTCCAGGCGGTCTGCGATGCAAAGCCGCTTCGCCGCGAGTTCCTGATGAAGATGGGGCGAAGCGGTTTTCCCGAGCCGGAAATGGAAGAAGCGCTCGGCCGCCTTGAACGCGGCGTTCAGCGCATGGCGGCGTGGCTTTCCGACAATGGCGGGCCGTGGGTCATGGGCGATCAGCTGACGCTGGCGGATATCGCGATCATGCCGGTGATCGTCCGGATGGACGATATCGGACTGTTCTCGATGTGGGCGGAGATGCCGGCGATCCAGGGCTGGCTCGATGCCATCCGCGCAACCGGCGCCTTCGCTGAAACCTATTACTACGGGTCGCTGCTGACCGAAAAATATCCGCACCTGAAGACGGCCAAGCCCGAACTTCGGCTCGCCGGGTCCGGCCTGTGACGCGGAAAGGAGAACAGGGATGAACAGCCATATCAGCCCCGAGGCAAAACTGATTTCCAAGGAGGCCGACGTCACGCCGACGGTGCTTGCCGCCATGTCGCGCGGCGACGATCCGCGGCTCAAGCAGATCATGGACACGATGGTCAGGCATTTGCACGCCTTCCTGCTGGAAGCGCGCCCGACCGAGGCGGAATTCGAGTGCGCCCTGCGCTGGATCACGGCGGTCGGCCAGGCGACTAACGAGGCGCACAACGAGACCGTGCTTGCCGCCGACGTGCTCGGCGCTTCGACGCTGATCGACCTGATCAACAATGACGGCATGCAGGGCGAGACGCTGTCAGCGCTCTTGGGGCCGTTCTATCGCGGGGGTGCGCCGAAATGCTTAAACGGCGACTGCATCGCCCGTTCGGATACGCCGGGATCGCAGCTCTACTTCACCGGGCGAGTGACCGATCCAGCCGGCCGACCCGTCGAAGGGGCGACCCTCGATGTCTGGCAGGCGTCCCCGGTCGGGCTTTACGAGAACCAGGACGAGACCCAGGACGACTTCAACTTGCGCGGCCGTTTCACCACGGATGGCGACGGTCATTTTCACTTCGTGTCGGTGAAGCCGGCAGGCTATCCGGTTCCGACTGACGGGCCGGTTGGCGACCTGCTGCGAGCGCAGAAGCGGACACCGATGCGTCCGGCCCACATCCACTTCATCGTCTCGGCGTCGGGCTACAAGACGCTCGTCACCCAGATCTTTTCCGACAGTCACGAGGCCCTGGTCAACGACGTGGTCTTCGGCGCGAAGCAGCAGATCGTCGGGAAATTCTTCCGTCACGATAGCCCGGACCCTGAATTTCCGGGTGCCGCGGCGCCCTTCTATAGCTGCAACTACCACTTCAAGCTGGTGGAGGGTCAATCGGTCCTGCCGCTGCCTCCGATCTCCGGAAAGAAGGTGGCGCACCATGGCTGAGAGATCAAACAGGTTGCGCCCTGGCGCGGGAGGCTTGTGATGCAGCAGAACGTCATCATCACCTGCGCGGTCACGGGCAATCTCACGACGCGGGAAAACCATCCCGGACTTCCCGTCACGCCCGAAGAGATCGCCAATGCCTGCCTGGAGGCGGCCGATGCCGGCGCGGCGATCGCCCATATCCACGTGCGCGATCCGGTTACGGCAAAGCCCTCCATGGAGCTAAAGTATTACCGCGAGGTCGTCGAGCGCATCCGGGCCAAGAACACGGCGCTGATCCTCAACGTCACGACCGGGCCCGGTGGCCGCTACCACCCGAGCGACGAGAACCCGGCGGTCGCTGGACCACGCACGACGCTGATGCGGCCGGAAAAGCGGGTCGAGCACATCGTCGCGCTGAAGCCTGATATCGCCACGCTCGACCTCAACACCATGACCTTCGGCTCCGAGGTCGTCATCAACACCCCGGCCAACGTCAAGATCATGGCCGACATTATCAACGAGGCGGGCTCCAAGCCGGAGCTCGAGGTCTTCGACACCGGCCACATCCAGTTGGCGCAGGATCTCTTGAAGGCGGGCGTGTTGAAGTCGCCGGCGATGTTCACGATCGTCACCGGCGTCAAATACGGCTTTCCCTCGACCACCGACGTGATGGCGACCGCGGCCCGCATGCTGCCCGGCGACGCCGTCTGGACCGGCTTCGGCGTCGGGCGGATGTCATTCCCGATGGCTGTTCAGGCCTATCTGCTCGGCGGTCACGTTCGGGTTGGCCTGGAGGACAACTCCTACATCGCCAAGGGCGTGCTCGCCAAAGGCAATGGCGAACTGGTCGAGCGGGCAAGAGACCTGATCGAGAAGCTCGGCGGCCGGATCGCCGAGCCCTCCCAGGCCCGCGAAATTCTCGGACTGCGTGCATAGGCATCGATTTCTGCAAGGAGGCATAGAATGAACATTCAGGTGGACGCGAAGATCGCCCGGGCGCTGAGGGTGACGGAAAAATCTCCCGATCTCGACAATCTCAAGATCGACGTCGTCGATGTCGCGGTGCCGCGGCCGGGTCCCGGGCAGGTGCTGGTGGAAATCGTGGCGGCGGGGGTCAATCCCAGCGACGTGAAGGCATCGCTCGGGCACATGCCGCATGCCATCTGGCCGCGCACGCCGGGCCGCGACTTCGGCGGCATCGTGCGCGAAGGACCGTCGTCGATGATCGGCATGGAAATCTGGGGCGGGGGCGGCGAACTCGGCATCACCCAGGACGGCAGCCACGCCAAATGGATGGTGCTCGACCAGAAAGCGGTGCGCGCCAAGCCTGCGAATTTCACCATGCAGGAAGCAGGCTCGATCGGCGTGCCGTTCATCACAGCTTTTGAGGGCCTGCGCGAAGCCGGCGGCGTGCAGCCGACGGATGTCGTGCTCGTCTGCGGCGGCAACGGCAAGGTCGGGCAGGCGGTGATCCAGCTCGCGACCATGGCCGGCGCCAAGGTCTTCGCGGTCGAGTACAACGAGCAGCCGCTTCTGGCGCACACCAACGCCCCGGTCGAGATGCTCAACAGCGCCAAGGATGACGTTGCGGCGATCGTGCGCGAAAAGACCGGCGGTCATGGGGCCGACATCGTCTTCAACACGGTCGGCAGTCCCTATTTCGAGATCGCCAACAACGCGATGGCGAAGCAGGCGCGCCAGGTCTTCATTTCCACCTTCGACCGCGCTGTGCCGTTCGATATCTTCAACTTCTTCCGCGGGCGTCACAAATATATCGGCATCGACACGCTGGCGCTGTCGTCGGTCGAGGGTGCCCGAATCTTCGACAAGCTCAAGCCGAAGTTCGAGGAAGGCAAGTTGAAGCCGTTCCCGATCAATCCGGCGACCGTCTATGGCTTTGCCGACGCCGCCAAGGCCTACGCCTCGGTGCTGCGCGGCACGCCCGAGCGCGTGCTGCTGGTGCCCTGAGGAGGAGCGGACGATGCAGGTGACGCGCTACGGCGATGCCAGATCCTATGAGGCGCCGGAGCACTACGGCATGCACTGCCTGCGGCTCCAGGGAAAGGAGGCGACGGCAACCGATACGATCTGGATCGGCCTGTCGCACCTCCTGCCCGGTGGTCATACGTCGCTGAAGGACGCCACGGTCGAGAAGATCTACATCGTCGTTGCCGGAGAGGTGACGGTCGAAACCGGCAGCGAGAGCGTCACGCTCGGCTTTCTCGACAGTTGCCGGCTAGCGCCCGGCGAGGCGCGTGCGCTCGCCAACCGCACCAATGCGCCGGCGTCCATCCTGCTCGCCATGCCGACCTGAGCGCCGCCGCAGAACGGAGAATATTTGATGGTTTCATCGGGTCTTTACCGGCTGGGCGCGCGCGCGCCGCGCGTTCCCGCCAATGGACGATTTTACGTCGCGCCCGGCGCCGTGGTGATCGGCGACGTGTGGCTCGAAGAGGATGTCAGTATCTGGTTCAACGCCGTCTTGCGCGGCGACAACGAGCCGATCATCCTTCGGCGCGGCTGCAACGTCCAGGACGGATGCGTCGTTCACACCGATCCCGGATACCCCGTGGAGATAAGCGAGGATGTTACCGTCGGACACAACGCCACAATTCACGGATGCCGGATCGGCAAGGGAAGCCTCGTCGGCATGGGGGCGGCGATCCTCAACGGCGCGCAGATCGGTGAGCGATGCCTGATCGGCGCCGGCGCATTGGTGCGGGAAAACATGGTCGTCCCGGACGGCTCTCTGGTCCTCGGGGTGCCCGCCCAAGTCGTGCGCGTTCTTGACGGAAAGACGGCCGAAGCTTTGTCGATCGGGGCGCAACGCTATCGCGCGAAAGCCCGGAGCTATCCCGGGGATCTCCAGCCGGTCCCCGTCGAACACGTATCGTCGGGGGCGGACCCAAGCAATTACATCATGCGGGAGAACATGCATGACGCAGAATGAGAACCGATTGGTCAGTGTCGTCGAGCATTGGCTCCCGCGCATGGAGGTCGCCGGGATCCCGTCGGCAACCGCACGTGCCGTCATCGAGCGCGCCGGCGTCTGGCAGAAGTGGCTTGCTACCTGGAGCGAGGAGGGCGAGCGTCACGCAGAGCTCGGCGCTGCGGCTCTGGTCGCCGGCCGCAACGTGACCGCCGGCGAAGCCTATGCCCGCGCCAGCCTTTTTTATCATTTCGGACAATTCATGGCCTTCGAGGATCTGGAGGCAAAGGCGAGGGCCGCCACGCGAAAGGTGGAACTCTACCGTCTCGCGGCACCCTTGCTTGATCCGCCTGGCGAGATGGTCGCTGTGCCCTTTGAGGACGGCGAACTTCGGGCCGTTCTTCGCGTGCCGAACGGAGACGGCACACACCCGCTGGCGCTGATCATCCCGGGCTCGGATTCGACCAAGGAGGAATTCCCGGCTTTCGAGCGGCATTTTCATGCCCGCGTCGTTGCGACCCTTTCGCTCGACGGTCCCGGCCAGGGTGAGGGCCGTTCGATGGGTACGCTGCGCCCGGACATCGGTCCGGCGGTTGAGGCGGCCATCCGGTCGGTAGAGGCGCACCCGCGCCTTTCGGGCAAGGTCGCGCTCGTTGGCATGGCCTTCGGCGGCTTTCTTGCCCTGCGCGCCGCCGCGTCCGTGCCAACGCTCGCCGGCGTCGTCTCCATCAACGGCTTCTTCGATCTCGGTGGGTTCTGGGACGCGCTGCCGCAGGTCTATCGCGACAACATGCGCTTCTCGCTCGGGGGCGCGGACGTTCGCGAACGTGCCGACCGTTTCACGCTGGCGCGCTGCCCGCCGCCGACCGCCCCGGCGCTCATCCTCCACGGCGGACGCGACAAGATCTTTCCACCCTCCGAAGCGGTAAAATGCGCAGATATCTGTGCGCGTGGAGCCGAACTGCACATCTTCGAGGATGGCAACCACGTCTGCAACAACATCCCCTGGCTCTACCGCCCGCTTGTCGCCGACTGGGTGGCGGAGCGCACGCGCGTGTAACCGTCGAAGACGGACGCTTCGCCGTTCACGGCATGGCCGTGGAAGGGCTGCGTCACGCGTCCGGCAAGGTGAAGACGGCGCAGGGTGCTGCGATGCCGCGCAAGGGATGCTCGCCGAGCGGCAGCAGCGGCGTCGACGCGGCCTCAGCCACGGAACCGGAGATCAGCACGGAGCAACCGAGCGGCCGGCACAGGCCCTCCAGGCGGCTGACGAGATTGACCGCCGGGCCGATGGCTGTGAAGTCGAGCCTATCGGCGGCACCTATATTGCCCCAGAGAATGTCGCCGAGGTGCAGGGCGACGCCGAAGGAGAGCGGCGGTAGCCCCTCGGCCTGCCGGGCCTGGTCGAGATGCGCCATGCCGGCGCGCGCGGCGGTGACCGCGCGCAAGGCTGCGTCGCAGGCTTCGCTCGGCGAGCCGCTCACCGGAAAGATCGCCAGAACGCCGTCGCCGATGAATTTCAGCACCTCGCCGCCAAAGGCATGGATCGCGCCGGCGAGGCGATCGAACCAGGCGTCGAGGGCCGCGATCACCACGGCGGGTTCCGATGTTTCGGACAGCGCCGTGAAGTTGCGCAAATCGGCATAGAGCAGGGCCGCGCGAATGGTTTCGCCGGTGCCGCGGGTGAGCGCTCCGGCGCGGACACGGGCGGCGCTGCGGCGGCCGAGATAGGCGTCGAGCAGAGCGGTGAGCGCGGCCCGCTCGGCAAGAACCGCCAGGGGCGCGACGGCAAAGCGCGCGACATCACCAAGCCGCGCCGTCTCTTCCGGGCCGAACGGGCGCGTCCCGGCCCAGCCGAGCGACGCGCGTTCATTCCCCGAACCGGTCGATTGTTGCAGCAGTGGCCCGAGCCCGGCCAGCCACTCCTCTCCCGCCCGGTCGGAGACGGCGTCGGCAAACCCCAGGCTCTCGATCACCACGCCGGTCTCGGCTCGCCAAAGCCAGGTGCGGCGGGCGATGATCGGATGCGGCACGGCGAGCGTAAGCGCGCCGCCCGAGAGCGGCAGACCGTCGGCGACGAGCTGGCGGCCAAGGTCGGACAGGAATCGGTCCGGCTCCTGCGAGGCGCTTGCCTCGTCCACGAGCCAGGCAAGGGGGGCGGACAAATCCATGCCGAAGAGGATAGGGTCGAGCGCCCTATGGACAAGCCCTTCCCGCCGCCGCGCTGCGCGCAAGTCAGGGGCGGACGGTGGCGCCGTCCGCCCCGGCGGTCTATGATTGCGGCAGCCTGCAGAAGGACTCTCAAGCCGCAGGCAGGCCAATCAGCAAAGGGAAGACCGATGCCAGAACCCCTCGTCGTCCGCCGCGAAGCGCATATTCCGGCGCCACCCGCCGCAGTGTTCGCTCTTTTGACCGACCCGGAAAAGATCCTGCGCTGGATGGGAACGGAGGCCGACACCAAGGCGGAGCCCGGCGGTCTCTATCTCGTCAACGTGACCGGGGCCCGTTTTGCCCGCGGGTCTTTCCGCGAGGTCGTGCCGGTGCATCGGCTCGCCTATAGCTTCGGCTGGGAAGGCAGCGACATTGTCCCGCCCGGCTCGAGCCTGATCGAGATCGACCTGATCGAGCAGCCGCCCGGAACATTGCTGCGCCTTACGCAAACGGGTCTGCCCAGCGCCGAACAATGCGCCGGCCATACGGAAGGCTGGGCACATTATCTGGAGCGGCTGGGCCAGGTTGCGTCGGGCCGCGATCCAGGCCCCGATCCCTGGCTCGGCCGCGACGGCGCGGCTTGATGCAGACGTCCCTTGCTTGCCACGACTGGGCCTGAAGGCTTGACGACGGCGTTGGAATGCCATGTTGCTTGGGATTGGCGCGAACCTGCTTTCACATCTTATTGATGCCAAATCAGGACGTTAGGCGGCACATGTCATTGCGGTGCGCTGGCTGAACGCGCCGGGACATGTATGAGTTTACTCGGGATGGGAGCGAATGGACGACAACAACATCATCAAATTTGAACGACCAAAGCCGAAAAAGGAGGCGAAGCCGGCCAGCCCTGTGCCGCGGAAGGCGTTGATTTGGCTGGCACTGATAGCCGCCTTGGTTGCGGTGTGGTCGTACTATCAGTTTATCGCGCCGCCGAGCTTGCCAGGCTAACAACGCTACAGACCGGCGGTTGGCGAGCGGCACGCGCTCCTCGCTTGGTCTGTCTGCAGACACGAGCCCACAATTCGCGAGCTCGCCACCGCCTTCGCTCACTTCCACATGGAGCGCATGCGGGCGCCGACGTCGATGCGGATCTGCTTGGCGCTTCGCTCGCTGGCGCTTGCCGAGATCTTCGGCCAGCTCGTCGTCTCGAAAAACTGAAGCAATGTCGCCGGGATGAAGCGGGTTCGCGAGGCGTAGACATGCCGGTCGCCCTGGGCGTTCTGGCCGTGGGTGAAGAAGCGCTGCGGCGTCACCAGGGAGAGATGATCGCGTGCCCGTGTCATGCCGACATAGAGCAGCCGCCGCTCCTCTTCGAGTTCGGCAGTTGTACCCACGCCGAGATCGGACGGAATGCAGCCGTCGACGACGTTGAGCATGAAGACCGAGCGCCATTCCTGGCCCTTCGCCGAATGGATGGTCGACAGGATCAGATAGTCCTCGTCGAGCAGCGGCACGCCCGCCTGGTCGCTCGTGGCATCGGGCGGGTCAAGGGTCAGCTCGGTCAGGAAACGTTCGCGGTTCTGGTAGCCGCCGGCAATCTGCTCGAGCTGCAGCAGGTCGGCCTTGCGCGTGTCGGCGTCTTCATGGATCCGGTCAAGATGGGGCTCATACCAGGCGCGCGCAGCGCCAATCTCCTGCGGCCATCCAGGCTCGGCCCGTCGCAGACCGGACACCAGGTCGACGAAGCCGGTCCAGTTCTCGCCGGTCTTGGCGGGAGGCGGGATCTCAGCAAGAGCCGCGAGCGGTTCCGGATCGGCGGCGATCGCATCGAGGATCTTTCCAGCGGTCTGTGGGCCAATACCGGGCAGCATCTGCAGCAACCGGAAACCTGCGACGCGATCACGCGGGTTCTGCGCGAAGCGCAGGACTGCGAGCAGGTCCTTCACATGGGCGCTGTCGAGAAACTTCAGGCCACCGAATTTCACGAACGGAATGTTGCGGCGGGTGAGTTCGACTTCGAGCGTTCCGCTGTGATTGGACGAGCGAAAAAGCACCGCCTGCTGCTTCAAGGCGATACCGATCTCGCGGCCAGCGAGAACCTGCTCCACGATGTAGGCGGCCTGATCCGCTTCGTCCTTGACGGCGACGAGCAACGGGCGCTGCTCCGATTGCCTGTCCGTCCAGAGGTTCTTGGTAAATCGCTCCCGCGCCAGGCCGATCACGCCGTTCGCAGCGGCGAGGATCGGCTGCGTCGAGCGGTAGTTCCGGTCGAGGGTGATGACGTCGGCAGGCTCGGGCGAAAAGGCGTTCGGGAAATCGAGAATATTGCGAACCGTCGCAGCCCTGAAAGAATAGATCGACTGGGCGTCGTCGCCAACGACAGTCAATCCGTGGCCGCCGGGTCTGAGCGACATCAGGATCGACGCCTGCAGCCTGTTGGTGTCCTGATACTCGTCGACAAGAACATGATCGAAGCGTCCGCCGATATCTTCGGCAAGCTCCGGATCGGAAACCATCTGCGCCCAGTAGAGCAGGAGATCGTCATAATCGAGCACGTTCTGCGCCTGTTTGGCATCGACGTAAGCCGCAAACAGCGCCTTGAGCTGTTCGTCCCAGCCGGTGACCCAGGGATAGGCCGACTTCAATACGTCGCCAATCGAGCTTTCGGAGTTCACGACGCGCGAATAGATCGAAAGGCACGTTCCCTTTGTCGGGAAGCGGCTTTCCGTCTTCGAGAAGCCGAGCTCGTGGCGCACGAGGTTCATCAGGTCGGCACTGTCCTCCCGGTCGTGGATCGTAAAATCCGGGCCGAGACCGATTTGTTCGGCGTAGATGCGCAGGATCCGGGCGCCGATGCCATGGAAGGTGCCGGCCCAGGAGAGCGCGTCCGTCATGACTGCAGCGTTGTCGCCAAGGACCTGGCGGCAGATGCGCGCGACCCGGCGGGTCATCTCGGCTGCTGCGCGTCGAGAAAAGGTCATCAGCAGAATGCGGCGCGGATCGGCACCGTTGACGATGAGATGCGCGACGCGGTGGGCGAGCGTATTCGTCTTGCCGGAGCCGGCACCGGCGATGATGAGAAGCGGGCCGCCGACCTGTCCTTCCGGCAAGCCGATACCGTGCTCGACCGCCTCACGCTGGCGGTCATTGAGTTTTTCGAGATAGGCGGCGCTCATGCGTTCCCGTTCGTTTTCGTCGCACTCAGTCACTGCCCGCATCGATTTGCATCCAAGAGACGGGCAGGAACAAAGAAAGAACTAGCAATTTAGCATCCAGATGAAAACCCTGACGTCGCCGAGTTTTCCCTCCTGCAACGTCGGAATGTCACTCTTCCAAGGTTTTGATGACCTGCGAGATCGCCGATGGGCTTGATTGCTGCAGGTAAGGCCAATCGGCCCTGGATCGAGATCTGTCGCGGGTGATCGCCGGCTTATCGATCGGCCTATACCTATGGCTGTGCGCCGCACGAAGAACGCGCGACGGCTTGTGGCCTTATATAGTAGATTAGAAATATGCTCCGCTCCTGCGTCCACTCGAAAGAGGAAGAGCACATGGACGAACGGAGCGTTGAAAATACCTGCGAGGCCACCGGCTCGACCGCCGAATTGCAGGAGATTGCGCGCAAGCTGGCGTCGCTCGCCCAAGAGATCAGGTCAATTGCAGCGACCCCGCTCGGCGAGACGGTCGTACTCGACGAAAGCGGCGATGGATCGGAAACGGCAGTCGACTGACTTCGGCCGCGGGGCAGCGGCTTTACTTGTTCGGTACAGGCATTCATTCCTCAATTGGGGGATGGCCGTGATCTGCCTGCGCGCTTAGAACCAGCCTACGGTGGCGACCTTGGGATATTCGGGACGTCGATACGAGGCGACGCCTTCGAATATCCCTTGGCGCGTCAGCAGACGCTGGTGTCTGTTCAGGGGCAGCATTGAGCTCGTCACGCCACGACCGTCATCGTCATTTCTATGTAGGCGGCAAGGCACACGGCTGAAGCCAAGATGCCCGGCGTTGAAGGCACGGCTTGCATTATTTTCGCGAAGAACATACCGCCGGCGATGAGCAATCCGCCGAAAAGCAGACCGTGTTCTGCAACAGCGAGGCCGATGGCGCAGAGGTTCACGGCACTCGCAACCATGGTGAGGGGCGCTGCGGCCAGCGCAGCGTTCGATTGAGCCAGGAAGATGAGCCTGAAACGCGGCCAGCTGAGGCCGATGGCGAGAACGAGGAACACCAGGGACATGCCCATCAGCATGCTCCGGCGAGCGTGCGCTCGATCGATCCGGCCCGCTTGTCTCGGGCCGAAAACACGCCGCCGACAGCGATGAGGACCGGGCTGTCGTAGCCGATCTCCCCTATGCCCTCCGGGATTGTGGCGAGCGTGCCTCGCCAGCTGCGTTCCGTCGGACGGCTGACATCGCTCATGATCACGGCCGGTGTTTCAGGTGAACGGCCTTCGCCGATAAGCTTTTCGGCAATCAGCCCCGCCGTTCGGCCACCCATGTAAAAGACCGCCGTGCTGCGCGGATCGGCAATGCCTGCCCAGTCGACATCATCGGGCAGGCCGCCGTGGCGGGAATGACCGGTCACCAGCCGAAGCGACTGGGCATAGTCGCGATGGGTCAGCGACAGACCGAGACGGGAGGCCATGGCGCTTGCGGCAGTGATGCCGGGGATAACGTCGACGGGAATGTTCTCGCGGTCGAGATGGGCGATTTCCTCGCCGGCCCGGCCGAAAACCATGGGGTCGCCGGATTTCAGCCGCACCACGCGTTTCCCAGCCTTGGCGAGCTTGACCATCATGGCGTTGATGTCTTCCTGCCGGCAGCTTTCGCGGCCGCCGCGCTTTCCGACGAGCATGCGCTTTGCCTCCCGCCGGGCGAGTTCGAGCACGTCTGAAGAAACGAGGTCGTCGAAAAGGATGACATCGGCCGCTTGCAGCGCGCGCACGGCCTTCAGCGTCAGGAGTTCGGCATCGCCCGGTCCCGCGCCGACCAAAGTCACGTGACCGATGGCGGGGGCTCCCGCGAGCCTTTCGGCATCAGCAAAAAGCACCCCGCCTACGCCCTCCTCCGGCGTATCCATGGTCGAAAAGACGCGATCGGCAAAACGTTCCCAGAAGAGGCGGCGCCGGGGACCGGGTTCGATCCGGCGGTTCACCGCTCCACGAAGAGACTGGGCCAGCGCTGCCCAGGCCTTCAGGCTTTTCGGCAGCAGCGTCTCGATCTTGCGGCGGATCGTCTGGGCGAGGATCGGGGCGGCGCCATCGGTCGAGATTGCAACGATGACGGGCGAGCGGTTGACGATCGAGCCGAACTGGAACTCGCAGAAGTCCGGCTGGTCGATGACGTTGACCGGAACGCCCGCCGCGCGGGCGGCGGCGAAGAATGCCCGCGCCTCCGCCTGGTCCTCGCAATCGCCGACGGCGAGCGCGGCACCGTCAAGATCGGCGGGCGCCCAGTGCCGGCGGTTTAGCGTGACGCTGGCGGTGGGGTGTTGCGGGGTACGGCCGGCAAATGCCGCGAGCGCCTCGTCGTTCCCTTCAGCGTAAAGGTCGACGCGGGCGCCGCAGGCGGCCAGAAGCTCGACCTTCCACATCGCTCCGTCCGTTGCACCGGCCACCACGACGCGCCGGCCCTCCAGCGCCCAGAAGACGGGCAGCTTGGCGAGCGCCTCCATGCGGGCGGGTCCGTCACTCTGCGGCTGCTGCAAGACATCCATCGATGATCCCCCTGATTTCGGCGCGGCATGAGCCGCAATTGGTTCCGGCATTGAGCGCCACGCCGACGGCCTCGACGCTGTGGCAACCGCCGCGTACGGCCGCGACGATCTGGTTGACGCCAACACCGAAGCAGGAGCAGACGGTGGCGCCGGGATCCGGCTTGTCCGCCCCCGGACGGCCCGCGACGAGCGCGAAGCGCTTGCGCAGATTGGCGTGGTCAGCGCCGAGTTGTGCGATCGCCCAGTTGCGCGCGACGGCGACCGGTTCGCGCGCTAGGAAGAAGGCCGCGAGAAGCTGCGGACCATCGAAGAAGGCGAGCCTGATGTCGCCGGTCTGTGCATCCGCATAGCCGAGCGGCTCTACGCCTTGCGGGATCGCAAGAACGCGGCGGCACCAGCCGGCCCAGTCGTCCACCGGCTCGGCAAAAGCCAGTTCCAATCGCCAGCCGCCAGCCGCCTTCGCCAGCGCCCAATAGGCAGCATCTGGATCGACCGGCTTTGCCAGCGAGACAGCGAAGGCGTAGTGCGTCGCCTTGAACTTTCGCGCGGCGACTGCAATGTTCTTCGATGCCGGCTGGCCGGAAAGACGATCGGTGATCGGCGGCACGAGGACATCGATGCGTGCCTTCGCCGCAAACTGGTCGTTCCAGTGCATCGGCGCGAAGATGCTGCCGCGCGCCTGGCGCTCGGTGATGAGCGCACGCACGAACGCCTTGCCCTCAGGGCTTTCAATCTCGATAAGGTCGGCGTTGCCGACGCCGATCTCCATCGCATCACGCGGGTGCAGTTCCGCAAACGGTTCGGCGATATGGGCCGAGAGGCGCGCGCTTTTGCCTGTGCGGGTCATCGTGTGCCACTGGTCGCGGATGCGGCCGGTGTTGAGCGTGAACGGGTAATCGGCATTGGTGCGGTCGGTCTCTGCCGGGCGAACGGCCACGAACCGGCCTCTGCCGTCAGCGTGATAGAAGTTGCCCGCCGCAAAGAAACGGCTTTCGGCGCGCTTCTGGCCTTGCCGTTGGGGCCACTGGAAGGGCGTCAGCCCGTCGTAGTCCTCAAGCGCAAGATCGGCATAGGCGCCAATGTCGAAATCGCGGCTGCCGGCATTTTCGAAGGCCGAGAGCGCGGCATGTTCGCGGAAGATCGCGGCGGGCGCTTCGTAGGCGAAAGCATCGGTATGGCCCAGGCGGCGACCGACCTCGGCCAGTTGCCACCAGTCCGCCCGGGCTTCTCCCGGTGCGGCGAGGAACGCCCGCTGGCGCGAGATGCGGCGTTCGGAATTGGTGACCGTGCCGCTCTTTTCCCCCCAACCGAGCGACGGCAGCAGCACATGCGCGTGGCGGGCGGTATCAGTTTCTTTCAGGATGTCGGAAACCACGACGAAGGGACAGGCCCTGATCGCGGCCTCGACGGCGTCGGCATCCGGCATCGAGACGACGGGGTTCGTTGCCATGATCCAGAGCGCCTTGACGCGACCGTCTGCCACCGCCCGGAAGAGATCGACGGCCTTGAGCCCCGGCTTTTCGGCAATCTTTGGCGAACGCCAGAAGCGCTGGACGCGATCGCGATCACCGGCATCTTCGATCGCCATGTGTGCTGCGAGCATGTTCGCAAGCCCGCCGACCTCGCGGCCGCCCATCGCATTCGGCTGCCCCGTCAGCGAGAACGGCCCCATGCCCGGCCGGCCGATGCGGCCGGTCGCAAGGTGACAGTTGAGGATCGCGTTGACCTTGTCGGTGCCCGAAGACGACTGGTTGACGCCTTGGCTGTAGCAGGTCACGACCTTCTCGGTTGTCGAAAACAGCCGGTAGAATTCGCGCAACTGCATCGCCGGAAGGCCGGTCCGCTCGAGCACGTCGTCGAACGAAACACCGCCTGCTGCGAGCAAGGTATCACCGAAGCCGGCCGTATGCGCCGCGACATAGTTCTGGTCGACGGCATTGCTGGAAACCAGATGTGAGAACAGCCCGACGAAGAGCGCCACATCGGCGTCGGGCCGGATCGCGAGATGCAGGTCTGCAATATCGGCCGTCATGGTGCGGCGCGGATCGATGAGAACGATTTTGAGGCCCGGCCGTTTCGCCTTGGCGGCGGCAAGGCGCTGGTAGAGGACGGGGTGGCACCAGGCAAGGTTCGATCCGGTGAGTACGACCAGATCGGCCAGCTCCAGATCCTCATAGGTCCCGGGTACCGTATCCGAACCGAAGGCACGGCGATGACCGGCAACTGACGAGGACATGCAGAGACGTGAATTGGTATCGATGTTGGCGGAACCGACAAAACCCTTCATCAGCTTGTTGGCGACGTAGTAGTCTTCGGTGAGCAGCTGGCCGGAGACGTAGAAGGCGACCGAATCCGGGCCGTGTTCGGCAATCGTTTCCGCAAAGCGTGCGGCGACGAGGTCGAGCGCTTCGTCCCAGCCAGCCTGGCATCCGTCGATCTCCGGATGCAGCAGCCGACCGTCGAGGTCGAGGGTCTCGGCGAGTGCGGACCCCTTGGAGCACAGCCTGCCGAAATTGGCGGGATGGTCGGCATCGCCGCGCACGGCGACGGCGCCGTTGTCATCGACCGTCGCGATGACCCCGCAGCCGACGCCGCAATAGGGACAGGTGGTCTTGACCTCCTTTTCCATGGTCATTCCGCCGCAATCAGCAGGCTTTCGAGCGCAATGAACAGCGCGCCGCCGTCAATACGCACCGGAATGGTGCGCACCGCGCCTACGTCGGCCCCGAGCGCCTTGCCGGTTTCGAGCGAGATCGCCCAATTGTGCAAGGGGCAGGTGACCGCCTTCGCGTGGACGATGCCTTGTGACAGCGGCCCGCCCTTGTGCGGGCAATGGTCCTCGATGGCGAAGACCTCGTTTTCGGCTGTGCGGAAGACGGCGATCTTGCCCTGAGGCGTCTTCACGCAGCGCGCGCCTCGCAGCGGAATGTCCGAGATGTCGCCGATCGGGTGCCAGGTCATGTTCATCATCTCACTCCGCAGCTTGGGGGAAGCCGACCGTCGCCATCGGCCGGAACTCGTGTTTGTCCTTGCCGGAGACGCGCTCCGACCAGGGGTCGACCTGGGCGAATTTCTGGCTGAAGACGAAGCGGTCGTAGTAGGCCTTGCGCTTGTCCGTATCCTCCATGATCTGGCGGCGGATCTCGTCCAGCCCGACTCGTTTCGCCCACTTGTAGATGCGCTCGAGATAGCGGGCCTGCTCGCGGTACATCTGCGTCAGCGCCACGATGTGTTCCAGCGCCTCGTCCTCGCTTTTCACCAGGCCAAGTACCTCGGTGCCCTTGATGTCGAGCCCGGCAGCACCGGCGAAATGGATCTCGAAGCCCGAGTCGACGCAGATGACGCCGATGTCCTTGCAGGTGGCCTCCGCGCAATTGCGCGGACAGCCGGAAACCGCCATCTTCAGCTTGGCGGGCGTCCAGGAACCCCACATGAACTTTTCGATCCGGATGCCAAGCCCGGTGGAATCCTGCGTGCCGAAGCGGCACCAGTCCGAGCCGACGCAGGTCTTCACCGTGCGCAGACCCTTGGCATAGGCCTGGCCCGAGATGAAACCGGCCTTGCCGAGATCGGCCCAGACGGCCGGTAGATCTTCCTTTTCGATCCCGAGCAGGTCGATGCGCTGGCCGCCGGTCACCTTCACCAGCGGAATTTCGAACTTGTCGACCACGTCGGCGATGGCCCGCAGCTCGCCGGAATTGGTGACCCCACCCCACATGCGCGGCACGACGGAATAGGTGCCGTCCTTCTGGATGTTGGCGTGAACGCGCTCGTTGATGAAGCGCGATTGGTAGTCGTCGGCATATTCGTCCGGGAAATCGCAGACGAGGTAGTAGTTGAGCGCCGGGCGGCACTTGGCGCAGCCGCAGGAGGTCTTCCATTCCAGCTCCTGCATGACCGCGGGAATGGTCTTCAGGCCCTTGGCCTTGATCAGCCGACGTACGTCGTCGTGGCCGAGATCGGTGCAGCCGCACATCGGCTGGACGGCGGCCGGTCTGTAGCTCTCGCCGAGCGTCAGCGTCATCAGCTGTTCGACAAGGCCGGTACAGGAGCCGCAGGAGGCCGATGCCTTGGTATGGGCGCGCACCTCGTCGAGCGACGTCAGGCCCTTGTCGGCAATCGTGGAAACGATCTTACCCTTGCAAACGCCGTTGCAGCCGCAGATTTCCGCATCATCCGGCAAGGCTGCAACGGCCGCCATAGGGTCCAGCGGAGCGCCTCCCTGGAAGGCTTGGCCGAAAATCAGGGTCTGGCGCATCTCGGAGACGTCGGTCTCCTTCTTCTTCAGATCGTTGAACCAGGCGCCGTCGGATGTTTCGCCATAGAGCACGGTGCCGATGATGCGGTTGCCCTTCAGCACCAGCCGCTTGTAGACGCCGGCCGTGGCGTCGCGCAGGACGATCTCCTCGCGGTCGTCGCCATCGGCAAAGTCGCCGAGCGAGAAAAGTTCGATGCCGGTGACCTTGAGCTTGGTCGGCGTGTCGGAATGGACAAAGGCGGCGGAGCGGTCGCCAGCCAGATGCGAGGCGGCGACACGGGCCATCTCGTAAAGCGGCGCGACGAGGCCATAGACCATGCCGCCCACTTCCGCACATTCGCCGAGCGCCCAGATGCGGCCATCCGAGGTCTGCATGCCCTGGTCGACGACGATGCCGCGGTTGATCGCAAGGCCGGCCTCCTTCGCAAGGCCGACACTCGGCCGAATGCCGACGGCCATGACGACGAGCGTCGCCGGAATGATGCGGCCGTCGTCGAGCTCGATGCCTTCGACCCTGCCGTTGCCGACGATCGCCTTGGTGTTGGCCTTGCAGATGATCTTGATGCCGCGGCCTTCCAGCTCCTTCTCAAGGAGATAGCCGGCGGCCGGGTCGAGCTGGCGGTCCATCAGCGTCGGCATCACGTGAAGAACGGTGACGTCCATGCCGCGACCGGCAAGGCCGGCGGCCGCTTCAAGGCCGAGCAGGCCGCCGCCGATGACGACGGCTTTTTCGCGCGACTGGGCGGCGAGCAGCATGGCCTGCACGTCATCGAGATCGCGATAGGTGATGACACCGGGCAGGTCCTTGCCGGGCACCGGCAGGATGAAGGGCACCGAACCGGTCGCGATCACCAGCTTGTCATAGCTTTCGGTCACGCCATGGTCGGAGGTCACGGTTTGGGCATCGCGGTCGATCGCGACGATGCGATGACCCTTGTAAAGCGTGATGCCGTGTTTGATGTACCAGCCGTCGCCGTGGATGATGATCTCTTCGTAATCCTTTTCGCCCGACAGCACCGGCGACAGCATGATGCGGTCGTAGTTGACGCGTGGTTCGGCGTTGAAAATGGTCACGTCGTAGTGCCCGGGCGCCTTTTCCAGCAGGTGCTCCAGCATGCGCCCCGGCGCCATGCCATTGCCGATGATGACGAGTTTCTCGGTCATGGTCTGTCCTTGTCTGTTTACGCGGCAGCAGCCGTCGGCAGGGTGAGCGCGCGGCGTTCCATCTGGCGGATCGAAAGATGCATCCACAGGAGCGATGCGACGACGACGGCAAAGAGAAGCAGGAAGCAGCTCGACCACAGGCCGGTCGCGTCCTTGAGCAGGCCGAAGGCGATCGGCAGCACGAAGCCCCCGAGCCCGCCGACCATGCCGACGATGCCGCCGACCGCCCCGACGTTTTCCGGGTAATAGGCCGGGATGTGCTTGTAGACGGCGGCCTTGCCAAGGCTCATGACGAAGCCGAGCACGAAGACCGTGACGATGAAGACGGCAGGCGTAATGCCGAAGCCGTGGCCCTCGCCGGCGGCCGGCAGCGACAGGATCAGTGTTGCCACCGCCGAGATGCCGAGCATCCAGTACATGACGCTACGCGCGCCCTTGCGGTCGGAAAGCACGCCGCCGAAGGCACGGAAGACGCTGCCGGGGATGGAGTAGGCGGCTGCGACCATGCCCGCCACGGCGATATCGAAGCCGTAGACGCCGACGAGATAACGCGGCAGCCAGAGCGAGAGGGCGACGAAACCGCCGAAGGCGAAGAAATAGTAGAGCGAGAAACGCCAGACCTGGGCGTTCTTCAGCGGTGCGAACTCCTGGAGCAGGCTGCGCTTTGGCAGCTGGCGCTCGCGGCGGCTGCGGAAGGCCGGATCGTCGCTTGTCGTGAACCAGAAGACGAGTGCCGTGACGACGAGTGCGGCCGCCCAGATCTCGGCAACCGTCTGCCAGCCCCAGGCAATGAGGACGAAGGGCGCCAGGAATTTCGTCACCGCCGCGCCGACATTGCCGGCGCCGAAGATGCCAAGCGCCGTGCCCTGCTTTTCCGGCGGAAAGAAGGGCGAGACATAGGCGACGCCGACCGCGAAAGAGCCGCCGGCAAGACCGATGCCGAGGCCGGCGAGCAGCATCTGCGGATAGGTGGTGGCGTAGGTGAGCAGAAAAGTCGCAAGGGCTGCGGCCAGCATCGTCAGCGTATAGACGAGGCGCCCGCCGTAGCGCCCGGTCCAGACGCCGAGCAGGATGCGCACCAGTGAACCGGTGAGGATGGGCGTGCCAACCAGCAGGCCGAACTGCGCTTCGGTGAGCGCGAGGTCCTGCTTGATGCGGATGCCGATGATGGCGAAGATCGTCCAGACGGCGAAACAGATCGTGAAGGCAAAAGTGGACATCCACAAAGCCGTGGCGGGTTCGCTGGCGGATAATGGCTGCTTGTTCTCAGACATGGCTTCTCCGAGGCCCGACAAGGTCGTGCCGCTCCATCTTGGGGGTGAAAAACAAAAAGCCGCTGGCCAGGTATGCCCGACACGGTTCGCTCCGTGTGCGCAGTCCTGATCAGCGGCTTTGCTGGTAGGGCGCCCGTCGTTGGACACCGATCTCTTGGCCCGAGGGCCTGAGAATATAAAAGCAATCAGCGTGCCAGTTTTGGCAAGCTATTGATCTAAAAGAAAAAGTGAAATCGTCGGCCTGGCGTCATCCCGGTGGGTGACATTCCTTGGTGCAGTGCGAAGCCATTTTTTGTGCAATGCGCATAAATTAGGCGTCGCGCATTCAGCCTGCAGACTGGGCAGCGATGTAGGCATCGAGGTCGTCGGGATCGAAGCGTCCGCCATCGAAGAAACCATCCGGCCCGAGCGTCAGCGCGCCCGATGAGCCGACTGGGGTTTCGACGGTCAAGGCGCCTTCCACCTTGGCGCTTGCCGACGGCATGGCGATACCAAGGTGCTTCAATGCGGCGCGGTAGATGTCCGGCCGGTAGGTTTCCGCGGCGATGCGCTGGCGCTCTGCCGCATGCTCGATCTGCCGCCAGCGCACCATCTGGGTGTAGAACCAGAGGGCATGGCTCTTCCAGGGGAAGGTCGCCGCCTTGGCATTCGGAACGAAGAAATCTCTGACCACCCGGACCTCACCGCCGCCGACCGGCAGCGTGCCTTTGAGGGCGGGAAGAAGCAGTTCGGCGTCGCGCCCCACATAGGCAGGCTTTGCCAGAAGGGTCGCGAGTGCCTCGTGGTTATCCGGGCGGGCGCACCAAATTGACGCCTGATGAAGCGCCACGAGCAGGGCGGCCATCGCCTCCGGGTTGGCCTCCCCCCACTTTGCGTTGACGCCAAGCACCTTCTCGGGGCTCGACCGCCAGATCGCCGCCTTGACGGTGGCGAGATGTGCGCCGCGGCGAAGCACGCCGAAGGTGTTCCAGGGCTCGCCGGCGCAATAGCCGTCGATCACGCCTTCGGCGAGCGCATCGCCCATGTCGGGTGGCGGCAGCACGACGATCTCGATATCACGGTCCGGATCGATGCCGCTCGCCGCCAGCCAGTAGCGCAGTTCGTAATTGTGCCCGGAATAGGGATGCACGACGGCAAAACGCAGCGGCGCGCCCGCCTGCGCATCGATCGCCTTGCGCAGGGCTGCACCGTTCGCGCGCGCATCGAGATCCGTGGTCGCGCCGTTTTCCGCCATCCTTTGCCAGAGCGCCGGAGACACCGTCACCGCATTGCCGCCGAGACCCAGCGACATCGGCACGATCATTTCAGGGGCAGGCACATTGAGGCCGAGATTGCCGGCGATCGGCATGGGCCCGAGAATATGCGCCACATCGACATGGCGAACCGCAAGTCGGTCGCGGATGCTCGCCCAGGAGCGCTCACGCAGCAGGGTCAGGTCGATCCCCTGTTCTTCGGCAAAGCCCATCTCGCGGGCGACAACGAGCAAGGCGCTGTCGAGGAGCGGCACGAAACCGGCGGTGATGGCGTGGCGCGTCGTCATTCCTTTCCTCCCGGATCGAGCAGGCTTGCCGCCGTGACGAGGCTTTGGGCGATGTCGACGATCTTGCGGTTCTGGTTCATCGCCGTGCGGCGCAGCAGCGCATAGGCCTCTTCCTCGGATAGCCCGCGCGAGCGCATCAAGAGGCCCTTGGCGCGGTCGATCACCTTGCGGTTTTCCAACTCGCCGCGGGTTTCTTCCAGCTCGCGGTTGAGGCGGGAGAAGGCGTTGAAGCGGCTGATCGCCATCTTCAGGATGGGGCGCACCCGTTCCTGCTTCAGACCGTCGACGATATAGGCCGAGACCCCGGCCTCGACAGCCGCCTCGATGGAGGCCTCGTCGGACTTGTCGACGAACATCGCGATCGGGCGCTTCACCGCGCGCGAAAGCTGGAAGATGCTTTCCAGCATGTCGCGGTTTGGGTTTTCGAGATCAATCACGATGACGTCGGGATTGAGGTCCGCGATACGCCGCGCCAGGCCGTGCATATTGTCGATGACGGTGACATGGTCATAGCCCGCGTCGCGCAGCCCGTCCTCGATGATGGCGGCGCGGATGCGATTCTCGTCGATGACCAGGACGTTTAGTCTGCTGTGCTGCATGCCACGACCGCATTCTGACCAAGCTTGACCTGCCGTGTCGGCTCTTTTTGCAATGCAGCATGGCGGGTCCGAAATCAAGGGCGATCTTTCGGATGGCGTTCACGCACAGGCGGGACTGCCAGATACTCGGCGTAGATCGACATGCCGCGGCGCGAGCGCCGCGCCGCGGCAATGAGGAGATCAAGCTCTTCCACGGTCCGTGAAAGTGCCGACCGAAGGCATTTTAGGCTGCAATGAGTTCGTCGGCCGGGCCGAAGAACTCATAGTGGACCCGCTCGCTGGAAACGCCTTCCCTGGCAAGAGCCGGGACGAGCGCACGAAGGAACGGTTTGGGGCCACAGAGATAGAATTCGGCATTGGCGATCGGCGTGTGCTTGCGAAGCCATTCCGCGGTGATGAAGCCATCGAAGTCGTGCGACAGCCCCACGGCATCCCCGTTCGCAGGCGCGCTATAGAAGCTGCTGATCGTGATCTTGCCATGTGCATCGGCGAGTTCGCGAACATGCCGATCCATGGCATGCGTGCCGCTGTTCAGCGCGCCGTGGACGAAGTGCGCCTCGAGGTTCGGATGTTCCTCGGCGATCGTCTCGAGAATACTGACCATGGGGGTCAGGCCGACGCCACCCGACAGCAGTACGACAGGTGTTTCCGGCGCTTCGGGGAGGAAGAAGTCGCCGGCCGGCGGGGTCGCGCTCAAGACCGTGCCGACGGTCGCCTGATCGTGGAGATATCGCGATCCGCCTTGCCCCTGCGCCTCGCGCTTTACCGAGATGCGGTAGAAGCTGTCGTTCGGCCCGCTGGAGATCGAGTAGTTGCGCTTCATCTCCAGGCCATTGTCCAGTTGGAAGCGAAACGTCAGATATTGGCCGGGTCTGTGGCGCGCAACGCGACCGCCGTCCTTGGGTTTCAGGATAAACGAGGTGACGACGTCGCTCTCGCGAACTTTTGAGGCGATGACGAAATCTCTCCAGCCGTTCCAACCGCCCGAGCGCTCCATCAGTTCGCCGCGTATGGCGGTCTCGCGCTCCTTGAGAATATCGGCCAGGAACCAATAGGCCTCGCCCCATGCGTTGAGGAGCTCAGGGGTCGCAGCACTTCCGAGCACATCCTCGACGGCGGCGAGAAGAGCCTTGGCTACAAAGGGATAGTGCTCTGGAAGGATATGGTAGCCGATGTGCTTGTGGGCGATCCGTTCGACCACCGGGCCAAGCACGCCGAGATTATCGATGTTCTGCGCATAGGCGAGAATGGCGGCGGCAAGCGCGTTAACCTGTGAACCGCCTTCGCCCTGATTGGCGTGGTTGAACAGCGCGCGGATATGATCGTCACGGAAGAGGCGGGCATACATGCTCTTCGTGATTTCCGTTCCGTGGGCCGCGAGCGCCGGAGCGCTGGCTTTCACGATCTGGACAGTCTCGGGGGAGAGTGGTTTCGGCATGATTTTTCCTTTCGGTGGGACGTATCAGTGGGGGCAGGTTGGTGATCCTGGAAATGCAGCCGGCAATTCACCGGGCCCGGTGATCGGGAACTGTGTCCCAATCTCTCGCGGCCGCGAATCCCGCGCTCAAAATCCCGTTAATGCGGACTTCGCCCTGGAAGCATTCGACGATCATCCTGATCTCAGCTCCGGCTACCGTTCGCGCGTTCATCGCAAATGACCCTTAAAGATGTATCTGAAATGCATCTATTCGCTTGCGATCAAAGATGCTAATCAAATGCATGTTTTTTGAACGGACTTTTTGACGCAGATCCCGCGATGAGGCTCACGAAATACACCGACTATGCGATGCGCCTGATGATCTATCTGGGCTCCCAGCCCACTGGGCTCAGCTCCATCCGGGAGATATCCGATACCTTCTCGGTCTCGCAGAACCATATGATGAAAGTGGTTCAAGACCTCGCGAATGCGGGGTTTCTGGAGGCTGTACGCGGCCGGAACGGCGGTATCAGGCTCGCAAGGGCTGCGAACGAAATCAATCTCGGCGCTCTCCTCCGGCACACGGAGGAGTTGTCCGATCTGATCGATTGCCGAGGTTGCCGCATCGCGCCGGCCTGCAGCCTGCCGTCCGTCCTTTCGGAAGCGACGGTCGCCTTCGTCGCGGTCTTCGACAAGTACACGCTTGCGGATCTCGTCGAAAAACGCTCGACGCTCGGCGTGCTCCTGGGTTTCAGGGCAGCGTTGCCGGGCGAAGATTGCACCCTGTGACGAAGGGATTGGCGGCCCGCGCGCGTTAGGTCGCCAGTCGCTCGAGGAATAATAACGCCCGGCACCCCAATGACTCGCCGCGGCCTGCTACTTCACGTCCGATTTGAGGTTGCGCCGCTTTGCTGGGGCGAACCTGGCAGTGGCCGGAGCCCGCCTGAGCATCAGATCGGTAGCAGCGCGTCCGGCTTGACGTCGCCGACCGAGGCGTAGGTGTGCGTCTCCCTGACGCCGGGCAGGGGCAAAATCACCCGTTCGAGAAAATCCTGGAACAGCGACATGTCGGCAATGCGCGCCTTCACCAGATAGTCGAACCCGCCGATCACCATGTGGCATTCCAGAACTTCCGGCGCCTTTGCAACCGCGTCAGAGAAGCGCTCGAAGATATGCGGGGCGGTATGGTCGAGGCGCACCTGGATGAAGACGACGGTGCCCCGGCCGATCTTCTTCGGATCGAGGATCGCTCGCACGGCCTTCACGTAACCCTCGCGGAAGAGGCGCTTCACGCGCTGGCTCGTGCCCGTTGGCGACAGGCCGACACGCTCTGCCAGCTCCAGTGTGGTCCGCCGGCCATCTTCCTGCAGCAATCTCAACAAGGTGCGATCGATGGTGTCGAGGCCTGCAATTTCGTTCTTCACGCTATTTGGTCCATGAAAGAGTGATAATCGCTTAGATTCATTGAAATCAGTGTATTTTGACGCGGCCGTTCGCGCAATACGGTGCTTCTGTCGAAGCCGCCGGGTAAGGCTTCCGCAATGTGGAGAGACGGGCGTGCAAAGTGTTACGATGGGGGAGGGCGACCGCAGCCGGCGGCTGGCGATATGGGCAGGGGTGGCGGTCGTCGCAATCACCACCTTACAGTTCGTGGCCGCCCGGTTCAGTCTGCGCGAGCATCTGACCGCCGCCGACATCGTCACCTTGCGGTTCTCTGGCGCCGCCCTGGCCTTCCTGCCGGTGTTCCTCAGCGTCGGCTTGCCGAAGTTGATGCAGCTTGGCTGGCGCAAGGCAACCGTGCTGGCGCTGCTGACGGGGCTGCCCTATCCGCTGATCATCAACCAGGGACTTTCGCTGGCACCGGTCGCCCATGCGGCAGCACTCTCTCCCGCCGTAATCGTCTTCTTCTCGTTCCTGTTTTCCCGTCTCGTCTTCAAGGACAAGGCCTCCGGCACGCGCCTTGCTGGCGTTGCCACGGTCATTGCCGGCCTTTTGCTGTTCGTGCTCCAATCGGGCGTCGCCGACGCCGGGACATTGCGCGGTGATCTGTTGTTCGCCGTTTCGGGGTTGATGTTTGCCACCTTTGCGGTGCTGGTGCGGCTATGGTCCGTCGACGCCGTGACGGCGACGATCGCAGTGGTGTTCTTCTCCTGTCTGCCGTTGCCCTTGCTGCACATTCTGGCGCCCAGCGGGCTCGCTGCCGCCTCTTTCACCGAAATTGCCACGCAATTCGTCATCCAAGGCTTTCTCGCCGGAGCGCTCGCGAGCGTTCTCTACACCTATGTCATCCGTCAATTGGGTCCGCAGCCTGCGTCGCTGTTCATGCCGTGCGTCCCGGTGACGACGACCGCGGCGGGGGTCGTCGTTCTCGGTGAAGTTCCGACGCTGCTTCAGGTCGTTGCCATTGCCGTCATCACGTTCGGCATGGTCTTCCCGATCCTGAAAAGGGCGTAGGCCGGGCCGGCGACCGGCCTATTTCTGCGCCTGCTCGGCCGGCATCGGTTTGACCGGTGCGCCCGGGAAAATTTTCTGCAGGTTTCCCGCGATTACCTGGTCGCCCTCCGAAACCCCTGAGGTCAGGCCGATGAGATCACCGCTCGTCGGGCCAAGAGTGACCAGCCTTTGTTCGACCGTTTCACCCTTGCCGACGACATAGATGTATTTGCCGAGCTGGCTCGAGCCGAGCGCCGTTTCCGGCACCATCAGCACGTTCGGCTCGTCGCGGATCTTCAGCCGGACGCGGACATATTGGCCGGGCAGCAGGGAAAGATCAGTATTGTCGATCGTCACGCGCGCCACCACCGTTCCGGTATTTCCCTCGACCGTGTTGTTGATGAAGGTGAGGTCGCCGCGATAGCGCGGTTCCTTGTCGCCAGGCAAAAGCACTTCCGCCTGCACTTTCCCCTTCGCCCGGGCCTTCTGGATGTCGGCGAGTTCTGTTTCGCTCGGGTTGAAGGAAACATAGATCGGCGAAAGCTGCACGAGGTTGTTGAGCGGTGTCCCGGCGGTGTTGCTGACAAGCGTTCCCTCCGGCGCCTGGTCGCGGCCGAGCCGGCCGGCAAAGGGCGCGTGGATTTCGGTGTAGTCGAAATTGATCTCGGCGGTGCGCACCGCCGCCCGCGACATCTCCAGTGCCGCTTCGGCCTGGTGCACAGCACTCTGGCGCTGATCGAAGCTGTCCTTGTCGAGGTAACCCGTCGTGGCCAGTTCATTGCCGCGGTTGAGATTGGAGCGGAGATAGGCGAGCGACGCCTGGTCGCGCTCGACCTGGGCCTTTGCCTGATCGAGCGCTGCCCGATAATCGCGCGGGTCGATCCGATAGAGCAGATCACCTTCCTTCACATCCGAACCGTCGGGCACCGCCTGCGACTCGATATAGCCCGTGATCTTGGCGCGGAGCGTCACGTTGCGGATCGCTTCGGTGCGGGCCGAATAGTCGAGATAGATCGGAATGGTTTTCTTGACGACCGAGGCGACCGGCACGGGCATGGCCTGTTGCGGCGGCCCCACCGCCGCGCCGGCGTCGCCGCCCTTCAGCTCGAATCCGCCGTTCTTGTAATGATAGGCCGCAGCAAGGGCGGCGACCACGACCGCTGCGGCAAGGACCAGTCTCGAACCACGCATGTCAGGCTCCAATTCCTATTCCGCCGCCTCCGGCTCGTGACGCTGGCCGATCGGCTGCGAGGACGTGCCCTCGCGCCATTTTTCGATGACCGCGTAGAAGACCGGGACGAAAATGAGTGTGAGGATCGTCGCCGCCAGCATGCCGCCGAAGACGGTGGTGCCGATTGACTGGCGGCTGGCAGCACCTGCGCCCCTGGCATACATCAGCGGCAGCACGCCGAGGATGAAGGCGAAGGCCGTCATCAGGATCGGCCGCAGCCGGAGACGCGCCGCTTCCGCGGCGGCTGCGACGACGTCGAGCCCTTCCTCGCGTCGGCGTCTTGCGAACTCGACGATCAGGATGGCGTTCTTGGCGGCAAGTCCGACCAGCATCACGAAACCGATCTGCGAATAGACGTCGATCTGCATACCGCGCAGCCAGAGCGCCGAAAGCGCGCCCAAAAGCGCGAGCGGCACTGACAGCAGCACCATGAAAGGCATCGACCAGCTTTCATACTGGGCGGCCAGGATCAGGAAGCAGAAGACGAGGGCGAGCGCAAAGACGAGCGCGGCGATCGAGCCTGCCCGGATCTCCTGATAAGTAATGCCGGTCCACTCGAATGTGTAGTCCCTGGGCAGCGTCGTTTTTGCCACCCGCTCCATCGCCGCCACCGCCTGGCTCGAGCTGAAGCCGGGTGCTGCCGCACCGTTGATCAGCGCCGAGGGGTAATTGTTGTAGTGGGTGATGGTCTCCGGGCCGACCGTCGGCTTGAAGGTTCCTAGCGTATTGAGCGGCACCATTTCCCCCTCAGTGTTGCGCACGTAGAGACGAGAGAGATCGGTGGCCGAGGCGCGTGCGCCTTGATCGGCCTGCAGCGTCACGCGGAAGGTGCGGCCGAAGATGTTGAAGTCGTTGACATAGAGCGAGCCGAAATAGATCTGCAGTGTGCTGAAGATATCCGGCAGGCTCAGGCCCAGCAGCTTCGCCTTGTCGCGGTCGAGGTCATAGTCGAACTGTGGGCTCGAGGTGCTGAAGGTGGTGAACAGCTGGTAGGGATTGATTTCCGGCTGCTTGCGCGCCTCAGCGATCAGCGCCTGCGTCGCGTCGTTCAGCGCCTCGGCGCTGCGGCCGGCAAGGTCCTCCACCTGGAACTCGAAGCCACCGGTAGCACCCAGCCCCTGGATCGACGGCGGGTCGAAGGCGAGCACCAGCGCGTCCGGGATCTGCAGCAGTTGCGGCATCACCTCTTCACGCAGCGCCGAGGCGCCTTGTTCGGGCGGCCGCTCGTCCCATGGCTTCAATACGGCGAATTGCACGGCCGAGTTTGACTGGGCGGCGAAGGACAGGAAGTTGAAGCCGACGACCGAACCGACGAAATCGACGCCGGCGGTGCCGCGCAGGATCTCTTCGGATCGCCGCGCGACCGCCTCGGTGCGTTCGAGCGAGGCACCATCGGGCAACTGGATGACGACGAAGAAATAGCCCTGGTCCTCGACCGGCAGGAAGGTCGAGGGGATGCGCTGCCATAGCGCATAGGTCGAGGCGATCGCGGCGAGGAAGACGGCAAACAGCGCCCAGCGCCAGCGCACGAGCCCGGCGACGCTGCGCGCATAACCGTGCGACAGGGCGTGAAAACCGCTGTTGAACCAGCGGAAGAGGGCAAAACGCGGCTCGCCGCGATAGCGCAGGAACGCGGCGCTCAGCGCCGGACTGAGGGTCAGCGAGTTGAAGGCGGAAAAAGCGACGGAGATTGCGACCGTCAGCGCAAACTGGTTGTAGAGGCTGCCGGCGACGCCCGGAATGAAGGCGACGGGGATGAAGACGGCCAGCAGCACCGCGGTCGTCGCGATGATCGGGCCGGTCACCTCCTGCATCGCCTTTTTGGTGGCCTCGAGCGGCGGCAGCCCGGCCTCCAGCTGGCGTTCGACGTTCTCGACGACGACGATCGCGTCGTCGACCACAAGCCCGATGGCAAGCACCATGCCGAGCAGGCTCAGCATGTTGAGCGAGAAGCCGAAGAGATACATGACGACCAGCGTCGCGATCAACGAAACCGGAATGGCGATCGTAGGGATGATCGTCGTGCGCAGGTTTTGCAGGAAGATGAAGACGACGAAGACGACGAGGGCGAGCGCCTCGAGCAGCGTGAACACGACATCCTTCATCGCCGCCGAGACGAAACGCGTGGTGTCGTAGAACATGTGGTAGGCGATGCCCGCGGGGAAGCGCTGCGACAGCTCGTCCATCTTCGCCTGCACGCGGGCCTGCAGGTCGAGCGCGTTGGAGCCCGGTGCCTGGAAGACGGCAAGCACGACGCTTTCCTTGCCGTTGAAGGTGACCGACGAGGAATAGAGCAGCGCGCCGAGCTCGATGCGCGCCACATCGCGCAGCCGCGTCGTTGCCCCCGTCGTCTGGTCGGCGCGCAGCACGATGTCGCCGAACTGGGACGGGTCGCTCAAGCGTCCGAGCGCGTTGATCTGCATCTCGAAGGGCGTGCCGGCCGGTGCCGGCGATTGCCCGATCTTGCCGCCGGCGACCTGGATGTTCTGCTCGGCAATGACGTTCTGGACGTCGACGGCGGTAATGCCGAGATTGGCCATGCGATCCGGATCGAGCCAGACGCGCATCGAATAGCGGCGCTCGCCGAAAAGCTGGACGTCGCCAACGCCCGGCAGGCGTTTGAGTGGATCGAGGATCTGCAGGTAGGCGTAGTTGCTGACCGCGGCGAAATCGACCGAATTGTCAGGCGAATCCAGGCTGACGAGCACGGTGAAGTTCGGGATCTGCTTGGCGATGGTCACGCCGGTCTGGTTGACGAGGGCCGGAAGCGAGGAGGCGGCCTGCGAGACGCGGTTCTGCACGTCGAGCGCGGCGACGTCGATCGGATAGCCGACCTCGAAGGAAATGATGATGCGCGACGAGCCGTCGTTCGAGCTGGTCGAGGTCATGTAGAGCATGCCGGGCACGCCGTTGATCTGCTGTTCGAGCGGCGTCGTCACCGTGTCGGCGACCACCTGGGCGCTGGCGCCCGGATAGTTGGCGGCAACGACGATCTGCGGCGGCGTGACGTCGGGAAACTGCGAAATCGGCAGCAGGAAATAGCAGATGCCGCCGGCGAGCGTCATGATGATGGCGATCGCCGATGCGAAGATCGGCCGGTGGATGAAGAAGTCAATCATGGGGCCGATCCTTTGGGAGCGCCACCATCGCAGCAGGCGGCGTGGCGGAAACTCGGCACCGGCACGCCCGCCGCGCGGACCTTGCGGTCAGCGACGGTCTCCCCAGCCTTCAGCCCATCCAGCATGCGCATCATAAGGCTCCAGCACGAGATCATGAAGGGCCGATCCGGTCCTAATCACGACGACCAAATCACGAGCGTTATCGAATCTAAAAAGTCTCTGCGGTGTGCGCTCTGGCTAAAAGACGCCTGGCGACCGCGCTCACCGACACTGCGCATGAAATTTTTCTGCAGTTACCGCCGCCGTTTCCGGAAGAGCTCTTTGCCGCAAGCGGATGCTCCTTGATTTGCCACGGTGGCGAAAATGTTACTGGTCGGTAACATCGTCGCATGTTATCGACCAATGACAGGGCGTCAAGGGGCAAGATTTTCCGCGCCGTTCACGCCGGACCACTGCGATGACAACGGATTTCTGCAAACCATCCCGTCGTTCGCCGCGCGATCGCATCGTCGAGGCTGCGCGTGATCTCTTTCGCCGCCGCGGCATTCGCGGAACCGGCGTCGATGCGATTGCCGATGCTGCCGAGAGCAACAAGATGACGCTCTACCGCCACTTCAGTTCGAAGGACGAGCTGATCGTCGAATGCCTGCGCCATGCGGGAATGGAGATGGATGGCTTCTGGCGCGAACTGGAAGACCAGCACCCGGGCGACGGTATCGGTCAGCTCAGGGCCTGGGTCCGGCGTATCGCCGAGCACCTCGGCGAGGACAAGTGCCAATGCGAAATGATGAGCGCCGCCGTGCAGCTGACCGATGAGGATCACCCCGGCCGCGAGGTGATCCGCCTCTTCAAGGATGCGCAGCGCGACCGGGTCGTCGAGCTGTGCCGCCGGGCCGGCATCGCCGACGCAGAGCTGCTCGGCGACACGCTGCTGCTGCTGATCGATGGCGCGCGCGCCGCGCAGCAGAGCAGCGGCGCCGAAGGGCCAAGTGCTCGTTTCGCCGAGATCGCCGATGCGGCGATCCTGTCTTTTGCCGGCAACAGCACCGCCTCCAAGTAGCGGCCGTTGCCTACCGCTGGGCTGGCCAGTCCGGGTGATGGCTGTCGATCACGAACACATGGGTGTGGCGGTGGCCGCTGCCGACGCGCGTCGCACCGGCAAGATGGGGGTGATCGCCCGCCAGCGCATGATGGGTGTGTTCGATTTCGTCCGGGTCGGGCGCGGGCCAGAGCCGGGCGGCCGCGGCGACAGCGCCGATGGCGATGAGGCCAAGCGCGATGAAGGTCGTGCCGAGCCCGGCGGTAGCGCCGAGCCAGCCGGCCAGCGGATAGGTGATCAGCCAGCAGGCATGCGAAAGGGCGAACTGCGCTGCAAAGAGCGCCGGCCGGTCTTCGGGCTGGGCGGAGCGGCGCAGCAACCGGCCGGACGGCGTCTGGGTCAGCGAGTAGCCGATACCGATGGCGAGCCACAGCGGCAGCAGCGAAGCGAAATTTGGAACGAGGGGCCCGATGAACAGGCCGGCGACGAGGATCGTCGCCCCGGAAAACATCGCGAAACGGTCAGGCGTCCTGTCGAGCAGGCGCGGCAGCATCAGCGCGGCAATCATCGAGCCGCAGCCAAAGGCGGCAAGCGCGATCGCCGTGTCGGTCTGGGTAAGGTCGAAGCCGGCCTGAACCAGCACCACCGTGTTGACGATGACCATCGAACCCGCCGCCGAGACCGCGAGATTGAGCGCGAGCAGGCCGCGCAGCCGTGGCGTCGAGAGATAAATGCGCAGACCCCGTGTCGTGCGGTCGTAGATACCGCGCCGTTCCGCAGCCTTCGGGCTTGGCAGCGCGACGGACACGACGAAGGCGGCCGAGGCGAGGAAGCCGATCACCGTGCCGGCAAACAGGTCATGGAAACTGACGACGGTAAGCAGTGCCGCAGCGAGCATCGGGCTTGCGACGCTTTCGAGATCATAGGCAAGCCGCGAGAGCGACAGGGCGCGGGTGTATTCCTTTTCATCCGGCAGCACGTCGGGAATGGTCGCCTGGAAGGTGGGGGTAAAGGCGGCCGAGGCCGACTGCAGCACGAAGATCAGCACATAGACCTGCCAGATCTCGGTCACGAACGGCAGGAACAGCGCGACGGCGGCGCGCACCAGATCGAGGCTGACGAGCATGGCACGGCGTGGAAGCCGTTCGGCGAAGGCGGCGGCGATCGGCGCCACGCCGACATAGGCGATCATCTTGATCGCGAGCGCCGTCCCGAGCACCGCGCCCGCTTCGGCGCCGGCCAGATCATAGGCGAGAAGGCCAAGCGCGACGGTTGCGAGGCCGGTTCCGATCAGCGCGATCACCTGCGCCAGGAACAGGTGGCGATAGGTGCGGTTTGCGAGGATCTGCAGCATGATGATTGGGCCTCGCTCGGTGGCGGTTTGTGGCAGCGGATTTGCTGCTCAGAGGTATTTCGTGATCGCCTTGAACTCGTCGATGGAGTGGCGCTGCTCGTGCGGAAGCGCCCCGATCGTGTCTTCAAGGCAATGGTCCAGGTGATCCTGGATCAGGGTTCGCTTCGCCTGGCTGATCGCCTTCTCCACTGCGTGGAGCTGCTGGGCGATGTCGAGGCAGGAGCGGCCGCCTTCGATCATGGTGATGACGCTCTTCAGGTGCCCCTCCGCGCGTTTCAGCCGCTTGACGATCTCGGGATGGGTGTCGTGTCTGTGCTCGCTCATGTCAATATCCTATCCCCCTGGATAGGATATTTCAAGGGAGTGATTTTCGATGGTTGCTGCGGTGTCCGAAGGCGGGCGTTGTGGCGCCATGTATCTGGTCTATCCGGATCCAGATGCGGCGGGACCGGGTGCCCAGCGCCTGGGCGAAATCATCAGGCACGAGGCACGCGCCTGGCGCAATAGTCGTCCGTCTGCGCGTCTTTCCGGAATGTGCCCGCCGTTGCTTTAGGCCAGCCTCTTCGAGAGGCCGCGCTCCATCACCACCCCGTGGTTCCAGCGAAAGACGGGTCTGAGGATAAAGGAAAGACGGACCATCCAGGGCTTCGTGACTGTCACGATCCAGTCATAGCGAACGCGGCAAGCGCTGCCTTCGCCTTGCAGGGTCCAGCGGCCGATGCCGTCGAGTTCGCCCAAGGCCCGGCCTTCGATGAAGAGAGGCGGCTCGACTTTGGTGGTCTCCATGTCGAAGACCAGTGCGTAGGGGAGTGCCGTCGACCAGCGCATGCGCCTGACGGCGCCGACACCATGTTCGTCCCCCTCGTTTAGCAGCGTAACCTGCTTCACCGATGGCCACCACTCGGGCCAGCGTTCCGGCGTGCTGAGTTCATGCCACACGTCTTCAAGCTGGGAGGCGATCGTCCATTCGGTGACGAGATGAAAGTTGGTCGACGACATCGCCGATCCCTCAACAGGCGGAACGCCTGAAGTATAACACGGCATGCGGACCTTGCGGCCCGCATGCGTCGTTTCACGCCGTCAGGCAGCGCGTGCAGCGGCGCCAAGCGGTTCCAGGTCGTCGAGCACCTTGTCGCCGTTGTAGACGGTCTCGTCGAGAATGCCTTCGCGCTTGGCGACGATCGTCGGCACGAGCGCCTGACCGGCGACGTTAACCGCCGTGCGGCCCATGTCGAGGATCGGGTCGATGGCGAGCAGCAGGCCGACCCCTTCGAGCGGCAGGCCGAGCGTCGAAAGCGTCAGCGTCAGCATGACAGTCGCGCCGGTGAGGCCGGCGGTTGCGGCAGAGCCGAGCACCGAGACGAAGACGATCAGCACATATTCCTGGATGCCGAGCGGCAGGCCGAAGAACTGCGCGATGAAGATCGCCGAGATGGCCGGGTAGATCGCGGCGCAGCCGTCCATCTTGGTGGTGGCGCCGAGCGGCACGGCGAAGGCGGCATATTCGCGCGGCACGCCGAGGCTCTTTTCGGTCACTGTTTCGGTAACGGGCAGGGTGCCGACGGAGGAGCGTGAAACGAAGGCGAGCTGGATCGCCGGCCAGGCGCCGGCAAAGAAGCGCGAGGGCCTCAGGCCGTGGCCGACGAGCAGCGCCGGGTAGACGACAAAGAGCACGATCGCAAGGCCGATATAGACGGCAGCGGTGTACCAGCCGAGCTGCGCCAGCGTTTCCCAGCCGTACTGGGCAACGGCGCGACCGAGCAGGCCGATCGTGCCGATCGGCGTCAGCCGGATAACCCACCAGAGGACCTTGCGCACAATCGCGAGAAGCGACTGGTTGAAGGCGAGGAACGGCTTGGCAGCATCGCCCACCTTCAGCGCCGCGGCGCCGACGGCGATCGAAACGACGAGGATCTGCAGCACGTTGAAATTGAGCGAGGTGGTGGCACCCGTGTCGGTGACCTTGGTGCTGGCTTCAAGGCCGAGCATGTTGGCGGGCACGAGGCCCTTCAGGAAATCGAGCCACGAGCCGGAATAGGAGGGGGCCTTGGCAGCTTCCTGCGAAACGGCCGAACCGATGCCCGGCTGAATGATCAGGCCGAGTGCGATGGCGATGACGACGGCGATGAGAGAGGTGATCGCGAACCAGAGCAGCGTCTGCCACACGAGCTTGGCGGCATTCTGCAGCGTCGCCAGGTTGGCGATCGAGGCGACGATGGCGGTAAAGACGAGCGGCGGTACGAGCGCACGCAGAAGCTGGACGAAGATCGAGCCGATCGTCTGCAGGGTGACCGTCAGCCAGTTGGCATTGCCGCTGGCATCGACGCCCATATTGCGGGCGATGAGGCCGAGCAGCAGGCCGATGACCATGGCCGCCAGGACTTGGAACCCGAAGGAAGCATAGATCGGCTTTGGTGAGGATTGGGTGGTTGCTTGGGACACGTCTTTCACTCTCATTGTGTGGCGGCGGCCACATTTTTAGGCAATGGCCGCCGCAAGTGCCCGAAAAATAGTCGAGTATTCTGGTCGAGATAAGAAAACCTTTGGCTCGAAAACTATTCCAAGTGGAATATTTTCCCGGATCAACCGCGCACTCTCGCTCCGGCCGGATTGCGCCTGAGGGCGGCGAAGCGGTCATCGATCTCTAAACCGGGCGAACTGACGAAAAACATTTCAATCCCGGCACGTCTCGTTGAAATCCTCTTTCTCTATAAAATTAGTATATAATGTAACCTGTCTGTCGTGGCCGGAGTTCGCCGCGTGTTGCGGAGCGCCTTGTGCGCTTCGCCCTCGGCAGGGTGATCTCCTCGAGTTTAAAGCGAGACAGGAGAGGATTGAGATGACACGCAAGATCCGGCTTGGAGCCTTTCTTCCCGGCGGCGGGCAGCATATTGCCGCCTGGCGCCACCCCGACCAGCCAGCCGACGGGGCGACCAGTTTCGAGTTTCACAAGCAGCTGGCGCTGACCGCCGAACGTGGTCTGTTCGATGCCTACTTTCTTGCCGACGGGCTGGCGATCGGCTTCGGTGGCGCGCGATAGGGCGGCAATGCCCGTGTTGCCGGCTTCGAACCGGTGACCCTGTTTTCGGCGCTGGCGCCACTCACCACCCATCTCGGTTTCATAGCCACCTCGTCGACGACCTATGAGGAACCCTATACGACAGCGCGCAAGTTCGCGTCGCTCGACCTCATTTCCGGCGGTCGCGCCGGATGGAACGTGGTGACGACCACGGGTGATCCGACCGCCCAGAATTTCAACCGCGACACGCAGCTTCCGCATGCCGAGCGTTACCGGCGCGCCGCCGAGCATGTCGATGTGGTCAAGAAGCTCTGGGACAGTTTCGAGGACGATACCTTCATCCGCGACAAGCAAACGGGCGTCTTTTTCGATCCGGCGAAGCTGCACGACACGGATCACCGCGGCGAGCATTTCAAGGTCCGCGGCCCGCTCAACATTTCGCGCTCGCCGCAGGGACATCCCGTCATCGTGCAGGCCGGCCAGTCCGATGATGGCAGGGGCCTTGCCGCCGCCACTGCGGAGGTGATCTTCACGGCGCACCAGCACATCGAAACGGCGCAGGAATTCTATCGCGATATCAAGGCCCGCGCCCGGGGCCTGGGCCGCAACCCGGACCACATCCTGGTCATGCCCGGTGTCTCGCCCTTCGTCGGCCGTACGGAAGCCGAGGCGCGGGAGAAATACGAACGGCTGACCTCGCTCATCGTCGAGGAGGACGGCATCGGCCTGCTCAACGGCCTGACCGGCGGAACGCTCGATCTCCGTGGTTACGACCTCGACGGGCCGCTGCCGCCGGCGCCGCCGACCGAGGGCATGAAGAGCCGCCAGGCGCTGATCCGCCAGATCGCCGACGAGAACAACTTCACCATTCGCCAGCTCTACCAATGGATCGCGTCGGCGCGCGGCCACTACACGATTGTCGGTACGGCGGGGCAGATCGCCGATACCCTGCAGGAATGGTTCGAGAACGAAGCCGCCGATGGCTTCAACATCCTGCCGCCATGGTTCCCGACGGCGCTCGACGACTTCGTCGAGCTGGTGATCCCGGAATTGCAGCGTCGCGGCCTGTTCCGCACTGCCTACGAGGGCAAGACGCTGCGCGAAAACCTCGGCCTGCCCGTTCCCGTCAACCGCTGGACTGCTGCCCGGTCGGCCGTTCAGGCAGCAGAGTGAGGTGTTGCCATGTCCTATGAAACCATCAACCCCTCGCTTGCGGCAGGCTTTGCAACGGCGCGCCGTGAGGCTCTTGCCAAGAGTTCCACTTCGCCCGCCGCGCATTCCCGGCCGAACTCCGTGCCGCGCTGGCGCCGCCTGCTCGGCGCAATCGTCGCCCGCTACGGCCTCGTGCTTACGTTTCTGGCCTTCTGGCAGGTTGCAAGCACCGTGGGCTGGGTCAACGCGGCGGTGTTTCCGCCGCTCGACGTGATCCTGTCGGCCCTTTGGGACGGCATCGCCGGCGGCGCGCTGCTCGACGACATCGCCATCAGCCTGCAGCGGTCGGGCATTGCCTTTGCAGCCGCCGTCGCGGTGGGAATCCCGCTCGGGCTGTTCATGGGCCAGGTCCGGCTTGTCGAACAGGCACTCGACCCCGTCCTTCAGCTTTTCCGCCAGACCTCGGCCCTGGCGCTCTACCCGGTCTTCATTCTGCTGCTCGGTCTCGGCGAAACGTCGAAGGTCTTCGTGATCTTCTGGGCGACGCTCTTTCCGATCCTCCTGTCGACGATCGGTGGGGTCAAGGAGGTCGACAGGAAGCTGATCGAGATGGCTCGCACCTACGGCGCCGGCTCGCTCGCCGTCTTCCGCCGCGTGGTTCTGCCGGCCTCCGTGCCCGCGATCTTCGTCGGCCTCAGGCTCTCGGCCACGACCGCGTTGCTGCTTCTGATCGCTGCCGAAATGATCGGAGCGAACAAGGGCATCGGCTTCCAGGTGATGAACGCCCAATACAACTTCCAGATCCCGCTGATGTTTGCATCGATCCTGCTGCTTGCCCTGCTCGGTCTCGCCGCCAATGCGCTGCTCGTTCTCATCCAACGCAATCTCTGCCGCTGGTCTGCGCCGAACGCCTGACCGCCTTACCAGTTCCCCTTCGAAAGGATATCGAGATGACCTTCCACCCCCGCAATCTTCTTCTCTCGGCAGCCGTCACACTTGGCCTTGTTTCACCGGCGGCCGCTGCCGACGCGGTCACGCTTCGCTATCTCGCCAGCCAAGGCGGTCTGTCGGCACATGAACTCGCGCAGGAACTCGGCTATTTTGATGGAACCGGCATCACGATCGAGAGTGTCGGCTACGCCACCGGCGGCCCGGCATCACTGATCGCGCTGGCCTCCGGCGACGTCGAGATCGGCAGTGCGGCGACATCGGCCGTGCTGAACTCGATTATCAGCGGCAACGATTTCGTGGCCGCCTATCCCTCCAACGGCATCAATGACGAAGTGCAGTCGATCTTCTACGTGCTGGAAGGCAGCCCGATCAAAAGCATCAAGGACATCGCCGGCAAGAGCATAGCGGTGAACACGCTCGGTGCGCACCTCGACTATACGATCCGCGAGGCCTTGCACTCTGTCGGCCTGCCGACAGATGCCGCCAACCAGGTCGTCGTGCCCGGTCCGCAACTGGAACAGGTCCTGCGCTCCGGCCAGGTGGATATCTCGGCCTTCGGCTATTGGCAGACGACCTTCGAGGGCGCGGCTCGTAAGAATGGTGGTCTGCGCGCGATCTTCGACGACACCGACGTGCTCGGCGAGATCGCCGGCGGCTTCGTCGTGCTCAGACGCGACTTCGTGAAGGAGCATCCGGAAGCGGCAAAGACCTTCGTGCTGCAGTCGGCCCGCGCGCTCGACTATGCCCGCGAACATCCGCAGGAAACGAAGGACATCCTTGCCAAGGCCCTGAAAGCCCGCGGGGAAAATCCTGAGATCGCCCAGTACTTCCGCGGCTATGGGGTGCGGGCCGGTGGCCTGCCGGTCGAGCGTGACCTCCAATTCTGGATCGACGTGCTGGTGCGCGAAGGCAAGCTCAAGCAGGGCCAACTGGCGCCAAGGGACGTGCTCTTGGCCGTCGACGGCGCAACGGCCAGCAACTGAGGACGTTCCATGAGCGTTACCCAGAACCCTCGCCGGGGAGAGGTGACGATCCGTCACCTCTCCAAGTCCTACCGCCTGAACGGCACGCCCTTGCCTGTGCTTCGGGATATCAACCTTAATATCCGCTCCGGCGAGACGCTCGCTATCGTCGGCGCCAGCGGTTCGGGCAAGACGACCCTGCTTCGGGTGCTGGCGGGTCTTGAGGATCCGGATGCCGGAGAGGTGCTGATCGACGGAAAGCTGACGAGAGGTGTCGGCACCGACCGTGCCGTGATCTTCCAGGAGCCGCGGCTCCTGCCCTGGCTGACGGTGCTCGACAATGTCGGCTTCGGGCTGGAGACGCGTGGTCTTTCCCGTGGGCAGGCACGAGACCGGGCGCGGCGCTACGTGCAACTGGTCGGCCTGCAACAGTTCGAAGACGCCTATCCGCGGCAATTGTCGGGCGGTATGGCGCAACGCGTCGGCATTGCCCGGGCGCTTGCGGTCCAGCCGGAAATCCTGCTGCTCGACGAGCCGCTGGGCGCGCTGGACGCCATGACCAAGATCAGCATGCAGCAGGAGTTGGCGCGGATCTGGCGCGACGAGGACGTGACAACCGTGCTCGTCACCCATGATCTCGAGGAGGCGATCTATCTCGCCGACCGTATCCTCATCCTGCCGCGCGAAAAGGGCGGCGAACCTCGGCTGATCGAGATCGACCTGCCGCGGCCGCGCGACCGCAGCGCCAGCGCCTTCGTGCGCCAGCGCGAGGAACTGCTCGGCATCTTCGGACTGCACTAAGGTCGCGTGCGGAACGGTTGCAGCGATTACGCGTTATTCTCTCTCGACGTTCGCATCCACCGGGGGCGATGCTGCCAGATGGTCGGATGCTCAGCCGAGACAGGAGCAACGCCATGAAGCTTTCGAACGGAATGTCATTCGCCGCAATCGTTTTTGCCCTTGGCACGGCAACACCGGCGCTCGCCAACGGCTTCTACACCGGCATCGATCCGCACAATCCGCCGGGCACCCAGAACCGGGTGCTCTACGGGCAACCCTACTATGTCGAACCCGCGCCCGGCCCGGTCTATGTCGAGCCTGTAGAGCCGCAAGTCTATGTCGATCCGATGCCAACTGGCAGCATCTATGTCGATCCGTATGTCGATCCGGCGCCGGGTTATGTCTACCGCCCGCCGGCCCGCACGCTGGGTGATGCCCGCCAGCGCTACACGGGCGAGTATCAGAGCGGCGGACAGGGCGACTACTATCTGGGCGTCGCGCATCCGCCGCAGGTTCCCTGAAGAACCGGCTAAGCGAAGGGGCGCGGCAGTACCGCCGCGCTCCCTGATTCGGCCGGGTGCCTGAATTCAGATGCCTATTTCAGATGCCTGGAGTTTGAGGCGTCGCCTGTCGCTAGCGCCAACCAAGTGCCGGCGCGACATGCTTGAGGATCGCCTCGATCACATGGGCGTTGTACTCGACGCCAAGCTGGTTCGGGACCGTCAGGAGCAGCGTGTCGGCCTCGGCAATCGCCTCGTCCTTTGCCAGTTGCTCGACCAGCACGTCGGGTGCTGCGGCGTAGCTGCGCCCGAAAATCGCCCGCGTCTTGTCGTCGATGAAACCGATCTGGTCTTCCTGCTTGTTTCCGCCGCCGAAATACATGCGGTCGCGATCGTCCACCAACGCAAAGATGCTGCGGCTGACCGAGACGTGCGGCTCGCGCATGTGCCCCGCCGCCTTCCAGGCTTCCCGGTAGGCGCGGATCTGGTCGGCCTGCTGGACATGGAACGGCAGCCCGGTCTCGTCATCCTTCAGCGTCGAGCTCTGCAAGTTCATGCCGAGCTTGGCGGCCCAGACGGCCGTGGCGTTCGAGCTTGCGCCCCACCAGATGCGTTCTCTGAGGCCCGCGGAATGCGGCTCGAGGCGCAGCAGGCCGGGAGGATTGGGGAACATCGGCCGCGGATTGGGTTCGGCGAAGCCTTCGCCGCGCAGGACGTCGAGCAGCACTTCCGCGTGCCTTCTTGCCATGTCGCTCTCAGTCTCGCCCTCGGACGGCTGGTAGCCGAAGTGGCGCCAGCCATCGATCACCTGTTCCGGCGAGCCGCGGCTGATGCCGAGCTGCAGCCGTCCGCCGGCGATGAGATCGGCCGCACCCGCATCCTCGGCCATGTAGAGCGGGTTCTCGTAGCGCATGTCGATGACGGCGGTGCCGATCTCGATCCGGCTCGTCTTTGCACCGACCGCCGCCAAAAGCGGAAACGGCGAGGCGAGCTGGCGGGCGAAGTGATGAACGCGGAAATAGGCGCCGTCTACGCCGAGTTCTTCGGCCGCAACGGCGAGATCGATCGACTGCAGCAGGGCGTCGCCCGCCGATCGCGTCTGCGACTGCGGCGAGGGCGTCCAGTGTCCGAAGGAAAGAAAACCGATCTTCTTCATGGCCGTGCCGCCTCCTCGATGGAACCAGCCGCTTCCATGGCATAATTCGGTTCCCGGATACAGCCGGTGTCTGGTGACTTCGCCGTGAACGGCGGCGCGTGGGGATGCGCTCGCACCGCCGCCCTCAAGTCTTTCATCGCACCTGCAGGCGCGCTTTCATATTTGGGTGAAAGCGGCAGGTATAGTCGAAGGTTCCGGCCTTGGTGACGGTGAGTGTCGCCATCTTTTTCGGTGGTATCACCACGTCGAAATCACCCTTGGCCGTTGCCGTGTGCGCCATGACGTCCTTGTTGTCCCACTCGATCACGTCGCCGACGGCGGCGCTGATTTCGGCGGGCGAAAACACGAGCTTTTCGATCGTCACCCGGATGGTCTCCGCCCACGCCGATGGCGCAGCCAGCATCAGAGCCAGGCCGGAAATGGCGCCAAGGCTTCGCTTCCGCATCATGTCGCGGCCTACTTCATCATCCCGGCGACATGCTCGGCATGTTGCTGGTGCCCCTGGAACAGCTTGAGCCCGGTCTCCAGCAGGTCCTTGAGCTCGGCATTCTTCGCGGAGGGAATAAGCAGGGTTTCAAGCGCGCCATTGACCTGCTTGTGGTAGGCCACCTCGTTGGCGACATAGGCCTTGTCGAAGTCGGCGCCGCTCAGCTTCGCCAGCTTTTCACGCTCTTGCGTAGCCGCTTTCGTCAGCGCGCGGCTGGTGTCGTTGTCTTCGGGCGTCACCTTGAGCTTCTTGACGAGATCGAGGGCCTGCTTGTTCACGGCCTCGTGGTGGCGCAGCATGTCGTTGGCAAAGCCGATGACCTCCTTGTCCTTCGAGATTTTCAGGGCCTGCTTGGCGGCCTCGATATCGATGACGCCGGCGGTATAGGCGATATGGGCGATTTGCGGATCTGTGACCTTCGTGTCGGCTGCATGGGTAGCGCCACCGATGAGACAGGCGACGGCGAGGGCTGAAGTGAAACGGGCATACATCGGGAACTCCTTTTCCGGCCGCAAGTGGCACCGGTCTTGATGGATGACACCCGTTGGATGCGCGCCGCAGTCAAAGGTTCCCGAAAATGTCAGCCTGATAGCCCGAGCCGGTGCATGACCGCCTCCGTCAATCGCGCGCAGCGACGTCCAGCGAAGGGAAAGGCATTCAGGAGCACCGGCCCGACCTGGCGATCGATCTGCTGACGGACGAGCTGACGAGCCCGGTAGAGGCGGCTCCTGACCGTCTTTGGGTTGATGCTGAGGAGGGCGGCGGTTTCTTCGACGCTCATCGCTTCGATGACGCGGGCGGTAAAGACCAGACGGAAGGCTTCCGGCAAAGCGTCGGCGGCCTCTTCCACCAGCCGCAGGATCTGACGCTGCGCGAGGCTGCGTTCCGGATCGTCGGCGTTCGCAGCATTGGGAAAGGGTACGATCTCGGCGCCGGCGTTGTCCGTCGGAAGCGGAACCTCCCGTCGCGTCGCCGACCGGCGCAGGCGTCCGAGCGCCTCGTTCAACACGACCCGATGCAGCCAGGTGGCGAGGCTGGCATCGCCACGAAACGTTTCGAGGTGTTCGAACGCGCGCAGATAGGCTTCCTGCACCACATCCTCGGCGATGCTGTCGTTGCGCACGACGGCGCGCGCGATGCGAAAAAGCCGCTGGTTATGCCTTGTCATGATGATCCGGAAGGCTTCCGGATCCCTCGCAAGCGCACGCTCGACGAGAGTCTCGTCCGTCAAATGGTCCGCTTCCGCCGTGGCGGGTTTTGTCTGCACGGCATCCTTCATCATCCACCTCCAAACCACCGTTTGATGCGGATCGGGCAAAAACGTTCCCGAGAAAACATACGCCGCGTTAGCGGCAACCGAAATAGGGGCAGGGGCGTGCTTCCAGTCGCGAGGGTGTCTCTACGAAGCGGCATTTCGCGTGTTTTCGCCAGCGGAAGTTGGGTCTTGGGGCGCTGTTCGCGCAGCGGTATTGGCAAGCCCTCTTTTTTTCTCTGGCCAGGGAACTGGGGTTCCCTCTGGCGAGTTTGAGGATCGGCGACCCCGGTGTGCAGGGGCGCGTATCGCGGTCGCATCTTCGCACTAGGAGAGACGACGATGAAGCATCAAACAATAGAACAGTTGCAGGCGCTCGCCGAAATTCGTCCCGATCCCGTCATGACGAGAACGGAACGGCTTCAGCGTTGGGCCGAACTCTTGGAAAGCAATCCCGATCGCCGGCTTGGCACGCTTTCCGGTACTGAACGTGCGACTGCTGCCGTGCGTCAGGCCATGCAGGTCAACGGTTCGCCCATGACCGTCGCCTTCGAGGATACGCAATTGCGCCTCGCGGGGCTCGCAGACGACAGCTACGGCGAAGCAAAACGCTTTTTCGAAATATCGGATCATCAGCTGCACGACATCGTCTGCGACTGCAATTTCGGTAGTTCGGTGCGGGCTGCCTATGCCGCCCGTCGGGTTCGCGCGGCCATTGGTCTCTGGCCGCGTCTGAAGGCGCTCTTTAGCTGAGGGCTGAGCCCATCGGCCAGCCTCGGGGGAAGCCAGGGCGCCAGCCGGAAGCTTCCCTAACCTCCTGTTTCTCGTAAGCGGCGCGGCCTCGCTTTCGCGCCCGGTAAGGATATTGCGCCCGACTGGGTGGCAAACCTGGTTTTGGTCAGCCCGAGCCGATGCGCACCGCGTTGCAACGGACACAGTGTGGTCGTCGCGCGGCATGGCGCAAACCTAGCCCGAGGGAGTATATCGCGATCCTCCCCTCTTGCAGCATCATCCCCTCAACGCCGGTGCCGCGCGGCTCGCCGGGGGTGGAGGGATGTAGCCGCGGGAGGAGGATTTCATGACATTGGCAGCAGTAACCCGGGCTCTGGGTGCAACGTCCGCGCTGGCGATCCTGGTCGGCACGGCGCAGCCGGTTTGGGCCGCACCCGATCTGATCGTGCTCAACGGCGACGTGCGCACGGTGGACCAGGGCAAGCCGAAGGCACAGGCCTTCGCAATCGAGAACGGCAAGTTCACCGCAGTCGGCAGCAACGACGAGATCAAGGCACTGGCGGATGCCGAGACCAAGGTGATCGACGCCGGCGGCAAGACCGTGACCCCTGGCTTCATCGACGGGCATACGCACCTCACATCTGGCATGGACATGGTGACCGGCGTCGACCTCTCCTACATCCCGGACAAGAAGACCTGGCTCGAAAAGATCAAGGAAGCCGATCAGCGCCTGCCGAAGGGCGTCTGGCTGATGGGCGGCGGCTGGGACTACACGCTCGGCGAGGGCAAGCTGCCGACAAAGGAAGACCTCGACGCCGTGGTGCCGGATCGCGTGGTGGTCCTGCGAGATATCGATTTCCATTCCGTCTGGGTCAATTCCAAGGCGCTCGAAGTGGGCGGCGTTACCGCGAAGTCGGAAGTCGAAGAGGGCGGGCAGGTGCTCTTGAACGACAAGGGCGAGCCGAGCGGCATCCTGCTCGAAAAGGCCGGCGACCTCGTCGAGAAGCATCGTCCGGTGGCGACCGACAGCGAGCGGCGGGCAGCGCTGCTTGAGACAATGAAGTTTGCCAACAGCCTGGGGATCACCGGCGTCAACGACATGTCGGATCTCGCCGCCGTGCACGACTATGCCGCGATCCTCTCGGAAAAGAAGATGCCGCTTCGCGTCTGGTACGGCTTCTTCGAAGGAGATCCGAAGAAGATTGCCGCAGCGGTCAAGGATCGCGACGAGGTCGACAAAGCGGCCGCCGATTCCGGCGAGCAGGAGGTAAAGGGGCCGATGCTCAAGCTCGGCTACACCAAGTCGGTGATCGACGGGGTGCTCTCGACCCGCACCGCCTATATGCATGAGGACTATTCCGACCAGCACGGCTGGAAGGGCAAGCCCTTCGAGACCAAGGAGCAGCTGGCGGCGGCAATCAAGGCCTCCAACGAAAACGGCTTCCCGACGGCGGTGCATGCGATCGGCGATGGCGGCGTCAGCCTCGTTCTCGACGCTTTCGCCGAAGCGTCCGTGCCGCGGCCGCAGCCGAACCGTATCGAGCATATCGAGGTGGTCGAGACCAAGGACATCCAGCGCTTCAAGGATCTCGGTGTCGTCGCCTCGATGCAGCCGAACCATGCGACCGGCACGATCGGTAAGTACATCACCGAACGCATCGGTACCGATCGCGAGCCGCGGGCCTATGTCTGGCATTCGATGCTCGACGCCGGCGTACCGCTGGTGTTCGGTTCGGACTGGCCGACATCGCCGCTGAGCCCGCTGACTCAGATCAACGATGCCGTCTTCCGCGAGAGCCCCTTTGGCTTGGGTGATGGTCCCTGGCACCCCGAGCAAGCGGTCACCTTCGACCAGGCCCTGCATGGTCTCACCCAGGGGGGTGCCGACATGACACCTTGGGGCGGTGAGATCGGCTCGATCAGCGTCGGAAAGTGGGCGGATTTCGTCGTGATCGACGGCACTCTGTCCGATCCACTCGACCGTTCGATCCGCGAGCGCAAGGTGGAGGCGACCTATCTCGCCGGAAACGAGGTCTATCGCCGGCCCTGATCGGGGGCGGCAGCGTCCGTCTCCTACCGGTCGCCGTGCGAGGACACGTCGATCGGCAGCCTTCCCACCGATCCAGATCACGCTCGGCCGGCGCTACCAGCGCCGGCCGATTTGCCGTTCAGGGCCATGGTGCACTAGCTTGGTGCCTGAAAATTCATAATAATTGCTCTTCACTTTGGAGCTTATCAAGCTAAGGACGCGATGGAATGGCGTTGGACTCGTTGGATGTGCGGCTGCTGCGGATCTTCGTGACGATCGTGGAGGCGGGTGGTTTTGCGGCTGCACAGGGCGAGCTCAACCTGTCGCTCTCGACGATCTCCAACCATATCTCGGCGCTGGAAAGTCGCCTGGGTCTAATCCTTTGCCAGCGGGGCCGGTCCGGTTTCCGTCTTACCGAGGAGGGGCGTGCAGTCTACGAGGAGGCCAAGCGCCTGTTCGGCACGATCGACCAGTTCGATATCCGCATGAAGGGGCTGCAACACCGGCTGAACGGCACGCTTTCCGTTGGTCTGATCGACAACACCCTGTCCGACCCGGCCTCCCGTCTGACCCGCGTCTTTGCGCGGATGACGGATGAAGCGCCCGAGGTGGCGCTTTCGATCGTCACCCGACCGCCGCATGAACTGTTGCGCGACGTGATAACGGGCGAGCTCCACATCGCGATCGCGAGCTTCCCGCGCACGACGCTGGGGCTCGAATATGTCGATCTTTACGAGGAGACGCAGCGCTTCTATTGCGGGGCCGAGCACCCGCTGTTTTCCCGCGATGACAGCACGATCGAAATCGACGACATCCGGTCCTACAATCTGATCGGTCGCTCCTACTGGAATGCGCGCGACCTCAAGATCTTCTCGATCGCCAATCCGCGCGCGACGGTCAGCGACATGGAAGCGGAGGCGCGGCTGATCCTTTCCGGGCGCTATCTCGGCTATCTGCCCGATCACTTCGCCAGCCGTTATGTCAGCGAAGGGTTGCTGCGGCCGATCCGCCCGGACCTCTTCAGCTACAGGGCGCCATTCCAGGCAGCCTTCGACAAATCGCGGGCGAAATCGGGGCTGGTGCCGTTTTTCGTCAAGCTGCTGACGAGCGAGTTCGGCGTCGCGCCCTCCGGCCGAAGCGCCTCGCGGCTGCGTGCCGGACGTTAGAACGCCGGGTCGCTGCTGCGGCCCGGCGTTCTGAAGGAACAGATTACGTGGCCGGTTCTAGTCGAGCTCGAAGTTCTCTTTGTAGTCCTGCTTCAGGTGCTCCGGCTGGTTTTCCTTCTTCAGGATGCAATTGCCGACGACGAGGCGCTCGATCTCCGTTCCCATGAAGCAGCGATAGGCGTCTTCGGGATTGCAGACGATCGGCTCGCCACGCACGTTGAAGCTGGTGTTGACGAGCACCGGGCAGCCGGTGCGCGCCTTGAACCGGGTCAACAGCTCCCAGTAACGCGGGTTGGTCTCGCGGTGCACCGTCTGGATACGGGCGGAGTAATCGACATGGGTCACCGCCGGTATTTCCGAGCGCGGCACGTTGAGCAGATCGATGCCGAACAGATTTTCCTGCGGGTGATTGGCGTGCAGGCGGCGGCTTTCCAGGACGTCGCCGACAAGCAGCATGTAAGGGCTGTCGGTGTCGATATCGAACCAGTCCGACAGGTCTTCACGCCGGATCGACGGAGCGAAGGGACGGAAGCTCTCGCGATACTTGACCTTGAGATTGAGCATCTTCTGCATCGTCGGCGAACGGGCGTCGCCGAGGATCGACCGTCCGCCGAGAGCCCGCGGTCCGAATTCCATCCGCCCCTGCATCCAGCCGACCGCTTTTTCCTCGGTCAGCGCCGAGACGGTGGAGGAGGTGATCTCTTCGTCCGAGAGGACCTCGAAGTTCGCCCCGGCGTTGGCAAGCCGCTGCTCGACTTCACCTTGCGCGAAGGCCGGTCCCAGATAGCCGCCCGACATGGAATCGCTGTCCTTCACGACACGCGCGCTTCCAAGATATTCGTGCCAGACCGAGAGGGCCGCCCCGAGGGCGCCGCCCGCATCGCCTGCGGCGGGCTGGATCCAGATATCGTCGAAGATCCCGGCCTTCAGCAACTTGCCGTTCGCCACGCAGTTGAGCGCGACGCCACCGGCAAGGCAGAGGTTCTTTTCGCCTGTCTGGCGCCGGGCATAGCGGGCGAGCCGCATGACCGCCTCTTCGGTCACGACCTGCACGGAGGCCGCAAGGTCCATCTCGCGTTGGGTCAGCGGCGATTCCGGCTTGCGGGGTTCGCCTCCGAAGAGGTCGTGAAAGGCCGGCGAGGTCATCTTCAGGCCCGTGCAATAACCGAAATAGTGCTGGTCCAGACGGAAGGAGCCGTCGTCCTTGAGATCGATCAGGTTGTCGAGGATCGTCTGCGCAAAACGCGGCCGCCCGTAGGGCGCAAGCCCCATCACCTTGTACTCGCCCGAATTGACCTTGAAGCCCGTGTAATAGGTAAAGGCCGAATAAAGCAGGCCAAGGGAGTGCGGGAAATGCAGCTCCTTCAGGAAGTCGAGGCGATTGTCATGGCCATGGGCAAGCGATGTGGTGCACCACTCGCCGACGCCGTCCATGGTGAGGACTGCGGCTGAGGCGAAGGGCGAGGGAAAGAAGGCGCTCGCTGCATGGGACTGGTGGTGCTCGGTGAAAAGCAGCGAGCCATCCCATTCCTTCTTGCCGACAAGCTTGCCGAGATCCTTGCGCAGCATCTTCTTCTGGAAGAGCTTTTCCTTGATCCAGACCGGCATCGCCACGCGAAACGAACTGAAGCCGTGCGGCACTGTCGCAAGATAGGTCTCGACAAGCCGCTCGAACTTCAGGAACGGCTTTTCGTAGAAGACGACATGGTCGATGTCGTTCATGGTGCAGCCTGCTTCCGACAAGCAGTACTCTATTGCCCGCGCCGGAAAATCGGGGTCGTGTTTCCGGCGCGTAAAGCGCTCTTCCTGTGCAGCGGCTACGATGCGCCCGTCTTCGACGAGCGCGGCCGCGCTATCGTGGTAAAAGGCCGAGATACCGAGGATACGCACGATGGTGCCGCCTAGAACAGCGTATAGATGAAGGGGGCGACGGCCGTTCCCTGCGTCAGTACCACCAGGGTTCCGAAGATGGTCGTCATGACCAGGATCGGCAGCAACCAGTATTTCTTCCGGTTGCCCATGTAAGACAGGAGTTCCCTAGCAAGGTCCATTTTCGTGTCCTCTGTCCGATACAATAAGGGATAGGTTCTTCAAATTTCAGAACTGGTTTTTCATCGTTGCCTGGGCTGCTTCGCCCTGTGGCTTGTCGATCCAGTAGGTCTTGGCGTTCTTGTCGAACTGTTCGGTCAGCGCGTCATTGCCGCGAAGCCTGAGATAAATGCCGATCGGCACGAAGGTCGTGACGTAGATCAGGAACATCACGACCGGATTGACGATCTTGAACAGCACAAGGCCGAGCCGCATCCAGAGATGGTTGGCGCGTGTCAGGGTCGAAGGCGCGATCAGGGCCAGCACGACCAGAACCACGCCGATCAGGGCGAGCACAGCCGTTACGGTCGTAATCTCGGAAGCCCGCCACCATTTCACGAGCGCGATCAGGGTAAGGATGCCACCGACGGTGTAGCCGAAACTTCTGTTCGACGGTCCTTCCGGGGGCTTCTCGTTCAGTGGTCCGTGAGAAATGCTCATTGCTATCCACCTCAAAGCGGTTAGCTAAAAAACGCACAATTTTCATTGTGCCGACGAATGAAAAACTCTTTAGTCATTTATATTGGGAGAATATGAGCGGCAAATACTGGGGTAGGTCAATATGCCAATGGATATAGAGGGTCATATCCGGCTTACGATTCTTGGCGCGATCTTCTGATACTCGGGTTGATGTCCGCCGGTCGGCCCTGTTCCAGGGCTTGCCTGCAGCAGTGCAAGGTTCGTGTGGTCCGGGCGCGCGCGCGTAACCTTGGCTATACTGGTGGCGAATGCATTTGAGCGCTGGAAGAGACGAGCGTATGCTGACGACACTTGAATATGCTGATTGCAGCGGCTGCCAGGGCCGTGCCGTCCTCGTCGTCGAAGATGCGGTCGGCGACGGTCGGTGGCCGCGATTTGATTTATTCTCGCTCGTCACGCGCAGGGTTGTTTTCAAAGGGGCGGCGCAGAGCGGAGACTTGGCATGAAGCTAGAGCCGTCAAACCGTTTCAGCGCCCGCCGCGTGAGCCCGACGGCGGCCGCTCCACCACACGGTGCCGGCGCGCCGATGGATCTGGACCAGGCGTCCGGCCGCAAGGTCTGGACGAACACCTTCCGAGCTCGTTCCGACAAGGTGATCGCCGTCGGGCGCATTCTGCTGGCGCTCGGCAGCGTCTGGATCGCCTGGCTCGATTCCGTTCACGTGCCGCTGCCGCCAGAGCCCATCTACTTCCTGCTGATCGGCTATCTCTTCTATGCCATCGCGGCCGCCTTCCTCGTCTGGCGCACGGAGATTTCGCGCGTGCGCGGCACGCTGGTGCGTCACATCATCGATGTCGCGGCGTTTGCGATCTTCATGTCGATGACCGACGGCCCGGCAAGCCCGTTCTTCATGCTGATGCCGTTCACTTTGCTGTCCGCGACGCTGCACTGGCGCTGGCGCGGGGCGCTCTACACCGGTCTCGTCTGCCTGGCGGCCCTGCTCTACCTCGGTTACTTCGATGCCGGCGATATGCTCGATCCGGATGCCGATACGACGACGAACGCCTCGCGGATCCTCTTCATCTTCGTTGCGGCTGCGCTGCTCGTCTGGCTGGGCGCACACCAGGAGGCGGTCCGGGCCGAGCTTCTTCGGCTGGTGCAGCGAACACCGAGCCAGCCGCGGGGACGCGAGTGGCCGGCGCGCGCGGCCCTCGATTATGCCGCCCATGTCATGCTGGTTCCGCGGGCCCTCTTGTTGTGGACCGATGCGGAGGAGCCCTGGACCTATGCGGCCCTGTGGAACGAAGGCGAACTCGAGGTCATGCAGATGCCGCCTGATGCCTTCGGTACCTGGACGGACGAAAAATTGCTGCGCAGCAGCCTGCTTGTCACCGAGGCCGCGCGTGGTCGCGTTCTCGTGCATATCGGCGAGGGGCGGTTTCATCAATGGTCGGATCCCGATCCCCCGATCTCGCCAGCGCTTGTGGAAGCTTTCAACATCAACGCCGCGGTCTCGACCTTCTTCCAGGTCGACGATCTGCAGGCGCGCCTCTTCGTTCTGGAGCCGCCTGCGCTCACGCTCGATGACGTGGCGATCGCGGAGATCATCGCCGACAGGATCAAGGCGCTGTTCGAACAGGCGATCCTGGTTAGACGCCTGAGTGACGAGGCGGCCGTCGACGAGCGCATCCGCATCGGCCGCGACCTGCACGACGGGGTGCTTCAGGCGCTTGCGGGCACAGCACTGCAGCTTCAGTCGCTGCGCAAGCTCAAGGATGCGGGGCCGGATGTGCTTGCTGAACGCCTCGAGGCCATCCAGGCGATGCTGCTCGAAGAACAGCGGGAGCTTCGCGGCTTCATCCGCGCGCTCGAGCCGGGTGGCAATCTCCAGGCTACCGGCGAAATGCAGCTCGAGCGTCAACTGGAAGCGGTGGCCGCACGGCTGCGGCAGCAATGGCAGATCGACGTCTCGATCGCCTTCGACCCGCCGTCCGGCATCGACCTGCCGCTGGCGCTGACCTACGAGCTTGCGCGCATGACGTCCGAAGCGACCGCCAACGCGGTCAGGCACGGCGGCGCGCAGAAGGTCAGGATCACGCTCAGCATCGACAACGGATCGATCGTGCTGACGATCGACGACGACGGGGTCGGCTTCGGTTATGGTGAGCGTCTTGACCATGCCGAGCTTGAACGAGAAAAAATCGGACCGCGGAGCCTGCGTGAACGGGCGGCAGCGCGTGGCGGAAAACTTGCGATCGAAAGGATAGCGGAATGGACTCGAGTGGTCGTCATGCTGCCAATGCCGCAATAGCGTTGCGCGCGGTCGTCGTCGACGATCATCTGATCGTGCTCGACGGGCTTCGCCGGCTGATCGAGACCGTGCCCGGCTGGGAGGTGGTGGCGACCTGCGAGCGTGCGACCGATGCGCTGCAGGTTCTGTCCGAGCGGGGCGCCGATATCGTCGTCGCAGATCTTCGCATGCCGCATATGGACGGGCTCGAATTCATACGCCGGGTGCGCAGCGCCCACCGACAGCAGATCGCGATCGTCATCCTGACGGCTGATATCGGTGACGATCAGGTTGCCGAAGCGATCCGGCTCGGAGTGAACGGCATCGTCCTCAAGGAACAGGCCCCGGACACCCTGCTCGACTGCATGAATGTCGTGGCCAGCGGCAAGACCTATTTCCAGGATCAGGCGCTGAAGTCCGCGATCGAGCGGATACGCGCGCAGGAGGCCGTTGAGACCCGGGGCGTCGACCTCCTGACACAGCGCGAGATCGAGGTCTCGCGGCTGGCGGCCTCGGGGATCCGCAGCAAGGAGATCGGTGCCCGGCTCGGCATATCGCCGGGCACGGTCAAGCTGCATCTCCACAGCATCTACAGCAAGCTCGGAATCTCGACGCGCGTCGAGCTGGCCAATCTGGCGAACCGGCTCCCGAAGAGCCCACTATGACGGCGTCGCCCGCGCTTGCAGGCCCCCTGCTTCTGGCCTGAGCCTCCCCTTTCGAAAACATCCAGCCAGCGACGAGACGCCGCTACCGGCGCTTTCTGCCGCAAGCGAACTGTAAGAAACAGGGCCGGAGTATATCCATCTGGATATATTCAGAACGAAAATCCTAGGATAGAGTTCGGAATTGTAAGGCGTCTCCGGCAGAGAAGTGAAACCTCCGAAGCTCATGTCGCTATATAACGAATAAGTTCATGTTTTCGTATTCTGAAGATATTGACGGTGTTCTTCTCTGTTCCGGAGAGCCACTATGCATGTTCAAAGTGTTATTGAAATAGCTGAAACAGACGGTCGGCTTCCGGTCGAGATAATCATAAAGGGTTATCGTTTGAGCCAGAAGCGGCTTACCGTCTTCGTTTTAAACGAGGTGACGCCGGCCGCGGTCAACCGGATCCTGGATCCCGTGGTGCCGACGTTGCCTCTTTTCATTCCTGGCGTGCTTTACGTCAAGATTTCGGATGATGCCCGCGTGCGGGAAGCGGTCGAGACGGCGGATGTCGTCTATGCCGCGACCAGCCTGTTTCGCGATCAGTTGACCGGCTACGGGACTTTGCCCGGGCTGCTTCGACCGATCGAGCTCCTGCGGCCGGATTCCTCCAAGCGCATCCGGCTCGCAGATACTGGCGAACACGCAGGCTCCGACGAACCGAAGCGTCCCTCCGTCGCAAAGACATCGAGGCGCACGACCACCTATCTCGCCAGCCTGGCACGGTCCTATTGGCGCGAGGCCGGAAGCGCGTGAACCGGGCGATGCGGCAATCATCCGAAATGCTTCAACACAGATCGCACAATCAAGGTGTCAGCTGACATGCCCCGAAAAGCCGAACGTCAGGATGCGCTCAACAACAACAATCCGACGGCGACGCCTGCGGATTTCATCGATCAGAACAAGCCTCAATCGAGCGGAATCCTGCAACGCATGCGCCGTTCGCGCAATTTCGGCGGTGTCATGGATGGGCTGATCATTCTCGTTTCGGGACTTGTCGCCATTCTGCTGTGCGAACTGCTGCTGCGTCTGGTGCCGAGCCTGCAGCTTCCGGTCGGCGAGGGCGAATATGTCTATTGCGGCGTGCCGCGGGGGCGGCATCAGTCGCACGCGCTCTACGGCTATACGGAAATACCGGGCAACAGCTACTTCGAGCGCTTCAGCCCGCTCGATCCTTGGAACCGCGTCCAGATCAACCGCGACGGTTTCCGCGACAATGCGACGGGCACGGGTTCGCCGGTGTTCGTCCTCGGCGATTCCATGGTGCGCGGCTCGCTCGTCAAGGAAAGCGAAACCTTCAGCTCGCTCCTGAACGCATGGCACCCGCAACTGCTGCTCAAGAACTACGGCACCGGCGGCTACGGCCAGCCGAACGAGATCCGGGTCTATGAGGACAAGGGCCACAGCATCCCTCATAACCTCGTCGTCGTCGGGCTCTCGCTGAGCACCGACCTTGAGGACAATGCCGAGCGTGCGGTTCTGACGCCCTCGTCCATCGATATCACGGTCGAGCCGGCCGGTAGCGGAACCAAGAAGCCCAGCCTCGCTTTGCAGGCACATCTGTACCTGTGGCAGAACAGCAAGCTCTACAACTGGTTCTACTCGACCCTGCTCAGACCCTATGTTGGCGACCGGGCGTCCCGGCGTGACATCGGCCATGCGATCGAGCTGACGCGGCGCCTGTTCGTCCGGCTTGCCGACGATGCCCGCGCCAACGGCGCCGAGCTGCTCGTCGTCATCCTCCCGGGCTGGGCGGAACTGGTTGGTCGCGACGACGGCCTGCAGCCGGAAAAGCAGCGCGAAATGATCAAGGCGCTCGCCGCTGCGACGCCCGGAGTGTACGTGGTCGATCCGACCGAAAAGCTCTCCGCCAACGATCCGATGAAAACCTATGGCATCGGCGACAAGCACCTTTCTCCGCTCGGACATTTTCTTGTGGCCGAGGCGATCGACCAGTGGCTGGTCAATGATTGGAGCGGCGGCAAGGGCCTGACGGTCGGCGAGCACCAGTTCGTAAAAACCGCTCCGGTGGAGCCAGATTGCCTGAAGTTTTCTCAGGTCGGACAGTAATCGGCGGACCTGAAAGGAAGATCCGATGAATTCCAATGTAACACGCGTCGTTCAAATGGAACAAAACAGCGTCCGGAAATCCTCCATTCTCAAGCGAGCCCTGCTTGCGGTTCTCGCGACGGCTTTCAGCCTCGCCCTTTGCGGCCTCATGATCGAAGGCATGGCGCGCACCGTCTTCGACAACGGCATGGATTTCGACCTCGAGATGTGGAAATACGCCCGCGACCTGAAACGGGTCAGCGCCGAGCCGGCGATCGGCCACGAGCATATTCCCAATTCGAGCGGCGTCTTCATGGGTGTGCCGGTCAGCATCAACTCGATCGGCCTGCGCAACCGCGAAATCGGCCCGGTTGCCGCCGGGACGACGCGGGTGATGATGCTCGGGGATTCGCTGACCTTCGGCTGGGGCGTCAAAGAGGAAGATACGCCCTCCAGGCTGCTGGAAACGGTCCTCAACGGCGGCAGCCAGGGGGCGCCGAAATACGAGGTGATCAACACCGGTGTCGGCAACTACAACACCCAGATGGAAGTCGCCTATTTCATGACCAAGGGCGTCGAGCTCAAGCCGGACGTGGTCGTCCTCAACTATTTCATCAACGATGCCGAGCCGACGCCGCGCCGTCACGAGGTCGGCTGGGGCGAGTATTCGCAGGCCTATGTCGTACTCGCCTCGGCGGTCGACAAAATCTCGCGCATCTTCCTCGGTCGGGCGGACTGGAAGGCCTATTACCGGGGCCTCTATGAAGACGACCAGCCCGGCTGGACGGAAGGGCAGGATGCCATGCGGCGGCTGATCAGCTTCTGCCGCGAACGTGGCATCAAGCTCGTGCTCGTCAACTATCCCGAACTGCATGAAGTCAAGCAGTATCCGTTCCCGGAAGTCACCGGCGCGGTCGAGAAGATCGCCGAAAGCGAGGGGGTTCCCTTCCTCGATCTTCGCCCCTCGGTCGAGGATCTCGTTCCCGAAACGCTGTGGGTATCGCCATCGGATGCGCACCCGAACCGGATCGCCAACGAGCGCTTCGCCGCCGCGATCGCCGGAACGCTGGAACGCTCCTATCCGGACCTCTTCGCCGGAGCCGGATCGGTCGCCAAGGTCCAGCCGTGAGGCTAGCGCGACCGGCTGCTGAACGTCCTGGTCGGAGACATGCGCGTCAAAAATCGACGATCAGGTTTGCGCGGCCGGCACTCGACCGCGCGCCGTCGCCGAATTCGCCGAGATAGGTGATTGCCAGCCGCGCGGATTTGGAGAGCCGGGCGGAAATGCCCGCTTCCACCACCAGCGCATCGCGCGCGATGGGCACGCCTGCGATGGTGAAGGGGCTGGCACCGGCAAAGGCAAGGCGCGCGGACGGCGAAAGGTCGCCTTCCGCATGGCGCCAGCCGAGCATGCCGGAGGCTGAGATCGGCATTTGGTCTATCGGCAGATTCGCCCACCAGCGCACGCCGATGGTCGTAAGCATGGCGTCGTCAGTGGCACCTTCTGCCGAGAGCGCCGCCGAACTACCGTTTTCCTTGAACGCATCGGTATCGAGATAGACATAGGCCAGGTTTGCGAACGGCTGAAGCCTGATGTCGTCTGCGCTGAGCGTGAAGGAAAGGTCGGCGAACACCTGGGCAACAGTGCTGTCGTAGTCGGCGGTCAGGCGGTCTGTGAACGAGCCGAAGGCGAGGTCACGCTCCGACGAAACCTCGTTGTGGCTATAGATCGCGCCGCCTGCAAGGTTCAGCGCCCCGATGTTCCCATATCCGTAGAGGCCCGCATGGTAAGCATCGACACGCGCCTGCGGCTGAACGGTGAGATGGCTGTAGCCGAGGATCCCACCGAGGCGCCAATCGTCGGAAACCGCCGTATCAGCGCCGACGAGGACACCCGCCGTGCGGTTACCGATAGCGGCTGCGTTGCCGTCACCGGACAAATGGCCCGCGCCTGCAAAACCCGACGTCCAGAAGACGGCGTCCTCGGTTTCCTGAAGGGTCGAGACGGCCGAGCCCGCGCGCTCCAGAATGGCGTCCCGCGGAAAACGGCTGTCCCACATCAGCGCGCTCTTGACTGAGGCGTGTACCTCGCCGCTCAGCTGGGAAAAGGCGCTTGCGGCCGTTGCATCATCCAGCGAGAGCACGGCCAGCGTGAGCGGGCTCGTGACGCCCAGCGCTTCGACAGCGCTTGCTGCTGCGCGCCCATTGGCGGTTTCTGCGAGGTCCGCGAACGCAACGTCGTTCCGGTCGAGCCTCAGATCGATGCCGGTGGCGCCATAGGTCAGCGTCGGCGACAGGAACGCAAGATTGCTTGTCACCGCATGGAACCGGCCGCTGACAGTGCCGGCGGAAGCGATCGTGTAGCTCGTCGACGGGTCATAGACGCCGCTGCCGGCGAGGACCGCTAGCCTGCCGCCCTCAAGCGAAAGCGCGCCCGAAACGGCCAGGCGGTCGGATTGCCCCGCCGCATCCACATCCACCTGATAGATCGAGCCCGAACGGAACGTCAGGTCGCCGTTGACGGTGGCAACCGCGATGCCCGGGCCGGGAGAGACCACGCCGCCGGCATTGACCGTCAGGCTGCCGACGATGCCGCTGCCGGACAAGAGACCGCCGTCGAAGATTTCGACCGTCCCGGCGACTGTGCCCTGGTTGACGAGCGCGCCGCCCGTGATGCTCGCCGCGCCGCTGATCGTGCCGGTGTTTTGGAAGAGGCCGCCGCTGTTTGCGAGCGAAGCGATGGTTCCGTCGTTCGACCCGGTGCCGGCGTTGGAAACTGCCCCGGCAGTCGCGCCGCTGTTATTGGTGAAAGTGCCGTTGGCACCGATCTCGACGTCGGCGAGCGCCGCATTGTTGACGACGCTGCCGCCGGCGACGGTTGTCTTTCCGGTCACCGTGCCGTTGCCGTTGTTGGTGAAGGATCCGCCATCGTTGCGCACGGAAGCGATGGTTCCGGCATTGGACAGGGTGCCGGCGTTGGTGACGTTGGCGGCCACGGCGCCGCTGTTGTTGACGAAGGCTGCCGCGGCCGCGACGTCGGCGTCGCTAACGACGAAATTGTTCGTCACGGTGCCGCCTGTAACCGTCGTCTTGCCGGTGACTGTGCCACCGGCATTGTTGGCGAAGTTTCCGGCTGTGTTGGTAAGTCCGGCGATCGTGCCGGCATTCGACGCGGCGCCGCTGTTGGTGACCGCGCCGGCGCTTGCCCCCGACGTGTTCGTGAAGGTGCCGCCCGCGCCGACGGTGACCGTACCGAGGGTCGCGTTGTTGGTGACGGCGCCGCCAGAGACCGTGGTTTCGCCGGTCACTTCGCCGCCGAAATTGTTCGTGAAGCTTCCGGCGTCGTTGCGCACCGATGCGATGGTGCCAGCGTTCGAGACCGTGCCGGCGTTGGTAATCGCGCCCGCAGTTGCGCCATTGTTGTTGACGAAGGCGGCCGCTGCCGCGACATCCGCGTCGGTGACGACGAAGTTGTTGGTGACGGTTCCGCCCGCCACCGTCGTTTTCCCGGTGATCGTGCCGCCGGTATTGTTGGTGAAGTTCCCCTGGGTGTTCGTCAGCGAGCCCATGGTTCCGGCGTTGGAGGCGGTGCCGGCATTCACCGTCGCGCCGGCGACGGCGCCGGTGTTGTTCACGAAAGTGCCCCCAGCCGAGACTTTGACGTCACCAACCTCGCCGTTGTTGGAAAGCGACGTGGCGCTGCCGACGCTGGCGCTGTCCAGCGTTCCGTTCACCGACACGTTGCCGTTGTTCAGCGTCAGCCTTCCGTTGAGGTCCCCATCGATCGACAGGCTGCCGCCGTTCAGCTCGACATTGGAGGTGAGTGCGCCGCCCGCGTTGATGCTGACGCTCCCGGAATTGATCGTGCTACCGTTGGTGACGGTCAGCGCGCCGGTGTTGGAGATGGTGACATTGCCGCCGTCGACGCCAAGCTGGCGGATCGTACGGCCGTCGTTGACCTGCGGAGAGCCGGTGTTGACCTCCGCTGCGTCGCTCGCGCCGGGCAGGGCGGGCGCCCAGTTCGCGCCGTTGCCGAATTCGTTGTCGGCTCCCCCGGTCCAAACGGACTGGGCAAGCGCCGGTGTCGAGACGGCAAGAGAGGCTAGTGCCGTGAAAAGGCCGAGGCGTTTGGAAAGGACCGCGAGCGGTGTTTGTCGCATGGGTGCCGCCGGTGCTACGAACGCTCGCGAATCAGCCAGCGGAATGGGTAGCTTTGGCTATCTAATCATGGTTAACGATTTACTACCACCGTTGCTCCCGGGCCGGATGGGCCACCGCCATCGCCCGGTGGCAGAGCCGAAAGTCTCGGCTCCGCTTGCCCTTTGAAGCCGCCGGGAAACGCATGATCAACTGAGCGGGAAGCCCATGGCCGAGACCATCTTGAGCCACGGCCTGCGCCAGCCACCGGACTTGTCGGCGGTGTCGAGCGCATACATGGTGATCTGGGCGCCGAGCCAGCGGAACGGCTCGGGTGGGATCGTATTCGGAAGGCTGGTGGCGAAATCCAGCCGGCTCTCCGGGGTCTTCGAGCCGTCGAGGATATCGAGCGCTATGCGCGCGCCGAAACGTGAGGCCGAGACGCCGAAGCCAGAATAGCCGCCGGCATAAACGACCTTTTCGTCATGGTAACGCTGGAAGTGTACGGCCATGCGGGTGCTGAGGTCGATCGGCCCGCTCCAGGCATGGCTGAAGCGCAGGCCTTCGAGCTGTGGAAAGGTGTCGAAGAAAGCGGCGGCAAGGGGCTCATAGGTATCGAGTTCCCGGTCGATCGACGGAAACGGATCGCCGGCGAAGGCATAGGCGAGGCGGCCGCCGAAGATGATCCGGTTGTCCTTGGTGAGCCGCATGTAGTTCATCTGGGTGCGAGTGTCGTAAACGCCCTGACGATGGCTCCAGCCGATCGCTGCCATCTGCTCCGCTGCCAGGGGCTCTGTCGCCAGCACCCGATCGCGCACGGCGACGACCCTGTTTTTGATCTTCCTGTGGCCGGCGGCAAAGGCGTTGGTGGCGAGCAGCACCTTCGGCGCGGTCACGCTGCCGGAAGCCGCGTGTGCCTTCATCCGGTCGCCGAGGTCTTCAAGGCCTGTCAGTTCGGTGTTTTCGAAGATCCGTACGCCGAGCGTGAGCGCGACCCGTTTCAGTCCGAACGCCAGCAGCGCCGGATGCACCGTGCCGCAGATATGCTTCGACCAGACGCCGGCCTTGTAGCGCGGCGAATTGATTTCGGCGCGGACGGCGCTCTGATCGAGGAAGACCGCCTGGTGGCCGTACTTCAGGTGAAGCTCGTGCTCCTCGTGCAGCGCTTCGATATGGGCGTCGTCGACCGCGACCGTTAGCTCCCCGCCCCACTCGGCATGACAGTCGATCGCATGCTCCTCAAGCGTCTTGAGAAAGCCGTGCATGTTCTCCTGGCCGAGCTTCTCGAGCGCTGCGATGTCTTTCGGGAAAATGCGCACGGCGTTCGACAGCCCGTGCATGACCGAGGTTGAGACGACACCGCCCGGCCGACCCGAGGCGCCGTTGGCGACCGAGCCTTTCTCGATCAGAATGACGTCGATCTCGGGCTGGCGCTGCTTTGCCTGGATGGCGCCCCACAACCCGGTAAAGCCGCCACCCACAACGAGAAGGTCGGCCTTCAGATGACGCGTCAGTCGCTCTCGCGGCTCGGGCGCATCCGGCCGGTCGAGCCAGAAGGGCGTCATCGTCACGTCTGCAAGGGCTTTGTTTCTTACCTGGGTCATGAGGACGGCTCACATCACTTCGCGGCAGGGGCGGTGTAGAGGACGTAGACCTTGCGCATCGTCTCCAGCACTTCGAAACGCACTTCGACGCCGGCTGGAAGCACGTAGCTTTCGCCCGCCGAAAAGGTCTCGACCGAGCCATCCGGGTTGGTGATCGCGACCTTGCCAGAGAGGATGACGCTGTATTCATTGCCATCGGGATAGGAGAGCATTTCCGCATAGGGCGTCGACTGCCACGTGCCGATGACGACGGCCTTATCGGGGCTTTCGAAATGAACGTCGCCGAGCTCGTCCGCAAAGCCCGAAAGGATCGCCTCCGGCGGCACGACGCTGCATTTTTCAAGCGCGTTGAGGCCGACACCATCGCGCCCGAGTTTGATGACCTTCGACATGTTCACTCCAGTTCAGAAAGACGAGCGCCAAGTCGATCGGCCGCGCGCCAGGGTTTCGTTGTTTCATTCTTCTACGGAACGATGGGATGTCCGAGATCAATATGCCGTCTCGACAGTCACGTGCCGCCTTGCCTGCCGCGGATCTACTGTGCGGCTTGCATCATTTTTCTAGGCGTCGGTATCGCTGCTCGGAATACGCCAAAGGGCTAGGTTCGCTCCGAGGCGGGCCATCCGTGCCGCGCCGCAAGGCCTTGCCCCGCCGGATGTCGGCCACCTATGCCGTTGTTTTGGTTCGCCAAAAGATAGTTTTGGAAATCCCGTAGTGAAATTCCGTTACTTGCGACCAACCCAACCTTCGCCTAGTCTGCGCTTGGAGGAGAACAATATGAACGACGATACGATCATCAAAGTCTGCGCGCCGGCGCAGCAGGTGTCCGGTGTAGGCGATCTGGCGCTGTCGCTGATGGAGGGGGTGGGCCGTTCGGATTTCCAGGACCGGCTGACACATTCGCTCAAGCGGCACATTGCGATCGATGCCGGTCTGATGCTCCTCTATCGACGCGACGCCGCGCCGAAGATCCTGTTTAACGACTGGCGCACGGACAGGGGGCTGTCGGATATTCGCGCCTATCTGCAGGGGCCGTACCGGATGGATCCGTTCTACCGGCTGGCGCTCGACAATGGCGACGACGGGCTTTATCGCCTGCGGCAAATCGATCCGTCCTTCGACCGGTCGCAGTACTACCGCGACTACTACCGGCATTCGGGCCTGCACGACGAATTCAACGTCTTCATCGGCATCGATGCCGACACGAAGATCGCAATCTCTCTGGCGCGCCGCCATGCGCACGCGGCCTTCAGCGGCGAAGATCAGGATTTCCTGCAGAATGCGGCGCCGCTCATCAGCATGGCCGTGCTTCGGCATTATCGCGACCTCAGACCCGAAGGCCTGGGCGACGACGGCTCGCCGCTTCAAAGCGCCCTGGCGCAGGCGGTGCGCAATTTTGGCCGCAGCCTGCTGACCGATCGCGAGTGCCAGGTGGCGCAGATGATCCTGCGCGGTTACTCGGTCAAGGGTGCTGCCGAAAAGCTCGGCATCTCGCCGGCGACCGTCAAGCTGCATCGCCGCAACCTCTACGCCAAGCTCGACATCACTTCGCAGACGGCATTGTTCTCGCTGTTTATCGATGCCGTGTCTTCGGCAAGCAATGCCTTCGAGGATCCGCTGGCCACGTATCTTTCGCCGGCTGGCGCGCTGAGGCCGCACTGACCCGGCGCATTTGTCGGGAATTCCGGGGAAGTCTATCTTCCTCAGAGTTACCTCAAGCCGCGGCGCTCACCCGTTGTTCGGAGCGCCGCGAGACCAGTTGAGCGGCCACCAATCCAAACACGACGATGCCGAGGATAATCGTCGAGATCGCGTTGATCTCCGGCGTCACGCCGAACTTGATCTGTGAATAGATCTTCATCGGCAGGGTCGATGCACCCGGCCCGGTCGTGAAGCTCGAGATGACCAGGTCGTCCAGCGACAGGGTGAAGGACAGCAGCCAGGCGGAGACGAGCGCCGGGATCATGTTCGGTAAGGCGACGCTGACGAACGCCTTTGCCGGAGGGCAGCCGAGATCGCGCGCCGCCTCCTCCAATGACGGGTCGAGTTCGACCAGCCGCGATTGCAGCACGACAGTCGCAAAACAGAGCGTGAAGGTGGTGTGCGCCAGCGTGATGGTGAGCGGCCCGCGGTCGATCCCGAGCGTCACGAACATCAGAAGCATCGACACGGCCATCACCACCTCGGGCATCACCATCGGGGCGAGCAGCATGCCGTTCAGCAGTGCCCGGCCACGGAAGCGACGCAGCCGCACCATGACGACGGCGGCAAGCGTGCCGAGAAGGGTGGCGGCGGTGGCCGAGACCGCCGCGACCAGGAAGCTGACTTTCGCGCCCTCGATGATCGAGGGATTGTTGAGAACAGTCGCATACCATTGGGTGGAGAAGCCGCCCCAGACCGTCACGACCTTCGAGCCGTTGAAGCTGTAGACGACGAGCACGACGATAGGCAGATAGAGGAAGGCAAGACCGAACAGGATCGACAGCCGATTGAACCAGCTTGGTTTTGTCATGGCTTGCTCCTCAGCCTTGTTCACGCGATTGGCGCGACTGGAAATAGACGATCGGTACGACCAGCAGAGCGAGCAAGACGATGGTCACGGCAGCGGCCATCGGCCAGTCGCGGTTGTTGAAGAATTCGAGCCAGATGGCGCGGCCGATCATCTGCGTGTCGGCGCCACCCAAGAGATCCGGGATCACGAATTCACCGACCACCGGGATGAAGACCAGCGCGCAGCCCGCGAGCACGCCGGGCAGGCTCAACGGGAAGGTGACCCGCCAGAAGGCGGAGATGCGCGAGCAGCCGAGATCGCGCGCCGCCTCGATCAAAGTCCGATCGGCGCTGCTCAAGGTCGAATAGATCGGCAGCACCATGAAGGGCAGGTAGGTGTAGACGATGCCGATATAGATCGCCGTCTCGGTGTTGAGGATTCGCAGCGGCTCGCTGATCAGCCCGATCTTTAAAAGCAGCGCGTTCAAAAGACCGTCGTTCCTGAGAATGCTCATCCAGGAATAGACGCGGATCAGCATCGAGCTCCAGAACGGCACGATCACCAGAAAGACCAGCAGGGACCTGGAGGAGGGCGAGCAGGACGCGATGCCATAGGCGAGGGGATAGGCGATGAAGAGCATGGCAGCCGTGGAGATCGCCGCGATCTTGAGGCTCGTCAGATACGCCAGAAGATAGGTGTCGTCGGTCAGCACATAGAGGAAATTCTCGAAATTGAGCCTAAGGTTCAGGATCGAGCCGTCCCAGGCGGTCAGCGGCTCGAATGGCGGCATGCCGAGGCGGACGGTCGAAAGGCTGATACCGGCAACCAGCGCGAAGGGCGCGAGGAACAACACGAGCAGCCAGGCATAGGGGATGGCGATCAGCAGGCGCTTGCCCCAGTTCGCCTTTGCGGAGGGGGCGGCTGCGGAAGAATGGGCGATGGAAGACAAGGGTCGACCTCCTATTCGGCCAGCAGCCGGCTTGCCTGCGGCGGCCAGTTTGCGAACACGCGGTCGCCGACGCGAAGATCGCTCTCGGCGCCGAGATTGACCCGGCGCGCGTCGAGCGTCGCGCCCGACTTCAGCCGCACGCGGTAGTGTCTCTCGACACCGGTATAGGTGAGCTGTTCCACGGTGCCTTCGAGGCCGCTGCCCGAAGTTGTAAGCTCTACCCGTTCAGGGCGGACCGAAACCCAGAACGGCCGGTCGAGCGCCACCCGGTCGGTGAAGGCGGCGCGGACACCGCCGCCGGCCTCATCGCTTTCGATCCGCAGTTCTTCGCCATCGCGTTCCGATCGTCCGCCGGCAAAGACATTGGTTTCGCCAAGGAATTTCGCGACGTAGCGCGACCGCGGCGCCTCGTAGACGTCTGACGGCGAGCCGACCTGCAGCACCTGTCCCTGCTTCATGATGGCGATGCGGGTGGAAACGGTCATCGCCTCGTGCTGATCATGGGTGACGATGATGAAGGTGAGGCCGAGTTCGCGTTGCAGGCGGACGAGTTCGAGTTGGGTTTCGGTGCGCAGGTTCTTGTCGAGCGCGCCCAAGGGCTCGTCAAGCAGCAACACCTTCGGCCGCTTGACCAGTGCGCGGGCGAGCGCCACGCGCTGGCGCTGGCCACCGGAAAGCTGCGCCGGCTTGCGATCGAGCAGTGCGGTCAGCTGCAGCTTTTCCGAGACCTCGTCGATCCGCTTCCTGATCTCGCTCTTGTCGAGACCGTCCTGGTGCAATCCGAAGGCGATGTTCTTGCCGACCGTCAGATGCGGAAAGAGCGCGTAGGATTGGAACATCATGTTGGTCGGACGCCGATGCGCCGGAACGTCGGTGACGTCGGCGCCTTCCAGCCTGATCGCGCCCGAGGTCGGCGTCTCGAAGCCGGCGATCATCCGCAGCAGCGTCGACTTTCCGCAGCCGGAGGGCCCAAGGAGCGAGAAGAATTCGCCCCTCTCGATGCCGAGGTTGATGTTGTTGACGGCCGTGACGACGCCATAGGACTTCGCCAGGTTTTCGATCGAAATATAGGATGGCACGGGATCTGGTCCTGCTGTTGACGGTTGGCCTATTGGCCGGCCCGGAATGCTGACCAGACGCGGGTGCGCTCGCGCGTCTGGCGCGGTGGCAGCGACTTGTCGACGAAGAGCTTGGAACGGACCTCGGCAGGCGGATAGATGTTCGGGTTGTCTCGGATGCCGGCGTCGACCTCTGCCGTCGCCGCGGCATTGGCGTTGGCGTAAAAGACGCGATTGCTGATCGCGGCGACTGTCTTCGGCTCGAGGATATAGTCGATGAAAGCCAGCGCCTGTTCCGGATCCGGTGCGTCGGCCGGGATCGCCATCGTGTCGAAGGAAATGATCGTGCCTTCCTTCGGGATCGAGTAGGCGACCGCAACACCGGTCTCCGCCTCTTCGGCGCGGGCCGCTGCAATGCCGGCGTCGCCGCTCCACATCAGCGCCAGGCAGAGCTGGCCGGAGGCCATGTCGGCCACGAGCTGGCCGCTTTGCATGTGCCGGATAAAGGGGCGCAGCTTCAGCAGCAGTTCCTTGGCTTTGTCGAGATCCTCCGCCTGTGTGGAATAGGGATCGAGGCCGAGATAGTTGAGCGCGATCGGGATCACCTCGTTCGGCGCATCGACGATGCCGATGCCGCAGTCCTGGAATTTCTGGGCGATCTCGGGCTTGAAGAACATGTCGAGGCTATTGACCGGTGCCTCGGGCAGGCGCTCGTTGACCAGCTTGGCGTTGTAGGCAACGCCCGTCGTCAGCCACATGTAGGGAACGAGATACTTGTTCTCCGGGTCGTGCTCGGCGACAAGCTTCAACAGGTCCTTGTCGAGATTGCCGTAGTTCTTGAGCGCTGTGACATCGATCGGCTTCAGTGCGCCGGACTGGATCAGGCGCTCGCCGACCGTGGCGCTCGGGAAGGCGACGTCGAAACCGCTGCCGCCGGCAAGCAGCCGGGTTTCAAGCACTTCAAGGGAATCGTAGAAGTCCACCCGAGTTTCAACGCTGGTCTTCGCCTGGAAATTCGAAACGGTGTCTTCGGCGAAGTAGTCGGAGAAATTGTAGATGAACAGCTTGTCCTGCGCCTGGGCGGTCGTTGAGGCCGCAATGGCGGCGAGCGACGCGGCGAACATGGAGCGCAGGGCGGTGCGGGTTAACTTTTGCATGGTTCCTCCCAAGAACAGCGTATTTTTGTTTTCGCCAAAGTGATTGGCGGGTCCTTTGAGGGCAACACTCCCTTTGGCTAGGTGTGGGAGACGCGGCGGCGTCGTAAACGGCAATCGACGCCGGCCTTTGCCGCATCGGGCATGTTTGTTTGACCGCGATCGAAGTAACGTTCGATCGAAGGGCATTTCTCGGGTGGCAATGGCTGCTAGGGTTCCGGCGACAGAAAGGGAGAACTTCCATGGACGAAAAATTCAACCAGCCGCTGGGCGGCAACGATATGCCCCGCTTCGGCGGCCCCGGCACGATGATGCGTCTTCCCACCGCGACCTCGGCTGAAGGCCTCGACGCCTGCTTCGTTGGCATCCCCATGGATATCGGCGCGTCCAACCGGTCTGGTACGCGCTACGGACCGCGCCAGATCCGCGCGGAATCCGTGATGATCCGTCCCTACAACATGGCGACCGGCGCCGCCCCGTTCGAAAGCCTGCAGGTCGCCGATATCGGCGACATCGCCATCAACACCTTCAACCTGCCGGCCAATATGGAGATCATCACCCGCGGCATCCGCGAGATCCTTAAGCATGACTGTATCCCGCTGACCCTCGGCGGCGATCACACGATCAGCTACCCGATCCTGAAGGCGATTGCCGAAAAACACGGGCCGGTCGCCCTCATCCATGTCGATGCGCATGCGGATATCAACGACACGATGTTCGGCGAGAAGATCGCGCACGGCACGCCGTTCCGTCGCGCCTATGAGGACGGCTGCCTCAATCCCAATCTCGTCTTCCAGATCGGCCTGCGCGGCACCGGCTATGCTTCCGACGATTTCGACTGGTCGCGCGACAGGGGCTTCACCGTCGTCCCGGCCGAGGAATGCTGGCACAAGTCGCTGGTGCCGCTGATCGAAGGCATCCGCGCGAAGATCGGCAACCACAAGACCTACCTGACCTTCGACATCGATAGCCTTGATCCGGCCTATGCGCCGGGCACCGGCACGCCCGAGATCGGGGGCCTTACCGTCATCCAGGCACTCGAGATCATCCGCGGCTGCCGCGGTCTCAACCTGGTCGGCGCCGATCTCGTCGAGGTGAGCCCGCCCTTCGACACGACTGGAACGACCGCGATCACCGCGGCGAACCTGCTTTATGAAATGCTCTGCGTGCTGCCGGGGGTGAAGTACAAGCGGTAACGGCTCCGGCAAGCTTGATTGCGGATTGGCAGGAGGCCGGAGGCGGCCTCCTTTCCGAAAACCTTTCGAACGCCTTTAGCGCTTTGCCGGGCGCAGACGCCCCCAGATCGGCGCGACGACATTACCCAAGACGACGATCGTGATGGCGCCGACGACGAGGGCGAGCAGTGCCTGCTGTGCCGAGGTCGCAAACCAGCCGACGAGCCCGGGCGCGAACTGAAGCGCCTGCGCGACATGCTCGGAGATGTCGTGGATGAAATGTTCAGGCCCGGCCTCGCCAAGTTGCGCCATGCCGTGCACGAGAATGCTGCCCCCGACCCACAGCATGGCGGCGGTGCCGATGGCGGCGAGAGCCTTGAGGAACACGGGCATGCCGAGCACCAGTCCGCGGCCGAGCGGCCGCAGGAGCGCGACGGGGTTTTTGGCAAGCGCGACGCCGGCGTCGTCGGCCTTCACGATCAAGCCGACCGCTCCGTAGACGGCAAGCGTGATGAGGATGCCGACCCCGGCCAGAACTGCTGCCTGTGTGTAGATGCTGGCGTCGGCAACGGTCGAGAGCGTCAGTGCCATGATCTCGGCGGAAAGAATGAAGTCGGTTCGGATGGCGCCCGCAACCTTCTCGTTTTCGAGCGCTGCCGGATCGCTCGTCGCGCCGAGCACGGCTTCCTCATGTGCGTGGGCGGCATGGGGGAAGAGGGCACCATAGAGCTTCTCGGCGCCCTCGTAGCAGAGATAGATGCCGCCGAGCATGAGCAGCGGCGTGATCGCCCAGGGTGCGAAGTAGCCGAGCAGAAGGGCTCCCGGCAGAAGGAAGAGCAGCTTGTTCTTGAGCGAGCCGAAGGCGATCCGCGCGATGATCGGCAGTTCCCGTTCCGGCGTCAGGCCAACGACATAGCGTGGCGTCACGGCCGCATCGTCGATCACGACGCCAGCGGCCTTGGTGCTGGCCTTCACCGTCTGGGCGGCAACGTCGTCAAGCGAGGCCGCAGCCATCTTGGCGATCGCAGTGATGTCGTCGAGGAGGGCGATGAGACCTGTGGCCATCGATGGCTGAACCCTTTGAGAGAAATCCGAAAAACACGGCAGTTAAGTCGCCAGTAACCACCATAGCGTGTCGAGTCAACGGCGCCGCGGTTGCACCCCGTCACCCAGTCTGCGTCGCGGAGGCCCTCGTGTGCCAGAGGAGGGCGTCTCGCTCGTTCTTCAAAACGTTGTAAAAAGCAGCCATGTTTGGCTCAACCCCTCTGCAAGTACTTGAAATAGCGTACCGCGTTCGCGTGACGGCATTTTGATTTGGCTCGGAAGCAGCTTGAAATGGCTCAAGGCGATGCCGCTGGAGCCTCGCGCGCAGCTCAAAGGCACAAAAAAAGCCGGGCAAAATGCCCGGCTTCGACGTTGCGCTGATCGCTTGTTTAAAGGGTGATCTGGGATCGCTGATAGAAATTGGTATGGACGACGCTCATGGGGATTGCAGGCGGGATTCCGCTTGTCGCGATCTGAGCAGCCATGTGGGGACGCGTGGATCGCAGAACGCTCGCCAGTTGATACCCGGAAACATAGGTGCCGGCGAAGCGAATGAGGGAGTCTAGAGGGATGGTTCTTTCGGTGTCTCGACCGCTTCGCACATTACCCGCGATGAAGCCTTCCCTGACCAGCGCCTCCAGGGTGAGAGCCGAGACCTGAAGCGCAGCTCTCGCCTTCGCGAAGGAGAGTTCCGCCAGTCTGCCATCGGAACACAGCCGGGCGCATCCGATTGCGTCGAGAACCAGGCCGGCGAAGCCCATTTCACCGGTGGTCGCGGCGTGCACCTGACCGCGAAATACTAGTTTCATCACGGTAGCCGGAGAGCGGTCCGAGACGAAAGCGGCGACGGTTGGCGAAGTCATTAGTCCGTCGTCGAGACCAATTACGGGAAGCGCCTGAAGCCAGTTGAGTGCACGCTCGACGTTGCTGTTCAAGAACTGCTTTGAACCGAAGCGCTTGCCCGGAACTGCAAAGAGCAGATTTGCTCGCAATAGAGCGTTGAGCTCGCTGCTCGTCGTGTTGAGATGTCGCATCGCCTCTTTCATGCTGCAGCGAGCGGATGGCCGAACTCTGTCGAGAGCGTCCACCGGAAACACGACCTGATGATCGGGAAGGTTTTCCGTCTGAGGCGTGATGACCTCGGCCGCCCTCAGCGCGTTACGGAGATCGACCCGGCCGAGCCCCAGCCCGAACGACGCGGACGTGATCGAGTGAAGTTTGCGTTCCCGAACAATGCCTAGAAATTCTTGGCCGGGTCCGATCGGGAGTTCCTCGATGGCGACAGTCTGGATGAGTTGGCGGATCGGCGTATAAGGCGCCTGTTGGCTGGTGTCCTTTACGAGCTCAAAGAGTCGGCCAAAGAGAGCTCTCGGACCGATATGAATTGCTGAGCGGTAGAAGACTCTGGTGAGCCCACGGATGAAGTGAGAGAAGCCTTCCGGTCCTTGGGCGGAGACGGCAAACCCCTCGACAGCGCATTTAGACCACTCGACCTCGTCGAATTCCTTCGGATCGAACCAAATACCATGCCGGACGATGGCGCCGACCGTTTCGGTGAGGCGGCAAGCCACGTCCAGCGGCATGGCATCGAGCCACTTGGCTGCGGTCGGGCGCTTGTGAAGCCGTGCCAGCACATAGCGATCCAACGGAGAAGCAGGCGACGGGACGATGTTCATCTTCGGGCCCAGCACCAGATCTCGGTTGTTGGCTGAAAAGTCGCCGGGATGACGGCGCTGCGGCACGGCGACGTCGGAGAGCGCGCAGTCGTGAGTTTCGCAGGAGCGGATCGAGGAAACGCACCAGTGGAGACGGAAGTATGCGCGCGATCCTTTCCTGCCCGGAGGGAGAGCCTCTTCCGCGACGAGGCAGGCGGGACAGAAGCGATGACTGGTAGGCGCGAGGAACTGCTTTGAAGTCCACTCCCCAGCGATGCAGGCCTTGTCACCGGTCACCCGGATAGCGGCCCGTTTCAAATCGTCACCTTCCAGACCTGTCAGATTGGAGTACCTCTCGATTTCAGGATCTGAGCCGTTACAGAGCTTCTCGAAGCTAATACCCAGATGCCAAGTGAACGGGGGCGCCGTTGGGAAGTCGTGTGCAGCTGCGAGCCGCGAGCAATGGCTGGCGACGGACTCGTCGCTATGCAGGGGCAGGGAAATCGACAGTCTTCTCATCGTGACGTTCCTTGGCCTCGGTCGCAGCTGCGTGCGCCGGTCTGGTCTTCGAGAGTTCTTCTAGATGCAGCGCCACCTCTGGGCGGCGGAAGAACCGGGTGCCTATAAGATCTCTGTCGAAGGCAGGTTGAACGCCAAATTCCGTCAAGCGGCGCACGATCCATCTGGCGTTTCGGCCGAGCGATGCGACGAGCTCACCGATTGAAACGTAAGCCGACCCAAACGCGGAGAGATCGGTCTGGCACACGTAACGCGATCTAGAGCTGTGCTTCCGCCTTGCAGAGGTCGTAACCGGGAGCTGGCCGTAATCGATCAATGCTCGAACGCACGACGCCTGCACGGTCAACGTCTTACGCACTTGCGGAATTGGAAGCAGAACTGTGCCTGGACCGACAGTCAGCAGGGCCTGTCTGATTTCTGTAGGATCCACCAGCATGTCCCTGTACCCATCTTTCTTGTTTGCCCGAGCGACATTCTTCAGTTCCCCCTTCAACAGCAGACGCACGAAATCCCTCGCTCCGCATTTTGCCGATCGGGTGGCCTTTGGAATTTCGACGAGTCCGCCCGCCGGATCCGACATCGTCGCGAGCTTCGCCAGCTTGCCCTTCAACGCGACGATTTCCTCCACCGCGAAGTATGGAACCGCCCCTTTTTTCCGGGCGTCTTTCGTGGTCATTATCGGGGTCAGGAACCCTTCTTCGACAATTGCGGAAAAGTGATAGACGGGCATGCCGAGCATCCGTTGCGCTTCGGCGGATGACACAGCACGATTGGCCGCGACGAGGAGCTCATCTGCCTTCCTTGCGTCCACCAGCACGCGGCGATCACCGCTACGGTTGGCGCGGTAGGGGAGGAGGCCGGCGGCCCGGAACTTCGTTGCGACGCTCCTAGGCGTCTGCCCATGGAGTCTCGCGGCCGTCGACACCGTATGCCACCTGCGCGCCGTGATGGCGCCGAAGACGTCGTCGCCTGGACCCAATGGAAGCCTGTCGGCTGCAACCTGATGAACGATCTGCCGCACTTTCGCGTACGCAGGGTCGCGCTTCTGGTAGCGGAGCAGCCCATAGAACCGCCCCATGGCCTTGCCGCTGTGCTGTTGATTTGACGTGCATTTCGAACAAAGGTCTTCGAGGAATCTCCGAAGCCCGTCCTCTCCGTCAGCCACGACGTCGAAGCCCTGCTTTCCCGCCTCGTACCATTCTGCCTCGCTCAGCCTGTCGGGTTTGAAATCGAGGCCGCGGATCATGGTGGCGCCCACCCACTCCGACGTCTGCGCGGCGGCATAGAGAGGCATCGCGTCCATGAAGTCGTTGCCGCGACGGCCCAGAAGTCTGTCAGTAACGTATTGCTCCAATTTCGTAGGCTCCTGTGGTTTGCTGGAGAGCAGATGTTCGGGCATGTTCGATCGTTCCCATCCAAGGCGAACCACAAAGTCATGGATCGCCTTGAGGCCTTGGTTTTCCGACGTTATTAGCCGCGACCGGTGGACCGGACAGGTCCGGATGAACGTGATGGACCAGTTCAGGCGCGCATAGGCGCGACCTTGCCGGCGCCCTGCACGTGTCGTCTCATCTTCCAGTATGCAATGAGGGCAGAAGCGAAGCCTGTGCCGGCGGAAATGGTAACGAGAGATGGTCTGGTCGCGAACGAATGCGTGGGTGTCGTTCGTCCTGACTACCGCGTGTTCCAGTTGTTCCCGCTTCAGCCCGACCGCGTCGGCAAAAATGCCGATATCGGAGTGCCTTCCGTTGGCCACGGCTGTCAGGTCGAATCCCATATGTCTGGCGAACGCGCTCATGCTTGGGATGCCGTTGACCGCGGCGGTGCGTGAGCAGTAGCTCGTTAGAATCTCATCGGCGTGCAGGGGGACGGTGAGTGCCAGAAGCTTCATTCGGTTTCCTTGAACGTGTCGAAAACGAAGAGCGGAGCCTGAGAACCAGGCCCCGCGTTGGCAGGCGCGGAGGAGCCGACTACGGGCGGACTCCGAATTTCGTCGGCTTGCGCTTGGTCTTTTGGAGATTTGCTTCCTCCCAGGCGTGGTCGTCTTCGCGCAGGAACGCCGTGTGCGGAGACATCCCCCGCCAGTCGGCGGCTTCGAAAATATTCTCTCCGACCACGCACCCGGAATAGGATTGGTAAACGCGCTTGAAGTGTTCGCGTGTCACCTGCGTTGCGCCGTCGATGATCGCGAGTTCCACCGCTCCTCGGACCATCTGGACCACTGAGCCGAACTCGCCATCGCAGGCGTAGGTCAGACGGGCGACGAAGTCGCCCTCAAGGGAGTCGTGTAGCTCGAGCCTGGCATGCTCGCCGATGACTTTCTTCAGGACGGTCGCGACCGTTTCCCGTGCGGACTTTCCCTTGAGCTTGTCAAAGCGGATCACTGTGCGGCGATTGTAGAGCTGCTTTCGTGCAAGAAAGCTCGCCAGGGGAGGAACGCCGGCCAGGACCAGCCGCACCGGCCAGTCCGGCATCTGCACGAGGTTCTTGTATGCATTGCCGATCTTCGTCGTCGACAGCACGTCAGCCGTATCGACGGCGTGCTGGGCTTCATCGATCAACACGAACATCACGCGGTGGGTCTTCAACATCTGCTGAAACAATGCCCATGCTTGATGTTCCTGCAGCGCCTGTCGGACGGGGTAGCCCAGCGCCTCCAGACCTGTCAGAGCGAGCAGTCTCGCAGTGCAGGGGGACGGAGCGTTGAAGCAAAGAAAAGGCCGCACTTCGACGCCGTCCTCGTCGATGTACGACTGCATGGCTGGGATACGACTGGTATGCTCGAGGAGCGCACGTGTCTTGCCCGCCCCGGAGTCTCCGCAGATGGCGACGATCCTGCGCTTATCGGGCTTGCTGATCGCGTTTGTGTCGATGGTGGCGATACTCGCCACCATCGACACCAATGCATCGTGGACAGGACCGTCCCTGGACAGTCCAATATAGCGTCCGTTGATTTCCGAAATCCGATCGGCCACCTCGAGTTTTTCTGGAGGGAGCAACGCCCTGATGCGGGCGACGGCCGCGGTCTGGCCAAAGTTGTCCTGCACGGTTCATTCCTCCCTATTCCTAGCTGTCGAACTGGCTGTCGGTGGAGAACGACGCGCCCGCAATGCTGCTGTCGTCTGAGACGTCTTCGGCAACCTGAACATCGCTATCCGGATTGGGGCGCAGCAGCTCCAGTTCCAGCGCGGCCTCCTGCGAAGGCGTGCGGGGTTCCTTGAGAAACTCGGTGGGATCGAGCCCCATCAGCTCAAAGAACTGTGTCGACGGTCCCCAGTCGGCTTCGTAGTCCGATGGCACTTGGGCGTTCTTTTCGGTGATCCGGATGGGATGCGAGAGCTTGCTTTCGAAACGCACGAACTGCTCGTCCGTCACGAATCCCGTGCCCAGTTCGGCATGAAGGCGAGCCATCTCCCCCTGTCCCTGCAGCCATTGCTTGGTCTTCAGAAGCGTCCCCCGCGAGAGGCTGGCGTTCTCTCGATTCAGGAGCCGATGCCTTTCGCACGCGGCCGCCCAAATCCACATGCTCATTCCTCTGAACTCCTGGTGGACGGCCGGCACGCGAAGCCAGCCCTTGCCGTTCCAGACGGAAATCTCGCCGTAGTCGAAACGGTCGACGCGGATAAGAACCCTGGTCTTCGGATTTTTGCGCCGCATCGCCTGAATCGCGTCGGACTGATACCAGATGCCGCTCTGGCAGATGCCCGAAGTCGTGATTGCGGCGTTCCTGTTGATCCCGAAAATATGCCGACGGCGGTCGCCGGTCGGCGGAGGAAGCACGCCGTAAGTGTTGCTCAGCCGGATCCAGGCGTTGCGCGGCGTTTCGCCGCTCAGTCCGGCATGCGGTTCGTTGTGATAGACGTCGACGACGAAGCGGGTAAGGAGTTCGGCGGCCTGGTCCACCAGCAGGCTCGCCTCCTTCTCCGGCTGGTAGTCGCCCTTCGCCTCGATCGAGCCCCAGGTCTGGCCCGAGAAGTACTGGAGCGCCTTGGATCCGAAGGTGCGGAATGTCCGCTCGATCGTGCCACGCGCCGACGCCGCGCCGGCCGGGGGAAGGAACAGCGCGCTGCCAAGGTCATTCACCACGACGCGAAATGCCGTGCTCGTAAACCAGGTGGCGGAGTCGGTGGCGACGAGCTCCGGCGTGCCGAACATGTCCCAAGGCGTCTTGCACCCCAGCTTCCGGGCAATGTCGGACTTGTCGCGTGTTGCCTGCTCGAGGGCCGTGATCGCCGATCGGGCGGATGGCGCCTCCCGGTGAACGCGGAGCGCCAGAATGCATCTCGTCGCGGTATCGATAAGAGCGGTCACCCACAGACGAATCCGCTTGAGCCTTTTCTTCTGGTCCGCGCTCAGGGTCTGCCAGACCTTGCTGATGGTCAGCAGGGTCTGTACGTCAAATGCCCACTCGTCCTGCTCGACCCGCTCAAGCGGACGGATCGGATCGACACCCTCCAGCACGATCGCATACTTTTTGGCGGCAGCAGCTTCGCCAAGTCTTCCCAGATCGACGAACGCCTTTGGCAGCGCGTTGATCCGGTTTTGAAACGTGCGAAGGCTGGGAATGGCGAGCGGACGCTCGTGCTGATCAGTTCGGCGCAGGTTCTCAGCCAGCATCGATGCGACCATCTGGTCGTAGAGAGCATTCATCTTGGGCTTGCTGTCTGATGCGTACATGCGGGCGAAAGCGGCCATGGTCTGCTGAACCTCCGGTACCAAGGGGCTTGGCCTGGTTGTGAGGTAGCGGTCGACGAAAACGATGGGGTCGTAATCGGCCGCCTCGAACTGCCTGAGCCAGCGGCGCAGGGTAGTTGGAGAGGGGGTGCTTTCAGCGCTCCTTTTCGACTTGTAGGTCATGCGTTTCTGAGGCGGATTGAAGAGCTGGTTGAACTCCTCGCCGAGGCGGAAAATGTTGAGGCGCATGCACAGATCGCTGCGCTTGATGTTCGGTTCGTTGTGCTCGAGCTGCAGCCAGCGGCGGCACCACCGGTCCTTCTTGATGACGGCCTCCTGCTGCTTCGGAGTCAGGCTGGAAAGCAGATCGGCGCCATTCGCGCTTCTCGCGGCGGCTCCCCGCTTATAGGCGTCCGGGTAGACGACAAGCGGACTGACGGCATCCGCCAGCATCGTCGCGATCAGTTTGTGCGAGAACGGCTCCAGGATGTTGGTGCCGTCCTTGCGACGCAGCACATGGCCTGCGTCGTTCGACGCGACTGGTTGGTACTCGACGCCGCGATAGACGAGCATGTCGTCCGTCGCGAACCGGTTGCGAGGGGTGTGATCGTCGGCCGGAGTTGCGGTTGCGAGTCGAAGTAGATCGTACAAGGTCATCTCCTCAGTGAATGGACATGGCTTTCGCGACGAAGGGAGCGTCGACCAGCTTCCGATCGGGGAAGACCGGCCTCAGAACGCCGTCGTAGATCAGGCACCAGATGGCGTTCAGGGCCGACGCTCGGTCGTCAAACTGCGCGGTGGCATGGCTGGCATGGATCGCGCCATGCACCCCTTTGAAGAAGGCGCGCATTCGGGCGCAGTCTTCGTCGTTGCGAGCGCGTCGCGCTCTCAGAATGCTGAGGGCGTTCCAGCCACGGGCGATCGTCACGTTTTCATCCGTGAGGACGATCGCCTCGTCGGCGAAATCGGAAAGCTCCGTTCGGGCCTGCTTGAGCACCTGACGGATGCCGCTTTTCTCGAGGTCAGTCTTTGGCTTCACGGCGATTGCGATCTTGTAGCCCGTTGAGTAAGTGGCGCGAAAATCGAACGTGTGATGATGCCAACGGCCGTCTACCCCGAGATATCTGATTGCCGGCGGTTGGTCCTCGACCTCCACGACCGCCCGGTTGGCCATCAGGAGCGCGGCCACCCTCAATTCGTGGGTGCTGGAAAAGCCGACGGAACGGCAAGTGGTCGGATCGACTAGCCAGCCACGGCAGTGAGCTTTCGTGCGTGGCGTGGGCTGGCGAGTGCCTGTGGACCGATGAGGAGGAACCCATAGTTCCGATCGCCAGTCCTTCTCCACTTCGTATTCCCACCCGTCCTCCGCGATGGGAACCACCCGGCCGGAAACGATGCGATCCGGGCGCAGGCCGGAACTCTCGCCGGCGTCTGGCGTGCTGCCGATCTGTCGCAGCGCCTGCTCTTCTTTCACAAAACGCAGCACTTGAAGCGCTCTCATAAAACGTCCTTTCAGTGAACGAAGTTCTGATTGCCGTTCAGATGCGGCTGGGATCCACGGCGAGGCGACGTGCTCTCAAGTCGAACAGGCGGGCGAATGACTCCATGGTCGTCGGCGGGGGCGCGATCACAAAAGGCAGCGGCGAGGGGCGGAAATCCTGATACTGGAAGCCCAGAAGTCCGTCCTCGGCGCCTGTGGGAGGACCCACCCGGTTTCGCTCTGAATCAGGTGCCAGAAGCATGAGCAAGGTCGCGCGGAGCGATGTGAACTTTTCCGTCGTGGTGGGCGCCGTAGCCTTCAGAAGAATGGCGGCGTTGAGCTCGTGAACGAGGCGCATGATGCATTTGGTCACGATGTCGACCGCGATTTCGATGAACGTGTCGACGGAGCAGAGCTCGCGCGCAGGTCGGCGCGAAAAGCGATGTGCGCCTTCCGGGGTTTCGACGTCCTCAAAGTAGTCCAGGTAAGTCTCGTCGATCCCGCGCCGGTCGCTTTCCGCCATCTCGAGCGCGAAGTGAAACGCGGTTGCGAAGGATTCCTCGTCCAGGCCGCGCCGGTTCAGCGACGCGTAAACGGAGGTGAGATCGGAGATGGTGAGAAGGCGAGGGGTAGCGCTGCAGGAAGTCATCTTGTGACCCTTTCCACTGGAACAGATTTTTTGGTGTTTGGTGCGGAGCTGGCCGGGTCCTAAAGGACCAAGGCTTCGGTCATGCGGCCTATTATGAGAGCGCGCCTTCGCAGGATGCTGCGGACGGGTGGTCGTAAAAGGATGACGGACATGCACTTATCCTTCTGAACGAGACTATCGGGCACGATGGGCGCTATCGCCGTCTGAGCGGGAGGTCGCGCAAGCGACGTCCTAGGGCTGAGTGCGAAAGTGCCCGCCAGCCGGGGAAGCGGCGCTGCCGCAGTTGGGATGCGCTGCCGGGTGCCTCAGGCAGCGCTTGTTGGGACGAGGGTCGGGAAACTCGATGTGGATCAGGTCGTCCGGGTCGGCGAGACCCAAGTCTTCGTCGAGTTCCGACATGCGATACTTGCGAAACAGGCTCTCGATGGGGTCGCGCATAGAGGTCTCCTTGCGTCGAGGGGTTAGAGTTCATAGAAGGCGGCCGACGCGTCACGAGACCAACGGGGCTTTCGAAATCTGGCTCACGAGTGAGCGACCAGAAAAACGCGCACGGCTTCTCGTTCTGCGGAAAGGCAGGCCTTTTGATCGTCGGTTGCTGTAGGTTTGGTGGGCTTGGCGCAGGTCGCCGGCGCTAGGCGGCGCGGCCTATGCGGACCGCAGGCGCGGCCGTGCCGCGAGACGTCATCGCCTTAACGGTGTTCTGCTCCGCTTGCATTGAGCTAAGTCTGCCATGCTGGACTTCGCGCATCTGAGGCTCTTGCTTGTACTCGCGCTGCAACATTTGAAGCTCACGGAAAGTAGGAGCTCGCTGCGGACGTAGGGTCTCCCTGGCGATACCGGCGGTTTTCTCGACGAGGTTGAAGTGTTGCGCTTGAATGTCCTGCTTGTCGACGCAGTCGACAACTGCCTTAAGGACGATCGTGTTGCTGCAGCAACTCAGGAACCGGCTCTCCATCCACGCGATCTGAGAGGGGTAGAATTCAAGTTCTGCGATGGGAAGTGTCATGTCTACTCCATGCAGGGCGTCAGCCCGTTGACGCCGAAACACTAGGCGAACGGTGCTATGATTGTCATTCGCAATTCGCGTTTAAGGGGCGTTAGGTGCCGTATGGACGGCTACCGCGGGTTGTTCCTGCAACGCGCCTAAAGTGCCGTCTTGGCGAGGGGTAAGGGTGTGGTACAAAAGCAACACAGGCTGGCGGGATCATATGGCCCGTGTGTCCATCGCCCAAGAAGGGCTCTCGGTTCGCGTCGTTCGCATGGACTCGTCTCCACTAGCGATCTTTCGCGTATATTCCGACGCCGATCGTGACGGGCGTCAATTAAAGTCTTAAGAAATTCTTAACTATGGTTAACGCCGAGACTTCCCGTGGATTGGCGCGCAAACGGCATGTCCATCGACGAAGAGTTGACAATCCAGCCCTCAGAAAGGCGTCATTTCCATTGTTATGCGCCGTCGCTGGTAGACGGTGGTGACACCGCCGTTTATCAACCTAGGACCTAGGCTACCGACGGCAGTTTGCCTGCGTCCGAGAGTCAAATTCTCATTTCAAGGGGTAGTGTCTGCGGGTGCCGCCGTCTCAAGTAGTCGAGGACTTTGGACCTAAGTTCGGAATCGGTCAGAACGGGATCGGCGTCCGGACGATGTCGTAGTTTCTCTCCATGACCTCGGAGGCAGTTCGCTCGAGGAGGCTGTCCCAGTTTGTGCTGAAAACATCGGCCCATGGGAGGCGGAGCAGCCGCTTGTGTAGGTCACCCGGCTGATAGTCCATATCCGGCACCAGGTGTCGGATGCGGTTGTTCAGATCTCCGGCCCCGAAAGCGGAGTGATATTCCTGCGCGATCCTGAGGAAACCGCTCGTCGCCCTGGCTTCTGCGAGCGCAATTTTCCGCCGTTTCTCGTCATCGGGGTAAAGGGGGTCGCAACGCGCCTCCGCCATCTGGGCCCATGATGGCATTTCCCGCGCTGTGGTCGACGAACGGTTGGCGTTTCGGCTAAATCCGGCTCAAATCATGCTAGAGGCGCTGCCGAGGGCCTTGTGTCGCCATAAGGCTTCGCGAATTCGGAGAACGTTCGAAATGTCAGAAACATCAAGGAGACCTTTACAGGTGCTGGGCGGGCTGCGTGGGTTACAGTAACTGCTCAAGAAGGGGTCCACATAACCACAAGTTGAAGACGCGTTTCGATACCTGGTTGGGACGATTCCTTTCGCAGGGGTACAAGGCGATGTCGACCCCACGACGGGTCGTAGGCGCGCGCCTGATAGACCCCGGGCTCCGATCACGTATCGGCTCGGAGAAAGGTCGGTTCCGAGTGGACCCTTACACGGGCCTCAACAGCTGGAATTTGACACACGGCAAACGATGTTTTCAGCGCCGATTTCGGACATAAACCTCGACGCAGGCAACTCAGGCATATTTGACGTGGCGACGCGGACGAAACCCGCCCACCGGGCTGCTTCCTTATGTTCATCAAACAGCGAGTTCGCACCCGAGCCCTTCGCAGCGCCGCTGGAGAATCCGAGCGTAGTTTGGAAAGCCTGCCTTTTGCTGTGATTCCTCCGCAAATGCACCGCGAGCAGCGTCGTGAAGCGCCAACGTTCCGACCAGCTTGGCCACGGCAGCGTGCTGAGCATCGGATGCGATCTTGTCGAACTCAACCGCCAACTTCAGAGCTGCGACGCTGACGTTAGGGACAGGCACGGGATTGGTGCTCGCTTCAACGTCGGAGAAGAGCTGGCCTATAATGCAATCGAGCGCCTGGGACACGGCGACCAATTGCTCGCCGAAATCCGGTTGGTACCCTTTTTCTGAACCTGCTGGAACGTGAGCCCCGGTTTCTCCCCCAGCGTTTCCTGCGACATGCCGATCATGTTGCGAAGGCGCCTCACGTTGCGCCGACGGTTACGTCGATTTCGTTCGGGGACTTCGGGTTTGGCATGACGATCTCCTGGGCATAATCGCAAATCGCTGGCGAAAAATGGGGTACGGAGGGTGGTCTGTCTACTCTCAGATGTGATGGTGATCCATCTTTGCTGTCTGGAAACTCCTTCCCGCGCAACCTGCGCGAGAATCGACGGTTCTTGCTGCGCATTCGCGATGGCACGGTTGTGTATGGTTGCCAATGAGTCCCTCACAAGCTCCGGTGCCGAATCCTTCGACATGTGCGGCCTGGCAGGCAGGCAACCAGTAGATCTGAATCTTTGAATCGAAGGCCGTGCTGTACGCCAAATCCGCTGGCTGCGTTTTAGCTGTGACCGAGTCCTCTTTCGAGTTGCATTTCTTCTGAGTGCGCGCATAACCTGCGCTCCATTTCATCGATTCGGCGAGTCAGTCGAGGAGTCCATGCGACACAATTTGTTGAGATTTGCGGCTTTGGCCGCCACGGTTTCGTTTACCCTATCGCTCGCCTCTGAGGATTCTCGCCTCGACCTTAGCCAGTTGTTGGTCAATGCCGCCCACGCTCAGGACGCGGACGGCAGTTCGAGCGCAGGTGAAAGGCTTGGGAACGGGGCGTCGACGCTCGGAGGTTCTCCTGGGTCGGATACTAAGGCTATGGGCGGCGATGGCGCGTCGGCGGACAAGCCAGACACGGCAGTTGACCGCACTCGGCTCGGCAATGGGACCGATGTATCAACTGAACCGGGGGAGGTGGAGAAGCCTGCGGCGAAATCCGAGAATCCGACCGCCGACAAGAAGGATGGGACCCTAGAGCGCTCGCTCGCTGCCGCTGCCGCAGCAGCAACGCCGATTGAAACCCCGGTCAGTGCGATCCCGAAAGCTTCGGTACCGGAGATCACCGGCAACGGTTCGATGACGCAGTCGATCGCCATCGACGTTCCTGCCTTCCGTAGCCTTTCGCCGAAGCTGGCGCTCACCTACGATTCGGCGCGCAAGAGCCGACTGGGCGGTCTCTACCAAGGATTCACCGGCTTTGCCTGGGGGCTTGAAGGCCTCGATGTCATCGAGCGCGCGAGTCCTGGTTACGGTGTTCCAGCCTATGATGCGAGCGACGTCTATCTTTTGAACGGCAGTGAACTCGTCGCCTGCACAGCGGGAATGGTTTCGGCGTCTTGCTCGACCGGTGGCAGCCATGCCAACGAGAACGAAGACTATCGCCGCATCCGCTTCGACAGTGCTTCAAATAGCTGGACTGTAACGGCGCGTGACGGGACGGTCTCGTGGTTCCGTTCAGTGGCGGCAATGTCGAACTACAATCCGGCGGCCGGAACGCCGGAATGGGACACGAACCAGACTGGTCGTTATGTGCTTGCCTCGGTGACGGACACCAACGGCAACGCGATCACCTACCAATATACCTGCCCGGACCTGCCGATGTGCCTGCCGGAGCGTATCACCTACAACAACAACTACTTTACGTCCTTCTTTTACGACAGTCGTCCGGACTTCCAGACGGCTGCGAACGGGCACTACCTTACCTGGATCAAGCACCGTCTGAAGTCGGTGGTCAATTATGCCAACGGTCAGCATCACAGCGCCTATTCGCTTTCCTACGATCAGGCGCCGCTGTCGAACACCTCGCGGCTCGTTAAGGTCGAGCGCTGGGGCCGGGACGTTGGCTTTGACGGCAACGCCAATCCAATATCTGGTAGTCGCAAGACCATCCGCCAGATGGCCTACGACAACTTTGCGTTCACCTATACCCGCAAGGCGTTCGCATTCCCGAGTGAGCTCAATCTCAATGCCGGCGTGAATGCCCAGCAGGTCGGCGATCTCAATTTTGACGGCCGCGATGAGATTTTTGGCCTCCTGCAACAGAACACCGGTACTACGTCTGCACCAATATTCGGCTTTCACCTGACTTCGTTCGATGGAAACGGGGTCGCTGCCAAAACCAAATGGACCGGCGGATTTCCGGGCAATCTTTTTGCCGCAGCCGGGAGGTTTGCTGCGCAACCGACCAAAACTATCTTTGTGACCTACTCTACCTATAGGGAGGGGCAGGGTAGCACGCAGAACCACAGGATCTTCCCGGTCAGCAGCGCGCTCGACCTTGGCGGTCTGGCGACGTGCCCAGCATCTATCTGCACCATTGCCAAGAGCGAATCCACCGTGGCTGTTGCCGACGTCGACGGCGACGGCGTCGATACGCTCTATGGCAACCGCGGCTACGCCGGCGAGCTGCTCGGCAATGGTCGACAGTCGGTGATCTGGGGCAATACGATCCGCCGGGTCAGCAACGGCGCCTGGGTGAGCGTCGGCCTGCCGGCCGATTGCGCCAACACGAACTCCGCCTGCTCCTACGGTGACATCAACGGTGACGGCGTCACCGACATTGTGCACGCGCCGTCATTCGGCACCTCCAGCTACCAGACCAATATCTGGTTTGGCACCGGCAAGACCTTCGTCCACATCACAGGCGCGTCGCTGCTAGGCATTCCGATGCTGCGCGACATGGACAATGACGGCAAGATGGACGTGATCACGTCCGACCAGCGCTATACCCAGCCCAACAACTTCCGCCAGCTGCGGGCCCATGGCCTTTGGTCGAATGCATCCGGCAATACGCTACAGGTTTTTGGATCGTTCGACGGATCGGCCTTGTCGGGCGATTTCAACGGCGACGGCCTGCCGGATTTCCTCGCGTCCACCTCACAGACCTTCATTTCCAGCACCGGCACGGGGCATCCGAACATCCTGCGCAACGTCATCTTGGAGACGGGCGGTACGATCGCGGTCGAGTACACACCGTCGACGCGTTTTGCCAACACCTTCCTGCCGCATGTGCTGCATCCAGTCACCAAGCTGACGGTCAATGACGGCCGTGGTGGAGTTGCGCAGACCGACTATGCCTATGCCGGCGGCCTCTACGACATTAAGGCGCGCAAGTTCCTCGGCTTCCGCACGATCACGATGACCAAGCCTCTGGCCAGCGGCGAGGCGCTGCGTCCGGTGGTCGAGACGACCTATCGACAGGATCTCGCGAGCTACGGCCTGCCGGAACGCACGCTGTCGCGCAACGGCGAGAACACCGCCTCGAAGACGGTGGCCGAGACCTACGAGGTCAATGCGGCGAGCAAGCCGTACTGGGTCAAGAACGTCGCCACCGACACAACGCTTAACGAGACGGCGACGATTACGCTGCGCACCGAGCGGGTGATCGACGCCTTCGGCAACGTAACAGACCTGAAGGACTTCGGTCGCACAGACGTAAGCGGTGACGAAGTCTGGACCGTCAACCACTTCGCGCCCAATACATCCGTATACATCGTATCGCTGCCGCGCTGGAAGGCGGTGATGAACGGTTTCGACATCAACAAACAGGTTCGGTCGGAAGACTTCGAATATGACGGTTCTAACAATGCGAGTGTGCCGCCGACCAAGGGCAACCTCACCCGGCATTGGCTTTACACCAAACGCGGTGATGCCGATGGCATTTGGGCGAACGTCTTCCGCACATTCGGCTACGACAGCCGTGGTAACCGGATCTGGGCGGTCGACGGTTCGGGTTCGCGCACTGAATGGGACTACGATCCGACGTACGGAATTTTCCCGATCACCGAACGCGGGCCACGCTATTTTGCCACTGGCGGAAACGCGGCCGATGCCCGCTTCGTGACGGCCACCGGTTACGATCTCGTCTGTGGCTTACCCTGGTCGAAAACCGATCCCAACGGTATCGCTGAGGGATGGGGCTACGATCCGTTCTGTCGCCCTTACGCGTACACGCATTCGGGCTCGGGGCGCTACGTCAACAACCGCTACGAAAACGAAGGGAATCCCGCCCTTCAATCGATCGCAACACATGAGCCGCGTTCGTCAGCAGGCGACGAGGTAGTCAGGCGCACCTACTTCGACGGGCTTGGTCGTCCATGGTTGGCGGAATCGGCGGGCGAGCCGGGTACGGGCCTGCCGAGGATCACCGAGACGGTCTACGATGCCCGCGGCAATGTAGCTCAAACGGCTTTCCCGCGCTTCTACGGCGAAACACCGCAGTGGACAGTCAATTCCTACGACTGGCAGGAGCGGGTGGTGCGTACCGTCAATCCGGATGGAAGTGCGCGCACCAACCAATACCAAGCTTATGTTGCGACCCCTTGGGGCACTGACAACGTCGGGCTTTACCACCAGTACTCGCTCGACGAAGCGGGTCGACATACGGTCACCTACACCAGCACCTACGGCAACGTGATTGGTCAATGGTCCTATAACGGCACCACCTGGGTCCTCGATCAGGCTCGCTCCTATGACCCCGTCGGCCGCCTCTTGAACGTCACCGACGTCGGGGGGGCCAGGATCTCCTATACCTACGATCTCGTCGGCAATCGTCTAACGGCCAACGATCCGAACCTGGGCAACTGGTCTTACGCCTATGATGGCGCTGACCGGCTGATCCGCCAGACGGATGCCCGCGGGGCGGTGACGACGCTCAGCTATGATCAGATGGGCCGCCTGACGCTGCAGCAGGTGCAGCAACCGGGTGAGGCGACGCCGACGGTCGTCGCCCGCAACACATACGACGAGGCGGTAGTCTCGCCGTCGCACAACGTCGGTCTGATGACGAAGGCGGAGAACGGCGCAGCCACCAGCGTCTTCAGCCGCACCTATACCGGTACGGGCTCGGTAATGCGCACGACGACGACAATCGATGGCGTGGCGCATGCAACCGTCGAAACCCGCGGCCGCCAGGACAAGACGGTGTCCGTCGAATATTCGCCAGCACAGCTCGCGGTCGGCAGCACTGCCGCGCCGTACACCTACAACGACGCCGATCTCTTGGCGACGATCCCGGGCTACATCACCGCGACCAGTTACGAGGCCGATGGCCAGACGAAGTCAATCAGCTATGCCAATGGCGTGACGACGGCGTTCACGTATTCGCCGCAGCGTCGGTGGTTGACACGCTTGACTACCGCCAAGGGCGCAACCGTGCTGATGGACAATCAGTACGGCCGTGACGCGACGGGCAAGATCAAGACGACTACCGGACTGACCGCGAATGACAATTGGGTCTACGACTACGATCCGCGAGGCCGCCTGATCAAGGCGGAGAACTCCGGAGGTGCACTGGGCGAGACGTTCACCTATGCGGACAACGGCAACCTGACATCCCGAAGCCGCGTCGGCACCTACGTCTACCCCGCCGCCAATGGCGTGCGGCCGCATGCGCCGACGACGATCGGCAGCGCCGCGATCAGTTATGACGGCAACGGCAACATGGTCAGTGACGGCAGCCGCGCGCTTGCCTGGGACGGCGCCAACCGGTTGTCGAGCGTCACGCAGGCTGGTGCAACGACGACCCTCGCCTACGGTCCGGCCGGATCGCGGGCAAAGAAGAGCAACGCCTTTGCCACGACGCTCTATCCCGACGCCAATGTCGAGGTCGACCGCAAGCCAGGGCAGGACACCTTCACCCGCTATCCGCATCCGGACTTGAAGATCAGCTCTGTCGCCCAGACCGGCGTCACCACGGCCACGTTCCTGCATCGCGATCAGCTCTCCTCCGTCCGGCAGGTCACGGACGCCAGCGGCAATCTCGTCGAGCAGAACGGTTACGCCGCTTATGGCGAACCGACCAACGCGGCGATGCGCACGCAGAAGGGCTATATCGGCGAGCGCTTCGATCCTGAAACCGGGCTGCAGTATCTCAATGCTCGCTACTATGATCCGCGCTTCGGAAGGTTCATCTCGCCCGACGATTGGGATCCAACCAAGCCGGGCGTCGGAACCAATCGCTACGCCTATGCCGGAAATGATCCCATTAACAACAGCGATCCAAACGGGCATCAGGGGATCGGCCACAACGGCGGTCCACGCATGGATCTCGATGGCGATCGCGACAACGACAGAATTCCGGATATCTTCGATAATCGTCCGGACTTTGACGACTCCCAGATTTTCCATCCCGATGCGATGAGTTCGGACAACGCGCTCGGGGGCGGGCTCCTTGGCATTGCGGCCGGACTTCTAGGCGAAAAAGTATTCGGGGGAGATCCGAATGCCGTGAAACCAGGCGATGTCGGGACTTATGGAGATCTGAAGGCTCGGAAAAAAGCACACGGTGAAACCGAACCTCTTCATATGGACCACCAACCATCGTTTGCTGCTCAGGTCAAAAGCAGAGAGGATGCACTGGGCAGAAAGCTCACACCTCAAGAAAAGGCTACGCTCCGAGCTCAAACTCCGGCAGTAGCCTCGCCTGCGAAGGTGCATCGGGAGAGCCCGTCGTATGGGTGGCGGAACACTAAGAAGCGAGTCGAAGATGACGCTAAAGATCTCAACAAGGCCGCTGCCCGCGACAGAAATGTGTTTGACAAAGCAATGCGGGACAGAGAGACGGGTAAGAGCGACATGAAAAATTGGGGCAGGCGATGATCTTAGAAACCTTAATGAAATTCTTGGGAGAAGAAGTATCGCTTTTACTCCAGTCCTCCCCTTTCAAAGGCTGGTCGTTTGAGCGAACAGTCGATGAGGATCTGCCAGAGAGAAGCGTGAACTACGTTTCTGCTCGGAACGGATTTTCGATTGTATGCGACAGCCGTGAGCGGGTCAGTTCGATCTTCCTGGAGTCCGGAAACACCCAGCTCAATGTTGAGGACCTCCCCTTCTCTGCGGACCGCGACTACGTGCTCAGGCTTTTGGGAAACCCCTCCAAAACTGGGGCTCCGCACAAGGATTCGATTTTAGGGGACTTTGGTGCCTGGGATCGGTTTGACGGAGCCACGTGTTCCCTTCACATCGAGTATCATGTCAAGAAGGACGGCATAAGGAGGATTACACTCATGCGTCCCGAAGTGGCGCCGTGAAAGCGGATAAACGTGGTGGAGGGAGCACCTTGCGAGCCCGGCGGGGATAAGATCGGCGACTTGATCGAAATCGAAGTATCATCCGGGTGGGCCTATGCGCTGTTCACCCACTCGTCGAAAATGTATGGGGCGCTCCTTCGCGTGTTTCCCGGAATCCATCCAAATCGGTCGGAGGAAGCTTCCGCTTTAGTTCACCAAGAGCCGCTATTTTCTTGCTTCTTTCCTCTCAGCGCAGCCGTGAAACAAGGGCGTGTAGCCGTCGTTGGGATAGTTCGTGTCCCAGGTGAGCTTGCGGCGTCCCCAGTCTTCAGGGCGGGCATGGTGAACCCTGCGACGGGCAAAGTCGATAACTGGTGGCTTTGGGACGGAGAGAACGAGTCGAGGGTTGGCAGTCTAACACCGGAGCAACGAAAGCTGGATATTAGGGGTGTCTGGAACGATAGGCTACTTGTAGATCGTATTGTAAAACAGTGGAGACCCGAGCAAGACGCCCTCTAGTCGGGCTTCCTCGCCGCGCGGCATCAAAGGATCAACGGTTGACGACCGCCAGGGGCGCGACCGTGCTGATGGACAATCAGTGCACCCGCGATCTCACTGGCAAGATTAAGACCATCACCGGGATCGCGGCCAACGATAACTGGGTCTTCGACCACGACCCGCGCGGCCGCCTGATCAAGGCGGAGAACCCTGGCGGTTCACTGGGTGAGACTATGCGGACAATGGCAACCTGACATCCCCCAGCCGTGTCGGCACATACGTGTACCAAGCCGCCAACGGCGTGCGGCCGCACGCACCGGCCTCAATCGGCAGCGCCACGATCGGCTACGATGCAAACGGCAACATGGTCAGCGACGGCAGCCGCGACTTGCCTTGGACGGAGCCAGGCGGCTGTCGTTCGTCACCCAAGGAGGCGCGACGACGACGCTCGTCTACGGTCCGTCGGGCTCGCGGGCAAAGAAGAGCAACGCGTTCGGGTGCCGTTCGCCGAGGCGGCAGCTGGCGCCTGCACTAGTACGCGCCACGTCTACCGGCTGGGAATGCAACGCGTGCGCAGCCCTGGTATTCGGAACCCATACAGAACTGTTCACCCTGATCGGAGTCAGCTGCTTTTCAAGCGCATCCTAAAGTTGCGAACGTCGCTTGCAAAACTTGATGACTGCAGTCATGAATGAGCCGGAATGATTGCGAAGGCATTCGCGAGGGGGAATTCATGCGACACAATCTGTTGGGTTTTGCGGCTTTGGCCGCCACGGTTTCGTTTGCCTTGTCGAGTGGTGCTGGAGGGCAACGACTTTACCCAGGTGGGCTGCTGATCAGCGAAGCGCACGCGCAGGGGGCCATCGACGAGGTGAAGACCGGTGGTGGCTTTGGCAATGGTGCTTCGGCACTCGGCGCGGTTTCAACCGCAGCTAAGAGCGGCCCTAAAGACCAGCTTGACACTGCGGTAGATCGCACCCTGAGCGACAACGAGGGTGATGCCGAGCCCGCGGCAGGCCACCATGAGAAGAGCGAGCCGGAACTTGACACTTCCGCCCAGGCCAGGGCTTTGAAGCACGAAAGTGTCAATGCGCAGATTTCTGCCGAAACGGATGGTTCCGAGCCATACGTACAGCCGCAATTCGAGAAACGGAGTTTGCCCGCACTGTCAGACAACAGCGGGAACCTCACCTACCTTGCGGACATCACCGCCCCGGCGTTTCGTGGGTTGGAGCCTAAACTTGCCTTGAACTACAGCTCGTCGCGGCGAGCGAAGCGAAGTGGCGCCTATCAGGCGTGGTTGGGTTTCGGCTGGGGTCTAACCGACATTGACGTGATCGAGCGCGGTCGGCCCCATAAGGGCGTTCCGTCGTTTTCCGCGAGCGACGTGTACTACCTCAACGACGAGGAACTGGTCGCTTGCACTACCTCGATTTCCTCTCCCTCATGTTCGACGGGAGGAACGCACGTCACCGAGCGCGAGTCTTTCCGCCGGGTGAAGTTTACTGCCAGCAACAACAGGTGGGAAGTTACCGAAACGAACGGTCGAGTATCGGCCTTCAAATCAGTCGCGGAAGTGTCCGGTGTCACGCCCGCAGTCGGTGCTCCCACCGATCTCCTAAGAAACAGCCGCTGGCTTCTGAGCTCCAGGACGGACGCCAATGGGAACTCTGTCAGCTACAACTACGATTGCTCCGAGGTCGCGGCGAACCCTCTTACCGGCGTGTGCTACCCGTCCAAGATAGCGTACACGGGCGCATTGATCACCTTTTACTTCGAGGCGCGACCGGATTATGTCCTTGCCGCCAACGGTCACAACATTGCTGAGACCAAGAGGCGGCTCAAGACGGTTTTAGTGACGTCCGGCGGAAAGACCAGGACCGTCTACACCGTTGAGTATGATCAAGCACCGGTTTCCAACGCATCGCGCCTGACGAGAATTCGACAGTTTGGAAGCGACGCAGTGGTGGCTTCCAATGGCTCGGTCACAGCCGGAAGTGAGCTCCCGCCGATCGTAATGACGTACGCCAACTTTGCGGGCCAGTTTGGAGCCACCATAAACACAGAAACACTCCTCGGAAGACAAGCCGGTGGCATTAGTGGTGGGGTGGAGCATACGGATCTAAACAACGACGGAGTCACTGAGATCGTCGCGTGGGAGACGCCCCCGACGTCGAAAACAAGGAGAGTCAATGAGGTCGTTCTCGGGATTGCTCCCGATAACACAATTCGGAAGGTTGGAGATATTGAGAGCTCTATCTACGAGGGGCGATACATTGGCCGGTTCTCGGAGAGTTCGAAATTACGCCATGTGGTTTATAAATCCGCTAGTGGCGTAGCGAAGGCCGTCAGTCTGAATGACGCGGGAGCCATTTCTTTATCGGATTGCTCTTTGCCGGCCAATTCTGTCCCGGCGGCGACCTGCAACCTTGCCGGACAAGACAAGGCCTTGATGGCCTTTGACTATGATGGCGACGGCGTCGATACGCTCTATAAGACTGGTCATCCAGCCATGCCAGGCAAATTGTCTCTTGGTGGAGCAAGCCTGTATGGAGACGGCGAAACCTTTCTCGCAGTCCAGCAGGATGGGCAGGGCTCGACACCCGGCAAGTTCGAAGGGGCCGCGAAATTTGCGAGCCAAAGCAGTTCTGGCGTTAGTTATCCGGCGGTGGACGCTAACGGCAATACGATCAACCTCAATTGCTGGGGCGGCAACGGATTTTTCTGCTCTCTGAGTGACGTAAACGGCGACGGTATTTCAGATCTTGTTGTTTATGCGGTTGTCTACAATCGAAATTCCCAAGGCGTCATCGTTCTACCGGCTCAGATCACAAAACGGGTTTTGTTGGGATCTGGGCGGTCCTTCATCCTAAAATACACGACTGTCATCTCCAAGGATGGAATGCTGCAAAAGCTCGGCTTTGCGGACGTGGATGGCGACGGGCTGAATGAAATAGAAGAAGTCTATTTCGGTACCGGGCCAATTTCGTCGTGGAGATGTGACCTAACGTATGAACCGACCTCAGAGTTTGAACTCTCGTCGGTGTTCTCTATGCGTTTTGGCGCGGCTGGTGCGAACCTCGCGGCCGGTCCAACCCTGCCCAATGCCGGATTAATGTCGGATTTGAATGGGGACGGTCTGGCCGACATTGGCTTCTTCACTGCTGCAGGGCGACCAAGCATGCAGTACTGCGCGTTGCCGTGGGACTTCTTGTCATATCGCTTCTCTCGTTCCGGCGTGATGTTCCCAAACCTGCTGACCAGTGTGCGCACCCAGTTGGGGGCGGTCATCAAGCCAGAATATGCTCCGTCGAGCCGCTTCAAGAGTGACTATCTTCCGCATGTGTCGCAGGTGGTCACAAAGCTGACTGTCGAAGACGGTCGCGGTGGGCGAGCGATCACCGACGTCACCTATGCAAAGGGACGCTATGACCCCAAGGAGCAGGTGTTTCTCGGCTTTGGAACAGTCACGAAGACCTTGCCTTTAGCCAACGGGGAGGCGCAACGCCCGGTCATGGAGACGACGTATCGTCAGGACCTTGCCACGTTTGGGCAGCCATCCCGAACAATTCTGCGTGGTTCGGCGGGCGTCGTTTCTAAAAGCGTTGTTGAAGCCTATTCTGTGCAGAGCGCAACGAAGCCCTACCGGGCGTTTCACACCGCGACTGAAACAACGCTGACCGAGAGCGGCGGTTCGATCATCCTTCGTCAAGAGCGCAGCTTCGACACTTATGGCAACATCACACAGGTTCGGGACTTTGGCCGGAAGGATTTAACCGGAGACGAAACCTGGACGGTGACGTCTTACTCGCCGAATACCGCGGCCTACATCGTGTCGGCGCCAAGGGCGAGAAACGTGCGCTCCGGAGGGTTCACGGCTGATGTCGACGTCTATGAACAGCACGAAGTGTATTTCTACGACGGTGCGGCAAGCGATGCGACGGCCCCGACGAAAGGCAATCTCACGGTGCAGCGCAGCTACGCCTCGGTTGAGCCAACGTCAAGTTATCGTGCCGAGGCGTTCACCTATGACAGTTACGGCAACCGTCTGACACGTACCGACGGCGTTGGCAATCGAACCGAATGGGACTACGACGCCACCTACCGCCTACACGTCGTCAAGGAGCGCGCGGCGAAGTACTTCGCAAACGGTAGCCTTACCGCAGATACACGGTTCGTCTCGAACGTCACGCCCAATTTGGTCTGCGGTACCGTGGCGGACAAGACCGATTGGAACGGAATCAAAGAAACATTTACGTATGACGCCTTCTGCCGACCCTACGGCTACACGAACTCGGGCACCGGAAAGTACGTCAAGACGCGCTACGAAACTATGGGCAATCCGGCAACCCAGGCTGTCGTGTCCTACGAGCCCCTGGCGACAGGGGCCGGCGATGTTTTCCAGCGAACCTACTACGACGGCCTTGGCCGTTCATGGCGCAAGGAGGCACCGGGAGAGGTTACCGGGGGACCGAAACGCGTCACGGATACAGCCTACGATCCGAGGGGTAACGTCGCAAAGGTAGCACTACCCCGTTTTTCGGATGGCACTGCATTCTGGTCGGTGCACTCCTACGACTCGCAGGATCGGGTTGTGAAGACGGTGAACCCAGACGCGTCTCAGCGCACTTACAGCTATAACGTCGTCCCTACCGTTTTGACAGCAAGTCCAACCAGCATCCCGGTCTATGAAACCCTGCTCACGGACGAGGAAGAAAAGGTCCACCGGACGGTTACCGACAAGGGTGGAAATGCAGTGCTCGTTGCTACGCAGCTCTCCGGCACCTGGGTCAGCGAATATCGTAGCTATGACGCGCTGGCAAGGTTGCGGACCGTGCGCGATCACGGGGGAGCCATCTGGAATTATTCTTACGACCTGCGAGGCAACCGCCTTACGGCGAGCGACCCGGACCTTGGCAATTGGACGTACGTCTATGATGGTGCCGACAGGCTGATCAGCCAGACGGATGCCCGCGGCGCAATTACGACCCTGTCATACGACCAGATGGGGCGGCCGCTCACGAAGAAGGCAAAGGGGCCCGGGGATGCGACCCCGATAACTGTCGCTACCAATGCGTACGACACCGCGGAAGCGGGTGTAGGACGTGCGCCGTTCCACGACGTCGGGATGTTGACGATGTCGGCAAACGGCTCTGCCAAACTTAGTTACAGCCGTAGTCTTCCGGGCAGCGGCACGGTATTGACGACGACCACCTTGGTCGATGGAATCACTCACACGACCGTAGAGACTAAGGGTAAAGCCGACCTGCCTTTGTCGATCTTCTATTCCCCCGGAAACGTCAACGTTGGCTCGGCGGCGGCACCCTGGGCCTACAACACGGCTAACCAGCTGACGAAGGTGCCAGGCTACATAAGCGCGGGATCATACGAGGCCGACGGTCAGACAGCCTCGATCACCTACGAGAATGGTGTAGTGACCACCTTCGCCTACGCACCACAACGCCGCTGGCTCAGCCGGGTGACCACGAAGAAAGGTACGACCGCGCTGATGGATAACCAGTATGCGCGTGACGCGGTCGGGCGCATAAAGACAGTAACCGGGCTAACAACATCTGATAGCTGGGGCTACGCGTACGACGATCTTGGACGGCTGGTGACCGCCAACAACACAGGCAACAATTCGCTGGACGAAACTTTCACGTATTCACCCTCCGGCAACCTCCTGTCCCGAACCAGGGTCCCGGGGGCTTACGTCTATCCAGCGGGAACAGCTGTCCGGCCCCATGCTGCGACGAAAATCGGTACAAAAACGCTATCCTACGACCTCAACGGCAACAGGCTCTCGGACGGCGCGCGCACGTTGGTCTGGAATAGCTCCAACCTGCTGCAGAGCGTTACGCAAGCTGGTGCGGTCGTGATATTCGGATACGGACCGGATGGCGCCAGGGCGATGAAGACGTGGGCCTTCGGCAAAATGCTCTACGCTGGGGCCAACGTCGAGATCGATCGCACGACACCCGGCAGCGAGGTCTTCACACGCTATCCGCATCCGGACATCAAGATAACAACGGCAGCGGGGGCGACGAGCAAGAGCTTCCTCCATCGAGATCATTTGTCGTCAGTTCGATTGGTCACGAACGAGGTCGGTAGCCAGGTTGAAGCGACGGGATACGCCGCCTACGGCGAGCGCACGAACGCAGCGATGAAATCGCAGAAGGGGTACATCGGGGAGCGATTTGATGCCGAAACAGGGTTCATGTATCTCAATGCCCGTTATTACGATGCTGCCTACGGACGCTTCGTGCCGTCGGACGCAGCTGAACGCGAAGCGAAAGGCGGCGACGCACGGCCGGTGGGGGTCAGCGAGGCTGACGCTCGATCGACCTCCAGCCTTCATTCCGGCTCTCCTCGTACGCCGCTGGAGGCGAACTCTTCCCAATCTGCCCTACAACCGATGACGACACACGTAACCAGCGCTTTGAGGGGCTCCGAATGAACGGTTATCACCGCGGGCTCGCCGCCCGTCTCTTGAGCCTCCTGTTGGTCTGCAGTTTCGCTGCTGCCTCCTTTAGTTCTCAGACGCAGGCTCGGTTCATTTCCCCCGACACGATGGACCCGACGATGGCCGGGGTTGGGACGAATCGGTATGCGTACTCGGGTAATGACCCCATTAACAAAAGCGATCCCAATGGGCATCAATCGACTTGGCCGGGCAATGGCGGCCCCCCGCTCGATCCCATGGATCCCGACGGGGACGACATCCCCACATTCATGGATCCGAACCCCGGCGTAAACGATCACGCGGTACGGATACATCAGATCAGTCCGAACTTAGGCGATCCAGGCATTGGTGGGTTGGCGGCGACTATGGCGGGAGCCGCGATCATCGGGCATCCGTTGGCCCCAATTCGCGGATATCTCAACGACTTGGAACAGAAAAGCGGAATTGCGATTAGCCTCGAACAACGCCAGTATCTCGCCGACGATATAAGAACAAACACGAAGCCGGTAGGTAGCGTTACGGGGCAGGAACTAGCTGCCGCAAGAAAGGACTGGACGAACCGGCGCCCCTCGCTGCAGGCGGAATGGGAAATACGCACTGGAAAATCGTGGCCCCGGTACACCAGCAATGACATAGAAAACGGACTCGGCCGAAAAGGTACCGTGGTTGGAGGTTTCTATGACGCTCACCACATCCGCCAGCTTAACGACGGCGGAACAAACACATGGTGGAACATGACGCCCGTTCCAGCAGGGAACCATCAAGGGGGCGTTCACAAGCCGGGTGGTGCGCTCAGTTCATTACGGGATTTCTTTAGCGGCATGTTTGGCGGAACCAGGAGATAGAAATGGTAGAAAACATCAATTTAGATGTCCTAGATTGGTATAAGAAGTTCGTAAATGAAGAAAACAAAGAGGATGACCACACCTCCCCTAATTTTCTCACTAAAATAGATGAAAACGAACTTCGTAAATTTCAGGATGACTTCGGAAAAATACTACCGGAGGCATACGTGAAGTTCTTGGTCTCTGTGGGGTCCGGGCGAATCAGGCAGGATGCAAACGGAAGATTTGACGAATTCCACGATAACCTGTTCCTGAATACGTCCGAGATATCCGCTATTCTGCGAAAGGAGTCTGTCGAATGGGAGGTGTATCCAGACCTTGTTGCCGACGGAGAGGTGCCTTTCTTCTATCTCGGGGACAATGCGGTTCTGGTTTTTCGAAAAGATAAAGGGAGTAAGGTATATTATCCGCATTTGGACGACGTGTATGCGGAAAGCTTCGAAGATTTCACAAGGAAACTTATGAATAATATTGATTTTTACACCGAAATTTAAGTATGAACCAAGATAACATGGGTATTATGCCGAGCAATAACTCGCAAAGAGCAGCGAGGCGGTGGGGGCCGATATTGGTCCGCGAAGGTTTTGCATGATTGCAGCAGTCGACATGTCCCAACGATGAGGAAAATCTAGCCCGGAAAGGGCGAGCCAAGGCATGGAATGCTGGAACGCATATCGCAAGCGCTCCAGTCCCAACATGGCCAACGCTAATTGCTTGTTTGCTCCGCGGGCCGCCACCCTAGAGCCTCAGCACGCTCGAACGCGGACACATTCTCAAGGTACCAGGTGTCAGCCTTCTCTCGCATTGCAAGCGGCATGTCCTCCATCCGCTTGTATTTGCTGACGACCTCGCTTTGTAGCAGACGGTAATAGGCTGTCCCCTTCTTTGTCAGAAGGTATGCAGAGTTTGGGTAGTGTCCCAAGAGGACGTCGGCCGAGGCAGCCGCCTTTCGGTAGTCGCCGGACGAAAGATAATGCTCGACAAGATAGGCCGCCATGGTCGCTATCAGTTCTTCCCGCGAAAGCGGGCGTAGATAGGTCCCGATCTCGACGGCTCGGTCTGTCATCGGCAGTTTCTGGCGATACCAAACGTCCCGAGTAAAGCCGCCGCCGCTTGTTGTTTCGAGATTCCATTCCTTGCCATCATCATCGGTGTATTTGACGAACAGGTGCAACGGCGCTTCCGCCAGAGTCACGCGCAAACCCAGGCGCTCGCCCAGTAATTGGAACAGGATCGGCATGGTCACGCAATTGCCGCGTCTTGTCTCGAGGTAGCGGGACAGTTTGCGGTTGGCGAGGGTATCTCCGAGGGGATCGGTAAGATCGTACTCGAACGGCCGACGATTGTTCCAAGGCCCCGGCTCGTAGAGGTACCGTTTCAAAGCTTCGAGCTTTTCGGCTGTGCTTGCCGATGCGCCCACGGTATTTTTCACGTCATCGGCCATGCGGTCGATTTCCATGTGTCCTACTTCGATGTTCACGGTCAGATCAACCATCCGATCGATCGCCAGCTTTACCTCGGCCAAATCCCGGCCCGCTTGGAAGAGAGCTTCCGTGTCGGCGCGCAAACGCGAGTGGTCGTCTTCGACTGAGCCTGCCCAGACTTCCGTGGAAAGGACAAGAAGTGAAAGAATGCAGGCGGCGAACAGCCTCATAGTCGTTCTCCCAAGCGCAACTCCGGGTAAGTATTTGCGGACCTGGAGTCAACGTGTTGCCCGGCGATAGCAGTGAGTTTTCAGCGTGTTTTCCCGAAACAGTGTAATCACATCGTTGTCTTTCGCGCCTGGGGGCCTGCCGCGCGATTACGCTTATGGTTGTAGAATTTTAGACCGTTTTCCAGCGAAAGCAGAAATTTCTCTGGCAATCACACGGAGAGCCGCCCTAGTTGTGGACAGCCATGGTTGCGTGCATTTTGTCGGGTTCCCGTCATGCAGCGGGTCTGTATTGATGATAGCGCCTGTTCACTGAGTCTCTCCCATGAAGCCAGCGGTACTTATTGCTTTGCTCTGCGCTGCTGCGCTTGCGTCTTGCACATCAGACGATGCCGTCACTGACGTCCTCTCTGTTAAGATGAACGAACTCGATTCGCGGGGCAAACCGTTGCCTGTTACCGCGGGAGGCACCACCCGCATTGCCCGCGCGGGAAACGGGCAGGGGTTCACTGGTGCTTTGTCTACTGGAACGGGAAGCTTCGTAGGGTACGGACCAGCGATTTCCGTTGGCGAGATGGCTAAGGGTGGGGACGGCTATTCCCTGAACCTCGTCAACGCGCCGATTGCAGCGGCCGCAAAGAGTGTTCTCGGAGACACGCTTTCGGTCAACTACGTGGTGGATCCGCGCGTTACTGGCACGGTCACTCTGCAGACATCCGCGCCTGTCTCTCGCGAGGCCCTGATCGACATCTTCGAGTCTGCTCTTTCGGTAAACGGCGCGGTCATCGTGAAGCGGGGCGGCAACTATCAGGTCGTACCGTCGTCGGAAGCCTTTTCGTCCACGCCCAATGTCAGTGTGCCCTCGGTCTCGCCCAAGGGGCCCGGGATCAAGGTCCAGGTGGTTGAACTGAAGTACATCTCCGCACAGGAAATGAAAGGAATTCTCGAGCCGATTAGCCGCCAGGGTTCCATTCTGCGCGTCGATGAAACACGCAATCTCATCATGCTTGCGGGCACGAGCAACGATCTCGCTTCGCTGCGCGATGCAATCAATGTCTTCGACGTCGACTGGATGAAGGGCATGTCCGTCGCGCTGCACCCGCTTAGCGCATCGCAGCCCGCTGCCGTTGCGAAGGAACTGGATTCTATCTTTGCCAACGATAACGGCGCAGGCAACAAGATCATCCGGTTCCTTCCGAACGAACGGCTGAAGTCGATTCTCGTGATCACGTCACGACCTGCCTATCTCTCGCGCGCAGCGGCATGGATTGCAAAGCTGGACAAGCTGGCGAGCACGAACGAAGAACAAATGTTCGTCTACAATATCCAGAATCGGCCCGCCAAAGAACTCGCGCAGGTGCTTCAAGCGGTAGTCGCTAGCCAAAATCGGGGTGGCAGCGCAAGTTCTGCAGCCAAGGCTGTCGCGCCCGACATGGAAGTTGCGGCCGTCGGCAACGTGGCAAGTTCGTACTCACCTGACGGGCAGAGTGCTCCCGACGGACAGCCTCTTGAATCTGAGGGCTGGTCTGCCGAGCCCGCTGCTGCTGAAGCTAAGGTGAAGACATCGATCGTCGCCGACACTGAAAACAACTCGCTGCTGATTTCAACAACAGCACGGGAATATGATCATATCCAGGGATTGCTTCGCCAGCTGGATGTCGTGCCGACGCAGGTCCTGCTGGAAGCCGTGATCGCGGAAGTCACCCTCACAGACGAACTTAAGTTCGGTCTCCGTTGGTTCTTTGAGAGCGGGAACTTCGGGCTTCGGCTGTCTGATCTTGCCACTGGCGCAGTCGCCCCCAGTTTCCCGGGCTTTGCGTGGAGCTACGCTACCAACGATATCCGCGTGACGCTTAACGCACTTTCGAGCGTGACAGACGTCAACGTCGTCTCCGCTCCGACCCTCATGGCGCTGAACAATCAAAAGGCGACGCTGCAGGTCGGAGACCAGGTGCCGATCGTCACTCAACAGGCGACAAGCACCAACGGAAACTCGCCTATCGTCAACTCGATCGAGTTGAAAGACACGGGCGTCATCCTATCCGTTACCCCGCGGGTGAACAGTTCCGGACGGATCATGCTCGACATTCAGCAGGAAGTCAGCGATGTGGTTAAGACCACGTCCTCGGGCATCGATTCCCCCACAATTCAACAGCGAAAGATCTCCACTCGTGTCGTCGTCAATGACAGCGAGAGCATCGCGCTCGGTGGACTGATCCAGCAGAAGAACAGCATCAGCCGCAGCCAGGTGCCTGTCCTCGGTGATATTCCGCTCCTCGGCAACGCGTTTAAGAACAAGACCGATTCAATCAAAAAGACTGAGTTGATTATCTTCATCAAGCCGCGCGTCGTCCGCGACGTGCAGGAGGCGAGGGATGTGACCGAGGAGTTCCGGCAGCAGCTCGACTTCGGATCAGCTATCCAGAAGCGGCGTGGCGGAACCAAGCTTCAACAGGACCTCAAGCGCCTTGCCTATTGATCCGACATTGATGGGAGCGTCGTTGCTGCTTGTCGTTTGTACGGCAGTGATCGTTGTGACCGATTTCAAGTCAATGATCATTCCGGACTGGATCAATGCTTTGGTGCTTGCTGGGGGGGTAAGCTACAGTGTGAGAGATAGTTGGTCCGCCACGGCCTCAGCGCTGATGTTCAGCGTCATCGTGTTCGCATTTTTTTGGGGAGTCCGAAAACTTCACACCGCGCGCACCGGCAGGGTGGGGCTCGGAATGGGAGACGTCAAATTCGCAGGCGCCGCCGCGGCGTGGCTGAGCCCACTGGATTATCCGCTTTTCCTGCTCGGGGCGTCCTTTTCGGCACTCCTTTATTTTGCGATCGCCTACCGCGGACATCCCGACCCCCACAGTGTCCGGGTGCCCTTCGGGCCGTTCCTTTCGATTTCACTGCTGGCCGTCTGGCACCTCGAAAAGTTTGATATTCATTTGTTCGGATTCCAAGCATGACACTGCAAGCGCAAGAGCGGCGCCGTCGCCGCAACATGGAAGGCTTCACTCTCGTCGAGCTTCTGGTCGTCCTGGCGATCATCGGCCTTATCGCAGCGATCGCGACCCCTCAAGTGCTGCGCTACCTAGGAGCGGCCAAGGTCGATACTACCAAGGCGCAGATCAGGAACATCCAGAGCGCGCTCGAACTCTATTACATCGACAGCGGCCGTTATCCGTCGACAGAGGAGGGGCTGGTCGCCCTTGAGACACAGCCGGACAGCAACTCGAGTTGGAACGGCCCCTACCTGAAGAAGGGGGGAAAGCTCAAGGACGCTTGGGGCAACGCGTACAAGTACGAGAGTCCAGCGGGCGACAAGCAGTTTCAGATCACGTCGTTTGGCCGCGACGGTCGTGAAGGCGGCGAAAGTCAGGACGCCGACCTGCGCAGCGAATAGGACGCGTTTCTTAGAAAGATCGTGCGGCGAACAGCGAGCGCTGGAGGGCCGCCTACTCGGTTGATGGTAATCCGGACCGCGGTCGGAAGCGTGTCTGGCTTCGACCAGGCGCTGAGCCAGACTGGCGAGCGACCTGGCTCTTTCTCGGAGAGGTATTCGAAACGAGCATCGGCGATTTCGTCGGCGATTGGAGTAAGTGTTGGCTCCAATTTTGACGGCCGTCTCCGGGCAGTTGCCAGCAGTAGCTCGCTTCTCTCCGCCAGATAGGTGATGGAGATCTCCCGCAAGCCGGATTGATCGCTCCCGACGCGCACCATTCCGACAAATTTCATGTTCGCTTGATTGCCCACGAACGCCAGGCGCTCACCGGATTGTTCGTTGCCGATGATGACGAGCGGAACGGCGGCTGCGATGGTCTCGTCAAGGAAGTCGGCGATCGTGTTGAGCTCTGTCCGCGAGGTTGCGGACTGGCTGGCTTGATAGAGCGGGCGGATCTGTTGGATTGCCCCCAGTAGCACGATTGCCAGCAGACTGAAGACGCTTAACGCAACCAGTGTTTCAGCGAGGGAAAACCCTGCTGTGCCCTGGGCCGAGGTCGATTTATCGTGCACCGGAGGCCTCGTTCCGCTCAGATCCGCTGTCCGGGAGAAGGAAGCCGAACCGGATGCCTCCTGGGCTGGTCAGCGACATTGCTGACACGGAGAGGTTCGAGAGCGCCTCGCCGCGAGGCTTGCGAATTGAAACTTTCCACAAACGTCCCTTCGGGTCGGATATTTGCCCCGACACAGTACTCAGTTCGAGGGTTCGAATGTCCTGGAGGAGTTCAAGTGCAGTCTCGCGTTCGTCCGCAGCGACGGCACCACGCGAAGCAAGTCCAATCGCCTGGGTCGCTATCACGAGTGAAGACGAAAGGATGACAAAGGCGGCGATCATCTCCAGCAGCGTAAAGCCGGTGTCGTCCGAGAGATCACATGCGTGCATTGCCGATCTCCTTTAGCGAGCCGGTGAGCCAGTCAACGCGTAGGGCCGAGCGGCGCCCAGAGCTGTCACCGAACGTAATTTGCCCTCCGGTGGAACCTCCGTTCGGGAAGAAAGTGATCGTCCCTCGTTCGACCGTCGTGGTGTTGTCCCGGCCGACGATGGCCTCCATCGTAACGCCGGTCGGCAGCGAGAAGATTTGAGTGCCCGGCTCCAGTCGAACAACGTTTCCTTTGACATCGATTACGACGGCGACGGGACTCCCCGAGCTAATCGCTCGCAATCTGGCGGTCTGGGCGAATCGCATCGCGGTCGCAGCTACTCTCTCCGGGTTCGGTCCACCACGCGGCAACAGGTTCGGAAGCGCGATTGCCGCCGCGAGGCCGATGATCGCCAGTACGACCAGCATCTCCACGATGGTGAAGCCATTGGTATGATCCGCGGGCGGGTGTCTCATGAAATGCCGAGCTCGTTAACGCTCAGGAGAGCCGTCATGACGGATATGACGAGACCTCCCACCAGCAATCCCAACACGATCGTGACTACCGGTGTCATCAGTGCCAGTGCAGCGTCGGCACGGCGTTGGACTTCCTCGCGGAGCAGTTCGGACGACGTCGAAAGCACGACAGGTAGTTTGTTCACTTGGTCGCCTGCGCGCACAAGCGATACCACTTTCGCGGAGAACAGGGCGCTCTCATTGAGGGCCTCGCTTAGCGGCCGCCCCGAGACAACTTTGTCACGGAGTTCTTCCATCCGTGGCTTGAGAGCCCTCACGGTGCAGCAGTCCGTTGACAGAGCAAGTGCTTCTGGCAGCGAGACGGAGTTCTCGAGAAGAACCGCTAGGCTTTGCAGATAGCGTGCAAGCGTCGACTTGATCAGCATCGACCCGATCATGGGGGTACGCTGCAGCAGGCGTTGCATCCGGTTCCTTAGCGTTTCCGCCCTGAGCATCCAGGTAAGCGCAAGGATCAGCAGAAGGGAGCTTGCGGCGATCGAAAACCACGGGCCCCGCAAAAGCTCGCGAAGGCCGGACAAGGCGCTGATCATAGCCGGCGGTGACTTGCCCGAGCCGTCGAAAACAGGCAGTAGAGCGGGCACCAGCACAAAAGTAACGACCATCACGGCACCCAGCATCATCAGGAGGAGGAATGCGGGATAGATTGCCGCATCCACAAGCTTCTTCCGTTGAGTTGCCCGCCTCGCCAGGTCATCGGCGATCACCGAGAACATGTAGGGAAGGCTCCCGGAGCGCTCTCCGACCGAGACCAATGCCCGAAGGTCGTCGGGCAGGCCCGTAATCAGCTGTATAGCGACAGATGGAGGCTCGCCGCTGGCCAGACGGGCAGACATTGCCTCAATGATATCGCGTGCGCTGCTGCCGTCGACCGTCGATTTCATCACTTGAAGGGCTTGATCGAGCGTCAGTCCAGAACCACTGAGGACAGAAAGCTCACGGAAAAAGCCGGCGGGGTCGAATGGGCGCGTTAGCTCGAGGGAGAAGCGCCGCTTATCGCCCGTACCCTCGAGAGTCACCCGCTGGACGGCAAATCCTGCGGATTTCACCGTCTTTCGTGCCTCCTCCGCATCGGAAGCATCAACGACCCCCGTAACCTTCGTACCTTCCCTGGAAAAAGCCTGATAGCGGAACCGCTTCATCACATTCGCTCCGCTTCAATCACGCGAACGATCTCGCTAATCGAAGTTTCGCCGTTCTCTACCAAGGCCGCGGCATGTTGGCGAAGCGGCACCATTCCCTCGCGACAAGCAATGTCCAATAGGTCGGCTTCCGAGTTGCCTTTGACGATGGCTGCACCGATCGAGTTGGAAACGTGCAGAATTTCGTAGGCGGCGCGCCGACCGGAGAAGCGGGTCCCACCACAGTTCTCACAAGTCTGGTCACGGTCAGGACTGCAGCGTTTGCAAAGCCGCCGCACCAGTCTTTGACCGATTACGCAGCGGGTCGTCGCCTCCAAGAGAAATGGCTCGACCCCCATGTCCCGCAGCCGACTGAATGCACCGACCGCGCTGTTCGTGTGCAATGTGCTGAGTACCAGATGCCCGGTGAGGGCGGCCTGGACTGCGATCTCCGCCGTTTCACGGTCACGGATTTCGCCGACGAGGATGATGTCTGGATCCTGCCGGAGAACTGAGCGTAGCGCTGCGGCAAAAGTGAGGCCGATAGTGGGATCGACCTGCAACTGAGTGATGCCGTGGAAGCGATATTCGACGGGATCTTCGACTGTGAATATCTTCACTTCTGGTCGATTGAGTGCGTTGAGCAGGGCGTAGAGCGTGGTCGTTTTTCCCGATCCCGTGGGGCCCGTGACGAGCATCAGCCCATTCGGTCTGGAGGCAGCTCGCAGAAGACCTTCGACCGCGTCATCCGAGTAGCCCAATGTCCGGAGATCGAGTGAGACGGCCTGGCGGTCGAGAATGCGCAGCACTGCTGTTTCACCGTGAACCGTGGGCATTACCGAGAGTCTGAGGTCGACTTCCTGGCCTCGGATAGGGATGCGGATCTTGCCATCCTGCGGCAGGCGCCGTTCGGCGATGTTCAAGCGGGCGAGTATCTTCAGCCTGCTGATCGTCCCGGCATGGAGGCTGGATGTCACAGTCTCCGTCGACATCAATAGCCCATCGCGTCGGAAGCGCACGCGCATTGTTTCAGGCTGTGGTTCGACGTGGATATCGGTCGCGCGTTGATCGACGGCTTGCTGAATGATCCGCGACACGAACTTCACGACAGGAGCCTCGCGAGCGATGTCCACAAGTCTTTCTATGTCCGCGTCGTCGGCATTCTGTGAGGAGCCGGAACCGGAAGATTCGATCCCACTAGCTTGCGCGTGCGCCGACATCTGTTCCTCGATCCAACTCCGCCGCGCCAGTGCCAGTTTAACGTCACGGTCGAAGAAGTATCCGACGGCCTCGATGGTACTTCTATCGAAAGGGTCCGCGGCGAGCAGCCGAATTTCATCGTCGTCCATTTCTAAGGGCACGATGGCGTTTTCCCGAACGTAACCGGAGCCCAGCTGCTCGATGAGCGCGTTGCTCGAAAAGTCGATCGGTCGCTCGAGAAAATCGAGCGACAGGTATCGCGCAAGCTCTTCCGCTATCATTGCGTCCTGCATCAGACCGAGTTCGCGCAGGATGACGTCGACCGGCTGCCTTGAAATGCGGAAGGCGCCCTGTACACGCAGCGCCCCTTCCGCAGTCAACTTACCGCTCGCTTCCAAATGAGAGACGAATTCCTTCACGGTAAGCTGGATGGTCATGGATTCAGGCCTTGCTCGGCATAGGCAGAGATTTCGTTTCCCAAAAGAGTGGCGCAGGGGCCCGAGGCGTCCCCTTCGTGTCTTTGGCGAAGTCGCATGGTGATCTGCGTGCTGAAGGTCTTGTTCACGTTGTCGATTACCACGACTTGGTAGTCTGAGCCGATACCTCCTCCGGTTTGGAGAGTTGTGGCCAGCGAAACTACGTCCTGGGCTGCGGCTTGATCATTGGGCTCGGAAGCTCGAACGGTGTTCAGTCGTCTTTGAAGGTCGGGAAAGAGGGAATGGTTCGTCAGATTCTCGGTGGGATTGGACAATGTAAACAACCGTACAAGACGGTCCAACGGAATGGGTTGAAGCGAGGCAAACTCGTGGAGTTCCACGACGCTTTCGAAAGGACCATGTTTCATATTTTCCGATGTTGCTGTTTGACGGAATCCTGCGTGAGCATCACGAGCAAAACTCCGAAACGAGACCATTGCCTGCGCTGTTTCCGCTGCCTGGAGCGATTCCAGTCCCAGGCTTTCAAGGCCAAGGGCGATGAGTTCGGGTGTCGCCCGATTGAGATCGATCAAGCTGCTCTGATCAAGAACTTCGGTCGTCAGCGTGATATCCCGGATCTTGCAGCTCTGTGGTGCTTGTCGGCTGGCATCCAGGAGTTTCGACTTGAAAGACGGGTCCCGCGACATCTTGCTCGAGAGCGTGTCGTTGATCGCCTGTGCGGCGAGGTCTAACCGTATGCTCTCGAAGCGATTGCTGACGGTCAAGGTGCGAACCTTCGATGCTGTCACGAACGGCGTAAGGAACAACGCGAACATCATGAGGAATGCCAGGACTGCGACGAGTGCGAAGCCATCGTTTCCATTGGCCTCAGTGCGGGGCATTCTGTGCATCCGAAGCGTCGTAGAGGCGCACTTCGCGTGCAACGTCGGCCTTGGTTATCGAAATCCCGTTAGGCCGAACTGCAACCAGCTGCCAGCCGTCGATCGACTGTCCTACTTCGTACCATTCTCCTTGCGATTGGTCGTTCAAGGATATCAGCGCCGCTGGCCGAGACAGGATGTTTCGCGTCCCATGCAAGGAGAAAGAGGGGGGTGCGACATCGACCGATGCGATTTGGGGAGTCAGCGGCAGCGGCTCCTCCTCGACGACTTCGGGTGGTGGCGCGAATTCGCGTCTCGTGGGACTGAAAAGCGGCCGGGCCAGCGCTTCCGTCAGATCGAAGCTAACTACCAGAGGATCATTGGCCGTGGCGATTTTGCGGGCGGGTGGACTGCCTGCCTCCTCCAGGGGACTGACATCGACGGGCAGGAGATAGAGCCAGACGTTGGCGGCGGCAAACAACGCCACTGCTAGACATCCTATAATAATCCAGTGTCGATGGCCGAGCTTGTTCATTGTTGCGCCCCTGTCGCGGGCTTTGTCGCAGTAGGCTGAATAGCGGCGTAGATAGTCAGTTGGGTTGATATCTGCAGGGGCTGAGCCAAACCTTCGCCAGCGGTGACGTTGTTTGCCCGCATGTCCGCCTTTTGGACGATGAGCGGAGGCATCGCAGTCTCGATGGCAACCACCGTATCGAGGGTGGACTTCATTCCGCCTTCGAGATTTACCCGCAGACCGACGAACGCCACTCCGTCGATTTCGGTCTCGGCAACGCTGGTGGCTGACGAGATCGTGCTGCCAGACGCGGTTGCGATCGCAGCAACGATCTCCTGCAGCTTCGCTTGAAGCACTCCAATCTCACCGCCTTCCAGAAACATGGATTGTTCATGCGACGCTGCCGAAGTGATCGCAGTTGGGGGCTTCTTAGCTACCATCGCGTTGACCCGCGCGAGGTCACGTCTTTGTTCAAGAATGTCTTCGCCCTGATTGGCTAAGGACATAAGCCCGCCGTAAACTAAGGTGGTACCAAGCGTAACGGCAACGATCAGAAGCAGGATGGCGACGACGCGTTGTGCGCGTCTCGGAGCGTTCATGAGCTGAAGAAGAAATTCGGTCATTGTCGCGACACCGCGGCGCGAATTTGGAACTGCTCACCCGAGCGGCCCGGCACACGCGACACAGGTCCCGTTAGGATCGGGCGGTCAAACGAATCTGACTGATCCACCAGTGAGATCAGCTGAGCGGCCGACTGCGCAAATCCTGAGAAGGTAACTGTCGTACCGTCAAGACTTAGGTCCGTGAGATATGTGGTGTCCGGAAGGATCTTGGTGAGTTCTTCCCATACACGAGCGAGGGGAATTGCTTGGGTTTTGCGGGCGCGGGCAGACTCCGTGGCTTGCAAAGCTCTGGCCCTCACTTCCAACATCTTTCGGACCTCCATCGCTTCCTGGCGATGGTTCGAAATCTGCGCTTCTAGCAGCGCCGAGGCGGATGCGTTCCGCCACGCCATATGCGTGACGGTAACAAGGATAAGCAACGCCAAAAGCGCCAGCACGACAGACGTAATTGCTTGGCGCCACGCACTGCTGCCGATCCGAGGGTCGATGCTTCTGGCGCTGGCGGCCGATAGCCAGATAGGCTGCCCTTCAAGCTCAATTCCCAGCCGGACCGTACGAGTCTTGGCTTTGGGCAAGGCGTACGAGAGCCAAGGCTCGATGACATCGTTCCGCACCACGACGTAGCTGGTCTTTCCGGGCAGAGGCATCGGAGCAATGCGGACGTCGCTAGCCATGAATGGCGTCCTGTCCGCAAGGTCGATGGCGGCCATCTCCATTATACGTGATGTGGGTAGGTTCCGTTCGGAGAGTTCCCGAAGGATGTAGCGCCCTTTGCCGAGGAGCAGTTGAACGTCAGTCCTTCTTGTGGATGCGAAGTCAGACTCTCCGTATTCCTCCGGCGTGAGATCAACCACAAGGCCGTCAGCGAGGAGTTGAGCCGCACGGCGGTCGATTTTTATCACTGGAGTATGCGGAAAACGGCACTCAGCCAAAGGACCGAGTCCTTTCAGCTCCGACAACCACCAATCCCAGAAATCTCGAAGAATCCCCAAGATCGCCCCAGCCTCGAATCATAATGATAGAATTCACCATAGGTGAGCACTGAACGGGTGTAATCGAAACGCGGTGGTATCGGCTCTATATATCCACAGCTTGTGTAGAAGGGTCTCCTGCAGCCATTGGTTTCGTGGCAAACGGCTGCATTTTCGCGACGCGAATGGAGCATGGAGCCTCAATTTTCCGGTTGCGTTCCTATTTTATGCCCTCATAACCTGCAGCTCCATTCTTTGATTCGGCGGTTCAGTCGAGGAGTTCATGCGACACAATCTGTTGGGTTTTGCGGCCTTGGCCGCCACGGTTTCGTTTGCGTTGTCGGTGGGTGCAGGAGGGCAGTGGAGCGGTGAGAACGGGCTCGTGTTCAGTGTCGCACAGGCCCAGGACGCAGGCAGCGGCATGGACGCTGGGGGTGGCCTTGGCAATGATGGCTCTGGGCTTGGAAGCCACCCAGGCGCCAGTGCTACGGCCATAAGCGGCAAGGAGACCTCGAAGGACACACCGGACACGGCGGTAGATCGCACGAAGCTCGGCAACGGGTCCGGGAGTGGCAAGGAGACGGGGGCAGGTGAAGAGGCCGTTCAGGATCCCGAGCCAGCCGCAAATGTAGAAGTGCCCGGCGCTGAGAAGAAGGATGGCGCTGGCCTTGAGCGTTCGCTTGCTGCCGCCGCTGCGCCGACGCCGATCGAATCCCCGGTGAGCGCGATCCCGAAGGCATCGCTCCCGGAGATCACCGGCAACGGTTCGATGACACAGTCGATCGCGATCGACGTGCCCGCCTATCGCAGTCTGTCGCCGAAGCTGGCGCTTACTTACGATTCCGCCCGCAAGAGTCGGCTAGGCGGCCTCTATCAGGGGTTCACTGGTTTTGCCTGGGGCCTCGACGGCCTGGACGTCGTTGAGCGCGCTAGCCCTGGCTACGGCGTTCCCGCCTACGATGCTAACGACGTCTATCTGTTGAACGGCAGCGAGCTTGTCGCCTGCACGGCAGGCATGGTGTCGGCCTCCTGCGCGACTGGCGGCACCCATGCCAATGAGAACGAGGACCATCGCCGAATCCGCTTTGACAGTGCGTCGAATACGTGGACTGTGACGGCCCGAGATGGAACCGTGTCACTGTTCCGGTCGGCGGCGGCGTTATCGAACTACAATCCGGCGGCTGCTACTCCGGAATGGGACATGAGTCAGACGGGGCGATATTTTCTGTCGTCGGTCACTGACACAAACGGCAACGTCATCACTTACCAGTATACCTGCCCAGAGCAGCCTATGTGCATGCCGGAGCGTATCACCTACGAAAACAACTATTACACTCACTTCTTCTACGACACCCGCCCTGACTTCCAGATCGCTGCCAATGGCCACTACCTGACCTGGATCAAGCATCGGCTGAAGTCGGTGGTGAACTACGCGAACGGCCAGCATCACAGTGCCTATTCGCTGTCTTACGACCAGGCTCCGCTGTCGAACACCTCCCGCCTCGTCAAGGTCGAGCGCTGGGGGAGGGACGTCGGATTCGATGGAAACGCCAATCCGATCTCCGGCTCGCACAAGACAATCCGGCAGATGGGTTACGACAACTATGCCATCGCCTACACCAAGAGAGCTTTCACATTCCCCCACAACGACTTGAAGCTCTCGGCGGGAGTTGCCCGGCAACAGGTCGACGATCTCAATTTTGACGGACGCGATGAGATCTATGGTATTTTGGAGCGGCAATCGAGCTCATTGTCGGCGCCGACGTTCAGTTTCCACCTGACGTCGTTCGATGGAAATGGCGTGACAGCCAAGACCCGGGTGGGTGGCGTGTTTCAGAGCCCACCGTTCGCGGCGCCAGGAAGGTTCATTGCAGGCAAGGCAATCAAGGACGTATTTGTCACCTATTCCACCTACAAGGAGGGACAAGGCAGCACGCAGAACCACAGATTCTTCCCGGTTAGCAGCGCGCTTGACCTCGGCGCATTCGCCACATGCGGGGGAGCCTATGTGTGCAATATTGCCAAAAGTGAAGCAACGGTTGCCGTGGCGGACGTGGATGGCGATGGGGTGGACACCCTGTTCGGCAACCTCGGGTACACTGGTGAGCTACTTGGTAACGGCCGTCAGGCGGTAATCTGGAAAAACACGATCAGCCGGGTCAGCAACGGCGCCTGGTTGAGCGTCGGTCTGCCAGCCGATTGCGCTAGTACCAACTCCGCTTGCTCTTACGGCGACCTCAACGGCGACGGCGTCACCGACGTCGTGCATGCCCCGGCGATCGGCAATCCGAACTACCAAGTCAACATCTGGTTCGGCACTGGGAAGAGATTCCTTCACATTGCCAGCGCGTCGATGCTCGGCGTTCCGATGCTGCGCGACATGGACAATGACGGCAAGATGGACGTGGTCACATCAGACCAGCGCAACACGCAGCCGAACTTTTTCCGCCAGATGCGTGCGCACGGTCTGTGGTTGAGTGCGTCCGGAAACGCGCTGCAGGTTTTCGGTCCGTTCGACGCGTCGGGGGTGTCGGGCGATTTTAATGGCGACGGCTTGCCAGACTTCCTGGGATCTACATCAGAGATGCGCGTCTCCAACACCGGCACGGGCCATCCGAACATCCTGCGGAATGTGGCGCTTGAAACCGGTGGGACCATCGCGGTCGAGTACACCCCGTCGACGCGCTTTGCCAATACCTTCTTGCCGCAGGTGCTGCATCCGGTCACTAAGCTGACGGTCAACGATGGTCGCGGCGGCGTTGCGCAGACGGACTACGTATATGCCGGTGGTCTCTATGACGTGAAGGCGCGCAAGTTCTTGGGCTTCCGCACTATCACGATGACGAAGCCGGTCGCGAATGGCGAGGCGCAGCGGCCTGTCGTTGAGACGAGCTATCGTCAGGATTTGGCGAGCTACGGCCTGCCGGAGCGCACGCTGTCACGCAATGGCGAAAACACCGCATCCAAGGAAGTGGCCGAGACCTACGAGGTCAATTCGACGAGCAAGCCCTACTGGGTCAAGAACGTCGCCACCGATACGACTTTGAACGAGGTCGCGACTGTCAAGATGCGCACCGAACGGGCCATCGACGGCTTCGGCAACGTCACGGACGTTAAGGATTTTGGCCGAACCGACGTCAACGGCGACGAGGTCTGGACGGTCAACAATTATGCGCCGAATACGGGTTCCTACATTGTGTCGCTGCCACGCTGGAAGGCGGTCATGAGCGGCTTCGACATTAACAGACAAGTGCATTCCGAGGACTTCTATTACGACGGCTCGAGTAATCCGTTCACCCCGCCAACGAAAGGCAATCTCACGAAGCATCTGCTCTATTCTAAGCGCGGGGATGCCGACGGTATCTGGGGGGCGGTCGCACGCACATACGGTTACGACGGCCATGGCAACCGCATCTGGGCAGTCGATGGCGCGGGTTCGCGCACCGAATGGGCCTATGAGCCAACCTATGAAGTGTTCCCGGTGACGGAACGTGGACCACGCTACTTCGCCACCGGCGGCAACGCGGCCGATACCCGCTTCGTGACGAGCACTGGCTATGATCTGGTCTGCGGCCTGCCGTCGTCGAAGACGGATCCGAACGGCGTTGTCGAAACCTTCGGCTACGATCCCTTCTGCCGACCGTTCTCATATATCCATTCGGGCTCTGGCCGGTACGTCAACACCCGCTACGAGAACGAAGGCAATCCAGGTCAACAGGCGATCGTCACGCTTGAACCCCGGTCGAGCGGCGGCGAACAGTTCAAGGCGACATATTTCGACGGTCTTGGCAGACCTTGGCTCAGTTCAGCGCCAGGTGAGCCAGGCACTGGATTGGTCCGCGTAACCTCGGAGACCGTCTACGACGCCCGCAGCAATGTCGCGCAATCAAGCTTTCCGCGCTTCTACGGCGAAGCGCCGCAATGGACTGTTAATTCCTATGATTGGCAGGACCGGGTGGTCCGGACAGTGGACCCGGACGGCGGTGCCCGAACCAACCAGTACCAGATTGAGTTGGGCACACCGTGGGGAACCGACAACACCTCCCTTTCCCGGCGGTATTCGATCGACGAAGCCGGACGGCAGACGGTCGTCTACACGAGCACCCACGGCAGGGAGATCAATGAGTTTTCCTATAGTGGCACCGCGTGGGTGCAGGATCAGGCGCGGACCTATGATCCGATAGGACGTCTGCTGAACGTCACCGATGCCGGTGTCTCACGGATCTCCTATACCTACGATCTCATCGGCAACCGGCTGACGGCCAACGACCCGAACCTGGGGAACTGGTCTTACGCCTACGACGGCGCTGACCGGCTGATCCGCCAGACGGATGCGCGAGGCGCGGTGACGACGCTTGCCTACGACCAGATGGGGCGTCTGACCCTGCAGCAGGTGCAGCAGCTGGGTGAGGCGTCGCCGACGGTCGTCGCCCGCAACACCTACGACGAAGCGGTCGTCTCGCCCTCGCACAACGTCGGTCTGATGACGAAGTCCGAGAACGGCGCGGTCACCAGCGTCTTCAGCCGCACCTATACCGGCACGGGTTCGGTGATGCGCACGACGACGACGATCGACGGTGTCGCGCATGCGACAGTCGAGACCCGCGGTCGCCAGGACAAGACGGTGTCGATTGAATATTCGCCCGCGCCGGTCGCGGTCGGCAGCGCTGCCGCACCCTACACCTACAACGACGCCGATCTCTTGGCGACGGTCCCCGGTTACATCACCGCGACAAGCTATGAGGCGGACGGCCAGACCAAGTCGATCAGCTATGCCAACGGTGTCGCCACCACCTTCAGCTACTCGCCACAGCGGCGCTGGCTCGATCGGGTGACGACGGCCAAGGGCGGAACCGTGCTGATGGACAATAAGTACACCCGCGATCTCACTGGCAAGGTCAAGACCATCACCGGGATCACGGCCAACGATAACTGGGTCTACGACTACGATCCCCGTGGCCGACTGGTGAAGGCGGAGAACCCTGGCGGTTCACTGGGTGAGACGTTCACCTATGCGGACAATGGCAACCTGACATCCCGGAGTCGCGTCGGCACTTATGTCTACCCCGCCGCCAACGGTGTGCGTCCGCATGCCCCGACATTGATCGGCGGTGCCACGATCGGTTACGACTCCAACGGCAACATGGTCAGCGACGGCATCCGCGCGCTTGCCTGGGACGGCGCCAACCGCCTGTCGAGCGTCACGCAGGGTGGCGCGACGACGACCCTCACCTACGGCCCGTCTGGATCGCGGGCCAAGAAGAGCAATGCCTTTGCCACGACGCTCTATCCCGATGCCAATGTCGAGATCGATCGCAAGCCGGGACAGGATACCTATACCCGCTATCCGCACCCCGACCTGAAGATCGTCTCGGTCGCACCGACCGGTGTCACCTCGGCCACCTTCCTGCATCGCGACCACCTGTCGTCGATCCGCCAGGTCACCGACGCCAACGGCAATCTCGTCGAGCAGAATGGCTATGCCGCCTATGGCGAGCCGACCAACACGGCGATGCGTACCCAGAAGGGCTACATCGGCGAACGCTTCGATCCCGAAACTGGGCTGCAATACCTCAATGCCCGCTACTACGATCCCAAGTTCGGACGGTTCGTTCCGTCAGATGTTGCAGCCGAAGCCAGCGCCGCCGATGACATGGACCGAAGATGTCGCGACACTGGTGGCTCTGAGGAAGGTCGATGAGCCTGAGCATCCCGTTCAACCGAGCCCAACCCACAGCAAAGTTTTCGCAAGGACGCAGTCTCATGGCCTTACTCCGATCAGTGCTGACGAGGCTGCTGTCAATCCTACTCATCGCGACGCTCACTATGACGCCGTTGGCAAGCGCGGCCAATGCACGCTTCATCTCACCCGACACGCTTGATCCGACCCTCGAAGGCGTCGGGACGAACCGATATGCCTATGCCGCAAACGATCCTATAAACAACAGCGATCCGAACGGGCACCTCTGGGGCGCAGTGATCGGGGGCGTAATCGGTGTTCTTGGAAGTTGGCTTGGCGGATGGGACCGTGCGAACGCTCCAGCAAATTCTGCCGACGCACGAACGAGAAGCGGGACCGATGTTGCAATCGGCATGGTAGTTGGAGCGGGCGGTAGTCCTGCTGCCCGCTTGGTCGGAGGTGCGTTCAAAGACACTTTCGAAAAGAAACAAGTCAATAAGCAGCTCTCTGAAACGGCTGAAGCCGCGGCAGCGAGTAAAGAGTGGAATCCAACAACCGACGCTGGCCCTTTGCCACAAGATATCGCTGAAACATTCAGAAGTGCCACATATACCGAGACCGTCACCACTGAGCCTACGACGCTGTATCGTGTCTATGGCGGTAAGGCTGGTGAAATTGGTGGTTATTGGACACGCACGGCGCCTAAAGGACCGTTGCAATCTGTCGTCGATAGTGCGCTGGATCAGCACTGGAAGAATACGGCGACAAACGTTGCGAGAATCCGAGTGCCAAGCGGCACACGTTTGTTTGAGGGCGTTGCTGCGCCTCAACGGGGCCTCGTTGGCGGTGGAAACCAGATTTACATTAGAAACGTGGACCCGTCATGGTTGATAAGATAGACAAGAGCCCTTGGGAAAGTATCCATGATTTTCGCAGCCGGTCGGAATTTGACCGTTTTGAACGCTGGATGCAGGACGAGATCCGGAACATGCGCGCTCGGGAAGTGACCGTTGGGTCATCATACGCAGGTACGACGCTCTCTGAAAAATGGTTTGTCCATATAGATTCCGGCGAGGTGTGGAGACTTGTCTGGCCAGACCCGCCCTTTCGGGGTGTATTTGAACGGGTGTGATAGGCTTCATCGCCATCTGCCAGAGCGTTTCATTTCACCCGACGACTGGGATCCGAGCAACGTTCGCGTTGACCTACGATTCCGCGTTCAGGTTTTTATATCCGCCATGTCCAGGGCAACACTAATGACAACTGGGTCTACGACTACGACCCTCGCGGCCGCCTGATCAAGGCGGAGAATCTCGGCGGGCACTGGACGAGGCGTTCACTTATGCCGACAACGGCAATCTGACGTCCCGCAGCGGCGTCGGAAGTTACGTCCACCGATGCCGGGTTGGGTGGGATCCCACGCATCCGGCGAGATGAAGCGACCGAACTTTGGATTGGAACGCCTGTGGACGTGAGAACAATGAACGCGAACGATTTTCCGATGGATCCAGGGGGATGGCAATCGGTTGACGACGTCATGAATGGCGCGACGACCTTCACAGGCAACAGCCTTTCACCACCGGGTCGCAGGCGATGAGTGAACTTCTCATCCTTGCGCGCAATTACTTGGCCGAAGTTGAGGGGTGCCTTGAACTTTTCGAAGGCAAATTTGGCCGAAGGGACATTATTAAAGCTTGGAGAGAGGGAACGTTGGAGCGAGAGGGGCTTCTCAACGATACTATAGCCTATCAAATTCACGGAAGAGGCTGCCAAGTAGAATTTGCCGACCACGACGTCGACTTTGACTTCATGGATTGGGATGGAACGGTCGGCTTTGACGCTTGGAAATTATGGACTTACGCGCGGCAGTTTCCAGAGCGATATCCAAAGCTTACTTCGAATGCAGATGTCGAGCAAGAATTGCAGCTATGCATCGAGGCTAGAGCAATAAAAGCAGTTTTCCCCGACGGCCGATATTACCAGCTCGTGTCTTCCGGGCATTGATTGGGCCGAATGGCGCGATAACTCGCTGCGGTCGCTGACGCTGCCGGTGGCCGAAATAACGAAAGGCAGACATTAGGGGCGTCTGGGACGATACGCTGATAGAGCGGATCGCAAAGTTTTGGATATCCGCAAGACACTTCATAGTATCGCCTGGCCTGAGAAGACACCTGAGTGTCCTGATACGACCCGCGGTCATCTGATCAAGGCGGAGAACACGACGTTGCTCTCGGCGAGACCTTCACTTTTTCCGATAACGGCAACTTGACCTCTCGCGGCCAAGTGGGCGCCTACTTTACCGGGTCCAAGGTGCCAACCTGCTTGTCCACGGCCGCCGCTCCGGGGGCGACAACAACCCTCGTCCTGGGCCGGATCGCGGACAAAGAAGAGCAACGCCTTTGCCACGGCGCTTTATCCCGACGCCAGTCGCAGAAAGGAAAGAGGAAATTAGAGAGAAACCGATGGCGTAGAAAAGAAAGAGCCACAAGGGCGAGCTTTCATCGGCTTCGGCCGACGATTTGTTACGCGTCGGCCAGCGGGATCTATAATTTCGACATTTCGTCTTCGTTCATCGCGCGCGAACGGTTCTCCGACCTAATCCGCGATCCGCTGGGTCGCCTATCGATCGATGATCAGTACAGCCGTAGATAGCACAATCAACCCGATTGAAATGGTCTTCGCTTTCACGTTTTTTTCACCGATCAGGAAGACCGATAACGCGAATCCTACAACCAGACTGGTTCGTCGAAAGATGGACAAGTAGGTGACATTGGCACCTGGGTCAGCGATCGCAAAGAAATACACCAGCTCCGCAAGAACCCAAGAGAAGCCGACCAGCGGCACCGACAGGCTCCACTGAAAATCGGAAACCTTTTCTCGCGGCCGAATTAACCACAGGACCAGCGCCGCCAATGCGCAACGTTGGATAGCTGAGTATGCCTGGATCGCGAAAAGCGGCGTGTCCAGCTCTTGGACGATGTATTTGTCGTAGACCGTGGTCATCGCGGATAGGATCGTCGCTATCAGCATCATGAGCATGGGGCCGCTCGCGATGACCTTGATGCCTTCTTTTTTTCCCGCCACTGCAAGCACGTAGTACGCAAGAACTGAAGCCAGAATAGCCGTCAACTGGAGTGCGCTCAGCAATTCCCCAAAAACGATCATGCCTCCGGTAAAGGTCCAAAGCGGGCCGGATGCACGAACGGCCCCCGAAAACGACATCGGAAGCTCGCGGACTGAATAGTAGGCGAAAAACCATGATGCCGTCATCGCTGCGGACTTTACGAGGATCAATCCCTGCTCTGCCCATGACGACTGGGAGACATCTACGTAAAATCCTAGGGCCTGACCCGCGGGAGTAAACGCCGGAAGCCAGGCAAGTGCGCCGAACAACGACGACCAGAACACGACTTGCAGTACCGAATTTCCCGTGGTCGCTCGTTTCGTCCAATAGTCATACAGGCCAAGAATTCCTCCGGCCGAGATACCAAGAAGCATCCACATCAGAGGCGCGCACGCTCGAAGGCAGCAATGTTTTCGAGAAGATGGGCTTTACGCGAGGTGCCGGTGAGCACGATTCCCGATTTCATGTGACCTCGAACGAAACGAAATGCGTCTATCAGGGCGCCGTCGGATCCACGTGCCAACGACCCCATGCCGAGGGGGCGATTGATTATGGGTTTCACTGCCGCATTCTGCAGGGTTTCCAGAACGTCGAGCAACGCAATGTTTTGGGCGTTGAAGGGAAACTGAAGGAAATCGTAATGGCCGGATCGCAGGGCTGCTTTCGCGGTTTCGCTATCGCTGACAGATGCGCCGAAGTGTTTGACGCCGTTGGAGCGGGCAACCTCGAAGACCGCAAGAACGTCGTCTGAAAGGACATTTTGTGCGTTTGCCTTGTGGAGCTGCAGGATGTCGATTCGGCCAAGCCGCCGCAGGCTATTTTCTAAGCTGCGGTACAAGTCGTCCCTGCTGTGACTGACCCAGGATGTGCCAGCGACATCATCCCAATGTTCGCCCATTTTTGTGGCTATCGAGGAAGATGCAAATATCTGAGGACACGATCTCAAGACCTGTCCGAGAATGGCTTCGCTACGAGCATAAGCCGGTGCCGTGTCGAAGAAACGTATGGCATGCTCGAAAGCAGTCTCGATGAGTTCGCGGGCATCGCGTTCGTCCGGCGGAGCGACGTTGTCGATTCCCCAGGTTCTTCCGATCGACAATAGGCCCAGCCCCAGTACGCACGAGTTCATGACGCAGCCTTCGGATGAAAGTTGGATTGCAGTTGCAGGTCGCTTGCGACGAACGCGCCCGCGCCCACGACCACGTGTCCGACGGGAACTGAAAGTCCCCGGGCCAGACCCGATCCCTTAAGCAGACCGGCTCGCCGATCGGGATTAGGTTCGCGGTGGCTTCCTCCAGCCTCCAGTGTGCAGTTGTCAGCGGTGATCGCGCCGAGGAGTTGACTACCAGAGCCAAGATTGGTCGCGCCTAAGATCGTTGCGCCGCCCATGAATCGACCTTCGTCGCCTATCGTTATCGACGCGCCGTTGCGATTGGCTCTCGCCGTGAAACCGCCGTCGCCAAATTGGTTGTTGTTGCCAATCTGGATATTTCCGAGAGACGCTTCGATCAAGGTATTGGGATAGAGCACGTTGCCGTCGCCTATTGAAAGGCGACCAGCATCTTCCGAGCAAAATAGATAGACCCCGGGAAAGAAGGTATTGCCCGAGCCGATGATCGCATGGCGCGAAACTAGAACCGAAGAGGGATCGTAGATGACGTTCCCCCGGCGGGATAGCTCTATCGTTTCGCCGATCAACAGCAGTCCTTGTTGCGAACGGACGTGGTCAAGGTGTTCCAAGAGTGACATGCTCAGCCTACTTCCAACAACTGTTGTGTGTCTTCGAAGTGATCACAGGGGCGCAGCGCGATAACCGAGCTGTCCAACGCCTGGTGAATGTAGGAGACCAGGATATCGGTGAGATAAGGCGCTTCTGTCATCTTGCCGGGCAAGACACAGACGTGTCCCGGAATGGGCTCCCTTATTGCGATATCTAGAGACCGGGCGTCCGTCGCGTTCGCAACAAGATCGACTTTCGTGCAGGCTATGTTGATGCTGTCTTCGCCGCTCCAGTTCGGAAAGATCCGCCGAATCGCGTTCCGGAGGTTCTCGGCGCGATCTGCGATGACGTCGTACGAAGGCGTTGGAGACAACAGAGCATCTTCGTTCAATCCGATGACGCTGACGTCCCCGTGATGCATCATCGCCGCCTCATGAGGATCGACATAGAACAGGCCGACGGGGGCAAGCCGCTTCGTAATCACCAGATGGCTCTTCCAGTACCTGATCGGGAGCTCCACGCCATGGTGTTTCTGGAAGATTGCTCTCGCGCCAGTCCCGGCCGAATAGACGAACTTGTTCGCCTGGACGTAGCGCAGGTCTCCTGAGGGAGCTTTCAAAACCGCGGTCTGTCCGTCAATACGTTCTATTTGGTGCTCTACGTAGAAGTCGCAGCCCGCCTTCTGTGCCATGGCGAAGAGTTTGCGATAGAGCAAGCGCGTATTGACGCTGACATCATTTGCTTCGAACAGTGCGGCGACCCGACCGAAATTGGCAGTTGGGGCGGCCTTGCTTGCTGCTGCGTGCGAAATCGGCCGCACCTGAACGTCCGCTTCCTTCCATCGCGAAACCACTTCATCGACCTTGCTGCCGTCCGCGATCATTACGATTGGCCGGACGTCGCCGTCCTCGATCGCCTCAGAGCAGAAGCGGCGCAATTGCTCGTGGCCATAGATGCAGCGCCTGGCGACTTGGATTCCGATATGGCGGTCCCTGATCGAAGCGGCGTGGTAGGTTCCACGATGCAACCACCCTTCGTTCCGGGTAGAGGGGCCTGAGGCCAGAGTGGAGTGCTGTTCAACCAAAGCCACGTGCAAGCCGATGTCGCACAGCTTTTTTGCCGACATGAGACCTGTAATTCCTCCGCCAACCAAGATCACGTCATAAGATCTGAGCAAGATCGCCTCCCTGATTGCTAAATCTAACGTCTGCCTGAAGCTCGAGCCGCAGGCTGGTATGCGACGCCTCATGTGGCGTTGGCCAGCGGTTGCCCCGCTGGTCGGTTCTGCGACTCCGATCGGAGACTGTTTCCAGAGAAGGAACAGTTACGCCCAGGTCAGCGAAAGGTTTCCGGGCAATCCGGCGATTGCCAACGCGCAGTATCTGGCGCTGTTTTCGTGGATGGAGTTCAATTGAAACGAGGAAATGACCGCGAACAATCTGTCAAATTGAACAGATTGACGGCCTCAAACAAGGTGTCGCTACCATAATGGAAGGTCACGTGCGATCGAGGCGATCCGAGGCAACCTGGATAGTATAGACGGAGTGTAACAATATCGTGACGAGCCGCGAGCACGCGAAGCGCTAGCGGATTGCCCGACCCGTCCATACGCGAAACGTTGCTTGCACGGCGATGCGCATGTGGCGTCGTACGTTCGCGAGCATCTGTAGATTGATCGAATCCATAAGGCGGTGTGATATTGGACAATGAAGAGGAAAATCGGAAACTTGAGGATCTCCGTCTCAATGCGGTGGCGCTTCTGGAACTACGCTCGCGCGGGTTTCAGTTCGAAAATGACCTCGGCCACCTCGAAAACGCCTCCGCATACCTGGTGTGGGCGGTCTCACCTATCGCCGAATCCTTGCTGCGCTTCGGCGCCTCTGAAGCGCGGCGTTTACGCGTGAATCAGTTCAAGGGTGACTGCCCTCACGATCGCCTGGGGCGTTGTCGTCACGCCCAGCTTGCGCTTCGCCGATCGTAGATAAAGACGTATTGCACTCTCGGAAATTTGGAGAGCAGGGGCAATCTGCTTGGGTAGCTTGCCGCGTGCAATGAATTCGAGGCACTGAACTTCGCGCCGAGAAAGGGGACGGAACGCTCTCGTTTCGCGAAGCCCGGAGATTGAGAGCGCCCTTTCGTGGAAGTGGTGAGAGAGGATGCGTAGATCAGTCAAACATACATCGCGTAGGCGGAGCCACTCGCATTCTTGGAGGTTCGATGTCGCTGTGAGAAGGGACCGTTCTCCCCGCGGCCCGCGCACGGGCATCGTAACACCGTGGCGTCCTACCTCGAATGAGTCTGCTTGCTTGAAGAACCGGCTCGTTCTTGAGCTCGTGTGATCGAGGGACGACCAGTCAACAGGCAGGAAGCCAGTCTTGCTTAGCGCTACGACGGGGTCGACCTCAAAAAAATTCTCGCGAAAATATTGGTCTATCCACTCTTGGGGGTACGTCAGCAACAGCAGAGGATTGTCGGAGCCGCCGGGGCCCATGCGCACAACGTGGAAGACGAGATGCGATAAGCGGTAGTTGTCGCGAATGGTGGAAACGGCGGCTTGCAGGTCTACAATACTAGTTGCCGCTTCGATCAGTTCAAGGCTGTCCAGTAATAGCGGGCGCCCATGCATTCTGTTCCTCCAGGCCGATTGTCTACTTCCAGCCGGAAGGAATAACAAAGTTACCTTGCGTTGCAAGATGTCTTTTGGTTCTGCATGAGGTTGCAAGTTGTGACGGTGGTTTTTCAGCGTAGCGGGGGGGAGCCTCTTTCGGTCAAGCTTTCGCGGAGCCGATCGCCCACCTCTACACTCACCTCCCAAAGCCCACAGCCGATTCTTCCGAACTGTGGGTGCGATAAGGACAAAAGTTTGGGCGACCAGCCGAGCCGGCGATATACCCGTTCCATCGCGGCTTCATAGACGCCGACGATATGCTTCACTCCGGAACCGAGAGCGAAATCACACAATCCGGACAGAAGCTGCAGCGCGACGAGCCCTGGCTCGTACGCGCCTCCTTCCGAGGCTGGGTGAACACATAGCCGCGTGCACTCCCAAACGGACGGCCCCTCAACGTCTACGGCTTCGCGGAACATTTGGCTGAACTCGCTCTTGAGCATAGTTGCACCGGTGGTCGGCAAGAGCCTCAAGGAGCCTGTCACGCCTTCCGTCTGGCCCAGCGATACAAGATAGACTGGATCTGCCTGCAAGTCGTAGTAATCGAATTCCTTGCCGTCACGTACGTGAACCTCCCAATTCAAGCGCCCTGCAAAGACTTTGGCTCTACCGCGCAGCATTTCATCGTAGGAAGGCTCCAAGTGATCCCGCTTTGTGAGAACTTTCAGCATACTGGCCTCTTCTGATGTTCTGGCATGTCGCTTGCGAACGCGAGAATCCAACCTGCATCGACGGACTTCTGCCGTTTGGCCTTAAAGCTGCCGTTGTCGTGTCGCGTCCAAGTGAATTCGGAAACGGTGAGCCATCCGAGGCCCGTTTGATCGCTCTGCAAGTACAATCAGCCCACGTCATGCAAGCACATCAATAATGTTGTTCGGAGAAACTACCGATCTGCTGATGACGTTCTCGGACCGGGCATTACGCACTTATCAACCACAAGAATGGTCAACAGGACTGAGAGCGCGCACATAGCAATGAGAACGGTGATTACCGAGCGGTCGGTCATGGTTTTTCTCGACGCGGACGCCAGCGTCCAGGAGTTCGCCGGTTCCGTCAAAGGGTGGGATTGATCTGGCGTACGCCGTTGGGAAGGACTGTTGCGCCGGGCCGAACAAGGCACAACCTATCAATTTCGCCAGATTGCCTTGTGGCCCGAGGGTACTCGGCGGTGGTGATCGACATAGTGGCAAGAGACCTGGGGATGCACTTCTGATAATCCGGTTTCTTTGGTTGCAATATTAAGAAATACCCGCATAACCTGCGACTCTATTGCTAGATCCGGCGTTCAGTCGAGGGAGTCCATGCGACACAATCTGTTGGGTTTTGCGGCCTTGGCCGCCACGGTTTCGTTTGGCTTGTCGATCGGTGGGGGAGTGCGAGATCCAAGCGGGCTTTTGATTTCTGCCGCCAGGGCACAAGAGTCAGTCACTGGCGCAAAAGCAGGCCGCAACCTCGGCAATGGCTCGACACTCGGAAGTCGGGGCACCGAAAACCGAAGCGACGAAGGTGCCTCTGGCTCAAAGCCCGACACAACAGTTGACCGCACTCGGCTGGAGAACGGGTCTGGGAGTGGGAATGAGACGGGGACTGGTGAAGAGATTGGCCCTGAGGCGAAACCGGATGTGAAGGTCGAGGACCCGGGCGCTGTGAAGGATGGCGATCGCCTGGAGCGTTCGCTTGCAGCGACCGCGGCAGCGCCACTGGTAGAGTCACCGGTCAGCGCGATCCCGAAAGCTTCGGTTCCGGAGATCACCGGCAACGGTTCGATGACGCAGTCGATCCCGATCGATGTCCCCGCCTATCGCAGCCTCTCGCCGAAGCTGGCGCTTAGCTATGATTCCGCCCGCAAGAGCCGGGGAGTATTTCGAACGATTGGGGTCGTATTAAAATGGATGTAGTTAGCCCGGCAGAGCAATCGCGCCTACAAACGATTCTCGCGGCCGCAAAGGCCGCTGACTGGAACAAGTTTGAAACTCTTACGGATCGACCGTTCTCGAACACGGCTTCAATGAGGGAGCAATTCGAAGATTCCTCGAAGCTGATCCGTAGTGCGCGTCGGGAGCCGAACTTGACAGCAATCTTAAAGCATCATGAAGACGGTAGCCGATTGATCTTCGCGAAGATCGAATTAGACGACCCTGCCGATCAGCCCATCATGCTTACCTTGCACAGCACTTCAGCCGAGCCACAAAGCGCAATCAGCATCTGGACATTCTATCAAGAAATCGACTTCGGCTAGGCCCAAGGGACGATTACGTCGACAACATTGCGCCGCTACGGCTTAAGCTATCACTGGTAAGCAAGGGAGGGGTGCGGAAAGTCGAATGATCGTACCTTGAACCGGATAGCATGCGAACGACGGACACCTCCGAGCCTATATCTCGGCCACCTTGCTCAAACCCTCTGAGACCGTCCACGAGCCTCTGCGGACGGAATTGATGGGAGCCGTATCCCCGCCGAGCCCTCCTTTGCAGGGGGTGTCGCAAGCTGCTTGCAAACTCACAGATCGGGCGGTGCTCAAGACTTATGCTCTCCGCGCCTGGGATGTTCTGGTCGACGAAAAGGCCTCCCATCCCTCCTGGCCCCAACGTCTTTCGGCGCTAGGATATTCCAAGGCGCCGCAGATTGAGCCTGTGACTACGACCGCGCTCTCGTCTCTTTTGGATGAAAGCACGTCTGCGCGGATGATCAAAGCCTTCGACAAGCCCTGGACCAGTCGGATCGCAAACTTTCTTCAGTGGTGAAATGTTGCGGCGCAAGGCAGCAAAGAGTGGTCTGCCGAACTCCGGCCTCGAGCAACATCACACTATCTATGTGGGGCAACAATCCGCCGGACCTAACCTGGGAAGGCTAAGCGGCGACATCCCACAGACCTCACGACCGTCGAACTGGGTGGACTGCCGAACGCGTCCCGCAGTCACCCGTGGGGCAAGGACAGCTGACAGGCGGTGTGCCAGGCCCGAGAGATCGGCTGGCTCGCGATGCCATTTCAGGTCTGGGGGCGTGTCATGCCTGGGCCTGAGATCTGTATCGTTCCGGAAGGATGGTAGTCTGCGTTCACTGTTGGCTGCGTCCCATAGTTCGCATTTCACGTTTGCCATGATCGAAGCGATGCGAAAGACGGCGCTGCCGTACTCCGAGCTTTTCGCGGTCAGGTCAAAGTCTGGATTTCCGGTGCAGCCACCGAGTGTGACCCCAACGACGATCGCAAGTGGTTTCTTCATGCCCCATCCCCCTCAGAACATGAGTCGACACTAAATCACGGAGATCTGGAAATCACAACCAGGGGTTCTGAGCGTGCACTGTCGAGGACACGGATTCGGCGCTGCGCTTGCGGCCCGTCTGCCTTCCGCTTAGGCGAAATCGCGGGATGTCGGGACGCTGAGCAAGCTTGTGAGCTCGCGCTGCAGCGAAATTAAACTCTCTTGATCAATTGTAACAGCTCGGCCAGGTTTACACCCGAGACATGCCATGGCTGGTAACTTTCTCTTATAGATTGCGTTGGTATGCGACGACGTCGCAACCGGGTACGGCTCCAATGCATTTTGAGAACAAGTTTTTTAGAGATTTGACCAAGGTCGTTGCTCAGTCCCTTGAGCGAATAACAGCCGAGATTGATGTGTTGAAGCAGTTCCAGGCGGAAGAGCCGGCCACACCGCCGGGGCTGCGTGAGATACTGGAAACCGAGTTTCCAGGCATTCACGCGAGATTGTCCGATGTATCTTCCGAAATCAGGGAGAAGAAGGACGAGTATTATGATGTGTCGACCAGCACACATGATCGGGAGAGCTTAGCCACTTTGCAACGCGAAATCGGCGCGCTGGATGGAGAGCGCAAGCAACTCGAAACGAAGCTCAGGGAGTGCGAGGCGTTAGTTAGAAAAGGCCTTGTACCCTCAGTCCACGAGGGGATCCGCGACGCTGTTTTTCACAACGAGGACCAGGAGAAGATTAGAGGCCGACTGGAGACTCTCGATCTTGAACGAGCGGCGCTCGGCCAAATCCGCGACGAGATGGATACATTGAAACTCCGACGACGCGACCTTGGTGGAGTATCAGCAAGAAACGTGGACTTTCTCAATCGACTCAGATCCGTTGCAACTGGCGAATACCTTCGTGACCTCGCGCACACTCTGGTAGGGTAATCCTCCCGCAAAATAACGGGCTTCAAAAGTAGAATTTTCTCGGGCTTTATGATCGAGGAGATTTTGATGAAGACGAGCAGATTTAGCGAACCCCAAATCCTTGCCATCCTGCGCCAGGCGGA
>NZ_JACVBC010000039.1:0-767 GCF_014852205.1 Ensifer sp. ENS06 | reverse complement strand
CCCGAGGCGAGCGAGGTCGCTTATCTGTCTGCGGACAAGACGCTGATCTCGTTCTTCTATCCGGGCCAGAATGCCGAACTTCTGGAGCTCGCCAGGGAAAAGGGCGCCAACGTCATCGCCATGGACATGGTCCCGCGCATTTCGCGCGCCCAGAAGATGGATGCGCTGTCGTCGATGGCCAATATCGCCGGCTATCGCGCGGTGATCGAGGCCGGCAACAATTTCGGTCGCTTCTTCACCGGCCAGGTGACGGCCGCCGGCAAGGTGCCGCCGGCCAAGGTCCTGGTGATCGGTGCGGGCGTCGCCGGTCTTGCGGCGATCGGTGTCGCCACCTCGCTTGGTGCTCAGACCTATGCCTTTGACGTGCGGCCGGAAGTCGCCGAGCAGATCGAGAGCATGGGAGCCGAGTTCGTCTATCTCGATTTTGCCGATGGTGAGGGGGGCGGTCAGCAGGATGGCGCTGCCACCGGCGGTTATGCGGCTCCCTCTTCGCCGGAGTTCCGCGAGAAGCAGCTTGCCAAGTTCCGCGAGCTTGCGCCCCAGATCGATATCGTCATCACCACGGCGCTGATCCCGGGCCGTGATGCACCGAAACTCTGGCTTGCCGACATGGTCGCCGCGATGAAGCCGGGATCGGTGGTGGTCGATCTTGCGGCCGAGCGTGGCGGCAACTGCGACCTGACCGTCGCCGATCAGCGGGTCGTCTCCGACAACGGCGTCGTCGTCATCGGCTATACCGATTTCCCGAGCCGCATGGCCGCGCAGGC
>NZ_JACVBC010000038.1:0-904 GCF_014852205.1 Ensifer sp. ENS06 | reverse complement strand
AATCCGCTGCAGGTCACGCTCGCTCATCGCAATCAATCCCATCCGCAATCTCCCAGGTCATCAAAACCCGGGGAGAGTGACATTCCAACTTTGCAGGATCAGGACACTTTAACTTTGCGGCTACAGACGTTTATCGCATAATGCGATTTATGGAACTCGACAGCAGCAGGACTAATCCATCCTGGCTTTCCAAAAGTCACGAGCATTTTCACAAACGCTACAATAGCGTTTGTGAAATTCTTCGTGGTCTAAGCCGCCCACATGGATGGCAGAACGGATTCATCGGGCAGCATGAAATCTGGTAAGAGCGTGCGCAATCAAATACCTTCTTCTGCAAGTCTTGCACTGCCGCCACGTTCTGCCGAGTGAGCGGAAGTTGATCGAGATCTAGCAAAACCTGCGACTATGAGAACAGGAAAACTGACGGCACGCGACATGCAACGCTCCATAGGTCGAGGTCCAATCACAAAAATGGGTGAACCCACGGCTACCCTTGGGCGGATAACATGGAGATTCAACACAAACGCACCAGCTTGTATATGCATAATCTCCGATTTTCGTTAAAATATAGATAAATATAAGTCTTCGTATGTCATGATCTTCTCCCCCATTGATAGGAAAACATTTCAACATGCGAAACAATGATCATTAGAGAAGATGCATTGTGCTGTGTTTTTAACATGTATGATTTCCAAACGGAAAGATCAAATGATCATGGTTCTGCAGGTCAATCTAAAAAATGAGTTTCTTATATTGTCAACAAAGGCACAGATGGTCCGGTAATCCTCCCGTTTTTAACGGGGCGCTATTGTAGAATTCACGCGGCCATTTTCAGTTTCTGTGCGGGTGTGATGCCGCCGATGCCCATATTGGGGCGTTCGTTGTTATAGGTCCATAACCATTG
>NZ_JACVBC010000037.1:0-1060 GCF_014852205.1 Ensifer sp. ENS06 | reverse complement strand
GTGACGATCACGATCACCGGCACGAATGATGCCCCGGTGATCACGTCCGGTTGGCAGCTCGGCGGCGTGGTGGAGCGCTTTGACGGCTTTCCGGGCGAGAACACGGTCACGCACACGCAGGACGGCACGATCGGCTTTCGCGACGTCGATACGCTCGACACGCACACGGCGAGCTTCACGGCGGGCGGTAACGGCTATCTCGGTACCTTCTCGCTCGATCCTCTGAACCAGGCAACCGACAAGCTTGGCTGGAACTTCCAGGTTGCCGACAGCGTGCTCGACTCGCTGCAGGCCGGCCAGATCCTGGTGCAGACCTACGACGTCACCGTCGATGACGGCCACGGCGGCACGGCGACGCAGACGGTCACGATCGTGATCGCCGGCACCAACGACGCCCCGGTGATCACCTCGGGTGTGCAGAGCGGTGCGGTGACGGAGATCGCCGACAAGGCGACGGGCGAGAATACGGTGACGCACACGCAGGACGGCGCGGTGACGTTTACCGACGTCGATACGCTCGACACCCACAGCGCCAGCTTCTTGCCGCAGGGCCGTGGTTATCTCGGTACCTTCTCGCTGGATGCGGTCGATCAGGCAGCTGACAGGATCGGCTGGAACTTCAAGGTCGCCGACGGCGTGCTGGACTCGCTGCAGGCCGGCCAGACGCTGACGCAGAAGTACACCGTGTTCGTCAATGACGGCCATGGCGGGATCGTGGCGCAGACCGTTACGATCGCGATCACCGGGACGAACGATGCACCGGTGATCACCTCGGGTGCGCAGAGCGCCACGGTCACGGAGCGCGGCGACGGTGCGGCCGGCGAGAACTCAGTGGTGCACGTCAACGCCGGCAAGGTGGCTTTTGCCGATGTCGACACGCTGGACACCCACAGCGCCAGCTTCAAGGCGAACGGCGAAGGCTATCTCGGCAAGTTCGCGCTCGACCCGGTCAGCCAGTCGGGCAACTCGGTCGGCTGGACCTTCAAGGTTGCTGACGGTGTCATCGACTCGCTGCAGGCCGGCCAGTCGCTGACGCAGACCTATGATGTGACCATCAGTG
>NZ_JACVBC010000036.1:0-1155 GCF_014852205.1 Ensifer sp. ENS06 | reverse complement strand
GCTTCACCGAGCACCAGTTCGCCGAAAAGCGGTTGCCGACGATCGATGAGATCAACGCGGTCGCGCCCGATACGCCGGTGTTCCTGCTGCATCTCTATGACCGGGCGCTGCTCAATGCCGCGGCGCTACGCGCCGTCGGCTACACCAGGGACACGCCGAACCCGCCGGGCGGCGAGATCACTCGCGATGCCAGCGGCAACCCGACGGGGCTGCTCTTGGCCAAGCCCAATGCCGGCATCCTCTATTCGACGCTCGCCAAGGGGCCGAAGCTGCCCTTCGATTACCAGGTCAACTCGACCCGTCATTTCATGCGCGAGCTCAACCGGCTCGGCGTCACCAGCGTCATCGACGCCGGCGGCGGCTTCCAGAACTACCCGGATGACTATGCCGTCATCCAGAAGCTCTCGGACGAGGGCCAGATGACGGTCCGCCTTGCCTACAACCTCTTCACCCAGAAGCCGAAGCAGGAGAAGGACGACTTCCTGAAATGGACGTCGTCGGTCAAGTACAAGCAGGGTAACGACTATTTCCGCCACAACGGTGCCGGCGAGATGCTGGTGTTTTCCGCCGCCGACTTCGAGGACTTCCGCGAGCCGCGCCCGGACATGCCGCCGGAGATGGAGGGCGAACTCGAAGAGGTCGTGCGCATTCTTGCGGAGAACCGCTGGCCCTGGCGACTGCATGCCACCTATGACGAGACGATCACCCGTGCGCTCGACGTCTTCGAGAAGGTCAACCAGGATATCCCGCTTGAGGGCATCAACTGGTTCTTCGACCATGCGGAGACGATCTCTGACCGCTCGATCGACCGGATCGCCGCCCTTGGCGGCGGCATCGCCGTGCAGCACCGCATGGCCTATCAGGGCGAGTACTTCGTCGAGCGCTACGGCCATGGTGTCGCTGAAGCGACGCCGCCGGTGGCCAAGATGCTGGCAAGGGGCGTCAACGTCTCCGCCGGCACCGATGCGACCCGCGTCGCATCCTACAACCCCTGGGTTTCGCTGTCGTGGATGGTGACCGGCAAGACTGTCGGCGGCCTGCAGCTCTACCCGCGCGCCAACTGCCTCGATCGCGAGACGGCGCTTCGGATGTGGACCGAGAAGGTGCAGTGGTTTTCAAACGAGGAAGGCAAGAAAGGCCGGATTGAGAAAGGGC
>NZ_JACVBC010000035.1:0-1199 GCF_014852205.1 Ensifer sp. ENS06 | reverse complement strand
GGTAATCCTCCCGCAAAATAACGGGCTTCAAAAGTAGAATTTTCTCGGGCTTTATGATCGAGGAGATTTTGATGAAGACGAGCAGATTTAGCGAACCCCAAATCCTTGCCATCCTGCGCCAGGCGGAAGGCGGTGTACCGGTACCGGAGCTGTGCCGGGAACACGGTATGAGCACGGCGTCCTTTTACAAGTGGCGAGCCAAATACGGCGGTATGGATGCCTCGATGATTAGCCAAATGAAGGCTTTGGAAGAGGAGAACCGACGGCTCAAGAAGATGTATGCGGAGATGAGCATGCAGGCAGACCTTCTGAAGGAGGCCCTGGGAAAAAAGTGACGCGGCCGTCTCGACGCCGGGAGATGGCCGGGAAAGCAGTGGCGTTACATGGGGTCAGCATTGCGCTGGCCTGCCGTACCTTTGGTGTCAGCGAGACCTGCTATCGTTACAGCCGCAAGCTGAACGATGAGAACGAGCAGATCGCCGACCTGTTGATCGGGCTGACGCGGGCGAAGAAGACCTGGGGCTTCGGCTTGTGTTTCCTTTACCTGCGCAACGTCCAGGGACACCGCTGGAACCACAAGCGCGTCTACCGCATCTACCGTGAGCTGGAACTGAACCTCAGGATCAAGCCACGCAAGCGGTTGAAGCGGGACAAGCCGGATGCACTGGCCGTACCTGAAACGCCGAACAAGGTTTGGTCCATGGACTTTATGGCAGACCGTCTGGAGGATGGCAGGCAATTCCGGCTGTTGAACGTCCTGGACGACTTCAACCGCGAAGGGCTTGGCATCGAAGTCGACTTTTCGCTGCCGGCCGAACGCGTCATCCGAAGCCTAAGCCAGATCATCGAATGGCGCGGCAAACCCTTTGCCATTCGGGTCGACAACGGCCCGGAATATGTCAGCGGCAAACTGATGGAATGGGCCGAGAAGCAGGGCATTGCCCTAAGCTATATCCAGCCCGGAAAGCCGCAGCAGAATGCCTACGTCGAGCGCTACAACCGCACCGTTCGCCATGAATGGCTAGATCAATACATCATCGAAAGCATCGAGGAGGCACAGGAATTCGCCACGCAATGGTTATGGACCTATAACAACGAACGCCCCAATATGGGCATCGGCGGCATCACACCCGCACAGAAACTGAAAATGGCCGCGTGAATTCTACAATAGCGCCCCGTTAAAAACGGGAGGATTACCG
>NZ_JACVBC010000034.1:0-1246 GCF_014852205.1 Ensifer sp. ENS06 | reverse complement strand
TTTTGAGTTTGCTCCAGCGGTTTTGGGCTGCTGTATTGGGGGCGGTAGCGGCGGGTTGCGGTGCGGAGCCATTCCGGCTGCGCAGCACCGCATCACGTCGCGGGTTGATTGTCTGAGCGAACTCGGCAGGTGTCATCCAGCCGAGTCCAGAGTGTGGTCGATGATCGTTGTAATCGCTGCGCCAGTTTGAAAGCGCCGATCGAGCATGGGCCAGTGACGAGAAGAGCGTCTCATTCAAGAGCTCGTCGCGCAGCCGCCCATTGAAGCTTTCGATGAAGGCGTTCTGGACCGGCTTGCCCGGCGCGATGTAGTGCCAATCCGCCTTGCTCCGATCCGTCCATTGCAGGATCGCGTTACTGGTGAACTCACTGCCATTGTCGCTGACGATCATCTTCGGCTTGCCTCGTCCCTCGATGATCCGATCCAGCTCACGGGCGACCCGCAGGCCGGAGAGCGACGTGTCAGCGACGAGAGCCAGGCATTCCCTGGTGCAATCGTCGACGACCGTCAGAATCCGGAACCTGCGGCCATCGGTGAGTTGATCCGACACGAAGTCCAGTGACCAGCGATCATTGGCGGCAAGCGGGATCAGCATCGGTGCTCGTGTGCCTATCGCTCGTTTCCGACCGCCGCGCTTGCGCACCGTCAGCTTCTCTTCCCGATAGAGCCGGAAGAGCCGCTTGTGGTTCACAAGGTGACCCTCACGCCTGAGCAGCACATGAAGGCGTCGATATCCAAAGCGGCGGCGTTCATGCGCCAGCGCCTTCATCCGCTCGCGAAGGTCATGGTCATCGCTGCGCCTGGTTTCGTAACGGATCATCATCCGGCAAAAGCCGATGGCTTTACACGCCCGCCGTTCGCTCATCTGGTGGTGATCCATCAGATGAGCGACAGCTTTCCGCCTTGCTGCGGGCGTCACCACTTCTTTCCCAAAAGGTCTTTCAAGGCCGCATTGTCGAGCATCGCATCTGCCAGGAGCCGTTTCAGCTTCGTGTTCTCGTCTTCCAGCGTCTTCAGCCGCTTGGCTTCGGATACGTCCATGCCGCCGAATTTGGCCTTCCATTTATAGATGCTGGCATCGCTGACGCCGTGCTTGCGGCAAAGCTCCGAGACGGGCGTGCCAGCCTCGTGCTCCTTCAAAATGACGATGATCTGTTCGTCTGTGAAACGGTTGCGCTTCATTCCCTGGTCCTCTCAATGGGCCAGAGCTTACTTCAAAATGGATTATTTCAACGGGGCAAGGTCA
>NZ_JACVBC010000033.1:0-1674 GCF_014852205.1 Ensifer sp. ENS06 | reverse complement strand
AAGCGCACGTTCTTGCCGGCCGCCCGCAGCTTGCGGGTGAGCTCGGAGACCGATTGCTGCGCCTGCGCCACCGCCATGCCGTAGCCCGGCACGATGATGACGCTGTCGGCGTCGTTGAGGGCTGCAGCCACGCCGTCGGCATCGATCGCGATCTGCTCGCCTGATATCTGCATTTGCGGCCCGGTCGTCGCACCAAAGCCACCGAGGATGACCGAGATAAAGGAGCGGTTCATCGCCTTGCACATGATGTAGGAGAGGATCGCACCCGATGAGCCGACCAGCGCGCCGGTGACGATCAACAGGTCGTTGCCGAGCGTGAAGCCGATGGCAGCGGCCGCCCAGCCGGAATAGCTGTTCAGCATCGACACCACCACCGGCATGTCGGCGCCGCCGATGCCCATGATCAGGTGATAGCCGATGAAGAAAGCGGCGAGCGTCATGACAAGCAGCGTCCAGGTGCCGGCACCATTGACGTAGAGCACCAGCAGCACGAGCGAGAGAAGGGCAGCACCGGCATTGAGCAGGTGACCGCCCGGCAGCTTCTTGGCCTTGCCGTCGACCTTGCCGGCAAGCTTGCCGAAGGCGATGACGGAGCCGGTGAAGGTGACAGCACCGATGAAGACGCCGAGGAAGACCTCGACCTTCATGATCGACAGTTCCACCGGTTCCTTGTGGGCAAGGATCGCGGCAAAGCCGGTCAATGCAGAGCGGGCCGCCGCATCGAGGCCGGCGACATCAGCCGCTTCGATATGGGCGTTGAAGCCGATGAAGACTGCGGCAAGACCGACGAAGGAATGGAGTGCTGCAACGAGTTGCGGCATCTCGGTCATCTGGACGCGGGAGGCGACGAAGTGGCCGAGCACGGCGCCGCCCGCGATCATCAGCGCGATGATGAACCAGTTGCCGACATCAGGTCCGAAGACCGTGGCGACAATGGCAAGCGCCATGCCCGTCATGCCGTACCAGACGGCGCGCTTGGCGCTTTCCTGGCCCGAAAGCCCGCCGAGCGAGAGGATGAAGAGGACGGCTGCCGCAATATAGGCGGCCGATACGATACCGATCATCATAATGTTTACCCCTGCCCGATCAGGATTTCTGGAACATGGCGAGCATGCGCCGCGTGACGAGGAAGCCGCCGACGATGTTGATCGTGGCGATCAGCACCGACAGCGCCGCAAGCAGCACCACCAGCCAGTTGCCAGACCCGATCTGCAGCAGCGCCCCGAGAATGACGATGCCGGAAACCGCGTTGGTGACGGCCATCAGCGGGGTGTGGAGCGAATGCGAGACGTTCCAGATGACCTGGAAGCCGACGAAGCAGGCGAGCACGAAGACGACGAAGTGGCTCATGAAGGCAGGCGGAGCAAAGGCGCCGACCAAAAGCAGCAGCGCCGTGCCGACGGCGAGAAGCGTCAGCTGGCTCTTCGTCTGGGCCTTGAAGGCTGCGGCCTCGGTCGCACGCTTTTCCTCCGGCGTCGGCTCCTTCACCTTCTCCTTTGGTTTCTGCGCCGCGATCGCGGCGATCTTCGGCGGTGGCGGCGGATAGGTGATCGCACCCTCGAAGGTGACGGTCGCGCCACGGATGACGTCGTCCTCCATGTTGTGGACGAGCTTGCCGTCCTTGCCCGGCGTCAGGTCGGTCAGCATATGGCGGATATTGGTGGCGTAGAGCGT
>NZ_JACVBC010000032.1:0-2478 GCF_014852205.1 Ensifer sp. ENS06 | reverse complement strand
TGTAGCCGCAAAGTTAAAGTGTCCTGATCCTGCAAAGTTGGAATGTCACTCTCCCCGGGTTTTGATGACCTGGGAGATTGCGGATGGGATTGATTGCGATGAGCGAGCGTGACCTGCAGCGGATTGAGGTTTTGTCGAAGGTGATCGCCGGACGCATGACGTTGGTGTCGGCGGCACATGTGCTTGAGCTGAGCACCCGCCAGGTTCGCCGGTTGCTGGAGCGGATCAGCACTGGCGGTGCGGCGTCGATCCGGCACCAGGCGATCGGCCGGCCATCGAACAACCGGATCTGCGACGGCGTACGCGATTACGCCATGACGATCGTGCACGAGCGTTATGCCGACTTTGGTCCGACGCTGGCGGCCGAGAAGCTTGCGGAGCGTGATGGTCTGACGGTGTCGCGCGAGACCTTGCGCCAATGGATGTCGGAGGCCGGCTTGTGGCTGTCGCGCAAGCAGCGACGGACGTTCCATCAGCCGCGGCTGCGGCGCGAGGCCTACGGCGAGTTGGTTCAGATCGACGGTTCCGAGCATCGCTGGTTCGAAGATCGCGGCGATCCATGTTCATTGCTGGTGTTCATCGATGATGCGACCGGCAAGTTGATGCAGTTGCGGTTTGTGCGCTCGGAAAGTGCGTTCAGCTATTTCGAGGCGCTGGAACTCTATCTGAAGGCGCATGGTGCTCCCGTCGCCTTCTATTCCGACAAGCATTCGGTGTTCCGGGTTGCGAAGAAGGATGCCAAGGGCGGCCAAGGCATGACCCAGTTCGGGCGTGCACTTTGCGAGTTAAACATCGAGATTCTTTGCGCAAACTCGAGTCAAGCCAAGGGCCGGGTCGAGCGGATGAACCGGACGCTACAGGACCGGTTGATTAAGGATCTGCGTCTGGAGGGCGTCTGCGGCATGGACGACGGCAACGCTTTCCTGCCTCGGTTCATGGAGCGCTATAACCGCCAGTTTGCCATTACCCCTGCCCGATCTGATGATCTGCATCGGCCGCTGAACCTTGCCCCGGATCGGCTGCGCGACGTGCTATGCAAACGTGAGCAGCGTTATGTCGGTGCCCAGTTGACGTTTTCGTACGAGCGCCAGCGGATCATGCTGGAAGAGACCGAGGTGACGCGCGGGCTGGTCGGTCGCTATGTCGAGACCTACGCGCTTGCCGACGGCAGGCTGGATGTGCGTTGGAAGGGGCATTCCCTACCCTACCGGGTGTTCGACAAGGACCAGCGGGTGACGCATGCGGCGATCACCGAGAACAAGCGGCTCGGTGAACTCCTGACCTACATCAAAGAACGTCAGGACCAGCCGACGAAGCCGGCCGTGAAGACGAACAGCGAGAAGATTGGCTACAAACCGCGGGGCCGCAAGCCGGGCAAGCGGACGGATTTCATGAACGATCCTGCGGTCATTGCTCGGCGGCGACAGGCGCTTTCCCCGCAAAGTGCGCTGGAGCAAGGGCAACCCTACCCGGCACAGTTCAATGGAGAATAAACTCGGACTGCATGTCCGATTCCAGCTTTAAACAGGCAGCCCACAAGGGTGTCTTGTGGTAGGTTCCGTGCTGCCAAATGGTCAGTCCCTGGCGCTCTTCGTGCAGCAATCCCAGCCAGCACAGCGGGCGAATGATATCGTAGCGGAGCGCCGACCTTTCCTTCCAGGTTTCGACAGTCATTTCTGCTGGCTCCGGGTACGATTCACTCGGGTATAGCTCGTTCGCCAGTTCGTCCAACGAACAGCCTCTTTCTGCTTTCATATTGATAAGATTGAGAAAGACATGCCACCAACGCATCCGATTGTGGACAGCCTCCTGCGTCTGCCCGTGGTGGATATAAGCATAAAGGTAATCCGTCGCGATCAGATCGAAGCAGGCCTGCGGTCTCGCCAAAAAATCCTGGCCACGTTTTGTGGGCAGCAGGACGTCTTTTCTCCGGCGAAGAAGCTTTAGATGTCGGACCATATCCCGCACCACCCAGAGCGGCGGCATGTCGGCTTCATTGAGGACCTTATTCATCCTGTACAGGTCTTCGGACGTGTACCCGGGCCAATCGAAATGAACGGCGGCCCAGTGCACGAACTTGCGGTTCATCGCTCCCGACGTGGTAAGACCGATCCCTCCCTGGGTCTCGGCGTAGGAGACAGTCATGGCCATGCCGCGAAGCAGCGGCGACAGCGCGGCGACATCGACGTCACCCATCAGCCTGATTTCCGGAAGCATCGCGAGATCCTGGCCCTGCACATTCAGCTGCCTGCAACATCTACCAGGAACGCAATAATTGGAACTGAGAAAGCTAAAGCCGAAGGGGTGCCCTTCTACCGCCCCCTCCCTTCCCTTGCAACCCGGCCCAGCCGGTCCGGTCGGGGGCTTGCCTCAGCGCCAGCGGAGATGTCGAGTGTCGCATGTCTAAATGGCTGGCGACGCGCCCAAAGTGACATTTCTACTTTGCGCCAACGTGGACAGTTCAACTTGGCTGCCACA
>NZ_JACVBC010000030.1:0-2885 GCF_014852205.1 Ensifer sp. ENS06 | reverse complement strand
GTACGGCTTAGGTTTCCAAGCATTGTTTAAAGGTATCTTATCCTGAATACATAGGGGTAAGAAGCGAACGCAGGGAACTGAAACATCTAAGTACCTGCAGGAAAGGACATCAACCGAGACTCCGCAAGTAGTGGCGAGCGAACGCGGACCAGGCCAGTGGCAATGAGGAATAAAGTGGAACGACATGGAAAGGTCGGCCGTAGAGGGTGATAGCCCCTTACACGTAGAACACTCATTGTCCTTGAGTAAGGCGGGACACGTGAAATCCTGTCTGAACATGGGGAGACCACTCTCCAAGCCTAAGTACTCGTGCATGACCGATAGCGAACAAGTACCGTGAGGGAAAGGTGAAAAGCACCCCGACAAGGGGAGTGAAATAGAACCTGAAACCGGATGCCTACAAACAGTTGGAGCCCGCAAGGGTGACAGCGTACCTTTTGTATAATGGGTCAACGACTTAGTGTGACGAGCAAGCTTAAGCCGATAGGTGAAGGCGCAGCGAAAGCGAGTCTGAACAGGGCGTTCAGTTCGTCGCATTAGACCCGAAACCGAGTGATCTAGCCATGAGCAGGTTGAAGGTTGGGTAACACCAACTGGAGGACCGAACCCGCATCTGTTGCAATAGATTGGGATGACTTGTGGTTAGGGGTGAAAGGCCAATCAAACTCGGAAATAGCTGGTTCTCCGCGAAAACTATTTAGGTAGTGCGTCGACCGAATACCCTCGGGGGTAGAGCACTGGATGGGCTATGGGGACTCACCGTCTTACTGATCCTAACCAAACTCCGAATACCGAGGAGTACTAGTCGGCAGACACACGGCGGGTGCTAACGTCCGTCGTGAAAAGGGCAACAACCCTGACCTCCAGCTAAGGTCCCCAAGTCATGGCTAAGTGGGAAAGGATGTGAGGATCCCAAAACAACCAGGATGTTGGCTTAGAAGCAGCCATCATTTAAAGAAAGCGTAACAGCTCACTGGTCTAAATAAGGGTCTTTGCGCCGAAAATGTAACGGGGCTAAAGCCATGCACCGAAGCTGAGGATACGTCGCAAGACGTGTGGTAGCGGAGCGTTCCGTAAGCCTGTGAAGGGATACCCGTGAGGGGTCCTGGAGGTATCGGAAGTGCGAATGTTGACATGAGTAACGATAAAGAGGGTGAGAGACCCTCTCGCCGAAAGACCAAGGGTTCCTGCTTAAAGTTAATCTGAGCAGGGTTAGCCGGCCCCTAAGACGAGGCGGACACGCGTAGTCGATGGGAACCACGTTAATATTCGTGGGCCTGGTGGTAGTGACGGATCGCTTAACTTGTTCACACTTATTGGATTGTGTGGGCGGGGACGCGGTTCCAGGAAATAGCTCCACCGTATAGACCGTACCCGAAACCGACACAGGTGGTCAGGTAGAGTATACCAAGGCGCTTGAGAGAACTATGCTGAAGGAACTCGGCAAATTGCACGCGTAACTTCGGAAGAAGCGTGACCCCAAGGGACGCAAGTCTGTTGGGGTGGCACAGACCAGGGGGTAGCGACTGTTTATCAAAAACACAGGGCTCTGCGAAGTCGCAAGACGACGTATAGGGTCTGACGCCTGCCCGGTGCTGGAAGGTTAAGAGGAGGGGTGCAAGCTCTGAATCGAAGCCCCAGTAAACGGCGGCCGTAACTATAACGGTCCTAAGGTAGCGAAATTCCTTGTCGGGTAAGTTCCGACCTGCACGAATGGCGTAACGACTTCCCCGCTGTCTCCAGCATAGACTCAGTGAAATTGAATTCCCCGTGAAGATGCGGGGTTCCTGCGGTCAGACGGAAAGACCCCGTGCACCTTTACTATAGCTTTACACTGGCATTCGTGTCGGCATGTGTAGGATAGGTGGTAGGCTTTGAAGCAGGGACGCCAGTTCTTGTGGAGCCATCCTTGAAATACCACCCTTATCGTCATGGATGTCTAACCGCGGTCCGTTATCCGGATCCGGGACAGTGTATGGTGGGTAGTTTGACTGGGGCGGTCGCCTCCGAAAGAGTAACGGAGGCGCGCGATGGTGGGCTCAGACCGGTCGGAAATCGGTCGTCGAGTGCAATGGCATAAGCCCGCCTGACTGCGAGACTGACAAGTCGAGCAGAGACGAAAGTCGGTCATAGTGATCCGGTGGTCCCGCGTGGAAGGGCCATCGCTCAACGGATAAAAGGTACGCCGGGGATAACAGGCTGATGACCCCCAAGAGTCCATATCGACGGGGTTGTTTGGCACCTCGATGTCGGCTCATCGCATCCTGGGGCTGGAGCAGGTCCCAAGGGTTTGGCTGTTCGCCAATTAAAGCGGTACGTGAGCTGGGTTCAGAACGTCGTGAGACAGTTCGGTCCCTATCTGCCGTGGGTGTAGGAATATTGACAGGATCTGTCCCTAGTACGAGAGGACCGGGATGGACATATCTCTGGTGGACCTGTTGTCCTGCCAAGGGCATAGCAGGGTAGCTATATATGGAATGGATAACCGCTGAAGGCATCTAAGCGGGAAACCAACCTGAAAACGAGTATTCCCTTGAGAACCGTGGAAGACGACCACGTTGATAGGCTGGGTGTGGAAGTGCGGCAACGCATGAAGCTTACCAGTACTAATCGTTCGATTGGCTTGATCGTTCCCATTGCTCATGCTCATCATCCAGATGAGCGACGTGTTCAAAACAAAACGAGTTGGCTCGACCAACTCACCAGCTTCTCATCCGGTTTGCGTCCGCTAGACGCAAATCTTGCGCTTTGCCGACCTGGTGGTTCTGGCGGGGTGGCTGCACCCGTTCCCATTCCGAACACGGCCGTGAAACGCCCCAGCGCCGATGGTACTTCGTCTTAAGACGCGGGAGAGTAGGTCGCTGCCAGGTCTGCAAAGCGCAAGA
>NZ_JACVBC010000002.1:0-912754 GCF_014852205.1 Ensifer sp. ENS06 | reverse complement strand
GCATCGCACCGGCCGGCTTCGAGATCGACTGGAACAAGGTGATCTTCAAGATGCTCAACCTCAAGGGCATCTATGGCCGCGAGATGTTCGAGACCTGGTACAAGATGATCGCCTTCGTGCAGGGCGGCCTCGACCTTGCCCCCGTCATCACCCACCGCATCAAGATCGACGAGTTCCGCGACGGCTTTCAGGCCATGCGCTCCGGCAATTCCGGAAAGGTCGTCATGGACTGGTAGGGCCGCAAGGGCCGGCGTACCCCGTGAGGGTCGGCGGTTCAGTTGGCGAGGCCGAACTGGATCTCGATCTCGTGATAGCGGGCGCCCTGGCCCGCCCAGCGGTGGTAAATCTCGCGGCTCTCGCCGGAGAAATTGTGCCTGGACATCTCGATCTTTGCGACCAGCGGCGCGTAGCCCTGGGTGAAAAGGCTGCGCATCGGACCCTGGTGCAGCGTGGACGCCACCATGATCGGCTCCAGTTCGATCAGATCGAGCGCGCCGCGATAATCCTTGCCGCCCGTGACCGGGCGGCAGATGCGCCAGTCGAACGGCGTCTTGGCGTTTTTCGGTAGATCGTTCGCGATGAAGATCCAGGGACCTGCGGGCATCATTCCTGCACGTTCCATCTCCGCCTCGATGAGAGGCGCCAGCATGGCGCTCTCCGTCTTGACGTCTGGAATGGTGAGCCGCCGACCGATCGATAACACCCGCATGGCGTCGGTTTCCTTGATGAGCATTCGAGCCTCCGTTTCGGTGCGAAGGTCCTGCGCGATCAGGTCAAGCGCAAGCAAAAAGCCGGAATAATCTTGCGATTTTTTCTCGACAATGGGCTCCTTCGGGAATCGTTTTGCGTGCACATGCCTGGCTGCCGCCTGCGCTTGCTTGAAGGCAGGGAGGCTCTATCTTGATGGCAGTGGCGACGTCGTCGCACCGGGAAGTAGAGGAGATGCATGCATGCGTTATGAGGGAAGCTGTCATTGCGGCAAGATCGCCTTCGAGGTGGAAGGGGAATTTGGCGAAGCGATCGACTGCAATTGCTCGCTCTGCCGCCGTCGCGGCGGACTGCTCGCCTTCGTTGCCCGCGACAAGCTGACGCTGACGACGCCGGAAGCGGACCTCTCGACCTATGTCTTCAACAAGCATGTGATCCAGCACCGGTTCTGCGACACCTGCGGAATCGCGCCATTCGGTGAGGGCGACGGGCCGCGTGGGAAGATGGCGGCGATCAACCTGCGCTGCCTGCCGGAGTTCGATATCGAGGCGGTGAAAGTCGTCAAATACGACGGCCGGTCGGTTTAGGACCGGACCGAAAAATGCAGTCCTGGTTGCGCGTGCGCATATGGCACAACGAGACCTTGCCGATTAAATTGTTGCTACCCTTGTCTTTTGGCGGGCAGCGCCTACATCTTCAGCGGAAGCTGATAAACCCCAAAAAGCGACAGGAACGGTGATTTTTACCGAATCATCCGGTTTTTCAGCGGAAATGCTTGACGGGATCGAAAATTCTGGGAATCACCATTTCCGAATAAGAAATGGCGAGATGACACGGCGGTTAGGGAATCATGCCAGAGACGTTTCAGTGGCAGGACTGTCGGAGCTTGTCCGCTTTGCCACGAGTACACTCGTGGTTAAACAGGAATTAAACATCATCCCGTTACGTCAGGGGAAATGATTCGGTGGCGGGTGCGCGGCGCACCCGGACCTTCGAGCGGCATTGGCACCGGGCTCACGCCGGTTGCGACAAGGAAAGCGACGAACTAAATGGCAACCAAAGTCAAAGAAAACGAAGAAGCTGACGTAGAACGCGAAGGCGCTCCGGACGGCCCGCTTCTCGATCTTTCCGATGACGCTGTCAAGAAGATGATCAAGGCTGCCAAGAAGCGCGGCTACGTGACGATGGACGAGCTGAACTCCGTCCTTCCGTCCGAGGAAGTCACCTCCGAACAGATCGAAGACACGATGGCGATGCTGTCCGACATGGGCATCAACGTGATCGAGGACGAGGAAGCCGAAGAAGCTGCCGGCGGCGGCGACGATGAGGCCAGCGACGACGATAACGAAAGCGAAGGCGGCGAACTGGCCCCTTCCAGCGGTACTTCGCTTGCGACCAGCAAGAAGAAGGAACCGACTGATCGCACCGACGACCCGGTTCGCATGTACCTGCGCGAAATGGGTTCGGTCGAGCTTCTGTCGCGCGAAGGCGAAATCGCGATTGCCAAGCGCATCGAGGCTGGCCGCGAGACAATGATCGCCGGTCTCTGTGAGAGCCCGCTGACCTTCCAGGCGCTGATTATCTGGCGCGACGAACTGAACGAAGGCCAGACGCTTCTGCGCGAGATCATCGATCTCGAGACCACCTATTCCGGTCCCGAGGCCAAGGCTGCTCCGCAGTTCCAGAGCCCGGAAAAGATCGAGGCCGACCGCAAGGCTGCCGAGGAAAAGGAAAAGACCCGCAAGGTTCGCTCGCCTGCCAACGACGACGACATCACCAATGTCGGCGGCGATGTCATGCCGGCCGAGGAGGAAGAGGAAGACGACGACGAGTCGAACCTCTCGCTCGCCGCCATGGAAGCGGAACTGCGCCCGCAGGTCATGGAAACCCTCGACATCATCGCGGAGACCTACAAGAAGCTGCGCAAGCTGCAGGACCAGCAGGTGGAAGCCCGCCTTGCTGCCACCGGCACGCTGTCGCCCGCCCAGGAGCGCCGCTACAAGGAACTCAAGGACGAGCTGATCAAGGCGGTCAAGTCGCTGTCGCTCAACCAGAACCGCGTCGACAGCCTGGTCGAGCAGCTCTACGACATCTCCAAGCGCCTGATGCAGAACGAAGGCCGCCTGCTGCGTCTTGCAGAATCCTACGGCGTCAAGCGCGACTCGTTCCTGGAGCAGTATTCGGGAGCAGAACTTGATCCGAACTGGATGAAGTCGATCAGCAACCTGGCCGGCAAGGGCTGGAAGGAATTCGCCAAGAGCGAAAACCAGACGATCCGCGACATCCGCCAGGAGATCCAGAATCTGGCCACGGAAACCGGCATCTCGATCGCCGAGTTCCGCCGCATCGTTTCGATGGTGCAGAAGGGCGAGCGCGAAGCGCGTATCGCCAAGAAGGAAATGGTCGAAGCGAACCTGCGCCTCGTCATCTCCATCGCCAAGAAGTACACCAACCGCGGCCTGCAGTTCCTCGATCTCATCCAGGAAGGCAACATCGGCCTGATGAAGGCGGTCGACAAGTTCGAATACCGCCGCGGTTACAAGTTCTCGACCTATGCCACCTGGTGGATCCGTCAGGCGATCACCCGGTCGATCGCCGACCAGGCCCGCACGATCCGCATCCCGGTGCACATGATCGAAACGATCAACAAGATCGTCCGCACCTCGCGCCAGATGTTGCACGAGATCGGCCGCGAGCCGACGCCGGAAGAACTGGCCGAAAAGCTCGCCATGCCGCTCGAAAAGGTCCGCAAGGTCCTGAAGATCGCCAAGGAGCCGATCTCGCTCGAAACGCCTGTCGGTGACGAAGAGGATTCGCACCTCGGCGATTTCATCGAGGACAAGAACGCACTGCTGCCGATCGACGCCGCCATCCAGGCGAACCTGCGCGAGACAACCACCCGCGTTCTCGCTTCGCTGACGCCGCGCGAAGAGCGCGTTCTGCGCATGCGCTTCGGCATCGGCATGAACACCGACCACACGCTTGAAGAGGTCGGCCAGCAGTTCTCGGTTACCCGCGAACGTATCCGTCAGATCGAAGCGAAGGCGCTCCGCAAGCTCAAGCATCCGAGCCGCTCCAGGAAGCTCAGAAGCTTCCTCGACAGCTAAAGTCGGGTACATGGAAAGATCGAAAGCCGGGCCACGTGCCCGGCTTTTTCGTTTCCGCCTCACCCATGCGATTTATTGTGGGCGCTTTCGCCGGGGAGTATAGTCGCCCCTTCGCAGTAATCTGGGGCACCCCGTCTTGTACGCGGGAGCAATCGCACCGCGGGCGTGAAGCGTGCCCCCGTGGAGGTGTCAGATGACGACGTATGTCATGCTCCTCAACTGGACCGAGCAGGGCGTCAAGAATGTGCGTGATTCCCCGAAGAGGCTCGACCTCGCACGGAATGTGCTCGGCGAGATGGGCGGCTCCTTCAAGCATTTCTTCCTGACCATGGGTGACTACGACATGGTGGCCATCGTCGAAGCGCCTGACGATGCGGTGGCCGCACGCTTCGCGCTCACGCTTGGCATGGCCGGCAATGTGCGCTCGACGACGCTGAAAGCCTTCCCTGAGGCTGCCTATCGCGAACTGATTGCCTCGCTTGGATGAACAGCCGGTGTTGCGGCCGTGAGGATAATCGCGGCCACAACGCCAGATGCCTCGTTCACGGCGCACCGTTTCCCGAGAGGATGCGGGCCGCGCCGCGCATGGCGTTGCGAAAGGCGTCGTCAAAGCTGATGCCGCTCAACTGCCAACGGTAACGCTTGCCGCCCGCGTCCATCTGCCATTGGGCGATCCAGCCACGGGCGGCGTCGGACCAGACGAGCGTGCCGAGGAGCGGCACGTCGCCGTCGGTTTGTGTCACGGGTGAAAAGAGCTGCGCCGGATCCGCTTGCGGCAGGGTGTCGAGCGCGGGTTTCCGGGCGGTTACGGTCGCCGCATCCGGCAGCACGGTCGAAAGCGCCAGCGGCTTTGCAGCTGCCTCAAGCGAATCCGCCATATAGGGGCTTTCACTGCCGTCGCGTGTCAGCACGAAGCGGCGCTTCTGGTCCTTGACCGCCAGCCATACGGCGATCGCCGGGCGAGGGGAGAGCCATGGCTTGCGGCGGAGTTCTGCGAGAAGCGGATCCAGTGTTGCTGGCGGGTACCGGCAGGTGAGGTCATGCGGGCGGTCGTGCGTGCCCTGTTCGTCATGGATCGGGATGCCTTCGAGGCGATCGTGGTAGGAGAAGGTCGAGACGAAGCTGCCGGCCTTTGCCTCCGCTGCAGCAAACCGGGGCGCCTCTGTGATCGTCGGATCGCCGGATAGTTTGACGAGCACTTCACGCAGGCATTCGCGAAAACCGATCTCACGATTGGCCTCACCCGTGCCGGTGACGATCGCGTCACTGCGATAAAGCGCGTCGATATCTGCCGCCCCGGCGTTGCAGAGAAGCGCCGCTACGAGCGCCGTGACCGTCGCTCTTTTCCGGATCAGTTTGCCGGCGGCAGGACGCAACTGAGATCGCCCTCCTCACAGCTCAGATAGGTCTTGAAGTCGGCGACGCGCTTCTGTGTGCGATCGTCGCGGCATTCAAGCGTGATCATCGGCTGGGCGGAGCCGCCGGCAACGCCCGAGCTTGCGAAATCGCATTCGGCATCGCGATAGGCGATCCAGGCCCTTTGCGCGGCAACCAGCAGCTTCGTCTTGTCGGCATCGTCCTTCAGGCGTCCCTGGATTTGCTTGTAAAGGGCGTTCAGTTCGGCGTCGGAGGCCTTCAGCGCCTTGTCGGCGCAGACATTCATCGTCGCCTGGTCGCTCGCATCGGCGCATTCGTCGGCGCGCGCAAGGCCAGTCGCGGCGAACAAGCCCGTGAAGGCGAGCACCATCAAGGCGGATATTTTCATCGATACGCTCCTTTGCGCCCTATGGCTGGCGCTGCATGTCTCCCGTGGATCGTAAAACCTCCGGTGGCGAAAGTTCAATGGCCGGGCCTTCGATGGTTCTCCTTTGAATCAAAAGAGATCCTTAAGGTTTACGTTTTATCAATCTCTGGAGCGCCGCGGCCCCGACGGGCGGCCCGTGGTGTTCGAGCATTTTTCCCGCGGCATTGCCTTGCGCGCAATCGCCGTGCTGCGGGGAAGCAAGAGGTTCTGCGATGCGTTGCGTATTTGTCGTCGTCCTCCTGTTGCTGGCCGGCTGCGGAACGGTGCCGAGAGACACCCGGAATGCCTGCGCGGTTTTCGAGCAGCAAGATGGCCTTTTCAACAATTGGCGCCGGGAAGCCTATAGCGCCCAGCGTGAATACGGCGTGCCCGTGCCGATCCTGATGGCGACGATCTACACCGAATCCGGCTTCCGCCATAATGCCCGTCCGCCACGCACCAAGCTTTTCGGCTTCATCCCCTGGACGCGCGCTTCGACAGCATACGGCTATTCCCAGGCGCTCGACGGCACCTGGGCGCGCTATCAGAGCGAGACCGGCCGCTGGGCAGCGCGGCGTTCGGACTTCGGCGACGCGATCCGCTTCATCGCCTGGTACCATCGCGAAAGTGCCCAGCGGAACGGCATCGCCCTCAACGACGCCTACAGGCTCTACATCGCCTATTACCATGGCCACGGCGGCTATTCCCGAGGCAACTGGAGCGATACGGCCAAGAACGGCGCCAAGCGGGCGGCCGGCATGGCCCAGGTCTACAGCAAGCAGCTCAGAGGCTGCGGCAGCTGACGCCGCAGCCCGGTTGAGCCGGCGCCAGGGGACCGTTCTTCCGCTTAACCAGCGGCTGCGCGATCAAGTTCCGCGACATCGATCTTCACCATGCCCATCATCGCCTGCTGGGCGCGGGCCGCACGCGCCGGATCAGGATCGCCGAGGTGACGCATCAGGGCGTCCGGGATGATCTGCCAGGAAAGACCGAACCTGTCCTTCAGCCAGCCGCAATGCTGCGGCGTGCCGCCGTCCAAGAGCCTTTCCCAGAAGTAGTCGACTTCCGCCTGGTCGGAGCAGCGTAGGAAGAACGACACGGCCTCGCTGAACTTGAAATGCGGCCCGCCGTTGAGCCCCATGAAGTGCTGCCCCTCGATCTCGAAGGACGCGGTAAAGGCCCTGCCGTCGGGGCCCCGCTTCACGTCGGTGATGCGGGTGTTGCGGAAAATGGCGGTGTAGAAAGCGATGGCGTCCTCCAGCTGATCGTCGAACCAGAGAAACGGCGTGATCTTCTGCATGGGTGTCTCCCGATTTGGATGCTACCGGCCAAGGACGAACGGGGAAGCGCGGTTCCGACAAAAGCAGCGCCGCACTTGAAAGAAAATTCCGTCCCGATGTCGGAACTCTTGGCCGTCCTGCGTCCTATGCTCGTAGAACGAACAAAGGAGACTATGTCGATGACCTATGTGGATGGCTTTATCGTTGCCGTGCCGAAGGCGAATATCGAGGCCTACAAGGCGATGGCGAAGGCGGCGGGTGCGGTGTGGATGGAGCACGGCGCGCTCGCCTACAACGAATGCCTGGCGGATGACGCGCCCTATGGCGAAGTGACGTCCTTTCCCCGCTCGGTGCAGGCCAAGGACGATGAGACGGTGGTGTTCTCCTGGATCACCTACAAGTCCCGCGCCGAGCGCGACGCGATCGTTGCCAAGGTCATGGCCGATCCGCGGCTGCAGGGCGATGCCTGGAAGCAGGTGTTCGACGGCAAGCGCATGATCTATGGCGGCTTCGAGACCTTCCTGGAGATGTAGGCACGCCACCGCGACGGATTGCGGCAGATCGCCTTGGACCGGGAACGGTCCGGGGATAAAAGCATTGGGCATATCAACGGGTCGCACCCCCTCTCGGGCGGATGCGACCGCCTGCCGGAGGCCTTCATGCCGCAAACGCGCATCACCATCGCCACCCATGGCCAGGGGCTCTATGAATTTACCGACGAGGCGGCGGCCTTCGTACGCGCCAACGCCGACGGCGAGGGGCTGCTCACGGTCTTCGTGCGGCACACCTCCTGTTCGCTTCTCATCCAGGAAAACGCCGACCCGGACGTGAAGCGCGATCTGGACGCCTTTTTCCGCCGCCTCGTGCCGCCTTCCTCGGATCCCTCCATGCGCTGGATCGTGCACACCCAGGAAGGCCCCGACGATATGCCGGCACATATCAAGGCGGCGTTGACGCCGGTATCGCTCGGCATTCCCGTCAGTGGTGGCCGGATGCTCACCGGCACCTGGCAGGGGCTCTACCTCTTCGAGCATCGCGACCGCCCGCATCGCCGCGAGATCGTCCTGCATCTTTCCGCCTGATTGGCCGGCGTCGGCGATTGAACGGCGGCGCAAGGGTTCTAGATAAAGGGGCGAGAGCAAGGGCTTGGGAACCGGCCTTCGAGGCTAGGGAGGAACCGGAATGACCGACGCACAGACGATTGCCAGCGGCTTTATCGAGGCGCTGAACCAGCGGGATTTCGAGGCGCTGGCGCGGCTCGTGCATGAGGACATCGAACTCGATTCGCTGACCGGCCAACGCACCGTCGGCGTCGGCCCCTTGCGCGCCTGGCTGATGAACTATCTGCGCCGATTCGACGAGCAGTTCGGAGACGTGGTGCTGATGCGCGATGCCTTCGGCCAGCGCGTGGCCGCCGATTTGACGGTACGGGGCACCTACCGCGAGACCATGGAAGGCTTTCCCCCTGCGACTGGCCAGAGCTACTCCATTCCCAGCGTGCTCGTCTTCGAGATCGAGGACGGCGCCATCACCCGCCTCAGCCATTATCGCAATATTCGCGTCTTTGAGCGGGCGCTTGCCGGCTGAGCGACGCGTAGCCGACCGCTCCTGACGGTCGCGCCCCTTCATTTTCAAGTTTTCTTACTGACCGCCGGATGACCGATCATGTCTTGATCGGGAAAATACCGGCGCGAATCACCTCTGGCACGCCGATGGCGGCGGCTGATTCGCCGCTTGTCCAAGCGCAGGCGAAGGCGCGTCCCAGCGCCTTGGCCGTGGTCAAAGCCCTTCGAAATACTTGTTTATAAGCAATACCTTATCGACTGTGACTTGCACGAAAGTCTCCTCCACGCGCGTGTGGTCATCACGTTCTGGCAATCTGAACGTCCCATGAACATCGGGTTCCGCTGTCGTTCAGCTTGGCGACCCTATTCTCTGATCAATCGCTTGGGACGGTGATTGCCCCTCGAACCCTTCAAGCTTGGAGAGATCTTATGAAGAACCGCCTTTTTAACGCCGCTGCCGCCGCCGTCATCGGACTTACCGGCCTGCTGGGTGCCGCCTCCACCGCTTCGGCGGAATCGATCGAATTCGGTTTCGGCCCGCGCGGCGGCGTCGACGTCCAGTATCGCGACTACGACGGCGGCTACGGTGACGAGCGCGACTGGGGTCGCGGCCGTGACCGCCACTGGGACCGTGACCGCCGCGGCCGTTGCGCGCCCTGGATGGCCGTCGACAAGGCCCGCGATCGTGGACTCCGCCGCGCCTATGTCGCCGACGTCTCTTCGCGCCGCGTCGTCGTCGAAGGCCGTCGCCACGGCCAACGCCAGACGATCGTGTTTGCGAACGCCCGCGGCTGCCCGACGATCGGCCGCTGGTAACATCTAAGCAATCTTCCCGCCTCGTCTTCCCCGGCCGGCGGAAGAATGGCCCCTCATGCCAAGGCATGGGGGGCTTTTTGTTTGACGCCGCAGCGACCAAGGGGGGCGCCGGTTGCGCGCAGCCCTGGTCGGGACGCGTGAACGAAGCGAAGTGGATCAGGCCGACAGCGCGGTCCACACGTGCGAATCGTCCGCTCGGGCGATCGTCGTGTCAGGCACCGTAGTTGCCGAACCGACGGCAAGGCTCCGGCCGGTTTGCCCTCTAGCATTGCCAGACGAATGAACGCGCGGCGCAATTCCATCGCGGACTCTGCGGCCTAGGCGTCGGCTGATCTTCTTCAGACCAGATCCAGCCCATGTGTCAGCCATCGCCCGGAATACCTGCCAAGGATCTCCTCGACCGAACACTCGGAACCAACGATCCATGCGATGTGGCTGGAGGTCCGCTTTAGCGGCGAAGATGACGAGGACGTGGAGGCGAGGGCGACGCCAGGCGGAGATCGCGGAGCGGTCGCGGGCGATGCCGCAGGGCGAGGGGCGGCAGCAAATCGCGCGCGGGAAGCGATGTCAAAGCAGGTGCCGGCAAATTTAAGCCTGGAGGTCGGACGGCATTCAGCGCCGGGCCCGGTCTTAGTCGAGTGCATCGCGAGCACCAGCGCCCAAAAGAAAAGCCCCCGGCACCGATCCTTGGCACCAGGGGCGTTCGATCGTTGAACGCCCGCGCTTGGCCGCGGGCGTTGCTGACAAGCCTTACTGCTTGATTTCGAAGGTCACGTTGACCGTCACGTTGTAGCTGTTTTCGCCGGTTGCGACCGGAACGGCGTCGGCGGCATATTCCTTGGCCATGCCGGCGCGCATCATCGGCACCGGCTCGGGGCGGAAGCCCTGCTCGGAGATGTTGACGATCTTGCCGACCGAGACGTCGGCCGCTTCGGCCAGCACCTTGGCCTTTTCAACGGCATCGGCAACGGCTGCCTTGCGCGCTTCGGTGATCACGGCTTCCGGCTTGTCGTTGGTGAACTGTACGCCGCCACCCTGGTTGACGCCGAGCGAAACCGACTTGTCGATCACTTCGCCGAGCTTGGCGAGATCGCGAACGCGGACGCTGACGCCGTTCGTCACCTGGTAGCCGATCAACTCCGGCGCGCGGTTGCTGCCGTCGGTGTTGGTCGGGTAGCTGTATTGCGGGTTGAGCATGAAGCCGCTCGTCTGCAGGTCGCGATCGGCAATGCCGCCGTCCTTCAGCGCCTTCAGCACTTCGGCCATGGTCTTGTTGTTGGCGTCCAGCGCTTCACGCGCGGTCTTGCCATCCTTGACGACGCTCAGCTGCAGGACTGCCATGTCCGGCGCGGTCGTCGCGCGGCCTTCGCCGGCAACGACGATGGTGGCCTTGTCCTTGTCCGTCTCCTGCGCCTGAGCGGCGGCAACGCCAGCAAAAGCTGCGGCGAAGGCGGCGATCGAAAGCGTGCGGGCAGTGCGTGTGGAAATCATCTTCAATGTCTCTCCGGTTGTTCCGTCCCAAGCGTCTTCTTGGCTATCGATTGTGTGAGCATTGCGGCAATGGCTTGTCCGCAAAAAGGTTTTCCGCTAGAGCCTTGGCCACCCGCAAACTGCCATTGGTTCGCGGGCCTGGATCACGACGGTGCCACGCCTCGTTCAGAAGCGCAAAGGTCACCGTAGCACTTAAAGTTGCTGCCCCGTGTCTTATCCCTGGACCGTTACGGTTTAAGGACAGGAGCGGATCCAGAGTGGGCCTGTAGCTCAATGGTTAGAGCCGGCGGCTCATAACCGCTTGGTTGGGGGTTCGAGTCCCTCCGGGCCCACCAGTCACTTGCGAACATTGAATTTTCTAGGTTTTCTGGCTGATTTTTGCCCAGATTTGATGTGCGCGCACGTTTGGGGCACTTCCAGCGATTTTGTTACGACGCGAAATTGCGCACGGCATGTTCCGCCAACGTCGGATAATCCAACTCTCTTCCTCGTGGTTTCTGCTAGGATTGCCGGCCAGGCAGCAATGGAGAATTTCGATGGCTGGTCCGGGCGCGGAAATGGTGCGAATCGTACGTCGCAACAAGCTGGTTGGCTTTTGGGCGGCGGAGAAACTGGCCCTTGCCGGCGAAAATGCCAAGACCTACTCGGATGGTCTTGCGATGGCGGCACTGGACGTCGAACGCAGCGACATTCTTGCGATCATTCGAAGAGACTTTGACGCGGCAGGCGTGGTCCAGTCGGACGACGACATTCTGGCGGTCATGAACGTCTGCTGGCTGGAGGCGGGAAAACGAACAAAGGGGTCAGACGGCAGCGATGCAGCGCTGGTGCAGATTGCACGCCACCTCATGCAAGGATCGTGAGCGACGATCCTCTCCGGCGCAACAGCTATTCGGGTGCCACGAACGTCGATGCCGGCAAGCTGCTGGTCAACGGCAACCAGTCGATTGCAACCGGACTGACGACGGTTGGTTCTGGCGCGGTGCTCGGCGGCAACGGCACGATCGGCGGCAGCGTCGTCGTGAACGACGCGGCACGCTGGCGCTCGGCAACAGCCCGGGAACTTTGACGATCAATGGAAATGTCGCTCGCTGCCGCTTCCTTCGTCGATTTCGAATCCGGCCAGACCAATGTCGCCGGTGGCGCGCTCAACGATCTTGTCGATGTCGGTGGCAACCTGGTACTCGACGGCACGCTCAACGTTTCCGTCCCCTCCGGCGGCAGCTTCGGCGCCGGCATCTACCGGGTCTTCAAATGCGGCGGCACGCTGACCAACATTGGTCTACAAAGCGCTCGCCTGTCACGACCGCTTTGTCAGGACATACCCTTTCCGAGGCCACGTTCGCAGTTGTCTCCGCTAACGCGGCCAGATCCTTAGCCGGAAGCGGGGATGGCCCGGGGCTTCATCGTGGCCCTCGGGGTGCTCGAGTTTTCCAGTGCCGAAAGTGCCGCGGCGTCCCATTGGGAGAGGATATGTTCGGCGTCGTAGCGTCTGACATTGGCTTCGGCGTTGGCCGCGAGACGGGCGCGCAGGGTCTCGTCGCCCATCAGGTTGGAGAGGGCTTCGGCCAGGGCGTTGATGTCGCCGTTTTCGACGAGAATGCCGTCGTCGCCGTTGGCAATCATGTCGGTCGGGCCCCATTCGCAGGCGAAGGAGACGACGGGGAGGCCTGCGGCCATCGCTTCAAGCAGGGCGATGCCCCAGCCTTCGTAGCGGGATGACAGGACGAAGAGGTCGGCGGTTTCGACCCAGAGACCGGGTTTCGCGGTGACGCCGGGCATTTCCACCCGGTCGGCCAATCCGAGCGCGTTGCGCTGGGCTTCCAGCGCTTTTCTCGCCTCGCCTTCGCCCCAGATGACGAGCTTCCATTCGGGGTGGTCGCTGGCCACCTTTGCGAAGGCTTCGAGCAGCAGATCGAAGCCCTTTTGCTCAGTCAGGCGCCCGACGGCGGTGAGCACATTGTTGCCGCGCTTCTTTTGCCAGCCGTCGGGCAGATTGATCGCATTGGCGATCACCCGGCTGGAGCGGCGAACATTCGGCGGGAAATAGTCCAGCGCACCCTTGGTCATCGTCACCAGCGCAAAGGCGCGCGGGTAGAGACGAAGCTGCAGCCATTTCCAGAAGGGGCCGAAGGGCTGCACCGCCGGGTTGTTGCGCTCGGACACGATCACCGGAAGCCTGAGGCCTCGTGTTGCGAGCAGCGTCAACACGTTCGTGCGCGTCAGGAAGCTCAGGACGAAGTCGGGACGGGTGCGGCTGATCGTGGAGCGCAGTCGGTAGAGCCGCCTTGCCACCAGCCAGGCGGCTCGCAGCTTGCCAGCCTTCTGAACCGGCACGTCGAGCCGCTCGATGGTGACGCGCGGATCGAGCCTGTAATAGGGTTCGGAGGTCGGCGCTTCGAGTGTAATCACCGTGACGGTGCAGCCGAGGCGGGCCCAGTGGCTGGCAACGAGACTGACGACGTGCTCGGTGCCGCCGGCGCCGAGTGCAGAAACAATGATGGTTATGCGCGCGCCAGCGATGCCGGCGGCTCCGACGATGTCGGCACCTGTATCTTGATCCAATTTGGATTGCCCCTCGCTCTCCGCTTTCTATTATTAACAACTCCTTAAATTCGCGCAATGGGACTTTCGCAGTGTGGTAAATGCGCTGGCGAACAGCCGATCGCGGCTGGCCGGCGCGCAGTTCGTATGTCCCATCGGCAAGGCAAGACCAGACGTTCGAAGGCCTCAGCCTGTGCAATGGGCGCCGAGGATGGGGCGGGTTGAAGCGGCGCGCGGGGGAAGGTGTCGTCTCTGGGAATACCGGGCGGCTGGTGCTCGCAGGGGCTACCGTGCGCGCAAAAAAATGCCCGCGGGAGGCGGGCAGTTTTGGAGTGGGCGCATACGCTCAAACATGTTGCGCCTCGCTCCAAGGTGGCCGTCAGAGGTCAAGGATCCGTAAATGCGCGATAGCTAAAAATAGCGAATGGCAGCGGCCCGTCGTCCCCGCCAGCCGCCGCCGTCCGGATTCCAGCGGAGAACCGGTGGCTGGGGTCGATTTTTTGTCCGGGGACATCAGCCGTAGCATTGGCCGGATATTGCCACCGGGCGTGGTGGCGCGGAAGCGGCAGAGACGGATCGCCGTTCGCCGATGCCGTGATACAGGGGGCCCGGCAAGCCTTTGCTTTTCCGTATTTGTTTCGCTCATAGCCCGCGCCGATGCCTGCGTCCGCCGTCCGCAAGGCGTCGATGTTCGCCAGCGCAGGGCGAAAGCGGCGGCACAACCATGGCGGAATCTCTAAGAAAGGAATTGTTAATTTAAGCAATGAATAATGAAAAAGGGGGTTGAAGATCGCCGCCTTTTCGCCCAAAGGAAGCCCCAGGCGGCTGGACCGCTATTCGAAAGGACGTTTATGCGAATCAAAACCGCATGTGCCGGCGTAGGCCGCACCGCCGTTTCGGGTTTCAAGTTTCTCGTACCGACGACATCAGTTCTAAGCCTCCTGCTTCTGTCCGCCGGCTGCTCGTCGACGGTCGTCAGCGAAACGCCGCTGTTTGCATCGGGCCATTCGAGTGCCTATGCGAGCCCTTCGATCAAGGTCCGCAAGGAAGAGAAGCAGCTGAAGATCGCCGAGGCGGATGAAGACATCGTCGAGCCGGCACCGACGCGCAGGCGCACGGCAACCTACCTCGGCCGCGCGCCCTATATCTGCTCGCCGAGCGGCTTCGGGCGCACGTCGCACTGTTTCCTCAGAGCCTCGCTCTAACGGTCTGTCGCGTTCGGGAAGGCAGGCGCAATCGATCATGGAGACGGGGCGGTTGCCAGCCTTGGCGGCGGCCTTTTTGCCATCCGGGCATGACGCCCACGGCCTCGCGATCGCACCGGCTTCCAGCGCGCAGCAAGCCATGTCTGGTTTTATGCGGTGCCAGATGTGGCACGCCGGAGAAAATCGTTGCCTATTGCTGTCCCAAGATCGGTCCTCGGTGCTGGCGCGCTGGCGCTTCTGGCGGTTGCCGGAGTCACGCCGGGTCGCGCGCAGGATTCCGTAGACGGTATCGACCGGTCGCTGACGACCGCCGCCATCACGCCTGAGGCAAGGGAGCGGGAAACACGCACGGTCGAAATCGGTGTTTACGATCCGCATGATGCGGTCGCATCCAGCGACGCGCTGACACTCGAGCATGTCTTCGTCTACTGGCAGAAGCCGGATCGGGCGCAGCTGAAACGGAAGTTCGCAAATGCCGCGCGACAGGGGCGGGCGCTGATGCTTTCGGTCGAGCCCTATACCCATGCCGCCGACTGGCGCGCCGGCGGCAACCGGCTGTTTGCCGATATCGGCAAGGGCCGCTTCGATCGCGAGATTACCGATATTTGCACGCGCGCCGCCGACTTCCGCGGGCGGGTCTACGTTCGCTGGGGCCATGAGATGGAAGAGCCCGGCGAGCGCTATCCCTGGGCGCGGCGCGACAGCGAAGGCTACAAGACGGCGTTCCGCTACTTCGTCAGCAAGTGCCGGGAACTCGCGCCGGCCGCCCGCTACGTCTGGTCGCCGAAGGGCCATCGCAATCTCGCGGCCTATTATCCGGGCGACGATGTCGTCGATGCGATCGGCATCCCTGTCTGGGGCCTGCAGAAGATGGACGTCGACTATTGGGGCCGCGAGCGTCGCTTCGGCGAAGCGCTCAAGGAAAAGTACCAGCGCGTTTCGCGTTACCGCAAGCCCGTGATCGTTGCCGAACTCGGGGTCTCCGGCTCGGCCGATTACAAGCGTGCATGGTATGCCGAAATCCTGGATCAGCAGACCTACCGCCAGGCCTTCCCGCTTCTGACGACCGTCGTCTTCTTCAACGACAAGGAGCCGTACAAGTGGCCGCTCGGTTACGGAGCGCCGGACTGGCGGCTCGACAAGGCGGCGCTCAAGGCGCTTGCCGACCGTGGACCGAAGGAAGCGGCCGAACTCGCCGACTGATCGCCGCGCGTGGCATGAAATCTTGCTGATCGCAGCTGAGGTGCTTTCGGTCGGGGCGATGCGCCGATCGTCCTTCGGCGCATCGTGAAAGCTTCAAACTCCGAGCCCTTGATATCCCGGATCACCTTTGCGGTTCCGGATCATCCCGGTCGCCCGGATCAGGCCAGCAACAGGCCCGATTCCCGGGCGGCTGCGGCAAAGCAGCGGCTCGCCCGGTCCGTACTCGTCAATCCATCCAGCGCATCCAGGCAGCGCCTGAGGGCTGCGCGATATTCCCGGCCACGACGGCCCGGCCACTGCCTGAGCAGTTCCACGGCTTCGAACACCGTTCTGACCACGGTCTGCCGTCGTGCCGAAAGTTTCAGGGGGATGGGAGTGGGAAAGAGTTTCTCGCTCATTGCATTCCTCGTTCACAGTCTTTTCGAGCGAGAGGGCAACGCGAGAGCAGCGGGATGGTTCCATGTTGTCGACCGATTTTATTCGCGCTGACGGCAGGCGAGTTCTCTCCGGCTTTGCGAACCTGATCTTTTGGTTGCGTCGCTTTTGCCGACGGCGGACGAAGGGAGGTCCGGCGGGAGCTCCATCGAGCTCGGACCGGTGTTGAAAAGCTTTGAAAATCCAGGCCCGGCGCAGGTGGCGGCACTAGAGTTCCAGCGCTGCCTTGAGGTCGGTCGACTTCAAAACGCGCAGGTCGAGGTCGGCTTCGATATGGTCGATGTGGTGGACCATCAGCCGCGCGGCCGCGTCGATGTCGCCACGCTCGATCGCGTTGACGATCTCGTCGTGTTCGCTGTGGCCGCAGCTCGAAACGGTCGATTGTCCGTAAAGCGCGATGACCAGCGAGGAGCGGGCGACGAGCTCGTCCATGAAGCGGCGCAGAATGGTGTTGCCCGAGAGGTCGGCAAGCGCCAGGTGGAAATCGCCCGATGCCTTGATTTCCGCACGACGGGCCGATTGACCCCGCTGTTCGGTCAGTTGGCGCTCGGCTGCCAGCATGCGCCTGAGTTCGGAAAGCTCCGCCTTGCCGATCTGGGCGGCGGCGGCGCGCACGACGCCGGGCTCGATCAGCCGGCGGGTCGCAAAGATCTGGCGCGCCTCGTCGATCGAAGGGTGCGCAACAAAGGCGCCGCGGTTCTTCTCGACGTTGACGAGGCCCTCATAGGACAGCGCCTGCAGGGCGGCGCGCACCAGCGTTCGGCTGACGTTGAAGAGTTCGCCGACGTCGCTTTCCGAAAGCTTGGTGCCAGGCGCAAGCCGCCGCTCGACGATCGCATCGCGCAATGTATCGCGGATGTGCTGACTGCCGGTGTCGGTGGTCGGGTCTGTGGCCAGTTCGGCCTGATGGGGCGTGGTGGTCAAGGACATGAATCGATCCGCGAAGCAACGCGCCATCTTATCGTCGGACGAAGCGAAGGGAAACGACAATCTGACGCGCAAAGGTTGCGGGGCATCGTCAGGTCGAGCGAGGCTACTTGTCGAGCTCCGGATAGACCCGGTCGAGGAAGCCCGGTCGCAATTTCTCGCCGATCAGGCAATCGGGCGCCGGGAAGGCATCGACATAGCGTATGGTCGGCGGTGGTGGCAGGCCGCTGACTTCGAGCACCAGTTTCTGGCGGATCGCGATGGAGAAATCTTCGGGCTCGTGAACCGGCAGCACGAAGGAGCCGGGGCCGCCGATGACACATTCGGCATAATATTGGTCAAGCGGGCCGGTCGAAACCGACGGGCGAATGAGGATAGCAAGCCCGTTGATGGTGATGCCGCGCGTGATCGCGATCTCGCGGGCTGGAAGCACCGGCGGGCCGATGTTGTTCGGCCCGTCGCCGGAGATGTCGATGACCCTTCGCACGCCGCTGAACGCGTTGGAATCGATCAGCGCCGTGCCATAGGTAATGGCGTTGGAGATGGAGGTGCCGCGGCGTGTGCCGACCGGCCGCGCTTCGATCAGCTTGGCGAAGGCGTCGGCGTCGGCGGCATTGTCGATGACCTTCCAGGCGACAACGGAGGACTCGTTCACCGTTCCGGCCCATTCGAAATAGCCGATGGCGATCTTGCCCAGCTGGCCGCTTTCGACCGCATCAAGGAAGTCGCGATGCCGGAGTGCCTCGACATAGCCGGCCCGCTGAATGCGGGCCTCGTCGAGATCCATCGATCCGGACATGTCGACCGCCAGGATCAGTTCGACGTCGACATTCGTCGCCTCGGCGGTCGATGGGCTCGGGCCACCACTCAATGAAAGGAGTAACGCCAACACGCTCAACATCGCTTCAACCAGTCATTGCGCGCGGTCAGATTAGAAGACTGTAACACAAGATTGGATTTCGGCGACCGTTTGGGTGTAGTTGGCCTTCACTAAAGAGTGATTTTGCCGGGTCCTGCATGAGGCCGGATGTCGGACAGGAAAGGCGAAATGCCGCAGCGTACGGAAAATACTGAGCGATTTCAGATCGATCGATTGCAGCAGACGGCGTTCGGGTATTTCCTCGAACATTCGGATCCGGTCACCGGACTGATCGCCGACACCGCGTTGCCGGGCGCGCCGGCGAGCATCGCTGCGACCGGCTTCGGCCTTTCCTGCTATCCGATCGGCGTCGAGCGCGGCTGGCTTTCGCGCAGCGATGCGGCGCGGCGGGTGGCGACGACGCTGCGCTTCCTTGTCCAAAGCCCGCAGTCCCGCCACCGGCAGGCGACCGGCTATCGCGGCTTCTACCATCACTTCCTCGACATGCGGACCGGCGAGCGCACGTGGCAGAGCGAGCTTTCGACCGTCGATACGGCGCTGCTGATCGCCGGCTGCCTGACCGCCTCTGCATATTTTTCCGGTAGGGATGCGGACGAATGCGAGATCCGCGCGCTTGCCGATCTGCTCTATGCGCGGGTCGACTGGCGCTGGGCGCTCAATCGGGGCGACACGCTGACGATGGGCTGGCGGCCGCCGGGGCGGTTCTTGAAGCATCGCTGGCGGGGTTACAGCGAAGCGCTGCTGCTCTATGTGCTGGCACTCGGCGCGCCCGACCATTCGATCGAACCGGAGCACTATGCGGCCTTTGCCGAGGGCCATGACTGGATCCCGGTCGACGGCCGGCCGCATCTGCATGCGGCCCCACTCTTCATCCATCTCTTTCCGCAGGCCTGGCTCGATCTACGCGGGCTTTCCGACCGGCCGATGCGGGAGCGGGGGACGGATTATTTCGAGAATACCCGACGCGCCATTGCCTTGCAGCGGGACCATGCGCGCTCCAATCCCGGCGGTTTCGCCGGATATGGCGAGGACCTGTGGGGCCTGAGCGCCTGCCATGCGCCCCGCGGCCGGCTGCGGCTTGCGGATGGGCGCCAGCAGCGGCTTTTCGGCTATGTGAACCGCGGCGCACCCTACGGCCTTGATGACGGCACGCTGGTGCCCTGGGCGCCGCTTGCCTGCCTGCCGTTCGAGCCGGATGCGGCGCAGGCCTCCCTCGTGCATATGGCAGACAGTTATCCGGGACTTCTGAGCGAAGGGCGCTTTCCCGGCGGCTTCAACCCGAGCCTGGCCGCCGGCGCAGGCCCGGAGGGCTGGATCGATGCGCGGGTCGTCGGTCTTGACCAGGGCCTCGTTGTCATGATGATCGAGAACTGGCAAAGCGGCCTTAGCTGGGCACTGATGCGCAGCATGCCGGCGATCCGCCTCGGCCTTGAACGGGCGGGCTTCGACGGTGGCTGGCTGCAGGAGGGGGAAGGCGCGTGTGGTAATCCGCCCGCATCCCGCGCCAGAGGATGAGAATGGACGACGGAGACGGCATGCGCTTGAACGACCACCGGCCGACAGCGGAGACCGCGGCGTTTGCGCCGCAGGCGCTGGCCGTCGCCGACCATCTGCGTGCCCAGTTTCCCGAGGCTGCCGTCTCGCTCGGGCCGGCGGCCAGTGATTTCAGCGCGCCGGGCGACTTCTGGGCTGCGGGCAGCGCTGGCCTTGAGGCGGGGCTCGCCTATCAGGATTTCTTCGGGGTCGGCATGACCGACCGGATCCGGGCGGCGCATCTGATCGCCTTCTATAGCCGCCAGCTGAGCGTAGTCCTTGGCGCGTTCCATCTCGGCGCCGGGTTGCAGGCGGAGGTGGCCGGCATTCGTTTCGAGGATTGGATGCGGCTTCACCGTGGCGTCGAAATCGCGGGCAAGCGCTATCATTTTCGCCTGCATCCGCCGGCCACGGAGCGCCAGGGTGGCGAAGGCGTCAGCGCATTCGAACAGGGCTTCATCGCCCATCTGGCACCCGTCGTTGCGGTTCTGAAAGCGCGAGCAGGGCTGTCGAGCGGGGCGCAATGGCGGCTCGCGGCCGATGCCCTGGCCGGCGCGTTCCTGGAAATCGGCCGCGCGATCGGCGACGAGGCGCGCGGCATGGCCGAGGCGCTGGCGATCGTCAAACGACCGGGTTCGCGGCTCTACTCAGAGGAGCTCTGCTACGAGCAGATCGCGGCTCTCGATCCGGCAAGCGGCGCTGAGCTGTCGCGCCAGTATCGGATCCGTTGCGGCTGCTGTCTCTACTTCAAGACGGAAGGGGGCAGTTTCTGCGACTCTTGCGTGCTGCTGGAGCCGGAAGATCGCCGCGCGCGGCTGGCGGCGCATCTCATGCAAAACGGCGGGACCTGAACCCCGCCGTCGCTTTGCTGACGATCTGTGATCTGTGATCAGTGATCACTGTGCCTTGACGAAGCGCTCGTTGATGAAGCCGGAGACGACGCCGAGCACGATCCAGAAGGCAAGCGTGGTGGCGAGTGCGGCAACCGCAAACTCGGCGCCGAGCACGGCCGGAACGTTGCTGGTGATATCGAGCGGCTGCGGCGCGCCGTAGACATGGGGTGCTGCGATCGCCACCAGGCCTGCGACCTTGGAGACGATCTCCTCGCGCAGGACGACGAGATAGAGGCCGACGGCGGAGAGCGCCACGGTCACCAGCCACCAGGTCTGGCGGTCGCCGAGTTCGGCTGCCGGAAAGCCCGGCAGTTCCGGCGGTAGACCGATCGCCGGCAGCATGTGCACGGCAAGCCAGCCGCAGGCGCCCCACAGCGCGCCGTTCCTGAGCGTGATCGGGTAGCCGATCACCAGGCTGACGCCGGCGAGCAGCAGGCCGAAGCCGGAACCTGTCACGAGGTTCGCCATCAGCGTGCCGGAGAAGCGGCTCATGCCGAACATGATGCCGCCTTCCTCATGCTCGCCCTCATGGGCATAGGCCGGGGTGATCGGCGACAAAGCGTCGAGGAAAGCGCCGAACGGCGACACGGCTTTGAGCGACGAATGCTGGTCGTGGTTTTCTGCGGCCGGCTGTGCCGCACCCGGCTGGGCGGCGGGCTGTTCGGTAGCGGCCGGTGCCTCGCCTTCGAATTCTTCTGCATGCAGGATCAGCGGTGTGACGCGCAGTTCCTGGGCGCCGGTCATGAAGACACCGGCAATCAATCCAGCCACGATCGCGGCCAGAAGCGTTCTGACAATCATCTTGAAATCCCTCGATAACGACAAAAGCCACGCCCTGTGGCGTGGTCCTCGAGCCTTCCCATTTTCCCTATGCTGCGGATGGCCTTCGCGCGCCGGAAAAACCGGGATGCACGCAGGCCTCCATCCGGCTCGGGCCGGATGCGTTCAGGTCCGCAGATTGTTCGATGCGGAACGTTGTTCACGTTCCGGCGCATCGGTCAGTGGCAGGGGAAGCCGTAGGAGTGGCGGGTGTCGTGCGCCGTGTCGTGCAGCACTGCCGAGTTGGCAAGGCCGGCGCCAAAGACGAGGAATGCGCCGATGAAGAGCGCGATGACGCCAGCGGTCAGACGATCGCTGAGGGAGAGCGGGGTGCTCGAAATGGTAGACGTAGCCATGACAACCTCCGTGATGGCATCGGGAAATTCCCGGTTGGGCCCTATGCCCGTATCGAGTGGCAGGTTTCCTGGCTCACGGCGTTGGGCTCGATGCCCTCGATCTGCCTCGCCTTCCCAGCTCGGCCGCCCTCTCGCGGTCTTGCCAGTGGCTTCTTCCGGATCGCTCCGGAACGGTGGATCGACGTCGCTCTACAGTCGCGGGGTCGGCCGTGATTTGAATGCCCAGCTTGGGTCCATCCGTCACATTCCCGTTTACTCCCGAAACACGTTCGCGTCCCGGGAACCAATCGATCCCAGATGATTAGGATTGTGTCATGGAGTTGTCAATTGAGTGCGCGCCGCCGCGCGGTCCATCCGCGACAAAATCCTTGATGGTCATGCGTTTGTAGGCTTCGACGATCTGGTCACCCTCGGCCCGGTCGACCGAGACTGCAAGTCGCATGGTGCAGTCGCCGAGATGCATGATCAGGAAGGCGGCGTTGTCGATCTCTTCGCGCGGCGTCTCCGGCACAAGGCGGGCCCAGACATCGGCAAGCAGCTTTCCGCCGGCGCGGCTTTGCGCAAGATCGATCTCGCGCAGTGCCTTGTCGGCCTGCATCGCCGACCAGATGTCGCGCATGACCGGCTCGGCGAGGAACATGTCGTAGTAGATGTCGAACAGCAGCGAGAAGGCGTCGCGCAGTTCGGCTATCGACGTGACCTTGGCCAGTTCGGCCGTGATGCACTCGTTGCAGACCGCATTGTAGCGCTCGGCCAGCGTGCGCACGATTGCCGCCTTGTCGGGGAAGTACTGATAAAGCGATCCGATCGAAATCCCAGCCTTTTCAGCGACTTCGCTCATGCGCATGGCGTCGCTGCCCTTCTCCTGGATGAGCGCCGTCGCGCAGGCAAGGATCTGCTCGACGCGCTCGCGGCTGCGCTTCTGGCTCGGCGTCCGGCGCAGCGCAGGCTCGTCGTCGGCGGGAAGCGTGGCGGGACTTGCATCTGGAATCATGAGTAATGCTCACATTTTGACTTGACTCCTAAAATACGAGGATTTATCACATTTGCAAATGTGAGAGATGCTCATGTTTGTTGGTGGAGCCTCAGGAGGAAACGATGTCTCAGAAAGTCACACTGGTTTTGGGCGGTACCGGCAAGACGGGGCGGCGGGTGGCCGATCGCCTTCGGGAGCGGGGCGTAGCGGTCCGCATCGGCGCCCGTTCGGCGTCGCCTTCCTTCGATTGGACGGATGAGGCGACCTGGACGCCCGCCCTTGAAAATGTCGATCGCATCTATGTCTGCTACCAGCCCGATCTGGCGGTGCCGGGCGCCGTCGACGTCATCGCCAAGTTCTCGAGCCTTGCCGTTCGCTCCGGCATCAAACGGTTGGTGCTCCTGTCGGGCCGCGGCGAGGACGAGGCGGAAGCCTCCGAGCGTGCGCTGCAGGCTTCCGGCGCCGACTGGACGGTCATCCGGGGCAGCTGGTTCTTCGAGAACTTCGACGAAGGCTTCCTGGCCGACAGCGTGGTGAGTGGTTCGGTCTTCCTGCCGGTGGACGAGGTCACCGAGCCCTTCGTCAGTTGCGACGACATCGCCGACGTGGCGGTTGAGGCCCTTGTGGACGATGCGCATATCGGCAAGGTCTATGCCTTGACCGGCCCGCGCCTGATGACCTTTGCCCAGGCCGTCGCCGAGATCGCCGCGGCCGCCAACCGTCGGATCTCTTATCAGGCCATTCCGGTTTCCGACTTCGCAGCGCATCTCAAGGCGGACGGCGTGCCGGATGACTATGTCGAACTCATCCGCTATCTCTTCACCTCGGTGCTCGACGGGCGCAATTCCAGCATGACGTCCGATGTCGAGCGCGTGCTTGGGCGGCGTCCGCGCGACTTTGCAGATTACGCCCGGGAAACCGCAGCAACTGGTGTTTGGAGTCTTGCCGCATGATCCCGTTGATCCCCGCTCTGGCGTTTGCCGCCGCGATCGGTTCCGGCCTGATGGCCGGGCTGTTCTTCATCTTCTCGGTTTGCATCATGCAGGCCCTGTCGCGGCTGCCGCCGGAGCAGGGGATCGCCGCGATGAACGCCATCAATGTCGTGATCCAGAACCCGATCTTCCTCAGCGCCTTCATGGGCACGGCGCTGCTCGCCCTGGCGCTCGTCGTCGTCGCCTTCATCTCGGGGGGCGAGGGCAGGTGGTGGCTTGCCGCCGGTGGCATTGCCTATGTCGTTGGCGTGCTGCTGGTGACCATTGTCTTCAACGTGCCGATGAATGACGCACTCGCCGCGGCAGCCCCCGGTCAGGCGGCGACCGATCTCTGGCGTGAGCGCTATCTGACCGATTGGGTCTGGTGGAACCACGTGCGCACATGGGCCTCGATCGGCGCGTTGGCGTTTTTCGTTCTCGGTTTCGCCCGAGCCTGACGAAAAGCGCCGGCAAGTCGATCCTTGCCGGCGCCTGCACGCGTCCTGACCTTCAAGCCCATCCCGCCGTCAGGGCTTCGGAATACGCGTGTCATATTGCGCTTCAAGGTCGGCAAACTTGCTCCAGAAGGCTGCCGGCTTTTCGCCTTCGAGCAGAGCGCGCAAAATGTCGAGGTGCACGTGCCAGCCGGCGGAGAAGCTGGTCATGACCGCGCGGTCGGCGATGCGCTTATGGGTGACGACGAGCAGCACCTTGTCGCCGCGGGGGCTGAGCTCGAAGCGGACCTCCGACGGGGTGCCGGTCTCTTCGTTCCAGGTATAGGCCAGTAGTCGTGGCGGCTCCCAGGCGAGCACGTGGCCGTAATTGCGCACCTCGCCGGCGTGCTCGGCGTATTTCTGCGGTGGCCGATCGTCCTCCGTCGTCAGTTCCGAATGGCGGAAGACGTGCTCGACCTCGGCCCCTTCCTTCGATCCGATCGTTCCGGACGCCATCCAGAGCCGGCGCTTGCTTTCCTCCGTCAGATAGGACCAGACCCGCTCGATCGGGCCGGGAAGCAGGCGCTCGATGCGCACCGCGTCCGGTGCGACGACACGGCCGTAATCGGCGCCGGCAAAGGCTGTGGCAGACGAAGTCATGGCTTTTCCTCCGGATCAGTTTGGATTGTGGCGTCTTCGGCGAGAAGCAGCGCCTCGAGTGCGTCGATGCGGGTGCGCCAGAAGGCTTCGTAGTGGCGCATCCATTCCATGCCTGCATGCATCGGTGCGGCATCGAGCCGGCACACATGCATGCGACCTTTCACTTCGCGGCGCACCAGACCTGCTCCTTCCAGCACCTTGATGTGCTTCGATGCCGCGGCCAGCGAGATCGAGAACGGCGCCGCAAGCTCACCCACCAGTCTTTCGCCCTGCGAAAGGTCCTGGAGCATGGCGCGCCGCGTCGGGTCCGAAAGCGCGTGAAACACGGCATCGAGATGTGCGTTCTGATATTCAACCATATTGTTGAATATCCTCTCGCTCGACCTAATTGTCAACCGTTCGGTTGAATTTAAAAGTATCGTGAAAAGAGACCAGGCCGCGGTGGGTCGTCGTGGAGGCGCCGTCCCTTCCAGGCGGCAAGCGCATCGGCAAGATCGTCGGTCGGCACCATCTGGGCAAACTGTTCGCTTTCGACCAGCAGCCCCTCGGCGATCGACATGTTGAGGCCGCGGGTGACGGCGGTGATGATCGAGCGCACTGCAAGCGGGGAGTGGCCCATGATGCGTTTTGCCAGGTCACGGGCGGCCGACATCAGTTCCTCATGAGCGACGACGTGGTTGACGAGCCCCAGTTCCAGCGCGCGATCGGCCAAGAAATCCTCGCCTGTCAGCAGCAGTTCAAGCGCGCGCTTGCGGCCGGCGAGCCGCGGCAGGCGCTGGGTGCCGCCGAAGGTCGGCGGCATGCCGAGCTTGATTTCCGGTTTGGCAAAACGCGCCCGGTCGCTTGCAACAGCGAGATGCACCGCTTCGGTGATCTCGCAGCCGCCGCTATAGGCAAGCCCGTTGACGGCGGCGATGACCGGCTTCGGAAAGGCTTCGAGCCGGGCCGTCAGGCCCTGGCCGCGACGGACGAAATCGCGCACGGCCGGGTTTACGCCCTTGGCCACGCTTTCCGAGAACTCATGAATGTCGCCGCCGGCGGAAAAGGCGCGGTCGCCGGTGCCGGTGATGATCACGGCGCCGACGCCGTCGTTCGCTTCGATCTGGTCGAGAAGGCTCATGAGCCGGTCGATCAGCTCGTAGTTCAGCGCGTTGAGTTTCTCTGGGCGGTTGAGAGTGAGGAGGGCGATGCCCTCGGAAATCTGCATCAGCACGGTGTTCGACATGGTTGCTCTCCGGCAGGTGTTGACGGGGAGAGGCTAGGTGAGGGAAGATGCCATGTATATTCACTAGTCGGTATACATGAGAGATGGCGAAAGCAGAGAAATCGACCCGGGAACTGATCGTCGCAGCGGCGGAAAAGCTGTTTTATGCCGAGGGCATCCGCGCCGTCAGCGTCGATGCGGTGGCGGAAGCCGCGGGCGTGACCAAACGCACGCTCTACTATCATTTCGACAGCAAGGACGAACTGATCGTCGCCTATCTCGAAGGCCGCGACCAGCCCAATCTGAAACTCTTCCGCAAGTGGTTCGACGCGGGCGACGGGGACATTGCCGACAAGATCGAGGCGATCTTCGTCAACCTGGTGCGGGCGGCGCGCCATCCGAAATGGAAGGGCTGTGGCTTCCTGCGCACGTCCGCCGAGCTTGCCAACATGCCGGGTCATCCGGCGATCCGCATCGGTGCCGCCCACAAGAAGAAGTTCGAGGCCTGGATTGCCGAGACCTTTACCGAAGCCGGTGTCGCCGAGCCGGCCATGCTGGCAAAGCAGATCCTGCTGCTGCTCGACGGCAGTTTCGCGGTCGTGCTGCTGCACCGGGATCCAAGCTATATGGAGGTGGCGGGCAAGGCTGCGGCGACGCTTGTGCGGGTGGCGCTTTCCGGAGCAAACCCGAAGGCGCCATCGGAACATGCGGCGGCTTCATTCTGAAGCGAGGCGATTTCCGCTTTCAATCGGCTGCCGTTGGCGGGCAGTATGGGCTGTATCGTTATCAGCCGAACAACCAGTAAGCGTCGATGCTGCCGCGTTGCGGCGCGTCGAAGGGAGCAGAATTCCATGACAGTCAAGCGTATCGTCTCAAACCTCTACGCCCCGGACCCGCAGGTGGCGCGCGCCTTCTACGGCGACCTGCTTGAACTCGACGTGGTGATGGATCACGGCTGGATCCTGACCTTTGCCGCCGAGGGCAAGGCCGCGATGCCACAGGTGAGCATCGCCAGCGAGGGCGGCAACGATACGCCGGTGCCGGCGCTTTCGATCGAGGTGGACGATGTCGACCGGGCCTATCAGCGAGCCAAGGCCGCCGGTGTCGAGATCGTCTACGACATCACCAACGAGCCCTGGGGCGTGCGCCGTTTCTACATGCGCGACCCGTTCGGCAATATCGTCAACATCCTGGCGCACTGAGCAATCCGGAATTGCGCCAGCCAAGCGAGCGAATTCCAGGAAAAGTGCGCAGCGGTTTTCCGTCCGGAATTGCGTCCTTGCAAACTCGCGAAGGATGCCGCCGGCTGGACCGGCGGCCTCTTGCATCAGGCGAGCGACAGCGCGTTTGAAAGATCGGCCACGAGGTCGTCGGGATGCTCGATACCGATCGACAGGCGGATGGTCGATTCCAGCACGCCGATGCGGTGGCGCACCTCGATCGGCACGCCAGAATGGGTCATCGCCGCCGGGTGGCTGGCGAGCGATTCCGTGCCGCCGAGGCTGACGGCGAGCTTGAAGATCTGCAGCGCATTGAGGAAGCGGAAGGCCGCCTCCTGGCCGCCAGCGATATCGAAGGAGAAGGTCGAGCCAGCGCCGGTGCACTGCGTCTTGAAAGTGCGGCCGACCGGCGTGTCCTCGCCGTGGAAGGGCAGGTAGTGGATACGCTCGACCTTCGGGTGGTCGTGCAGGAATTCGGCGACGATGCGGGCATTGTCGTCGGCCTTCTGCATGCGCACCGCCAGCGTTTCGAGCGAACGGCCGAGCATCCAGCAGGAATGCGGATCGAGCTGCGTGCCGATCGCACCGCGTAGCGCCTTTACCTGCTTCATCACCGCCTTGGAGCCGAGCGCGGCGCCGGCGATCAGGTCGGAGTGACCACCGACATACTTGGTCAGCGAATAGAGCGAGATGTCGGCGCCGTGCTCGATCGGCCGCTGGAAGACGGGCCCAAGCAGCGTGTTGTCGCAGGCGACGATCGGGGTATGGCCCTGCTTCCTGCCGATCGCATCGGCAACGCGGCGGATCATGGCGACGTCGACGAGGCTATTGGTGGGGTTCGCCGGCGTCTCGATCAGGATCACCGAGACCCGGCCCTTGGCCATCGCCTCTTCTGCGGCGGCGCTGACGGCCGCCTCGTTCACGCCATCGGCAAAACCGACGGCGGAAACGCCGAGATTGAGGAAGGTGCGGGCAAGCAGCGTCTCGGTGCCGCCATAGAGCGGTTGGCTGTGCAGCACCGCGTCGCCCGGCTTGACGAAGGCGAGCAGCGTCGTGGCGATCGCCGACATGCCCGACGAGAACAGTGCGCAGCTTTCGGTGCGCTCGTAGACGGCGAGACGGTCTTCGACGATCTCGCTGTTCGGGTGGTTGAAGCGCGAATAGACGAGGCCGGCGCCGACACCCGCCGGCGGTTCCTTCCGGCCGGAGACAAAGTCGAAGAAGTCGCGGCCCTCTTCGGCGGAGCGGAAGACGAAGGTGGAGGTCAGAAAGACCGGAGGTTTGACCGCGCCCTCCGACAGTTCCGGATCGTAGCCATAGTTCAGCATCTGCGTTTCAGGATGCAGCTTGTGGTTTCCGATGTGGGTTTTGGAGGGATGCGGTGCGGTCATGGCTTGTCTCCTCAAGCGAAGCGGACTCGACTGACAGGCAAATTATATCAGATGCTTGGACCGATCCTTGCTATTTCCGGCGGGATCGCCTTGAGTTGCGCAAAGATTTGGCTGAGTTGAGAAGATATGGCGCAGAAAATTGCCGACGAGACGGATCGCAGGATTTTGAAGGAACTGGTGGCGGATGCCCGCCTGACCAACAACGAGCTCGCCGAGCGGGTGGGGCTCTCGGCGTCGCCCTGTCTGCGTCGGCTACGGCGGCTGGAGGAGACCGGGGTCATCCGCGGCTATACGGCTTTGGTCGATCCCGCAGTCGACGGCTGGACGATGACGGCGATTGCGACCGTCACGCTCAGCCGCCAGCACGAAGACGAGATCGTCATGTTCGAAGAGGCGGTGCGCGGCTGGGACGAGGTGCTCGAATGCCATCTGGTGACCGGCTCGCGGGACTACGTGCTGAAGGTGATGAGCGCCGGCCTCGATCAGTACGAGCGTTTCATCAAGGAGAAGATCGCAAGGCTCAAATGCGTCGCCTCGATCGAGACGAGTTTCGTGATGAACACGATCAAGGAGCGGCGCGTCTAGTGCCAACCCCTCCATAAGCCTCTGAAGCGGTTCGATAATCGTCCATCCGGCTTTGAAACCATCAGGGATGCCCTAGATTCGAGTTAGGAGGGCGTCCCACACGCTCGGCGGGCGCCTTGCTCTCTCGGAGAGAGACGATGGATTTCGCAACAGCGCTCGATGCCGCCGCTTCCTGGCTGCAGACGGTCTTTTTGAACGAGTGGACCTATTATCAGCTCGCCATCATCGTCGCCGGCTACCTGGTCTGCGGCGCACTGGCGAAGCGAATAGAGCCTCGGGTCGAAGCCCGAGCCCGTCTGATCAAGGGCAATCCGGATCTCTTGCGGGTCATCATCGCCTTCATGCGGCGGCTGCGGTGGCTGTTTCTGATCGTCTGGCTCTGGATCGCCGACGGCATGATCCTGCGCTTTGGCTGGCCGTCCTATCGCTGGCTGGTGGCGACCGCGCTGACGCTGACGGCGGCGTGGTTCGTCATCTCGGTGCTCACACGCATCATCCGCAACCAGATGCTGGCGCGCGTCACCGCCGTCGTCGGCTGGATCTATTTTGCGCTCTATGCGGTCGGGCTCGACCGGGTGATCCTGACGACACTTGACGGCGTTGCCATCAATCTCGGTGCGGTTCGCCTATCGCTGCTGCTCGTCCTGAAGGCCATCGTGCTCTCCGCCGCGCTGATCTGGCTTGCCGTTTTGATCGGCAATGTCTCGTCGCACTGGATCCAGCGGTCAGCGGACCTGACACCCTCGTTCAAGGTTCTGATCAGCAAGCTGGTCAAGATTGCGCTGATTGGCTTTGCCGGCGCAATCGCGCTATCGGCCACCGGCATCGACCTGACGGCGCTGACGGTTTTTTCCGGGGCGGTCGGTGTCGGCATCGGTTTCGGTCTGCAGAAGGTGGTTTCCAACTTCATCTCCGGTATCATCATCCTGCTCGACAAATCCATCAAGCCGGGCGACACGATCACGCTCGGCGATACCTTCGGGTCCGTGCGCGACCTGCGCTCCCGCTTCGTCTCCGTCATCACCCGGGACGGCAAGGAATACCTCATTCCAAATGAGGACTTCATTTCGCAGCAGGTGGTGAACTGGTCGTTCTCCAGCGACTTCGTCCGCATCGAGGTCGATTTCGGCACCTCCTATGACAGCGACCCGCACGAGGTGGCGCGCATCGCCATCGAGACTGCCGCATCGCTGCCGCGGGTGGCGAGCAGCTACGCGCAGCCGGTGTGCTGGATGACGGGTTTCGGCGCCTCGTCGCTCGATTTCAAGCTGAGGTTCTGGATCTCCGTTCCGAGCAACGGGCTCACCAACATTCGCGGCCAGGTGCTGATGGCGCTCTGGGATGCGTTCAAGGCGGCGGGCATTTCGATCCCGTTCCCGCACCGTGAAATCATCATGAAGACGCCGGTCGAGGTCACCCGGGTTTAGGGGCCGAAGTGCCCGTCGACCGGTTCGCGTCAGGGTGTCTTGCGGTTGTGGCGATTGACTGGACACGCCGGGGAAGCGACATTGCCGGCGCCGGAACAGCCCGCAGTTGTTCCGGTGACCGTGCCAGCATCAGTGGGGACCCGACGCCATGGACCATCTTCAACAGACGCCGCTGTCGAGGTTGCCGATGCCGCGTTTTCTCTCGACGCTGCTGGCATCGTTCTCGACCACGGGGCTCATCGTCGGCGTCTTCTTCTTTGCCATGTCGCTGACGCCGAGCCTCATCCCGCGGCCCTATGTGGTGCAGGCGGTGATTTCGGGCCTGTCGCTTTCCGCCGGCTATGCGATCGGCGTACTGTTGCGCTGGCTGTGGTCCTTGCTCGACCTGCCGGAGATCCGCGGCCGCACAGGCCTTACGGTGAAGGTGCTAGCGGCGCTCGGCTGCACCGCGGTTGCGCTCGCCTTCCTCTGGCGCACCGCCTACTGGCAGAACACGGTGCGGCAGATCATGGGGCTCGACCCGGTCGAAAGTGCTGAGCCGTTCAAGCTCGGGCTGATCGCGGCACTCGTGTTTGTCGCCATCGTGCTCATCGCGCGCCTGTTCCGCTTGACCTTCCGGTTTCTGACCCGCCGCTTCGAGCATGTGTTGACCCGGCCGCTGGCAAAGGTCGCAGCCGTCGTTGCCGCCGTCGCGCTGTTCTGGTCCGCCGTTGACGGCGTCATCTTCCGCTTCGCGCTGCATGCGGCCGACAGCTCGTTCCAGCGGTTGGACGCGCTGATCGATCCGGATGTCGCGCCGCCGACCGATCCGTTGAAGACCGGCAGCAGCGCGTCGCTGATGACGTGGGACGAACTCGGCCGCCAGGGCCGCCAGTTCATCGCTTCCGGTCCGACGGCGAAGGACATCGGCGGCTTCTTCGGCGGAGAGGCACAAGAGCCATTGCGCGTCTACGCCGGTCTCAACTCGGCCGAGACCGCCAAGGAGCGGGCGAAGCTCGCGCTGGAGGAATTGAAGCGCGTCGGTGGTTTCGAGCGATCGAACCTTCTGATCGTGGTGCCGACCGGCACCGGCTGGATCGACCCGCCGGGCCTCGATTCGCTCGAATATCTGCTGAAGGGCGATGTCGCCAGCGTCGCGGTGCAGTATTCCTATCTCACGAGCTGGCTGTCGCTGCTGGTCGAGCCGGAATATGGCGCGGAGACTGCCGATGCGCTCTTCGATGCGGTCTATGGCTACTGGACGACGTTGCCGAAGGACAGAAGGCCGAAGCTCTATCTCTATGGCCTCAGCCTCGGCTCGATGAACTCGCAAGGCTCGGTCGATCCCTTCGATATCATCAGCGATCCGTTCCAGGGCGCGCTCTGGGTCGGCTCGCCGTTCCCGACCAAGACCTGGCTGCAGATCACCCGAAACCGCAATCCGGGCTCGCCGGAATGGCGGCCGCTTTATCGCGACGGCTCGGTGATCCGTTTCACCAATCAGGAGAATGCGCTGAACATCCCGGGCGCGACCTGGGGCAATGTCCGCATCGTCTATCTGCAATATGCCAGTGATCCGATCACCTTCTTCGATCCATACTCCTTCTACCGCGAGCCCGACTGGATGAAGGCGCCGCGCGGTGCCGACGTCTCTCCTGCGCTCAGATGGTTCCCCGTCGTCACCATGTTTCAGTTGCTTGCCGACATGGCGCTCGCGACGACCTCGCCGATCGGCTACGGCCATGTCTATGCGCCGGAGCACTATATCGACGCGTGGATGCAGGTGATGGCACCGGCTGATGTCAGCGAGGCGGACGCCGAGCGGCTGAAGGCGCTGCTCAAGGGTCGCTACTGAGCCTGCTTGTCGCCGGACCGCTCGCCACGCAGGTGCGCGGCGATCTGGTTGGCGAAGGCCTGGATCAGCGGCTCCTCCGCCTTTTCCGTCGGGCAGAGCAGATAGTAGCCGGCCGAGGCCGGTATCGCCGTCGGGAAGGGCTGGATCAGGCGTCCTTCGTAGAGATAGGAGCGTGTCAGCACGTCTGAGACGAGCGCGATGCCCTGGCCCTGTAGCGCTGAGGCGACGGCGATCGCGACCGATTGCACCCGCACGCTCCGGCTGCCTTCGAGCGAAATGCGCGATGCGGCCGACCAGCGCGTCCATTCCCGGCCGTCATCCTCATGCAGCAGCGTGACGTCGCGCAGCTTCCGCTCGCGCAGCGGGCCTTCAAGCCGGGGGAAGAGGAGCGGCGAGCAGACCGTCCTGAGCTTCACGTCGCTGACTGGCTGCCACCACAGGCCGTCGAAGGGCGGATTGTCGTAGACGACGGCGAGATCGACATCGTCCCAGACGACGTCGCTGGCGCGGATGCAATTGCGCATCGAAAGATCGGTGACGCCGCGCGCACCCGCGAACTGTACGAGGAGGCCGGCCATCCAGGCAATCGCGAGCGCCGGGGGCAGGCCGACCGTCAGCTTGCGCTGGTGGCTTTCGAGCCGTCGGTCGGTGCCGTCCTCCACGGCGGCGGCAAGGTTGCCGATCGCGTGGGAAACCGTCTGCGCGAACTCGCGGCCGGCGGCCGTGAGCTTGATGTTGCGGCCGGATTTTTCAAGCAGCGTCAGGCCGGTCGTCTCCGAGAGCCGGCGCAGCTGCAGCGACACGGCGCCGGGACTCAAGCCGAGCTCATCCGCCGCCTGGCGCACGGAACCGATGCGCGCGACCGCCTCGAACGCCCGGATATAGGGCAGGAAATGCAACGCCTTCACGTGAGCCCTCCCGCTCTGATCGCGCCCCTCACGGCGTGAAATCGTTTAGCCAGACTGCACAATATCAAGCATAAAAAATCGCTATTCCCAATCGATTTTTGCTCCTATGAATCGGGCCTGAGAGAGGGAGAACACAATGATCGAGGCACAACCGTTTGATTTTCCTTATGATGGAAAGCTGGTTCCGGCGCAGACGGCGCTGATGGTGATCGATCTGCAGATCGACTTCTGCTCGGCCAACGGTTACTTCGCCTCGATGGGCTACGATCCGGCGCCGCTGGCCGCGATCGTGCCCGCGGTCAACCGGGTGATTGCGGCCGCACGGCAAGCCGGCTGCCTGATCATCCACACGCGCCAGGGCTACCGCGCCGATCTCGCCGACATGACGCCTTACGAGAAATGGCGGCGCAAGCGCTCCGGACTTGAGAACACGCAGGTGCTTTTGCGTTCCAGCCCCGGCTTCCAGTTGCTTCCGGAACTCGATGTCGCCGACACCGACGTCATCATCGACAAGACCTGCAACAGTTCCTTCACCTATACGGATCTCGAGCATGTCTTGAGATCCCAGGGCATCACCCACATGCTCTTTACCGGCTGCACCACGGACGTTTGTGTGCATACGACGCTGCGCGAAGCCTGCGACCGCAATTTCCAGTGCCTGACGATTTCAGACTGCTGCGCCAGCGGCGAGCAGTGGGCGCATGAGGCGGCGATCAACATGATCTCGATCGAGAACGGCATCTTCGGCACGGTCTCGACCAGTGATGCCGTTATTGCCGGACTGGCCAAGGCCGCCGCCCGCTAGCGCTCTGGCACCGCGCAATTCCGGGCGAAAAGCCGCTTCACGCTTCTCCTGGAATTGCTCCAGGCGCGGTCCTCACATTTCCAAAGCCTTTTGCCAACCGTTCAACGGAATGATGCCCTATGCAACGATACATCTCGCTGATGCGACTGACCTCGAAGGGACTGGCCGAGCTTGCCGATAGTGGCAGCCGGCGCAAGGTGAGCGAGGATCGGGTCGCAGCGCTCGGCGGCCGCTCGGTCGCCTTCTATGCCACGCTCGGGACCTATGACTTCGTCCAGGTTTTCGAGATGCCGGACAATGCGTCGATGATGCAATACGTGCTGACGGCGCGGCGCGACGGCTTTGTGGATCCGCTCATCCTTCCTGCCTTCGACAGCCAGACCTATGGCGACATCGTCGGCCGCGTTTCACCAGCACAATGAGGGGAATGAAGATGATCAGACTGGCATCCTGCGCAACCCTTCTGACGACCGCCGTGCTTTCGGCCGGCGCCGCACAGGCCGAGCCGCCGGCTTTCGCCGCCGATGGAGAGGTTGGCGTGTGCACCACCGCGGCCTTTCCTCCGCTTTCGTTCAAGGAACATCCGGCCGATGCGAAGCCGACCGGCATCGACATCGAGATCGCCGAAGCGCTGGCCGCGCAATGGAATGCGAAGGTGAACTACACCGTCACCGAATTCGCCGGCCTCTTGCCGACGCTCGGGGCAGGGCGCTGCGACGTCATCGTCAGCGGCATCTACATCAACGCCAAGCGGCGCGAGACCTATGACGGCGTGCCCTACATGAAATCGGCGACCGCCATGGTCACCAAAGCGGGCAGCGATACGATCAAGGCGCCGGAGGATCTCAGCGGCAAGGTCATCGCGCTCGAAGCCGGCGCCTACTACAAGGAAGAGCGGATCGGGCCCTTAAACGAGGCGCTCACGGCCAAGGGCCTGCCGCCGGTCGATGTGCAGGAATACCCGACCCAGCAGGCCGCCTACCAGCAGGTGCTCGTCGGCCGCGTCGATGCGACCGTAACGGAAGAGGCGGAGGGCGCCTATCGCGCGTCGCGCTCCGACGGCGCGCTCACGCTCCCCTATATCTGGGCATCGGATTTCAAATACGGCATCTACAGCCGCCGTGACGGTGGCGATGCAGCCGCGGTGAAGGCAGGGCTGAAGGCGCTCAAGGAGAAGGGCTTCTTCGGCGATCTCGCCAGGAAATACGGGCTCGATCCGGCGCTCTTCGACGTCGACTACGACTCCTGAGCGAAAGGAGACGGGGCATGAACTTCGATACGAAACTGTTTTTCGATGCCCTGACCATGCCCGTCATGTTGCAGGGGGCGGGCATCGCCATCCTGCTGTCGATCCTGGTGCAGGCGGCGTCGTTCCTGCTCTGCCTGCCGCTGGCCGTCGCGCTCAATTCGATGGCGGCGGTCAGGCGCACAGCGGCGCAGGTCTATGTCTGGTTGTTTCGCTCGGCGCCGCTGATCCTCGTGCTCCTGATCGTCTGGAACGGCGCACCGCAGCTCTTTCCGGGGCTCACGCGGGCGCCCTGGTACACGCCCTTCGTCGCTGCCTTCATCGCGTTTACGCTGGTGACGGCCGCCTACATGGCGGAGGCGATGCGCGGGGCGCTTGCGGCGATCGGCCAGGGGCAGACGGATGCCGCCCGCGCGCTCGGGCTCAATCGCTGGCAGACCTTCTTTCTGGTGGTTCTGCCGCAGGCGCTGCGCATCGTCATGCCGGTGCTGGTCAACGAATTCATCAACCTGATCAAGCTGACCTCGCTTGCCTATGTAATCTCGATGCGCGAGATCATGGCGGTCGTCAACGACGCGATCGCCTCCAGCTTCCGCTTCGTCGAGTGGTATTCGGCAGCGCTGGTCTACTATCTCGCGATCGTTTCGATCCTGATGTTTCTGCAGCGGCTGATCCAGCGGCGCATGGCTTAACCCGCTTCCGAATTCGGCACCGGCAGCGTTGCGAGCAGATCGGCCATGGCGGCGATGATCTTGCGGTGCTGGTGGGCGTGGCGGGTGCGCAGGCTGGTGGCGGCATAGACCGTCTGTGGGATGACGGGCGCGTCGTGGACGCGCGCGGCAAATCCATCGTCCGCCAGCCGCTCGGCCGTCGCTGCCGTCACGTAGGCCGATCCGCCGAGTGTGTGAAGCAGCCGGGTGATCGCCATGTTCTGGCCGGCGGCAAGCAGCGCTGCGGAGAGATGCGGCAGCGCCAGCCGGTGGGCGCGATCGAAGCCTGGCGAATAGCTTGAGCGGATGTAGCTCTCGGAGCGGATCTCGGCGAGCATCTGCGCCTCCGTGCTCACCATCACGTAATGCAGATCGCCGATCCTTTCGTAATAAAGATCGGGCAGGTAGTGGGGCGTGTAGAGGATCGCCAGATCCAGGTCGCCAGCGCCGAGATCGCGGTTCATCTGGTTGGAGTAGTCCGCCTCCATATAGATCTCGATGCCGGGCAGCTCCCGGCGGATCGTCGCCATCCATTCCCCGGCAAAGGCTTCCGCCAGATCATGCTGGACACCAAGCCGCATGGAGCGCTCCAGCGCGCCGGCGTTGGTGACCGCGCGTGTGGCCTCATGCCATTGGTTTTGCAGGGCTTTTGCGTAATCTAGAAAGCGCAGGCCGGCGGCCGTCGGCACGGTGCCGCCCTTGTTGCGGGTAAAGAGCTTGCGGTTGAACTGCGCCTCCAGTGCCTTCACCCGATGTGAGACGGTCGACTGGGTAAGATTCAGGCGCTCGGCGGTGCGGTTGAAGGAGCGGCTCTCCATCAGGTCCAGGAAGGTCTCGATCAGCTCCACCTGCATGCCGTTCTCTCCCGCTGCAATCGCTCCAATCTAATCGAAAACATCGATCAATAAAGCCTGTTTCCGTTGCTTGATGGCGCCCGGCTTCACCGGCAAGAATTCGCCAAAACGAGGGAACAGTTGATGTCGAATTTGCCGTCGCACGCACGCGTCGTGATCATCGGTGGGGGAGCGATTGGGGCTTCCTCGCTTTACCACCTTGCCAAGGCCGGCTGGACCGACTGCGTGCTTCTGGAAAAGAACGAGCTGACGGCGGGCTCCACTTGGCATGCCGCCGGCAACGTGCCGACGTTTTCTTCCTCCTGGTCGATCATGAACATGCAGCGCTATTCGGCGTCGCTCTATCGCGACCTCGGCGCGCTCGTCGATTACCCGATGAACTATCACGTGACCGGCTCGATCCGGCTCGGCCATTCGAAGGAGCGGCTGCAGGAGTTCAAGCGCGTCGTCGGCATGGGGCGCTACCAGGGCATGGATCTCGATATCCTGTCGCCCGACGAGATGCGCGCCCGCTATCCGTTTCTCGAGACACACGAGTTGACCGGCGCGCTCTACGATCCCTATGACGGCGACATCGACCCGGCGCAGCTGACGCAGGCGCTCGCCAAGGGTGCGCGCGACATGGGCGCCAAGATCATCCGCTTCTGTCCGGTCACGGGCGCGCGCCGCGAAAACGACGAATGGGTCATCTCTACGCCGCAGGGCGAGATCCGCTGCGAATACGTCGTCAACGCCGCCGGCTACTACGCCCGCGAGGTCGGCAAGATGTTTGGCCGCAACGTGCCGATGATGGTGATGAGCCATCAGTATATCCTGTTCGACGAAATCCCGGAGCTTGCCGCCTGGTCGAAGGAGGCCGGCCACAAGCTGCCGCTCCTGCGCGACGTCGACAGCTCCTACTATCTGCGCCAGGAAAAGAACGGCATGAACCTCGGCCCCTACGAGCGCAACTGTCGCGCCCACTGGGTAACGCCCGACGACCCGATGCCGGAAGACTTTTCGTTCCAGCTCTTCCCGGACGATCTCGACCGGCTGGAATGGTACCTGAACGACGCCGTCGAGCGCGTGCCGATCCTCGGAACGGCCGGGCTGTCGCGGATCATCAACGGCCCGATCCCCTATGCACCCGACGGCAACCCGCTGATCGGGCCGATGCCCGGCGTGCCCAATGCCTTCGAGGCCTGCGTCTTCACTTTCGGTATCTGCCAGGCGGGTGGCGCCGGCAAGGTGCTCGCCGAATGGATCACCGAGGGCCAGACCGAGTGGGACATGTGGTCCTGCGATCCGCGCCGCTACACCGACTACACCGACCAGGATTATTGCATCGCCAAGGGCATGGAGATCTACGGCCACGAATACGCGATGCACTTTCCGAAGCATTACTGGCCAGCCGGGCGCGGCAAAAAGTTATCGCCGATCCACGATCGCATCGCCGCCCTCGGCGCCCAGTTCAAGCCCTATAACGGCTGGGAGCGTGCGATGTGGTACGCCAAACCAGGCGATGACACCTCGGAAGAGGCGACGCAGACCTGGGGCCGCGAAGGGCCTTGGGCCAAGCGCATCGAAGAAGAGTGCCTGGCCGTGCGCGATGCCGCCGGCATACTCGACCTGCCGGGCTTCTCGCGCTTCCGGGTAAAGGGCGAGGGCGCGACCGCATGGCTCTCCGGCCTCATCACAGGCCGCGTGCCGAAGCCTGGGCGCATCGGCCTGGCCTATTTCGCCGACGACAAAGGCCGGATCGTTACCGAGATGTCGGTGATGATGCTCGACGAAGACTTCTTCTTCCTCATCACCGCCGCAACCGCGCAGTGGCACGATTTCGAATGGCTGATGAAGCACCGGCCGGCCGACGCCGCCTTCACCATCGACGACGTCACCAAGTCCTTCTCCTGCCAGATCCTGACCGGGCCAAAATCGCGCGCGATCCTCGCCGAGGTCAGCGAAGCGGATCTCGCCAAGGGCTGGCTCACGCACCAGACGGCGCAGATCGCCGGGCGCTATTGCCAGCTCGTGCGCGTCTCCTTCGCCGGCGAACTCGGCTGGGAGATCCATACCAAGGTGGAGGATACGGCCGCCATCTTCGACGCCGTCTGGGTGGCCGGTCAGAAGCATGGCCTCAAACCCTTCGGCATGGAAGCGCTCGACAGTCTGCGCATCGAGAAGGGCTATCGCGCCTGGAAGGGCGATCTGTCGACCGACTACACCATCCTGCAGGGTGGGCTGGAGCGCTTCGTCGACTGGGGCAAGCCCGGCTTCAATGGCAAGGCGGCGCTGGAGCGTGAAAAGCAGCAGGGCGTCAGCAAGCGCTTCGTCACGCTGACGGTCGCCGCCGACGGCTGCGACGCGCCCTATATGTCGACGCTCTGGTCCGACGGCCAGGTTGTCGGCGAGACGACCTCGGGCAACTGGGGCTACCGCGTCGGCAAGTCGATCGCGCTCGGCATGCTGCGCGCCGACCTTGCCGTGCCCGGCAAGGAAATCGAGGTCGAGATCTTCGGCGATCGCTTCAAGGCGACGGTCGAGGCGGACCAACCGCTCTGGGATCCCTCCAATGAAAGACTGCGCGCATGAGCAAGCCCATTCCCTCGAAAGCCCGCGCAGTCATCATCGGTGGCGGCGTCTCCGGCTGTTCCGTCGCCTATCACCTCGCCAAGCTCGGCTGGACCGATGTGGTTCTGCTTGAGCGCAAGCAGCTGACCTCCGGTACCACCTGGCATGCGGCCGGCCTGATCGGTCAGCTTCGCGCCTCGCAGAACATGACGCGGCTCGCGAAATACTCGGCCGACCTCTACGTCAAGCTCGAGGCCGAAACCGGCATTTCCACCGGCATGCGCCAGAACGGCTCGATCACCGTGGCACTGACGGAGGAGCGCAGGCAAGAGATCTATCGCCAGGCGTCGCTGGCGCGTGCCTTCAATGTCGACGTGCGCGAGATCACGCCTGACGAAGTGAAGGCGATGTATCCGCACCTCAACACCTCGGATGTGAAGGCGGCGGTGCATCTGCCGCTCGATGGCCAGTGCGATCCGGCCAATATCGCCATGGCGCTCGCCAAGGGCGCCCGGCAAAACGGCGCAACGATCATCGAGGGTGTCAAGGTGACGTCCGTCCTGAAGAAGGACGGCCGGGTCACCGGCGTCACCTGCGAGCAGAATGGCGAGAGCTACACGATCGAGACCGATCATGTCGTCAACTGCGCCGGCATGTGGGGCCGGGAGTTTGCGCGGCAATCGGGCGTCACGGTGCCGCTGCACGCCTGCGAGCATTTCTACATCGTCACCGAGGCGATTCCGGAGCTGAAGCGCCTGCCGGTGCTGCGCGTGCCGGACGAGTGCACCTATTACAAGGAGGATGCCGGCAAGATGCTGATCGGGGCCTTCGAGCTCAAGGCCAAGCCCTGGGGAATGGACGGCATCCGCGAGGATTTCTGCTTCGACCAGTTGCCGGACGATTTCGACCACTTCGCGCCGATCCTCGAAATGGCGGTCAACCGCATGCCGATGCTGGAAACGGCTGGGATCCATACCTTCTTCAACGGCCCGGAAAGCTTTACGCCCGACGACCGCTACTATCTCGGCGAGGCGCCGGAGGTGAGGGGATACTGGGTCGCGGCCGGCTACAATTCGATCGGCATCGTTTCCTCGGGCGGCGCCGGCATGGCGCTCGCCCAATGGATGAATGACGGCGAGCCGCCCTTCGATCTCTGGGAGGTGGATATCCGCCGGGCGCAGCCGTTCCAGAAGAATCGCGCGTATTTGAAAGATCGCGTCTCGGAAACGCTCGGCCTGCTCTACGCCGACCATTTCCCCTATCGCCAGATGGCGACCGCGCGCGGGGTGCGCCGTTCGCCGCTGCACGAGCATCTGAAAGCCCGCGGCGCTGTCTTCGGTGAAGTCGCCGGATGGGAACGCGCCAACTGGTTTGCGAAGGAAGGCCAGGAGCGCGAGTACCGCTATTCATGGAAGCGGCAGAACTGGTTCGAGAACCAGAGGGACGAGCATCTTGCGGTGCGAAACGGCGTCGGCCTGTTCGACATGACCTCCTTCGGGAAGATCCGGGTTGAAGGGCGCGATGCGCTTTCCTTCCTGCAGCGGCTCTGCGCCAACGAGATGAACGTCGAGCCCGGCCGGATCGTCTATACCCAGATGCTCAACGCCCGCGGCGGCATCGAGAGCGACCTGACGGTGACGCGGCTGTCGGAAACCGCCTTCCTGCTGGTCGTGCCCGGCGCCACGCTCCAGCGCGACCTCGCCTGGCTGCGCAAGCATCTGACGGACGAGTTCGTGGTGATCACCGATGTCGGCGCTGGCGAAAGCGTGCTCTGCGTCATGGGGCCGAAGGCGCGTGAGCTCATGCAGAAGGTGAGCCCGAACGATTTTTCCAACGCGGGGCATCCGTTCGGCACGGCGCGCGAGATCGAGGTCGGCATGGGCCTCGCCCGCGCCCACCGCGTCACCTATGTCGGCGAGCTCGGCTGGGAGCTCTATGTCTCGACCGACCAGACGGCGCATGTGTTCGAGGCGCTGGAGGCGGCGGGGCAGGACCTGGGCCTCAAGCTCTGCGGCATCCACACACTGGATAGCTGCCGCATCGAAAAGGCCTTCCGCCATTTCGGCCACGACATCACCGACGAAGATCATGTGCTCGAAGCCGGGCTCGGCTTTGCGGTCAAGGCCGACAAGGGCGATTTCATCGGCCGCGAGGCGGTGCTCGCCAAGCACAATCGCGGGCTTTCGCGCCGGCTGGTGCAGTTTCGGCTCGCAGATCCCGAGCCGCTGCTCTTCCACAACGAGGCGATCGTTCGCGACGGCAAGATCGTCGGCACGATCACGTCAGGCAACTACGGCCACCACCTCGGCGGCGCCATCGGGCTTGGCTACGTGCCCTCGGAAGGCGAGAGCGCAGAGGACGTGCTCGGATCAAGCTTCGAGATCGAGATCGCCGGAACGCGGGTGAAGGCGGAGGCGTCGTTGAAGCCCATGTACGACCCGCGGGCGGAGCGGGTGCGGATGTAGGCAGGCGTCGGGTGGCGTGCCTGGCGCTTGAGACAACCCCTCACCGCGCGGATGAGGGGCTCTTCGAGGCACAACGAAAATACGCGTGCCGGATCGCGGGTTTCCGGTCTTCTTTCTGGAGTTCAGTCCATGCTCGCATCGGAGCTTAAGGATACGACAGTTGCGGGCGACCGCATCGATCAGCTGGTCGCCGGCCATCGTCCGGGCCATGGGCTTGCCCGCGCCTTCTACCTCGACCCGGAGATCTATGAACGGGACCTCGAGCGGCTTTTTCGGCGTCACTGGCATTGCGTCGCCCATGAAAGCGCGATCCCCAACGCCAATGATTTCGAGGTCTTCCGCATGGCCTCCGAGCAGGTGATCGTCACCCGTACGGCAAGCGGCGAGATCCATGCGATGCTCAATGTCTGCCGTCATCGCGGGGCCGAGGTCTGCACCAAGGACAAGGGCAATGCCCGTGCCTTCGTCTGTCCCTACCATGCCTGGACCTATGGCAATGATGGCGCGCTGAAGGCGGCGCGGCTGATGCCCAAGGACTTCAAGCGCGAGGACCACGGCCTGAAGAAGCTCAACGTGCGTGTCGTCGAAGGATTGATCTTCATCTCCTTTGCCGCCGAGCCGCTTGATTTCTCCGAGGTCGAGCGCCTGCTGCATGCGACCTGCGGGCAGTATGGCTGGGGATCGGCGAAGATCGCCCATCGTCAGAGCTATGCGATCGACGCCAACTGGAAGCTTGCGGTCGAAAACTATGTCGAGTGCTACCATTGCGGGCCGGCGCATCCGGAATATTCCGAAACCCATGCGCTGGAACAGCCGCTGCACCTGATCGAGGAACTGAACGCCAGGATGGAGGCGCGCACCTGCGCGCTCGGCATCGAGGTCGCCTCCGGCAATCACTGGCAGAATTCCACCGGCGGCAAGGAGACCATTCATGCCTTCCGCTACGCGCTCTATGATGGCGTCCAGACCGGCAGCAAGGACGGGCAGGCGCTGAGCACGCTGATGGGCCGCTTCACCGATTTCGACGGCGGCGTCACCTCGATCCATCTGGGCGGCACCACCTTCCTCGTCTGCTATCCGGACCACGGCATGATCTACCGCTTCATCCCGAAGACGGCCGAAACCTCGGAGATGGAGCTGATCTGGCTCGTCGACGGCAAGGCCGAGGAGGGGCGCGACTACGATCTGGAAAGGCTCACCTGGCTCTGGAAGGTGACGACCGACGAGGACAAGGCGATCATCGAGCACACGTCGCGCGGCGTGCGTTCGCACTACTTTGTGCCAGGCCCAATCGCGCCGATGGAGCAGAACGAGCTGCGCTACATCAACTGGTATCTCGACGAGATCAGCCGGCCGGCCTGAGCGGCAAGCTGCAGGCAAATCGCGTCGCCGCTGCAAGCGTGCCGGCGACGCATTTCGTTTGCCTAGTCCCGCCGGTTGAAATGCGTCCTCAGCGCCACATGCGTCTGCACCGTCGCGACGCCCGGGATGATCGATATCTGGCGGCGGATGGTGTCGAGATCGCCGTTGGAGGCGCACTCGACCAGCACCATCAGGTCGGTGGCGCCGGCGAGCGACCAGCAGGTGACGATGGGCGGCATGGCCGAGAGATGCGGCACGATATGGTCGCAGTTCTTGCCGGGCTGGAAGGTGATCGCGATCAGCGATTTGACGGTCGGGCTCTGGTCTTCGATGCCGAGGCGGATGGTGTAGCCGGCAATCACGCCCTTCGATTCCAGCCGTCGCAGCCGGTCATGGGCCGCGCTGCGCGAAAGGCCGCTGTGGCGGGCCAGTGCCACCAGGCTCTGGCGCGAATCCTGCCTGAGCGCTGCCAAAAGCAGGCGATCCTTTTCATCGATTTCCGTCAAAACGTCGCCTCCTTGTCGCCATTTCCGGACATATGTCCGGTCAGGCGTCATCATGTCCAGTGAAATCGGACGATAGGCAAGATAGCGTCTCCCTACAACCAAGGAGCCTTGCCATGCCCAAAATGAGTGTCCCCGACAACGCCGTGCTGCTGCCGATCGACATGCAGCAGGCCTTTGACAGCGCCCCCTGGCCGCGTCGCTGGAATGAGGCGGTCGACAGCAACGGCCTTGCGCTCCTTGCCGCCTGGCGGGCAAGCGGCCGACCAGTCATTCACGTGCGCCACGACAGCGTCATGCCCGGCTCGACGCTTTCCCTCGGCGCGCCCGGCAACGGCTTCCGGCCGGGCTTCGGACCGATGGGAGACGAGGCACTCGTCACCAAGGGCGTCAACGCCGCCTTTATCGGTACCGACCTCGACTTGCGCCTGCGTCGTCTCGGCGTCGAGACGGTCGTCGCCTTCGGCATTTCTACCGACATGTGCGTCTCGACCTCGGTGCGCGTCGGCGCCAATCTCGGCTACCGCATGATCCTCGTCGAGGATGCCTGCGATTGTTTCGACCAGCCGGACGGCGAAGGCGGAGTGATCTCGGCGCGGGAAATCCACCGCGCCCACGTGGCGACCTTGCGGGCGGAATTTGCCGAGGTGTTGTCGACGGCGAAGTTCGTCGAGGCGTTGCAGCGACCGGCAGCGGCTTGACGGTCGGGCGCGGGCAGACTGGGCTACCGTTCAGGTGCTTCCGCTCCCGCGCCGCCGACTACCGGTTGGCGCCGCGGACTTCCTGGATCTCGGTCGTCCATTTCGGCGCCGTCAGGCTTTCGCCCTCGCGGTTGGGGAAGGTGAGGAAGGTTTCGAACGAACGGCTCTGGCCCGCCGGCACGCGGGCGAGGATGAGTGCGGTGTCGTTGCCGATCGTCTCGCAATTGCCGTCAGGGCAGTTTTCGAGCGTTACCGCGAGGCGGAAATATTCGAGCAGTTGCGGCCCTTTGTTCGTCACCGTGCCGCGCAGCCGGAAGCTTCTCTCCGGCTGGCTCTGTTCGAAGGTCAGGCCTTCGAGGGCAACGTCGGCGGCCGTGAGGCCGGCCGGTTGGGTCGTCTCAACGGGCGGGGGCGCGGCCGGCGTGCGACCGTCGCGGTCGGCAAACCAGATGATGAAGGCGACGAGCAGGCCGAGCGCCACGGCGACGGAGAGGATCGGTTCGGCCCAATGACGAAAGCGGCTGAAGCGCGCTGCCAGATACACCACGACAAGACCCAGCGGTAACGCGATCAACCATAGCATCAAGATCCTCCTCAACCCCGCATCATTCCTTGGTCCGGAATCGACGCAACAGAGAAATCGTGCAGCCGATCAACGTGTTACAGCGACGCTCGCATTTTGGAACGGCGCGCTACACCACCTGGCCTTTATATAGGGTGGGCGCCGACTGGCAACACGCCGGGGCGTCGGACGAAAGGAAGCACCCTGACGAATTGGTGAACACGCATGACGATGCCGCGTGGGTCCGCGCTCGCGTGTACAGGACGTCTCCCTATCTGTTGGGTGTCAGGTTCACCCAGTAGGTGGCCTCGAAGGGCACCGCGGCGAAGCGGGCGTTGATCTCGGCAAGGCTCTTCTGGGGGTCGAGATCGCCGAACAGATCCGGCCGGATCCAGGTGGCGAAGGCTTCGGCGGCGACGATGTTGAGCGGGATCGCGTTGAAGAAGTTCCAGAGACCGTGCACGCGCTTTTCCTCGACGGCGCGGATGGTCTTCAGCGCCGGCGCCTCGATGGTGCGGGCCAGCGTCTCGCGCGCTTCGTCTTCGCTGACGCCGGGGCCGATCGAGAGCGTGCCGTATTTGCCGCCGGGCGAGGAGGTGGCGATATAGATTTCCGGATTGGCGGCCATGATCGCCTCGGCGTTGACGGTCCCGCCCGGCCGTGGCAGCACGCCTTCGGCAAAGTTGCGGCCGCCGGCCACCGTCAGGAATTCGCCGAGACCGCCGGTGCCATAGGCCCAGCAACAGCGGTCGGGTTGGGGGAAGGCGTCCATCAGCACCAGCGGGCGCGGTTCCGGCTTGGCGGCGATGCGGTCGCGGATCAGCTTGAGCTTGTCCTCGTAGAACCGGGCGAAAGCTTCTGCCTGTTCGTCCCGTTCGAGGATGCGGCCGAGCAGACGCATCATGCGCGGCGTGCCGGTCAGCGCGTCGTTGTTGAAATCGACCACCACCACGGGCACGCCGATGCCGGTCAGATACTCAATGGCGCGCCTGCCGGACTCGGTGTCGGATTGCCAGTTATTGAGCAGCGCGAGATCGGCCTTCACCGTCAGCAGCGTCTCGAAGGAGAGGCCCGGGCCGGTGCCATCGTCGATCTGCGGCACGTCGGCGATATCAGGAAACTTACGCCGGAAGCTCTCGTAGATCTCGGGGTTGTCGGTCTTCATGTCGCCGGACCAGGCCGCAAGCAGGCTGACGGGATCGGGATGGATGAGCGACAGGGCGACGAGATTGAAGCCGCTTCCAAGCAGGATCGCCTTCGGCTTTGCCGGTATCGTCACCTCGCGGCCGACCGCATCGGTGATGGTCATCGGCCAGTTGCTTTCGGCGCGGGCGGAGACAGCAAAGAGCAGGGCGGTGATGAAAACGAGCGTCAGCCGCAGGGCGGCCGGGAAGAGGAAGCGGGAAGACAAAACCTATTGGTTCCTTTGGCTTGGGAGGGCGCAGAGGCTGCCGCAGCTCGGGACGCCGGGCAGCAGATAGCGCAGGCAGCAGATCTTGCGCCGGCAGACACGGGCGCCATCTTCCTCCTCGTGCCGCAGGCAATCGAAGAAGGGATTGGGTGTGCCGTCCGGCAGGGACTTGCTGCCGATCAGCGCGTCGGCTTGCGCGTTCAGCGGCTCGATGCCGGAGGCGCGCAGCGCATAGTCGATATAGACGAGCGCATTGTTCCAGGCGAGCTTCGGGGCTATGCCGCCGACGGACTTGAGATAACTGACGACCTCACGCAGATGCCCCTGCATCAGGGGGGCAAGCGTGGCGAAAACGTCGCTATCGTCCGCTTTCTGCCAGTCGCCCGGTGTGGCGACACCGAAGGTTCGCGGCAGGCCATCCTCGGCGAGCGCCACCTTCATCTGATCGAAGGCGACGGGCAGCACCTGATCGTCAAGCACGCGCGCGACGAGATAGGGAATGGTGAGGCTCGAAAAATAGTAGAGCGACCACATGGAGGCGACGGCACGGCGGTCGCTGGCGCCGGATTTCTCCGTGTAGATATCGAGCGCGCGGTCGAAGGCGCCGGAGGCAAAGAAGTCCGGCAGCGCCATGCCGTCGGAAAGCTCGTCCGAGAGCACCATCTTCTCATTGCACCAGGCATGGGTGCCGGCAAAGGCGACCGACAGCGCCTTGGGGCCGCCTGTCGCGACGACCGGTTCGGACACGGCCGCCGTCAAGACGTCACCCGCGCGCGGGTAAGCCCGATCGGTAATGGAGCCTTGGAAGAACGCCGTCCTGCAAGCATGCGATACCTTCTGAGCGTGGTCAGAAACTAATAAGGTGATCGTGTTACTCAAGATTTTTTCCGGTGCAAGTCATTTATGAGTTTTGTATTCATGATTTGAAGCCAAGAGACGATGGCCGGAAGCCGAAGCCTGCGGCCATCGAAGCGGCGAAACCGCCGCTCGGCTCGTCTACTGCATCAGACCGAGCTGCTTGTAAAAGCCGAGCGCGTCGTAATAGTCGTTCTGGGCGGCGATCTTGCCATCCTTGACGGTGAAGACCGAGGCGCCGGTGAACTTGAAGCTCTTGTTGGTCGCGGCCGTGCCGTCGGCCCAGGCGCTCGAATTGGTGCCGGAGAACTCCCATTCGAAGGAGACCTTGTCGCCGCTAGCGATCGGATCACCCTTCATGGTCCAGACGGCATCAGGCACCGCGTTCAGGAAATTGTCGATGACGCCGGTCTTGGCGGCATCCTTGCCGGTGACCGGCTTGCCGACCGACGCGTCGTAATAGGTGACGTCATCGGCGAAGTAGGATGCGGCCTTGCTCGAGTCATGGGCATTCCAGGCCGCGACATAGGCCGCGACCACATCCGGCGGCGCGTCGGCGGCAAACGCCGCCGGCGTGAGCACGAGGGCGCTGAGGCCGAGGGCTCCAGCGGCAACAAGCAATTGACGACGGTACATCGCAAACTCCTCCCGTTTGTTTCGTTTGCATGCATTCTCCGCGCCCGGGGCGGTGAGCCTCAGCCGTGGTTGATCATGATGTGGCGAACGGCGGTGTAGTCCTCGAGCGCGTAGACCGACATGTCCTTGCCGTAGCCCGACTGCTTGACGCCGCCATGCGGCATCTCGTTGGTCAGCATGAAGTGGGTGTTGATCCAGGTGCAGCCGTATTGCAGGCGGGAGGCGGCCTTCATCGCCCGGGAAATGTCCTTGGTCCAGACGGAGGAGGCGAGGCCATAGTCGCTGTCGTTGGCCCAGGCGACGGCATCGTCCTTGCCGGTGAAGCGGGTGACGGAGACGACGGGGCCGAAGACTTCGCGGCGCACGATCTCGTCTTCCTGCGTGGCGCCGGCCACAACCGTCGGCTGGAAGAAGAAGCCGTCCGAGCTGCCGGCGGCACCGCCGGTGGTGATCTCGATGTGCTTCTGGTCGGCAGCGCGCTCGACGAAGCTCGCAACGCGATCGCGCTGGCGGCGCGAGATCAGCGGGCCGATCTCGTTTTCGGTGTCGTCGGCGAGGTTGTAGCGGATGGTCGAGACGGCCGAGGTGAGGTCGGCGACCAGCTTCTCGTAGATACCGGCTTCGGCATAGATGCGGCAGGCGGCGGTGCAGTCCTGGCCGGCATTGTAATAGCCGAAGGTGCGGATGCCGTTGACCACCGCTTCGAGGTCGGCGTCGTCATAGACGATGACCGGGGCCTTGCCGCCGAGCTCCAGATGGGTGCGTTTCACGGTCTTGGCGGCCGCCGCCAGCACTTTCTTGCCGGTAGCGATATCGCCGGTGATCGAGACCATCGAAATCTTCGGGTGGTTGATCAGCGCGTTGCCGACGGTTTCGCCGCGGCCGCTGACAACATTGACCACGCCTTCCGGCAGGATGTCGGCAAGCACCCGCGCGAGCTTCAGCGCCGTCAGCGGCGTCTGTTCGGAGGGCTTGAAGACGACGGTGTTGCCGCCGGCGATCGCCGGCGCCAGCTTCCAGGCCATCATCATCAGCGGATAGTTCCACGGCGCGATCGAGCCGACGATGCCGATCGGATCGCGGCGGATCATCGAGGTGTGGCCGGGCAGGTACTCGCCTGCGGTCGGGGCGTGCAGGTTGCGCACGGCGCCGGCAAAGAAACGCCAGCAGTCGACGATAGCGGGCAGTTCGTCGTTCTTGACCGCATTGATCGGCTTGCCGCAGTTGAGCGCCTCGAGGGCTGCAAAGCCGTCCGCATCCTTCTCGATCGCATCGGCGATCTTCAAGAGATAGTTGGAGCGTTCGGCCGGTGTCGTCTGCGACCAGCTGGTGAAGGCGCTTTCAGCGGCGTCGACGGCCGCCTCGACCTGGGCATGCGAGGCTTCCGGCAGATCGACGATCTTGCCGCCCGTCCGCGGGTTCAGGATGTGTTCGTCGGCCTCGGTGCCGGCCTCGAAGCGCGATCCGATCAGCAGTTGGGTGTCCATGTCTGTTCTCCCTTGATAGTCGAGTTATTTGCCGGCGCCGGCGATCTGGTCGCCGTCGCGGGTGAGGTAGTAGGCGCCGAGGATCGGCAGGAAAGTGACGAGCACCACGACCATGGCAACCACATTGGTCACCGGGCGCTGGCGCGGGCGGATCAGCTCTTCGAGCATCCAGATCGGCAGCGTGGACTGCTGGCCGGCAGTGAAGGTGGTGACGATCACCTCGTCGAAGGAGAGCGCGAAGGCGAGCATGCCGCCGGCAAGCAAAGCCGTGCCGATGTTGGGCAGGATGATGTAGCGGAAGGTCTGGAAGCCGTCGGCGCCAAGGTCCATCGAGGCCTCGATCAGCGAGCCGGAAATCCGCCGGAAGCGCGCGACCGCATTGTTGTAGACGACGACGATGCAGAAGGTCGCGTGACCGAGCACGATGGTCCAGAAGGAAAACGGAATATCGGCCATCGAGAAGGCGGAGCGCAGCGCAATGCCGGTGATGATGCCGGGCAACGCGATCGGCAGGATGACGAGCAGCGAGACCGTCTCGCGGCCGAAGAAGCGCGTCTGGCTGACGGCTGCGGCGCAGAGCGTGCCGAGCACCAGCGCGACCGCGGTTGCGATCGAGGCGACCTTGACCGAAAGCGTCAGCGCCGCCCAGACGTCGGGCCGGTTCCAGGCAACGGCGAACCACTGCGTCGTCAGCCCCGGCGGCGGGAACTGATAGCTCTTTTCCTCCGTCGTGAAGGCATAGAGGAAGATCAGGAGGATCGGCAGGTGCAGGAAGGCGAGGCCGGCGGCGGCCGCAATCTTCAGGCCCATCGGTGAGCGGTTTCGTTCAGAGCGCATCGAAGGCTCCCATGCGTTTGGCGACGAAGAGGTACGCGCCCATGATGACGATCGGGACGACCGTGAATGCGGCGGCCAGCGGGATGTTGCCGGCCGTGCCCTGCTGGGCATAGACGGCCTGGCCAATGAAGAGGCGCGACGAGCCGACGATCTGCGGGATGATGTAGTCGCCGAGCGTCAGCGAGAAGGTGAAGATCGAGCCGGCGACGATGCCGGGAAGGGCCAGCGGAAAGAGCACGTAGCGGAAGGTCTGGGCCGGCGTGCCGCCGAGATCGGAGGAGGCCTCGATCAGGTTGCCGGGCACGCGCTCCAGCGCTGCCTGGATCGGCAGGATCATGAAGGGCAGCCAGACATAGACGAAGACGATGAAGGTGCCGGTATAGCTGACCGAGAGCGAGTTGCCGCCGACCACGGGTAGCGACAGCCAGCCGTCGAGCAGCCACATGAGATGCAGCTTTTCGAAGAACCAGGTGAGGATGCCCTCCTTGGCCAAAATCAGCTTCCAGGCATAGATCTTGACCAGATAGCTCGACCAGAGCGGCAGCATCACGCCGAGATAGAAGAGCACCTTCCATTTCCCTTGTGCGTAGCGCGCGGCGTAATAGGCGATCGGGAAGGCGATGACGGCGGAAGCGACGGTGACGGTCGCCGCCATCAGCACGGTGCGCAGGATGATGTCGAGATTGGTTTCGCTGAGCAGTTGGCGATAGGTCGCGAGCGTGAACTCGTAGTTGATCAGGCCCGAGAAATCGTCGATCGAGAAGAAGCTCTGGAGCAGAAGCGCAAACAGCGAGCCGAGATAAACGACGCCGAGCCAGAGCAGCGGCGGGGCGAGCATGATCAACAGAAGCAGATGCGGGTGCTTCCAGAAGAAGTCCAACAGGCGGCCGGCGGGGCCTCGGCGTTCAGGCAGAACGAGGGGTTCGGCAAAGGCGGTCATGCGTCCTCCATCGGGTGCAGCTCGTTTGCGGCAAAGCTGATGGTGACGGGGCTGCCGAGCGCGGGCACGGCGAGCGCTGCGGGGCTGGCGACCGCGACGCGGGCGCCATCGACATCGACGACGACACGGTTGACGGCGCCGAGGAAGCTATGGGCCGAGACGGTGCCCGAGAGGCTGAGCGCGCCATCTACCGGCTGGGCGAGGACGATCGCTTCGGGACGCAGGCTCGCAAAGGGTGCCTTCAGCCCGAGCCGCTGGCAGAGCTTTTGCGGCAGCACGTTGGACGAGCCGACGAAATCTGCGACAAACCGCGTCTTCGGCTGCTTGTAGACGTCTTCCGGGCTGCCAAGCTGCTGGATGCGGCCATCGTTGAAGACGGCGATGCGGTCGGCCATCGACAGCGCCTCGCCCTGGTCGTGGGTGACGAAGACGAAGGTGATGCCGAGCGACTTCTGCAGGCTCTTCAATTCCTCCTGCATCTGCTCGCGCAGCTTCAGATCGAGCGCGCCGAGCGGCTCGTCGAGGAGCAACACCTTGGGCTTGTTGACAAGTGCCCGGGCGAGCGCCACGCGCTGGCGCTGGCCGCCGGAGAGTTGCCCGGGACGGCGGGTGCCATAGCCCGGCAGCTTGACCATGGCGAGTGCGTCCTCGGCCGCCTTGCGCCGCTCCTCGCGGCCGACACCCTTGACCATCAGCCCATAGGCGACGTTGTCGAGGATCGAGAGGTGCGGGAAGAGCGCGTAGTCCTGGAAGACGGTGTTGACGCTGCGGCGATAGGGCGGCACGCCCTCCGCCGTTTCGCCGAAGATCTCGATATGGCCGCCGGTCGGCTGCTCGAAGCCGGCCATCAGGCGCAGGCAGGTGGTCTTGCCGGAGCCTGAGGGGCCGAGCATGGCGAAGAACTCGCCCTCGGCAATCTCGAGGTTCACGCCATCAACGGCGCGCACGGCGCCGAAGTGGCGGGAAACATTGTCGAAGAGAACGGCGGTGGTCATTGTATGGCTCCGGGAAATGTGGCCCCTCATCCGCCCTGCCGGGCACCTTCTCCCCGCAGGCAGGGCGAAGGGGACGTGCGGCGGGCGTCTTGCCTCAAGTTCACGCCCTACGGTTTGGCCGGGGGCGTTCCCTCTCCCCGCGTGCGGGGAGAGGGTCAGGGTGAGGGGCAAATGCTTGCGATAGGTCTGACGGCTTAGCGGCCGCCGATCACGCCGATATAGTCGGAGACCCAGCGGTGATAGGGCACGCATTCGCCCTGGCTTTCACACTTCGTCACCGGCGTCTTCCAGAACTTGACCTTGTCGAAGTCCTCGTAGCCGTTGGTCTTGCAGCCGGCGTCGGTCAAGAGTTCGTTGCCCTTGCAGGCCGCACCGACCGACGGGTTGGCGCCGAACCAGGCGGAGACGTCGCCCTGGACCTTCGGCGACAGCGAGTGCTCCATCCACATATAGGCGCAGTTCGGATGCTGGCTGTCGGCGTGCAGCATGGTGGTGTCGGCCCATCCGGTCACGCCTTCTTCCGGAATGGTCGAGGCGATCGGCAGCTTCTCGGCTTCCATCAGGTTGACCTGAAACGGCCAGGAGCCGGAGGCGACGACGCCTTCGTTCTTGAAGTCGTCGATCTGGATCATTGCGTCGTGCCAGTAGCGGCCGACGATCTTGCGCTGGCCGCGCAGCAGCTCGAGCGCTGCCTTGTACTGGTCTTCATTGAGTTCGTAGGGGTCCTTGATGCCGAGTTCCGGCTTGTGCTTCATCAGGTAGTTGGCAGCGTCGGCCACATGGATCGGGCCGTCATAGGCCTGGACGCGGCCCTTGTTGGACTTGCCGTCGGGCAGGTTCATTTCCTCGAAGACGACGTTCCAGCTCTTCGGCGCTTCGCCCTTGAAGGCGTCCTTGTTGTACATCAGCACGTTCGGGCCCCAGACGTAGGGCGTGCCGTAGTGGACTCCATTGACTGTGTACCAGGGCGCGTTCTGCATGCGCTCGTCGATCGTCTTCCAGTTCGGGATGAGATCGGTGTTGATCGGCTGGACGCGCTTGCCGGCGACGAGGCGCAGCGAGGCGTCGCCCGAGGCGGTGACAAGGTCGAAGCCGCCTTCGTTCATCAGCGCCACCATTTCGTCCGAGGTGGCGGCGGTCTTGACCGAGACCTTGCAGCCGGTCTGCTTTTCGAAATCCGTGACCCAGTCATAGGCCTTGTCGGTCTCGCCGCGCTCGATGTAGCCGGCCCAGGCGACGATGGAGAGTTCGCCTTCGCCCTTGCCGAGTTCCTTCAGCGGCTCCTGCGCGAAGGCCGGGGCGACAAGGCCGAGCGACAGGGTCAATGCCGTGCAGGATTTGAGCATCTGCTTCATCTGAATTCTCCCAGTTTTGAGCCGCGTTTTGCGGCTTCGTTCCCAGAATGAAGCGTGCCTTCATTTCACCGTATTCGCAAATTCATTAAACAGAATGTCGCTTTCGGTTTTTCCGATATCGGTCACCCACCGGCACGCCAAAGGTGTGGCCAGTGTCGGGAGAAGACTAATAAATTTAGTGAATTAGCGCGGTCTGGCGCTTCTCAGCGCTTCGGCGATGCCGACGAAATCGCGCGCCGATTGTGGCAGGCCGGAGCCCTTGCGCCAGACCATGCCGACCTGCACGACGGGAAGCGCGCCCGACACGTCGCGGCTCTCGATGCGGTCGCCTTCCAGCGACCAGGGGCGGTAGACGAGGTCAGGCAAAAGCGCGATGCCGGCGCCTGTCGCCACCAGGCTGCGCACCGCTTCGACCGAGCGGGTGCGGAAGGCGACATGCGGGCGGGCGCCAAGTGCGGACAAAAGCTTGCCGGTGTTCTCCTCGATTTCGTCCACTGTCAGCATGATCAGCGGTTCCTTGGCGATATCGCTGACGGAGATGATGTCGGCGCTGACCAAGGGATGTCCGATCGGCAGCCATAGGCGATAGGGCGAGGTCTCCAAAATCTCCGCCTGCAGCGCCATGCGGTCGCGCAGGTTGGATATGACCATGACGGCGACATCGAGCTCGCCGCCGATCAGCAGATGTTCGAGATAGGAGCCGTTGTCCTCGATGGCGCTGACTTCCACGCCGGGGCAGGCGCGGCGATAGCGGGCGAGCAGATCGGAAAGCACGTAGCCGGCAACCAGCGAGGTGACGCCGAGATTGAGCTTGCCGCCGGTTTCCTCGCGGCTGTCGGAAAAGCTGCGGCGGGCGTCTGAGACATTGGAGAGGATCTTGGTGGCGTGGCGCAGGAACTGGTGGCCGTTGTGGGTGATCGACAGGCCGCGCGGATGCCGGTCGAAGAGCTCGACGCCGAGATCGCCTTCCAGCTCCTTGATCGCCTCGGTGATCGAGGATTGCGAGATCGACAGGTTCTGCGCCGCACGGGTGATCGACCCCTGTTCGGCAACGGCGACGAAATACTGCAACTGTCTGAAAGTGAAGGCCATGGCGCGAGTTAATAGGTGCGAGGCCGGGCTGGCAAGCGGGTGGCCGATGCAACCGGATCGACCGCCGATTTTTTCCCGTCATGTCGGTTTTCGGACAGGGAGCCGGAACGCCGGTGCTAAGCTGCAGGCGACTTCGGGATTGCAGGGAGGACGACGTGGATCAGGTGACCAAGCGGCCGATGCCGACGGAGGAGGGGATCCTCGCCTTTCATCGCCGCTGCGAGGACTTCTATCCCGCCGACGCGGTCGACGCCTCGATCGAGCAGCAGCGCAAATGGTATGACGCGCTCTGCGCCGAGTTCGATGCGCCGAGCCCGGCCGGGCTGACGCGCATGGATGAACTCGTCGACGGCCGTATCCCGACCCGGCGCTACCGGCCGGCCAAGGTCTCGAGCGAAACGCGCATCTATTACATCCATGGCGGCGGCTTCGTCGTCGGTTCACTCGACAGCCATGATGCGATCTGCGCCGAGCTTGCGGATTTCGCTCAGGCCGAGCTGGTCTCGGTCGATTATCGGCTCGCGCCGGAGCATGTCTGGCCGACTGCTTTCGACGACAGCTACGCCGTGCTGCAACACCTCCTGTCCGACGGCCGCCCGGTCGTCGTGGCCGGCGACAGCGCCGGCGGCAATCTCACGGCTGGCATCGTTCTCAAGGCACGGGCGGAAAGGCTTTCCGGCATCGTTGGCCAGGTGCTGATCTATCCCGGCCTTGGCGGCGATCTTGTGTCGGGTTCCTATGAGGAGATGGCGGAGGCGCCGGGACTGACGACCGCCGATGTCAGCTACTATCGCGATATCCTCAAGGCGCCGGCGGACAATCCCTTCGCCGCGCCGCTGGCGGAAACGGATCTCTCGGGCCTGCCGCCGAGCTATGTAACCGGCGCCTTCTTTGACCCCTTGCGCGACGATGCCCGCATTTATGCGGCGCGGCTTGCTATGGCGGGCGTGAACGTCACCTTCCGCGAGGAGCCGCAGATGATCCATGCGTGGCTGAGGGCGCGGCACATGAGCGAGGGCGCGCGCGAAGGCTTTCGCCGGCTGGCGGAAGGCGTGGCGGTCCTTGTCGGAACGCGGTGACGACCTGCTGTGTCCGTTTGTGAAGCGGGCCTAGCTCTTCGGCTTGAACACCAGCACCGGATTTGCCTGGAAGGCCTCGGGGAACAGGGTTCTCAAGTTCTCGATCTTCGGCAGGTCGTTGTAGACGATATAGGGGTGCGTCGGGTTTCGCGTCCAGAAATCCTGATGATAGTCCTCGGCAGCGTAGAAGCCCTTGAAGGGCGAAACCTGCGTGACGATCCTTGCCGAGAAGGCGGCTGATTTGCCGAGCTGGGCTATATAGGCATCGGCGATCCGCTTCTGTTCATCGGTGATGGTAAAGAGCGCCGATCGATACTGTGGGCCGTGATCCGGCCCCTGATAGTTGAGTTGGGTCGGATTGTGGGCGACGGAGAAGAACACCTGCAGCAGCCGGCCATAGGTGACGTCGCGCGGATCGAAGGTCACTTCCACCGCCTCCGCATGGCCGGTCTTGCCGCCGCTCACGGTTTCGTAGTCGGCGGTTGCCGCGGTGCCGCCGGAATAGCCGGAGACCGCTTTCTTCACGCCCTTAAGGTGCTGGAAGACGCCCTGCACGCCCCAGAAACAGCCGCCGGCAAAGACGGCGATTTCGGTCGAAGCGGATGACTTCTCGTCGAGTGACGGCGGCGGGATGACGACGGCCGGCTCCTGGGCGGCGGCGATGGGCGAAAACGCCAGCAACGCGGCGAAGGCCGCGGTCAATCTTGTGAGGGATCTGTCAGAGGTATGTACCGACTTGCTGCGCGCCATCGCGTCCTCCCGTCGCCCGGCTCCAGCGCCGGCGTTCGATGACCTCATGTTTTCATGGGATTGGCAACGGTCAAATCGCGATCGCGTGCTTCACGCCAACGTGACGATCCGATACCAGTGGGCAAGCACGAGGCGCCGAGAACGAGGGACGATGACATGGCCGGAGAAACGGATCTCGCGAAACTGCTTTCGACGATGAACCCGGTGCTGTTTCCGCAGACCTATGTCTATTGTACCGTCGCCTATCAGGATCAGGCGCGCTACCAGGCGCTGGAGGCGCTTGCCACCTATCGCGAGGACGAGGGGCTGACCCTGGTCGTTACCCGCGCGGCCGCCGACGAGGCCGGGCTCGCCTATGGTCCGCTGCTTCGCCGCATCACGCTCAACGTGCATTCGGCGCTCGAGGCCGTGGGGCTGACGGCGGCCGTTTCGGCAGCGCTGACGCGCGAGGGCATCAGCGCCAATGTGATCGCCGCCTATTACCATGACCACATCTTCGTGCCGGAAGCGGATGCCGAGCGAGCGCTCGATGCGCTCCGGGCGCTGACCGTCGCCTGACTGGCCGTGTGCGCTCACATGAAGCGCGTGTCGGCGGGCGCGTTGAAGTGGTCGTCATCGCGGCCGTTTTCGTAGATGATCGGCGCCTCGGCGAGTTCCGCGTCGCTGACGCCATCGAGGCAGGCGACATTGACCGCGTAGAAATGGCCGATGAAATCCTTGTGGTAGCCGCGCGAGAAGGGCCGGACACCGCAGCGGCTGCAAAAATAATGATCGACGTCGCCTTCGATCCAGCTCGAATTGTCGGCCCGGTAGCTCGTCAGCCGGTCCTTGCTTGACGTGATCTCGAATTCTTCGCGCAGCGCAAATGCCTTCTGCATGCGCGTCTTGGCGCAGAAGGAGCAGTTGCAGCGGCGGATGCCCTCGGCGAGATCAAGCTGGCATTCGAAGGCGATGGCGCCGCAATGGCAGCTGCCGCGATAGAGCTTCTTCATCGGTTTCCTCCCTGGGATTGGACGCAGATCATCGCCCGCCGGCCATCTGGCCGGCGCCGCTTGAAATTTGCGCTACTTTGCGTTTCCGGCCTGGCGCCGGGCACTGTTAACCGGCGTTGCCCGAATGCGCCGGCTGATCGGCGGCCACCTGCGCCTTGCCGTCACCGTCATCGCTGGCCTTGCGCAGGAGCAGGAAGGCGATGAGTGCGGTGCCGAGCGATAGCAGCACGCAGATCGAGGCAGTGAAGGCGAAGGACTGAGTGAAGACGTCGCGCGCCGCCGTCAGCAGCCGCTCGGCTTCTGCAGGTGGCAGGTCGGCAGCCACCGCGACCGCTCCGCCGAGCGTCTGCCGGGCGGCGGCAACGGTTTCCTCCGGCAGGCCGGTGACCACCAGCTGGTCCATGCGGCCGCGATAGGCCGAGGTCAGCAGGCTGCCGAGCACGGCAATGCCGAGCGCGCCGCCAAACTCGAAGCTGGTCTCCGAGATCGCCGAGGCGGCACCGGCGCGCTCCGGCGGGGCAGAGCCAACGATCATATCCGTCGTCAGCGTGCCGACCGGGGCAAAACCGAGGCAGAGCACAACGAGGCCTGTGGTGACGAGAAGCGGGCTGCTTGTGGTGCCGACCTGGGTGCAGATGGCAAAGCCGATCGCCGTCAGCACGAAGCCCGCTGCAATCAGGTTGGAGGCGGCAAAACGGGTGGCAAGCATAGGCACGGTCATCGAGGCGACGATCATCGCCACACCCGTCGGCACCGACCAGAGACCGGCGACGAAGGGCGTGAGCCCGAGCACCAGCTGCAGGTACTGCGCCACGAACAGGAAGGCGCCGAAGCCGACGAAGAGACCGAGGATATTGACGCCAAGAGCGGCGCTGAAGGCCGGCGTCCTGAACAGCGCCAGATCGATCAGCGGATCGGCGAGACGAAGCTGGCGCCGCGCAAACAGGATCGCGACGACGATGCCGAGCAGGATGAAGAAGACTGCGATCGTATCGAACCCGGCCTCGGCGATGTGCTTCATGCCGTAGATCACCGAAAGCACGGAGACGAGCGACTGGGCGGCGCTGACGAGATCGATCCGGCCGGCCTCGGGATCGCGGAATTCCGGCAGGAGGATCGGCCCGAGGATGAGGATCAGCACCATGACCGGCACGGCGAGCAGGAAGACCGAGCCCCACCAGAACTGCGACAGCATCAGCCCGCCGACCACGGGGCCGATGGCGCCGCCGGCCGAGAAGCTGGCGATCCACACCCCGATCGCAAACGTGCGCTGGCGGTCGTCGAGGAACATGTTGCGGATGAGCGAGAGGGTGGAGGGCGCAAGCGTTGCTGCCGCGACACCAAGCACCGCGCGCGCGATGATCAGCGTCTCGGCATTCCAGGCAAAGGCGGCGAAGATCGACGCCAGGCCAAAGGCGACCGAGCCGATCATCAGCAGGCGCCGGCGGCCGATGCGGTCGCCGAGCGTGCCCATGGTGATCAGCGAGCCTGCGACCATGAAGCCGTAGATATCGATGATCCAGAGAAGCTGGGCGGCCGAGGGCTTGAGCTGTTCGGCAAGCTGCGGGACCGCGAGGTTCAGCACCGTCAGGTCCATGGAATAGAGCATGCAGGGCAGCGCCAGCACGGCGAGCCCGATCCATTCGCGCCGGGTCGCCTTCGGACCGGGCGCGTTTTCGGTTTCAAGGTTCGAAATCTCAGACATGGTCGACGTAATCCCTGAGCCGCTCGAGGCACTCGCCCCAGCCATCCTGGTGCGAGTCGCGCTCTTCGACGGTCTCGAATGGTGTTTGCTGGAAGGTGAGCCGCGTCTTGCCGCCGATATCGGCGAAGGAAACGGTGATCAGCGTGTCGCTGCCGGGCTCGCCGTCTTCGTCCCAGGCGAAGGTGAAGACCAGCTTCTCGGGCTCGCGCACTTCGCGAAAGATGCCGCTCATCCAATAGTCCTGGCCTTCGGGCGAGCGGATGCAGGCGCGCCAGGCCCCGCCCGGACGGAAGTCCATGTTGACCGAATGCGGCGTGAAGTCCTGCGGTCCCCACCAGCGCAACAGGTGCTCCGGCGTCGACCAGACCTTGAAGACGAGGTTTATCGGCGCCTCGAAGTCGCGCACGATTTCCAGGCTGATATCCTTGCGTGCTGCGTTTGCGGTCGCCGCTGTCATGAATCCTCCTCCTCTGGGCGCCCCAATACGCCCAGTCTTTAACCGTAGAGTTATTTAACTTAGCGGTTAATATCCGTGCGAAAAGGCGATTGTCAAGGCAGGCTCAAGCCGCGATCTGATTTTTGTCAATTTGGGCCGGGGAGGAAGGGTGGTCGCTTGCTTTTACGATGATACGGGCAGGCGCGCCTTGAGGCGGGCCAGCACCCGGACGAAGGCGCCGGGGTCCTCGAGGCTTCGGGCAAGGATCAGCGCGCCCTGGATGCCGCCGACGATTTCCTCGGCAACGCCGTCGCACTCGGCGGCCGGTGTGCCGGCGCGTTCAAGCGTTGCGGATAGATCGGCACGCCAATCGGAGAAATAGCGGTTGAGTTCGCGGGCGAAGCGGTCGTGTGCGCCGCTCGTGGCGATTACCCCCATCAGGCAGAGGCGTCTGCCCTGGCGGAAGTAGCCGTCGACGGCGGCAAACATCGCGTCCAGCGCTGCGGCCGGGTCTTCCGCATTGCGTAGTGGCTCGAAGATGTGCGTGCGGAACCAGGCGGCGATATCGCCAAGCACGGCCTCTGCCATCTCCTCCTTCCCGCCGGGGAAGAAGTGGTAGAGGCTGCCTTTGCCAAGCCCGGTCTTCTCGGTGATCAGGCTGAGGCTGGTGCCGTCATAACCGTGCTCGCGGAAGATTTCCGCAAGCATGGCGATCACGTCCTTTCGCTCAGCGACGACGCGGCTCATGCGGGCTTCCTCACCAGCGGATACTCGACCTTGGCGAAACGGTGGAACAGCGCGCCAACGGCGACGAGAATAAGCGAGCCGGTCAGCACCGGGAAGAGCAGGAATTCGAAGCCGGGATCGGCGGCGAAGACGACGAGCGGGTTGGCGCCTGCCGGCGGATGGGTGATGCGCAATGCCGCCATCAGCGCGATCGCCGCGCCGACGGCGATGGCGACCGCCCACCATTCATTCGGAAAGACGGTTCGGAGGATCAGGCCGACGAGGGTGGCAACGAAGTGGCCGCCGACGACGTTGGCCGGCTGCGACAGCGGGCTCGCCGTGACGGAAAAGATCAGCACGCAGCTGGCGCCGAAGGGCGCCATCAACATGGGGTGGCCGACAAGGCCTGTGAGGGCGCCGACGGCGGCGATGGCGACGAGGCCGCCGATGCCGGCAATCAAGCCGCGGTTGATATGAACGGGAGGCTGATGACGCGAGAAGAAATGGCGCATGGTTGTACCAATCAGTAAACTCTTTACCGATTGGTACAATGACTTGTGTGAGATGTCAATGCGGGGGCGGGGCAGCGCGTTGGAACCGGCCGCCCGTGCCCTTCACATGAAGTCGCGGGGGATGCGCTTCTTGAAATGCTTCCCGAAAATCCGTGTCTCGCCCTCATAGGCGACGACCTCCGCCTCGGTGATCCACTCGCTTTTCGTGCAGTGGAGCGTCGAGGTCGAGACGGTACGCACAGACCAGCCCTCGCGCTTGGCAACACAGGTCCAGGTCGAGGTTCCGATCATCGACGAGGGGTCGTCCGGTGCGATCGACCAGGTCTCGTCGCGGATATCCTGGGTGGCAAGGCCCGTATCCGGATGTTCTGAAAGCCCGGTGTCCTCGTAGATACGGTAATGGGTCATGCCGTGGGTCATGTCGCGCTCGACGGTGCGGCTCGAAATACCGCGCGTCAGCTCGCGATACTTTGGCAGCGGGTCGGGGTTCTCCGGCTCGGGCACGGCGATCTCCCTGTGGGCGCCGAGCAGGGGAAGGGCGAGCGAGAGGCTTGCTGTGTCGATCGAAAGGCCCGGATCGGTCGGGGTGGGAAGGATCAGCGGCCAATAGGAGGTCGAGAGCGACACCCGGATGCGATTGCCCGCGCGGAAGCGGTAGCCGCAGGCATCGAGCGTAAGCGTGATGCGCGTCTTGCGCCCGGGCTCCATGGCGCGCGGCTGGGCGTTGCCGTCGCGATGCGAAAGGTTGAGCACGCCGAAGGCGACGCGGGTGGCGGTACCGTCAGGATGCACGTCGACGAGGCGCACGGCGAGATTGGCGGTAGGCTCCTGGCAGGTGACGTCGACCGTCAGCGTTGGCTGGCCGAGATAGTCGGCGGCTTCCAGTAGCGGTGCCGTCTCGAAGGTGAGCGAGCCGGCATCGTCGATGCGCTGGTCGCCGGCCATTTCGGCATCGGGCTTCAGCGTGAAATACTCGCCGGATGCCGTGCCGGTATCGAGCGGCGATTTCAGGTAGACCTCGCCGATGCCGGTGCCGCCGGCCGACGGCGTCAGTCGGCCGTCATGGGAGATGCCGAAGAGATGCATTTCCGGCGTTGCCCAGGCGTCCTTCGCCACCCAGCGGCCGGGATCGCTGTCACGCCGGAGCGACGGGCGGGGCCCGTCGAGAATATAGGCGCGCACCTGTGGCCCGTTCTCGGCGCCGTTTTCCTCGTCGCGCAGCCAGCGGTTCCACCAGCGGATCGCCTCGCCGTGGAAATCGGCGCGCGGCTTCGGAAAGGCGAAATGCGGGTACTTGTGCACCCAGGGGCCGATCAGCGCCTTGGCCTTGTCCCCAAGGCCTTCGACCGCCTTCAAGGGCGTGTTGCGGTAGCCGTCGGCCCAGCCGGCGATGACCAGCGCGGGGATCCCAACCCTGTCGAAATCTTCGCAGATCGATCCGTGCTGCCAGAATTCGTCGCGACGCTGGTGCTCCAGCCATTCCTCCATGAAGAAGGGCTCTTTCTCCAGCCGCTCCATCCACATCTGCTTCCAACGGTCGCCGACGATGGCGGGATCCGGCGAGCGCGACTGGTAGCCGAGCATGGTCGCCGCCCAGGACAGCTGGGCGGAGAGGTGGCAGCCGTTCTTGTAGTGGATGTCGTCGTTGTAGCGGTCGACGGTCGAGGCGATGGAGATGACGGCTTTCAGCGCCGGCGGCTTCAAGGCCGCGACCTGCAGGCAGTTGAAGCCGCCCCAGGAGATGCCCATCATGCCGACCTTGCCGTTTGACCAGGGCTGGGCGGCGATCCATTCGACGATCTCGCAACCGTCGGAAAGCTCTCGCGGCGTATATTCGCCGTCGATCACGCCTTCGCTTTCGCCGGAGCCTCTGATGTCGACGCGCACGCCGGCAATGCCGGCGGCGGCAAAGACAGGATAGGTGGATTCGTCACGCAGGCTCGTGCCGCCCTGCTTGCGGTAGGGCAGGTATTCGAGCACGGCCGGAACCGGATCGGCCTCCGTGCCGGCCGGCATCCAGATGCGGGCGGCAAGCTCGGTGCCGTCCTTCAGCCGGATCCATTCGTTTTCGATGACTGTGAATTCGCGCTCTGACATGTGGTTCTAACGATCTCTTTGTTTTCTCGGGAAATGCCGGACGCGAGCCCGCGTCCGGCTTTCGTCGCAATGGCTTAGCTGTCGAACCAGACGCGGCTGCCGACGTAGCCGTTCGAGAGATCGTTGCCGATGTCGTCGACGAAGCCCTTGAGCGAAGCCGAGGCGGCGTTCACGTAATCGTTGAAGACGGGCAGGATCAGGCCGCCTTCGTCGCGCACCGTCATCGCCATGGTGTGGTACATTTCCTTGCGCTTGGCCTCGTCGAGCTCGGAGCGGGCCTGCAGCAGGAGCTTGTCGAAATCCTCGCGCTTGAAGCGGGTGTCGTTCCATTCGGCGGTCGAGAGATAGGAGGTCGAGTAGCGCGAATCCTGCGTCGGCCGGCCGCCCCAATAGGAAGCGCAGAAGGGCTGCACGTTCCAGACATTGGTCCAGTAGCCGTCTTCCGGCTCGCGGCGCACTTCGATCTCGATGCCCGCCTTCTTGGCGCTTTCCTGGAAGAGCACCGCGGCGTCGGCAGCACCCGGGAAGGCGGCGTCGGAGGTGCGCAGCAGGATCGGCCGGTCATGGCCGGACTTCTTGAAGTGGAAGGCCGCCTTGTCCGGGTCATAGGCGCGCTGCTCGATGTCTTCGGGTGCCAGCGCATAGTTGCCGTTGACGGGATAGTCGTTGCCGAGCGTGCCGAAGCCGCCGAGCACCCGGTCGAGGATCGCCTGTCGATCGACCGCATATTTCAGCGCCAGCCTCAGATCGTTGTTATCGAAGGGCGCGGTGTCGCAATGCATCAGGAAGCTGTAGAAGCCCTTGCCGGAGGTCCTGAGGATCTCGACGCGCGGGGCGCGCTTCAGCAGCGGCACGGTCTTCGGGTCGATGTTGTTGATGAAGTGGACCTGGCCGGAAGAAAGTGCTGCGATGCGCGCCGTCGTGTCGTTCATCACGATGATCTCGACACTGTCGACGAAGCCGCGGTCCGAGCGCCAGTCATCGGCGTTCTTCTCGAAGGTGGCGCGCAGGCCTGCCTCGTAGCTTGCAAGCTTGTAGGGGCCGGTACCAACAGGCGAGGCCGGATTGTCGACGCCGCCCTTCGGCTGGATGATCAGGTGATAGTCGGTCAGAAGCAGCGGCAGGTCGGCATTGCCTTCAGTGAGCGTCAGCACCAGGCTGCCTGCCTTCTCCTCGATCGTCTTGATCGAGCGCATCAGCCCGAGCGCGCCGGACTTCGAGCCTTCGTCCGCATGGCGCTTCAGCGTGGCGACGACGTCGGCAACGGTCAGCTTGCTGCCGTCGTGGAAGCTCACGTCGCCGCGGATCTTGAAGGTCCACTCGGACGCATCGGCCGAGGGCTCCCAAGATTCGGCAAGCGCCGGCAGGGGCGCGCCGGTCTTCGGGTCGGATTCGACCAGCGTATCACCCCAGAGGTGACCGATGACGAAGGAAACGGAACCGCTATAGGCGGCCGGGTCGAGCGAGTCCGTCGTGGCGCCGCCCTTGAGACCGAGCTTCAGATGGCCGCCACGCTTCGGCTCCTGAGCCCTTGCGTCCGTGGCGGCGAGCGTGCCGCCGAAACCGGCCGCAAGGCCCAATGCTGCCGTGCCGGCCAGGAAGCCGCGCCGGCTGAGGCCGGTCGAGGCAAGGCTCGCGGGGATAAGGAGGCCGTCAGGACGCTTCGTGAATTCGGTCATTCTAGGGTTCCCTTTGGAGTGATGCTTGTTAGGGAAAACCTAGCGTTTGCCGACCGGCACACAATTTCGCGACTTGACGCTTCTTTACGCTCTTTTACGCTACCTGAATGCTTCCTGTTCGACAGGGATTGGAAGCGCGTTGAATGGGGTTCGAAAAGCATCGTGCAGGACATCGACATCTTCGCCGCCAATCTCAAGTTTGCCTGTGCGACGCGACGGTCGATCTCGCAGATCTGCCGCGAAATCGGCATTAACCGCCAGCAGTTCAACCGCTACATCGGTGGCGAGGCGCGGCCATCGGCGCACAATGTGGCGCGCATTGCCCGATTCTTCGGGCTTTCGGCCGAAGACTTCGCGTTGCCGGCCAAACAGTTCGAGGCGCGCATGACGCGCCCCGATCGGGACCGCTCGGATGCCGGCCTGCTGCTTGAGGGTTTCCCGGGCGACATCGCGGGCCTCCGGCGCCATGTCGGCTATTACCAGACCTATCACGTGTCGCTCTCCTGGCCGGGGCTGGTCGTCTGCTCCTGCGCCCGGATCTACGAGGAGGCAGGCTCGATCCGGGTGAAATCGATCGAGCGCATCCGCGATCCCGCAAACGAGATCCAGCAGTTCTCAAAATATGTCGGCCTCGTCACTCTCTGGCGAAACCGCATCTTCATCGCCGAGCGCAGCATCGGGCGCGAGCCGATGCTGGCGCAGACCATCCTTCTGCCGTTCGAAGTGCATCAGCGGGTCTATCTGCGCGGCACCACCATGGGGGTCTCCTGGCGCAAGGAAAACCTGCCTTACGCGTCCCGGATGATCTGGCGCTCGCTCGGGGCGCAGCCGGATCTGCGGCAGATGCTCTCACGTTGCGGCGTGCTGTCCTTCGGCTCGCGGCACCTGCCGCAGACGGTGCGAGCCTTCCTCGATACGCCCGATGCCGAGCTCTTGACCGTGCCGACCGAATATTGAGGCGGCGTCGCCATGTGGTAGGTTTCGCCGAACGCACCGATCGAGGAGGGGATCATGAAATCTGCTTTGGCCGCTATCGCCTGCCTTTGCTTCGCATTGCCGATGTCACCGGCAAAGGCCGAGGAGGCACGGGCGCCGATCCCGTCCTGTGCGCTTTCGGGGGCGTCCAGCGTGATGATCGGCGGGCAGCCGGCGCTCAGGCTTTCCGATGTCACCAATTGCCCGCCGGAACTCTACGAGGTGGTGCCGAGCATCATGGTCGAAGGCCAGCCGGTGGTGCACTTCCGCGCCGGCAGCGGCGAAAAGGGCGACTGCTCGGCCAAGGGCGAGGCGACGGTGACCTTCGAAGGCGAGGCGGCGCAGAGGGTGGGCGACGTCGATTGCCGGCAGAAGTGACAGCTATCGTCAGACGAGCCTGGCCAACCGGGCACCCTCCCGAACGGCCGAAAGCGCCGGCGGATTGGAGATGGGATAGCCGGCAATGAAGCCCTCGACCGTGAACGACGGGAACTGGGCTTGCAGCCGCGATACGACCTCTGCCGCTTCCTCCATCTCGCCAAGGTACGCGTGTGCCATCGCCTGGAACATCAGTGTGTTCGGCGATTCCTGCGAACTCTTTTCAAGCGCGGACAAGCACGCGCGATAGCGCCCGACGACGAAGAGAACGCGCGCGAACATGCCGTGGTACCAGGGCGGGCCGAGCGGGTTGAGCGAGAGGGCGCGCTCGATGAAGGGAATCCCGTCGGCGGGATCGCCGACGATCAGGGCCTTGGCTCCCGCGAGCAGCGCCAGCGTATCGGCGTTGTTTCTGCCATATTCGAGCGCCCGGGCATGGGCCTCGGCGGCACCCGCCAGATCACCGATGCAGGCTTTGAAATCGCCGATACAGGTATGGCCGGCCGGATCCGTCGGATCGAGCCGCAGCGCCTCCTCGGCGGCGCTGCGCCAGTTCTTTCTTGCGCTTTCGAGGTCGTCGCCGAAGCCGTTCGCCGCCTGGATGGAATGGGCATAGGCAAGTTCGGTCCAGGCGCGCGCCCGCCCCGGATCGAGCTCGATCGAGCGCGTCAGCAATTGCATGGCGGCGGCGTTGCCATCCGGGCTGAAGCGATTGTGCTGTTCGACGCCCAGCAGGAAGTAGTCATAGGCTTGCAGGCTGCCCGGCGGCTTTTGCCGGCTCGCCTTGCGGCCGATGGCGGCCAGCGTGCCGAAGCAGCCGGCGAGCACGTTGATGACGCTTTCGGTGAGGCTGTCCTGCAGCGTCAGCACGTCTTCCATGGTGCGCTCGTAGCGCTCGCTCCAGAGCGTCATGCCGGTGCGGGTATCGGAAAGCTGGATCGTCAGGCGGACCCGCCGGTCGTCCGCGCGCAGCTGCCCGGTGATGGCATAGGTGGCGCCGACCGCCTGGACGTGGTCTTCGAAGCTTTCCGGCCGGTTGCCGAGCAGCTTCATTGTGTGGAAGGCGATCACGGGCAGATCGGCGAAGCGCGCGAGATCGACGCAGATGTCGGACGACAGCCCGTCGGCGAAACGGCGCCAGCGCTCCTCCGGATTGAGGCTTTCAATGGGAAAGACGGCGAGCGTCGGCGAGGCGGGCTCGGCGTCGCGCAACGGCGCGACCGCCTCGGTCGCCGTCCTGCCGGCCACCATCTGCGCGACCGAGGCGGCAAGCTCGATCTTGTTGCGAACGCCGAGCTTGCCGTAGATCGTCGCCAGATGCGTGCGCACCGTCGACGGCGCGATAAACAGCGCCTCGCCGATTTCGCGATAGGTCAGGCCGGCGGCAAAGCGCTCGGCCACGGCGCGCTCGCGGTCTGACAAGGCTTCGGTGGCGACCTGTGGTGTCGGGATACGGTTCATGGCTGCTTCCTGCCATCTGACCGGGCCGTTTTCAATGGCGACATACGGCAAGGTGCCACAGTGCCTCTTGCGCGTCCAACGGGGCGCGCGGTGCTGCAGGCAAAATACTACAAATGCAGGAGAGGAAAACACAGCAGCTGCGCGATGTGGGACGCGTTCCACGGGCCTAGAGTTCCGACAGTGTTTCAACGCCCTGAGGGGCAGGAAGAGGTGGGAACGGCGATGAGCAGCCTGCTTTCGGGAGTGTCCGATTTCTATCACGCCGTTCGGCTTGATCTCAACCAGCCGGCCAAGCATCTGGCCGACAGCCTCGGCCGCCACGATCCCTTCCGGATCCTTGTCGTCTGGGAGGACCGCGTTCGCGTCCGCGAGCAACTTCAGCTCATGGCGGATCAATATCCGGAGCGGCTCAAGGATATCGGGATGACGAGGGCTGAGGTTCGCGCAGAGACGAGCAAGGCCTTCTGGCAACGCTGAGCTTGCCTGACGAAGGCATGAGACGGCGGCACGCGATCGTGCCGCCGTCTCGTTTTTCAGTTGCCGGCGCTTTCCATGCGGCGTGTCTTCAGCACCCGCTCCAGCCAGCCGATTTCCATCTCCGGAACCGACTTCAACAGCAGGTCCGTGTAGTCGTCGAAGGGTGGCGACAGCACCTTCGACTTCGGCCCGAAGCGCACGAGGCGGCCGCGATGCATGACCGCGACGCTGTCGGCGATCGCCCGCACGATGGCGATGTCGTGGGTGATAAAGACATAGGAAACAGCGGTTTCCTCCTGAAGCTTAAGAAGCAGATTCAGGATGCCTTCGGCCACAAGCGGATCGAGTGCCGAGGTGGGCTCGTCGCAGAGGATCAGCTCCGGTTTGGCGGCGAGCGCCCTTGCGATCGCCACGCGCTGCTTCTGGCCGCCCGAAAGTTCGGCCGGATAACGATCGAGGAAACGCGTTCCCATTTCGATCTGGTCGAGCAGTTCCTTGACCCGCTCCGTCTTCTTCTGGCCGTGCATGCCGAAGTAGAAGGAGAGCGGTCGACCGACGATGTCTCGCACCGTCTGGCGCGGGTTCATCGCCGTATCGGCCATCTGGTAGATCATCTGGATGCGGCGGAGCTCGTCGTTGCTGCGGCCTTTCAGCGCCCGCGGCAGCTCCTTGCCCTCGAAGGTGATGCGCCCCTCGGTCGGCGGCAAAAGCCCGGTGATGACGCGGGCAAGGGTGGACTTGCCCGAGCCGCTTTCGCCGACGATCGCCAGTGTCTGGCCTTTCGGCAGATGCATCGAGACATCATGCAGCACCTTGAAGCCGTTGGCATAGCCGGCGCTGATATGCTCGATCTTCAACTGCGTCCCGGTCTGGTCGGCGGCTTCCTCGCGTTTCGTCTGGCGGACGCTGACGAGTGCCCGGGTGTAATCCTCGCGCGGCTCTTCGATGATCTGCTTCGTCGAGCCGTATTCCACCGTCTTGCCATGGCGCAGCACCATGATGTCGTCGGAGATCTGGGCGACGACGGCGAGGTCGTGGGTGATGTAGAGGGCTGCCGTGTGCGTCTCCTCGATCGCATGCTTGATCGCGGCGAGCACGTCGATCTGGGTGGTGACGTCGAGCGCGGTCGTCGGCTCGTCGAAGACGATCAGTTCCGGGTTGGGGCAGAGCGCCATGGCGGTCATCGCGCGCTGCAACTGGCCGCCGGAGACCTGGTGCGGATAACGCTCGCCAAAGGTTTCCGGATTGGGCAGGCCCAGCACGCGGAAGAGATAGAGCGCCCGCTTCTTAGCCTCCTCGCGGCTCATGATGCCGTGGCGGAGCGACGCCTCGATCACCTGGTCGCCAAGCCGATGCGCCGGATTGAAGGCGGCTGCTGCCGATTGCGCGACGTAGCAGACGCGGGCACCGCGGATCGAGCGGATGCCGTTCTTGTCGAGCGTCAGGATGTCCTTGCCGTCGAGCAGGACCTGGCCGCCGGTGATGCGCACGCCGCCGCGGCCATAGGCGAGCGCCGAAAGGCCGATGGTCGACTTGCCGGCGCCGGACTCGCCGATGAGGCCGAGCACCTTGCCCTTCTGAACGTCGAAGGAGACGCCCTCGACGAGGGTGACGACCTTCGGCGGTTCGCCCGGCGGGTAGCTGGTCGCTTCGATCTTCAAGTTCTTGACGGAGAGCATCTCAGGCATCGCCGCGTCCTCCCTTGAGGCTGGAGGTTCTCTTCATCAGCCAGTCGACCACGAGGTTGACGCAGATCGCGAGCGTCGCGATCGCAGCACCGGGGATGAGCGCTGCCGAAATGCCGAAGATGATGCCGTCCTTGTTGTCCTTGACCATGCCGCCCCAGTCGGCTGCCGGCGGCTGGATGCCGAGGCCGAGGAAGGAGAGGGTGGAGAGGAACAGGATCGAGAAGGCGAAGCGCAGGCCGAATTCGGCCAAGAGCGGCGACAGTGTGTTCGGCAGGATCTCGCGGAAGATGATCCAGAGCGAACCTTCTCCACGCAGCCTTGCCGCCTCGACGAACTCCATGACCGCGACATCGAGCGCCACGGCGCGGCCGATGCGGAAGACGCGGGTACTGTCGAGCACCGCCATCACCAGGATCAGGATCCACAGATGCTGCGGCAGGACGGCGAGAACGACGAGGGCGAAAATGAGCGTCGGAATCGCCATCATCAGGTCGTTGAAGCGGGAAAACAGCTGGTCCGTGAAACCACCGACAACAGCGGCGGTGAAGCTCAGGATCATGCCGAGCGAGAAGGAAAGCACGGTTGCCGCAAATGCCACGAAGATGGTGGTGCGGGCGCCATAGATCAGACGCGACAGCAGGTCGCGGCCGAGATTGTCGGTGCCGAGCAGGAAGTCGCCGCCGGCCGGAAGCCAGACGTCGCCGACCACGTCGCGTTCACCGAAGGGGGCGATGACAGGCGCAAAGAGGGCGCAGAAGATCGCAATCGCGATGCCAGCGATGCCGATCCAGGCGCTGAATGGGATGGATCTCAGGTTCATCGCGGATGCCTCAGTCTCGGGTTGGCGATGATCGCGAGAATATCGGCCGCCATGTTCAGGAAGATGTAGAAGGCGGCAAAGATCAGACCGCAGGCCTGAACGACCGGCATGTCGCGCACGGTCACCGCATCCACCATATATTGGCCCATGCCCGGATAGACGAAGACCACTTCGACCACGACGACGCCGACCACGAGATAGGCCAGGTTGAGCGCAATGACGTTGATGACCGGCGCCACCGCATTGGGGGCGGCGTGACGCGCGATGATGCGGAACATGCCGAGGCCCTTCAGTTCCGCCGTCTCGACATAGGCCGACGACATGACGTTGAGGATCGCCGCGCGGGTCATGCGCATCATGTGGGCGAGAACGACGAGAACGAGGGTCGCGACGGGAAGCGCGATCGCCGAGAGACGTTCGGTGAAGCTCATGCTGTCATAGACGGTCGCGGGGAAGGTCGCGACGCCGTATTTGACGGCGAAGAACATGATCAGGAGATAGCCGACGAAGAACTCGGGCAGCGAGATCGCCGCGAGCGAGACGACGTTGATGATCTTGTCGGGCAGCCGGTTGCGGAACTGCACCGCCAGCATGCCGAGGCCGACGGCGAGCGGTACGGAGACGAGGGCTGCGAAGAAGGCAAGGAACAGCGAGTTGCCGAGGCGCTTGGAAATCTGCTCGCCGACCGAGTTCTTGCTCGCCCAGGAGGTGCCGAAATCGCCTTGGACAGCGCCGCCGAGCCAGGAGACGTAGCGTTCGGTCCAGGGCCGGTCGAGGCCGAGATCCTTGCGGATGTTTTCGACCGCCTGCGGCGTTGCCGACTGGCCGAGATAGGTGGTGGCGAAGTCGCCGGGAAGCGCCTCGATGCCGCCGAAGATCATCAGCGATACGGCGAACAGAAGGCCGACGCTCAAGCCGAGGCGCTGCAGGATCAGCGCCGCGAGCGGGCGGCGGAAGGTGAAGCGCCGCCAGAAGGTGCCGCCGATTTCACCATTCGAGGGATTGGCGGCAGGGTTGGGTTTTGCTGGTACTCCGGAAAGTTCGGCAGACCGCGGGTGTGTTGCACCCGCGGTTCCATCCGTCGGAACCGGACCAGTGAGCGGTCCGCTTTCCATCATCATGCGTCCAGCCATACCCGGGTTGCGACATAGCCGTTCGACATGTCGTTGCCGATGTCGTGCACGTAGCCTTTCACCTGCTTGGTGGAGGCGTTCACGAAGTCGTTGAACATCGGCAGGATCAGGCCGCCTTCGTCACGCACCATCATGGCCATGGTGCGGTACATGTCCTTGCGCTTGGCCTCGTCGAGTTCCGAGCGGGCCTCGAGCAGGATCTTGTCGAAATCCGGACGCTTGAAGCGGGTGTCGTTCCAGTCGGCGGTCGAAAGATAGGCGGTGGAGTACATCTGGTCCTGGGTCGGACGGCCGCCCCAGTAGGAGGTGGAGAAGGGCTGCACGTTCCAGACGTTGGTCCAGTAGCCGTCGCCCGGCTCGCGCTTGACCTCGATCTCGATGCCCGCCTTCTTGGCGCTTTCCTGGTAGAGCACCGCTGCATCGACAGCACCCGGGAAGGCGACGTCGGAGGTGCGCAGCAGTACCGGACCGCTGTGGCCGGATTTCTTGTAGTGGAAGGCCGCCTTGTCCGGATCATAGGCACGCTGCTCGATGCCTTCGGGGAAGAGGGCGTAGGTGTCGTTGATCGGGAAGTCGTTGCCGACCTTGCCGTAACCGCCGAGGATGCGCTGGACCATGGTCTCGCGGTCCATCGAATATTTCAGCGCCATGCGCAGGTCGTTGTTGTCGAAGGGTGCTGTGTTGCAATGCATGATGAACACGTAATGGCCGCGGCCGGACGTGTTCAGGATCTCGACCGTCGGCGCCTTCTTCAGAAGGTTGACCGTCTTCGGATCGACGCGGTTGATGTAGTGCACCTGGCCGGAGGAAAGCGCGGCGATGCGGGCCGTGGCGTCGTTCATGGCGATCAGCTCGACCGAGTCCACATAGCCGCGGTCGGTGCGCCAGTCGTCGGCATTCTTCTCGAAGGTGGCACGAACGCCGGCTTCGAAGCTCGTCACCTTGAAGGGGCCGGTGCCGATCATCGCGTCCGGCTTGTCGATGCCGCCGCCCGGCTGGATGATGAGGTGATAGTCGGTCAGAAGCAGCGGCAGGTCGGCATTGCCTTCGGTCAGCACGAGCACCAGCTTGTCGCCGTCGGCCTTGATTTCCTTGATCGACTTCATCACGCCGAGCGCGCCGGATTCAGACTTTTCGTCGGTGTGGCGCTGCAGCGTCTTGATGACGTCGTCGAGCGTCAGCTCCTTGCCGTCGTGGAATTTTACGCCCTTGCGGATGGTAAAGGTCCAGGTCGACGCGTCGGTCGAGGGCTCCCAGGATTCGGCGAGTGCCGGCACCGGCGCGCCGGTCGTCGGGTGGCTTTCGACGAGCATGTCGCCCCAGTTGCGGCCGACGACGAACATGAATTGCGACAGCGCCTTGGCCGGGTCCTTCGAGTCGGTGGCGGCAGCGCCTTCGAGACCGAGTTTCAGGTGACCGCCGCGCTTCGGCTCCTGCGCTGCAGCGCTGGTGGCAAACAAAGTGCCGGCCGTCGAGGCGAGAATGCCGGCTGCCGCCGCGCGGCCCAAAAACTCGCGCCGGTTCATCTTGCCGAGCATGACCTGTCGTGTGAGGTAATCCTTGTAATCGCTCATTCCCCTGTTCCCTTTTCTCGTCGGCATTCGCCGTTCGTTGTGGTTGGTAGAGATTGCTGCGTACAGCCATTGTATCGATGGCTTCGGACTGGGCCGGAGGGCCGCTTGTTTTCTTCCGGGTTCTTGTCTCTCCTTCCTTCTGGCCGGGCGTCCTTCGTTCAGATCGATAAGCGTAATCGCTGGAACTCTTGTTGTAACGCCCTAAATTACAATTTATTTCCATAAGCGCGGCTTATGGACACGTGTTTAATGGCGCGCGATGTTGCCCGCGCGTCTCGTCACGTTCCGGTGCCGGTCATCCGGCTCTGTTGCCTACGCCGCCAAGGGTCGGCGGTGCTGTTCGAAGCGCGTTGCGGGCGGAAACCGCACGCATTCTCGTTCGGTCTCAGCGACCCTTCCACACGGGGTCGCGCTTCTCCGCGAAGGCGCGCGCGCCCTCCAGCTGGTCTTCGCTCGAATAGAGAATATCGACAGTCTTGAACTGCCGCTGGGTGATCTTGTTCATGGTCGTCTGGAAGGCTTCGCCCTCGGCGGCGCGGACCACTTCCTTGATCGCCGCATAGACCAGCGGCGGGCCGCTTTCGAGCAGGCGGGCGAGCTCCCAGGCGCGCTCCATCAGTTTGCCCGCCGGCAGGATCTCGTTGACGAAGCCCCAGCGGTGGGCTTCCTGCACGTCGAGCCAGCGGCCGGTCAGAAGCATGTCCATGGCGATGTGATAGGGGATGCGCTTCGGCAGCTTGATCGAGGCAGCATCGGCAACGGTGCCGGAGCGGATTTCGGGCAACGCGAAGGTCGCGTGTTCGGCGGCAAGGATCAGGTCGGTCGAAAGCGCGATCTCGAGGCCGCCGCCACAGCAGATGCCGTTGATCGCGGCGATGATCGGCTTGTTGAGATCGCGCAGTTCCTGCATGCCGCCGAAGCCGCCGACGCCATAGTCACCATCGACCGCGTCACCGTCGGCAGCAGCCTTCAGGTCCCATCCCGGACAGAAGAATTTTTCACCGGCGCCGGTGATGATCGCAACACGTAGGCTGTCGTCGTCGCGGAAGTCGCGGAAGATCTCGCCCATGACCCGGCTGGTTTTCAGGTCGATGGCGTTCGCCTTCGGCCGGTCGATCGTGACTTCCAGAATACCGCCTTCGCGGCGTGTGAGGATAGGTCCGGTCATCAGGGTCAGTTCCTCCGGCGAATGAGAGCGTCGGCGGCAACGGCACCCTGACCGTTCGGCAACACCATCAATGGATTGATATCCAGTTCTTCGAGTTTCGAAGCGTTTGCAACGACATAGGATGCCGCTGCCGCGACAGCCGCGGTTAAAGCGGCGTAATCGGCAGCAGGCGCGCCGCGATAGCCGTCGAGCAGCTTGCGGATCTTCAGCCCGCCGATTGCTTCCCCGATCGCTTCCGGCGTCGTCGGCAGCGTCAGGATGGCGGAATCATCGAGCAGTTCCACGAGGATGCCGCCGGCACCGATCGTCAAAACCGGGCCGGCGACGGGGTCGCGCATGGCGCCGATAATGAGCTCGGCGACCGGTTTCGCCACCATCTTCTCGACAAGGTACCCGGAGGTGACGGCGGCCATGGCCTTGGCCGCCGCAAGGACGTCCGCGCGGCTCGCAAGGTTGAGCTTCACGGCACCCGCTTCGGTCTTGTGGGCGACGCCGAGGCCTTTCAGCACGACCGGGAAACCGAGCGCTTCGGCAGCGTCTGCGGCTTCTTCGGCGGTTGCTGCGGTCTTGCCCTTCGGCACGGTCAGGCCGGCGGCAGCAAGCTCCACCTTGGCCTCGTGTTCGCTGAGCGTGATGGCTTCACCGGCAGCGGCGACACGGCCATCGTGCAGGCGGGGCGGGACGGGCTTGGCCCAGGCGGTGCCGATCTCGGCAGCCGTCTCGATGGCTGCCAGTGCTTCCTCGATGCCGAAGAAGGGCACGACGCCCGCCTTCATCAGGAAGAGGGCGGTGGCTTCCGGCATGTTTTCGCCAAGGCTGGCGACGATGCCGGCGCGGGCACCCGTTGCCCGGGCCGCGTCGATCACCGCATGGCAGGTGGTTTCCCAGTCTGCCGGGTCGCAGCGGTCAAGGCGCGGGAAGTCGAGCACGAGCAGATTGATCGCGTAGCCGCCCTTCATCATGGCGGTAAAGGCGGTGGTCTGCTTCTCGCGGTTGCCCCAGACGAAGGTGTGGTAGTCAAGCGGGTTGGCGATCGTCACCATCTCGCCGAGCGCATCCTTCAGCGGCTTCTTCTGCTCGTCGCGCAAGGGCCGGTAATTGACCCGGTAGCGCTCGCCGGCATCCGCCATCAGCGAGGCCTCGCCGCCGGAGCAGCTCATCGAGGAGATGTCGTTGCTCTCGAGTGGGCCCGCCACATGCAGCAGCTTCAGCGTTTCCAAGAGCGCCGGCAACGTGTCGACGCGGCCGATGCCGAGGCGGGCAAGAAGCGCCGAGGAGACGCGGTCGTTGCCGGCAAGCGATGCGGTGTGCGACACCGTCGCAAGCTGTGCCGCTTCCGACTTGCCGACCTTCAGCGTCACGACCGGTTTGCCGAGTTCGCGCGCGCGCGTCGCCAGCCGCTCGAGGGCAACAACGCTGTCGAAACCCTCGATATGCAGGCCGACGGCGGTGACGCGCGGGTCTTCGAGCACGGCGCAGGCGATGTCGGAGAGGCCCGTCTGCGCCTGGTTGCCGGCGGTCATGACATAGGCAAGCGGCAGACCGCGCGTCTGCATCGAAATGTTGCAGGCGATGTTGGAGGACTGCGTCAGGATCGCGACGCCTTTTTCGACGCGTTGCATGCCGTGCTGGTCCGGCCAGAGCAGGGCGCCATCGAGCATGTTGATGAAGCCGTAGCAATTCGGCCCGACGATCGGCATGTCGCCGGCAGCCGCCACCAGCGCCTCCTGCATGTCGTTGCCGTCGTCAAGCTCGCTTGCCGCCTCGCGAAAGCCGGAGGCGTAGCAGACGGCGCCGCCGGCGCCGCGGCTTGCAAGATCGCGGATGATATCGATCGTCAGCTGCCGGTTGACGCCGACGAAGGAGGCATCCGGTGCGCCTGGCAGTTCTGCCACCGAGCGATAGCACTTGCGGCCGAGGATTTCGGCTTCGCGCGGGTGCACCGGCCAGATCTCACCGGTAAAGCCCATCTTGTCGCATTGCTCGATGACACGCCGCGCTTCCTTGCCGCCGAAGACGGCGATGGTGCGCGGGCGGATGAGGCGGTCGAGGGAGCGTATCATCGGCCGATCACGCTCCCAGCGGCCGCAGCAGGTCGCGGCTGATGATGTGGCGCTGGATTTCAGACGTGCCGTCCCAGATGCGTTCGACGCGGGCGTCGCGCCAGAAGCGGGCGAGCGGCAGGTCGTCCATCAGGCCCATGCCGCCGAAGATCTGGATCGCCTCGTCGGTGACGCGGGCGAGCATCTCGGTGGCAAAAACCTTGGCCGAGGCAATCTCGCGGTTCGAGGGCAGGCCGTTATCGAGCCGCCAGGCGGCCGAAAGGGTCAGGAGGTCGGCGGCGTCGATCTCGGTGATCATGTCGGCGAGCTTGAAGGAGACGCCCTGGTTGGCACCGATCGGCTTGCCGAACTGCTTGCGTTCGGCGGCGTAATTCAGCGCATAGTCGAAGGCGCGACGGGCACGGCCGACCGAAGTCGCCGCCACCGTCAGGCGGGTGGCGAACAGCCAGTCGTTGGCAACGTCGAAACCCTTGTGCACCTCGCCGAGTATCTGAGCGGAGGGCAGGCGGCAATCGTCGAAGGTCAGGACACAGTTGTTGTAGCCGCGGTGCGACACGGAATTGTAGCCCTTGCGGATCTCGAAGCCGGGCGTGTCGCGATCGACGAGAAAGCAGGTGATCTTCTTCTTCGGGCCGCGCGGCGTATCCTCTTCGCCGGTCGCGATGAAGACGATGACGAAATCGGCGATGTCGGCGTGGCTGATGAAATGCTTCGTGCCGTTGACGATCCAGTCGTCGCCGTCCTTGCGGGCAAAGCACTTCATGCCGCGCACGTCCGAGCCGGCGTCCGGCTCGGTCATCGCAAGCGCATCGAACTTGTCACCTTTGACGGCCGGCAGCAGGTACTTTTCGCGCTGCTCGGCGTTGCAGGCCATCAGGATGCCAGAGGGGCGACCGAAGAAGACGGTCAGGCCCATGGAGCCGCGGCCAAGCTCGCGCTCGACCAGGGTGAAGGAGGTGTGATCGAGACCGGCGCCGCCGACTTCCTCCGGGAAATTACAGCCGAAGAAGCCGATCTCCTTGCATTTGCGGGCGATCTCCTGACCGAGTTCGCGCGGCACTACGCCGGTGCGCTCGACCTCGTCCTCATGCGGATAGATTTCCGTTTCGACGAAGCTCCTGACCGTATCGACGATCATCTGCTGTTCTTCGGTCAGTGCGAAATTCATTGTGTTGTTCCCCTCGTTTTCGCGCCGCTGACGTCGGTGCCGCAAACGATGGCCGCCTCCTCAAGCGTCCTTCGGCTGCGGTTTGCGGCTCCGCCGGAAGGCGAAGCTGCCTGTTGTTGCTGGCCTGCCGCTGTTGCGGTCAGGCGCGCTTCTGGCCGACGAAGCGTCCGGCACCATCGGGCGTCTGCAGTTGCGCGTGGGCTTCAGTGATTGCGCGGAGCTTGCTCAGCACCGCCTCGGGTGCCGCGACCGCCTTGCCGGCCTTGCTGTCGACATGCAGCATCATCTGTTCGGCGGTGGCGACGGCCTCGTTGGTTGCGGCGTTGTAGATCGTCGAAAAGATGTGCAGACGCTTTTCGTCCGACGACAGGATCTGGCAGGTCGAGTAGAGCGCCTCGCCGAGCTTGGCTTCGCCAAGGTTCCGGATATGGGTCTCGACCGTGTAGTAGCTGTGACCGTCGCGGACATAGTCGAGGTCGACGCCGATCAGGCGCAGCACGCCGTCGGAGGTGTCGCCGAAAACCTGGAGATAACGGTGCTCGGTCATGTGGCCGTTGTAATCGACCCAGGCGGCGCTGACCTTGGTGTCGAGGATGCGCAGCGGCTTGACGTCGCCGAGGTCGGCTTCCGGCTTCCGGGCGTTGGCCCAGAGCTTGGCCTCGAAATCGGCAAGTAGCTTGCCCGCACCCCAGCCTTCGCCGCCGTTACCGGATTTCAGCGCATGCATGATGCCGACGAGGTTTTCGTCGCGGATGCGTTCGAGCTCGCGGATCGAGCGACCGGCGGCCTGTGCGTCCGACTGGGCGCCGATCTTTTCGACCAACGCATCGTCGAGGTCGACGACGTCGGTGAACTTCGTCCAGGGCCATTTCAGGCAGGGGCCGAACTGGGCGAGGAAGTGGCGCATGCCGGCCTCGCCGCCGGCGATGCGGTAGGTCTCGAACAGGCCCATCTGCGCCCAGCGCATGCCGAAGGAATAACGCATGACGTTGTCGAGCGTTTCGGTATCGCAGATGTCGTCCTGGATCAGCCAGAGCGCCTCGCGCCAGAGCGCCTCGAGCAGGCGGTCGCCGACGAAGGCCTCGATCTCCTTGGCGATGACGACGCCCTTCATGCCGATCTGCTCGACGCCCTGCATGGCGCGCTCGATCGTCGCCTTCGACGTCTTCTTGCCGCCGACGAGCTCGACGAGCGGCAAAAGGTAGACGGGGTTGTAGGGATGCGCCACGAACATGCGCTCGGGGTGGTGCATCTCGGACTGCAGGTCGGAGGGCAAAAGGCCTGAGGTGGAGGACCCGATCAGCGCATCGGGCCTTGCGGCGGCATCGATCTTGGTGATCACGCCGCGCTTCAGTTCCAGCCGCTCCGGCACGCTTTCCTGAATCCAGTCAGCACCTTCGACCGCTTCCTCGATGCTCTTGCAGAAGGTGAGTTTTCCCTTCGGCGGCAACGGCGCCATGGTCAGCATGGCATAGGCGCGCTCGGCATTGGCCATGACTTCGCCGATGATGCGCTCGGCTTCCGGATGCGGGTCGAAGATTTTTACGTCGATGCCGGCAAGCGCAAAGCGCGCCACCCAGGCGCCGCCGATGACGCCGCCGCCGACGCAGGCTGCTTTGGTGATAAATCTCATGGTGTCCAGTCCTTGCTCAGCGCTTCGTCAGCTTCAGTTTCTCGCGGACCTCTTTCGGTCCGATGATCTTGGCGCCCATGCCCTCGATGACGCCAACCGCCTTTTCGACGAGCTGACCGTTGGTGGCGAGCTGGCCCTTGCCGATATAGAGGTTGTCTTCGAGGCCGACGCGGACGTTGCCGCCGGCAAGGATGGCTGCGGCCGGATAGGCGAGCGCGTTGCGGCCGATAGAGAAGGCGGAGAAGGTCCAGTTGGCGGGCACGTTGTTGACCATGGCCATGAAGGTGTTGAGGTCGTCGGGCGCGCCCCACGGAATGCCCATGCAGAGCTGGATCAGCACCGGATCCTCGATCAGGCCTTCCTCGACGAGTTGCTTGGCGAACCAGAGGTGGCCGGTGTCGAAGGCCTCGATCTCCGGGCGCACGCCGAGTGCGGTCATCTGACGGGCCATCTCGCGCAGCATCGACGGCGTGTTGGTCATGACGTAGTCGCCGAGCGAAAAGTTCATGGTGCCACAGTCGAGCGTGCAGATTTCCGGCAGACATTCGGCCACGTGGGCGACGCGCTCGGTGGCACCGGCCATGTCGGTGCCTTTCTCGCTGAGCGGGAGCGGGCTTTCGACATTGCCGAAGATCAGGTCCCCGCCCATGCCGGCGGTCAGGTTCAGCACCATGTCGACATCGGCAGAGCGGATACGGTCAGTCACTTCCCTGTAGAGATCGAGCCTGCGGGCCGGCGCGCCGGTCTCCGGATCGCGGACGTGGCAGTGGACCACGGCAGCGCCGGCCTTGGCCGCCTCGACCGCCGCTTCGGCGATTTGTTTCGGCGTGATCGGCACGTGGCTGGACTTTGAAACGGTGTCTCCCGAGCCGGTGACGGCACAGGTGATGAATACCTCGCGGTTCATGCTGAGCGGCATTGCTGTCTCCCTTTTATTGCGCCCATTACGAGCCAAGAAAGACCGCGTTGCTTTTCATTATCGGCTTCATTCTATACATTATCGGCGACAGAGTGGAGAAGTTTGGGCATGGATCAGAACGTTTCGCAGGTGCAGCACGTCGATGTCCTGGTGCTGCCGGAGACCAATCTGATCCTCGTTGCCTCAGTCATCGAGCCGATGCGTGCCGCCAACCGCATTGCCGGCCGCCCGCTCTACGACTGGACGATCTTCAGCCCCGACGGTGCGCCGATCGAAACGAAGAGCGGCATCCCCATTCCGGTCTCCGGTATCTTCCGGCCGCAGCGCGAGACGTCGCCGCTTTTCATCCTCTCGAGCTACAACTGGCAGCGCAGCGCCACTTCGCAGCTAAAGATGCTGCTCTCGCAGACCGCGCGGCACCGCGAGCTGATGGCCGGCATCGAATCCGGCTCCTGGCTGCTTGCCGAGACCAGCCTGCTCGACAATTTCAAGGCGACGACCCACTGGGAGGATTTCGAGGATTTCACCGCCGCCTACCCGCAGGTGACGATGGTGCGCGAGCGCTTCGTCATCGACGGCAAGCGCATCACGACCGGTGGCTCGTTGCCGACGCTCGACCTGATGCTGGAGCTGATCCGCCGGGCGCATGGCTATTCGCTGGCACTCGAAGTCTCCCGCCTCTTCATCTACGAGCAGGAGCGCACCCGCGGCGATCTCCTGCAGATGCCGACGATCGGCAACATGCGCATTCTCGATCCACGCGTCGGTGCCGCCGTCAAGCTGATGGAGGAAACGGTGGAAGCGCCCTTGACGCTCGCCAGGCTCGCCCGCCGCATCGGCGTCAGCACCCGGCATCTGCAAGATCTCTTTCGCGACACGATGGGCGTTGCGCCGCACGAGCACTACCTGGCGCTTCGTCTCAATGCGGCGCGGCGCAAGGTGATCGAGACGCGGATGGAATTTGCCGACATTGCCGCGATCTCCGGCTTCAACTCGTCGTCTTCTTTCTCGCGCAGCTACAGGGCGCACTACCGCGAAAGCCCGAGCGAAACGCGCAGGCGGCTGAAGCTGAAGAGCTGAGCGCGCACTTCAAGTATCGATTCAAGCGGGAATTTCAGAGTCGTTTCAGGCGTTTGGCGGCCGATGATCAGGAACTGATTCCGCCGGCGATCTCGTCTCGGCGCTCATCTTCATCATCGAAATCATCAACTCGCCGATCTCGGCGGCGAAGGCGCCGCGCGGCCAGACGAGTGTCAGCGACTGCCGATAGGCGGGGCCGAGCCGGATCATGGCTGGCGGGCGATGCACGCGGGCGAGCGAGGATTGCGGCAGCACCGAGAGATAGCCGTGCTGGCGAACGAGGTTGATGATGACGGGGATGGAATCGACCTCGACGAGGGTGATGCGCCGCCGTTCGGCTTCATCAAGCGTGTCGTCGAGGAAGCGCGCGGCCTCGCGGCGAAGGCCGCTCCGGACGCTCGGCACCGCGATCGGGCAGGCGGCGAGCAGCCGGGGCAGGTTGCCGCCCAGTTCCGAAAGGGCGGAGGCTGGCCCCGCCAGCACCAGCGGCGTCTGCGACACCAGCCGGCCGTCGCAGTCGGCCGGGATCTCGGCGACATCGAGCAGCGCGGCATCGAACCGTCGGCTGCGAAGGCCGACGAGCAGTTCGTCGGCCGTGGTGCTGGAAATGAACAGTGGTTGGCGCGGGCGGGCGCGGTGCCAGTTTGCCGTCAGGGCCGCCAGCATGCGGGCGATCTCGCTTTCCGGACCAAGCGGCATGACGGCGCCGAGCCGCCAGGTGGCGACGTCGCGGCGAAAGCGGTCGGCAGAGGCGTGGGTCAGCCGCGCCCAGATATCGAGCAGGGCCTCGCTGAGCGGAATGATCCGCTCCGCGGTTGGCGTACAGAGGACCCCGCCATGGGAGCGTTCGAACAGCCTGGTGCCGAGATGGCGTTCGAGATCCGCCATCTGCCGCGTCAGTTGCGGCTGGCCGAGGCCGAGCGCCTTTGCCGTGGCACGGATGCTGCCGGAGCGGGCGATGCGCACGAAGCGGTCGAGCGCGACGAGGCCGATCGGCGGCACGGGGGCGGTCGTCTCCCGTCCGACGCCTTCCAGGATGGCGGTGATCTTGCCGGTTGCCTCTTCGACGTCGACGGCGCGCGCGCGCGCTTCGAGCGTCACCACCAGCGCTGTTTCTTCCCGACGGAAAAGCGGCATGGAGATCGCCTGCTCGAAGCGCTTGACCGCGGCGCTCACGCTCGACGGCGCCCGGCCGCAGCGAGTTGCGGCGCGGCGAACGCCACCTTCACGAAGCACCGCATCGACCAACGCGATCGTCGCCATATCCATTCCAATGACCCCGGACGTGGCACCTTCACCAGGTGCGTTCTGAAATATGCATCACCCGTTCCGGATTTGGGATATAGCATGGATGCGCGATAAGCGCATAGCATGCATGAAGCACCCCGGCGTTTTCGAGCGTCGGGTGCGAGACATCAGAGCATCCGCGCACCGTTTCGAAACCGAAGCGCGCTCGGCGCGGAAGGATATTTATCGGCATGCTGTATCAGGTCAAAACCACCGTTCTCTGCGGGAAACCGCTGGACTTCGCGACGCTCGAGGATATCGGGGCGGGAAGGGCGCGACCGGTGGCCGACGACGGCGGCATGGAACGGGTGGCCGCCGCCCACAAGGTGGTTGCCGAACGTGTCGCGATGGGGCTTCCCGTCTACGGCTCCAACACCGGCGTCGGCTCGATGAAGGACCGGCTCTGGACCGCCGACGATCTCGCCGAATTCAACAATGCGCTGGTCAGGGCCCACCATTTCGGCACCGGCGAATTCTTTGCGCCGGCGATCGTACGCATGGCGATCGCCATCCGCGTGAACACCGCGATGCGGGGCCACACCGGCTGCAGCCCGGACCTGATCCGGGCGTTTCTGGCACTCAGCGAGCACGACATCATTCCGGCCGTGCGCCGCCACGGCTCCATGGGCTGCGCCGATATCGGGCTGATGGGCCAGATCGCCTCGGTGCTGACCGGTGTCGGCGAGGCCTATTACCAAGGGCGCCTCGTTTCGGCCGATACGGCGCTTGCCGAGGCGGGTCTCAAGCCGTTCGTCATGCAGCCGCGCGATGCACTGGCGGCTCTCAGCGTCAACGCCATTTCCTTTGCCGCTGCCGTAAACGTGCTGCGCGAGGCGGCGGCCGCGATCCGCGTGTTGCTCGTCACCGGCGTCATGTCGTCTCAGGCGCTCGGTGCCTCCGCCGACCCGTGGCGGGTGGCCGCGACGCTCTCGACCCGCGGCGAGGCGCTGGTCGGCTCCTGGCTCTATGGCCAGTCCGGCATTTCCGACTGGCCGTTACCTACGGCGATCCACGATCCCTTGAGCCTGCGCATGACCGCCCAGGTCTTCGGCGCGGTCGTCGATACGCTGCTGGTCGCCGCCGGCCGGCTGGTGGAGCAGACCTATCTCTCCGACGACAACCCTGTTGTCATCGGCGGCCAGGTCCATTCCTCCGGCGCATCGCTGCCGCTGACGACGACGCTCTATATCGAGGCGGCGCAGATCGCCTTTTCCCATGCGGCGCGCAACGTTTTGAACCGCTGCATCCTGCTGTCGAACGGCGGACGCCGCAATCTCTCGGTCAATCTGGTGGCGCCGGGGGAAGTCGCGACCGGGCTCGGGCCGCTGATGAAGCTTGCGGTCGAACTCTATATGCGCGTGCAGTCGCTCGCCGTGCCGCTTTCGGCGCAGTCGATCGTGGTTGCCGGCGGTCTCGAAGAGGAGGCGACCTTCCTGCCGCTGATCGTCGAGCGCATGGAAACCCAGGTGCGCGATCTGCGCCAGCTCGCCGCGATCGAGGCGATGCTTTCGGCCCAGGCGATCGATCTCGTCGGCGACCAGCCGCAGGGGATCGTCAAGCGCGCCTATGACCAGACCCGTTCGGTCAGCCCCATGTATCTCAAAGACCGGCCGCTCTCGAAGGAGATCGAGGCGCTGCAGGATGCGTTCACCTGCCACGACCTGTTGCGCTCCTTCGTCGCTCTGGCGCCGATGCCGGAATTCGATGACTTCTTCGCGCTCGACAAATAATCCGATTGGGAGAGCAGCATGTCCGATTTCGATCTCGTTCTGAAAGGCACCGTTGTTCTCCCCGAAAGGATCGTCGAAGGCGGCCACGTGGCGGTGCGCGACGGCAAGGTGGTGCATGTCGGGCAAGGGGCTGCACCCGCCGCGCGGGAGCGGCATGATCTCGGCAACGCGCTGATCCTGCCCGGAGCCGTCGACGCGCAGGTCCATTCGCTGTCGCAGAAGAACCAGGAGGATTTCCTGTGGTCGACCCGTTCGGCGGCGGCCGGCGGTGTGACCACCATTGTCGACATGCCCTATGACGAGGGCAATCTCGTCTGCTCTGCCGAAGCCCTTCGCCGCAAGATCGACCATGCGGGACCGCAGGCGCGCATCGACTTCGCGCTCTATGGCACCGTGGACCCGGAGGAGGGACCGGCGCGCATCGGCGAGATGGTGGAGGCGGGTGTCGCCGCCTTCAAGTTCTCGACCTTCGGCACCGATCCAAAGCGCTTTCCCCGCATTCCGGCAGCCCTTCTCGAAGACTGCTTCCGGGCGATCGCGCCGACCGGGCTTTCAGCCGGCGTCCACAACGAGGATGACGAGGCGGTGCGTGCCGCGATCGACAAGGTCAAGGCGGCTGGCATCACCGACTACCGCGCCCATGGGCTGTCGCGTCCGCCGCTGACGGAACTGCTCGCCACCAACCAGATCTACGAGACGGGTGCCGCCACCGGCTGCCCGGCGCATGTGGTGCACTGCTCACTCGGGCGCGGCTATGAGATTGCTGCCGCCTATCGCGCCCAGGGCTACAAAGCGACGATCGAGTGCTGCATCCACTACCTGACGCTCGACGAAGAAAACGGTGTTCGCCGTCTCGGCGGCAAGGCCAAGATCAACCCGCCGATCCGGCCGCGCGCCGAGGTGGAAAAGCTCTGGCGGCACGTGGCCGACGGCACGGTGACGATGGTCTCGACCGATCACGTCAGCTGGTCTGAGGATCGCAAGACCAATCCGGACATGCTGGCGAACGCATCTGGCGTGCCGGGGCTCGAAGTCATGGTGCCGCTCTTCGTCAAGGGCGCGCTGGAGCGCGGCATTCCCTTGACGCGCGCAGCCGAGCTGATGACGCTGAACCCGGCCAGGCATTTCCGTCTTGATCATCAGAAGGGTGCGCTGGAACCTGGAAAGGATGCCGACATCATCGTCATGACGCCGGAGCCCTATGTCTATGATGCGGCCGAGAGCGGTCACAACGTCGTCGGCTGGTCGCCCTATAATGGCATTCGACTGCCCTGGCGGATTTCGGCGACCTATCTGCGGGGCAGACTTGCCTTCGATGGTCGCCAGGTTTTGGCCGAGCCGGGTGCGGGACAGTTTGTCCGGCCGCTCGCCACTTTGGCTCTGTAAAGCGGGATGCGGAAAAGTGCGTGCGATTTTCCGCTCGCATCCGGCATCGAGATGTAGGAAATGTGATGAGCAAGACCGCCCACAAAGTTCCGGCCAATCTGCCCGTCAGTGCCAGCCGGATTGCCGGCATCGTCAACGGCCTGGCTGGTATCACCGAGCCGGACCGGCCCTACACACGCCGCGCCTTCACGCCGCTGTTCCTCGAAGGCCGGGCCTTTCTCGACCGGCGTTTTCGCGCGGCCGGGCTTGAAACCCGCATCGACGCCGCCGGTAACCTGATCGGCCGGCGCAAGGGGAAAAAGTCGGCGCTCGGCACCATCCTGCTCGGCTCCCATTCCGACACGGTGCCGGATGGCGGCCGCTTCGATGGCATCGCCGGCGTGGCGGCGGCGCTTGAAGTGGCGCGCGCGCTTTCTGACAACGGCATCGACCTCGACCACGATCTGGAGATCGTTGATTTCCTGGCCGAGGAAGTGTCGATCTTCGGCGTTTCCTGCGTCGGCAGCCGCGGCATGGCGGGCGTGCTGCCCGATGGGTGGCTCAGCCGCACGCAAGGGGATCTGAGCCTCAGGCAGGGTATCGTCGAGGTGGGCGGTGACCCCTCCAGGCTTTCCGGCTCGAAACGCTCCGACATCAAGGCCTTCCTCGAACTGCACATCGAACAGGGGCCCATACTGGAGACTGGGCGGCTCGATGTCGGGGTGGTTACCGCCATCTCGGGCATCACCCGCATCGAGATCATCGTCGAGGGCCAGGCGGACCATGCCGGTACGACGCCGATGGGGCACCGGCGCGATGCGCTGGTTGCCGCCTCGCATCTGGTGCTGGAGATCGAGCGGCTGGCGACGGAATTTTCTCACGGCGACGGGCATTTCACCGCGACCGTCGGTGAATTCTCGATCGAGCCGAATGCAGCCAATGTGGTGCCGTCTCGCGTCCGGCTGCTGATCGATGCGCGTGCCGAGCTGCGGCCGCAAATGGAGCGGTTCCTGGCAACGCTCGGCTCCCTTTGCCAGGGTGTCGCCGAGGCATCGGGCGTGACGATCCCGCCCGCCAATGTGATCTCGGACAACCACCCGACGCCGGGCGATCCGCTCCTGCTTTCAACGCTCGAAGAAAGCTGCGATGCGATCGGCGCCAAGCATCGGCGCATGGCCTCCGGCGCCGGTCACGACACCGCCTGGATGGGACGCATCACCCGTTCGGCGATGATCTTCATTCCCTGCCTCGGCGGGCGCTCGCATGCGCCGGAGGAATGGGCCGAAAACGACGATATCGCGCTCGGCGCGGCCGTTCTCTTCGATGCGGTGAAGCGACTCGACAAGAAATTGCAGGAGAAGGTGTGAGATGGGCCGGATACTGAAGGAAAAGGATGTCGAGGCAGCGGTCAAGGGCGGTTCCGTCTATGCCGCCGGGGGCGGCGGCTGGGCCGATCATGGTCGTATGCTCGGCTATGCAGCGGTCTCGATCGGCAAACCCGAGCTCGTCTCGATCGACGAACTCGAGGCACAGGACTGGGTGGCTACGGCCGCCGCGATCGGTGCACCGGCCTCGACCACACCTTGGGAGATGCGTGGGGTCGATTACGTCAAGGCCGTGCAGCTGTTGCAGGAGGCGCTCGGCGAGAAGCTCTCGGGGCTCATCATCGGCCAGAACGGCAAGTCCTCGACGCTGAACGGCTGGCTGCCGTCGGCGATCCTCGGCACCAAGGTGGTGGACGCGGTCGGCGACATCCGCGCGCACCCGACCGGTGACATGGGCTCGATCGGCCTTGCCGGCTCGCCCGAGCCGATGATCCAGACGGCGGTCGGGGGAAACCGCGAGGAAAACCGCTACATCGAGCTGGTGGTGCGCGGCGCCACGGCCAAGGTCTCGCCGGTCTTGCGCACCGCCTCCGACATGTCCGGCGGCTTCATTGCCTCCTGCCGCAATCCGGTCAGGGCATCCTATGTGAAAGCCAATGCGGCGCTGGGCGGCATCTCGCTGGCGCTGGCGCTCGGCGAGGCGATCATCGCGGCGGAAGCCAAGGGCGGCAGCGCAGTGATCGACGCGATCGTCAAGTCGACCAATGGCGCGATCCTCGCCGAGGGCACGATCACCGACAAATCGGTCGTCTATACCAAGGAAGCCTTCGACATCGGCACGGTGACGCTGGGGAAGGGCGCTGACTCAACGGTATTGCACGTGATGAACGAGTATATGGCGGTTGACTCTGCGGAAGGCACGCGGCTTGGGACCTTCCCCGACGTCATCACCACGCTGTCGCGGGAGGGCGAGCCTTTGAGTGTCGGCCAGCTGCAGGTGGGCATGAGGATCTTCGTGCTGCATGTGCCGAAGACGGTGATCCCGCTGTCCTCCAGCGTGCTCGACCCGACGGTCTATCCATCGGTTGAAAAGGCGATGGGCATCGAGCTCGCCCGCTACGCGCTTTCCGGCCGTAGCTGACGGGAGCAGGGTGATGGCGCGCGATGCAGGGCTAGAGGAACTAATCCGCGAAGAGCTCGGTGACCGCGCCGGGCTTTCGGAAAAGGCCATGTTCGGCGGCTGGGCCTATCTGCTTCAAGGCAACCTGCTACTTGGCGCGCGCAAGGGCTCTCTGCTCGTGCGCCTCGGCAAGGGCAATGACGGCTGGGCGTTGGCGTTGCCGGATATCGAGCTGATGGTGATGAACGGACGGGCGATGCATGGCTGGGTGCGCGCAGGGGCGGATGCCTATGGCGATGATGCGCTGCGCCGGCGGTTGCTGGATGGGGCGATCGCGTTCGTCGAGACGCTGCCGCCGAAGTGAATGAGGTTCGCTGCCTCGGCGGCGAGCCTCATTGGCCGCTCTCGCCAGTGCGTGTCGGGCCGTCACCACCCGTCGCCACAAGCATGAGAGGCGGCGACTTGCGCGTGCCACGAATGCAAGGGAGCAGGGATCTGCCCCCGCCATAAACGAGAGGCAGCGACCTCCCGTCGCCATGAATGCGTGGGGCAACCACCCCGCCGACAAGACAAAGAGGAACGAGACGATGCCCAAGGCCAATCCCCGTCATCCTGGTTTTCCCATCCCCGGTGGACCGGAGCTGCGCGCCAAGGGCTGGCGGCAGGAAGCGCTGCTGCGGCTCCTGGAAAACGTGCTTTCGGTCGGCGAGGATCCTGACAATCTGGTCGTCTATGCAGCACTTGGCAAGGCGGCGCGCAACTGGCCGGCGCACCGGGCTATCGTCAAGACGCTCATCGAAATGGACGAGGACCAGACGCTCGTCATCCAGTCCGGCAAGCCGGTGGGGCTCTTGAAGACCCACGCCAAGGCGCCGCTCGTCATCATGGCCAATTGCAACATTGTCGGCCAATGGGCGAAGGCCGAGGTGTTCTATGATTTGCAGCGAAAAGGGTTGATCTGCTGGGGCGGGCTGACGGCCGGCGCCTGGCAATATATCGGCAGCCAGGGCGTGATCCAGGGCACCTACGAGATCTTCATGCGCATCGCCGAACGCCGTTTCGGCGGCGATCTCTCCGGGCGTTTCGTGCTGACGGCGGGGCTTGGCGGCATGGGCGGCGCCCAGCCGCTTGCCGGCCGGATGGCGGGGGCGGCGATCCTCTGTGTCGATATCGACGCGGAGCGGGCGAAGAAGCGCCGGGAGATCGGCTATCTGCAGGAGATCGCGCCCGATCTCGATACTGCGCTCTCGATGATCGACGCGGCAGTGAAGGACAAGCGGGCGCTCTCCGTCGGCCTCGTCGGCAATGCGGCTGAGATCTATCCGGAGATCGCCCGGCGTGGCATCGTGCCCGACGTCGTCACCGACCAGACGTCAGCGCATGATCTCGTCTACGGCTATGTGCCGAAGGGCATGAGCCTCGACCAGGTGAAATCGCTGCGCGACGACGGCCAGGGGCAATTGATGGCGGCGAGCCGCGCCTCGATCGTCGAGCACGTCAAGGCGATGCTCGACTTCCAGCAGAAGGGCGCGGAAGTCTTCGACAACGGCAACCTCATCCGTACCCAGGCGCGCGAGGGCGGCGTTGCCAATGCCTTCGACATCCCGATCTTCACCGAGGCCTATCTGCGTCCGCTCTTTGCCCGCGCCATCGGCCCCTTCCGCTGGATGGCGCTTTCCGGCGAGGAGAGCGACATCGCCCGGATCGACGATCTGCTGCTCGACATGTTTCCGCACAACCGCATCGTCACCAACTGGATCAGGCTGGCGCGCCAGCATATTCCCTTCGAGGGCCTGCCGGCCCGCATCGCCTGGCTCGGCCACGGCGAACGCACGGCGCTGGCGCGGCGCGTCAACGAACTGGTGGCATCTGGCGAACTCAAAGGCCCGATCGCGTTTTCCCGCGACCATCTCGATGCCGGCGCCATGGCGCATCCGAACATCATGACCGAGCGGATGAAGGACGGCTCGGACGCGATCGCCGACTGGCCGCTACTCGACGCCATGCTGCTCTGCTCCTCCATGGCCGATCTCGTGGTCGTCCATTCCGGTGGTGGCGGTTATGCCGGCTACATGACGAGCTGCGGCGTGACCGTTGTTGCCGACGGCACGGTCGAGGCCGACGAGCGCCTCGACTATGCCCTCACCAACGACACCTCGCTTGGCGTCATCCGCTATGCGGATGCCGGCTATGACGAGAGCCTTGAGGAGATCGCCGCCAAGGGCATCGGGCATGTGAAGGTGTAAGGACCTGGCAGCGGCTTTGCCATAAGCAGTTTTGCACCTGTCACGGCACTCTGGAATCCATTTCAGGATAAAGTACAACGCTCTCCTGCGCGGTTGGCTCGTTGCGCGCCCCGATAAATACGGCTGGTTGGTCAGCTCGATTAACGGCCACGTGCAACACGTTGGCGGGGATGTATAGATAGTCTCCTGGGTGCATCACATCCCGGTGCTGAAGTTCATCGCCACTCCACAGTTCCAGCTCTTCGCCGCTCAACATGTAGAAGGCAGTTTCGTGGCGTTCATGCACATGCGCCTTGGTGCGCTTTCCAGGCGGTATCGTAGCGATACCGAGCCACAGTGCGGTGGAGCCAACCGACTCTGCACTGACGCCGGGCAGGTAATCGGGGCCCTGTTCAGCCCGGTAACCTGCGTCCCCTTTGGATACGAGGGCCTTGCCCCGCGAGAAGCCTGGACGGGCGTCGGTTCGCTCTTCTGAAATCGTCATTTTTCGGTCTCCTCTGTGGTAGTCTGGTCGACCTGCGCAAAGGATCGCAAGAAGACCGGCTGGAGTCCTGAATGGGAGGGCGAAAAGTTCCGAATTCTTCCGAAGACGTCGTGGCCGATAGTGTCGAGCCGCAACTGTTCGCGTTCGGGACATTCATCCTCGACATGGAGCGCGGCGCACTGACGCGTGAAGGGCGGCGGGTCGCAATTGGCCATAAGGGCTTGTTGCTGCTGCACGCGCTGGTGCGAGCGTCGATGCAGGTCGTGAGCAAGTCCGCGCTGATGGAGGCAGCCTGGCCCGCGGCTGTCGTCGAGGAGAGCAATCTCTCGGTTCAGATCGCTGCCTTGCGCAAGATGCTGGGCCCTCAACCGGAGGGGAACGAATGGATCGCCACCGTGCCGCGTGCGGGCTATCGTTTTGCCGCCCGGGTGAATAGCCTGCATCCGGCTGCCGCTGATGCGTCGCCGGAATTGCCAGGTTCGCCCGCGAACCCGGGCAGACCATCGATCGTGGTCCTACCGTTTGCAAATCTGAGCAGTGACAAGCAACAGTCGTATCTGGTCGATGGCATCACCGAAGATGTGATCACCGCGCTTACGAGATTTCGGTGGTTTCGGGTCATCGGGCGCAATTCAAGTTTCGTCTACAAGCACAAGTCGGTGAGCGCCAAGCAGGTGGGCCGAGACCTGGATGTCGATTACGTGCTCGAAGGAAGCGTGCGCCGCTCCGGCGGCCGTCTTCGGGTCTCCACGCAACTGGTCGAGACCACCTCGGCCAGCCAGGTCTCGGCCGAACGGTATGACGTGGAAATGGGAGAGGCATTCGCAGTTCAAGACGCCATCGCAGAGAGAGTTGCAGGTGCGATTGAACCAGAACTGTTGAAGACGGCATCATTCCCCTCGCCGGCGAGGCACACGGGAAATTTGTCGGCGTGGGAGATCGTGCGGCAGGGGACCTGGTATTTTCACCAGGTTGGCCAGCAGACCCACCTAATGGCGCGAGAGCTATTCAGGGAGGCGTGTCGGCTTGATCCCGAGCTTGCCGAAGCGCATCTCTGGCTTGGTCGCGTGAGCGCAGGCATCGTCGCCTATGGATGGAGCGAGCTTCCTTCCGATGACATCAGAGAGGGTTTGGACGCCGCCTTGGCAGCCGTTCGGCTCGACGAAAAGAACCCGTACACACACTATGCGCTGGCGATCTGCAGCGCGTACGCGAATGCGCCCGAGCAGGCGGTCCTTGCCGCCGAAAGGGCGATCGAGATCAGCCCGAGTTTCGCCCTTGGCCACCTTGTCCTGGGGATGGCGGAGCTGTTCAGGGGGAACGTGTCCGGTGCCATAGCGTCACTGGAACACGGTCTCATGTTGAACGCCAATGACCCGCAGAACTTCGTCTGGCTGAATTTTCTGGCGCTCGCCCACCTGTTTGCAGGCGACGGAACGAACGCGCTCGCTGCTGCCGTGAAGGCCCAAAAAGTGCGCCCTGCATGGCGGCCGGTCCAAGAAACGCTGGCCTGCTGTTATGCGGCTGCTGGGCGTCTTGCAGAGGCTCGATCATCGCGCGCGTTGATGAGCGAAATGGAGAACGCGTCAGGCGATGCTCTGGAGCCGCTAAGACAGCGCAATCCACATTGGCAGGAACGATTGGCGGAATTGTTGCAGCAAATCCCGAGCAACCCGCTTCAGACGCCTCAACGTTCCTGACTTTGCAGGCGATCTGACGACCGTTGCTCCCACCGTTGCTGCTGACGGCGCTCGAGCGTTGAGCCGGTCTCTTGGTGTCGCGCCTGCCGCACGTTACAATGCACGCCTCACTGCCCGGAGGCGATCATGACATCGAGCTTCAATGTGCAGAGTGCTGCCGGCTACGAACAGTTGATGGGCCGGTGGAGCCGGCAGCTTGCGCCGTCATTCATCGACTTTGCGGGTGTTGCCGACGGTGAGCGGGTGCTGGACGTCGGCTGCGGCACGGGCAGCCTCACCTTTGCCTTACCGCGCGCGGCCGATGTCAGCGAGATCGTTGCAATCGACTTTTCGCCTGTTTTCGTCGATGCGACGATCCGGGCGAGTTCAGATCCGCGGATCAAAGTCCAGCAGGCCGACGCCTGCGCGCTGCCCTTTGCCGATGCATCCTTCGACCGGGCGATGGCGCTGCTGGTGCTGCACTTCGTGCCGGAATCGGGAAAGGCGGTCGCCGAGATGCGCCGTGTCGTGCGGCCGGGTGGCGTCGTTGCCGCCGCTGTCTGGGATCACTTCGGCGGCATGCCGGGCATGCGCATGGTACTCGATGTGGCGGCGATGCTCGATGGAAATGCCGAGCAGGTGCGCAGTCGCTATTGTTTCCAGCCGATGATGCGGCCGGGTGAGATGATGCAGAGCTTCGTCTCGAATGGCCTCGCGGACGTCCGGCAGACCTCGCTCCTGATCCGCATGGACTATCAGTCCTTCGCCGATTTCTGGGAGCCGATTGCCGCAGGCGAGGGGCCGCTCGGCAAGTATGTCGGCTCACTGGATGCGGGGATGCGGACGAAGCTCGACGCGGCCATTCGCGCCGCCTACGAAGCCGGCCAGCCGGATGGGCCGCGGTCCTTTGCGGCGGTTGCGTGGGCCTGTCGGGGTATCGTTCCGTCCTAACGGCTCGCTACACCACCGTCTCGCCGCCATCGACCACCAGGATCTGGCCGGTCATGTAGGAGGAGCGGTCGGAAACGAGGAAGAGGATCGACTCGGCGATCTCCTCGACGCTGGCCCAGCGGCCGAGCGGCACCTTCTCGCGGATATAGGATTCGATTGCGCCGCGGCCGCCCATTTGCGCGATGAAAGGTTCGTTGAAGGGCGTGTCGACCCAGCCGGGGCAGAGCGCGTTGACGCGGATGCCGTGGCGGGCGTAGTCGCCGGCCATCTGCTTGGTCATGGCGATGACGGCATGCTTGGTGGTCGTGTAGGCGATCATCTCGCGGTCGTAGAGCACGCCCGAAGATGAGGAGGTGTTGACGATGACGCCGCGGCCGGCGGCCCGCATCGACGGCATGACGAGGCGCGCGGCCATGAAATGGGCGCGGACATTGAGGTTCCACGAGCGATCGAAACCCGCGATCTCGACCTCTTCGAGATCACCCGCAACCTGGGCGCCGGCATGATTGTGCAGGATGTCGATGCGGCCGTGGCGATAGAGGATATCGGCAATGCCATCGGAAAGCGCTGTGTCGTCCGTCACGTCGATCGCCAACGCCTCGGCGCTGCCGCCCTTGGCGGCGATCGCCTCGACGGCGGTCGCGGCTGCCGCAAGGCTGCGGTCGACGACGACGACATGGGCGCCTTCGCGCGCCATGATGGCCGCACCCGCCTGACCGATCCCGGAGCCCGCTCCGGTCACGATCGCGACCCGCTCTTTCAGGATCATGGTTTCACTCCCCGGATTTCGTTTTCTTTTCCCGCATCAGGATGCGGGCGGTCAGGATCAGAAGCAGCGAGGCGACGAGCACCAGCGTCGCGATCGCGTTGATCTCGGGCGTCACGCCGCGGCGGATCGAGGCGAAGACGTAGATCGGCAGCGTGGTCTTCGAACCCGCGACGAAGAAGGCGATGATGAAATCGTCGAAGGAGAAGGTGAAGGCCAGAAGGAAGCCCGCGAGGATCGAGGGCAGGATTTGCGGCAGCACGATCAGCCGGAAGGTGGTGAGCGGCGTCGCGTAAAGGTCGCTCGATGCCTCGACGATATCGCGGCCGAGGCTCGCGATGCGGGCCTTAACGATCATCGTCACCAGCGCCATGGAAAACAGGCCGTGGGCGGCGATGATCGAGCCGTAGCCAAGGCCGAGCTGCGGCGGCTGGTCGCCGGGCCAGATCGTTGCCAGCGCCGGATTGACGAAGGAGAAGACGGCGACGAGGGCAACCAGCGTCGCGATGCCGATGACGACGCCGGGCACGACGATTGCGGCTGCAAACAGCGCATCGAAGATCGCCCGGTTGCGCGGCGCCATCCGCTCCATGCCGAGGGCTGCCATGGTGCCGAAGATTGCGGCGAGCGTGGCGCTGGTGAAGGCGATCAGCAGGCTGTTCTGCAGCGCCGAAACCAGGAAGGTATTTCCAAGCGCCTTGCCGTACCAGGCGGTCGAAAACCCGGTGAACTCGCTCGCATTGCGCCCGGCATTGAAGGAGAACAGGACGACGAGCGCGATCGGGGCGTAGAGGAAGAGGTAGACGGAGGAGATGAAGGCGCGCATCAGACGAGATCCACCTGTCTTGTGCCGGCGACGCGGAAGGCAATGCGCATTGCCACCATCAGGATCACGACGACGACGGCAACCAGCGTGACGGCGATCGCGGAGCCGAACGGCCAGTTTCGCGATTGAAGGAAGAGATCGACCAGCGCATTGCCGATGAAGAACACTTTGCCGCCGCCAAGCAGCTGCGGGATCAGATATTCGCCGAGCAGCAGGATAGTCACCAGCGCGACTCCGGTCATGACACCGGGCAAGGAGAGCGGCAGGGTGACGCCGAAGAAGGTCGACACCGGCCTCCCGCCGAGGTCGGCGGAGGCCTCGAGCAGGCGGCGATCGAGTTTTTCGAGGCTCACGTAAATGGGCATGATCATCAGCGGCAGGTAGCCGTAGACGATGCCGAGAAGCACGGCGCCCGGCGTGTTCAGCATCCTCACGTCCTCGATGCCGATCATCGACAAAAGGTTCGGGATACCGCGCGAGCCGAGGATGTACATCCAGGCATAGGTGCGCACGAGCAGGCTCGTCCAGAAGGGCACGACGACGAGCGACACGAGGATCAGCCGGTAGCGCGGGTTCGCCTTGACCGCCAGATAATAGGCGACCGGATAGGCGATCAGCAGGCAGGCGAGCGCGCCGACCGGCGCGAGGATCAGCGTGTTCCAGAAGGCGGCCGCCCGTGTCGGCAGGTTGGCGAATTGGGCAAAGGTGAAGGCTGCCTGATAGCCGCCTTCCGGTGCGCGTTCGCCGAAAGCGAAGACCAGCATGGCGATGAAGGGCAGCACGAGGAAGATCATCAGCCAGGCCGCGGCCGGCGCCACCAGCGCCGCCGTCACCAGGTTTCTCTTCGTGTTCGTTGCCGCGGTCATAAATTCTTCCGTTCGCGTTTCATCAGCACTTCGATGCGAGCGGGAGGGTAAGGTCCCTCATCCGCCTCACAGCACCTTCTCCCCGCAAGCGGGGGGAAGGGGATTTGTGGCACCCGCCCGGTCCCTTTCTTCCGGCAGAAGCAGGAGGGCAGGGAGCTTGCCGCTTGTTCCTTCTCCCCGCTTTTGGCGAGAAGGTGCCGGCAGGCGGATGAGGGCAGTCACATGCCAGATCAAGCCGACTTGAAACGCGCCATCAGCTCGGCGCGGCCGGGGTCGGTGAGGGTCACGGCGGCGCCGAATTCGAGCGGCGTCAGCGCGGCCTCGTCCGGATAGACGATCTTGTTGGAGGTGACGTCGACCGGCAGCAGCTTCATGACGCGGCTGTCGGTGGTCGGTGCGCCGTTGGCGATGTGCTCCTTCATGGCGTTTTCCGGCGCCATCAGATAGTTGAGCAGCGCGTAGCCGGCGGCCTTGTTGGCGGCACTCTTCGGGATCGCGTAGAAGTCCGACCAGATCTCGCCGCCGTCCTTGCCGAGCGTGAACAGGATTTCCGGCATGTCGCGGTTGAGCTGGGCGCCGTCATTGGTCCAGCACATGGTCATCCAGGCATCGGTCGCGCGCATCGACGGCTGGTAGTCGCTGTTGATGGCGTAGAGGTGCGGCTTCACCTTGATCAGCAGTTCCTCGGCCTTGGCGAGTTCGTCCGGCTTGATCGAGTTGAAGGAATAGCCGAGCGACACCAGCGCGTTGCCGATGGTGGTGAGCTGGTAATCGTGCACCATGGCGCGGCCGTCGCCTTCGGTCATGGCGATCTCGAAGAATTCCTTCCAGCTGGTGACCGGTTTCTTGATCTTCGCCGAATTGACCGCGATGCCGGTCGTACCCCAGTTCTTCGGCACGGCATAGGTCTTGCCGTCGACGATGCCTTCGTTGGTAAAGCGCGCCGTCTCGGTCGACGCGTCATAGTTGGGAAGCTTGGAAAGATCGAGTTCGTCGATGAGGCCAAGCTTCACATAGGTCGAGATCGTGTAGTTGGTGGGAACGAAGAGGTCCCAGCCGGTGCCGCCGGCCTGGAGTTTCGCCAGCATCTCTTCGTTGGAGCCGAAGACGTTGACCTCGACGGCAACGCCGGTGGCCGCCTGGAAGGCTTCGAAGGTCGCCGGATCATGGTAGTTCGGCCAGGTGGCGATCGACATCTGTGTGCCGAGGTCGCCGGCAAAGGCGGTGGAATTGAAGAGGCCGGGCTGGCGCGCCAGCACGGCGGTCGCAAGACCGAGGCCGGTGACGCCGAGGAAGTGGCGGCGCGTGACCGAGCCGCGCTTCAGGCGCATCAGTTCGTCCGCGAGCTGGTCGGCGGTGATAGGGGCATTTTCTCTGTACCATTTGCTCATGACGCTGTTCCCTTTATCGTTTGACGTTCATGCGTAGGCGGCAGAACCGGCTTCGGAAGCCGGGCGATGTCAGGCTGGAAAGACGTGAAGCGCGTTCGGATCGAAGGCGAGGCCGACCTTTTCGCCGGGCTCGACCAGTTCGCTGTCGCCGAGCGTGCGGCGGTCGGCCGTCACGAGGAAGTCGCCGAGACCGTCGACCGCGACGGAATATTCGACCGCTGACCCCAGGAAGATCCGGTGGGTGACGGTGCCGGCCAGCGCTGCCGTGCTGACGGCACCGTTGCGCGTCAGGCGGATCGCCTCGGGCCGGAGTGCCACCATGGCCGCCCCCCGTGTGCCGTTGACCGCGGGGGCGGCAAAACGCGTGCCGTTGGCGAGCTCGATCGAGGCGTTGCCGTCGACGGTCGCCGAGATGCGGTTGGTCTTGCCGACGAAATCGGCGACGAAGAGGCTTGCGGGCCTGTCGTAGATTTCCTGCGGCGGGCCGACCTGGACGATGCGGCCGGCATTCATGACGCAGACGAAATCGCTCATCGACAGCGCTTCCTCCTGGTCGTGGGTGACGAGCACGAAGGTGATGCCGAGCTCGCGCTGCAGCGTCTGCAGCTCGATCTGCATGGCGGTGCGCAGCTTCTTGTCGAGGGCGGCGAGGGGCTCGTCGAGCAGCAGCACCTTCGGCTTGTTGACGATGGCGCGGGCGAGCGCCACGCGCTGCTGCTGGCCGCCGGACATTTCGTGGATGCGGCGCTTGCCGAAACCGCCGAGCCGTACCATCTCCAGCGCCTCCTGGGCGCGGCGAGAAATCTCGGCGCCGGCGATGCGCGGCCGCATCTGCTTCAGCCCGTAGGAGACGTTCTGCTCGACGTCGAGATGGGGGAACAGCGCATAGTGCTGGAACACCATGTTGACCGGGCGGCGATAGGCGGCAACGCCGTTCATCGGCTCGCCGCTGATGAAGACCGTGCCTTCGCTCGGCTGCTCGAAGCCGCCGATCATGCGCAGACACGTGGTCTTGCCGCAACCCGATGGCCCGAGAAGCGCCATGAAGGCGCCGCGCGGCACCTGAAGATTGATGTCGGAAACGGCCGTCACGGCGCCATAACGTTTGGCGACCGAACGGAACTCGATGTCGTTCGTCGAAGCGGATGTCACGTCTGTTCCCTGCGGTTGTTATCGGATGTCGCCAGGATCTGCATCCTGGCACTCCACCGTCATTGACACACAGCCTAGTCACCGCGTGCCCTGCCGGTATATACCCCGAGAGAGGTATTTCAACGCAGATTGCTCTGTGTGAGGAGTATACCCCAGAGCAGGAAACACCGGCCGGGAGGGCGGTTTGAGCGTCGATCTCGAAGGACTTTTTCAGGTCATGGCGCCGCTGGTGGCGGGTGCCGCGATGGACGACGATGCCGTCGGCTCTACCTATCGGCGGCTGATGTCGACGCTGATGACCTTCGACTACGTGGTTGTCTTTGCCTATCGCGGCAAGGAACGGCCGATCGACCTCTACAGCACATTCAACGCCAAGGATCACGTGCTCTTCGTCAGCCTCTATCAGGCTGGACCGTACCTGCTCGACCCGTTCTACCACGCGGCGATCAAGAGTGAGCCCGGCGTCTGGCGGATGCGGGAGCTGGCGCCCGACCGGTTCTTCTCATCGGAATATTATCGCACCTATTATGTGCAGACGGGGCTTGCCGAAGAGGTCGGCTTCTTCGTGCCGATCGACGAGCAGATCACCGTCGTGCTTTCGCTGATGCGGCGCGAGGCGACGGGGACTTTCAGCGCGACGGAATTCGCGCTGTTGAAGAAGGTGGAGCCGCTGGTCTCCGGCCTGGTGCGCCATCACTGGGCCGATCTCGGCCGCCGGTTCGATGCGGCGCTGGCGAAAACCGGGCGCAGCAGGCGCAAGGCGACGCACCCGCCGGCCGACGGCGTCTGGCAGCATCTCAATCTGACGGACCGCGAAGCCTCGATCATCGAACTGGTGCTGCAGGGCCATTCGTCAGAATCGATCGGCCTCAGGCTCGGCATCTCCACCGGCACGGTGAAGGTTCATCGCCGCAACGTCTATCGCAAGCTCGGCATCTCCTCGCAGACACAGCTTCTGTCGCTCTATCTGAGAAATCTCGGGCAATAATCCTGCGATCCTTGCACCGCTGATCGGCGGTTCGATCTTCCGCCTGCGTTGCCCCTTTTCCGCTTTTGACGAGCCTACGCCGTCTGGCGCTTGCCTGCGACCGCTGCCCCTGCGTGCAGCCGCCGCAACTGCTCAACCGTCTCTTCGCAAACGTGATCGTTCATTTGTCAAACGCTATTGACAAAAATTTCACACCATGAAATTTCTTTCATTAACGGATAAAAATATCACGCGGTGCAAAAAATATCATGCAGCGCAACAAGAGCCGGGTGGAGACAATGACGATTGGCGGGACGGGCATTCGTGATGACGAAACCAGCATGGCGACACGGGCGGCCTGGCTGCACTATGCCGGCGGCCTCACCCAGGCGGAGGTCGCCAAGCGCCTGGGGCTCACCTCGCTCAAGGCCCACCGGCTGATCATGAAGGCCAACCAGGAAGGCCTGGTGAAGGTCTATATCGACGGCGAAGTCTCCGAATGCGTGGAGCTTGAACAGGCGCTTTCGGCGCGCTACGGCCTCGACTATTGCGAAGTGGTGCCGGACTTCGACGCCGATGACCTGCCGCTGAAGGCGCTTGGCATTTCCGGCGCACAGTTCCTGAAGCGTGAGATCGAGCGTGGCGAAACGGCGCTGGTCGGAGTCGGTCATGGCCGCACGCTTGCTGCTTGCGTCGAATATCTGCCGCGGATCGCCAGCGGCAACACCCGCTTCGTGTCGCTGCTCGGCGGGCTTACCCGCAAGTTCTCCGCCAACCCGCATGACGTGATCCACCGGCTCGCCGAGCGTACGGGGGCAGAGGCCTATGTCATGCCAGTGCCGTTCTTCGCCAACACGGTCGAGGATCGCGACGTGCTCTTCAGCCAGCGCGGCGTGCGCGAAGTCTTCGATCTCGCCAAGACAGCCGATCTCCTGATGGTCGGCATTGGCACCGTCGAGCGCGAGGCGTCGCTGGTTTCGACCGGCATGATCGAGACCAGCGAGATCGAGGACATCCAGAAGGGCGGGGCGATGGGAGAGTTGCTCGGCCACTTCTTCGACCGCGACGGCAAGCCGGTCGAGACGACGCTTTCCGACCGCACGTTTACGCTCAGCCGCGAGGACCTGAAGAACCGCCGCACGGTCGCTGTTGCCGGCGGCAAGATCAAGGTTCCGGCCATCCGGGCGGTGCTCGCCAGCGGGCAATTAAGCGGTCTCATTACCGACGAGAGGACTGCGAGGGCGCTGGCCGCCGACGGCGCATGAGGCGCTGACACATTCGAGGCCACGCGGAGGGCGGGGAGGATCTGCCATCCGGGCCTTAACGGGAGGAATACCGGTGGGGTAGCCGGCAGTCGCAATCATACCCGCAACGGAGGAGAAGACGAATGTACGAGAAGGAGAAGGACCTCATCAGCGCATTCCTGCGTGGGGAGGTGGACCGCCGCGGCATGCTCAAGGGATTGGGGGCTGCAGGCCTGGCAGCCGGCACGGCCGGCACGTTGTTCAACATGATGTCGACGCAGGCGCTCGCCGCCGATTTCGACTGGAAGGCGCATTCGGGCAAGAAGCTGAAGCTGCTTTTGAACAAGCACCCTTACGCCGATGCGATGATTGCCAACCTGCAGGCCTTCAAGGACCTGACCGGCATCGACGTTACCTATGACGTGTTTCCGGAAGACGTCTATTTCGACAAGGTGACGGCGGCGTTGTCTTCGGGCTCGGCAGAATACGATGCCTTCATGACCGGCGCCTACATGACCTGGACCTATGGTCCGGCCGGCTGGATCGCCGACCTCAACGAATGGATCAAGGATCCGGCCAAGACCAACCCCAACTACAACTGGGACGATTTCCTCGCAGGCGTGAAGAATTCCTGCGCCTGGAACGGCCAGCCGGGCGGGGCGCTCGGCTCGGAAGACGCCAAGCAGTGGTGCATTCCGTGGGCGTTCGAGCAGAACAACATCACCTATAACCGCGAGATGTTCGACAAGGCCGGCGTCGAGCTGCCGAAGAACCTCGACGACATGATCACGGTGGCGGCCAAGCTGCAGAAGGACATCGGTGGCATCTACGGCATCGGCGTTCGCGGTTCGCGCTCCTGGGCGACGATCCATCCGGGCTTCCTGTCGGGTTATGCCAACTTCAACCAGAAGGACCTGAACGTCTCGGCCGACGGCAAGCTGTCAGCGGCGATGGGCACGGCAGAATCCAAGGCCTACCACGCCAAGTTCGTGCAGATGATCCAGGAAAGTGGTCCGAAGGACTGGTCGACCTACACCTGGTATCAGGTCGGCACCGACCTTGGCGCCGGCGCTTCGGCGATGATCTTTGACGCCGATTGCCTCGGCTACTTCATGAACGGTGGCGACAACAAGATGGCCGGCAAGCTCGGCTATGCCGCCTTTGCCGCCAACCCCGAAGCGACCGCCTCGACGCCGAACATCTGGATCTGGTCGCTCGCCATGTCCAACTTCTCCAAGGACAAGGACGCCACCTGGTACTTCCTGCAATGGGCTTCCGGTCCGGAGCATGCGCTGTTCGGCGCCACCAAGATGGACTTCGTCGATCCGGTTCGCCAGTCGATCTGGAAGGACGAGATCTTCCGCGAGAAGCTCAACGGCAAGTATCCGGGTTACGTCGAAATGTTCGACGCCTCGGCCGCCGGCGCCTCCATCAAGTTCACGCCGCAGCCGCTGTTCTTCGACGTGACCACCGAATGGGCGTCGACGCTGCAGAAGATGGTCGCCAAGCAGGTGCCGGTCGATGAAGGTCTCGACCAGCTCGTGGAAAGCATCAACCGCCAGCTCCAAGAGGCGGGTCTCGGCTGATAGGCCTCCCAAGCGATCCCCGGCGCCAGCACGCGCCGGGGATCCCGAGATGCCGGCTCGACCGGCCTGTTGCGACCGGTTTGAGGTCGCGCCGAAATCAACCTGAGATGCCGAGGAACTGGCGCGGCGCCTGAAGGCTGCCGCGTGCCGCGTGCTCTTTAAAGACGTCAGGAACGGAGCTCGACATGGCTTCAACAGAAACCCTCAAGAGACCAGCCTCCGGTTTCAGGATCAGCAGGAAGATGCTTCCCTATGTGCTGAGCCTGCCGGCGCTGCTCGTCTGCATCGGCATCCTCATCCCGTTCTTCACGGCGGTCATCTACTCCTTCCAGCGCTACCGGTTGAGCCAGCCCTGGGCGCGCCAGTTCAACTGGGGCGAAAACTACCTCAACTTCTTCACCGACCCGGCCTTCTGGAACACGCTGAAAGTGTCGCTGCTCTATGCCGGCCTCACCGTGACGCTGGAACTGCTGCTCGGTCTCGGCATCGCGCTGCTGCTGCAGCGGCGCTCCGCGGTCAACAACTTCATCTCGATCATGCTGCTTTTGCCGCTGATGATCGCGCCGGCGCTGGCCGCCTTGATGTGGAAGCTGATGACCAATCCGAGCTTCGGTATCCTCAGCTATCTCGCAAGCCTGATCGGACTGCATGATTTCCGCTGGGCGTCCTCGCCGGACACAGCGCTGCTCACCGTCGTGCTCGTCGACATCTGGGTCTATACGCCCTTCATCATGATCCTGCTGCTTGCGGGCTTGCGCTCGCTGCCGACGCAGCCCTTCGAGGCGGCGGCACTCGATGGCGTGCCGCGCAGCTTCGTCTTCTTCCGCATCACGCTTCCGATGCTCACACCTTACATCCTGACGGCAACGCTGTTCCGGTTGCTCGACAGTATCCAGCAGTTCGACATCATCTACGCGATGACCCAGGGCGGGCCCGGCAACACGCTCACCGTCTTCCAGGTCGAGGCCTATCTCAACTTCTTCCAGTCGACCAATGTCGGCCGGTCGGCGGCACTGCTGATCATCCTGTGGGCGATCACCTACACGCTGTCCAACGTCTTCATCAAAAACTGGCTGCGGCTGCGCGAACGCGCACGCGGCGAAGCGTAAAGGAGGGACCAATGGAAACCATGTCTCCGCTCGAACGGACCTTGCGCGGTCTCGCCCTCACGCTCGTCGTCGTCTTCTTCATGTTCCCGATCTTCTGGATCTTCCTGATGTCGTTCCAGACGAACGAGACGATCCTCGCGATCCCGCCATCGGTCGTGTTTTCGCCGACGCTTTCCAACTATGCGGCGCTGATCACCGGCAAGCTGCAGACGGCGGCCGGGACGCTCGACATCGCCTTCATGCGCAATCTCGGCAACTCGATCTTCCTGTCGGTCGCCTCCGTCGCCGTGGCGCTGGTGCTCGGCGTGCCAGCGGCCTATGCGTTTGCCCGCCACAAGTTCAAAGGATCGGAAGACATCGCGTTCACGCTGCTGTCCTTCCGCTTCGCGCCGCCGCTGCTGGTGCTCCTGCCGCTGACGCAGTACTTCCAGTGGCTCGGGCTCTCCAACACTTACTTCGGCCTGATCTGGGTCTACCAGCTGATCTGCCTGCCGCTGATTCTCTGGATCGTGCGCGGCTACTTCGAGGACATCTCGGCCGACGTCGAATATGCCTATCGCATCGCCGGCCATTCCTGGTTTGCGACGTTCCGCAAGATCGCCCTGCCGCTTGCCGGACCGGGCATTGCCGCCGCCGGCCTGCTCGCCTTCATCTTCGCCTGGAACAACTTCGTCTTCGCGCTGGTGCTGGCATCTGCCGACAAGCAGCCGGTGACGGTCGGCGCGCTTGCCTTCGTCACCTCCTCGGGCATCCAATACGGACAGATCGCCGCGGCCATCGTGCTTTCGGTGACGCCGACGCTCGCACTTGCACTCTACGCCCAGCGCTACCTCGTCGAAGGCCTGTCGCTCGGCGCGGTGAAAGGGTAACTCATGACCACGCTGCAACTGAAGAATATCGTCAAGCGCTACAAGAGCCAGACGGTTCTCGACGATCTTACGCTTGACGTCGCCGACGGTGAACGGCTGGTGCTCTTCGGCCCCTCCGGCGCCGGCAAGACCGTGCTGCTCCGGCTGGTTGCCGGCGTTATCGAGTCGGACGAGGGCAGGGTGCTGATCGGCGGCGAGGACATGACCGATGTCGATGCCGAACATCGCGGCGTCGGCATGGCATTCCAGAACTTCGCGCTCTTCCCGCACATGAGTGCCTTCGACAACATTGCAAGCCCGCTGACGGCGACGCGATCGTCGAAGGAGAAAATAGCGGCAGGCGTGCAGAAGGTCGCCAAGCTCTTAAAGATCGACCATGTGCTGACGCATCACCCGAAGGCACTGTCGAACGGTCAGAAGCAGCGCACGGCACTTGCCCGTGCGCTTGTCGGCTCGCCGCCGCTGCTTCTCCTCGATGATCCCTTGCGCAACGTCGACGCGAAGCTCCGCTTCGAGATGCGGCTGGAACTGCCGCGACTGCTCGCAGCGCAAGGCGCCACCGTCGTCTACGTCACCCAGGACTACAAGGAGGCGATGGCGCTCGGCGACCGGATCGCGGTCATGGCCTCAGGCCGCATCCGCCAGATCGGCACGCCGCAAGAGATCTACAACGCGCCCGCCGATATCGAGATCGCACGGCTCTTCGGCGATCCGACGATCAACCTGCTGGATGTCACGCCGCAGCGCAGCGGCGGAGACGTCTTCGTCGAGCTCTCGAATGTACGGGTGCGGCTCGGCGACTATGGCGCCGATGTCGTCGGCAGTCCGTGCGTTATCGGGCTCAGGCCGGAGGCGATCAGTTTCGTCGATGCGGCAGCACCTGGCGCCATTCCCGTGACGGTCGAGGCGGAAACGCCGCTCAACGAAAAGACCGTGACGCTGGCGCTGACGGCACGCGGCCGCGAAATCCTGGTGTCGCGTCCGGCCGGCACGCCTGGTCCGACCGCCGGACCTGCCCATATTGCCGTCAATGGCGCGCAGGCCTTTCTCTTCGACAAGACGAGCGGCGCTCTTTTGCCGCGCGCCGACCTTGCAGCCAAGCGCAATGGAGAAGCGGCATGACCGACACCGCTCTTTTGATCAAGGACGTCGACAAGTTCTACGGCCCCGTCGACTTCGGCGTGCATGCCGTGAAGAAGCTGAACATGGATGTGCGAAAGGGCGAGATCATCGCTTTGCTCGGCTCCTCCGGATGCGGCAAGACTTCGACCTTGCGCATGATCGCCGGCTTCGAGGCGGTCTCGCGCGGAACGATCTCGCTTGCAGGCAAAGAGGTCCAGACGCTGCCGCCGGTGCGCCGCAACGTCGCCATGGCATTCGAGGGCTATTCACTCTATCCGCCGCTGACGGTGCGCGAGAACATCGCCTTTGCGCTGAAGGCCTCGAAGCTCTCGCAGGGCGTCGTCGACGAGAAGGTGGCCAGTATCGCCAAACTGCTCGAAATCGAGGACATTCTCGGGCGCTATCCGAGCTCGATCTCCGGCGGCCAGCAGCAGCGCGCCTCGCTCGGGCGGGCGCTGATCCGCGACGCCAACCTGCACCTGCTCGACGAGCCGATGGGACAGCTCGAGCCGCAGCTTCGGGCGCTGCTTCGCGGCCGCATCAAGCACTTCATCAAGGAGCGCGGGCTGACCGCGATCCTCGTGACCCACGACCAGACCGAAGCGAACGCGCTTGCCGACCGCATCGCGGTCATGGAGGGCGGCGTGCTGCAACAGTTCGATACGCCGCAGAAGATCAAGGAGCGGCCGGCCAATCTGTTCACCGGCACCTTCGTCGGCGAGCCGCCGATGAACGTCTTTGAGGCCAGCGTCACCGGCTCGGAAAGCAAGATGGCCTTTGGGCTCAAGGACGGCGTGCGGCTCGAATATGCGGCGTCGGATTTCTCGCATGCGGTGCGCGACGAACTCATCAAGCGGCAGAAGGTGGTGCTCGGAATCAGGCCCTATTCGGTGCGCCGCAGCGCTGATGGTGTGACGGGCCGCGTCGCCGTCAACCAGTGGCTCGGCGACCAGACCCATATCGCCGCGGACTTTGCCGGCGGCACCATGGTGCTGGTCGAGCACGATCGCACGGAGCTCGATGTCGGCCAGCCGATCGGCATTCATCTCGATCCGTCGAGCCTGCATGTGTTCGATGGCGAGAGCGGACGGGCGATTAGTCACGGACAGGAGCTCGCCTGATGCGGGACATCCTCATCGGCATCGATGCGGGCACGTCGGTCATCAAGTCGGTGGCCTTCGATCTCACCGGCCGGCAGATCGCCACGGCGGCACTACCGAACGCCTATGAGGCCGTAGGCCGCGCCGGCAGCGTGCAGGATCTCGACCGCACCTGGGCCGACGCGGCAACGACGCTGAAGCAGCTCTCCGACAAGATCGAGAACCTCGTCGGCCGTGTTGCCGCGATCGCCGTGACCGGTCAGGGCGACGGCACATGGATGATCGACAAGGCCGGCGTGCCGGTCGGCAAGGGCTGGCTGTGGCTCGACGCGCGCGCCGGCGAGACCGTCGAGCGGCTGCGCGCCGACAGCGGCGATATAGCCCGCTTCGAAAGCACCGGCTCTGGCCTTGCCGCCTGCCAGCAGGGGCCGCAGCTGCGCTGGATGCGCGACCATGCGCCCGAGATGCTGTCGGGCGTCGCTACCACCTTTCATTGCAAGGACTGGCTCTATTTCAAGCTGACGGGCAAACGCGCCACCGATCCCTCCGAGGCGAATTTCAGTTTCGGAAATTTCCGCAGTCGCAGCTACAGCGACGATGTCATCCGCTTTCTCGGCCTTGAAAAGCTGAAGCATGTGCTGCCCGAGATCGTCGACGGAGCGGCGACCCATCACCCGCTGTCGGCGGAAGCGGCCGGGATCACCGGGCTCACCGAGGGCACGCCCATCGTGCTTGGCTACGTCGATGTCGTCTGCACAGCGCTTGGCGCCGGGCTCTACGATCCGGGCACCGATACCGGCTGCTCGATCATCGGCTCGACGGGCATGCACATGCGGCTCGCCAATGGCGCCGACGATGTGCGGCTGAACCGGGACCTGACCGGCTACACCATGTGCATGCCGATCCCCGGCGCCTATGCGCAGATGCAGTCGAACATGGCCGCGACGCTCAATATCGACTGGATCCTCTCGCTGGCCTCAGGCCTCTTGAAGGGCATGGGGGTCGAGAAATCCAAGAGCGAGTTGCTCGCTTTTGTCGACGGCTGGCTAGCCGATGCCAAGGACACGCCATTGATCTTCCAGCCCTATATCTCGGAAGCCGGCGAGCGTGGCCCCTTCGTCGACGCGACGGCGCGGGCGTCCTTCGTCGGGCTGTCGATCACCCACGGCTTTCCCGACATGGTGAAGGCGGTGTTCGACGGGCTCGCCATGGCGGCGCGCGATTGCTACGCCGAGATGGGGCCGCTTCCAGGCCGCATCCGGCTGACGGGGGGAGCTGCCCGCAGCGCCTCGCTCCGCCGCATCCTCGGTGCGGCCCTCGGCGCCAGCGTCCAGACGAGCGAGCGGGAGGAGGCCGGTGCTGCCGGTGCCGCGATGATCGCCGCCGTCTCGCTCGGCATCTATCCCTCGATGGCCGATTGCCTCGGCGATTGGGTGACGCCCTATCAGCGCCCCGCGGAGGCCGCCGATCCGGCGCTTGCCTGCCGCTACAACGAACTCTTTCCCACCTACCAGCAGTCACGCACAGCGCTCAGGCCCGTCTGGCACGCACTCTCCCAAGGTGCGACCGCGGGAAATCAACAGGAAACATCGAAATGAAGAAGATAGCCATTATCGGCGACCGGTTCATGCTGCCGGACGTGTTTCGCGACAAGATCGTCGAGGCGACCGGCAACGGCCATGACATCCGCACGCTCGAACTGCCCTGGCCGGATGTGCCGATGGAGCACGGCTATGCCGTCGAGGGCATGGACGGGCTCAAGGAATATCTCGGCAAGCCGGAGGACATTATCGACTTCATCGGTGACGCCGAGATCCTGGTGACGCAGCTGGCGCCACTGTCGCGCGGAATGCTTCAGGCACTGCCCGGCTTGAGGCTCGTCGCCGTCTCGCGTGGCGGTCCTGTCAACATCGACATGGGGGCCGCACGCGATGCCGGCGTTCGCGTCGTCAACACGCCCGGCCGCAATGCCAACGCCGTTGCCGAGTTCACGCTTGGTGCCATTCTCGCCGAAACGCGGCTGATCCGCACCGGCCACGAAGCCTTGCGCAAGGGCGAGTGGCGGGGCGATCTCTACCGCGCCGATCGCACCGGTCGCGAGCTCTGCGAAATGACCGTCGGCGTCATCGGCTACGGCAATATCGGCACCAAGGTGGTGCGCCTTTTGCGCGCCTTCGGCACCAAGGTGCTGGTGCACGATCCCTATGTGCAGCTCTCGGCCGATGATCTGAACGCCGGCGTCGAGCAGGTGTCGCTCGACACGCTTCTCTCCCGTTCCGATATCGTGACCCTGCATCCGCGCGTCACGGAGGAGACGCGCAACATGATGAACGCCGAGACCTTCGCCAGGATGAAGCCGGGCGCGATCTTCGTGAACACGGCGCGCGGTCCGCTCTGCGACTACGACGCCCTTTATGAGAACCTGGTGAGCGGCCATCTGTCGGCGGCGATGCTCGAAACCTTCGCGATCGAGCCGGTGCCGAAAGACTGGCCGCTGCTGCAACTGGCGAATGTGACGCTGACGCCGCATATTGCCGGTGCCTCGGTACGCACCGTCACCTTCGCCGCCGAAATGGCGGCCGAGGAAGTCCGCCGCTACATCGCCGGTCTGCCGCCGGTCAATCCGTGCTGATGACAGGAGCAACGATGGTGAGTTCCGAGACCGGAATATACGATCTGTTCGTCGTCGGCGGCGGCGTCAATGGTGCGGGCATCGCGCGCGATGCGGCCGGGCGCGGGCTCTCGGTGCTGTTGTGCGAAAAGGACGACCTGGCGCAGGGCACCAGCTCGCGCTCCGGCAAGCTGGTGCATGGCGGCCTGCGTTATCTCGAATATTACGAGTTCCGGCTGGTGCGCGAGGCGCTGATCGAGCGCGAGGTGCTTTTGGAGTCTGCGCCGCACATCATCTGGCCGATGCGCTTCGTGCTGCCGCATAACCCTCAGGACCGCCCGGCCTGGCTCGTCCGGCTCGGGCTGTTCCTCTACGACCATCTCGGCGGGCGCAAACGCCTGCCGGGCACCCGCAGCCTCAACCTTGCGACGGCACCCGAGGGCGCGCCGATCAAGCGCGATTATCGCAAAGCGTTCGAATATTCCGACTGTTGGGTCGATGACGCGCGCCTCGTGGTGCTCAACGCGCTCGATGCCACCGCTCGTGGCGCCCGGGTGTTGACCCGGACCGCCTGCAGCGCGATCCGAAGGCGGGACGGGCTCTGGTTTATCGAGATGACCGACACGCGCACCGGCGCCAAGACCGAGGCGAGGGCGCGCTGTGTCGTCAACACCGCCGGTCCGTGGGTCAACGACGTCATCGGCCGGATCGGGGGCCTGAACTCCAGCCGCAGCGTGCGCCTCGTCAAGGGCAGCCACATCGTCGTGCCGAAATTCTGGGAGGGGCGGCAGGCCTATCTGGTGCAGAACCCGGACAAGCGGGTCATCTTCATCAATCCCTACCAGAACGACCTGGCGCTGATCGGCACGACGGATATCCCCTACGAAGGCCGTCCGGAGGACGTGACCGCCGACGGCAACGAGATCGCCTATCTCTTGAAATCGGTGAACCGCTACTTCAAGCAGCAGCTGACATCAGACGACATCGTCTACAGCTTCTCCGGCGTACGACCGCTCTATGACGACAATGCCGAAAACCCCTCGGCCGTCACCCGTGACTATATTTTCGAGGTCGATGCGACTGACAACCAGGCGCCGTTGCTCTCGGTCTTCGGTGGCAAGATCACCACTTTCCGCAAGCTTTCCGAACATGCGCTGGAGCGGCTGAAGCCGTTTTTCCCCAAGATGGGGCCGGCCTGGACGGCGAAGGCGCATCTGCCGGGCGGCGACATGGCGGCGGCCGATTTTGATCTGTTCCTGGGTGAGTTGAAGGCGCGCTATCGCTGGTTGCCATCGGATCTCGCCAAACACTATGCGCGGCTCTATGGCACCCGCACGCATGCGCTGCTTGCCGGCGCTACATCGCTTGATGATCTCGGCCCGGCTTTCGGTTCGCTCTTTCGCGAGCGCGAGGCGCGTTTCCTCATCGAAAACGAATGGGCGCTGACGGCGGACGACATTCTCGACCGGCGCACCAAGCATGGCCTGCACATGACGCCGGCCGAGCGGCAGGCCTTTACTCATTGGCTGGACCGCCAGCAGGCCGCGGCCTGAAGGAGAACGGATGCGAAGTCTGGAATTCGAAGCGCTTCTCGATCTTTCGGCCCGCGTCGGGGCGGATCCGCTGCTGGTGCAGGGGGCGGGCGGCAATACCTCGATCAAGGAGGGCGGTACGCTCTGGATCAAGGCCTCGGGCCTGTGGCTGGCGCATGCGCGCCAGCGCGACGTCATGGTGCCGGTGGCACTCGAGCCCTTGCTCAATGCGTTGGAAGCGAACGACCCGGCAACCGAGAAGGCGCAGGATTTCGTGATAACCGAGCGCAACCCTTCGGGCCTGCGCCCCTCGATCGAAACCACCGTGCATGCGCTGATGCCGCAGAAGGTGGTGGTGCATGTGCACTGCGTCGAGACGATCGCGACGGCGGTGCAGACCAACGGTGCGGCGATCACTGCTGAGCGGCTTGCCGGCTACCCCCATGTTTTCGTGCCCTATGCCCGCCCGGGCCTGCCGCTTGCAAGAGCAATCGCTGAGCGGATGCAGGACAACACGTCGGTTCTGATCCTCGGCAATCACGGCCTGGTCGTCGCCGCTGAAACCGTGGTCGACGCGGCGATCCTGCTCACCGACATTACCCGCCGCCTGACCGGCACGCGTCGGCAGGCGCTGGCCGCCGATCTCGCGTCGCTCGGTCGGCTTGCGGTCGACAGCGATTACCGGCTGCCGGAGGACATTGCCCTGCATTCGGTTGCCGCCGATCTCGACAGTTGCCGGCTTGCTGCCGGCGGCAGTCTCTATCCCGATCATGTCATCTTCCTCGGCAAGGGGGTGGCGGTCGCCGCGCCCGGCGAGACCGCCCTTTCGATCGAGACGAAGCGGCGTGCGACCGGCGACAGCCTGCCACCCTTGCTGCTCTTCCCGGGCAAGGGCGTGCTCGTGCAGAAGGAGATTTCTGCCGGTGCCTTCGCCATGGCGCGGTGCCTTGCCGACGTGACGGCGCGCATTCCGGCGGACGCACGGCTTCGCTACCTGACCGAGGCGGAGAATGCCGAGCTTCTCGGCTGGGACGCCGAGAAATACCGCCAGCAGCTCAACCGCGCCGGACAGGTGCTGCAATGAGCGGCGACAATCGCAAGCTGGTCGTCGGCATCGACCTTGGCACCTCGGGCGCCCGTGCGGTCGCGATGGCGGCGGATGGCACGATCGTGGCATCGGGTGCAGCGAAGCTCTCGGCTTTTTCTGCGGATCACCGCGATCCGATCGGCTGGTGGAAGGCCGTGCAGGCGGCGCTCGAAGAAGCGCTTGGGGGTACCGACAGGCAGAAGGTCGTTGCACTTTCGATCGACGGTACATCAGGCACGATGCTGCCGGTCGATCATGCGGGCGCGCCGTTGGCAACGCCTATGATGTACAACGACCCGGTTGCCGACCGCGCACCGCTCGATGCGGTCTCTGCCCATGCGCCGCGCGAAAGTGCGGCCCATGGCGCCACATCCGGCCTTGCCAAGCTTCTCGCTTTCCAGACTGTGCCGGGCGTGTTCCGGGTGATCCATCAGGCCGATTGGCTTGCCGGGCATTTCACCGGGCTCTACGATGTTTCCGACGAGAACAATGCGTTGAAGACCGGCTACGATCCCGTGTCGCGGTCCTGGCCGGATTGGATGGAAAAGACCGGCGCCCGCGTCGAACTGCTGCCGGATGTGCTGCCGGCTGGTGCGCCGATCGCGACGATCTCGCCGGAAGCGGCCGGAGCCTTCGGGCTTTCAAGCGAGGTGGTGGTCGTTGCCGGCACCACGGACGGATGCGCCTCGTTTCTCGCCACTGGCGCCGATCGACCGGGCGACGGCGTCAGCGCGCTCGGCACGACGCTGACAGTGAAGATGCTGTCCGACCGTCCGCTGTTTGCGCCGGAATACGGGCTCTACAGTCACCGCATCGGCGAGATGTGGCTCGCCGGCGGGGCGTCCAATACGGGCGGGGTGGTGCTGGCCGAGCATTTCTCGCCGGAGCGGATCGCTGCACTTTCGGCCGGGATCGATCCGGCCGTCGACACCGGGCTCGACTACTATCCGCTGGTGAAGCCCGGCGAGCGCTTCCCAATCGCCGATCCGGATTTCGCCCCGCGCATGAGCCCGCGGCCGGCCGATGACGCGACCTTCCTCAAGGCAATCTTCGAGGGCATCGCCGGCGTCGAGAGCCTCGCCTATCAGCGGCTGGCGTCGCTTGGCGGACCGGGGCTCCGATCGCTTCGCAGTGTCGGCGGCGGCGCCAAGAACGCGGCCTGGAGCGCGATCCGGGCGCGCAAGCTCGGCGTGCCGTTCCTGCCCGTCCTGTCCGAGGAGGCGGCGGCCGGCACGGCACGGCTGGCGCTGGCCGGTGCCAGAAAGGCTGGTGTGCTGTGACGTTTGCTCAAACGACTGCGATCGCGGGACTTGGCGAGATTGCCGATCGCTACGACGCCTTCCTGATCGATCAGTTCGGCGTGCTGCGCGATGGCCGCGGGCCCTATCCGGGTGCGGCCGAAACGCTGGTCAAGCTGAAGGATGCGGGAAAGCGCATCATCATCCTCTCGAATTCCGGCAAGCGCTCGGCGGAAAACGACCGTCGCCTCGTCGATCTCGGTTTCGTCGCGGGGAGCTGGGATTGGTTCCTGACCTCGGGCGAGGTCGCCTGGCAGATTCTCAGGCGGGAAGGCGAGGGTGCCGCCGGTAGGCGGCGCAAGTGCCTGCTGATCAGTCGCGACGGTGACCTCTCGCCGCTGACGGGGTTAGACCTCGAACGCACGACCAGTGGTGCCGATGCCGATTTCGTGCTGCTCGCCGCGAGCGAGGGTGATGTCCATCCGCTTTCCCACTACGAGGCGCTTTTGGCGCCGGCCGCCAGACGCGGCGTGCCCTGCCTGTGCACCAATCCGGACAAGGTGATGCTGACCATGGAAGGTACCGCCTTCGGCGCCGGGCGTATCGCCGAGCTCTACGAAGAGCTTGGCGGCAGTGTGCGCTGGATCGGCAAGCCCTTTGCCGACATCTATGCAGCCGCGCTGGAATTCCTCGGCCATCCGGATCCGACGCGTGTCTGCGCGATCGGCGACAGCATCGAGCATGACATTGCCGGTGCCGCGAGCGCGGGACTTCACTCGATACTGGTGACGACGGGGATCCTGGAACGCGCCTCGGACGCGGAGCGCCGCAAGCTCTTTGCCGAACACGGCGCCAACCCCGATTTCATCCTTCCGAAATTTCTCTGGTAGCCGGGAGTAAGGTCGTGGCCTTCACGCTGTCGCTCAACACCAATCCGCTGGTCAACCGCTTCGCCGAGCCTGACGACCTGATCGACACGATCGCCGAGAAGATCCGCATCGGCTACGTCCAGCTCACCCACGAGTTCGTCAATCCCGGCTGGCCGGCGGCAACGATCGCCAAGACCGTCAGGCAGTTTCGTCGGGCGCTCGACCGTACCGGCGTGAAGATCACCTCCGGCATGACCGGCCCCTATGGTCGGCTCAATCATTTCGGCCATCCGGACCCGGATGTCAGGCGCTACTATGTCGACTGGTTCAAGACCTTCGCCGATATCTCCGCCGAACTTGGCGCCTCGGGCATGGGCACGCAGTTCGCGATCTTCACGCTTCGCGATTACGACGACCCGTCGCGGCGCGAGGCGATGATGCGGATCGCCATCGATTGCTGGCGCGAAGTTGCCGAGCACGGCAAGGCGGCGGGGCTCTCCTATGTCTTCTGGGAGCCGATGTCGGTCGGGCGCGAGTTCGGCCACACGATCGAGGAATGCCGTGCGCTCGACCGGCGGCTCGCCGAAGCCCATTTGCCGATCCCGATGAAGATGATGGTCGATATCGACCACGGCGACGTCACCTCCGACAACCCCAACGACATCGATCCCTATGCCTGGGCGGCGGCGTTCCCTGCGCGCTCGCCGATCATCCACATCAAGCAATCCTCGATGAACAAGGGCGGTCATTGGCCGTTCACCGCCGCCTATAACCGCGACGGCCGCATCACGCCGGAGAAGCTGATCGGCGCGGTCAAGGCCGGTGGCGGCACCGACAACGAGATCTGCCTGGAGCTTTCCTTCCGCGAACGCGAGCCGACGGACCACAACGTCGTCGAGATGATCCGGGAGTCGGTCGAATTCTGGGAGCCGCATATCGATACGGGCTTCAATCGCACAGAAAAATCACACTGAAAGATCACAAAATCACGTTAGATAAATTGAAATATCACAAATAAGTGTTATCTTCTCACGGTGAGTGTGGCCGAGGCTGCGCGGGATCGGGACCGAGACGATGAAGCCGGAAGACAGGCGACAGGCGATCATGGATGTGCTGATGGAGGCCGGAACGGCCTCCATCGAAGACCTCTCCTTGCGCTTCGGCGTCAGCAAGATGACAGTGCATCGCGACCTCGACGACCTCGAGCAGGCGGGCCTCTTGCGCAAGGTCCATGGCGGCGCCTCGATCCAGTCGAGCCCGCAATTCGAAAGCGATTTCCGCTACCGCGAAAAGATCGCCATCTCCGAAAAGCGGCGGATCGCCGAACATGCGGCGAGCCTGATCGAGCCGGGGCAGAGCATCCTCATCGACGACAGTTCGACCACCGGCGCGATCGCCGATTGCATCCGCGACATCCGGCCGCTGACGGTCATCACCAACAATCTCGGCGTGATCACCAGCCTCTCGGGTGCTGCGGGCATCAACGTCATCGCGCTCGGCGGTCAGTACAGCAAGAAGTTCAACGGCTTCTTCGGCATCGTCACCGACGAGGCGCTGCGGTCGCTGCGCGTCGATATCGCCTTTCTCTCCAGTTCTGCCATCGAAGGCACCACGGCCTTCCACCAGGACCAGGAGGTGGTGCAGGCCAAGCGCCTGATGGTGAAGGCGGCCAAGCGCAAATACCTCTTAGTGGACCACGACAAATTCGGGCGCTCTGCGCTCCATTTCCTGACCGGGCTCGATTCCTTCGACGCGGTGCTGACCGGCGCTGAAGTTTCGGCCGAACATGCCGCACCGCTCGAAGAGGCAGGCATCCGGCTGGTCAGGATCGACAATCTCAAGGAGAAAGCATGAGCAAGTCAGGCCTTTGGGTCGGCACCAGCTGGAAGATGAACAAGACGCTTGCCGAGGCGATGGTCTTTGCCGACGGCCTGGCGGCTGCCGACGCTTCGCGCGACCACCGCATCCAGCGCTTCGTCATTCCGCCGTTCACGGCGGTGCGCGAGGTCAAGGCGCGACTTTCGGGCACCAGCGTCAAGGTCGGCGCGCAGAACATGCATTGGGACGATGCCGGCGCCTGGACCGGCGAGGTGTCGCCGCCGATGCTTGCGGATTGCAACCTCGATGTGGTCGAGCTCGGCCACAGCGAGCGGCGCGAGCATTTCGGCGAGACCGACCGCACCGTCGGCCTGAAGACGGCAGCCGCCGTGCGCCATGGTCTGGTGCCGCTGATCTGCATCGGCGAGACGCTTTCCGAGCGCGAAGCGGGCGAGGCGGATCAGGTGCTGAAGCGCCAGGTCGAAGGCGCGCTGGCACTTCTCGAAGGCGCGGCGAAGAAGGCGACGATCCTGCTGGCCTACGAGCCGGTCTGGGCGATCGGCGTCAACGGCATTCCGGCGACGGCTGGCTATGCCGACGAGCGCCACAAGCGCATCGCAGAGGTGGCGGAAGCCGCCCTCGGCCGTCGCGTGCCGGTGCTCTACGGCGGCAGCGTCAACCCCGGCAATTGCGAAGAACTGATCACCCAGGCGCATATCGACGGCCTTTTCATCGGCCGCTCCGCCTGGGACGTCACTGGCTATCTCGACATTCTGCAGCGTGTCGCCAAGGCGATCTGAGCCCCCGGCCGTTGCAGCTCAAGAAGAACGAAAGGAACAATCATGAAGATTGCAATCGGAGCCGACAGCGCCGGCAAGCCCCTGCTGGATGTCATTGCCGCCCATCTCGGTGGCCGCAGCGACGTGGAAGTCGTGGATCTCAGCCAGTCCGGCTTCTATGCGGACCTCGCACAGAACCTGGCGCAGCAGGTTGTCGAGGGCAAGCATGACCGCGGCATCCTGTTCTGCGGTACCGGCATCGGTGTATGCATCTCGGCCAACAAGGTGCCGGGCATCCGCGCGGCGCTGACGCACGACACCTATTCGGCCGAGCGGGCCGCCAAGTCGAACAACGCCCAGATCATCACCATGGGCGCCCGCGTCATCGGTCCGGAGCTGGCAAAGTCGATCGTCGACACCTGGCTCGCGTCCGAGTTCGACCCGAACGGCTCTTCGGCCGGCAATGTCGAGGCGATCAATCGCCTGGATGCCGCAAGAGCCGGTTGAGGAAAGGGGCGGGCGGCTTGCCGTCTGCATCCGGTTCCCGGTTCAAGCCCTACCTTATCTCGCGATGCCGTTGATCCTCCCTCAGGCATTGTGACGACACGCCCGGCAGCGATGCCGGGCGTTTTCATGTCCGGTCTCCCGCTTCGCCTTGACGAAGCTTCTGCAAATATTTGAATATTCTTGCGGATCGTCAATTGAAGGGCGTCGCCGCATGAGTGAAACCACCCCGACCGAGCCGCATCAAAGCGCGCACCACCATGTGGCGCGCATGAGCGGCCGCGACACGCATGAACATCACAGGACGGCGACGACGCTCGAACTCTTGTTCGACCTGACCTTCGTCATCGCCTTTAGCCTGGCGGCTTCGCAGCTTGCTCATTTCCTGGCCGAAGGGCACTTCTTTTCCGGCCTCTTCGGCTTCGCGCTTGCGACCTTCTCCATCTGCTGGGCCTGGATCAATTTCAGCTGGTTTGCCTCCGCCTACGACACGGACGACTGGGTATTCCGCATCGTCACCATGGTGCAGATGGTCGGCGTGCTGATCCTTGCGATCGGCCTGCCGCCGATGTTCGAGTCGATCGACAAGGGTGAGCATCTCGACAACGGCATCATGGTGCTCGGCTATGTCGTCATGCGGGTGGCAATGCTCTTCCAATGGCTGCGCGCCAGCCGGCAGGACCCGGCCCGACGGGATGCCTGCATGGCCTACGTCAAAGCAATCAGCCTCGCCCAGCTCGGCTGGGTCGTTCTGATCTTCTTCGATTTCTCGCTGCTGGTGACCTTCGTCATGGTCGTGGGGCTGACGGCGATCGAGATGCTCGGCCCCTATGTCGCCGAGATGCGCTACGGCGGAACGCCCTGGCATGCCCATCACATCGCCGAGCGCTACGGGCTGCTCGCGATCATCGCGCTTGGGGAAGGGGTGGTCGGCACGGTCGCCTCAATCTCCGCCGTGGTCGAAGGGCAGGGCTGGAACCTCGATGTCGCGCTCGTCTGCCTCGCCGGTACGGGGCTCACCTTCGGCATGTGGTGGATCTATTTTCTGCTGCCGAGCGCCGAGATCCTGCACCGGCACCGTCAAAAACGCTCCTTCGTCTGGGGCTACGGCCACATGCCGATCTTCGCCTCGATCGTGGCGACTGGCGCCGGCCTGCATGTGGCGGCCTATTACATCGAGCACAAGGCGCATATCGGCTCGGTCGCAACGGTGCTGACCGTTGCGGTGCCCGTCGCGTGCTACATCGGGCTGCTCTATGCGATGTACGCCTATCTTATGCAGCAGGTGGAGCGGTTGCATCTCTGGCTGCTCGCGGGCACGGCAGTGGTGCTGGCCGCGTCAGTGGTCGCGGCCATGGCCGGGCTCGACATGGCCAAGTGCCTGATCATCCTGATGCTCGCGCCCGTCGTCACCATCGTCGGCTACGAGGTGGCGGGGCACCGGCACCGCGTGGCGGCACTGGATCGCAGCCTGCGCAAGAACGAGGCTGCGCATTGATTTTGCGAGCCGAAACAGCGCGTTGCCGGCTCAAGCTGGTGAGCCGATTCAGGTGGTTCAGAGGTTGATTCAAGCGCAGCGTTCGGCGCTGTTCGCCCCTGCCGCTGCCCCCTCACGCTAACCTTCTCCCCGCGGCGGGGAGAGGGAACGAGAACGCAAGCTGCCTCGGAGTTTGTGATGGACCCGGGTGGAAGGCCGTTCTCGGTAGCCCCGGGGAGAGAGTTTGCGCGACAAGGGTGCCGCTTGTGTCCTTCTCCCCGCCCGCGGGGAGAAGGTGGCCGGCAGGGCGGATGAGGGGCATTCCCCTCACCGGGCGGATGAGGGGCAAGCCTTCACCGGGCGGATGAGGGGCGAGCCAACCTCAACCGCATCTCGCGGATCAGGCGTTGACCAGCGCCAGCTTGGCGCGGGCGTCGAGGATCTGGGCGCAGGCGTTGGCCGCCTCAGTACCCTTGGTAACAAAGTGCTCGCGGAAGAAGGCGATCAGCGGTTCGCTTTCTTGGAAATTGTGCGGCGTCAGTACGGCGGAAAGCACCGGCACATTGGTGTCGAGTTGCACGCGCATCATGCCGTCGAGCACGGTGCCGGCGACGAAATCGTGGCGGTAGATGCCGCCGTCGACGACGAAGGCGGTGCCGAGGATCGCGGCATAGCGGCCGGTCTTGGCCAGCGTCTGCGCATGCAGCGGGATTTCGAGCGCGCCGGGTACGTCGAAGATCTCGACGTCGGCTGCCGAGCCGCCAAGCTTCGTCCATTGCGTGACGAAGGCATCGACGCAGCGGTCGACGATATCGGCATGCCAGCGGGCACGAACGATCGCGATCTTGGCGGCGGGGTGGGAAAGAATGGTCATGGTCTCAAGCCTTTCAGGGTTTGGCGTTTCCAATGATCCCGTCGGGCGAACATGCATGCGCGCGAGGTCCCGTCGCGGGGACCCACGTTGCTGCTTGCTCTCTTCCATCCGGACTGTGACCGTCGGCTCCGGAATCTGACCGGATCTGCTGACCCCCAGGGTGAAACCCTGAGGCGCTCGCGGGCTTCGGCCTTTCGGCCGCTACCGCCGGTGGGGAATTTCACCCCGCCCTGAGAACAACGCGACTATATAGCGCGACCGCGCGCGGTCAAACGCACGGTGCGACGAAAATGCCAGAAATCACGACAGATTTTTCCAGTGTTTGGAGCCATCGGAAGAAATCGTTCCGATCCGCTTACTCGCGGATGACCAAGAGGTCCTTGGCGGCAAAGCGCAGCGTGACGTTGTCGCCGGAAACCGGCGGGGCCACACCCGGATTGTTGAACATGTCGAAGGAGATGACGTCGCCGCCGACGCGAAGGCGCGTGCGGATGACCGAGCCGAGGAAGCTCGTCGAGACGACCTCGCCGGCAAGCGACGTGTCGCCCGTGGCGCCCTCGGCGATCGAGCCCGCTTCGGGACGAAGCGCCAGCGAAATGCTGTCGCCGCCCTTCATGCCGGCAATCGGATCCTTCAGCGCGATCTGCTGGTTGCCGATCGTGACGGCACCCGCGGCCGGGTCCGCGACCTTGCCTTCGATGATGCTGAGCGTGCCGACGAAGGAGGCGACGAAACGCGTTGACGGCGTGTTGTAGATCTCGAAGGGGGTGCCGATCTGGTCGGCGCGGCCGGCATTCATGACGACGATGCGATCGGAGATCGACAGCGCTTCTTCCTGGTCATGGGTCACGAACACGGTGGTGATGCCGAGCTGTTGCTGGATCTGCCGGATTTCCTCGCGCAGCGACACGCGGATCTTGGCGTCGAGCGCCGACAGCGGCTCGTCGAGCAGCAGCACCTGCGGCTTGACCGCAATGGCGCGGGCAAGCGCAACGCGCTGCTGCTGGCCGCCGGAGAGCTGGTAGGGGAAGCGGTCCGCCAGGTGCTCGAGCTTGATCAGCCCGAGCATCTGCTTCACCCTCGCGTCGATCTCCGACTTGTCTGTACCTGCGACCTTGAGGCCGAAGGCGACGTTGTCATGCACGTTCATGTTGGGAAACAGCGCATAGGCCTGGAACACCATGCCGATGTTGCGCTGGTTGGGCTTCAGCGAGTTCTGGTCGCGGCCGTTGATGACGATCTTGCCGCTGGTCGGGCTTTCGAAGCCGGCGATCATGCGCAGGACCGTGGTCTTGCCGCAGCCCGATGGTCCGAGGAACGAGACGAACTCGCCCTTTTCGATGTCCATGTTGAAATCGTGCACGACGTGAACCGGGCCGAAGGACTTCTTGATGCTGGTGAGTGACAGGAAACTCATGGGTGCGGTCCTCAGGCCTTAGGAGGCGCGCTTTTTTGAAAGCGCGAGACGAGCTGGATGAGGCCGAGGCAGCCCCAGGTGATGCCGAATGCAATGACGGCGAGTGCGGCCGGTTCATAGGCGCGGTTGGCGCCCAGGAGCTGCATGTAGGGGCCGAAAGCCGGGCGGTTGAGCAAGGCCGCCATGGTGAACTCGCCGATGACGATGGCAAAGGTCAGGAAGGCGCCCGAGAGCACGGCGACGAGCACGTTCGGCAGAATGATCTTGGCAAGGATCGTCGTCCATCCGGCGCCGAGGCTTTGGGCGGCCTCGGTCAAGGTGGCGACGTCGATGGTGCGAAGGCCCGTGTCGACTGCGCGGTACATGTAGGGTAGCGCAAGCGTCGCATAGCCGAACATCAGGAGGATGTTGGTGCCGGTGAGCGAGCCCGTCAACGGCAGCCAGCTCGAGGTGTTGTAGAGCCGGATGTAGCCGAAGACGATGACGATCGCTGGGATGACCAGCGGCAGCAGCGTGATGAACTCGATGACGGGGCGCAGCCGCGGCAGCTTGAGGCGGACCCAGTAGGCTGTCGGCACGACGAGGAGAACACCGAAGAGGATGGTGAACAAGGCCTGCAGCACCGAATAGGTGAAGGTCTCCTGGAAGCGCGGGTCGGCGAAGACCTTCTGGTAAGCGTCGAAGGAGTATTCGCCGCGGCGCATCTTCAAGGAGAAGTTGGTCATGCCGATGAGCGGCAGGGTGAAATAGAGGAGGCCGAAAACGAGGGCTCCCCAGGCCCAGATCTTCTTCATTTCAGCCACCTTTCGCTGCGGCTGCGCAGCCAGATGTAGATCGCGTTGGCGATACCGGTGACGACGATCATGCCGAAGGCGAGCGCGTAACCGAGATGCGGGTTGCCGAGCACGTCGCCGCGGATCTGAGCAAAGAGCAGGATCGGCACGATCGAGAGCGACGAGCCGGTGAGTGCGATCGCGGTCGCAACGGCGCCGAAGGCATTGGCGAACAGCAGCGCCAGCGTGCCGAGCAGCGACGGAAGCAGGATCGGGAAGGCGACCATGCGCCAGTATTGCAGGCCGGTGGCGCCGAGGATCTCGGCGGCCTCGCGCCATTCGCGCTTCAGGCCGTCGAGTGCCGGCGTGATGATCAGGATCATCAGCGGGATCTGGAAGAACAGATAGGTGACCGTCAGCCCCCAGAAGGACAGCAGGTTGAAGCCGAGCATCCGGAGGTCGAGCCCGAAGTTCGAGCGCAGGAAGACGGTGACGATGCCGACAGGTCCAAGCGTTGCGAGAAAGGCAAAAGCGAGCGGCACGCCGGCGAAGTTGGAGGCGACGCCCGAGAAGGTTAGAAGCGGTCCGCGGATCCCCTTCGGCAAGCCGCCGAAGACGATGGCGGACGCCATGGCAAAGCCGATCAGGCAGCCGAGAAGTGCGGAGGCGATGCTGATCTTGATGGAGATCCAGTAGGCAGCCAGGATCGAGGGCGTGAACAGGCCGCGGATGTTGTCGAGCGTGAAGCTGCCATCGGGCGTCTGAAACGCGCCGACCACGATCTTCATCGTCGGCAAAAGCAGGAACAGCGTCACGAAGGCGGCAAAGGGAAGAATGCCCAGCCAGTGAAGCGGTAGGCGACGCGCCGGCGGGCTGGCGTCGGGTTTAGCAGATGACATTCCGTTCGCGCCCCTGAAGCCGCGTTTTCCACGCGGGCGTTATCGATTGTTGCAAGCAAGAAGCGGGAAACCGACGAAGCCGCGCACGGCTACCGGATCTCGCTCCAAGGACTTGAATTTCTTACGAATAACCTATGCGCCCCGACCGGAAAACCGGTCGGGGCGACATGTCTGTGGAAAGGCTTACTGAACGTTCGCGCCGACGACGGAATCCCAGCCGCCGGTGACGGCAGCCTTGTTGGCGTCGACTTCTTCGAGCGTCGGGAAGTAGGCCTTCTCGTAAGCGGCTGCCGGCGGCAGGGCGTCGATCAGCTCCTGCGGAACCTTGCCGGCCTTGACCATGGCGTTGAAGCGGGTCGGGTGGCAGAAGCCCTTGAGCCAGCCGAGCTGACCTTCGTCGGAGTAGAGGTGCTCCATCCACAGCTTCGCTGCGTTCGGGTGCGGCGCGTAGGCCGAGATGCCCTGAACGTAGACGCCGGCGAGAACGCCGCTGGCCGGAACGACGACTTCGGTCGGCGGGTTGCCGTTGAGCGTCTTTGCCCAGCCGAGCGCGTTGTAGTCCCAGGCAACGACGATCGGGGTCGAGCCCTGGGCGAGCGTGCCCGACTTGCCGATAACCGGAACGAAGTTGCCGGCCTTGTTCAGTTCGGCGAAGTAGCCGAGACCAGCTTCACCGGCTTCCTTGCCCGACTTCGCACCCTTGGCGAGACCGGCGGCGAGAACGCCGAGGATCGCCTGGTTCGAGGCGCGCGGGTCACCGGCGAGAGCGACCTGACCGGCATAATCCGGCTTCAGGAGGTCAGCCCAGTCCTTCGGAGCTTCCTTGACGAGGTCCTTGTTTACCAGGAACGACATGACGCCGTAGTAGTCGCCGTACCAGTAGCCTTCGGCGTCCTTGACGCTGTCCGGGATCTCGTCCCAGGTGGAGACCTTGTAGGGCTGCAGCAGGCCTTCGGCCTTCATCTGCGGGCCGAAGGCGAGACCGACGTCGACGACGTCAGGAGCCTGCGGGCCCTTGTTGTCCTTGTTGGCCTTGACGGCTTCGACTTCGTCGGCCGAGCCTGCGTCCGGGTTCAGTTCGTTGACCTGGATTTCCGGATACTTGGCCTTGAAGGAAGCGATGACGTCGCCGTAGCCGCACCAGTCGTGGGGCAGGGCGACGGTCGTCAGCATGCCTTCCTTCTTGGCGGCTTCGATGAGCTCGGCGCTCGGTTCGGCAGCGGCGATTGCCGTCGTCGCCAGGAAAATGGCGGTGGAGAGCGAAAGCAGGCGTTGGGTTTTTGAAATCACTGGAGTTCTCCTTATGGGTTTAGTCAAATTCGTGGGGTTTCAGTCGATTTCGGCGAAGCTGTTAAAGAGATGCGATGAAAGTAATGTGACAGGGGTTTATCCGTTCGCGCCGCGTATGTCGTTGGAAGAACATTTCTTTTTTGGCTTCGGCGGGCCACTGTCGCATAACTGCATGAAATCCTGTGAACGTGTCGGCGAATTCTCCTAGACCGGTTTGCGAAAGATGCGGGTGGAATCGAACAGGCCCTCGAGCGTCTTCATCCGATCCCGGGTTTCGTCCCAGTTCGAACTCTGAACGGCCTCGATCAGGGCCTCGATCAAGAACAGGATGACGACGGAGCTGTCCCAGGCGGACGGCACCTCGATCTGCGAGCGAAACACCCTTGAGGCGGACTTGGCGACCGGTGAACTCCAGCGATCGGTAAAAAGGATGATCTCGACACCCCGCTCGCGGGCGGATTTGGCAAGCGTCACCATCTCCTGCTCGTAGCGGCGAATGTCGAAGAGAATCAGCACGTCGCCCTGGCGCATGTCGAGCACATAGTGCGGCCAGGCGCTGGCATTGGTGGCGATTTCGGTGACCCCCGGCCGAATGACCTGAAGGTGGGTGAAGAGATAATCGGCGAGCGAGCGGGTGATGCGGCCGCCGAGCAGATAGATGCTGCGCTTACGGTCGGCGATCAGCGCAGCCGCCTCGTCGAATTCCTGCGGCTCGATCTGGGTCAGCGTCTCGCGCAGATTGCTGGTGATCGCGTCGGCAAAGCGGTTGAGCGTGTGGGTGCCGGGCGCATTAGCAGCCCAGCGGTCGTGCTTGGTGATCGGATTGGAAATCGTCGCTTCCAATTCCTGATGCAGCCTTGCCTGGAAATCCGGAAAACCGCGGAAACCGAGCTTCTGCACCATGCGGGCGACCGTCGGTGTCGAAACGCCGGCGTTCTCGGCAACCGTGGTGATCGAACCGAGTCCCGAAACGGGATAATTGTCGAGAAGCGTCTCTGCCAATTGCTTCTCCGCGCGGGTCAGCACGGTGAAGTGGGCGTTGATCACATCCGACACGGTGGTGGACGTCGCCTTGCTGCTCAAATTGTCTCCCCTGAACCGATCTTAAGCCGGTTTGTGACAGATTAAACATCGCTGTCACAATTGGAGTCAATCGCAATTTTGAAGAGATCGTTTCAGATTTTGATTGACATGCGTCATCCTCTGAAGAATTCTTTTCATTAACGAACGTCTAACGGGGCAAGAGGGGATGCCGGTGTTGACGCGACTTTTGACCGAAGCAGATGGCGATCCGGTTGCGATCGAGAACGCCGCAGGCAAGGGCGATATTGTGCTCGTCTGCGAGCATGCCTCGCGCCTCGTTCCCGAACGGCTGGGCACGCTTGGCCTCAGCGAGCAGGCGCTCGAAAGTCATATTGCCTGGGACCCGGGTGCGCTTGCGGTTGCCAAGCTGCTCGCAACAAAGCTCGACGGGTCCCTGATCTACCAGCGCTTCTCCCGCCTTGCCTATGACTGCAACCGACCGCCGGAAGCGGACGCGGCGATGCCTGCTGTCAGCGAGGTCTACGAGATCCCGGGAAACCGAACGATGTCGGCCGACGAGCGCCAGGCGCGGGTCGACGAGATCTATCGGCCGTTCCACGATGCCGTCGCCCGGTTCGTATCCGATCGCAAGGCAGCGGGGCGCCCGCCTGTTCTCGTGACGATGCACAGTTTCACGCCCGTCTATTTCGGCAAGCCGCGCGCCGTCGAAGTCGGCGTGCTTCACGATGCCGACAGCCGGCTGGCCGACCATATGCTCGCGACCGCCACCAAGGGGCAGGTTGCCTACGACATCCGGCGCAACGAGCCCTATGGGCCGGCCGACGGCGTTACCCATAGCCTGATCGAATATGGCGTCCACAACGGACTGCCGAATGTGATGATCGAGATCCGCAACGATCTCATTCGCAATGACATCGGCCAAAGGGTCATGGCCGATTACCTGGAAGGGCTACTGCGCAAAGGCGCTGCGGCTGTTTCAGCACAATAAAAGACCCTGGGGAGCGGCGTTGCCGCGGTCCTGTTCCGGCCAACCGGGGCAGGTGGTTGATGGGACCCTGCCGCAATGGGGCGGTGTGGTCTGAAGAAATCAGGGGAAGAAAAATGTCGGACTACAGTGATTCAGACAAAAAGCAGGACATGAGCGTCCTGCACTCGATGGGCTATGCCCAGGAGCTCGAGCGGCGCATGAGCCAGTTCTCGAACTTCGCGGTGTCGTTCTCGATCATCTGCATTCTTTCGGGCGGCATCAACTCGCTCGCCCAGGCGACCGCCGGCGCGGGGGGCGCCGCGATCGGCATCGGTTGGCCGCTTGGCTGCTTCATCTCCTTGGTTTTCGCCGTTGCCATGGCACAGATCAGCTCGGCCTATCCAACGGCGGGTGGCCTCTATCACTGGGGTTCGATCCTCGGCAACCGCTTCACCGGCTGGCTGACAGCATGGTTCAACCTGCTCGGTCTCGTCACCGTTCTCGGTGCGATCAACGTCGGCACCTATTATTTCTTCATGGGTTCCTTCGGCACGCCCTATTTCGGCCTCGCCGATACGACGCTGACGCGCATCGTCTTCCTGGCCATCATCACCGGCGGGCAGGCGCTGGTAAACCACATGGGCATCGGGCTGACAGCCAAGCTCACCGACTTTTCGGGCTACCTGATCTTCGCGACGTCGATCCTGCTGGCGCTCGTGTGCCTGGTCGCAGCCGACAGCTACGACATCGCCCGTCTCTTCACCTTCTCCAACTATTCCGGTGAAGCCGGCGGCAACGTGTGGCCTCAGACCTCGGGCACCTGGGTGTTCCTACTCGGCCTGCTCCTGCCGATCTACACGATCACCGGCTATGACGCTTCGGCGCACACCTCCGAAGAGACGGTCAAAGCCGCCCATTCGGTGCCGCGTGGCATGGTCTCGTCGGTGCTCTGGTCGGCGCTTTTCGGCTATATCATGCTGTGCTCGTTCGTGCTGATGATCCCGAACATGGACGAAGCCGCCAAGCAGGGCTGGAACGTGTTCTTCTGGGCAATGGATGCGCAGGTGCACCCCATCATCAAGGACATCCTCTATCTCGCCATCCTCGTCAGCCAGTGGCTGTGCGGCCTGGCAACGGTGACCTCGGTGTCGCGCATGATCTTCGCGTTTTCGCGTGACGGCGGCCTGCCGGCCTCCAAGGCGCTTGCCAAGGTGAGCCCGACCTACCGCACGCCGGTTGCCGCGATCTGGATCGGCTCGATCCTGTCGGTCCTGTTCGTCTGGGGCTCGTCGCTGGTCTCGATCGGCGAGACGCCGGTCTACACCATCGTCGTTTCGTGCACGGTCATCTTCCTGTTCTTCTCCTTCGCGATCCCGATCACCCTCGGCCTGTTCGCCTGGGGCACTTCGAAGTGGGACAAGATGGGTCCGTGGAACCTCGGCGAGAGCATGTTCAAGCTGTTCGCGGTGCTCTCGATCATCGCCATGGTGCTGATCTTCATCCTCGGCGTGCAGCCGCCGAACGACTGGGCACTCTACATCACCGTGGGCTTCCTGGTGCTGACCGGCGCTGTCTGGTTCGGCTTCGAGAGCCGCCGCTTCCGCGGCCCGCCGATCGGTGACGAAGTGGCACGCCGCCAGGCAGAGATCGCCGCTGCAGAGAAGGCCGTCGGCCAGATCTGATCAACGACAAAAGGGCGGAAGCGCGACCGCGACTTCCGCCTTTTCTTTGGGGCCGGACGAAATCGAAAACAATGTGCGCGGCTTCCGGCCCGCACTCCGCGCCAGACAATTCGAGCTGATCACGTTCACGCGGCCAAAAAATATCGTGACCTCAAGGGAACGGCCGCGTGACAAAACATGGGATGGAAGTTGATGAGCTATACGTTTGACGAGTTGAAGGAAGACGTCGCCGCCGGCCGCATCGATACGGTGCTCGCCTGCCAGGTCGACATGCAAGGCCGGCTGATGGGCAAGCGCTTCCACGCGCAGTTCTTCGTCGATGGCGCCTGGAAGGAAACGCATAGCTGCAACTACCTGCTGGCGACCGACATGGAGATGGAGACCGTTCCCGGCTACAAGGCGACAAGCTGGGAAAAAGGCTACGGCGACTATACGATGAAGCCGGACCTTTCGACGCTTCGCCGCATCCCCTGGCTCGAAGGCACGGCGCTGGTTCTCTGCGACATGCTCGACCATCACACCCATGAGGAAGTGCCGCATTCGCCGCGGGCGATCCTGAAGAAGCAGGTGGCGCGTCTCGAGAAGATGGGCCTCAAGGCCTATATGGCGAGCGAGCTCGAATTCTTCCTCTTCGACCAGTCCTATGACGACGCCCGCCAGTCCGGCTATCGCGATCTGCAGCTCGTCAGCGGCTACAACGAGGACTACCACATCTTCCAGACGACCAAGGAAGAGGACGTGATGCGGGCGATCCGCAATGGTCTCCAGGGCGCAGACATTCCGGTCGAGAATTCCAAGGGTGAGGCGTCGGCCGGCCAGGAAGAGATCAACGTACGCTATGCCGACGCGCTGACGATGGCCGACCGGCATGCGATCATCAAGAACGGTTGCAAGGAAATCGCCTGGTCGCGCGGCAAGGCCATCACCTTCCTCGCAAAGTGGAACTATGCGGCCGCCGGTTCGTCCTCGCATATCCACCAGTCGCTCTGGAGCGCGGACGGCAAGTCGTCGAAGTTCTACGACGAGAGCGGCAAATACGGCATGTCCGAGATGATGCGCCATTACGTGGCCGGGCTTCTGACCCATGCGAGCGAGATCACCTATTTCCTCGCCCCCTACATCAACTCCTACAAGCGCTTCATGGCCGGTACCTTCGCGCCGACCAAGGCGGTCTGGAGCAAGGACAATCGCACGGCCGGCTACCGTCTCTGCGGCGAAGACACCAAGGCGATCCGTATCGAATGCCGCGTCGGCGGCTCCGATCTCAATCCCTATCTCGCTTTCGCCGCTTTGATCGCGGCGGGCATTTCCGGTATCGAAAACAAGATGGAACTGGAGGCGCCCTTTGTCGGCGACGCCTATGGCGGCAAGGACGTGCGCGAGATCCCGCGCACGCTTCGCGATGCGACGGCCGCGCTGACGGAATCGAAGATGCTGCGCGCCGCCTTCGGCGACGAGGTCATCGAGCACTATGCGCGGGCGGGGCGCTGGGAGCAGGAAGAATATGATCGCCGCGTCACCGACTGGGAGGTCGCACGCGGTTTCGAACGGGCCTGACCCGCGACATAATCATTCACAAGGATGGCCGTTCCTGACCGGAGCGGCCATCGCATCATTCGCAATGAAAGCAGGAAGACGATCATGAGCATGATCAAGTGCATTTCGCCGGTGAACGGCGAGGTCTACGCAGAACGCCCGGCGATGCCGCTCGACATGGCAAAGCAGGTGGTTTCCCGCGCCCGCCAGGCGCAGAAGACCTGGGCGCGCCGTCCGCTCGACGAGCGCGTCAATCTGGTTCTGGCCGGTGTCGCGCGCCTCAACGAGATGGTCGACGAAGTCGTGCCGGAGCTTGCCTGGCAGATGGGCCGGCCGGTGCGCTACGGCGGCGAGTTCAAGGGATTCAACGAGCGCTCGAACTATGTCGCGACGATCGCCGCCGATGCGCTGAAGCCGCTGGTGATCGAAGAGAGCGACCGCTTCGAGCGCCGCATCGCCCGCGAGCCGCACGGTGTCGTCTTCGTCGTTGCACCTTGGAACTACCCTTACATGACCGCGATCAACACGGTCGCGCCGGCGCTGATGGCCGGCAACACGGTCATCATCAAACATGCGAGCCAGACGATCCTCGTCGGCGAGCGCATGGTGCGCGCCTTCGTCGAGGCCGGCGTTCCCGCCGACGTCTTCCAGAACATCTTCCTCGACCACGAAACAACGGCGGCGCTGATTGCGGCCAGGAGCTTCGACTTCGTCAACTTCACCGGTTCGGTCGAAGGCGGGCGTTCGATCGAACGGGCGGCGGCCGGTACCTTTACCGGTCTCGGTCTCGAACTCGGCGGCAAGGATCCGGGCTACGTCATGGACGACGCGGATCTCGACGCGGCCGTCGACACGCTGATGGACGGCGCCACCTACAATTCCGGCCAGTGCTGCTGCGGCATCGAGCGCATCTACGTGCACGAAAAGCTCTACGACGCCTTCGTCGAGAAGTCGGTCGCCTGGGTTTCCAACTACAAGCTCGGCAATCCGCTCGATCCGGAAACGACGCTGGGGCCGATGGCCAACAAGCGTTTTGCTGCCACCGTGCGCGAGCAGATCGCCGACGCCGTTGCCAAGGGCGCCAAGGCTCTGATCGACCCGAAGCTTTTCCCTGCCGACGACGGCGGCGCCTATCTCGCGCCGCAGATCCTCGTAAATGTCGACCACTCCATGGCCTTCATGCGCGAAGAGACCTTCGGCCCTGCCGTCGGCATCATGAAGGTGAAGAGCGACAGCCAGGCGATCGAGTTGATGAACGATAGCCAGTATGGCCTTACCGCATCGCTCTGGACCAGGGATGCCGAGCGTGCCGCGCGCATCGGCGCCGACATCGAGACTGGCACGGTGTTCATGAACCGCGCCGACTATCTCGACCCGGCGCTTTGCTGGACCGGCGTCAAGGAAACCGGCCGCGGCGGCTCGCTTTCGGTCATCGGCTTCCAGAACCTCACCCGTCCGAAATCCTATCATCTGAAGAAAGTCACCGCATGACCATCACCGCCAACTGGAGCTATCCGACGTCCATCAAGTTCGGTGCCGGCCGGATCAAGGAGCTTGCCGACCATTGCAAGGCGGTCGGCATGAAGAAGCCGCTGCTGATTACCGATCGGGGCCTCGCGCCGATGGCGATTACGCAAAATGCGCTCGATATCCTCGAGGCCGCCGGCCTCGGCCGCGCGATCTTTGCCGACGTCGATCCGAACCCGAACGACATCAATCTCGCCGCCGGCGTGAAGGCGTTCAAGGATGGAGGCCACGACGGCGTCGTCGCGTTCGGCGGCGGCTCTGGCCTCGACCTCGGCAAGTGCGTCGCCTTCATGGCCGGGCAGAGCCGCCCGGTCTGGGACTTCGAGGATATCGGTGACTGGTGGACGCGGGCGAGCGTCGAAGGCATTGCACCGATCATTGCCGTGCCCACCACCGCCGGCACCGGCTCTGAAGTCGGCCGCGCCAGCGTCATCACCAATTCGGCAAGCCACGTGAAAAAGGTGATCTTCCATCCGAAGTTCCTACCGGCAGTCACGATCTGCGACCCGGAACTGACGGTCGGCATGCCCAAGGTGATCACGGCGGGCACCGGCATGGACGCCTTTGCCCATTGCCTGGAAGCCTATTCCTCGCCCTTCTATCACCCGATGTCTGCGGGCATTGCGCTTGAAGGCATGCGGCTGGTGAAGGAATACCTGCCGCGCGCCTACAAGGACGGCACCGACATCGAGGCGCGCGCCAACATGATGAGTGCGGCCGCCATGGGTGCCGTCGCGTTCCAGAAGGGCCTTGGCGCCATCCACTCGCTGTCGCATCCGGTGGGCGCGATCTACAACACCCACCACGGCATGACCAATGCGGTCGTGATGCCGCCGGTGCTGCGTTTCAACCGTCCGGCGATCGAGGACAGAATAGTGCGCGCTGCCGCCTATCTCGGCATTTCCGGTGGCTTCGACGGCTTCTACGACTACGTGCTGAAGTTGCGCGAGGAACTCGGCGTTCCGGACAAGCTCGCAGCCCTCGGCGTTGGCACCGACCGGATCGACGAAATGTCGGAGATGGCGATCGTCGACCCGACGGCCGGCGGCAACCCGGTCGAGTTGACGCTCGACGCCGCGAAGAAGCTCTTCCGCGAGTGCATCTGACCAATTCCCGACGCCTTTGCCCCCAGGCGAAGGCGTCGGCCTCTCGGTTTAGTTAGCCCAAAAATACCACTTGCCATTGCGGCGGATCTGTCACCTAATCGTCATCGAACTGTCACGTTTCGGGCTCGCGGAGCGTTTTCTTTACGCTTTGTTTACCGCGGTCTGGAACGCTTGCATTAGGGTGTGCGTATGTATCGGCCCGCGAAAAGCCGGGCCTGCGTTGAGTTAGGGTCGACCGATGGCGATTGTATCCCTCGCGAATGCGAAGGGGGGAGCCGGCAAGACAACGGCAGCCTTGCTGCTTGCCTGCGAATTCGCCCGGCGCGGCGATCGCGTTGCGGTTCTTGATTGCGATCCACTCGCCTGCATGACCGACTGGTTCCGCCACGGCCGCAACGATGGCAATCTCTTCGTTCTCTCAGGTGTCGCGACAACCACGCTCAGCGATCATCTCCGGCGGCTGCGCGGTCAGGTCGAGCATGTGATCATCGATCTCTCCGGGGCGGCCGACGTGCTGGTGGCGCTGGCGATCGGTCTTTCGGACCTGACGCTGATCCCGGTGCAGGGCTGTGTGATGGATGCGCGCGGCGCCATCCAGGTGCTGGACCTGATCCGCCACATCGAGAACAACGCGCGCGCCAACATCAACCACGCGGTTCTGCTGACCCGGGTCAACCCGATCGTGACGACGCGGGCGATGCGCCGGGTCAAGCTGCTGCTTTCGGAGAACCGGATCCGGCTCGTCGATACCCCGCTGGTGGAGCGTACGGCCTTCCGCGAGCTCTTTGAGCGGGGCGACACGCTTTCCTCTCTCGACCCTGCGAAGGTCAGCAACCTTGCCAAGGCGCAGGCCAACGCCCAGGCGTTTGCGAATGACGTGCTGACCCTGCTCAGCCCGACAGGCGAGGCGGTGCGGCACGGGCCGTTCTCGTCGATGTGCTATCGATCACAGCACGTGAGCGAACCGGCAGTTTTGCCGGTCTGAGGCCAGAACTCCAGCATTTTCATCACCATAGCAGTGTCGCTGGCACGCAGCCTTAAGGCCGACTGTCAGGTTTGACGTGCCGGCGTTACCGTTTCGTTAACCAAATTCTGTAAGGTTTCGTTAAGAAGCGAACCACCGGCTGTGGCCGTCCGGTTCAGCGCGATACAGGCATAGAATGGGGAATATCATGGCGGTCATCACTTTCGCCAATGCAAAGGGTGGTGCGGGCAAGACGACCGCGGCGCTGATCCTGTCGACGGAACTGGCGCGGCAGGGGCACCGGGTGGTCGTTCTCGACGCCGATCCGCAGCGCTGGATCACCAGCTGGGCGGAGGCTTCCGGCCATATCGCCAACCTCACCGTCATTTCGCACATCACGCCCGGCTCGCTCGAATGTCATATCCGCGAGGCGAAGGACGAAGCGGATTATATCGTCATCGATCTCGCGGGCGCCAAGGACCAGATCGTAGCACTTGCACTCGCCATCTCTGACCAGGTGCTGATCCCGGTGCAGGGCTGCGCCATGGATGCCAAGGGTGCGGCGCAAATTCTTGAGCTGATCCGACAGATCCAGGACCGTTCGGGCCTGCGCATCAACCATTCTGTGGTGCTCACCCGCGTCAATTCGCTGGTCACCACGCGTGCGCTGCAGACGATCAAGGCGATGCTCGCCGAGCGCGGCGTCTCGGTTCTCGACACGCCGATCGTCGAGCGCGCCGCCTATCGCGAGATCTTCGATTTTGGCGGCACGCTGCAGACGATGGATCCGAACCGCGTCAGCAATCTCGACAAGGCGCGCGAAAACGCAGCAGCCCTCGCCAAGGAAGTGCAGGCGCTGATTCCGGTCAAGACGCGCCGCTCCTGGGCTGCGCGCATGCCGTCCTGGGCTTCGCGAAACGCCGCCTGATCCTTCGCCGTTCCACCGTTTATTGCGTATCAACCGGAATTGATATTCGTCAGTTCCGGTTGAGTTGTATTTCAGGCCTCGCGAAATAGCTGTTTCGCGTAAGGCTTCCTTTACCCTGCGCTTCTATCAGTGGCCCAGGACACAGCTTGCCCCTGCGACCGACTGAACAGGGCAACCGGCCGCCATGATTGCGGCCATGATCTCAGACGCTTCAGCGCCCTAGATCCTGTCTCCATGATCCAGAAATGAGCATGCAGGGAAGTTCGCGCATGAAAACAGAACACGCCGCTGCCGGCACGCAAGACGTTGCCGGTCGTCTGAATTTCATGGCGCTCGATGACGCCGCCAAGACGAGCCTGAAGGCGCTGAAGCCGATCCTCGAGAAGGAACTTAAACCCGCGCTCGACAAGTTCTACGTCAAGGTCAAGACGACGCCCGAGACCAAGCGCTTCTTCTCCTCCGACGCTCATATCGACCGCGCCAAGGGCGCCCAGGTCGGCCACTGGGCCAATATCGTCGATGCCAATTTCAACGAGGATTACAGCGCCAAGGTTCGCACCATCGGCCTGGTGCACGCCCGCATCGGGCTCGAGCCGCGCTGGTACATCGGCGGCTATGCGCTGATCGCCGAGCATCTGATCACCGAAATCGTCAAGGCGCACTGGCCGAAGGCCGGCCTGTTCTCGCGCAAGGGGACCTCGGCCGAGGACATGGGCGCGATGCTGTCGAGCCTGATCAAGGGCGTCTTCCTCGACATGGATTTGTCGATCTCCGTCTACATGGACGCCTCCGACGTCACCAAGCAACGTGCGGTGCAGGAAGAAGTGCTGGCTGCCGAACGCGCGCTTATCAGCAAGACCTTCGGCGCGGCGCTGAAGAAGATCGCCGATGGCGACTTGACGGCACGCATCGGTGCGGACCTGCCGGTTGCCTATCAGGAGCTTGGCGAAAATTTCAACCACGCGATCGGCGAGCTTGCGCGCGCCATCGGCGGAATCGAGGCCGGCGCCAGCCAGATCCACACAAGCGCCAAGGAAATCGCGGCGGCTGCCGACGATCTGGCCCGGCGCACGGAACGCCAGGCGGCCAACCTCGAAGAGACGGCCGCTGCCGTCGAGCAGGTGACGCGCACGGTCAAGCAGACGGCCGAAGGCGCCAACCAGGCGAATTCGACCGTGATTGCCGCCCGCGCCAATGCCGAACAGAGCGGCGAGATCGTCAGCCACGCGATCGAGGTGATGCAGGAGATCCAGACGTCTTCCGCCAGCATCGCGCGGATCGTCGACGTCATCGACGAGATCGCCTTCCAGACCAACCTCCTGGCGCTGAACGCCGGCATCGAAGCGGCCCGCGCCGGCGAGGCGGGCAGGGGCTTTGCGGTCGTCGCCTCCGAAGTCCGGGCGCTGGCCCAGCGCTGCGCCGAAGCGGCCAAGGACATCCAGGGCCTGATCGCCAAGTCGCGCGGCCAGGTGGACGACGGCGTCAATTCGGTCAATCAGGTGGCGCAGTCGCTGCAGCAGATCGTCGCCCAGGTCGTCGAAGTCAGCTCCGTCTTCGGCGCCATCCGCGCCAGCACCGCCGAACAGGCAACCGGCCTGCAGGAGGTCAACACCGCGATTACCCAGATGGACCAGATCACGCAGCAGAACGCCGCCATGGTCGAGCAGGCGAACGCCGCAAGCCAGGCATTGACGGGAGAGGCCGAGCACATCGCCACGCGTCTGCGGGCGTTCCGCACGTCGGGTCAGGTGCAGGTCAGCGCCGGCTCGGGTTACCGCGCAGCGGCGTAATCGCGCCTTCCGTTCGAGAGACAACGCCTCGGGTCAGGGATGATCCGAGGCGTTTTGCTTTGCTGATCGCGGCGCAGTGATGTTGGGGCAGCTTCACCGCGCGGCCAGGGACTTTCTACGCCGGAAGCGATCGATGGTGGCTTTCGCTCTTTGTCCCGATGGAATTAAGATGTCCGCGCGCTCTGCCCCGCCCGGACACCTGAAGTTGATCACGCCGCCCGTTGAACTAACGACAAGCCGCCTTCACCTGCGTGCAGCCCGCTCTGAACACGCAGCGTCCGTGTTTACGGAATACACCGGCAACAACATGGCAGCACGATTTTTGCCGCGCGGCGCTCATCCCGCACAATCCAGCACCGAGGCGGTCATCCATGCGTGGGGAGAAAGCAACTGGTCGGATGGTGACCGCTTCATCTGGAGCATCATCGACCGCAGCGACCAGCGGCCGATAGGCCTCTTCCTCATGTTTGTGGATGGGGACGGCGCGGAAATTCACTATGGCATCGGTCCGGCCTATTGGGGACGGGGGCTGGCGACGGAAGCCGGTCTTGCGATTATGCATTGGGTCAAGCAGCAGTCACCCCTATCCGAGGTTCATACCATATGCGCGGCTGCACATGAGACCAGCTGCCGTGTTCTCGAAAAGATTGGCCTGGTGCGTGGCCAGTTCCTGCCTGACGCCTTGTTGCTGAAGGCCACCGGGGAGAGGATCGACGGTTGGTCATATCGCTGGAGACGTTCCGAGTGAGGGCAAAGGCAGCGCCAACTTGCCGCCGCAGTTCGCGGCGCGCTCACCTGGCTTGAAAGCCAAGGTCGCATCTGAAAAGCGAACCGGGTCGAATGCGGATTTCGCCGTGCCGATCGGGCGGCAGGGAAGTCAACACTGCTAGCTTTCGGGCAGCGCAACGCACACAGCCGCGCGCTGACGGGACCGGCAAGTCCGGCGATTAAGCAGGAACGTAGACCAGCCGCACCACGTCCTCGCCGATGCGATCATGAGCGATCAGGCGGAGCCGCGGGCGGGGGCCGGCGAAATAGGGGTTGCCGTGACCAAGGACGACCGGGTGCTGGTAGATCCGGTACTCGTCGATCAAGCCCAGTTCGGTGAGGCTGTGCGCGAGGACGGGGCCCGCCACTTCGATCTCGCCGTCGTGCTCGGCCTTCAGCTTGCGCACGGCGCCCGCAAGATCACCGTCGACGAGCCGGGCATTGGGGCCGACGGACGCCGAGGAGCGCGAGACGACCCATTTCGGCTGCTTCCGCCACGCGGCTGCGAAGGCCTGTCTGTCCGCATCCCATTCCGGATGCTCGTCGTCCCAGTAGCGCATGATCTCATAGATCCGGCGACCGTACAGGCTGCCCGTCTGCTGTTCGGCCTCCTTGATGAAATGGCGGAAGAGCGTGGGACTTGGCGCAAACTCCATGTGGTCGACGTAGCCGTCCAGCGACTGGTTCATTCCGAACACGAGCTTAGCCATGGCCAGTTCCTTGTCTCGAATGGCCCGTTCGCACGGGTCTGCTTGCGACGTGCAATCGGTCAACGCTAAGCCGACTGATTTCAAATCGCAAGCGGTTTTTGGGCTTTGCCATCGATGGTCTCTACCGTGCACGGGCCACCGATGGTCGCTGCTGCGCTATTGCGAATTGGCCGCTGTCGGCCGTCTGCGTTTCGTCACGGCCTTTTCAAGGTGCTGATCGTACCAGTGGTCGGGGAATTTTATGTCCCACATCAGGTGGCGCAAGTCTCCGGCGTCGATATCTCGGTATCCCAGTTCCTCCAGCCGAAGCAGAAGCAACATATGATCGGTGATGACGATCAGCCGGGCGTGGTTGCCGACCTGAAGCAGCGCCGGGCGCAATGCCGCATGGGATTTGAAGCCGAACGACGCGGCGATTGCCTCGTCCAGGTGGGATGACTTGATGTGCGGGTAACGATCCCGGAGGGACTTCTTCAGGGCGGCGATATTGGACGGCGAGAACCTGACCTGCGGGTGCAGCATGAGACGATCCGATGCTCCTGGTCGAAGTCTGCCGATTACGCTTCGACGTTGATGAACATGGTCGTCGAGTAAAGTTCCGCGGCCCTTCAACCCGGCAGCAGGTTTGGAGGGGCACCCGCGGCGGACGCTACACCTCAGGGTTTCAACATTCAAGATAGGTCAGCATGGGCCGGCGCAGTCCGGCTGGCGCGCATTTCACCCCGTGGCGAAACCGCATGGCATGGTCGCGAACCGAAATGAACGGTCCGCACCGTGCGCTACCTCAGAACCGACGGTCGATGAAGTGCTTGGCCTGGGCGCCTGCGTGGTAGAAGGCGGACTTCACGCCGCGCCAGGTGTCCGGGGTCACGGGCGTTTCGGCGAGCGGGATCGCCGAGGTTTCGCCGGTGACGTGGCTGGCGAGTGCGCGGCCGAAGACGGTGCCCGGCGCGATGCCGCGGCCGTTGTAGCCGCTGACGGAAACGACGTTGGGGGCGAGCGTGTGCATGGCCGGCAGGTTGTTGGTGGTCATGCCGATGCGGCCGTCCCACCAGTACTCAAACCGGAAATTGCCGATGAAGGGGAAGAGCTTGCGCAGCGAGCGGGCGGCAAAGGCGCGGTGCGTGCCTTCGGCGATCGCGTCGAGCCGGCCGATCGAGCCGAAGATCAGCCGGTTCTGCTGGTCCATGCGGAAGGAGGTCATGACGAGGCCGGTGTCCCAGGTGCCCTGGCGCTCCGGCAGGATGCGCTTGGCGACGGCGTCCGGCAGCGGATTGGTGGCGAACTGGAAATAGGGCAGGATCGTCAGTTCCTGCGTATGGGCCTGCCAGGGGCTCTCGGCGAAGAGGCCGCCATAGGCATTGGTGGCGAGGATCACCTGTTTCGCGCGGACCGTGTTGTTGCCGGCCTTCAATACCCAGCTGTCGCCCTGGCGCTCCGCACCGGTCAGCGGCGTGTCGGTGTAGATCTCGGCACCGGCGGCAAGGGCAGCGCGGGCGAGCCCGCGGGCATAGGCGAGCGGCTGGATGGTGCCGGCGCGGCGGTCGAGCAGGGCGCCGGAAAAACCTTCAGCGCCGGTGAGCGCGTGCGCCCGCTCGGCCGAAAGCGCCTCGACCGGCGCGCCGCGCTTCTGCCACTGCGCTTCGCGGTCCTTGATCTCGGTGACGCCCTCGCTGCCGACGGCCATGTGCAGCGTACCGTTGCGCACCGCCTCGCAAGGCATCCCGTGTTTTTCCACGAGCGCATAGACCATCGAAGGGCCGTCGCCGAGTTCGGTCAGCAGCCGGTTGCCGGCCTCGGGGCCGAGCGTCGAGATCAGGTCGTCGGGCTTCACCCACATGCCGGCATTGACGAGGCCGACATTGCGGCCGGAGCCGCCAAAGCCGATCATCTTGGCTTCGATGACCGTTGCCTTCACGCCTTTTTCGGCCAGGTGCAGCGCTGCCGAGAGGCCGGTAAAGCCGCCGCCTATGATCGCCACATCGGTCGTCAGGTCCTGGCTGAGCGGCCTGGTCTCAGGGGCGGCCGGTGCCGTCGCATGCCAGAGGTTGGGCAGGGTGCGCTCCGTCGCCATTCAGGCCATCCTTCAAGTGCGGCCGCAGGTCGGCCATTGTCGTTGAGATATCCGGTGATAGCCGATTGCCGGAAAAACTCTCATGACAATGTTTCATGAAGTCATGATGGACGGGGAGAGCGGCGCGAGGGCTTTTGCACCCGGCGCTCGAAAAAAAACCGCAGCTGGGTCGTCGGCAGCTGCGGTCTTCGTAAATGGATAGGTCTGAAACGATTTAGCCGACGGGTCGGCGCAAAGAAATTTAAAAAAGAGTGCCTCGTCGTGGATGGTCGGCCAGGCAACTCCATCATCTATGCTGCAGGCGCGAAGTCACTCACCCAATTGGGGGAAGCCTCAAGAAAAATGCCAAAAAAACAACGGTTCGGTTAACGGGCGGCCGGCTTCGCTCAGTCGACGAACTCGACCGTGACGCCCGTGCTCACCATCTTGGCAAGCTCGGTCGCGTCCCAGTTGGTCAGGCGCACGCAGCCATGGCTCTGGGTCTTGCCGATCTTCGAGGGTTCCGGCGTGCCGTGAATGCCGTAGGTGGGCTTCGAGAGCGCGATCCAGACCGTGCCGACGGGACCGTTCGGGCCCGGCTGCAGGGTCAAAATCTTGTCGTTGTTGCCCTGCTTGAAGTTGATCTTCGGATTGTATGTGTAGCCCGGATTGAGCGCGATGCGCTCGACATTGACCGTGCCTGACGGAGACGGCGTATCGGACGAGCCGATCGTTGCCGGATAGGCGGCAATCAGCTTGCCGGCGTCGTCATAAGCGAGCACCTGCTTGCGCGCCTTGTCGGCGAGGATGCGGGCGACCTTGCCGGTCTTGTTGGCGCCGGGGTTGATCACCTTGATGATCGTGCCTGGAATGGTGAAATCGACGCCCGGGTTCAACTCGCGCAGATAGGCCTCGTCCATGTGGAACTTCTCGCCGAGCATTTCCGTCGTCGAGGTGAAGGACATGTGCGGCAGCATCGCTTTGTGCGCGTAATCCTCGGGGATCGACGCAACATAGGGGCCGGCGGCGTCGGCGGCCGTGATCGTGTAGCTGGTGATCGGCATGCCGCCGTTCATCCGCAGCCGCTCGAGAATGTCGTCGGTGTTGTTGGGATCGAGCGTTTCGCCGGTCGACTGCTGAAAGGCTTCGATCGCCTTGGTGACGTTCGAGCCCATCTTGCCGTCGATCACGCCTGGCGAAAAACCTTCGCGGTCGAGGAAGACCTGAAGTGCTGTGATCTCGGCGCGCGACTTCGACTTGACCGAGATCGCGGGCGGCATCGATTGGCGCATTGGGTTGCCGTCGTTCGGATCGACGGAAGCCTCCTGGGTGCCGTCGATCAGGCCGGGTAGGCTGTTTGGCAGTTCGTCGCCGTCGGTCGACGGCGGAACGACGTCGCGGTAGTCGGGAACGGAGCCGGTGACGTCGCCGGGCTCGGAATAGCCGTAGCCGCGCTCGGTTTCCCGGTAGCGTCGGTTGGAATAGATATCCACGTCACCCTGACGGCGATAGCCGCCGTAATCGCCCTGACGGTTGCCGCCGTAGTCGCGTTGGCGGCCGCGATTATTGGGCACCACGGTTGCGACCACATTGCCCCAGTTGTCGATCAGAAGCGTGCGGCCGCGGCTGTCGCGCATGGTCTGCACTTCGTCGGAGCGGGGTACATAATCGAGGATTTCGCCGTCGGGCGTGACCAGCATGACATCGTCGCCATAGCGATTGTAGCCGCGATAGTCCTGCGCGAAGGCGGCCGTCAGATCCACGGCAAGAAAGCCGACTGCGGCGAGGAGCGAGAGGCCTGTGCGGGTCGCTGACGTCACGAGAGAACCTGTTTTCATTGTGGTGAATGTGGCGCGATACATTTCGATTTCGACGTTAATGTGAAAAAAATGAATTCATCATGAACAAGCAGTTAAATTCTATCTAGGCGGCGCAATCCCGGGCTTCAACCGGTGAAATGCGTCTCTCCTCAGCTATCATCTCTTTGTGATTGCAGTGATTCTGCGGCCGATTTGAGGAAGAGAACATGCTGAAGACGCTCGAAGAACCTCAGGATCTTCAAGAGAATCATGTGCTGTTCGACCGGCTCTCGGCGCTCGATATCGCCGCCTTCGTCGTCGACGGTATCGACCTGTCGCCGGGTGCTGCGATCCCGTCGGATGGGGACCCGAGGATCGACCGGGCGCTGGCCGGTTTTCTCTTTACCTGCGGTCCAGACCATATCCGCCATCCCGAGGCGATCGAAGGTGGCGCGGAAGGCGCATGCTATCCGCTGCACGGGTCACTGGCCGGAACAGCCGTCAGCCACGCGGAGATGGCGAGCGACGGGGCCGAGTGCACGGCGACGATCGAGGTGGCGCTCGCCGATGGCGGGCGGGCGCGGGTCGAGCGGCGCTGGCGGATCGATGCCGCGCGGCACGAAGTGGTGCTCGAAGATCGCGTCGTCAATTCCGGCGTCACCGCCTTTCCGCCTGTCATGATGTATCACCTCAACATTGGCGGCCGGTTGCTCGGGGACGAGACCCGCATCGTCAGCGCTTCGCTTGCAGGCGGGGAGAGCGCCTGGTGCTTCGGCACCGGCGAGAGCGCACATTTCTGCCTGCCGGCGGCCATCGGTTCCGATGGCTGGTCGGAGGTCACGCTTGCGGACCTCGCGGGGCTCGGCGGCCGAAATCTGAAAGTGCGGTTCCGGGCCGATACTTTGCCCTTCCTGCAGATGTGGCGCTGCCAGCGCGGCGAGGCCAACGTGATCAGCATCGAGCCGGTATCGCACCGGATCGCCAAACGGCCGGAGTTGGCTGCGGCCGGGGAACTGACACCGCTTCAGCCGGGCGAGGCGCGCAGCTACGCCATCGCCTTTTCGGTCGTCTGATCCTGCGCCTTGACGATGCGGCTTTTGAATTGACGGGAGATAAGGCTGCGCCTACATCAGAGGCCGGGAAATTTGCCTCAAGGAAGACGACCATGGACATCCGCCAGATCAACGACGAATACTCGGTTACCGGCCAGATCGCGGTCGAGGACCTCGACCAGATCAAGGCGCTCGGCTTCAAGTCCATCGTCTGCCACCGCCCGGACTTCGAGGCGCCGGACCAGCCGACCTTTGATTCCATCGCCGCCCGTGCCGAAGAACTCGGCATCGAAACCAAGCACATTCCCGTCGGCCCGATGGGCGTGACCGCCGATGCCGTGAAGAGCATGGTCGACGCGCTCGACGAGTTCCAGCGGCCGATGCTCGGCTATTGCCGTTCCGGCGCGCGCTCGACGGCCGTCTACCAGCAGACCCAGCATATCCGCGGCTGAGCCACGCAAAATCCAAACTCTCGCGCTCGGCCGCATCGTTCCATCTGACAGTGGAGGACCGGCATGGCCGAAGCGCATCTCATTTCGCGGGAGCAATGGGCGGATGAGCCCGACGCCTGGAAGGGCGAATTCGAGGGCGGCGCCTATGGCGCAGGCCTTTCGGTGATCTTCGTTTCCACCGACGAGATCGGGTACGGGCCGAAATTGCACCGCCATCCCTATCCGGAAACCTTCATCGTCCGCGTCGGCCGCGCCCGCTTCACCGTCGGCGACCGCATCATCGATGCCGAGGCCGGTCAGATCGTCGTGGCGCCGGCCAATGTGCCGCACAAGTTCGAGAACCTCGGGCCGGGGCGCCTGGAGACGACCGATCTGCATGAGGCCGGTGCGTTTTCGACGGAATGGCTGGAGTAAGCGGCTGGACGTATCTCGCAGGCAGTTAGCGGGCGTGATCGTTCCCCGCGCCGCCGAGGCGGCGCTGCTGGATTCGGTGGCCGATCGGCGTTCAATTGGCGCACGACGCCCTGGGAAGCGTCGCTTCGCCCGCACGCTGGCAGGCACAGAAGCGCGGGCGCGTGGGAAGAAGGCCCCCGTCGCAAATGCTCCAGCGCCCTCATTCCTGTGCTTGTCACAGGAATCCAGCCACGGCGCGTCTGCGCCGTGATTGAACCCTTTCTTGAACAAAGCCTGCTCAGCCTGCCCTGATCTCGCTCAGTGTGCGCGTCGGCGTGATCGCTTCGGGATCGAGCTTGATCTCGATGATCGACGGCTTGCCACTGGCGCGCGCCCTGAGGAAGGCGTCGGCAAACTCTTCCGTCCGCTCCACCGTCTCGCCGTGGCCGCCATAGGCGCGGGCAAGGGCTGCGAAATCCGGGTTGGTGAGATCGGTGGCGCTGACGCGGCCGGGATAGTCGCGCTCCTGGTGCATGCGGATCGTGCCGTAGATACCGTTGTTGACGACGACGGTGATGATCGGCAGGCGGTAGCGCACGGCGGTTGCGAATTCCTGGCCGTGCATCAGGAAGCAGCCATCCCCGGCAAAGCAGATGACTTCGCGATCCGGATGCAGCTGCTTGGCGGCGACCGCCGCCGGCAGGCCGTAACCCATTGAGCCCGAAGCCGGGGCTGCCTGGGTGGCGTAGCGGCGGAAGCGGTGGAAGCGATGCACCCAGGTGGCGTAGTTGCCGGCGCCGTTGGTGAAGATCGTATCCTCCGGCACGTTCGCCTCGATCCAGTTCATGATCGGGCCCATCTGCACCGCGCCCGGGCCGGTTTCCGGCGGGGTCGACCACTTGAGATAGGCGGCGTGCATGGTCTCGGTGCGTGCGGACCAGCTCGGTTCGCTCGGCGGTGCAAGGCTTTCGAGCGCGGCGACGAAGTCGCGCGGGCTGGCGGCAATCGCCAGCTCCGGCCTGTAAACACGGCCGAGCTCGGAACTGTCAGGATGCACATGCACCAGCGTCTGGTGTGGGTAGGGGCTGTCCATCAGCGTGTAGCCGGACGAGGGCATTTCCGAGAAGCGGCCGCCGATAAGCAGGATGAGATCCGCTTCCTTGACCTCTTTTGCCAGAGTGGGGTTGATGCCGATGCCGACGTCGCCGGCGTACATCGGGTGCAGGTGATCAAACAGCATCTGGCGACGGAAGGAGCAGCCGACCGGCAGCTTCCAGCGTTCAGCGAAGCGCTGGAATTCAGCAACGCTTTCCGCTGTCCAGCGAGTGCCGCCGAGGACGGCGATCGGGCGCTTGGCGTTGCTCAGCATTTCGCCGAGCCGCTTCATCTGCGCCGGACCTGGATGACCCTCGACCGGCTGGTAGGGTTTGGCGGCGGGCGCCTCGGCGCTGCGCGTCAGCATGTCCTCGGGGAGCGTCAGCACGACAGGGCCGGGGCGGCCGGAGGTGGCGACCGCGAAGGCGCGGGTGACGAATTCCGGAATGCGGGCGGGATCGTCGATCTCGCCCACCCATTTGGCGACCTCGGTGAAGGCGCGGCGGTATTCGATCTCCTGGAAGGCCTCGCGCTCGCGCGCTTCGCTCTGCACCTGGCCGATGAAGAGGATCATCGGGATCGAATCCTGCTTGGCGACATGGAGGCCGGCGGAAGCGTTGGTCGCGCCAGGGCCGCGGGTCACCATGCAGATGCCGGGCTCGCCGGTCAGCCGCCCCCAGGCATCCGCCATCATCGCGGCCCCGCCTTCCTGGCGGCAGACGAGCACGTCGATGTAGGTGTCGTAAAGCGCGTCGAGCACGGCGAGATAGCTTTCCCCCGGCACGCAGGCGATGCGCTTCACCCCGTTGGCGACGAGCGCGTCAACGATGAGCTGACCTCCAGTTTTCATGATATTCCTCCCGATGGTCTTTCTTTTGTTTTCAGATGGCTTTGTTGTCAGATGGCTGGCGACACCGGAGCGACGCTCGTGTCCTTGTGCACGCGGCGCTCGCGCCAGATGATGTAGAGGCCGGAGCCGATGATGATGGCGATGCCGAGCCACTTCAGCGCGTCGGGCAGGTCGCCGAAGACGAGCCAGCCGAAGATCGTGGCCGAAACGATTTCGAGATATTGCAGCGGCGCCAGCACCGAGGCCGGGGCGGCGCGATAGGCATAGACGCCGAGCACGCCTGAAATGGTGGCGGTGACTCCGACGCCGAGCAGGTAATACCAGGTATACCCTTCCGGCCAGACCGGATCGAAGATGCCGGAACCGGTGCCTTCGCCGAAATAAAGCAGCACGAGACAGAAGAGAGCGCCCCAGACGCCGGCGTGAAACTGCATCGACCAGGGGTCCTCATTTTGCGCGACCATGCGGGTTACGAGCAGGAAAACGGCAAGGCCAAAGGCGGCCACAACAGGCAGAAGGGCGATCCAGCCGACCTCCTGCATGCTCGGCTGGATGACGAGCAGCGCGCCGAAGAAGCCGACACCGCAGGCGGTGTAGCGCCGCCAGCCGATCGTCTCCTTCAGGAAGATGCTGCCGAGGATCGTGAGGATGATCGGCTCAACGAAGAAGATCGCGATCGCGTCGGCGACTTCCATGACCTTCAGCGTGGTAATGAAGGAGAGCATGGTCACGACCAGCAGACCGCCGCGCAACGCGTGCAGCCCGGTCTTCTTCCAGGTGAGATCAAACAGGCTGCCGCGGAAGAGCACGATCGGCAGGATGAAGACGACCTGCAGCAGAAAGCGCACGGCGGTGATTTCGGCCGAGGGAACGGTGGCGATCGCGAGCTTGGCGAAGATGTCGATCAGCGGCGACAGAAGCACCGAGATCACCATCAGCGTCAGCCCGAAGGAGATGCGGTTGTGGTCGGCGGCGATCTTGGGAAGCGACATGTCGGCCATGATATTTCCGGTCAGCGCCGCCCTGCGACGGCGCGCAGGCACCAGGCGGCAAAGTCGGCCGTCGCCTGGTCCCGGCCGAGTTCGTTCAGTGTTTCGTGGCGCATGCCGTCATAGACGGTGACGCTAACGTCGCTGAGACCGGCGGCTTTCATCTTCGTGCCAAGCCAGCGGATGGCATTGCCCATCTCGGTCGACGGGTCAGCGCTGCCGCCGACGAGATGAATGGGCAGGTTTTTCCGGAGCCGCGCCAGCCGGTCGGGCCGGGCTCCATCGAAGGACAGGCGGAAAAGATCGAGCCAGAGCGAGACCGTCGCATCGAAGCCGCAGAGCGGGTCGGCGGCGTATTTGGCGACCTCGGCATCGTCGCGCGACAGCCAGTCGAGATCGGTCTTGCGATCCTTGATGGCGCCGCCCCACATGCCGAAGGTGAGCTTGGTCAGAAGCGGGCTCGGCACGTCAGACCCTTTGAGCGCCTTTTCGATCTTCAGGATCACCAGTCCGCCACGGCCGGCAAGGCCCGGCCGGAAGTTGGAGTTCCAGACGGCAAGCGCATCGTAGAGGCCGGGATCGGTTTCGGCGGCATTGAGCGCGATCAGTCCACCCATGGAATGGCCGAAGAGGATGACCGGCAAGTCCGGATGGGCGGTGGTCGCAATCTCCCGCACTGCCCGGATGTCCGCGAATATCTTGTCGAGGCCGTCGCGGCTCGCGAACATCCCAAGCTGGGCGTCAGGCGCCCGCGTCGCGCCGTGGCCGCGATGATCGTGGGCATAGACATGGAAGCCGTGACCGGCCATCGCCTCGGCAAAGCGGGCATATCGGCCGGAATGCTCGGCAAGGCCATGGCTGACGAGAAGGATGCCGCGGGCTTCTGTGGTTGCCGGAAAATGCCGCCAGCTCAAGCTGGCACCGGTCGGGCTCTGATGCGTCTTCACCTGCCCGAACATCTCTACTCCCGGAAGCAATCGACAGACCTTTGAGATTTCAAATCGATTTGCGTGGCAAAGGCAATCGCCGCTTGTTGATCGTTGCGCATGAGGTCACAAGCGATTTGACGGTGCATTACATTAGGGGTTGCAATTTTCCCGTTTTGGGCGATATTTGTTCCCGTTTTGTTTTTGCGGGAGGATATCATGGTCCGTTTTTGTAAAGCGATATCAGGTTCTGTGGCGGGCATCCTGGCAGCGCTGACGCTGTTGCTTGCGCCCGGCGCCTTTGCAGCCGGTGAAGACGCATCCAAGGGTGCTCCGCCGGCAAGTTCAACCAGCCGCACCGACTATGTGCTGGCGGTCAGTTGGCAGCCCGGTTTCTGCGAGACGCGGCCGCAACGCAAGGAATGCGAGAGCCAGACGGCGGAACGCTTCGATGCCACCAACCTCTCGCTGCATGGCCTGTGGCCGCTGCGCAAGAGCTATTGCGGGGTCGCGGCAGAAGCGCGGGCAACCGACCGCAAGGGCAGCTGGCTGGAGCTGCCGAAGCTTGCCATGGCCGACGACACCGCGGCGCGGCTGCTTATCGCCATGCCCGGCGTGCAATCCGGTCTCGACCGGCACCAGTGGCTGCGAAGCGGCACCTGCCAGAGCGGCTCGGTCGACGACTATTTCTCGGTGCAGCTACGCATGCTGGAAGAGCTCAACCGCTCGGCGGTCGGGTCACTTTTCCGCCAACGTGTGGGCGCGGAACTCGATGAGGCGGCGATCAAGCAGGCCTTCGACCAGAGTTTTGGCGCTGGGGCCGGCGACCGGGTGCGCATGCGCTGCCAGACCGTGCAGGGCCGCAGCATCATCACCGGGCTGACGATCGGGCTCACGGGCGATGTCATGAAGGCGCCGAGCCTCGGGCCGCTGATCCAGGCCGCAGGCACGACCGAGTTCAAATGCGCCAAGGGTATCGCCGATACTGCCGGTCGCGGGTAGGGCGTTTCGCCCGGTCGGCCATGGCAGCGCCTTATGGTGCGGCCTTCACCGCGCCGGCTTTAGGCGCCTTCCGGGAGAGCCTGCCGGGGGTGCCGATGGCGATGTTCGTTTTGGGATAGGGCGGGGGCGGATGCCTTTGATCATTGCCCCCTTCCTATAATTCGCCTACATAGCGGGCAAATTTCCTTATCCCTGCGGAGCATTCCCTCATGGCACGTCAGTTCATCTATCATATGGCCGGACTTAATAAGTCCTACGGCGCGAAGAAGGTTCTTGAGAACGTTCATCTGTCGTTCTACCCGGATGCCAAGATCGGTATCCTCGGCCCGAACGGCGCCGGTAAGTCGACGGTTCTGCGCATCATGGCCGGCCTCGACAAGGAATTCACCGGCGAGGCCTGGGTGGCCGAAGGTGCGACCGTCGGATACCTGCCGCAGGAGCCGCAGCTCGATCCGACGAAGACGGTGCTTGAAAACGCCATGGAAGGCGTCGCCAAGAAGAAGGCGATCGTCGACCGCTACAACGAATTGATGATGAACTATTCCGACGAGACGGCGGAAGAGGGCGCCAAGCTCCAGGATATCATCGACAGCCAGAACCTCTGGGATCTGGAAAGTCAGGTCGAAATGGCCATGGAAGCGCTGCGCTGCCCGCCGGGCGACGCGGAAGTCACCAACCTGTCGGGCGGTGAAAAGCGTCGTGTCGCGCTCTGCAAGCTGCTGCTCTCGCAGCCGGACCTGCTGCTCCTCGACGAACCGACCAACCACCTCGACGCCGAGACGATCGCCTGGCTCGAAAAGCACCTGCGCGAGTATCCGGGCGCCGTGCTGATGATCACCCACGACCGTTACTTCCTCGACAACGTCACCGGCTGGATCCTCGAGCTCGACCGCGGCCGCAGCATTCCCTACGAGGGCAACTACTCGGCCTACCTGGTTGCGAAGGCCAAGCGCATGCAGCAGGAAGGTCGCGAAGAGGCGTCCCGCCAGAAGGCGATCGCTCGCGAACAGGAATGGATCGCATCCAGCCCCAAGGCTCGTCAGGCCAAGTCCAAGGCGCGTATCCGCTCCTATGACGAACTGGTCAACGCGGCGGAAAACCAGCGTCCCGGCGACGCGCAGATCATCATCCCGGTCGGCGAACGTCTCGGCCAGGTGGTCATCGAGATGGAAGGCGTCACCAAGGGCTATGGCGATCGCCTGTTGATCGACGGCCTGTCGCTGAAGCTGCCGCCGGGCGGCATCGTCGGCATCATCGGCCCTAACGGCGCCGGTAAGACGACGCTCTTCCGCATGATCACCGGCCAGGAACAGCCCGACAGCGGCTCAATCCGCATCGGTGATACCGTGCACCTCGGCTATGTCGACCAGAGCCGCGACGCGCTCGACGGCAACAAGACCGTCTGGGAAGAAATCTCCGGCGGTGCTGAAGTCATCAAGCTCGGCAAGCACGAGATGAACTCGCGCGCCTATTGCTCGACCTTCAACTTCAAGGGCGGCGACCAGCAGCAGAAGGTCGGCAACCTCTCGGGCGGTCAGCGCAACCGCGTTCACCTCGCCAAGATGCTGAAGAACGGCGGCAACGTGCTGCTGCTCGACGAACCGACCAACGACCTCGACACCGAGACGCTGGCAGCGCTCGAAATCGCGCTCGAAAACTTCGCCGGTTGCGCCGTTATCATCAGCCACGACCGCATGTTCCTCGACCGCCTGGCAACGCACATCCTCGCTTTTGAAGGCGACAGCCAGGTCGAGTGGTTCGAAGGCAACTTCGAAGACTACGAGAAGGACAAGATCCGCCGCCTCGGCCCGGACTCGGTCAACCCGAAGCGCGTCACCTACAAGCGCCTGACGCGCTGATTTCAGCCGCCGCCATATCGTGGCGCTGGACCTTGCTGCGTCCGTTGAAGCGGGCGCTGCAACATTTGTTCTAGGAACGGGCGAGGCGCAGGCTTCGCCCGTTTTCCTTTGTCTCCTGACCTGAGGCGAAGACCAGCTGTCGCTCGGTTGCGCGCCAGGGTCTGTTTGTTGCCGCGACCGCGCGGGGGATGAACGTGCGGGACGCTCCAGGGGTCGGCGTAGCGATCAGCTCTGCGGTTGCCGTCCCGATGGCGGGCGCGAACGGGCGTTTGCAGGTTTGTCTATCGCTGCGGCGAGATGGGCTGGCGGATGACGCGTACCTGGGGCGGCAGAGACGCGGATAGGGTGGCGTCCCAACACCGGGAAGGGCGCCGGGTTTGTCACGGTTGTGTGGGCCCTCATTCGGGTCGTGAAGCCGGCCTATTAGACGGCCTGTGCAGGCCTTCAGACGTGCCGCCCGAGGTGTCGTTTGTGGCGCATGGCGTCCATACACAAGCATCTGTTCCGCCGGCGCCATTGTTTGGCCTCTCCGCGCAAATCCGCTTGCGTCACCACCGCAAATCACATAAACATATCTTTATGTGTTGATGGGGATCGCTATGGCTCTGCTGAGAGAACTGGGTCTGGATGCGTTGGTGGACGTGCTGAAGGCGGCGGGCGAGCCGACCCGCATGCGTCTCGTCGCGCTTCTCGCCGCCGGGGATCTGACCGTCACCGATCTTACCGAAATTCTCGGTCAATCGCAGCCACGCATTTCCAGGCATCTGAAGCTGCTGGCGGAGGTCGAGCTGATCGACCGCTACCAGGAGGGCGCCTGGGCCTATTTCCGCCTCCGTCAGGACGGTGCCCGGGTCGGGCTCGTGCGGGCGATGCTGGCTTCCGCCTCCGTCGACGACGCGGTGTTGGCGCGTGATGCAGCCCGGCTTACCACCTTGAAGAAGGCGCGCTCGGAGAAGGCGCAGGCCTATTTCAGCCGCAACGCCGCCGGCTGGGACGAGCTTCGCCGCCTGCATGTCAGCGAGCGTGACGTCGAGGCGAAGCTGCGCGAAATGGTGGGCGACGAGCCGGTCGAAAGCTTGCTCGATCTCGGCACCGGCACAGGCCGCATCCTGCAGCTGTTCGAGGGCCTCTATCGGCGCGGTATCGGTGTCGACGCCAGCCGCGACATGCTTGCGGTGGCGCGCTCCAATCTCGATCGCGCCGGCATCACCAAGGCGTCGATCCGCCATGGGGACATCTTCAACCTGCCGCTCGACGGCCAGACCTTCGACCTCGTCACCATTCACCAGGTGCTGCATTTCCTCGAAGAGCCGGAAGCCGCGATCGCGGAAGCCGCGCGCATGCTGATGCCGGGTGGACGGCTGGTCATCATCGACTTTGCGCCGCACGGGCTTGAGCATCTGCGCGACGAGCACGCCCATGCGCGCCTCGGCTTCTCGCACCAGGCGATGGCCGATTGGCTGGCGAAGGCTGGCCTTGTGCTCGAGAAGACCACGGATCTTTCGCCTGAGGGGGCGAATGATGGAAAATTGACGGTGACGATCTGGCTCGCGCGTGATCGGCGGGCCGTGAACGAGAATGAAACGCCGCGGCCGCGTGTCCAGGCGGGGGGAGTATAATAATGACGGCACAGACGCTTTACCCGGCCGAACGCGGCAATCTCCGGCTCTCCTTCGAATATTTCCCGCCCAAGACCGACGAGATGGAAGCGCAGCTCTTCCAGACGGCAGACGACCTTTCGGCCTTCGGTCCGGCCTTCATCACCGTCACCTACGGCGCCGGCGGCTCGACCAAGGCGCGTTCGCTGACGACGGTCAGGCGCTTGATCGCGGAAAGCGGCTTTGCCAATACCGCTGCGCACCTGACCTGCGTCGGCGCGCCGAAGGCGGAGGTCGATGCCGTGATCGACGAGTATCTCAGCTTCGGCGTCCGCCACTTCGTGGCGCTGCGCGGCGATCCCCAGGGCGGCATCGGCAGCACGTACCAGCCGCATCCCGAGGGTTACGCCAGCAGCACCGACCTCGTGCGGGCGATCCGTGCGCGCGGGGACGACATCGAGATTTCCGTCTCCTCCTATCCGGAGAAGCACCCGGAAAGCCCTGATGTCGCCGCTGACATCGACATGCTGAAGCGCAAGGTCGATGCGGGCGCAACCCGGGCCCTGACCCAATTCTTCTTCGACAACAATGATTTCGAGCGCTACCTCGAACGAGTGCGGCGCGCTGGCGTCAACATCCCGATCGTGCCGGGCATCCTGCCGATCAACAATCTGGCGCAGGTGCAGAAATTCGCTGGCCTCTGTGGCGCCACCGTGCCGGAGGCGATCGTCACGCGGCTCGTGCATCTCGAGGACCAGCCGGTCGAGCGCTTCAAGGAGGCGACCCACATCGCCGCCGAGCAGATCGTCGATCTCGCCCGGCGCGGCGTACGCGATTTCCATATCTATTCGATGAACCGCACGCCGCTGGTGACAGCCGTACTGGATCTCGTCGGTTTCGAGCGGGTCTCTGTGGAAGCGGTGGGCGCGATCGATGCACCGCGGATGGTGGCGGCCGGCGCGGCCGCCTGACCTTCGCTCGCACCTTGCGACGGGCAAGGTGCGCTTCGCCATGTTGAACTTCCGAATGGCTGCGAACGCGCCGCGTGTCCTGGCAGACAGAGGTCGCCGCCGCGCTTTGGTATGGCTCCATGCCTTTTGGGGTCTCTTCGGCTGCGGTCGCAGCAAGCGTCCCGATCGCTACAGCATCCACCAAAAAGGAAAGCGCCCGAAGATCGATCTTCAGGCGCTTTCTCGTTTGTCGCAGCGTCTAGACCTTATGCTCTCTTGGCGGTCTAACTGGCTTGGTGCTGCAAAATGGTTTCCCGGAAATTTAAGTCCCTATTCGGTTTGGACTCTCAGCGGCCGCTCCTCAGATGAAGAGCATCGTGGCCACGAATACGAACGCTGCACTGATCATGATGACATTCAGCGAATGTGTAAGGCCCATGGAAGACCCTCCCTGCGTTAACGCGTTAAAACATAGGGCGAAATCACGACACGTTAAAGGGAAACTTGTGCTGCAGTGCGAAATGCGTGAGCCGGCGCTGCCTTATTCACAGGCCTATAGTTCTGATTTTATTTAATTTTCCAGGCTGCCACATTTTTTTCACAATCGCTTCAGCAAGGTTAATATAAACGTTTGTTACCGTGCGTGAGTGGCCCGGAGCGGGACGAAAATCGGCCGTCGATTCCCCCGCAAACCATGTCTTTTTCACGCGGTGCGAAGCACTCAAGGTGTGTGGGCTTTTTCTGTAACCGACCACGATCAGATGTCAGGCGACCCGCCGGAAACGCAGGATTCGACCGTCGAGCACGGCGAGGCCGAGGGCGATCAGCACCATGCCGGCGAAATCGGCCGCCTGCAGCGTCTCGCCGAGAAAGAGGTAGCCGAGCAGGATCGCGCTTGGCGGCACCAGCAGGGTGACCAGTGAGGCATTGGTGGCGCCGGCCGCGCGCATGATGCGGAAAAAAAGGATGTAGGCATAGGCCGTCGAAACCAGCGCCAGGCCGAGGATTGACAGGATCACCTCGACGGGCGGCATCGGCAGCAGCCAGGGCGTGTCGGTAAAGGCGGCCACCGGCAGCGCGATCAGCGTCGAGGCGGTCAGCTGGCCTGCGGCCGTCACGGGAGGGGCGAGATCGCGGAAGCGTTTGCCGTAGGTCGCCGCAAAACCATAGCTGATGGCGGCAAGCACCGGCAGCAGCAGCGCCCAGAGCGGCACGCTGCTTGTGGTGCCGAAGAGACCGGCAACGGCGCTCGGCCCGATCAGGACGACGGTGCCGGCGAGCCCGAGCAGGCAGCCGGCGATCTTGGCGGGACTCAGCTTCTCGTCCTCGGTCGCCATGTTGGCGATGATCACCGTCCAGACCGGCGTCGTGGCGTTGAGGATCGCCGCCAGTCCGGCGCCGATGTGGGTTTGTCCAAGGAAGATGAAGGCGTGCGGAATGGCGTTGTTGATCAGCCCCATCAGCGCGAATTCGCGCCAGCGGCCGGCAAGCGCCTCGTACATGCCGAAGCGGCCGCGGATATAGATATGCAGCGCCAGGGCTGCCAGGCCCAAACGCAGGAACACCAGCGTGAAGGGCGGCACATGGGCGACGGCAACGCGGGCGAAGAAGAACGATCCGCCCCAGATCAGGCCGAGCAGGGCAAGCAGCGCCCAGGTCCCGGCGCTCATCTGATTGCCATCGACGGTGCTTCGCGCATTCATGGTGATGCCTATCCGTGCTGATTGCGTGGTGGCGTCAGTCTCCCTCCGCCGGGTGGACGCCATGGCGCAAGCGCCTGGTTACCGCTCCCGGATCGGTTGTGCTCCGACACAGGATACATAACCCGGCACGCCCGGCGGAACCACCCGGTTCTTGCGGCGATGATGAGGGCCGCATGCGTGGGGGCGAGCCGGTGGGCTCTCATCAACCGGGATCCGGTCGGCCGTTGTGGCATGAAAAAACCCCGGAGATCGATCCGATCTCCGGGGGTCATGGTTTTGAAACGGCGGTTCGGGCTTAAAGCGCGTTCAGGAGTTCGAGCGTCGCCCAGCCGTCGGCCGGACGGCCGAGGCGGAGCTGCTCCTTCTGGAGTGCCGCGCGGGTGCCGGAGCCGAGGATGCCGTCGATCTTGCCGACATCGTGGCCGAGCGTCTGCAGCTTGCTCTGCAGTGCCTTCATGCCGGTGTCGTCGAGGCCCGGTTCCGGATTGCCGCCTTCATAGGTCGGCGCGCCGCCGAGACGGGTCGCGAAATAGGCGGCAGACGTCGTGTAGATGAACGACTGGTTCCACTCGAGATAAACGTTGAAGTTGGGGTAGGTGAGGAAGGCCACGCCCTTGCGGCCCTGTGGCAGCACCAGCGAGGCTTCAAGGTTGCCGAAGGCGGTGTCGCCGTTGCGCGGCTTGACGCCGAGCGCGAACCAGTCGCTGGCCTTCATGCCCGGCTGCAGGCCGGTTTTTTCCCAGGGGAGTTGCTCGGGAACGCTGACTTCCTGGATTACCGGCTGGCCAGCCTTGTAGCCGAGGCTCTGGATGAACTTGGCGGCGGTCAGGATCGCGTCGGGCGAGCTCTTCTTCAGGTTCACGTGGCCGTCGCCGTCGCCATCTACGCCATAGGCGATGATGTCTTCCGGCAGCATCTGCACCTGGCCGATCTCGCCGGCCCAGGCGCCTGTCGTCGTCGCCGGGTCGAGGTCGCCATGCTGGACCATCTCGATCGCCGCGATCAGCTGCGGGCGGAACATCTCTGGACGGCGGCAGTCGTGGGACAGCGTCACCAGCGCGTCGCGGGTGTTGAAGTCGCCCTGGACGGCGCCGAAGTCGGTCTCCATCGCCCAGAAGGCGGTGATGACCGGGGCCGGCACGCCGAATTCTTTCTCTGCGCGAGCAAAGACGTCAGCATAGTCCTTCATCTTCTGCTGGCCGATATCGAGGCGCGACTTGCTGACGGTGCGTTTGGAGAATTCGGTGAAGGTCTGCTTGAAGACGCCCTGGGTGCGGTCGCGGCTGAGCACCTTTTCATTGATGGCGGCACCGGCGAGCGCCCGGTCAGCGACATCGGCCGGAACGCCCTTGGCGACCGCTTCGGCCTTCACGCCCTGAAGGAAGGTTGCGAGATCGCCACCGCAGGCAACGGCCGGGGATGCCGTCTTCGCGCCTGTCGAGGCTGCGGTCTGGGCGGCGGCGGCCGAGGCGGTCAGCGCCAGAAGAGCGACGGAGGCAAGCGCGCGCCGGGCTGTGCGGGTCATCATGAAATTCCTTTCTTTGCCGTGGGGCGCCTTGCACCACCACGGGCAATCAAATCGCTGCGAAATCTGCCGTTGCTCTCTCAGAGCATTATGACCGAAAGAAGAAAATGGGTCTTCCTGCCGCACCTGCCGGCAGGAATGTCAGTTCTGCTTCGGCTGCGAGACCGCGGCGACCCAGTTCTTCCAGTTTTTCGCCGAGCCGGCGAAGACATTGATATCGGTGGCGCCGTCGATGCCGGGGATGACCCCGGTGCTGGTATATTGCCAGAACGCCCAGCGGCGCTCGACATAGACCTCACCCGGATGCTTGGCGACCGAGCGCACCCAGAAGTGATGTTCCTTGAACTGGTCGACGAGATTGTCGCGGTGGAAGTCGACCGAGGTGTAGATGATCGGGCGCTTGCCATAATGGGCTTCGAGCCGGTCCATGAAGCGCTTCATCTCGACGCGCACTTCGTCCGGCGTCGGGCGATGGCGGCAGGTCTTCGATTCGCCGTTCCACTCGACGTCGAGAACCGGCGGCAGATAGACCGCGCTCTTCGGCACGTTGGCGATGAACCAATCGGCCTGGTCGTCGGCGGTCGAGCAGAAATAGTAGAAGTGATAGGGCGCATAAGGGATGCCGGCGGCCCGTGCCTTCTGCCAGTATTCGGGAAAGCGGGTATCGACCCGGTCCTTGCCTTCCGTCGCCTTGATGAAGGCGAAGGAGACGCCCGAGTTCTTCACCTTCATCCAGTCGATATCGCCATTCCATTTCGAAACGTCGATGCCGTGGATATTGTGGTGCTGCGGGGTCCGGTCGCCGAAGTTCTGCGGGTCCGTATCGTGGAAGCGCGGCGGGATCGATGCCGTCTGCATCAGGTCATAGTCGGTCGACGAGCAGCCGGAAAGAAGGGTGGCAAGCGGCAAGAGAGCCAGGAGAAGCCGGCGCATGATTTTCCTGTCTAGAGACGATCGATGATCCTGCCTCACACGATGGCTTCCTGTCGGTGATTTCCCCAGTGAGGCGTGAACCCCATTTTCACCATATCATCGTAAAAATTGAGTTAGCTCAAGCGGGAATTGCGGACGGCAGAAAAGCGCAAAAGCGCCGAAAACCAGGCGGTTTCGGCGCTTGCCGGAATGGCTGCCCTCAGGCGGGATGCAAAACCTTTGTGTAAATCGCCTGCCGCTCAGGCGGCGATCGCCACGGAAGGGCGGTGATAGACGGCGAGCCAGGCATAGCCGCGGCCGATCGTGCGCCGCTCGAGATCGGCGCCATTTTCGCGGGCTTTCTCGCGTAACACGTCGAACAGCCGCTCGCGCGGCGTCACGTGGAAGCGGTTGAGCCAGCCGTGCAGCGCCCGGCGGAAGCTCGTCGGCAGGCGTTCCTGCTGGCCGAAATCGGCAATGTGCAGCGAGCCGCCCGGATTAAGCGCTGCGATCGCCGCGTCGATCGCCTTCTGCCAGTCGGGGATCATCGACAGCGAGTAGGAGATGACGATGTGATCGAAACCCCTTTCGCCGAAGATCGCCGGGTCGAAGTCCGTTGCGTCGGCGACATGCAGCGTGGCGCGCCTGTTGCCGCCACGGTTGAGCTTCGCGCCGGCCGAGGTCAACATTTCCTGGGATATGTCGAGCCCGAACAGGCGGGCCGACGGGAAACAGCGGCCGATCAGCGCCAGATTGCGGCCGGTGCCGCAGCCGACCTCAAGCACCGAGGCGCCGGGGGCCGGGGTCATGTCGCGGATCAGCGTGTCGCGGCCGAAGAGGTAGTACTTCCGCGTGAGATCGTAGAAGTGCCGCTGATAGCGGTACATATGGTCCATGCGCCGCGCGTGGGAGATCCCGGCCTGTTGCACGTCTCAGCCCTTCCTGCGGTAGATGTGGAAGCCGCCATAGATGGCGGAGCGGTCTTCGGCGCCGAGCCGTAGCGAGGTTTCGGCATCGTAGTGCCACTGGTCGAGCAGGGCCGAGGACACACGGCCGGGCAGGATGCTGTCTTCCGCCGCAGTGCGGAAGATCACGACTGCGCCCTCATCCGCCGTGCGGGTGATCTCGGTCCAGAGGTCGTTCAGCTGCTGGTCGGTCATCCAGTCCTGCGCGTCGAGCAGGATATAGCGGTCGACCGAGCCGGCGGATTTGCCGGCGAGAAGCTCGGTGAAGCTTGCGTGATGTACCTCGACGCGCTCGGCATTGTTGCGGATCGCCTCATAGGCGCTGGCGTCAAGATAGGGCGGCAGGTCGCCTTCATGCGACAGCGGGTAGCGGCGGCCGAAGGCCTGCCAGGCGAAGTAGTTTTCGCGCAGCGGGAAGTGACAGGTGAGCTTCTCCAGGCGATGGCGCAGAACGGCGGCGAGCGACTTTTCGGCACTCAGGCTTGCGAGCTCGTCGAACTGCTGCGGCGGAATGCCGAGGCCGAAAAGGGAGCTCTTGCGCCCGGTGATCCAGCGGATGACGGGACGATCGAAGAGCGGTGCCAGGCGCTCGTCGAAGAACTGCCGCTGTTCGCGCATGGAGCGCGCCTGGACGAAGTCCTCCGGATTGACGCCGTGCAGGCGGGCAAGCAAGTGGCTGGCTGCAATGAAGCGGCCGAGCAGACCGGTGCGGTAGATATTGCGGCCAAAGACGCCGATACGCCGGCGACCGGTCATGTCGCGGCCGGTCCAGTAGCTGCGCGTCGCTGTATCAAGTTTCGGCGCGAGGAAAAGATCGAAAGCCTGGACGTTGGTCGTCGTGCCCTGGATCGCCAGGAAGCGCGTGACATCCTTGTGGCTCGGCAGATGGCGGAAGGCTGCGAGCTTCAGGCGGTTGAGCGCGATATGGTGCGGGTTGAGGTCGACGACGTCTATTTTCCGTGGGCCGGCCGACAGATAGGTCAGCATGTTGCAGCCGCCGGAGCCGATGGTGACGATCCGGCTTTCCGGGGTCAGTTGCATCGCCTCCATGTCGACGATCGGATCTTCCCAGATCTGCGGATAGACGAGGCCCGAAAATAGCAGGCCGAACAGACGTTCCGAGAAGCCTGCGAGGGAGAGGGTCTTGTGCTGGAGCAGGGCGTTTTTCAGCTTCGGATTTTTTCTGCCAAAGCCAACGTCGGAAGCGATTTCGTTCATCTCAGACGGTCATCCAGTTGAAACTGAGGCGCTTCTAAAGTGACTCGGCTACACTTTGATGACGGGCTTTCTCACAGGGCCCGGGCGGTCTCCGGAACGCAATCTACAATTTTTCACCCATAAGAATTCATTAAACCCTGACGTGCTAGCACCGCCTTACATACGGGGGGCGTCGACATGATGTTAGGTACGTTTCTGCCGAAGCCCGAGCAGCGATTTGCGGCTGCCGGCGCGGCATTGGGGGCTCTGGTTTCTGCGGCGTGGCTTGCCAGCGGAACCGCTCTTCCCGACCAGATGGCGCCGCATTGGGACGTCCCTGCCGTTATGGCGGCCGGCGCCATGCCTTTCATCCTCGGCGGCTCCTTCTATCGCTGGCGCTACTCGCGCCGGCTTGAGCTGGAGCTGCGTGCCGCGCGGCGCGCCGAGCGTCGCCTGCGCAACGAAGTCCATCGCGACAAGCTGACTGGGCTTGCAAACCGCGCTGCGCTCGAGGCCGATATCAGCCAGGCACTCAGCGCAGAAGGTGCCGCGTTTGCGCGCAACGCCTTGCTTCTTCTCGATCTCGATCGCTTCAAGGTGATCAACGACACGCTGGGACATGACGCCGGCGACCGGTTGCTGGCTCTGTTCGGCGCCCGGCTCAGGCGTGCCTTTGCCGGCGAGGCGACGGTCTACCGCCTCGGCGGTGACGAGTTCGTGCTTGCGGCCGCGTGCGCGCCGTCTCAAGCCGATGCGGAAATGCTCGCAACGCGGGTGGAAAAGCTGTTCGAAGCGCCGTTCGATCTCGGGGAAACGCGCATCGCTTCAGGCTGCAGCATCGGCATCGCCTTCATCGAGCGGTCGGACAAATCGACATCGGACGTGTTGAAAAGGGCGGACCTGGCACTTTACGAAGCCAAGGCGATCAGCGGCAACAGTCATGCCTTCCACTCGGAAACCCTGAGCCATGCCGTGCGGCAGCGGGCGGAAGCCGAGCGCGATCTTACGCGCGGTTTCGAGGCAGAGGAGTTCTTTCTCGCATTCTTGCCGATCCTCGGCATCGAAAGCGGCTCCATCGGTGGGTTCCAGGCGCTGCTGCGCTGGCGGCATCCGCATCTCGGCGTCATCGGCGCGGAAACGTTCGAGCCGCCGGAGCAGAGCGCGACTACGCTGGCGCTTGCCGCCTGGGCGCTTCAGTCCGCCTGCAGGCAGGCGGCCGGCTGGTCTTTCCCGAAAGGGCTGACGATTGCGCCCTTCGTCTCGCAACTGCGCGACCGCGATTTCGTCACGCAGGTGGAGCGGTGCCTTTCGGATGCTGGCCTTTCGCCGGAACGCCTGACGATCGAGGTCGCCGAGGGCGTCTCGACGGACGATCTCGTCATCGTCACCGAAAACTTGCGGGGGCTGCGCGCGCTCGGCGTTCGCGTCGCGCTTGGCGGCGGCTCCGCCTCGTCGCTGCCCCTGAACCAGATCTCCGACGTGCAGCCCGACCAGGTGACCGTCGATCTCGCCGCCGTGCGGGCCGCACATGGCAGCGAACGCAGCGTGGCGTTGCTCGCCTGCCTGATCAAGACCGGACAGGTGCTGCGGCTTTCGATCGCCGTCAGCGGTGTCGAGAAGGAGAGCGAGGCGGATTGCGCGCGGGCCTGTGGCGCTGCCGAGATCCGCGGTCCCTGGGTTTCGCCTGTTATGGCCGACGTGTCGGTGCTCGTCGGCGACGGCGAAGCGGGAGAGGCGCGCCTCTCTGCGAGTGCGTGAGCGAGAGCTCGAAGCGCTGCACCTTTTTCGACTGCTTGTGCGTTTTTCCAATATGAAAAGTTGAGGCGGCCGGGGCTTTCCCTTGCAGCAAAATGCTGGTTCTCTTTGCGCATCAGGCCGGAGGATCGCATGGGACGTTTGTTGAAGATTTCGGGTGCCGTGCTGGCGCTGATCGTCGTCGGTCTGTTCGGTTGGCTTGCGCTGGCGCCGCCGGAACTGCTGAAGGTCGGCGACGGCTATGCGGCAAAAATCGTCTGTTCCAACGTCTTCATCGCCGGGCGCGATGCCCAGGCTGTGCTCGCCGACGACGTGCAGGCCCCCGGCCATCCGTTGCTCAAGCTGGTGCGCGTCGATGTCGACAAAGAGAAACAGCTGGTGACGGCGCGCATCCTCGGTTTTGCCGCACCCGGTTACGCGGCCTATCGTCCGGGTGCCGGCTGCGCCAGCCTGCCGGACGGCGATGCCGCGGCTCTGGCACCGATCGAAACGAAAACCGCCGCTTCAGCGCCCGTGCCGGGTGTGGCCTGGCCCGAAGGCGAGGGGGCTGTGATCGAGCCGACCTTGCAGAAGCTCGTCGAGGACGCTGACCTCGCCGGGCCGGGCATGCGGGCGATCGCCGTGATCCACGACGGCCAACTGGTGGCGGAAACCTATGGCCAGCGTTTCGACCGTTCGACGCCGTTGCTCGGCTGGTCGATGACCAAGTCGGTGACGGCGGCGCTGATTGGCCTCAGGATTGCAGAAGGGCGCATGGACGTGTCGCAGGGCGACCTGCTGCCGGAATGGGCCGGGGACGAGCGGGCGGGCATCACGCTTGCCGACCTGATGGGGATGCAGAGCGGACTTGCCTTCAACGAGAATTATGGCGCCGTCACCGACGTGACGCGCATGCTCTATCTGGAAAGGGACATGGCGGGTTTTGCCGCGACGCGGACGTTGGGTGCAAAGCCCGGCACGAACTTCAGCTATTCCAGCGGCACCAGCACGCTGTTGTCGCGGATCTGGATGCGCACCTTCGACGATCCGACGGCAGCGCTTGCCTTTCCCTATGACGCTTTGTTTGCGCCGCTCGGCATGACGAGCGCCGTCCTGGAGACGGACGAGAGCGGCACCTTCGTCGGTTCCTCCTACATGTATGCGACGACGCAGGACTGGGCGCGGTTCGCGCAGCTCCTGCTGCAGGACGGTGTCTGGAAGGGGAGGGCGATGCTACCGAAGGACTATGTCGCCTTCATGCGCACGCCGACCAAGGCATCGGGCGGCAAATACGGCCAGGGCCAGGTATGGCTGGAGGAAAACGGCGTGCGGGCGGGAACGGGCAGTTTCCCGGCGGATGCCTTCTGGATGCTCGGGCATGACGGCCAGGCGATCATGCTGGTGCCTTCGTTGAAGCTGGCGGTCGTGCGGCTGGGGCTTACGCCTTCGCGGCTCGGCTATGACGTGCAGAAGCTCAACGCCAAAGTAATAGAGGCGCTCGATTGAGCGCCTCGTAAGGGGATTCCTGAACCATCGAGAAGCAGCTTCGCTTCGGGCCAGCCGGGGTGGCCGGCTTACTTCATGCCGAGCTCTTCGAGCAGGCCCTTGCGCTTGGCGTGATAGTAATAGCCGCTGGCATAGAGCTTGACTGCGCTGTCATGCTGGTTGTCGGCCACCATCCAGGCGCCATGCAGATACTTGGTCGCGTATTTGAGGTTGGTTTCCGCGTCGAACAGACCTTCCGCCGGACCGTCATAGCCGAGACCCTTGGCGGTGTTGTAGCGGATCTGCATCAGGCCGTAATTGCCCTTGCTGTAGGCGCGCGGATTGTAGTTGCTCTCGCGCTTGACGACGCGGTGCACCAGTTCCACCGGAATGCCGTTGAGATCGGCATAGTACTTGATCATCTTGTCGAGTTCGGGACGCGAGCTCGTCGGCGTCTTGGTGAACTTCATCGAATCCGGGATGACGTTGGCGACTGCGGCCACCGTCGAGCCGATGACGCCGGTCTTCGGGCGCTCGGTCGGAACGATCATGCGGTTGGCGACCAGAGTTTCGAGGCCGACCGGTTCGCCGGTGTCGAAGTCCGATTCCATTGCTGCTGCAACTGCGAGCGTCGAGACCGGCAGATCCTGGACGCGAGCGGTCTTGGTTGCCGCCGGCGAGAGGGCGGCGGATGCCACCTGAGTGGAGTCGGCGGGCGAGGGGGCTTCCGCTGCGGCAATCGCCGCGCTGGCACCGGTCTGCGTCGTCGGGGCAACCATGGCAAGCGCCATGGTGTCGCCAGGCTTGGCCGCGGGGACCGCGACCAGTGCGGGTGCTGCTTCCGCACCCTGTGCCAGATCGGTCGCGACCGGATAGGTGGCGGCGACGCCAGCGGTCTGAGCCGTCAAGGCCGCGCTCGTTGCGGTAGCGGCGCCGTCGGGCGTCGGCAGTGCATAGGCGGTCATTTCGGTGCCGGGCTTTGCGAGGGGCGTAACCGTCTGCACGGCCGTGAGGTCTGCCAGCGACGTGTGCTCTACCGTTGAGCATCCCGAGACGATGGTCGCCGACAACAAAGCTGCCACGCCAAACGTCTGTTTGGAAAGGGAAATACGGTAATTCGCCATTCTGTCACTTTCGTGCTTCTGGGCCCCGTAGCCCCTGCAAATCAGCGGTTGCCAGCCGCCAAGCGTGAATCTCCATTAACCTATGAGGCTGGCGGCGGCAAGCGTGGGGTCGAATTTCAGGCCGTGGCCCGCTTCATCGTGGCCGTCAAAAGCCCGGCGCCGATCAGCATGGAGCCGCCGGCGCGGTTGACGATCCGCCGCACATTCGGCTTGGAAATCGTGCTGCGGGCGGCGGTCGCAAGGGCTGCATAGAGGCTGGCATTGAGGATCGCGAGCGTGAGGAACGTCAGCTCGAAAATCGCCATCTGGGTAAAGAGCGGCTGGCTGAGATCGAGGAACTGCGGCAGGAAGGCGACGAAGAAGACGATGCTCTTCGGGTTCAGTGCAGTCACCGCATAGGTATGAAAGAAGATGCGAAGTGGGCGTTCCGTCGACGTGGTCTCGAGGTCGGCGTCGCCGCCGGCGGCCACCGGCGCGCGCCAGAGCTTGATGCCGAGCCAGATAAGATAGGCAGCGCCCACCCATTTCAAGACGGTGAAGATGGCGGCAGAGGTGGCAAGCAGGGCGCCGAGGCCGAGCATGGAGGCGGTCATGGCGGTGAAATCGCCGAGCGCCACACCGGCGACCGTCGCGCCCGCCGTCTTGCGGCCATGGCCGAGCGCGTAGGAAATGACGAGGAGAATGGTGGGGCCGGGGATGGCGAGCAGCACGGCCGAGGCCGCGGCAAAGGCAAACCAGTGTTCGAACGACATGAAAAAGCTCCGCGCTGAAGGTGGTGTTCGGCAATCAATTCGCCGAGCCAGCCACGGAAACGCGGAGCCGTCAACGTCTAATCAAGCGTTGTCGGCGGGTGGCATATCCACCCGCCGGCAAGTGTCGGTCAGTGCTTCTGGGCCTTCCACTTCTGGCCGATGACATCCATCACCTCGCCGAACCACCTGGTGGAGGTATCGAACTGCTTGCCGCCCTTGATGCGCGGGAATTCGATGGTGCGCAGCTTGCCGCCCTGGTCTTCGTCGTGACCGGTGACGCCCGAGACCTTGTTGAGGGCGCTTTCGACGGCAAGGTCGACCATGCCCTGGATCAGGCGCAGGTCGTCGCCGTTGGCCGGGGCCGAGCGGGCGTAGTAGCCAGATTTCTGCACCATCGAGCGTTCGGCGCCGAGAAGGGCTGCAAACTGCTTGGAGAACCAGTTGCCGACATTGATCGTGTCGATCTTCACGTGGCCGAAGGCATCACGCTTGATGGTCTCGCCGGCTGCTTCCCGCTCGGCGACGATGGCGTCGAGGCAGGCGCCTTCACTGACGAACAGCGTCACGAAGCCGGTGCGGTCCATAACCTTGCGCAGGCGATCGGCTTCGCCCTGCAGGTCGAACTTCATCTCCGGCAGATAGAGGCCGTCGATGTTCTTCATCTGGCGGTTCATCATGAAGCCGTCGACGAATTCCTTGTCGTCGGTCATCTGGATATAGGAGCGGGCGGTGGCCGCCGTCAGCCAGCCGCTATGGCGGCCCATGACTTCATGGACGACGAGCGTGCGCGGGGCGGCACTCTGTTCGTTGCTGACATTGTCGAAGAAGCGGGCGCCGTATTCGGCAGCCGTCCAGGCGCCGAGCGTCTGGCGGATCGGAACGACGTCGTTGTCGACGGTCTTCGGCAGGCCGACCACGGTCAGGTCGTAGCCGTTGGCGCCGAGATAGGCGGCAAGGTCGGCAGCGGTCGTGTTGGTGTCGTCGCCGCCGATGGTGTGCAGGATCGAAATGCCGTCCTTGGCAAGGCGCTCGGCTGCGACACGCAGCGGGTTTTCGCCCTCCTTGACCAGGCCGCGCTTAACGCAGTCGGCCGCGTTGGTGAGCTTGACGCGGCTGTTGCCGATCGGCGAGCCGCCATGGCGATGCAGAATATGGGCCTTTTCGCGCATGTCGCGCGTAATTTCGATCTGGTCTCCAAGGAGTACGCCCTGGTAGCCCGAGCGATATGCGGCCAGCTCATATTCGGGTGCTACGTCCGTATAGCGCTCGATCAGTCCTCCAACGGCCGATGACAGACAGGGCGCGAGCCCGCCGGCCGTCAGCATTGCGACTTTTTTCTTGGCCATGTTTCCTCCTCGGGACTTTGGCATGCGATGGGTGCGGCCTCCATAGCGCAAATCAGATGGAATTTAAATGACGGGCCTGTGGATGTTGTGTCGAGGCTGCGCGAGAACGGCTGCTGGGCGCCGTCGGAAACGCGGGGCGGGCTCGGTGTCGAGCCGATTGTCGCAGCCGGAGGAGCGCAATCGGGCGGAGCGGCCTTCGCGGCCGGTGCATTTGGCGTGTTTTTCGGCATAAATTCGCCGCTTCGGATCGCTAGGTTGTTCCCAAGGGAACAGCTTTCCGTCTACCAGCTGTCGCAAGTTCCAATCGATGGATTGACAATAGTGAGGTGCCATCACAAATTCGTCATCCTCGTGGTTCGGACCGTCCCACCGCTTGCAATTTGCCACCACACAAGTCCATGCTATACGCTGGAGAGACAGGGATTCTCGCATGTCATTCTGGGACAGCCTCCTCAAAATCGTTACCGCCACCGGCAATGCGCTTGCCGGTGTGGTCGAGGCCGTGCGTACCCTGTTTGAGGGCGACCCGGAGACACGGCGCAAGGTTGCCTTCTCCGTCGCGATGATCGCGCTTTCGGCCAAGATGGCCAAGGCCGACGGCATCGTCAGCGAGGCCGAGGTCGCCGCCTTCCGCGACATCTTCCAGTTCCCGCCCGACCAGGCGCAGAACGTCGCGCGTCTCTATAATCTGGCGCGCCAGGACGTCGCCGGCTACGAGGCCTATGCGGAGAAGATGGCGTCGCTGTGTTCGTCCTGCGAAGAAAACTGCCCGATCCTCGAGGATATCGTCGACGGCCTGTTCCACATCGCCAAGTCCGACGGTGCAGTTCATGAGCGCGAACTGGCGTTCCTGGTGCGGGTCGCCGAGATCTTCGGCATGGACGAGGCGCATTTCGAGCTCATCATGGCCCGCCATGTGCACGGAGACGGTCGCGACCCCTATCAGGTGCTCGGCGTTTCGCGTAAGGATGATTTCGCCGACATCCGCAAGCGCTACCGTGTGCTGGTTTCCGAAAACCACCCGGATATGCTGGTGGCGCGCGGCGTACCGCAAGAATTCCACGCGATCGCCAATGATCGCATGGCGGCGCTGAACGCCGCCTATGAGGCGATCGAGAAAGAACGCCGAGCTGCATGACTTCGAAATACTGCGACTATCCGGGGGCTCGCTTCATGCCGTCGCCCAATTTTGGCGACCGCGCCGACAGGCGGGCACCGGATATGATCGTGCTGCACTACACCGGCATGGCGACGGGCGCTTCGGCGCTCGAATGGCTGTGTCGCGAAGAGAGCCAGGTTTCCAGCCATTATTTCGTTCATGAGGACGGACGCGTCGACCAGCTTGTGCATGAGACGCTGCGTGCCTGGCACGCGGGCAAGAGCTACTGGAAGGGCGAGACCGACATCAACTCCTGTTCGATCGGTATCGAGATCGCCAACCCGGGCCACCCCGGCGGGTTGCCGGATTTCCCGAAGAAGCAGATCGATGCGGTCGTCGAATTGTGTCGGGACTGTGGCCAGCGGTGGTCGATCGCCCCGGAAAGGGTGCTGGCGCACAGCGATATCGCCCCCATTCGCAAGGTTGATCCGGGAGAAAAATTTCCCTGGCATGTTCTTCACCGCGAAGGGGTCGGGCACTGGGTTGAGCCGGCTCCGATCGGCGGCGGGCGCTTCTTTCAGCGCGGCGACCGCGGTCAGCCGGTAGAGGCCATCCAGTCGATGCTGTCGCTCTATGGCTACGGCATTGAAGTGACTGGTGATTTCTGCGAAAAAACCGAGGGCGCGGTCGCCGCGTTCCAAAGGCATTTCCGGCAACAGAGGGTAGACGGCATCGCCGACATCTCAACCCTCGATACGCTCCATCGCCTGCTTTCCGGGCTGCCGCAATTTATCGCCTGACGCGGAAGAATTTTTCGTCCCGAAGCCTGTTTTCCGGATGTTCGTGGCATGTTTTTTTAGCTTTGCCACATGTTTACCATGATGCGCCGTTCATTTCCCGCTCATTGAAACTGCAGGAACTTCGGGGCGCAACGCTCACGTCCTGTGAATGAAACGATCGGGACGTGAGGCTCGAAGCGGGGTGCGCTTCGGTCCAATCCCCAGACCGGAGAATTCAAACTACATGAGAATATCGTCTGTTGCTGCGGTGGCGGCATGCCTTGGCATGTTCTTCGCCGGGATGGGTACGTCGTATGCGGGGAATGTCGACAAGACCATCAAGACCTCTTCCATCCCGACCGTCACCCGGACCACAGGCTTCCCGAAACCGGACCTTCCGCAGAACGTTCAGTATACGGCCCTGATCAAGAGCTATGCGAAGCAGTACGGCGTTCCCGTCGATCTGGCGCATGCGGTCGTCAAGGTCGAAAGCAACTTCAATCCGAAGGCACGCGGCAGCGCCGGCGAGATCGGCCTGATGCAGATCAAGCCCGCCACGGCGCGCATGATGGGCTATTCGGGCTCCTCCAAGGGTCTCTACGACCCGGAAACCAACATCAAGTTCGGCATGAAGTATCTCGCCATGGCGCATGAACTTTCGGGCGGCACCACCTGCGGCACGATCCTCAAGTACAATGCCGGCCATGGCGCCAAGCGCATGAACCCGGTTTCCAAGCGCTATTGCGGCAAGGTCCAGGACATCATCGACTAGAACGCCGTGGGTTCCAGCGAACGCACGAGGGGCGCCTTGGCATCCCTATTCTAGAGCATCTGGCCGCCTCGGTGTTTCCACCTGAGGGCGGAATGCTCTAGTGCCTGACAGGCGTGGGTGATCCATTTGCCCACGCGACGAGAGAGCATCGTCCGCCGGCCACGCGGCAATGGCGGATGCTCCAGCCGGACAGGTCTCGCGTTCCGGCGCACCAATTAAATCCTTGAGTGGTGGTGCCCTAAGAGCACCGATATGCTACCTCCTTCCGTGTCAGTAGAGCGGGGATGAGCATGTCGGAAAGCTTTGATTTCATTGTCGTCGGCAAGGGCATGATGGGCGCTGCGGCTGCCCGGCACCTGGCGCTCTCGGGTGCTGGCGTCGCGCTCGTCGGTCCTGACGAGCCGACCGACTGGGCCAGTCATTCCGGCGTCTTTTCCAGCCACTACGACAATGCCCGCATCACCCGCACGATCGACGACGACCCCGTCTGGGCGCGTCTCGCCCGTCGCTCGATCGAGCGCTACGACGAGATCGAACGCGAAAGCGGCATCCGGTTTTATCACGAGGTCGGCTGCCTGATGGCGGGGCCAGCGCCGGGCTCGAGCTACGACTATATCGAGCAGGTGGAAAAGGCGCGGGATGCGCTCGGCGTCGAAGCGCCGCTCTATGACAGCGAGGCGCTGTCGCGGCGCTTTCCCTGGTTCCGTTTTCCCGAGGGCACGGCCGGCGTTTATGAGCGCCTTGGCGCCGGCTACATCAATCCACGCGCGCTCGTTGCGGCGCAGGTCATCTGTGCCGAGAAGGCCGGCGCACGGATCGTGCGCGACGAGGTCGGCGCCGTCTCCGAAGCGGACGATCGCGTTGTCGTCACGACGGTCTCGGGCATGCGCCTGGAAGCGGGCCGGGTCATCGTTGCGGCCGGCGGATTTTCCCTGTCCGACAAACTGCTGCCGCGGCCGATCGACTTGACGGTCAAGGCTCGCACGGTGCTGTTCGCGGAGGTGGCGGCGAGCGAGCTGCCTGACTTCGAGGGCATGCCCTCGCTGATCGGTGCAGCGCCCGAGCAGGAGAAGAGCTACTACCTGCTGCCGCCGGTCGGCTATGCCGACGGCAGGACCTATATCAAGATCGGCGGCGATCCGACCGACAGGATCCTGGGTGACGAGCCGGCGATACGGCACTGGTTCCGCGGGCCGGGCGGTGCCGCGGCGGCCGAGCATCTGCATCGGCTGCTGGCCGAGGTGATGCCTGATTTCCGGCCGGTTTCCACCCGCTTTTCACCCTGTGTCACCTCGTTTACCCGCGACGGGCTGCCCTATATCGGCTTTGCCGAGGGCGACCGCATCGCCGTCGTCACCGGCGGCAACGGCCAGGCGGCAAAAAGCTCCGACGAGATCGGCAGGCTCGGCGCTGTCCTTGTGCAAAATGGCCGGATCGATGAACCCGAATACGACGCCGACTTCGCGGTCGCCTTTCGCTAGGTGCGGCGGCATCCACCCGGTCTCGGCCGATCTGCCCTGTTGGCAGCTTGAAAAACACTGCCGTTTTTTCTGGCGCCGGGCGGGGGCTTGCGTTAAGGAGCGCCTGCCAGTTGGCTGGGCAGCCGCTCTCCGCAAGTGCCGAAAGGCCGCGGGGGGAGGAAAGTCCGGGCTCCACGGAAGCACGGTGCCGGATAACGTCCGGCGAGGGTGACCTCAGGGAAAGTGCCACAGAAAGCAAACCGCTCCGCTTGCGGAGTAAGGGTGAAAGGGTGGGGTAAGAGCCCACCGCGGACATGGCGACATGGACGGCACGGCAAACCCCACCGGGAGCAAGACCGAATAGGGATGACGCGGACGCGCAAGCGCCCAGCCTGTTTCCGGGCCAGTCATCCGGGTGGGTTGCAAGAGGCTGCGTGCAAACGTAGTCCCAGATGAATGGCTGCCACGTTCCGTTGCCTTCGGGTGGCGGGGCCATACAGAACCCGGCTTACAGGCCAACTGGCAATTTTCTCTCTCTCTCTCTCTCTCTCTCTCTCTCTCTTTCTTTCTTTCTTTCTTTGTGGGCGGGCCGCACGGTTCAGCGCGCGCGGATCGCGCCTTGCAAATCGGGCTGATCCGCATGCCATTTTTGCGGCCGGCAGCGGTGCAGGTTTAGGCGGTTGTGTCGTTGCCGCCGTGCATTCTTCTCTTGCGATGACGCGCAAGCGCCTCTGCGCAACGGTGTTTCTGCGCTTTTTCTCACATTCTGATTTTTCAACGATTTGAAGCCGTTCGACCGTCGCATTCCCGCACAGTGGGGGTCTCTTCGTAACCCTTCGTTAAACTTAACAACCTATCAATATTTGATCAGCCCGACGGCTGTTTATGATCCATTCCCATTGACGCCCATATGGTCCCATGATATCCCATAATGGCACTGCGCAGGGGCTGCTTCGCGGCCCAATATCGCAAGATTCCAATGCCTTCCGGCTTCGGAGGGTGGTCGGACATTCCACTGTTCGGCGGGGCGGTCTTGCGTGCGGAGTGACGTGTTCTCGCGGGTCGATGATCGTGGCCCGTCAGTCTTGGGCGGCCGTTTCGCGTTATGAACCGCTTCTTGTCACATGCCACCAATCGGATCGATGCGAAGGGGCGGGTCTCTGTTCCCTCGGCGTTTCGCTCCGTGCTGTCGGATGGGGGCGTTCGGGAGCTATACTGTTTTCAGGATTTCGTCTTTCCGGCGATCAGCGTCGGCGGGCCGGAGCTCCTGGATCGGTTCGAGAGGCAGATGGCGGCCGAGGATCCATTTTCTCCGGAAGCCAACGAGATGTCGCTGCTGGTTCACGGGGGTGGCGTCTTTGTGAAGCTCGATCCGGAAGGTCGGCTGATGATGACGGATTTTATCCGCGACTTCACCGGCATCTCGACCGACGTGATGTTCGTCGGGCGGGGCGATTATTTTCAGCTCTGGGAGCCGCAGGCCTTTCAAAAGGCGCAGGCGGCGGCCCGGGAGGGGCGCAAGTCACGGGGGTTGCGTCCAGAATAGAATGGAGAGAGGGAATGGTGACGGATCAAGGCGGAGGTGTTTCTGAAGCCGAAGGCGGACCGGTTCGTCACATTCCCGTTCTCTTGCCCGAGGTGCTTGCGGCTCTCGAGCCTGCGCCCGGCAAGGTCATCCTCGATGGCACCTTCGGTGCCGGTGGCTACAGCTCCGCAATCCTCAAGGCAGGTGCCGACGTGATCGCGCTCGATCGCGACCCGACGGCGATTGCCGCAGGGCAGGCGCAGGTCGCCGAGTGGGGCGGCCGGCTGAAGCTCGTTCATGCACAGTTCTCCGATCTTGCTGCCCATGCGCCCGAAGGCGGGCTCGATGGCGTCGTGCTCGACATCGGCGTTTCCTCCATGCAGATCGACGAGGCCGAGCGCGGCTTCTCCTTCCAGAAGAAGGGGCCGCTCGACATGCGCATGTCGGCTTCGGGCGTTTCGGCGGCCGATGTCGTCAATCGCGCCAAGGTCTCTGATCTCATCCGCATCTTCGGCTTTCTCGGTGAAGAGAAGCAGGCCGGCCGCATCGCGCGTGCGATCGAGAAGCGCCGGGCCGAACAGCCCTTCGAAACGACCCGCGATCTTGCCGGCCTGATCGAGGTGGTGACGCCGCGCAAGGCCAAGGACAAGATCCACCCCGCCACCCGCGTCTTCCAGGCGCTGCGCATCTTCGTCAACGACGAGCTCGGCGAACTGGCAGAGGCGCTGTTTGCGGCCGAGCGAGCGCTGAAGCCCGGCGGCCGTCTTGTCGTCGTCACCTTCCATTCGCTCGAAGACCGCATCGTCAAGGCCTTCTTCCAGGACCGCTCCGGCAAGGCCAGCGGCTCGCGTCACCTGCCGATGGTGTCCGCGCGTGCCGCAACCTTCACGCCAGTTGGCAAGCCTATGGTGGCAGCCAGCGAGGAAGAAGCGTCCCTCAATCCGCGCGCCCGCTCTGCCAAGCTTCGCGCCGGTATCCGCACGCAAGCCGCGTCGCCGGGAAACGATCTGTCCATTTTCAATCTGCCGGAACTGGCAAGCCTTGCACGGCTGGGGGGCTGACAAGACATGCTTCGAACGTTCGATATCGTTCTGATCGTCGTCATGACGGCCGCGGCCACGGTGACCTATACGATCAAGCACCGCGCCGAAAACAAGCTTGAGGAAGTCCGCAAGCTCGACGTGGCGATCAAGCTCGAGGAAGACACGATCGACCTGCTGCGGGCCGACTGGGCGCTTCTGACCCAACCGAACCGCCTGGAGCGCCTCGTCGGTGCCTTCGGAGCCGACCTGCAACTCGTGCCGACCCCCTCGACACAGCTCGCCCAGCCGCAGGAACTGCCGATGCTGAAGGCCGATCTGCCCGTGCCCGAGGACAAGTCGGCCAAGGATGGCATCGCCGCCATCATCGAAAAGACCGATAAGATCGCAACTGGCTCGGTGGCGCGCTGATGTCGTTTCTCTCCCGCATCATGGTGTTGAAAAGCAAGGCGCACTTCTCGGCGGGCGGCAACAACCGACCGGCTGAAAGCGGCGTCAACGTCACCTTCCAGGGGACGCGCAAGAAGACCACGAACCAGGCGAAGAACCGCGTCGCCATCGTGATCGCCAGCTTCGGCATCGTCTATGCCGTCATCGGCGGCCGCCTGGTGCAATACGGCATGGCGGCACCCGAAACCGTTTCCAGCATCGGCCGGGCCGACAACCTGATGGCGTCGCGCCCCGACATTCTCGACCGCAACGGCGAGATCCTCGCGACCGACATCCGCACCGTCTCGCTCTATGCCGAGCCGCACAAGATCGTCGATGCCGACGAAGCGGTCGAGCGGCTGTCGACGGTGCTGCCCGACATCAACGCCCGCGAAATCTACAACAAGCTGAAGTCGAAATCGCGCTTCCAGTGGCTGCGCCGGCAGCTGACCCCGAAGCAGCAGTCGGAGATCCTGGCGCTCGGCATTCCCGGCGTCGGCTTCCGCCCGGAAAAGCGCCGCTTCTATCCCGGCGGCCACACCGCCGCGCACATCCTCGGCCACGTCAACATCGACAACCGCGGCGTTGCCGGCATGGAGCGCTACATCGACAGCCAGGGGCTGGCCGACCTTGCCGCGATCGGCATGACCAGCGACGCCAAGCTCGAGCCGGTGAAGCTTTCGATCGACGTGCGCGTGCAGAACATCGTGCGCGACGTCATCGACGCCGGCATGAAGAACTACCAGGCGCTCGCCGCCGGCGCCGTCGTGCTCGACGTGCATACTGGCGAAGTGCTGGCAATGGCGTCCGTTCCCGACTACGACCCGAACAAACCGGCCGAAGGGGCGGAAGAGGGCTGGATGAACCGCATGTCGAACGGCACGTTCGAAATGGGCTCCACCTTCAAGACCTTCACCATCGCCATGGGCCTCGATTCCGGCAAGGTGACGCTCAACGACAGCTTTGACGCCTCGGCGCCGATCCGTATCGGCGGCTTCACCATCAAGGACTTCCACGGCAAGCGCCGCGTGCTGACTGTCCCGGAAATCTTCCAGTATTCGTCGAACATCGGCACCGCGAAGATTGCCGATCTCGTCGGCATTCCCGGCCACAAGGAATTCCTGACGCGCCTCGGCCTGCTTTCGAAGCTGCCGACCGAACTGCCGGAAGTGAAATCCCCGACGCAGCCGCGCGAATGGAAGAAGATCAACTCGGTCACCATCTCCTTCGGTCACGGCGTCTCGACGACGCCGCTGCAGACGGCGGTCGCGGGTGCTGCACTCGTCAACGGCGGCAAGCTGATCGAACCGACCTTCCTGCCGCGCACCGAGGAGCAGGCCGACGCCGTCTCCACACCGGTGGTCAAGAAGAGCACCAGCGACGACATGCGCTTCCTGCTTCGCTGGAACGGCATTGCAGGCTCCGGCAAGCGCGCACTGGTGCCGGGCTTCAACGTCGGCGGCAAGACCGGCACGGCCGACAAGGTGGTCAACGGCCGCTATGCCAGCGACCAGAACTTCAACGCCTTCCTCGCGGCCTTCCCGATCGACAACCCGAAATACATCGTGCTGACCTTCATCGACGCGCCGAAGACCGGCGAGGGTGGCGGGCGCACCGCAGGCTCGAACGCGGCTCCCATGGTTCGCGACATCATAAGCCGCTCTGCGCCGCTGCTCGGTGTCGAACCAAAGTTTGGAGAAGACGGTTCTGCCTTGCTTGTGTCTTATTAGACATGAAATGAGAAAGCGGACGATTCGCGATTCTTGCGGATCGAAATCGATGCGAGACGTGCGTTCATGAAGATCAAAGACCTGGCGGGATCGAGCTTCCCGGAACTTTCGGCGCAACTGAGCGGCGCTGCCGCCGATATCGACGTTGCCGGACTGACGGCCGATAGCCGGCAGGTTCAGCCAGGGGATCTCTTCGTCGCCGTTTCCGGCAGCAAGGCCAATGGCAGCGCCTATGTCGCCGATGCCCTGAAGCGCGGCGCGGTCGCCGTCGTCACCGAAGCTGGCTCAGACGTCGACACTTCGGCAGCGCCGGTCCTGAAGCTTTCCGAACCTCGCGCCTTTCTCGCCCGCGCTGCCGCTGCCTTCTATGGCCGCCAGCCGGAAACCATGGTCGCCGTCACCGGCACCGCTGGCAAGACCTCGGTCGCCTCCTTCACCCGCCAGGTCTGGGCGCATTCCGGTCTTGCAGCCGCGATGATCGGCACGACCGGCGTCGTCGCACCCGGGCGTAACGATTACGGCTCGCTGACGACGCCCGATCCGGTGTCGCTGCACAAGCTGCTCGCCGAACTTGCCGATGCCGGCGTCACCCATGCGGCGATGGAGGCCTCCAGCCACGGCCTCGACCAGAGCCGGCTCGACGGCGTGCGCCTGTCGGCTGCCGCCTTCACCAATCTCGGCCGCGATCACATGGACTACCACCCGACGGTGGAGCACTACATGGCCTCCAAGATGCGGCTGTTCGAGGCGCTGTTGCCGAAGGGCGCGCCCGCAGTGATTTTTGCCGACGACCAATGGTCGGACCAGGCGATCGCCGCTGCCCGCAAGGCCAAGCTCGACGTGCGAACGGTCGGCCGCAAGGGCGATTACATTTCGCTGAAGCGGGTCGAGCACTTCCGCCACAAGCAGTCGGCCGAAGTGCATGTCGGCGACGACATCTTCGAGATCCACATTCCGCTTGCCGGCGACTTCCAGGTGGCCAATGCGCTCGTGGCGGCCGGCCTTGCCATGTCCACCGGCATCAGCGCCAAGGCTGCCTTCTCCGCGCTTGAAAAGCTGCAGGGGGCCTCCGGTCGTCTTGAACTGGTCGGCCAGACCAGGGACGGCGCGCTCGCCTATGTCGATTACGCCCACAAGCCGGATGCGCTGGAAAACGTGCTCGCCTCGGTGCGGCCGTTCACGACCGGCCGCGTCGTCGTGGTGTTCGGCTGCGGCGGCGACCGCGACAAGGGTAAGCGCCCGATCATGGGCGAGATCGCCACCCGGCTTGCCGACGTGACGATCGTGACCGACGACAATCCGCGCTCGGAAGTGCCCGATGTGATCCGCGCCGAAATCATGGCGGCGGCCAGGGGCGCCATCGAAATCGGCGACCGCGCCACGGCGATCCGCACGGCGGTCGGCATGCTGAAGACCGGCGACACGCTGATCGTCGCCGGCAAGGGGCACGAGGAGGGGCAGACGATCGGCTCCGTCACGTTGCCCTTCTCGGATCACGCGGAGGTCCGCAAGGCATTGGGAGGCTTGTGATTTGAACTGGCTCTGGACAAGCAGCGATCTCCTGGCCGCCATGAATGGCCGGCCGGTCGGCAATCTGCCTGAAGGCATCTCGGGGATCTCCATCGACAGCCGCTCGATCGGCAAGGGCGAAGCCTTCTTCGCGATCAAGGGTGATCGCGTGGATGGCCACGACTATGCGGGGATCGCGCTCGCCAATGGCGCCGCGGTGCTGGTCGTCAGCGAAGGCAAGCTGCCGGCGCTCGGACGGCTGAATGCGCCGATGATCGTCGTCGACGACGTGCTCGAAGCGATGATCCGGCTCGGCTGTGCGGCGCGCGACCGCAGTGCCGCCAAGATCATCGCCGTCACCGGTTCGGTCGGCAAGACGACCACCAAGGAGATGCTGCGCCACGTGCTTCAGCCGCAGGGCCGCGTGCATGCGTCGGTCGCCTCCTTCAACAATCACTGGGGCGTGCCGCTGACGCTTGCGCGCATGCCCGAGGCAACCGATTTCGGCGTCTTCGAAATCGGCATGAACCATCCGGGCGAGATCCGGCCGCTGACCGCCATGGTGCGCCCGCATGTGGCCATCGTCACCAGCATCGCTGCCGCCCATCTTGGCAATTTCGAGAGCCTCGACCAGATCGCCGAAGCCAAGGCCGAGATCTTCGAAGGCGTCGTCAATGGCGGCCACGCGCTGATCATTCACGACAGCCCGCAGTACAAGCTGCTTGAAGACGCCGCGTCAGCGGCCGGCGTCAGCCACATCCATTCCTTCGGCGCCAACCCGAAGGCCGAATTCCGGCTGGTTGAATTCAGCGGCGGTGCGGAGGGTTCCATTCTCTGGGCCGGCATCGGCGGTCGCACGTTGGAAGTCGCGATCGGTGCCCCCGGGCGTCACATCGCCGAGAATGCCGTTGCGGTTCTGGCAGCGGTGAAGCTTGCTGGCGGCGATCTCGACTATGCGGCTTCGGCGCTCGCAACTATGCAGGCCGAAACGGGCAGGGGCCGGCGCCACACGCTTTCGATCGGCGGCGGTACGCTGAAGCTGATCGACGAGAGTTACAACGCCAATCCGAGCTCGATGCGGGCGGCAATTTCGCTGCTGCGCGACAGCGAGCCGCCGGTCGGCGGCCGTCGTGTCGCCGTGCTCGGCGACATGCTCGAAATGGGCGAGCACGCGGCCGAGGTGCATGCGGCCCTTGCCCGTCCGCTCATCGAAGCCGGTATTACCGATGTCTGGCTCGCCGGACCGCTGATGGCGCACCTGCGCGACGCGCTTCCGCCCGAAGTTTCGGTGATCTATCGCGAGAGTGTTGAGGACCTCAAAGCCTATGCGCTGGCCGCTGTCGCGCCGGGCGACGTTGTCATGGTCAAGTCGTCCAAGGGGACCGGCTGCGCCAAGATCGTGCAGGCGCTGATCGAGAGCTATCCGGAGACGCAAGCCGAGGAATACGGGGCCGAGGGAACCGAAGCCGAGGGATAGCCGGCGTAATAAAAGCCGGCGGAACCGCCCATGATGGCGCGGTGGATACAGTTTGAGGTTAGGCGGCGCGCCCTAACACTTTCGCATGCAAGCGCGTATCGTTTTTCAGATGATTCTGTTGGACGTGTTTCGAAATACTACGGCGCCGCGTCTCCCGGGGCGGGAAAGCTTCGCTGTAACACTTTAAACTGCTGCATCATTGTGCAGGAAACCTTTGGGGAAAGGTCCCTTATGCTCATTTGGCTTGTGGAACTGGCGGACCACTTTCAGTTTTTCAATCTTTTTCGCTACATCACGTTCCGCACCGGCGCGGCGCTCTTCACGTCGGCCATGATCGTCTTCCTCTTCGGGCCCGCGATGATCGCCTCGCTGCGCATCCGCCAGGGCAAGGGCCAGCCGATCCGCGCCGACGGGCCGCAGACGCATTTCAAGAAGGCCGGCACGCCGACCATGGGCGGCCTGATGATCCTGGCCGGCATCGTCGTCTCGTCGCTGCTGTGGGCCGATCTGTCGAGCGTCTACGTGGTCTCGACGCTGCTCGTCACGCTCGGCTTCGGCGCCATTGGCTTCTATGATGATTACCTCAAGGTTACGAAGCAGTCGGACAAGGGTTTTTCCGGAAAGGCACGCCTCGGCATCGAATTCGTGATCGCGGCGATCGCCGTGTTCTTCATGATGCAGGCCTCGCTTTCGGGCGGTCCGTCCGGCTCCACTTTCGGCTCCTCCGTCACTTTCCCCTTCTTCAAGGACCTGATCGTCAATCTCGGCTATTTCTTCGTGCTGTTCGGTGGCTTCGTCATCGTCGGCGCCGGCAATGCCGTGAACCTGACCGACGGTCTCGACGGTCTTGCGATCGTGCCTGTGATGATCGCCGCTGCCGCCTTCGGCCTGATCGCGTATCTCGCGGGTAACGCCGTCTTCGCCAACTATCTGCAGATCCATTTCGTGCCCGGTACGGGCGAGCTTGCCGTCATCCTCGGCGCTGTCATCGGCGCCGGCCTCGGCTTCCTCTGGTTCAACGCACCGCCGGCCGCAATCTTCATGGGCGACACCGGGTCGCTGGCGCTTGGCGGCCTGATTGGCACCGTAGCCGTTGCCGTCAAGCACGAGATCGTCATGATCATCATCGGCGGCCTCTTCGTCATGGAGACGCTGTCGGTCATCATCCAGGTCTTCTGGTTCAAGCGCACCGGCCGCCGCGTCTTCCTGATGGCGCCGATCCACCACCACTTCGAAAAGAAGGGCTGGACCGAGAGCCAGGTCGTGATCCGATTCTGGATCATCGCCGTCATCCTGGCGATGGTTGGCCTCTCCACCCTCAAGCTGCGGTGAGCGGACGATGATCCCGGTCACTTCCTTCAAGGGCAGGAAAGTCGCTCTCTTCGGTCTCGGCGGTTCGGGCCTTGCGACCGCGCAGGCGCTCGTCGCCGGTGGTGCCGAGGTTACCGCATGGGACGACAACCCGGATAGCGTCGCCAAGGCTTCGGCCGCAGGCGTGCCGACGGCGGACCTGCGCACCGTCGACTGGGCGGCCTTTGCCGCCTTCGTGCTTTCGCCCGGCGTGCCGCTTACGCATCCCAAGCCGCACTGGACCGTGGATCTCGCCCATGCGGCTGGTGTCGAGATCATCGGCGACGTCGAACTTTTCGTGCGCGAACGCCGGGCGCATGCGCCCGATTGCGCCTTCATCGCGATAACCGGCACCAACGGCAAATCGACGACGACGGCGCTGATCGCACATATCCTCAAAGAAAGCGGCCGAGACACGCAGCTCGGCGGCAATATCGGCACCGCGGTGCTGACGCTTGATCCTCCGAAGGCCGGGCGCTTCTACGTGGTCGAGTGCTCGTCCTACCAGATCGATCTGGCGCCGACGCTGAACCCGACGGCAGGCATACTGCTCAACCTGACACCCGATCATCTCGATCGCCACGGCACGATGCAGCATTACGCCGACATCAAGGAACGGCTGGTCGCCGGTAGCGGCACGGCAATCGTCGGTGTCGACGACAGCTTCTCGGCGCTGATCGCCGATCGCGTCGAGCGCGCCGGCGCCAGGACCGTGCGGATCTCCCGTCGCCATGTGCTGGCAAGCGGCCTCTATGCCGAGGGCCCGCGCATCCTGAAGGCTGAAGGTGGCGCTTCCGGCCTGTTCGTCGATCTCGACGGCATCCAGACGCTGCGCGGCGGTCACAACGCCCAGAACGCAGCCGCGGCCATCGCGGCCTGCCTTGCGGTTGGCGTCAGCGCGGCGGAAATCCACGCAGGCCTGAAGAGCTTCCCCGGTCTCAAGCACCGCATGCAGCCGGTCGGCCGCAAGGGTACGGTGGTCTTCGTCAATGACAGCAAGGCGACCAATGCGGATGCGGCGGCGCCGGCGCTTTCGAGCTATGACCGCATCTACTGGATCGCCGGCGGTCTGCCGAAGGAAGGGGGCATCACGACGCTTGCACCCTTCTTCCCGAAGATCGCCAAGGCCTATCTGATCGGCGAGGCCGCACCGGCTTTCGCCGCGACGCTTGGCGAAGCGGTTCCCTATGAGATCTCGGGCACGCTGGAGCAGGCGGTAGCGCATGCCGCGGCCGATGCCGGCAGGGACGAGACGGGCGGCTCGGCGGTGATGCTCTCACCGGCTTGCGCAAGCTTCGACCAGTATAAGAACTTCGAGGTACGCGGTGATGCCTTCGTCGGACATGTGCGCGCGATCGAAGGCGTGACGATGCTGATTTGATCCCTCGGCCGGCGCGCATGCGTGCCGGTCGATGCGGAAGGTGGTGCGGGATTTCGGACGTGGGCGCGATGGGCGCCGGAGAAGGGGACTGACAAGATGGTAAGCCGAGCCGAACGTGGCCCCGTGGCCGACTGGTTCTGGACGATCGACAGGTTCTTTCTGGCGACCTTCATCCTGTTGATGGGCGTCGGCTTCATGCTGTCCTTCGCCGCAAGCCCTGCCGTCGCCGAGCGCATCGGCCTCGACAGCTTCCACTTCGTCCGGCGCCACGCACTCTTCCTTCTGCCGTCGCTGGTGGTGATGGTGGGGATTTCCTTCCTCTCGCCGCGCCAGGTCCGGCGCGCGGCGATTCTGCTTCTTGCCGGTTCGCTCGGCATGATGGTGCTGGTGCTCTTCATCGGCGAAGAGGTGAAGGGCTCGATGCGCTGGATTTCGCTCGGTGGGATTTCGATCCAGCCGTCGGAGTTCATGAAACCTGCCTTCGTCGTCGTCTGTGCCTGGCTGTTTTCCGAACATGCGCGCCAGCCGGAAATCCCCGGTAATCTCTTTGCCATCCTGCTCTTCGGCATCGTCGCGGCCCTGCTTGTCGCTCAGCCCGACCTCGGCCAGACGATCCTGACCACCGCCGTCTGGGGCGGAATGTTCTTCATGGCCGGCATGCCCTGGCTCTGGATCATCCTGCTTGGCGGTGCGGCCCTCGGCGGCTTCTTCGTCGCCTATACGTTGCTGCCGCACGTGGCCGCGCGTATCGACAAGTTCCTGACGGGCGAAGGCGACACCTTCCAGATGGATACCGCCCGCGAGGCGATCATCCGCGGCGACTGGTTCGGCCGGGGCCCGGGCGAAGGCATCGTCAAGCGCATCATCCCGGACAGCCATACCGACTTCGTCTTTTCCGTTGCCGCCGAGGAATTCGGCATCGTCTTCTGCATGGTCATCGTGCTGATCTTCGCCTTCCTGGTGATGCGCGGCCTCAACCATGCCTTCCGCGAACGCAACGACTTCAACCGGTTCGCCGTTGCCGGCCTGGTGCTCCAGATCGGCATCCAGTCGATGATCAACATCGGCGTGAACCTCGAACTGCTTCCGGCCAAGGGCATGACCCTGCCGCTGATCTCCTATGGTGGCTCGTCCATGGTGGCGATCTGCGTCACTGCCGGCTTCATCCTGGCCTTGACCCGTCACCGCCCGGAGAAGCGCGCCGTGGAGCGCAGCCTGTTTCGGTCCGGCATTGGCGTGCCGGCGGAGTAAAATATGACTAAAGGCATCATCCTGCTTGCCGCCGGCGGTACCGGCGGCCATCTCTTTCCGGCAGAAGCGCTGGCCCACGAGCTGAAGGCCATGGGCTATTCGGTGCATCTGGTCACCGATAGCCGCGCCGAACGTTATGCCGGCAAGTTCCCCGCCGACGAGGTTCATGTCGTGCCTTCGGCAACAATCGGTTCGAAGAACCCGGTCAGCGTCGTCAAATCGCTCTGGACGCTGTGGAGCGGCATGCGCGCGGCGAGAAAGCTGATTGCCCGGCTGAAGCCCAAGGCCGTCGTCGGCTTCGGTGGCTACCCGACCGTGCCGCCGCTCTTGGCGGCAACCGGCATGGGTGTGCCGTCGATCATCCACGAGCAGAACGCGGTCATGGGCCGCGCCAACAAGGCGCTGGCCTCGCGCGTCAAGGCGATCGCCGGTGGCTTCCTTCCGGAGGGCACGGGCGCCTTTGCCGCGAAAACCGTGACGACGGGCAACCCTGTTCGCCCGGCGGTGCTAGCCGCCGCCAACACGCCCTATGCGTCGGCTGTCGGCGACGCGCCATTCCATCTCGTCGTCTTCGGCGGCAGCCAGGGCGCACAGTATTTTTCCAAGGCAGTACCGCAGGCGATCTGCCGTCTGGACGACGAGGTTCGCCAGCGATTCAAGGTCACGCAGCAGGCCCGGCCGGAAGACAGGGACGGCGTGATCGCCACCTATGAGAAGCTCGGTGTGCCCGCCGAGGTCTCGCCGTTCTTCACCGATATGGCCGAGCGCATCGCCGGCGCTCAGCTCGTCATTTGCCGCTCCGGCGCCTCGACGGTATCGGAGCTTGCGGTCATCGGCCGGCCGGCGATCCTCGTGCCCTATCCCTATGCGCTCGATCACGACCAGGCGGCCAATGCGGCCGCCCTTGCCGCCAAGGGTGGCGCACGCGTGATCGCGCAGGCCGAACTCACCGCCGACCGTCTCGCCGGCATCCTCAATGATGCGATCGGCAAGCCGCAATCGCTCGCGGAGATGGCGGCAAATGCCCGGGAAACCGGCAAGCCGGACGCAGCAAGCTTGCTTGCATCCCTCGTAGAGGCTATTGCCAGCGGTTTGACAGTCGAGAAATTCAGGGAAACACGCTCATGAAAATGCCGAAAACCATCGGGCTGGTCCATTTCATCGGTATCGGCGGCATCGGCATGAGCGGCATCGCCGAGGTGCTGCACAATCTCGGACACAAGGTCCAGGGTTCCGACCAGTCCGACAGTGCCAATGTGCAGCGCCTGCGCGCCAAGGGCATCGAGGTCTTCGTCGGCCACAAGGCGGAAAACCTCGGCGAAGCAGAGGTGATCGTCGTTTCGACCGCGATCAAGAAGGACAATCCGGAACTGATCGCCGCGCGCGAGAAGTTCCTTCCCGTCGTGCGCCGCGCCGAGATGCTGGCCGAGCTCATGCGCTTCCGCAATGCGATCGCGATCGGCGGCACGCATGGCAAGACGACCACGACCTCGATGGTCGCAGCGCTGCTCGAGGCCGGCGGGCTCGACCCGACCGTCATCAACGGCGGCATCATCAATGCCTATGGCACCAACGCCCGAATGGGCGAGGGCGAGTGGATGGTGGTTGAGGCCGACGAATCCGACGGCACCTTCCTGAAGCTGCCGGCTGACGTTGCCATCGTCACCAATATCGACCCGGAACATCTCGACCACTACGGCAATTTCGATGCCGTTCGCGCCGCGTTCCGCCAGTTCGTCGAGAACGTGCCCTTCTACGGTTTCGGCGTGCTCTGCCTCGACCATCCGGAAGTGCAGACCATGGTCGGCAAGATCGAGGACCGCAAGGTCGTGACCTACGGCGAGAACCCGCAGGCCGACGTGCGCTTCCACAACATCCGCATGGACGGCGCCACCTCCGTCTTCGACATCGAGATCCGCCGCCGACGCACCGGCCAGGTGATCCCGATGAAGGACCTGCGCCTGCCGATGCCCGGCCGCCACAACGTGTCCAATGCGACCGCGGCGATCGCCGTTGCGCAGCGCCTCGGCGTCAGCCCGGAAGCGATCGCCAAGGGGCTTGCCTCCTTCAGCGGCGTCAAGCGCCGCTTCACGCTGACCGGCGAGACGAACGGCGTGCGCGTCTATGACGACTACGGCCACCATCCGGTCGAGATCAAGGCGGTGCTGCGCGCCGCGCGCGAGGCCTGCCAGGGCCGAATCATCGCCGTGCACCAGCCGCACCGCTACTCGCGCCTTTCGAGCCTGTTTGAAGATTTTTCGGCCTGCTTCAACGATGCCGACACGATCCTGATCGCGCCTGTCTATGCGGCCGGCGAAGACCTCATTCCGGGCGCAACGGCCGAGGAACTGGTCGATCGCATCAAGGCGGGTGGCCATCGCGACGCCCGTTACGTCTCCGGTCCGGAGGCAATCGCGCCGGTTGTCAGCAAGATTGCACAGCCCGGCGATTTTGTGGTTCTCTTGGGGGCTGGCAGCATCACCTACTGGGCGGCTGCCCTGCCTAAGGAACTCGCGGATATTTCAGGAAATTGAGCATGAAACAGGTCAACGGTCAGAAACTACTGGAATCGCTCGGAAGTGGCGTCAGCGCTGTGCGCGGCCGTATCACGCCGGATGCGCCGATGGATCGTGTCACCTGGTTCCGCGCCGGCGGTCTTGCCGAGCTGATGTTCCAGCCGCACGACACCGACGATCTCATCACCTTCCTGAAGCTGGTCCCGGCTGAAGTGCCGGTCATGGTTGTCGGCGTCGGCTCGAACCTGCTGGTGCGCGACGGCGGCATTCCCGGCGTCGTCATCCGGCTGTCGGCCAAGGGTTTTGGCGATCTGGAACTGGTCGGCGAAAACCGCATCAAGGCCGGCGCGATCTGCCCGGACAAGAACATCGCCGCCATGGCGCTCGATCACGGCATTGGCGGCTTCTACTTCTACTACGGCATTCCCGGCTCGCTCGGCGGCGCGCTGCGCATGAACGCCGGCGCCAATGGTGCCGAGACCCGCGAGCGGGTCGTCGAGGTGCACGCGGTCGACCGTCAGGGCAACCAGCATGTGCTGTCGAATGCCGACATGGGCTATGCCTACCGCCATTCGGCGGCGGCGAAGGACCTCATCTTCACCCACGCGGTGTTCGAAGGCTACGCCGAGGACAAGAACAAGATCCGCACCGACATGGATGCCGTGCGCCAGCATCGCGAAACGGTGCAGCCGATCCGCGAAAAGACCGGTGGCTCGACCTTCAAGAACCCGGAGGGCCACTCGGCCTGGAAGCTGATCGACGAGGCTGGCTGCCGCGGCATGATGATCGGTAGCGCGCAGATGTCGCCGCTGCACTGCAACTTCATGATCAACACCGGCCAGGCGACCGGCTACGAGCTCGAATATCTCGGCGAAACCGTGCGCCAGCGCGTGCTCGAACATTCCGGCGTCCGGCTCGAATGGGAGATCAAGCGCATCGGCAACTTCATGCCGGGCTACGAGATCAAGGAGTTCCTCGGCCGCGGCATCGCGTAAGGCTCGGTTGCGAGACGTAATCTGAAAGGCCGTGGCGGAAGCGCTGCGGCCTCTTGTTTTTCCGGCGGGCGGCAAGCGGCTGCCAGCGCCTTTGCAGAGTGCCGGGTCGCCTACTCAATCACGGTCGAGGAGAAAGCTCGAGTGCGTTGCTTGCAAAGACTGTCGTATGCGAGGTTGCTCGCCGTTTCAGCCCTATTGGCCAATCTTGCGTTCTTTGCGCCCGTCAAGGCTATGGATGAGGTGCGTCTGCAAGCTGCCGTCGCTTCGCTCGGTGACGGTGCTGACGCCCAGCGTCTCGAAGCCAGGGTTGCCGATCTCGTAAAATCAGGCGACCAGATCGAGCTTGCGAAGCTGGCCGAACAGATCCGGATGAAAGACGGCGATTTCCTCGACATCCTGGCAAAGTTCTATGAGCAGCCGGAGCAAGCGAACGCGACGCCCGGTTGGCAGCAGATCGTACTCTCAATGGGGCCGTGCCACTACGCCAACGCTGCCATCCGCATCGTCGCGATGACGATCGCGAACGGCACTCACCCAGCCATCCGAAACGGCGTCGTCATGATCGACGGCACGGAGGTCGACAATATTTTTGCGGAATCGATGCATCGCTGCGAGTTGATTGCGCGTCTTCCCAAGTCCACGCGGCAGGTCGGCTCTAGCTGCGCCATGACCGGCGACTGCGCCGACGATCCCGACCTCATGGAGTGAACCGAGCCACCCGCGCTTTGCTGGCGCCGGGCCATTGCCTGCTGCGATCGTCATCGGTTTGGCTTCGGAGGCTTCGCAAACAGCACCCGCTAAGCGAAAGGGCCGCAGCGTTGCCGCTGCGGCCCTTCTTCGTTGTGATCGGCCGCGCTAGGCGGGGCCAGTCGTGATCAGGCCGAAACCTCGTCTTCCGTCGACAGCACCAGGCACAGAAGCGTGATGGCGGCGGCGGCCAGCAGGTAGTAGCCGACGTAATCGAGGCTGTAGTTGGTGGCGAGCCAGGTGGCGATGTACGGCGCCAGCGACGCGCCGAAGATGCCGGCGAGGTTGAAGGTCATGGACGCGCCGGTGTAGCGCACCGAGGTCGGGAAGGGAGCGGCCAGCGCGGCGCCGATCGGGCCGTAGGTGAGGCCCATGAGGCCGAGGCCGATGATCGAGAACAGGAAGGCGCCGCCGAGGCCGCCGGCAAGAAGCGGGGCCATGAACAGGCCGAAGACGCCGATGCCGATGGTGGTGATGATCAAGATCAGGCGACGGCCGTAGCGGTCCGAGAGGATACCGGCAACCGGGATCATCAGGCCAAAGAAGACGACGCCGGTCATCTGCACCACCAGGAACTGCTCACGCGAATAGCCGAGCTTCGCCGTGCCCCAGGAGAGCGAGAAGACGGTCATCAGGTAGAACAGCACGAAGGTCGCAAGCGCCACGAAAGTGCCGAGCACCAGGCTGCGCTTGTGGAAACGGAAGATCTCGGCGATCGGCACCTGCACGCGCTCGTGCTTGTCGACGGCCTTCTGGAACTCTGGCGTTTCGGTGATCTTCAGGCGGACATAAAGGCCGACGGCGACGAGCAGGATGCTGGCGACGAACGGCACGCGCCAGCCCCAGGCGAGGAAGGCTTCGTTGCTCATCACTTCGCCGAGGATCAGGAAGGTGCCGGCCGACAGGATGAAGCCGATCGGCGCGCCGAGCTGCGGGAACATGGCGTACCAGCTGCGCTTGCCCTCAGGCGCATTCTCGGTGGCAAGCAGCACTGCGCCGCCCCATTCACCGCCAAGGCCGAGACCCTGGCCGAAACGGCAAAGCGCGAGCAGCAGCGGAGCTGCGACGCCGATCGTGGCATAGGTCGGTAGAAGGCCGATGACGACCGTGGAGATGCCCATGGTCATCAGCGCCGCAACCAGCGTCGCCTTGCGGCCGACCTTGTCGCCGAAGTGGCCGAAGATCACGGCGCCGAAGGGGCGGGCGAAAAAAGCGATCGAGAAGGTCGCGAAGGATTGCAGCATTGCCGAGGTCGGGTCCGAGCCCGGGAAGAACAGGTGCGGGAACACCAGAACAGCGGCGGTGGCGTAAACGTAGAAGTCGAAGAATTCGATGGTCGTGCCGACGAGGCTTGCGAACAGCACCCGGGCAGGGGAGTTCACTGCCGCGTGCTTTGACGCATTGTCCTTCGGCGACAGGGAGGTTGTCGCGTCTGTCATTATCATTGTTCCTATGGATGTAAGACCGTCTTGGGAGGCGGGTGCGGGCGTCTTAACGCAAGTTTCGACATGACGAAACCCTGATATCGTAAGAAGTGCGAACGATATCGGCGTCATGCGCATCATTATTCTGTCGGCGCTCCGCCCTGGGGCCGCGGCGCGGGACGGCCTTTTCGCTTGCGCCTCAACTGCTTTGCCGCAGGCAGATTTTCACGTTTTGCGGGAGGTTCGCTTGGCTGGACAACCCGGATTGACGAGAATCAAATTGTGGCAAACTCTCGACGGCGAAGCGATCGGCTTCGTTTTTCAGGAGCGAATGCATGTTCAAAAGGCTTTCTGCGGAATTTCTCGGTACATTCTGGCTCGTTTTCGGCGGTTGCGGCAGCGCCGTGCTGGCCGCTGCCCTTCCTGAGGTCGGTATTGGTTATCTCGGCGTCTCCTTTGCTTTTGGCCTGACGGTGCTGACCATGGCCTATGCGGTCGGCGGCATTTCCGGCGGGCATTTCAATCCGGCCGTCTCGGTGGGGTTGCTGGTTGCCGGCAAGTTCCCGGCGCACAAACTTGTCGGCTATGTCATCGCCCAGGTGCTGGGTGCCATCGCCGCGGCGGCGGTTATCTATCTGATCGCCAGCGGCAAGGGGGATTTCCAGCTCGGTGGCTTCGCTGCCAACGGTTACGGCGAGCATTCGCCGGGCGGCTACTCGCTGACGGCGGCGCTGGTTGCCGAGGTGGTGCTGACCGCCTTCTTCCTGTTCATCATTCTCGGCTCCACCCATGGCCGAGTGCCCGCGGGCTTTGCGCCGATCGCCATCGGCCTGGCGCTGACCCTGATCCATCTGGTCTCGATCCCGGTGACGAACACGTCGGTCAATCCGGCCCGCTCGACGGGGCAGGCGCTCTTCGTCGGCGATTGGGCGGTCGCGCAATTGTGGCTGTTCTGGGTGGCGCCGATCGTCGGCGCGGCGATCGCCGGCATCGTCTGGAAGATCGTCGGTGATGACGACTGATCCAATTCGGATGCCGTGACGCCTAGACCCGCCGCCCTGGCTGCGGCGGGTTTTTTCATTTTTTCTTCTGTTTATGCATTAGATTCAAGATTACTCCGCAACCCTTTGATCTCTCGCTAAAATGCCTTGTTCCACATGCGCTTGCGCCTGCAACCGGCGTTTCATTTCCTGACCGGGGTTAACGAAAGTAAACGGTTCGTTAACCTTAATGACGTTCTAGTGACCCCAATGGCGCAGCTGACTCGCGAGGGCGGGAGCCAGCCAGACGCAAGGAAGCCTTGCGATAGTGGCGTATTGTCTGGGGGTTTGAATGAACGGCAAGCATGTGGCTGTCCTGATGGGCGGATTTTCTTCGGAGCGACCGGTTAGCCTGTCGTCCGGGGCTGCCTGTGCGGATGCCCTGGAGGCTGCCGGCTATCGCGTCACCCGGATCGACGTCGATCGCAATGTCGCAGAGACGCTGGCCGCGCTGCGACCCGACGTTGCCTTCAACGCCCTTCATGGACCGTTCGGCGAGGATGGCACAATCCAGGGCGTCCTCGAATATCTTGAGATCCCCTACACCCATTCCGGCGTACTGGCCTCGGCGCTCGCCATGGACAAGGCGCAGGCCAAGCACGTTGCGGCTGCTTCGGGCATTCCAGTTGCCGAGGCGCAGGTCATGGATCGCCATGCCTTTGGTCCGAAGCACCCGATGAAGCCGCCTTACGTGGTCAAGCCGGTTTCCGAAGGCTCCAGCTTCGGTGTCGTCATCGTCAAGGAAGATCAGTCGCATCCGCCGCAGGTGGTGACATCGAGCGAATGGCGTTACGGCGACCGAATCATGGTCGAGCGTTATGTCGCCGGCCGCGAACTGACCTGTGGTGTCATGGGCGACAAGGCGCTCGGCGTCACCGAAATCATCCCGCAGGGCCATGCCTTCTACGATTATGATTCCAAATACGTAAAAGGTGGTTCGCGTCACGTCATTCCGGCACAGATTTCACCAAATATTTACCAAAAAATACAAACACTCGCTCTGAAGGCGCATCAGGCAATCGGTTGCCGGGGCGTCAGCCGATCCGACTTTCGTTTCGATGACAGTTCCTCCGCCGAGGGCGAGCTGATCTGGCTGGAGATCAACACCCAGCCCGGCATGACACCGACCTCCCTGGTGCCCGAGATGGCCGCGCATGCCGGCTACAGCTTCGGTGAGTTTTTGAGTTGGATGGTGGAGGACGCGTCGTGTTTGCGTTGAGGGGCAAAAGGGGCAAGAGGGTTCGTCACCTCGATGGCGCCGCCGCCGTCGATGTGGATGGCGCGCGCGTACTGCCGCGTCCGCTTCGTCGCGTTGTGCGCTTCTTCGTCAGCCTCGGCGCTGGCCGCATCCGCTTTCCCGCCTATACCGGCACGCTGTCGGCGATCGCCTTTTTCGCCGCCACTGGCTTTTACGGCATGTCGCTCGGCGGCCATACGCAGAATTTCGCGCAGGCCTCGACCACGGCCGCAGGCTTCGCGATCGAAGACGTCAAGGTTTCCGGCAACGACCAGACCTCGGAAATCGACATTCTCCAGCAGCTCGGCCTCGACGGCACGACGTCGCTGGTGGCGCTCGATATCGCCGAAGCGCGCAAGCTGATTGCGGAAATGCCCTGGGTGCAGGGCGTCACCGTTCGCAAGATCTATCCCGGCACGATCGAGGTTAGCCTCACCGAGCGCAAGGCCTTCGGCATCTGGCAGCACGGTTCGGATCTTTCGCTGATCGAGCGCAGCGGCAGCGTGATCGCGCCCTTGCGCGACAACAAGTTTGCCGCTCTGCCGCTCTTCGTCGGCCGTGACGCCGAAACGGCGGCTGCCGATTTCTACGACGAGTTTTCCCGCTGGCCGGAGATCCGCTCGCGCGTGAAGGCGTTCGTGCGCGTGGCCGGCCGCCGCTGGGACCTGCGCCTCGACAACGGCATCGTCGTCAAGCTGCCGGAGCACGACGTCGCCCGGGCGATGAAGGTGCTCTCCGACATGGAAAGCCAGCACCAGCTCCTCGAGCGCGATATCGCTGCCGTGGATCTGAGGCTCGAAGACAGAACAACAGTTCAGTTGACGCCGGACGCAGTGACCCGGCGCGAAGTTGCCTTGAAGGCGAGGGACAAGATGCTGAAGGCGCAGGAGACCGAAAAGAAGAAAGAAGGCCGCATATGAGTCTATTCGGTTCCTCCAGCTTTGGCCTGCCGCGCCTGAAGCCGCTTTCCTCGAAGCGGTCTCATGTCGTCTCGGTGCTGGATATCGGTTCGACCAAGGTGGTCTGCATGATCGGCCGGCTGACGCCGCGCGCCGAAAGCCAGATCCTGCCCAACCGTACGCATAGCGTCGAAATCATCGGCATCGGCCACCAGAAGTCCCGCGGCGTCAAGAACGGCGTCGTCGCCGACCTCGATGCGGTCGAGAGCGTCGTCCGGCTCGCCGTGGATGCGGCCGAGCGCATGGCCGGCCTCACCATAGACAGCCTGATTGTGAACGTTTCGGCCGGCCGGCTGCAGAGCGACGTCTATACCGCGACGATCGATCTCGGCGGCCAGGAAGTCGACGCCAATGATCTGCGCAAAGTTCTCTCCGCCGCCGGCCAGCAGTCGCTGCGCTCCGACCGCGCCATCCTGCACTCGCTGCCGACGGGCTTCTCGCTCGACGGCGAGCGCGGCATCCGTGATCCGCTCGCCATGTTCGGCGACGTTCTCGGCGTCGACATGCATGTGCTGACGGCCGAGCGTGCGGCGCTCAAGAACCTGGAACTCTGCGTCAACCGCGCTCACCTCTCGGTCGAGGGCATGGTGGCGACCCCCTATGCCAGCGGTCTTGCCGCTCTCGTCGACGACGAAGTCGAGCTCGGCTGTGCCGCGATCGACATGGGCGGCGGCACGACGACGATCTCGGTCTTTGCCGAAGGCAAGCTGGTTCACGCTGACGCTGTCAGCCTCGGCGGCCATCACGTGACGACGGATCTGGCGCGTGGTCTTTCGACCCGCATCGAGGATGCCGAACGGCTGAAGGTCGTGCACGGGTCGGCTCTGCCCAACAGCGCCGACGAACGCGACATCGTATCGGTGCCGCCGATCGGCGAGGACGACCGCGATCAGCCGACGCATGTGCCGCGCGCACTTGTGTCGCGCATCGTGCGCGCCCGCATCGAAGAGACGCTGGAACTCATCCGCGATCGCATCCAGCGCTCGGGCTTCAGCCCGATCGTCGGCAAGCGAATCGTTCTGACGGGCGGCGCCAGCCAGCTGACTGGCCTGCCGGAAGCGGCTCGCCGCATCCTCGCCCGCAATGTTCGCATCGGCCGTCCGCTCGGAGTTTCCGGGCTGCCGGCCGCTGCCAAGGGCCCGGCCTTCTCCACGGCGGTCGGCCTGATGATCTATCCGCAGGTCGCCGACCTCGAGACCCATGCCTCCCACGGCGGCATGTTCTCGGCGCTCGGCGCCGGCAACGGCCGCATCGCCCGCATGGGCCAGTGGCTGAAAGAGAGCTTTTGAGTGACGGCCGGCTCCGACAGGGACGGGACCGGGTGAAGACAAACTAGGACTTTGAAAGATTTGGCCGGCTCGGCAAGGCGGCCAGAAACCAGAAGGAACGGGACTATGACTATCAACTTGCAGAAGCCGGATATCACGGAGCTGAAGCCCCGCATCACCGTCTTTGGTGTAGGTGGCGGCGGCGGCAATGCTGTCAACAACATGATCACCGCAGGCCTCCAGGGCGTCGATTTCGTCGTGGCCAACACGGATGCCCAGGCACTCACCATGACCAAGGCCGAGCGCATCATCCAGATGGGCGTCGCCGTCACCGAAGGTCTCGGCGCCGGTTCGCAGCCGGAAGTCGGCCGCGCGGCCGCCGAAGAGTGCATCGATGAGATCATCGATCACCTCAACGGCACCCACATGTGCTTCGTCACCGCCGGCATGGGCGGCGGCACCGGCACCGGTGCAGCCCCGATCGTCGCACAGGCCGCCCGCAACAAGGGCATCCTGACGGTCGGCGTCGTCACCAAGCCGTTCCATTTCGAAGGCGCGCGCCGCATGCGGCTCGCCGACCAGGGCATCGCCGAACTGCAGAAGTCGGTCGACACCCTGATCGTCATCCCGAACCAGAACCTCTTCCGCATCGCCAACGACCGCACGACCTTTGCGGACGCGTTTGCTATGGCCGACCAGGTTCTCTATTCGGGCGTTGCCTGCATCACCGACCTCATGGTCAAGGAAGGCCTCATCAACCTCGACTTCGCCGACGTCCGCTCGGTGATGCGCGAAATGGGCCGCGCCATGATGGGCACCGGCGAAGCTTCGGGCGAAGGCCGCGCACTGGCCGCCGCCGAAGCCGCGATCGCCAACCCGCTGCTCGACGAAACCTCGATGAAGGGCGCCCAGGGCCTCCTGATCTCGATCACCGGCGGCCGCGACCTCACCCTGTTCGAACTCGACGAAGCGGCTACCCGTATTCGCGAAGAAGTCGACCCGGATGCCAACATCATCCTCGGCGCGACGTTCGACGAAGACCTCGAAGGCCTCATCCGCGTCTCGGTCGTTGCCACCGGCATCGACCGCACGGCCGCGGAGGTGGCGGGTCGTTCCGCCGACTTTCGTCCGGTAGCAGCAAAGCCGGTCGTCCGCCCGTCCGCCGCCGTTCCGGCCCAGCAGCCGCAGCCGGTTGCCCAGCACCAGCCGGCCCCGGTTCACCAGCCGGTGATGCAGCAGCCGGTCGCCCAGCCGGTTCAGCAGCCGATGCAGCAGCAGGCAACCGCCGACCAGATCGCAGCCGCCATCCGCGAAGCCGAAATGGAGCGCGAGCTCGACATCGCGACCCGGGCTGCCCAGGTGCAGGCCCAGGCCCCGGTTCAGCAGCCGATGCACGACGACAACTTTCGTCCCCAGAGCAAGCTCTTCGCCGGTGCTGCACCGGTAGAGGCCGCTCCGGTCATGCGCCAGCCGCAGCCGCAGATGCAGCCGGTTCAGCCCCAGCCGCAGCCGATCATGCGCCAGGAGCCCGTCGCTCCGGTCATGCGCCAGCAGCCGGAACAGGTTCGCATGCCGAAGGTCGAAGACTTTCCGCCGGTCGTAAAGGCAGAGATGGACCGCCGCGCACAGCCGGCTGCCCCGATGCAGGAAGAGCGCGGCCCGATGGGTCTGCTCAACCGCATCACCAGCTCGCTCGGCCTGCGTGACCGCGAACAGACCCCGGCAGCCGCCGACATGACGGCTTCCGCCCCGACCGCTGCTTCCCAGCAGCGCCGGCCGCTCTCGCCGGAAGCGAGCCTCTATGCGCCGCGCCGCGGCCAGCTTGACGATCACGGTCGCGCTTCGCCGCAGGCGCGCCCGCAAGAAGATGATCAGCTCGAAATCCCGGCGTTCCTGCGCCGTCAATCGAACTGATTGGAAGGCCCGTTCCTTCACCTTGCCGAATGCCCGGGCAACTGCCCGGGCATTTTTGCATTTTGTTCATTATTTCAGGTGTTTGATTCGATGTTACGGACCGTCGCAAATGCGTAACAAAGCGAAACGAACAGTGATTTGGAATGGTGCCTCCAAACTCCTATTTTCAGACTCGGAATTGGGGACGCATGCGATTCGATCAAGCGCTGTCTGTTCGAAACGCAGAGGACCGGTCGTTGAGCCGGGACTCTCGGGCATCTTTCTTGTGCCCTGAAGATCGTTGCGTCCACCAGCAGGTTTTGGCCATTGGCCACAGGTATTGAAAGTGACGAGAATGGGAATCGAATTGCTCGGGTTTCAGACGACGATTGCAAGCCCGGTAACGCTCAAGGGAATTGGCGTTCACTCCGGTGCGGAAGTGTCGATCACCTTCCACCCGGCCGAAGCCGATGCGGGCATCGTTTTCCAGCGCGTTCTCTCCAACGGCCGGGTCAGCGAATACAAGGCGGTTTCCTCGCAGGTCGGCAACACCGATCTCTGCACCGTTCTCGGCATGTCGCCGGCGACTTCGATCGCCACGATCGAGCATGTGATGGCGGCGATCTACGCGCTCGGCCTCGACAACCTCACGGTCGAAGTGCACGGCGCCGAAATGCCGATCATGGACGGCAGCTCCGAACCCTTCATCGACGCGATCGAGCAGGTGGGCGTTCGCGCCCTTGCGGTCAAGCGTCGCTACATCCGCATCGTCAAGCCGGTGCGCATCGAATCGGGTGCCTCCTGGTCGGAGTTCACGCCCTATGACGGCATGCGCTTCGAGGTCGAGATCGATTTCGATTGCCCGCTGATCGGCCGCCAGGCCTGGAAGGGCGACATGACGCCTTCGGTCTTCAAGCGCGAGCTGTCGCGTGCCCGCACCTTCGGCTTCATGCGCGATGTCGAACGCCTCTGGGCGGCTGGCTTTGCGCTCGGCTCCTCGCTCGAAAACTCCGTCGTCATTTCCGACGACAACACGGTGATCAACGTCGAGGGCCTGCGCTACACCGACGAATTCGTGCGCCACAAGACGCTCGATGCGGTTGGCGACCTCTCGCTCGCCGGCGCGCCGTTCATCGGCTGCTATCGCTCGTACCGCGGCGGCCACAAGATGAACGCCAACGCGCTGAAGGCACTTCTCAGCGACCCGACGGCCTACGAAGTCGTCGAAACGGCAACCCCGCGCCAGCGTACCCGCGCGCGCGATATGGTTGCAGTGGCAGCTCCGGGCTTCGCGCCCTGGTCCGCATAACAAGAAAAGTCATCATCTCCTCCAGTCGCCGGCCGAAAGGCCGGCATTTTCATGATAGAGCTGCCACAAATTTGCATGAATCACCGATCATGACGTTGCGGTCTCAAGGTAACTTGCTCTAAAAGCGCATGTCTGGCGGGGTCCATGCCCGCAGAATGGAACGGGAATATCCGATGGTTCTTGCAGTTTCTGTGGATTTGAAAAAGTCAGCGCGCGTCGCCGCCGTCATTGTCGCGGCCGTTGCCGGCAGCGCCCTGATTACCGCCTGCCAGAACGATCCCGATATCGACATCACCAAGCTGACGGCCGAAACCGATCCGCCGGAAGTGCTCTACAATCAGGGCCTCGCCAACCTCAATGCCGGCAAGACGACGGAGGCGGCGCGCAAGTTCGAAGCGCTCGACCGCCAGCATCCGTTCTCGGAATATGCCCGCAAGGCGCTGGTCATGAACGCTTTCGTTTCTTACCGTAACGGTCAGTACCAGGAGGCGATCAACGCCACCGGCCGCTACCTCAATCTTTATCCGCAGTCGGAAGACGCTGCCTATGCGCAGTACATCCAGGGTCTCGCCTATACCAAGCAGATCCCGGCGGTGACGCAGGACCAGAAGCCGGCCTTCAAGGCGATCGAAGCCATGCAGGCGGTCGTAGACCGCTACCCGGACTCCGAATATGTCGACGACGCCAAGTCGAAGATCCGCTTTGCCCGCGACCAGCTGGCCGGCAAGGAGATGCAGGTCGGCCGCTACTATCTCGAGCGCAAGGAATACCTTGCCGCCGTGTCGCGTTTCCGTGTCGTCGTCGAGCAGTATCCGAACACCAACCAGGTTGAAGAAGCGCTGGCGCGCCTGACGGAAGCCTATTTCGCGATGGGCGTGACCCAGGAGGCGCAGACCGCTGCCGCCGTTCTCGGTCACAACTACCCGGACAGCCAGTGGTACAACGATAGCTTCAAGCTGCTGCAGTCGGGTGGCCTTGAGCCGCGTGAAAGCGGCAACTCCTGGATTTCGCGCGCCGCCAAGAAACTCGTCGGCGCCTGATATCTATCGGCGCCCTTCAAGGAAGATATAACCCCGGATGCTTGCCCAGCTTTCGATCCGCGATATCGTCCTGATTGAACGGCTCGATCTCAATTTCGACGCCGGGCTCTCGGTGCTGACCGGTGAAACCGGGGCCGGCAAGTCCATCCTTCTCGACAGCCTGTCGCTCGCCCTTGGCGGGCGCGGCGATGGCTCGCTCGTTCGCCACGGTTCCGACAAGGGGCAGGTGACGGCGGTCTTCGACGTGCCGATGGGGCATTCGGCGCGGCTGATGCTCAGGGAAAACGGCATCGACGACGACGGCGACCTGATCTTTCGTCGCGTGCAGTCGGCCGACGGCCGCACCAAGGCCTATGTCAACGACCAGCCGATCAGCGTCCAGCTGATGCGCCAGCTTGGCCAGACGCTGGTCGAAATTCACGGACAGCACGACGACCGCGCGCTCGTCGATATCGACGCGCACCGCACGCTTCTCGACGCCTTCGGTGGCACCGCCGAAGAAGCGGCGCATGTGAGCGAACTCTATCGCGCCTGGAAGGACGCCGAGCGCGGCCTGAAGAAGCACCGCGAGCGGGTCGAGGCGGCCGCGCGCGAGGCGGACTACCTTCGGTCTTCGGTCGAAGAACTGGAGAAGCTCAGCCCCCGCGACGGCGAAGAGGACGAGCTTGCCGAGAACCGGGCGCGGATGATGAAGGCCGAGCGCATCGCCGGCGACATCAACGAGGCCTCGGAGTTCCTGAACGGCAACGCTTCGCCGGTTCCGCTGATCGCCTCACTCGTGCGCCGTCTCGAGCGCAAGAGCCAGGAGGCGCCGGGCCTGCTTGAAGAAACGGTCGAGTTGCTCGACGGTGCGCTCAACCAGCTTTCGGACGCGCAGATGTCGGTCGAGCGGGCGTTGCGCAACACGGAGTTCGATCCGAAGGAATTGGAGCGGGTGGAGGAGCGGCTGTTCGCGCTGCGCGCCGCCAGCCGCAAATATTCGGTTCCGGTCACGGAACTGCCGGCACTCGCGGTTCGCATGATTTCCGATCTCGCCGATCTCGATGCCGGCGAGGAAAAGCTGAAGCAGCTCGATGCACAAGTCGGCGTGGCGCGGGTAGCGTTCGACGCTTCGGCGCGCTCGCTCTCCGAAAAGCGTCGCCATACCGCGACCGCGCTTTCCGACGCTGTCATGGCCGAACTGCCGGCGTTGAAGCTCGAGCGGGCACGCTTCATGGTCGAGGTGCAAAGCGATCCGTCGCTGCCGACGGTCGACGGTATCGACCTCGTCGAGTTCCACGTCCAGACCAACCCCGGCACGCGGCCGGGCCCGATCATGAAGGTGGCTTCCGGCGGCGAACTTTCGCGCTTCCTGCTGGCGTTGAAGGTGGCGCTTGCCGATCGCGGCTCGGCGCCGACGCTCGTCTTTGATGAAATCGACACCGGTGTCGGCGGTGCGGTGGCCGATGCCATTGGCCAGCGGCTGAAGCGCCTTTCGGCAACGGTGCAGGTGCTCTCCGTCACCCACGCGCCGCAGGTCGCAGCCCGTGCGGCAACGCATCTTCTGATCTCCAAGGGTCCTTCGACCGAGAAGGCCGAGATGATTTCCACCCGTGTCGCCCGCATGGACGACAAGGCGCGCACCGAGGAAATCGCCCGCATGCTTGCCGGCGCCTCGATCACCGAAGAGGCGAGGGCGGCTGCCGCTCGCCTGCTTTCCGGCAACGGCTAGATCATCCTGGCGCCAAGTGGAAACATTGGCGGCTGAAGGATGCGATGTCCTCAGAGTGTTCATCTGAACCCACGGCCTTGGGCTTCCTAAGCCTTTTGGTTGAATTGTTGCGCCGCTGCACCCGTGTTCTATTTCCTCTGCGGTTGGGGCACTTCGGGCATGTGGGAGAAACTCGAGCATAGACTGGAGATCCGGTTTGCGCAGATGCGTGCGCATCCGGAACTGATCCTGCTCATCGCGCTCGCCTATGCCGGCCTTATCCTGACGATAAAGGAAGCGAACCAGGAACTGGGCGGCTTCGGGGTGTTCGCGTGCGTTGCGATCGCCGTGACTGCAGCAACTCTCGTCGCAAGGCTGCGACACGCCTCGCAGGTCGGGATGGCGGAGGAGGAGGCCGATCCTCAGCCGCCGAACGCGGACGAAGTCACGCCGTTGGCGCTTGTCGCGCCCTGTGCGCACGGGGACCGTTCCTATCTTGTCCGCGTCCCGGCGCCGACGGCGGTTGCCTATGAGGTGGTCCGCAAGGCACAGGATGTGTTTCGCAGCGGCGCGATCGATCCCGAAGAGGATATGAGAGCGTTCCATTCCGACCCCTACAGCCTGATCTGCCTGCAGGACCTCGACGGCAACATCTTCGGCTTCATCGACTACTACGCCTTCGAGAAGAACCACTTCAAACTGTTCCTGCAGGGGCATTATGCCTTTGGCAACCTGCTGGCGAGCGGGCTGCTTGCCCATCCGCAGGCGCGAAAGGCGAAGGTCGTCTATCTCGCGACCATCCTCAATATGAGCTTCCTGCTCGATTCCATGCGCGCCGAGCGCCGCAGGCAGAACGGCATTCTCGTCTGGGCGACGGTTTCGGCGATCCTCGAACACCACACGTTTCCGCCCGACGGCATCGACATCTACAGCATCGGCTGGGACAAGGGCGGGGCCGCGATCCTGAAGATGTTCGGCCTGCAGCCGGTGAGCCGGGTGATGCGTGGCCAGGCGGAAGGCAAATGGATCTACTGCAAGCGTGGTGTCCAGAAAAAGGATCTCGAGGCCATCCGCTGCCGTTATCAGAGGCGCTATGAACGCTGGTGCGAACTGGATGTCAGGCCGCTTGCCGGGCTCGCGCCGGGGGCCGTCAATGCCACTGGCGCGTGAGCCGACGGCGCCGGACGGTCTTTTCTTTCCCATCAGTTGCTCTACAAAACGACTTCGAATCCGGAGTCGTCGCGCATGTCCCAAGAATTGAAACCCGTCGAGAATCTCAACGAAACGGAAGCGGCCGAAGAGCTTGCCTTTCTCGCGGCCGAGCTTGCGCGCCATGACGCGCTTTATCATGGCCAGGACGCGCCGGAGATTTCGGATGCGGACTATGACGCGCTGAAGCGGCGTAACGACGCGATCGAGCAGCGCTTTCCGGTACTCATCCGCGACGACAGCCCCTCGAAGAAGGTGGGTGCTGCACCCTCCGTCACCTTCCAGCCGGTCGTGCACGCCCGGCCGATGCTGTCGCTCGACAACACGTTTTCCGACGAGGACGCGCGCGATTTCGTCGCCTCGGTCTATCGTTTCCTCGGCCAACTGCCGGACAACTCCATCGCCTTTACCGCCGAGCCGAAGATCGACGGGCTCTCCATGTCGCTGCGCTATGAGAACCGCCGGCTGGTGACGGCCGCGACCCGCGGCGACGGCACGACTGGCGAAAACGTCACCGCCAACATCCGCACCATCGGCATGATCCCGCAGACGCTGCCGGCAGATGCGCCCGATGTCGTCGAGGTGCGCGGCGAAATCTATATGGCGAAATCGGACTTTGCCGCGCTCAACGCCGAGATGGCGGCGCTCGGCAAGCCGCTCTATGTCAACCCGCGCAACACCGCTTCGGGCTCGCTGCGCCAGCTCGACGCCAAGGTGACGGCGAGCCGCAAGCTGCGTTTCTTTGCCTATGCCTGGGGCGAGATCTCTGAAATGCCCGCCGACACGCAGATGGGCATGGTCGAGGTGTTCAAGAGCTGGGGCTTCCCGGTCAACCCGCTGATGCAGCGGCTCTCCTCGGCCGACGCGCTGCTGGAGCATTACCACCACATCGAGCGCGAACGGCCGGATCTCGACTACGATATCGACGGCGTCGTCTACAAGGTCGACCGGCTCGACCTGCAGGCCCGCCTCGGCTTCCGTTCGCGCTCGCCGCGCTGGGCAACCGCGCACAAGTTTCCTGCCGAGCAGGCCTTCACCCGACTGACGGCGATCGACATCCAGGTCGGCCGTACCGGCGCGCTGACGCCGGTGGCACGCCTTGAGCCGATCACGGTCGGTGGCGTCGTCGTCACCAATGCGACGCTGCACAACGAGGATTACATCAAGGGTCTCGGCAATTCGGGCGAGCCGATCCGCGAGGGCCGCGACATCCGCATCGGCGACATGGTGATCGTCCAGCGCGCCGGCGACGTCATTCCACAGATCGTCGACGTGGTCATGGACGAGCGCAAGGAGGGGAGCGAGCCCTATCGCTTCCCGACCACATGCCCGGTCTGCGGCAGCCATGCGGTGCGCGACATCAACGAGAAGACCGGCAAGGTGGATGCGGTGCGCCGCTGCACCGGCGGTTTCGTCTGCCGCGCGCAGGCCGTCGAGCACCTGAAGCACTTCGTCTCGCGCAACGCCTACGACATCGAGGGCCTCGGTTCGAAGCAGATCGAGTTCTTCTTCGAAAGCGAAGACCCGACGCTGATGATCCGCACGGCGCCGGATATCTTCACGCTGGAGAAACGCCAGGAGGCGTCGTCGCTCACCAAGCTCGAAAACATCGACGGCTTCGGCCGCGTCAGCGTGCGCAAGCTTTACGACGCCATCAATACGCGCCGTTCGATCGCGCTGCAGCGTTTCATCTATGCGCTCGGCATTCGCCATGTGGGCGAGACGACGGCAAAGCTGCTGGCGCGTTCCTATGGCACCTACGAGCACTTCGGCGAGGCGATGCGCGACGCGTCGACGTTTACCGGCGACGCCTGGAATGAACTCAACAGCATCGACGGCATCGGTGAGGTGGTCGCCCGGGCGATCGTCGAGTTCTACAAGGAGCCGCGCAATCTCGAGGTGGTCACGCGCCTCTTGTCCGAGGTGACGCCGGAGGCGGCGGAAGCGCCGGTTGCCTCTGACAGCCCGGTCGCCGGCAAGACCGTCGTCTTTACCGGGTCGCTCGAAAAGATGACCCGCGACGAGGCGAAAGCGAAGGCCGAAAGCCTCGGCGCCAAGGTGGCGGGTTCGGTATCGAAGAAGACAGATATCGTCGTTGCCGGCCCGGGTGCCGGCTCCAAGCTCGACAAGGCCCGCGAACTCGGCGTTGAGACGATGGACGAGGACGAGTGGCTGGCGCTGATCGGGGGCTAATGCTCCACGATCAGGCGTGACGGGCGGGCGGCGTTACGCCCGCTCGGTGTCGTAGGCTTCGGATGCGGCCTTCAGGGCGGCGATATCGTCGGCGCATATGAAACGGCGCAGCGCGTCGAACTTTGACCGTTCCCACTGGTAGATGCCGAGCGCAATCAGCGTCTCGACATCGGTCGCGGGGAAACGCTGGCGCACGGGGCGGGCAGGGTTCCCCGCAACGATGGTGTAGGGCGCAACGTCCTTCGTCACGATGGCACCCGACGCGATGACGGCGCCTTCGCCGAGCGTCACACCCGGCATGATCATGGCGCGCATGCCGATCCAGGCGCCGTCGCCGATGACGGTGTCGCCCTTGCCGACATAGGCTTCGCCGATCACATCGAGGAAGGGATAGAGGCTCACCCAATCGGTGCGATGGGTGTGGTTGCCGCCCATGAGGATCACCGCCTCGGCGCCAATCGCGACATAGTCGCCGATCAGCAGTTGATCGATTGGCCATTGCGGTTCCCAGGCCCTGAGGCTGTAGTCGTCGCCATAGAGGTAGCGAACGACACTTTCCTCGAAGGATCCGGTCCAGGCGTTGCTGTAGTAGCTGTTGCTGCCGCGCACGTGAATGTTCGGGTTGCGCACTGTCTCATGCAAGAGCTCGACCTTGGACCAATGCTTGGCTTCGACCTTCGTGGACATGGGGTTCCTCATTCTCAATGCTTGCAAGCGAAGCTGCGCGTCGCTCGCCATTCGTATCCCGTCCCAACTATCGGATTCACCGGTCGCTTTCTTCTCAAATCGGGCGCCGACCGGAAGCTTTGGCAGGCACTGCGATCATTCCATCACACAAAAACGCCCGCCGCTTTTGGCGCCAGGCGCAAAGTTCGGGGCACTGCGCGAGATCAGGAGGCCTGCTGCTGGGCGGCTTCCTGGTCCATCCACATGAATTCCCAGACGTGACCGTCGAGGTCCTGGAAGGAAATGCCGTACATGAAGCCGTAGTCGAGAGCCGGCTTCCAGGGCTTGGCGCCGGCAGCGAGCGCCTTGGCGAGCATGTCGTCGCATTCAGCGCGGCTGGACGCGGAAAGGGCGGTAATGACCTCGGTTCCTTTCCGGGCGTCGCTGATCTCGCCGGTGATGAAGTCGCGGAACTTCGGCTCGGTCAGAAGCATGACGAAAATATTGTCCGAGATCACCGTGCAGGCGGCGGTGTCGTCGGAGAACTGCTCGTTGAAGGTGAAGCCGAGGGCGGCGAAGAACGCGCGCGAGGCCTTCAGATCCTTGACCGGCAGGTTTACGAAAATCGTGCGCATAAAATGCTCCTTGGAATGGATTTCGTGTTTTACGGATCTGATCACTTCGGTGTTTCGGCGAAACCGCGAAGCGATCCAACTCTTTGATTGACGCAACTCCAGGAAAACTGCGTCGCACTTTTCCTGGAGTTGCTCTAAGGACGAATGCCGGTCGACGATCCCGACACCGGCTCAAAGATTTTTTGAGCCGGGCTGATGTGGGGTGCAACTACAGGTCTTCAAGCGGAGCGAGACCTGCTTCGATGCTGCAAATAGGATCGACGGTGCTAGCGGCTGCGAGCGGCCCCAAGGGCGCGCGCCGCTGCTCGATGTTATTGTCACTTCACCGTACACACGCCGTTGGCGCCGCCCTTGCCGGTGTAGGACACGCTCGGCGAGCCGTCGGGATTGATGCTGAGCGAGATGGTGACGCCGGCGCCGTGCGCTTCGTAGTAGTTCTCGTTGAACACCTTGAGCTTGGCTTCCTTGCCGTTGATGTAGATCGGGCCGCCTTCGTCGGCATGGACCTCGATCTTGCCGGGGCAGGTGGCGTTGACGAGCGGGATCTTCGCTTCGGCCGCAGCGGCGAAGGCAAGCGTCGGGACGAGAACGCCGAGAAGGCGCAGGCAGGGTTTCATCTTGCTCTCCAGCGTGGGTTGCAGGTGGCATCGATCGCCAACCGTGACAGGCTGCCGGTGGAAGTCAAGCGCGGCTGAGCGTCACCAAGCTGTCATCAATCCGATTGTTTTTTTGCGCTGCACAAGATAGAGGATTGCAGCCGAATTTTATGCAAATGCCTTTTCGCGGAGCAGGTCGCGGCCATCTGCGAAGGCAGCGCACCAGCATCCCAAAGGGCAGGGCGCCGGCGCGGATTGGAGGGTCCGGAGATGAAGACTTTCACCACCATCGCCGAGCTGCGTGCAGCGCTTGCCGAGCATAGACGCGCCGGCAAGACGGTCGGCTTCGTGCCGACCATGGGCTACCTGCATGTCGGCCATATGGAGCTGATGCGCCGGGCCCGCGAGGAAAACGACGTCGTCGTCGCCAGCATCTTCGTCAATCCGCTGCAGTTCGGCGCCAACGAGGATCTTTCCAAATATCCGCGCGATCTCGCCCGCGACCAGGCGATGCTCGAAGCGGGCAGCGTCAACTATCTCTTTGCCCCCGGTGTTGCCGACATGTATCCGCGACTGATGGAAACGGTGGTTGACGTGCCGACGCTTGGCAGCGAGCTCGAGGGCTCCGTGCGCCCCGGCCACTTTGCCGGTGTTGCCACCGTCGTCACCAAGCTCTTCAACATCGTTGGGCCCGATCGCGCCTATTTCGGCGAGAAGGATTTCCAGCAGCTGCAGATCATCCGCCGCATGGTGGACGATCTCGCCCAGCCGGTGACCGTGATCGGCGTGCCGACGGTGCGCGAGGCCGACGGGCTCGCCTGCTCGTCGCGCAATGTCTATCTGACGGCCGAAGAGCGGCGTGCCGCGGCGATCGTGCCGAAGGCGTTGGATGAGGCGCAGCACCTCGTCGCCTCCGGCGTCAGCGATGTCGCCGCACTCGAAAAGGCCGTGACCGAGTTTCTGGCGAGCGAGCCCTTGGCGAAGCCCGAGGTCGTAGCGGTGCGCGATCCCGAGACGCTGGAGACGATCGAAACGATCGGCGACCGGCCGGTGCTGCTTCTGCTCTTCGTCCGCTTCGGCACGACGAAGCTGCTCGACAATCGCGTGATCGCCCCGAAATCCGCATCATTTGCAAAGGTTGCCTGACATGAGCGTGCAGACCGCCAAGCGCCGGCTCAGCCCCGCCAACATCGAAGCGCTGAAGGGCGAGCGCCCGATCGTCAGCCTCACGGCCTATACGACGCCGATTGCGCGGCTGCTCGATCCGCATGTGGACTTTCTGCTGGTCGGCGATTCCGTCGGCATGGTGCTCTATGGCCTCGACACGACCGTCGGCGTGACGCTGGAAATGATGATCGCCCATGGCCAGGCGGTCATGCGCGGCTCGCAGCAGGCCTGCGTCGTCATCGACATGCCCTTCGGCTCCTACCAGGAATCGAAGGAGCAGGCGTTCCGCAGTGCGGCGCTAATCCTCAAGGAAACCGGCTGCAGCGCAGTGAAGCTCGAGGGCGGGGCGGAGATGGCCGAGACGGTCGAGTTCCTCGTCAGCCGCGGCATTCCGGTGCTCGGCCATGTCGGCCTGATGCCGCAGCTCGTCAACACGACCGGCGGCTACCGCTCGGTTGGCCGCAACGACAAGGAAGTGGCAAAGATCCGCCGCGACGCCAAGGCGATCGACGATGCCGGAGCGTTTGGCATCGTCATCGAGGGCACGGTCGAGCCGGTGGCCCGCGAGCTCACGGCCGAGTTGCGCTCGCCGACGATCGGCATCGGCGCATCGCCTGCCTGCGACGGCCAGATCCTCGTCTCCGACGACATGCTCGGCCTCTTCAACGACTTCAAGCCGCGCTTCGTCAAGCATTTCGCCGAGTTGGCGCCGGCGATCTCGAAGGCGGCCGAGGACTATGCGGCGGAGGTGAAGGCCCGCACGTTCCCCGGCATCGAGCATACGTTCCAGGTCAAGAAGTAAGGGGCGGCTGGCCCGCGCCGGCGCTTATTCCAAGCGATAAAGCGCATCGTTTTCCTGATCGGTGCGCCTTTTGTTCAAGCCTCGTTCGCCGAGGCATCATAAAATTCAATCATTGTATCAGCGCATTTGAATTGTTGCCGGGGGCGCAAGCGCCTATCAGTCCGGCACCGGCCGCATGGCGCGTCATCGCCTCGGCCGGCGGAGGTTTCCATGAAAAAAGATGAATTCTGGGAAGGGGTCCGCGGCGGCTTTCCCATCATGCTGGCAGCATCGCCCTTCGGTGCGCTGTTCGGGGCGCTTGCGGTCGACAATGGCTTCACCATTGCCGATGCGGTGTTAATGAGCGCGACCGTCTATGCCGGCGCCAGCCAGATGGTCGGCATCGAGCTCTTCGGCAACAACGTCCAGCCCTGGCTGGTGGTGCTCTCCGTCTTTGCGGTCAACTTCCGCCACGTGCTCTATTCGGCCTCGATCGCCAAATATGTCCGGCACTTCACCTTCGGGCAGAAGTTCCTCGCCTTCTTCCTGCTGGTCGATCCGCAATATGCCGAGACCGAAAAGCGCGGCGAGCGCGGCTTGCCGATCACCTTTGCCTGGTATCTCGGCTTCGGTCTCGTGATCTACATCCCGTGGATCATCAACACGCTGGTCGGCGCGATCTTCGGGCAGATGATCGGTGACCCCAAGGCGATCGGCCTTGATGTCCTGTTGCCGGTCTATTTCATGGGGCTCGTCATGGGCTTCCGCAAGCGTGACCGGTTCCTGCCGATCGTCATCGTCTCGGGGCTTGCATCCGTCGCCGGCATGCATTTCGTCGGCTCGCCATGGCATGTCAGCATCGGAGCACTAGCCGGCATCATTCTTGCCGCCTGTCTGCCGCCAAGCGAGCGGGCAGTGGCACCGACGGGTGTCGAGAAGGAGGCGTGAACATGGATCCGCAACACCTGAATCTCATCTACCTGATCATCGCGGCGGCCGTTGCGACCTTCCTGACGCGTGTCGGCGGCTATATCCTGATCACCCAGATGAAAGAGATCCCGCCGCGGCTGGAGGCGGCGCTCAACGCCGTTCCCGCAGCCGTTCTGACGACGCTGGTGGCGCCGGCCTTCGTCTATGGCGGGCTCGACGTGACGATCGCCATGTTCGTCGCCTTTGCCATCGCGCTTGGGCTGAATCTCTCAACACTGCGCATGCTCGTCATCGGCTGGGTGGTTGTCATGGTGATCCGGCATCTGGTGATGTAGGACGCCCGTCCGCGGTGGTGTGCGAAGCCGTGGACGGATGTGTTGCGCCCGTTTCGATTGGCGGCGCGCGCATCCTGGACTATCATCTCTGCCGTTGCCGGAGAGGCAGGACATATCCCCCCTCGTTAGGTGGCGTACGACGTCACTGCAGCATGAAGCCTCCCGGCAGTGGAGGAGCGACCATGTTGACCAGGATCTCTATTGCCCTTTTGCTGGCGCTCGCGCCGGCAACGGCCTTTGCCAATCAATGCCCGACCATGATGAAGGCGATCGATGCGGCCATGCAGACCGCTTCCTTGTCCGATGCCGACATGGCCAAGGTCAAGGAATTGCGCACCAAGGGTGAGGCACAGCACCAGGCTGGCGATCACGCCGCCTCGGAGGCAACGCTTGGCGAAGCGAAGAAGCTTCTGGGCATCTGAACGAGAGACCAGGACGTCCGGAGACCAAGGTCCGGCGGGTGAGGGCGCAGCACGCTATCGGCTGCGCGACGGCTCGTTTTGTGGGCTCCCGCGACAGCAGGAGCCCAGCAGAGAGCATGACTCAGCGTGACAGCGCTTCCGTTGCGGCCTTCAGCCAGGCGCGCGTCTCGTCGCTGGCCAGCAGCGGCATCAGCTTTTCGCGCGTCTCGGCGTGATAGCCGTTGAGCCAGGCGAGTTCCTCGTCGGTCAGAAGCGCCGGCAGCACCAGGCGGCGATCGATCGGGCAGTAGGTGATCGTGTCGAAGCCGAGCATCGGCAGGTCGCCGCCATCAACCATCGTTGCCGGCTGCACCACGATGAGGTTCTCGATGCGGATGCCGAAGGCGCCGGGGCGGTAGTAGCCGGGCTCGTTGGAAAGGATCATGCCGGCCAGCAGTTCCTGCGTCGAAAGACGGGCGATGCGCTGCGGGCCTTCATGCACCGAGAGATAGGAGCCGACGCCGTGGCCGGTGCCGTGGGCATAGTCGGCGCCCGCCTTCCAGAGCGCGATGCGCGCCAAGGGGTCGAGATCCACGCCGCGCGAGCCCTTGGGGAAGCGCGCCGTGCTGATCGCAATCATGCCCTTCAGCACCAGGGTGAAGAAGCGTTTCTGCTCTTCAGGCACGGCGCCGACGGCCACCGTGCGGGTGATGTCGGTGGTGCCGTTGATATACTGCGCGCCGGAATCGATCAGGAACATGGTGCCCGCTTCGATTGCCTGGTCGGTGGCCGTGGTGACGCGGTAGTGCATGATCGCCGCGTGCGCGCCGGCGCCGGATATCGTGTCGAAGGAGATGTCCTTCAGCGGGTTCTGCATGCGCTCGCCGACGGTGGCGCGGGCGGCTTCCAGCTGGTTGGTGGCACCGATCTCGGTGACTGTGCCGGGCTGTTGGCTGTCGAGCCAGGCGAGGAACTCGACCATGGCCGCACCATCCTGCAGATGGGCGCGGCTCGAGCCTTCGATCTCGGCCGTGTTCTTCTGGGCGCGGGGCAGGCGGGCGGGATCGACCGCTTCGACGACCTTGCCGCCCTTGGCGCGGATCAGTTCGGAAATGGCGAAGGAGGCGAGATCGGGATCGATCATGACGGAGGCGCCGGCGGTGCCGAGAGCCCGCAGACGGTCGTCGAAGGTCGACGGTGCGACGATGTCGGCGATCTGGGTGAGGTAGGCCTCCTGCTCGATGCCGGTCTTGCGCTTGTCGAGGAAAAGTTCGGCGCGGCCGTCGGCGTGGATGATGGCGCGGGCCAGCGGATGCGGCGTGTGCGGCACGTCGGACCCGCGTATGTTGAATGTCCAGGCGACGGACGAGGGGTCGGTCAGCACGACGGCTTCGGCGCCCGTCTTGGAAAGGCCGGCTGCGATCGTCGCGATCTTGTCCTTGGCAAGCGTGCCCGCATGTTCGATCGGCTGGATCGTCACCTTCCCGAGCGGGGCAGCCGGACGGTTCGTCCAGATCCTGTCGAGCGGGTTGTGATCGAGGAAGACGAGCGAACCGCCGAGGGAAGCGAGCGCCTTTTCCAGCCGGCGCACTTCGGCGCCGGTGTGGACCCAGGGATCGATGCCGAGCTTGAAGCCCTTGGCTCCATGGTTTTCCAACCAGAGATGCGGCGGCTCGCCGATGAGGTCGCCGCCGGTAAAGACCGCGCCGTCGACCTGCTCCTTCAACTGAGTGACGTAGCGGCCATCGACGAAGACGACCGCTTCACGCTGCGTGATGAGGGCGACGCCGGCCGAGCCGGTAAAACCGGTGAGCCAGGACAGGCGCTCGGAGGAGGCCGGCACATACTCGCCCTGGAACTCGTCCGCGCGCGGCACGAGAAAGCCGTCGATGCCGAGGGCTGCGAAGGACGCGCGCAGGGCTTCGGTGCGCTCCTTGCCGAACTGCGGCGTGGAGGTGACTTCAAATGACTGAAACATGAGGGAATTCCGGTAGATTGAGCGGCAAACCGCGGGAAAAGATGGGCTATGTTAGCGGAAATCGCCCTTGCCGGGAAAGAGGCGATATCCTGCAGGGTGACCTGATCCCCGGTCCGCGCAACGCTGCGGTTGCACCCTGATAGGAGGGCAATTGCTCATTTACCATACATATGCGCTCAGCGCATGGCACCCATGCTCAGAAAACTCTTTCTCTATCGGAATAATAGTTTATAAGCCGCCTCAACGAACACGGACGAACATCCGGTGGTTCAAAAAGCTGCGGTTCCGAGAATAGTTGGTCACTCTGTTCTCCTCCTCCCTCAAGGGTGGTCAGCTTCGGAACGGTAGACGCCCGCTCGAGCACTCCTCCTCCTCAGGCTCGCGGGCATGGTTGGCCACAAGCCAACCAGCAGGCGATGCCTCTGGCATCGCCTTAGTTTCGAAAGGCCGCCCGTCATGATGGACGAGGCGGCCTTTTCGTTTTTCCCACTTTGCCTTGCGGCTGACGCGCCGCATTCGCGTGCGTGCGGCGGGGTGATTTAGCTGCACGTCATAATCCGATATTGTGGGAGACGTTCGATTTCCGAACGGGGTGCATCACCCGGAGGAGAGCTGGGAGCGTGGTCGAGAAGCCCATCCACCGTCGCTTGGTTGCGATCCTCGTTGCCGACGTGGTCGGCTACTCCCGCATGATGGAAGCCGACGAGGCCGGAACGTACGAAACGTTGAAGCAACGACGAAACCACGTGCTCGATCCCGTTGTTAAGGCGCACGGAGGACGCATCGTCAAATTGATGGGTGACGGTGTACTGGTTGAGTTCGCCAGCGCGGTGGACGCCGCTGAGGCGGCCATTGAACTCCAGCGAAAGATGAAGGAGGCGAATGCCGGCGTTTCCGAATCTCGCCAGATCTTGCTCCGCATCGGCATCAACATGGGCGATGTGATCGGCGAGGGCTCCGACATCTATGGCGAGGGCGTCAACATCGCCGCTCGGCTGGAGGCGTTGGCCGAGCCCGGTGGCCTCTGCATGTCGGAAAAGGTTCACAATGAGATTCAAGGCAAAATCCCCGTCGTGATGAAGGATCTCGGACTGGTGCAGCTCAAGAACATTGCGGCACCCGTCCGGACCTTCGGGATGGAAACGGCACGTCCGCTCGCGGGGGTGCCGCCTTCCCGCGGCAAGGAATTTACCACCATCGCGGTTCTTCCCTTCACAAACATGTCGGGTAATGCGGACCAGGACTACTTCGCCGACGGCATTACCGAGGACATGATCACCGAGTTGAGTCGATTCCGAAATCTCTCTGTCGTCGCCAGAAACACCACCTCGAGTTACAGGGGGCAATCGGTAAACGCGGCGAACGTGGGGCAAGAACTTGGCGCAGACTTCGTGCTTGAAGGCAGTGTCCGGCTGGCCGGCCAGCGCCTGCGCGCCTCGGTGCAATTGATCGAAGCACAGACCGGTGCAAACGTCTTTGCCGAGCGGTTCGATCGCGAAATGGCCGACATCTTTGCGGTTCAGGATGAAATCGTGGAGGCGATCGTCGCGCGGCTGTTCTTCAATCTGCAAGAGGTTGCGGGTGTCGTTCGTGCCAGGAGCGCCAAGACGAACATCTCTGCCTATACATCGTGGCTGCGGGCAGGGGCCGCCTGGCGCAATGGAGACGAACCGGGTGCGCGCGAACACATGCAGCAGGCGATTGTCCTCGACCCGGCCTATGCGCCCGCACTCGCCTCGCTGGCGCTGCTTTATGCCTATTGGCGGTTCAGCGAGCCGAACGCGGCGACGGATGCCAAGCTTGAGGCCGAGTGCCAGGAGTTCGCAGCGCGAGCAATCGCTGCCGACAAGAACGATCCATTCGTGCTTTCCACCGTTGCCGCCTGCTTGCTGTTGGTCGGGAGAGTTGACGACGCCATGCGCTACTCGGGCATCGCGATCTCGATGAGCCCGCGCGATATCAACGGTCTCGTTGCCCGAGGCATGATCGTTTCCTATGCGGGGCTACACGAAGAAGGGTTGGCTCTTGTCGAACGGGGCTGCAAGTTCGAGCCGCTCCTGCCGCCGGCGTTCCTCTCCAGTCTGGGCGATTGCCACTATCTGGTGCGCCGGTTCGATGCGGCGCTGGCAGCCTACGGAAGCCTTATCGATCCGCCGATCTTCTTCAGGCTGAACCAGGCGGCGTGTCTGGCCCAGCTTGGCCGAGCCGAGGAGGCGGCAGCCATAATGCACGCAATGCCGCAAGCGTTTGACACGGAAGTCTATGCTCGAAACACGGCGAAGATGTGCGCCTTGCCTGAAGATGCGGAACTTTGGCTGAGTGGCTTCCGCAAAGCAGGAGCGCTTATCGCTCCGTCCTCCGGTCCGGCAAAGGGGTAGGCCGCGCACCTCGGTGTCGGCAGCTTCTCATTGAAGTCTGCCGTCGATGTGTCACCTCCGTGTGAAGCGGCTTACTTCTCCAGATGAATCGTCACCCAGCCATTGCGCCAGATGGTGCGCACGTGGCGCAGGTGCTGGCCGTTGTAATGGGCGAGCACTTTCCAGCGCTGTTCGGCGAGAATGCCCGAGAGAATGACCGAGCCACCGGGGGCGAGGTTGGCGACGAGCTGCGGCGCCATCTTCATCAAGGGGCGGGCAAGGATGTTGGCGATGATCAGATCGAAGGGGCCGTTGGAGCTGAAGGCTGTCGAGTGAAAGCCAGGGGCGGTCGCAAAGGTCATGCCGGTAACGACGCCGTTGACCCGGGCGTTTTCTTCGGCAACGCGGGTGGCGATCGGGTCGATGTCGGTGGCAAGGACCGGCACGTGCATCAGTTTCCAGGCGGCGATCGCCAGCACGCCGCTGCCGGTGCCGAGATCGAGCACGTTGCGCACGGTGCGGGTGCGCGCGACGGTCGCCAGCACTTCGAGGCAGCCGGCGGTGGTGCCGTGATGGCCGGTGCCGAAGGCCTGGCCGGCGTCGATCTCGATGGCGATTTCGCCGGTCTTGACCTTGTCGCGGTCATGCGAGCCGTGCACGACGAAGCGACCGGCGCGCACCGGCGCCAGGCCCTCGAGTGACTTGGCGATCCAGTCGATATCCGGCAGCACTTCGCGCTCGATCGGGAGATGAGCGAAGTTTTCAGAGAGCGCTTCGGTGAGACGTTCGCCCACGCTCTCCTCGTCGACCATCATCATGTAGATCGAGGCTTCCCAGATGTCGCGCTTCTCGTCGACTTCCGTCGTGCCGATGGCATAGTCCTCTTCGCCGAAGACCTCGCTCATGCGGTCGAGCACGGCTTCCGCCTGCTTCTCGGTGGTGGTGACGAAAAGTCTGATCTCGCTCAAGGGTCCGTCCTTCGGCTGGCAAATCCGCCGCCCGCACCAAGCCCTGAAAGGGGTGCGCTCAAGCGTCGGCAATCGTGTGCTGTGCGCTATCACGATTGCCCTACAAAGGCAAAGAGCCGGACGGGGCCGGCGCTTGCATCTTCAGGTCAGGATCGAAGGGCTCAGCCCTTGGTCAGGTTTTCCAGCTTCTTTACCGCCGTCTCCGGGTTTTCCTCGTAGGCGATGGTGCCGGAGAACTTGCCGTTGGCGTCGAGCAGGAACACCGATGCGGTGTGGTCCATGGTGTAGTCGCCGTCGGGCTTTGCGGCGTCGACCGGAACCTTCTTGGCGTAGACGCGGAAGCCCTTGACCATCTCCATGACCTTGTCGGCCGGGCCGGAAATGCCGGTGATGCGCTTGGAGACGTTGGAGACGTACTGGCCGAGGATTTCGGGCGTGTCGCGCTCAGGGTCGACGGTGATGAAATAGGCCTGCAGCTTGTTGCCTTTGGGGTCGACCTTTTCCAGCCAGCCGTTCAGTTCGAACAGTGTCGTCGGGCAGACCTCGGGGCAATGGGTAAAGCCGAAGAAGAGCGCGGTCGGCTTGCCGGTGAAGGCCTTCTCGGTGATTTCCTTGCCGTCCTGGGCAACCAGCGTGAAGGGAACGCCGAAGGGGCCGGAGGCGGCCTGCTCTTTCGACTGGGTCATTTCATAGGTCAGCCAGCCCAGGATACCCGCCATGACGACGACGGCGGCCCAAAGGACGATGCGGATGGTTTTCATGCGTGCTACCGATTTGTTGGGGCCGAAGACGGCCGTGTCCGGTTGATCGGCCCTTGATACCGCCTTCACGGACCCCGCGCAAATGGGACAATTGCCGCAGGTTGTGGCAGCGGGGCGAGCATTTTGTCGGGCGGCTGCCACTCATCCCGCTGCCGCGACCTTCGTCGTGACGGGGAGAAGGGACCGCACGGCCACCTCCCGCTCCGACAATGAGCCTCAGTGCGCCAACACCCACCGCAGAAGAACCGCACGGCGACGTTTCGCTCGCTTTCGTCCCTTCTTCCCGCAAGCGGGGAGAAGGTTAGGGTAAGGGGCAAAACTTAGAAGCGTGGCCGCGCTAAAAACACCAGGAAAGGCCGGACTGGGCGAGTGCCAGGAACATCTCGGCGCCGTTTTCCATCCAGCCGCGGAAGGCAAGCAGCAGCACGACGGCGATCGCGGCCGCAAGGGTTGCGACGAGAGGAAGGCGGATCGAGCGCTCGGTCTTCGTGTTCATGGCGTCATCATAACAGTTCGGGCGGCAAGGGGAAGCGGGCGCGCCGTCGGCGGACCGTGGGTCTGTCTGGGCCTGTCACGAGATCGGTGTCAAAACCGGCACCCGGCGTGCTGATGGATTGTGCCCTCAAATGCCGGGAAAACCGGCGCTTGCAGTAAATATGCGCGATCTCGAAAATAAGGCGCTTTCCCTGGGGATCGGCGAGGCGCCTTAGCGAATGTTTAAGGTCTGTTTGACAGTGTTTTTCCAGCGCGGGGGAGCGTTGTGCTCCGACATGACATGAGGTCATCCGGTTTGATCGAGCCCGGTTTTCCGCATCGATCCTAACGGAGGATCCGGCCCGCGCCGGGTCCGTGAGCATGGAATGTCTATGACCGCCGCATCTTCCCCATTGAAGCACAATCTTTCCGTAAGCCAGCGGCTGGCAACGCTTGCCGGTGCCGCTTTCGTCGGGTTTGGCTCCGTGCTCGGGGTCGCCTGGTACGAGGGCCGGCAGGCGAACGATGCCCTGCAGGGCGCGCTCGCCGCGCAGAACGGGCTGACCACGGTCGACGAGGTCCGGCTTGCGACCACCAATCTCGTGCTCAATGCGATGGACAGCATCATCGACCGCGAGGAGGGCGCGATCCAGCCGGCGCGCGCCGCCAGCATCGCCGAGATCCTGAAACTGCTTGAGACGAAATCGACCGATATCAAGGCGCTTGCCGGCCTCATTGGCGGCAGCGATGCGCTTTCGACCTTTGACGCCGATGTGGCGGAACTGCGCCAGGCGATCGGAACGGACCTGAAGGCACTGATCGAAGGCAAGGCTTCGGCTGACGACTTCGGCAAGATCGACGACGCGATCGACGGTGCCGGCGAACGGGTCGCCACGGCGCTCGCCGGCCTTTCCGAAGCAGCGACGACGCTGGTTCAGACGCGCGTTGCCGAGGCGCGCGCCACCTCCGACGAGGCGTTCCAGCTTCAGCTCGCCTCCGGCCTCATCGCCATGGCGACGCTGCTTTATCTGCTCTGGTTCCATGGCAGCACGCTCAGGCGCGGCATTCTCTCCCTGCGCGATGGCATGCAGCGGATCCAGAAGGGCGAACTTTCGACCAAGCTGGAAGCGCTCGACCGCGGCGATGAAATCGGCGCCATGGCGCGCTCCGTCGACCTCTTCCGCCTGTCGGCAATCGAAAAGCAATCTCTCGAACAGAGTGCTGCCCACAGCCGCCGCGAGATCGAGAAGGAACGCGAACAGCAGCAGCAGGAACGCGAGGAGGCGGTGCGCCGTATCCAGGCGGCGATCGACAATCTCGGCCGCGCGCTGACCCAGCTTGCCGAGGGTGACCTTGCCGTTGCCATCGACCGACCGTTCGACGGCAATCTCGACCAGCTCCGGCAGAACTTCAACCAGACGGTCGAGCGGCTGCGCGTGGTGCTTTCGAGCGTCAAGGACAATGCGCTTTCGATCGAATCCAACGGGCGGCAGATGCGCACGGCGGCCGACGACCTGGCGCGCCGCACCGAGCGGCAAGCCGCTTCGCTGGAGCAGACCTCGGCAGCCCTCGACGAAATCACCGTGACGGTCCGCACCGCGACCCAGCGCGCCGAAGAGGCGAGCCAGATGGTCGACCAGACCCGCACCAATGCCGAGGAGTCCGGCCGCATCGTCGGCCAGGCGATCGCCGCCATGGCCCGCATCGAGGGTGCCTCGAACGAAATCGGCAAGATCATCAACGTCATCGACGAGATCGCCTTCCAGACCAACCTTCTGGCGCTCAATGCCGGCGTCGAGGCGGCGCGCGCGGGCGAAGCCGGCAAGGGCTTTGCGGTCGTGGCGCAGGAAGTGCGCGAGCTGGCGCAGCGCGCCGCCGGTGCCGCCAAGGACATCAAGGCGCTCGTCAGCCGCTCCGGCAGCGAGGTCGGCACCGGTGTCAAGCTGGTGCAGGCGACCGGCGAGGCGCTCGGGCGGATCGGCACCGATGTCGCGCGCATCAACGAACTGATGACCGCGATCGTGATGGCGGCGCGCGAACAGTCGACGGGTCTCAACGAGATCAGCACGGCCGTCGGCCAACTCGACCAGATGACGCAGCAGAACGCCGCCATGGTCGAACAGACCAATGCCTCCAGCCACACGCTGGCGCAGGACGCCGAACGCCTGACGGACCTCGTCGGCCAGTTCCGCGAAGGGCACACGATGCAGCGCGCCATGCCGACGGCGGCGCCGGCGCCTGTGACGCCCGCGGCGAGGACCGCTGCGCCGGTGCAGACGAAAACACCTTCGGTTTCAGCCGTTCAGCGGCCGGCAGCCAAGGGCACCAGCGAAGCGGTGCCGCTGCGCAAGATCGGCGCTGCCAAAATGGCCTCGTTTCCAACTCCATCTCCCGCCAAGGCCCTGATGGGCAAGCTTGCGGGCGCATTCGGCAACAAACCGGGCTCGGTGCCGTCGACGACGGCCTCCGGTGAAAACTGGGAAGAATTCTGAACATGAGCAACGCAATCAAGCAGTCCGGCGCCTATCTCGAAATCGTGTCGTTCCACCTCGGCGACCAGGAATTCTGCATCGATATCATGGCGATCCGCGAAATCCGCGGCTGGGCGCCGGTAACGCCGATGCCGCATACGCCGCCCTACGTGCTCGGCCTCATCAACCTGCGCGGCGCGGTGATCCCGGTCATCGACATGGCGGCCCGCCTCGGCATGAAGATGACCGAGCCGTCCGAGCGCTCGGCGATCATCGTCACCGACATCGCCGGCAAGCTCGTTGGCCTCTTGGTCGAGCAGGTCTCGGACATGATGACGATCAAGAGCGAGGCGCTGCAGCCGGCGCCGGAGATCATCCCGGAAGCGCAGCGCGCCTTCTGCCGCGGCATCGTCGCTTTGGAAAAGACCATGGTCTGCTTCCTCAACCTCGATACCGTCATTGCGGACGAGTTGGCCCAGGCCGCCTGACGCAAGCTTGTTCCTTATCTGAGAAAGCCCCGGTGCATCGGCGCCGGGGCTTTCTTGCGTTTCGGCGTGTTTTCAGACCGTTTCCGCACGTACTGGAACGATACGGTCAAGTTAAACTTCGGCAATGAACTTCACGCTTGGGCGATGCCATTGTGACAAAACGTCAAGTGGCTGGGCGGGTTACTTGTACTACTTTACCGGTGTTGCCGGGTGCCCGAACGGAGGCCGGGTGCCTGGTCCCGTCAACAGGAGTTGAACCTATGACAATCTCTCTCAGGAAACTCGCCGCCGTGCTCTCCGTTACGATGGTCATCGCCGGACCGGCCTTGGCCGACAGCTATTACCAGGGCATCGACGTCAACAATCCTCCCGGAACACAGAACACACACAAGATGATGACGCCAATGAAGCGGCCGAGCGCTTCGGTTGACACGATGTCGACGGGCAGCATCAACAGAATGTCGGCGCCGACGCCGACGCCGGTCTACCGTGATCGCAACCCCTATGGCGGATACCAGGGCGGTGATGGCGACTACTACCAGGGCATCGTTCCGCCGACGGCCTACTAGATCATCCCGCGGTGAAGTGGAAACGTTGAAAGCGGAAATTCGATTTGGCATGAATGCGCCAGGGAGTTCACGTAGGTTCGTGTGAACGCACGGAACGTCAGGTGCTTACAAAAGCGGAACGGGTTGCTCCCAGACTTCTCCCTGTTTCGCACCGAAGAGGTTTCGGAAGCGCCCGCAAAGCGGCGGACGCTTTCAACCTTTGACCGATCGCCTTGCACGCCGATGCCGGCGGCAGGGACCGCTCCTACTGCGGCTTGCCGTTCTGCCAGTTGACCGTCTGGCCGTAGAGCGGAATGGTGGTGATCGACATCTTGGCAGAGCCATCCGTCAATTCGCGCGAATGCGCCAGATAGATCAGCGTATCGTTCCTTCGGTCGTAGATCCGTGTGACGAGCAGGTTCTTCCAGACGAGCGACAAGCCGGCGCGAAACACTTCCTCGCCTTCCTTGGAAAGATCGATGTCGCCGATTTCGATCGGGCCGGTCTGCCGGCAGGCGATCGAATTGTTCGACGGATCCTCGAACCAGTTGCCGTTCTTCAGCCGGTCGATGACGCTGCGGTCGAAATAGGTCACGTGGCAGGTCACACCCTTGATCTTCGGGTCGCTCACGGCATCGATCATGATGTCGTTGCCGAGCCAGTCGACCCCGACTTCGCCGACTGTTTCGGCGCGAGCGGGCAGGGCTGTGGCGGCTATGGCAAGGCCGGCAAAAAAGAGCGCACGAAGCGAACGCGACATGGATGTCCTCCTGCAGCGCCTGACGTCTCACGCAAGGTCGCCGTAGCATTTTGAATTGACGCATGTTTTTGCCGAGGCAATCCCCGGGAAGGCATGCGCTCGGGCAGCCAGGTTCACATAGGTTCGGGAATTGGCTTTACAAGGCGTGCCGGCTCAACCGGTGCCGCGAAGAAGCTGCGGCTCGAGGTTTCGGTGGTCGGCAGCGCGCATTTGCGCGGCGGCGGCGGCAAGAGCCCGTGCGCTGGCCTCGGGCTGGAAGCGGCCGGCGATGGTGCAGCGGTCGCGGCCGTCGGCTTTGGCGTCGTAGAGCGCCATGTCGGCGCGGATCATGATGTCGCTGATCGTATCTCCGGGCTCGGCCTCGGCAAGGCCAATGCTCACTGTCAGCCGGATGGGGCGGTCGAAGCGGCCGATCGGCGTATCGCGCACCGTGCGACCGATCTCCTCAGCCACCGCAAAGGCGGCATCTTCCGAGTGATTGGGCAGGACGATGCCGAACTCTTCGCCGCCGATGCGCCCGAGCGTGCCGCGCCCGCCGAGACAGGCGGCGACCGTGCCGGCGAAGTGGCCGAGCGCCGTGTCGCCGACCGCATGGCCGTAGCGGTCGTTGATCTGCTTGAAATAGTCGAGATCGAGCAGCAGGAAGGTGACGGGTCTCTGGCGCGCAAAACCCACTGTCAGCGCCCGCTGTCCGAGGTCGAGCAGCGCGCGGCGCGACAGGGCGCCCGTCAGCTCGTCACGGGCAATGGCGCTCTTGAGGTCGGTGATCACCCGGTTCTGGATCATCAGGATCACGCCGAGGAACAGCACAGGCAGGTAGAAATATCTAAGCACGACGCAGGCGAAGTCCCAGCTGGCCGACGCAAGCGGGGTTTCGGCGGTCCCGTGGGCGATCGGCGAGAAAATCGTGACCGCGATCAGGGCGGAACAGCCGATGGCGGCGCAGCCGATGACGCAGAGGCGCTCGATCGGCCCGGGCGCTGCGCGCCGGTGCTGCGAACAGACGGCGATGATCAGCACGAAGGCGGCGGCGATGCCGACGGCCGACAGTGCGTGCAATGTCGCGCTGTGCGGGCCGAAGGCGGCAATCAGCACCACCACGGCCGAAATCGAGGCGGCAGCGACCAGCGGCGTCGACATCGGCCGGAGGACACCGAGCGCCCGGTGAAAGCCCGAGAGCACGAAAAGACAGGCGCCAATGAGAAAGACGATGCCGATCAGCGACAACGGCCGCAGCGCCGGGATCTCGGATAGCATCAGAAACAGCGTTGCCGCCGCTGCGATGGCGCAGGCGGCTGCAAAATCCGTGCCCCCCTCGACCATGGAGGCCCGCAGGGAAATCAGCACCGGGAGCATCGCCAGAAGAGCGATGATCGATATGGCAGGGAGAAAGCTCATTTCGAAACGGCCTGTCGTGCTAAAATCAACAAAGGCGGCTTGCGTCTCAGCCAGATATGTGACGCCAATTGGTAGCGATGGCGCCTTAACGAAACCCGGCGAAATCCGTTGCAATTTTAGCGATTGGTCGGGATTGGCACGGTTGTTCACAACGGCGCCCGATCAACCGTGGGGCGGCACGCCGGCAGGCGAAGAGGCGTGCATGAACGGTACCGCCCGCAGCCCCGGGGCGAGGCCCTTCGGGCGGCGCGATCCGAGCCTCCGGCCAGGCATGCGCGCGCCTTGTTTTCAGGGCCCGATACTCACGCAGCAGGATGAACCGGGAGAGGCGACATGTTCACGGCAACGTGGCTCTTCGAGGACAGGGCGGATGCCGGGCGCCAGCTGGCGCGTGCGGTCGAAGACAAGGGTCTTGACGATCCGCTCGTCATGGCGCTGCCGCGCGGAGGCGTTCCGGTCGCCTATGAAATCGCCGTCCATATTGCGGCGCCGCTGGAAATCCTGATCGTGCGCAAGATCGGCGCGCCTGGGCATGAGGAATTCGGTCTGGGCGCTCTGGTCGATGGCGAGGAGCCGGAACTGGTGCTCAACCGTCGGGCGATCCGGCTGGTCCGTCCGCCGAAAGGCTATCTGGAGGCCGAAACGGAGCGCCAGCGCGCCGAGATCCTGCGCCGCCGCACGCTCTATTTCGGCGACCGCGCGCCGGCGTCGGCCCGGGGCCGTGATGTAATCCTCGTCGACGACGGCATCGCCACCGGCGGCACCGTGCGGGCGGCGATCAAGGCGCTGCGGCGAATGGGGGCGGGGCGCCTCGTGCTTGCTGTTCCGGTGGCGCCGAAAAGCGAACTTACCGAACTGCGCAGCCAGGTCGATCGCATCGTCTGCCTCGCCACGCCCTTCGCCTTCCGTGCCGTCGGCCTGTACTACCGCAATTTCGAGCAGACGGCAGACGAAGAGGTGCTGGCGCTGATGGAGAAGGCGCGGCTGCGCAACGAGCGCGATTGATCCATGTTCCGGGCAAGCCGGGCTCCGGTTGCCGCGATTTCCGCCAGGCATCCGAATAGTTGCGCGAGGCGGCCGAAACCGTCTTGCAAGCCTCCTTCTCCCGCGCCACATTCCCGGCGCGCGATGTTGCCGGGAGAGGGCGCCGGAGGAGGCGCCCGGAGGAGATGTCATGGCCGCGAAACTGGAAATCGGAAAGACGCTTGAGGATTTCTGCCGGCCGGAGCGGATGGCGCTCATCGTCTACGACATGCAGGTGGGGATTACCAATCAGGTCAAGAACGGCCCGGCGGTGCTTTCCAAGGTGCTGAAGGTGCTGGACGCTGCGCGGGCCGGCGGGTTTCCGGTGATCTTTCTCCGGCATCTGTCGATGCCGAGGCCGCTGATGGGCGCCTTCCAGCTACGCCAGGCGATGGCCTGGCAGCGGACAGACGATCCGGATGCGGTGCGCCCCTGGTTTCTGCGCGGCACGCCGGGCTTCGAGCTGGTGCCAGAACTTGCGCCCCGTGACGACGAGGCGATCCTCGACAAGATCACGTTTTCCGCCTTCGAGGGCACGCCGCTCGCCATGATCCTGCGCGACCTCGGGCTTACTTCCTTCGCCATCTGCGGCATCGCCACGGAAATCGGCATCGACCCGACCGTGCGCCATGCGACCGATCTCGGCCTGGTGCCCGTCGTCGTGCGTGACGCCTGCGGGGCAGGGCATCACGAGGCCGGTGAGCGCGCGATGGAAAACATCGCCTTCATGGGCGATGCGATCATGACCGACGTTCAGGCAATCACCGCTGCGATGACCAAACGCTAGGGGCCGCAGTGCCGCTCCATCCAATCGATCACAGGACCGACAAATGACCGACAAGCTTCACATCCGCCCGATAGCCCGGACCGACTACGAACAATGGCTGCCGCTCTGGGACGGCTACAACGCCTTCTACGGCCGCTCCGGCGAAACCGCGCTGGACCCGGCGATCACCGCCATGACCTGGTCGCGCTTTTTCGACGCCTACGAGCCGGTGCATGCGCTGGTGGCGGAGAGCGAAGGGCGGCTGATCGGGCTTACGCACTACCTCTTCCACCGCAGCACGACGATGATCCAGCCGAACTGCTACCTACAGGACCTCTTCACCAATGCGGAAGCCCGCGGCAAGGGCGTCGGACGAGCGTTGATTGAGGGCGTCTATGAGGCGGCACGTGCCGTCGGCGCGCCACGCGTCTACTGGATGACGCACGAGACCAATGAGACGGCGATGACGCTTTACGACAAGGTGGCGGAGAAGTCGGGGTTTCTCGTTTATCGCAAGGCGGTCTGAGGGCTCTCCTTTCGGCTGCTCACTTCGCCGTGTGTGCGCGGATGCCAGGGGCACATGCATCGGGATCCAGCATCCGCGAGGTCCAGATCTCAGTCGGGCCGAAGCCCTTGACGTCCTCGCGGCCGGAGCAAATGAACAGGAAAGACTCGCCTAGTCGCTGCCTGATTTCTGCGGTGGTGGTGATGCAGTCGGGCTTGCCGATCGCTTCCAGGCGCGCGGCAAGGTTCACGGGTGCACCCCAGATATCATAGGCGTATTTCGCTCGCCCAAGCACGCCAGCCGTTACCGATCCCGAGGCCATGCCAGCGCGCAGCTTGAGGACGACGCCATGGCGTTCGCCGATCTCGCGGGCCGCGGCGATGGCGCCGAAGCCGAACACTGCCGCCGCCTTCTCGGGCGTGGGGTGCCGGGCGGGCACGCCCGCCACCGCAAGATAGGCATCGCCGATGGTCTTGATCTTTTCGACACCGGTTGCTGCGGCCAGGCGATCGAACTCGCTGAAGAGCTCGTTGAGCAGGTTGACCGTCCGTTCCGGCCCCAGGCTGTTTGACAGGGCCACGAACTGGACGATGTCGATCAGGACAACAGTCGCATGCTCGAATTCGTCGATGATCGTTTCACGCTCGTTCCGCAGCAGGCGCGCCACGATCTCGTCCGGCATGATCGACGTCATCAGGCGGGCGAGCCGCCCCTGCGCCTCTCTCGCCAGGTGGAAGGCATAGTAGATCGTTGCGAAGCACATGAGCGTAAGCGTGATGATCGACGACGAATGGAGGAGTTGCAGGAAACGGGTGTCGTCATAGACACCCGACCGCGCCTGAGGAAACGCGATGGATGCGGCGATGACCGTGATCGCAGCCATGGCGCTGAGGACCGTCACCAGTGCGATGTTTTGAAACCCGAGGATCGCGAAGGCGACCGGCGTCACGCCGAGCAGCGTCAGCAGGACGCCGGAGTCCCGGCCGACATAGGAGGCGATCCAGACGAGGACCACCACACAGATACCGAATTCCCAAAGCCCTGACGCGACGCGGCCGAAGCGATGAAAAAGCGGAGTCATGGCTGCCGCGACGGCTAGCGCGAGATTGGCATAGACGAGGGGAATGAGGCTCGGCTCGCCATAGAGTGCGTAGATGAGGGCAAAGCTCGTGGTGGTGACGACGATCACACAGGCCGCGACATTCGCGACGAGGATGCCTTCACGGTCACCCTCCGCAGCATTTGCGGCGCCCAGCTCCAGCAGGCTGCGAACAGCGCTCGTCCAGGACATGTCTCCACCCACTTTGCGTCGAGGGAGATCGGTACATGGTTTCGTTCAAACGCGAGAATTGTGCCCGCAATATTATTGCACTTCGCCGGTTGGCGCCATGAGATCGATGGTTGTGCAGTCCATAGGGAGTGCACGTGAGGAGGGCTTCGACCTCCTCACGCCTTCTCCACAAACCCATCCAGCACCCGCTTCTGGCCGGCGCGGTCGAAGTCGATGGTGAGCTTGTTGCCCTCGATGGCGGCGATGTTGCCGTTGCCGAACTTCATGTGGAAGACGCGGTCGCCGACCGAGAAACGCGAGGGTTCGGTGGCCGTCGATTTCGCCACCAGCTCGCCGTCGATCGTGCGGCCGCGCGGGCCGCTTTCGCCGTAGCCGATGCGCTCGACCGCGTGGCCGGAGCGGGTGCCCCAGTTGTCGCGGGTGGCGTCGGAGCGGTGCTGCTGGGCGCGCTTCCAGCCGGGCGTGGAGTAGTTGTTCTGGAAGGGATCAGCCTTGTCGAAGCGCGACTGGCCGTAGCCGCCGCGACCATAGCCGCCATAGGATTGTTCATTCTCGGCCACGTCCACATGGGCGAGCGGCAGCTCCTCGAGGAAGCGTGACGGCATGGTCGACTGCCAGAGGCCGTGGATGCGGCGGTTGGAGACGAACCAGATGTGGCAGCGATGCTTGGCGCGGGTGATGCCGACATAGGCGAGGCGCCGTTCTTCCTCAAGGCCGGAGCGGCCGCCCTCATCAAGCGCGCGCTGGTGCGGGAACAGGCCTTCCTCCCAGCCGGGCAGGAAGACGGTATCGAACTCCAGGCCCTTGGCCGAGTGCAGCGTCATGATCGAGACGGCATCGAGGTTCTCGTTCTGCTCGGCATCCATGACGAGAGCGACGTGTTCGAGGAAGCCGCGCAGGCTCTCGAAGGCTTCCATCGAGCGGATGAGTTCCTTCAGGTTTTCCAGCCGTCCGGGGGCTTCCGCCGTCTTGTCGTTCTGCCACATGGCCGTATAGCCGCTCTCGTCGAGGATCTGCTCGGCAAGCTCGGTGTGCACGGTGGTTTCAAGCAGGCTCTGCCAGCGGCGGAAATCGGTGACGACGTCGAACAGTGCCTTGCGCGCCTTCGGCTTCAGCTCGTCGGTCTCGATGATCTCGGAGGCAGCCGCCAGCATCGGGATGTCGCGGGCGCGGGCATAGTCGTGCAGCGTGCGCACGGTGGTGTCGCCAAGGCCGCGCTTCGGCGTGTTGACGATGCGCTCGAAGGCCAGATCGTCTGCCGGCTGGCAGACGAGGCGGAAATAGGCCATGGCATCGCGGATTTCGAGGCGCTCGTAGAAGCGCGGGCCGCCGATGACGCGGTAGTTGAGGCCGAGCGTGACGAAGCGGTCTTCGAATTCGCGCATCTGGAACGAGGCGCGCACAAGGATCGCCATGTCGTTGAGCTTGTGGCTCTTGCGCTGCAACTGCTCGATCTCTTCGCCGACGGCGCGGGCTTCCTCTTCGGAATCCCAGGCGGCGTGCACCTGCACCTTCTCATCATCCGGATCGGTGCGGTCGGTGAAAAGCGTCTTGCCGAGGCGGCCCTCGTTGTGGGCGATCAGGTGACCGGCAGCGCCCAGAATGTGCTCGGTCGAGCGGTAGTTGCGCTCAAGCTTGATCACCTTGGCGCCCGGGAAATCCTTTTCGAAACGCAGGATATTGTCCACTTCTGCGCCGCGCCAGCCATAGATCGACTGGTCGTCGTCGCCCACGCAGCAGACGTTCTGCGGTACGCCCTTGGGGCGCTGGGCAAGCAGCCGCAGCCACATGTACTGCGCCGTGTTGGTGTCCTGGTACTCGTCGACGAGAATGTAGCGGAACTTGTCGTGATAGTCCTTCAGCACATCCGCATGCATGCGGAAGATGCGGATCGGGTGCAAAAGAAGATCGCCGAAGTCGCAGGCGTTCAGCGTCAACAGCCGGTTCTGGTAGGCAGCATAGAGTTCGCGGCCCTTGCCGTTGGCAAAGGCGCGGGCGTCTCCCTCGGGGATCTGGGCGGGATCGAGGCCCTTGTTCTTCCAGCCGTCGATCATGCCGGCAAACTGCTTGGCCGGCCAGCGCTTGTCATCGATGCCTTCGGCCTGGATGAGCTGCTTGATCAGCCGCACCACGTCATCTGTGTCGAGAATGGTGAAATCGGAACGCAGGCCGACGAGCTCGGCGTGGCGGCGCAGCAGCTTGACGCCGATCGAATGGAAGGTGCCGAGCCAGGGCATGCCTTCGACCGCATGGCCGACGAGCACGCCGATGCGCTCCTTCATCTCGCGCGCCGCCTTGTTGGTGAAGGTCACCGCCAGGATCTGCGAGGGAAAGGCGCGGTTGGTCGAAAGGATATGGGCGATTCGGGTCGTCAGCACCCGGGTCTTGCCGGTGCCGGCGCCGGCAAGCACGAGCACGGGGCCATCGAGCGTCTCGACCGCTTCGGACTGTTCCGGGTTGAGGCCGGAGAGATAGTCCGGGCGCGGCTGGGCGCGATCGCGCGCCGCCATGGCGCGCGCGGCGATGCCTCCCGTTGCCGGAATACCTGCGGGGGCGGGCTGCTGCTTGCGCGGCGCCGGCTCCTCGTCGAAGAAGGGAATATCGTCGAAACCACTCATCATGCGGCTCAATGTAGTGATTCGGTGGGGAAAGGCCAGAAAGGATGTTCTTCTTTTATTCCGTTTTCTGCGCCAGCCGCACCAAGCCTGTGGAAAGACAGGCGATTTCGAGACCGCTTATTCTTGGTCGCGCGGTCTATTCTTTTGTCTTGTCGAAGGCGGCATCCACAGGCACCTGCAGCGCCGTCGCCAACTGGTTGGTGCGGGCGGCAAGCGAGATCACCCTGAGCAGGTCCGCATGCTCGGCGTCGGTCATGCCTTTCGCCCTTGCCGCCGCCGTATGGGAATGGGCGCAGTAGCCGCAGCCATTGGTGACGGAGACGGCGATATAGAGCATTTCCTTGACCAGCGGATCGAGCGCCGAGGGCGTTGCCATCACCGCCTTCACGTCGCGCCAGGTCTGTTCCAGGAGCTCCGGATCGAAGGCGAGCCAAAGCCACATATTGTTGATGAAGTCGGATTTGCGGGTGGTGCGAATGTCGTCGAACACGGCTTTGACACGCGGATCGGATTCCGGGTTCTGAGGCGGGGATACGGTGCTCATGGGGCTCCTTCGCTGTTGTTCTCGGCGGTTGTGTGCGGGCCGGCCGGTCGCCTGAAGCGGTGACGATAGCCGACGTCGCGGCGATTGCCAGCGCTGCGTTTTGGGGAAGCCGTCGCCGATGCGTTCAGTTGGGGATTTCGTTGCACGGCTGATTGTTCGAGCCGAATGGTCCGGTCGTAAACAGCACGCCCTTGCTCGAGCCCTGATAGGCGTTGCCGTTCTGCGTGACGATGAAGACCCTGCGGCCGCAAAAGCCCGTCGGCTGCGCGGCAACCACGCGCGTCTGGCCACTGGCGTCAGTGACGGTCTTGGGGTTGCAGGCGCCATAGGGCGTGTCGGCCATGCGAACGGTTGCCGTAGAGCTGCGGCTGAGCGGCGCGGAACTGCCGGGTGGGTATGTGCCCGAAGCCGTGCCTGCAGCGGCCACGGTCGATTGCGTGATCTGAAAATCTGCCGTGCTGTCGTCGTAGCGGCACCGCTTGATGGCCCAGATCCAGACGGCAATGTCGCGCACACCGCTCTCGGGGTCTTCGGCCGAAGCCGCGATGGTGAGCGGCGCCAGGTCGGGAACACTTCGGCGGCGGTTGCAGCAGCTGCTGTCGTTGAAGACCGGGTCGGGATTGCCATGGTCATCCAGGATGCCGGTGATCTCGAGTTTCGTGGTCGGGCCGGTCTTGTCGTCCGCCTGGACAGTCACGGTCTGACACCCCGCAAGAAGCAGGCCCATGGAGACGAGCGCGAATGTCAGGCAAAATGCATGCGGCCCCATGACGACCCCCGCCATTGTCCGTACCGCTGCCCAAGATACTCCCGAAGACTTTTGCCCGCAAACAAGCGCCTTCCTTTGCCGCGCTCGATCAACCCCGCGGCATGTTGCCGTCCACAAACGATGCCCGTCGTTCAGCACCTTCCTCTGTCGCTATCGCAACCTCGTCGAACGCTTCGTCAGCACTCAGGCACTTCCGTGCCGTCGTCACCGGCTTCGACAAGCACAGCGAAAACGACCTTGCTTTCGTCAAACTCGCTTCAGCCAAAACCTGGTTGTGCTCTACAGGTCGGTGACCTAGAAGAAGCTTCGAACGCTCGGAGCGGCGTTCAGGCAGGAGCCCCACCATGATCAAGATGAGCGTCTACTATCCGGCCGATGGCGGCTCGAAGTTCGATCACGACTACTACCGCACCCGCCACATGCCACTGATCCAGGAACGGCTCGGCGATGCCTGCCTGCGCTACGAGATCGATAAGGGCCTTGCGGGTCGCGAGCCTGGAAGCGCGCCGGAGTTCGTCGCGGCGTGCCACGTCTACTCGCCGAGCCTCGAGACATTCCAGGAGGCGTTAGGTCCCCACCGCGCCGAGATTGCCGCGGACGTCGCCAACTATACGGACATCGCGCCCATCGTGCAGATCAGTGAAGTCGTTGGAGGGTAGGGTGCTTTGGCGCGTCAGGCGTAGCCGTTGACCTTTCCGCAATCGGCGTCGTGTTGGCGCACCATGATCCATGGTGACGCAGCCGGTGCGGAACCGGTTGACGGTCGGGGACATGTGGTTGCCGTCGAAGCGAAAACGACCTTGCTCTCGTCAGGCTCGCTTCAGCCAAAACCTGGCTGTGCTCAATAGGCCGGGGACCTAGGCCAGCGCGAAGACGCGGGCCGGGCCGCCGGTGCCGCCGCGGTGCTTCGGCGCGCCGAGGATGAGAGTTGCGCCCTTGACCGGCAGCTTGTCGAGATTGGCTGCTGCCTCCAGCCCCCAGCGACCCTCCGGCAGCCAGGCATAATGCGTGGCGAAATCGGGCGAGGGGCCATGGTCGAGCGACAGCGTATCGACGGCGATACCAGCCGCCTTGCTTTCCTCGATCAGATATTTGGCCGCCTCGACGTGGAAGCCGGGGAAATGCAGCTTGCCGCCGCCATCGGCATTGCGGAACTTGTCCGTGCCCAGATGCGCGCCCCAGCCCGACAGCATGGCGACGCAGGCGTTTTCCGGGATCTCGCCATTGGCGGCGACCCAGGCCTTGAGGTCTTCGGGCGTCACCTGTGCATCGGCATCGGCCTCAGCCTTCTTTCTGATATCGACAATCACCAGCGGCACCACCAGCTTGTCGACGGGCAGTTCGGCGACCGAGAGGCCATCGGCGGAAAAGTGCAGGGGCGCGTCGACATGGGTGCCGGTGTGTTCGTTCACCCGGAGCTCGAACATGTTGAACTTGTCTTTTGCGTAGTTGAACTTCTCCTCGCGGAAGAACTGCTGCTGGCCGAAGAAGGTCGGGAAATCTTCGTGCAACTCGTGGGTCAGGTCGGTGACGCTTGAATGCCCCTGCGCCAGCGCCGGCGGGGCCGCGCCCACGCTTGCGGCGGCAAGACCCGCGGTTCCGACCGCGGCGGCTTTGAAGAAGCTGCGGCGCGAGAGCATGCGCTCTTTCACCGTTTCCATAACACAGGCATCGCACATCGACTTCTCTCCCCCAAGAGGCCTGAAGACAGGCGCAAAGCCGGCCGAAACACGCTGCCGGCGGTTGCAGGATAGCGCAGTGTCGGCGGCTGTAAACGGTAATTCTCTAGTGAATTTCTGGACAAAGCTGCGAGGCGTCGAGCGAAGCCCCCGTGCGTCATCATCCCGCCAACAAATTCGCTTTTATTACAATTGCGTAATGATGGTATTCTGTCGTTGCCCCGACACGCGCGAACAGGGATACTCCGCGCACAATCGGAACGAACCGCCGGCCGCGCCGCGCTGGGGCGTGTTTTATGTTTAATTCGGAGACTTGAATGCGGGTTTGGAAACAGCTTGCGGTGAGCGCCGCTGTGCTTCTCGTGGGCGCAGCCGTCTGGGTGCGTTTTGTGCCTGGTGCTGGTGAAACGCTGGCGGCGATTGGTGTTTCGCATCCGCTGATTGATGCCTTGTCCAAGCCGGGCGCCGGTGGCGGCGAGGGCGGCGAACGCGGCAATGGCCGCGGGCAGGGCGGCAACAACGCCATTCTCGTCATGGTCCGGCCTTCGGGCACGTCTGTTGTCAACGACCGGCTGAACGCGATCGGCAACGGCGAGGCGATCCATTCCGTCACCGTGACGCCGACGGCAACCGGCAACCTCACCGAAATCCTCGTGCGCTCCGGCGAAAAGGTGTCGCAGGGTCAGGTCATTGCCAAGCTCGACAGCGACGACCAGAAGATTGCTGCCGACCAGGCGAGGCTGACACGTGACAGCGCACGCGAAAAGGTCGAGCGCTACCGCAACCTGAGCACCGCCCGCGCGGTAACAGCCGTGGACGTGCGCGACGCCGAAATCGCCATGCAGACCGCCGAACTGGCGCTGAAGACCGCAGAGCTCGACCTCAAGCGCCGCGACATCGTGGCGCCATCGAAGGGCGTCGTCGGCATCATCACCGTCAATGTCGGCGACTACGTCACGACCACGACGCCGATTGCCGTCGTCGACGACCGCTCGGAAATCCTCGTCGATTTCTGGGTGCCCGAGCGCTTCGCCAACAAGATCTTCGTCGGCCAGCCGGTCACGGCCTTCGCCATCGCCCAGCCGGGCAACCAGCTCGACGGTGCGATCCACGCGATCGACAACCGCCTCGATCAGGCGAGCCGGACGCTGCGCGTGCGCGCACGGCTTGAAAACCCCGACGACAAGCTGAGGGCGGGCATGTCCTTCTCGGTCACCGTGGCCTTTGACGGCGACACTTATCCGACGGTCGATCCGCTGGCGATCCAGTGGAGTTCGGAAGGCTCCTATATCTGGCGCGTCTCCAGCGACAAGAGCGAGAAGGTGCCGGTGAAGATCATTCAGCGCAACCCGGACAAGGTGCTGGTGGACGCCGCACTGTCGCAAGGCGACGAGATCGTCACCGAAGGCGTGCAGCGCCTGCGCGACGGCGGCGCCGTGCGCATCGCCGGCCGCGAGAACAAGCAGGAACCGCAGAAGGTTGCGGAGGAAACCAAGTGAGCGGCGGCGACAGTCAGGCAAGCGGCCATGGTGCCGGCCAAGGCAGCGCCGGCGGCCAGATGTCGGCCCGCGAACGCGGCAAGACCGGCTTTACCGCACTCTTCATCCGCCGGCCGATCTTCGCGCTGGTGGTCAATACGCTGATCGTCGTTGCCGGCCTTGCGGCCTGGAACGGCATCGAGATCCGCGAACTGCCGCAGGTCGACCAGCCGGTCATCTCGGTGACGACAACGCTCGATGGCGCCGCACCCGAGACCATGGACCGCGAGGTGACCTCGGTGGTCGAAGGGGCCGTGTCGCGCGTGCAGGGCATCCGCGACATTTCCTCGACCTCGTCCTTCGGCCGCAGCCGCGTGACGCTGCAGTTCTCCGACACGACCGATATCGGCCAGGCTTCCAACGACATTCGCGACGCGCTCGGCCGGGTGCGCAACCAGCTTCCCGACAATGTCGACGAGCCGAGCATCGTGAAAGCCGATGCTGACAGCCAGCCGATCATGCGGCTGGCGCTGACCTCCGATACGATGTCGAGGGAAGACATGACGCTGCTCGTCGAAAACGAGATCAGCGACCGGCTCGCCGCCGTTGAAGGCGTGGCCGACGTTGCCGTCTATGGCGACCAGGAGAAGATCTTCCGCATCGACCTCGACCAGGCGAAGCTCGCCGGGCGCGGCGTGACGGTCGCAAACCTGCGCACTGCGCTTGCCAATGCCTCCTATGACGTGCCAGCCGGCAAGCTGACGAGCGCCAGCCAGGACATCTCGGTACGCGCCACCGCCGACCTGCAGACGCCGGAGCAGTTCGAAAACCTGATCCTCGTCAACAATGTGCGCCTGCGCGATGTGGCGACCGTTACGCTCGGTCCCGACACCGGCACGACGGCGCTGCGCTCCAACGGCCGCCAGGGCATCGGCCTTGGCATCGTGCGCCAGGCGCAGTCCAACACCGTCGATATCTCCGAGGGCGTGCGCAAGGTCGTCGAGACGATCCAGACGCAGATCCTGCCCGAGGGTACGCAGCTCCGCATTACCAGCGATGACGCCGTCTTCATCAACGGTGCTATCCACGAGGTGGAAATCGCGCTGATCGTCGCGGTCTTCATTGTGACGCTGGTCATCTACATGTTCCTGCTCGACTGGCGGGCGACGCTGATCCCGACGATCTCGATGCCGATCGCGCTGATCGGCACGGTGGCGGCGATCTATCTCGCGGGCTTCTCGATCAACATCCTGACGCTGCTCGCGATCGTGCTTGCGACCGGGCTTGTCGTCGACGACGCCATCGTGGTGCTCGAAAACATCGTGCGACGGCGCGCCGAGGGGCTCGGCCCACGCGCGGCGGCCGTTCACGGCACGCTCGAAGTGTTCTTCGCGGTGCTGGCGACGACCGCGACGCTTGCCGCCGTCTTCGTGCCGCTCTCGTTCCTTCCGGGCCAGACCGGCGGTCTCTTCCGCGAGTTCGGCTTCGTGCTTGCCTTCGCGATCCTCCTGTCCTCCTTCGTGTCGCTGACGCTTTGCCCGATGCTCGCCTCGCGCATGCTGACGAAGGATACGCATACGGTGCCGGGGCCGATGGCGCGGTTCGGTGCGCGGGCGGCCGGGTTCTACCGGGTGACGCTGCGCGCCTGCCTCAACTCGCCGCTGATCGTCTTCGTCGTCGCGGGCTTCTTCACCGCCATGGGGGCTGCCGGCTTCCTGACGCTGAAATCGGAGCTGACGCCGACGGAAGACCGCTCGCAGATCATGATGCGCATCAACGCGCCGCAGGGCGTTTCGCTCGAATACGCCCAGGCCCAGATGCGCCGCATCGAGGACGGTTTGCAGCCGTTGGTGAAATCCGGCGAGATCGACAACATCTTCTCGATCTCCGGACAGGGCGGTTCGGTCAACAGCGGCTTCATGGTGCTGACGCTCGCTCCCTGGGACAAGCGTGACCGCACCCAGCAGGAGATCGTCACCGACATCAACAAGGTGACCGGGCGCATTCCTTCGGTTCGCGTCTTTGCGATGCAGCCGAACAGCCTGGGCATTCGCGGCGCCGGCAGCGGCCTGCAGGTGGCGCTCGTCGGCAACGACTACAACAAGCTCGGTGATGCGGCGGCAAAGCTGGTGCGCCAGATGGAAGACACCGGCCGCTTCGAAAACGTCCGCCTCAACTACGAGGCCAACCAGGCGCAGCTTTCGATCACCATCGACCGCGAGCGCGCCTCCGACATGGGCGTCGATATCGGCGGCCTTGCCTGGGCGCTGCAGGCCATGCTCGACGGCAACAGCGTCGTCGACGTCTATGTCGACGGCGAGTCCTATCCGGTGAAGCTTCTGTCCTCGACCAACCCGGTCAACGATCCGACCGATCTGCAGAACATTTTCCTCAAGGCCGGTGACGGCAAGATCGTGCCGATGTCGACGATCGCCAGCGTCGAGGAGATGGCGGTGGCGCCGCAGCTGTCGCGGGAATCGCAGCTTCGCGCCGTTTCGCTTTCGGCCGGCCTCAAGTCCGATCTGGCGCTCGGCGAGGCACTGACCATGGTCGAGCAGATGGCAGAGCCGCTTCTGCCGCCGGGCTCGCGGATCATGCCGCTTGCCGAAGCCGCAACGCTCAACGAAAACGCCAACGGCCTCTTCGTCACCTTCGGCTTCGCGCTCGTCATCATCTTCCTGGTGCTGGCGGCCCAGTTCGAAAGCTTCGTCAGCGGCCTGATTATCATGTCGACGGTGCCGCTGGGGCTTGCCTGCGCGGTCTTTGCGATGATCATGACTGGCAACACGCTGAACATCTACAGCCAGATCGGCCTCGTGATGCTTGTCGGCATCATGGCGAAGAACGGCATCCTGATCGTCGAATTCGCCAACCAGCTGCGCGACCGCGGCCAGGACGTGCGCTCGGCGATTGAGAATGCCGCCAACATCCGCCTGCGCCCTGTCATGATGACGATGATCGCCACCATCGTCGGCGCGGTGCCGCTGGTGCTTGCCAGCGGCGCGGGCGCCGAGGCGCGCATCGCGCTGGGCTGGGTGCTCGTCGGCGGTCTTGGTCTTGCGGTGATCGTCACCCTCTACCTGACGCCGGTCGCCTATCTGGTGATCGCGCGCTTCACCAAGCCGCATGCGGACGAGGAGCGCAAGCTGCACGAGGAAATGGACGCGGCGGCAGCGCTGGAGGTGCGCTAGCCGGAGCGGCCGTCGCGCGACGGCTTATTATTCGAGCCCGGCGGCAACGAGAAAGATCGCTGCCGCCAGCCCGCCGAGCGCGCTGCGCCCGGCGTGAAGCCTGCCCCAGAGACCGAGGAGATCTCGGCTTTCCGGGCCGGCGTCGTCCGGCCGGACTGCCTCCAGCTGGCGGTTGACCGGCATCACGAAGAGCAGCGTATAGGGCCAGTTCAGGATGATGATCGCGGCCCCCAGCCCCCACAGCACATGGCCGGTCTGTCCCCAGGCACCGGCGCCGAACAGGCCCGAGACGAGCGCGAGCGTCGCCTGCATCTCGAAGCCGCGCCGATAGGACGGCACCCACTGCACGAGTGCGGCGCGATCATCGAGATGCAGCCGTGCGGGCTGTTCTGCCCAGGTGATGTAGATGGCGGCGCCGAAGAAAACCGACGCGGTGAGCAAAGCGGTTAGACCCAGCATTTGCCTCTCCTTCCTTCACGCCTCCATCATAATCCAAGGCTCACGAAACGGCAGGTGTTTTCTGCCGTTTCGCTCTCATACGTAGCAGTACCGGAGTTCGGTCGGTCTGAGGCGTGACTTTTGCCAGCAGCAAATGTGGTGCGACGCGGCTTGCCCGTTTGCAAGGCCCTCTGTCTACCGGCCCGCCCGCCCTACGTGCCGTCACGCCGCACGGCCAGCGCCGTCGCGCAGAGCACGACCTCCACCTCTTCTTCGAGTTCGAGGCAGATCTGCCGGTACTCGTCAGCGAGATCCGGGCGGCCGCCGCCCAACACGAGTGCGTCCCGCATGTTGACCGCGAGTTCATAACTGCAGAACAGCTCAATCATGCAATCTGACGATGCCGACGCGATGCTGCCTCTCAGGTGCGGCAACCGCATCATCAGTCGCTTTCTGCCGATCTCTCCAAGCACGTCACACGTCCTTCCGCTCGGCTTTTATACGCAAGGACTTCCCGAACGGATCACCGCGCGGCGCGGTGTGGAGATGACATTTCGGCAAACGGGGACATATCGTGTCGGCTTTTCAGCGTTGGTGTTTTCCACGCTGTCATACAGTCTTGTGACACTCCGGTCTCACGTCAGGCGTTTTCCTGCGCTACTGTGACCGGGAAGTGCGCGAGCGTCTGGACAAAGTGATTCCGATTTGCACAGTAGCGCCTTGAAATGACTGCGCTTCCCGAACATCGAAAAGGCAGCGTGGCGAATGCAAGAGGAAGGGCGTTTTCCGTGGCATTGAAGGCGATCAGGGCTGGCGCGAGAAACGAGGCGGGGATTGCGGCGGCGAAGGCGGACCTTTCCGCCCGCTTCGGCGACCGGTTCCAGACGGGCGAGGCGATCCGCGCCCAGCATGCTCACACCACCACCTATATTCCGGCACAGCTTCCCGACGGCGTGCTGTTTGCCGAAGGCGCCGGGGACGTGCGCGAGATCGTCCAGATCGCCGCGCGACACAAGGTGCCGCTGATCCCGTTCGGCACCGGCTCCTCGCTCGAAGGGCATATCAACGCCCCCCATGGCGGCATCTCGGTCGATCTCTCGCGTATGAACAAGGTGCTCGAGGTCAATGCCGAGGACCTCGACTGCCGCGTCGAGCCGGGCATCACCCGCGAGGAGCTCAACACCTACCTGCGCGACACCGGCCTGTTCTTCCCGATCGATCCCGGCGCCAACGCCTCGATCGGCGGCATGGCCTCGACGCGGGCGTCGGGCACCAATGCGGTGCGCTACGGCACGATGAAAGACAATGTGCTGGCGCTGACGGTGGTGACCGCTGACGGGCGCGAGATCCGCACGGCGCATCGGGCGCGCAAGTCCTCTGCCGGCTACGACCTGACGCGGCTTTTCGTTGGCGCCGAAGGCACGCTCGGCATCATCACCTCGATCACGCTCAGGCTGCAGGGTATTCCGGAGGTCATTTCCGGCGGCGTCTGCCCGTTCCCGACGATCGAGGACGCCTGCAATGCGGTGATCCTCACCATCCAGTCGGGCATTCCGGTCGCGCGCATCGAACTGCTCGATGCGCTGCAGATGAAGGCCTGCAACGGCTATTCCGGCCTTTCCTATCAGGAGACGCCGACGCTCTTCGTCGAATTCCACGGCAGCCCCGAGAGTGTCGAATTACAGGCGCGCCAGTTTGGCGAGATCGCTTCGGAGTTCGGCGCCAGCGACTTCCTCTGGACCACCAATCCGGAGGAACGGGCGCGGCTCTGGAAGGCGCGGCACAATGCCTATTGGGCGCAAAAAAGCCTGATCCCGGGCGCGGCGATCCTGTCGACCGATGTCTGCGTCCCGATCTCGCGGCTGGCGGAATGCGTGGCGGCAACGCAGGAAGATAGCGCCGCCCACGGGCTGACGGCGCCGATCGTCGGCCATGCCGGCGACGGAAACTTTCATGTCGGCTTGCTGTTTGACGACAAGGATCCGGCTGACGTTGTGCGCGCCGAGGCCTTTGTCGAGCGGCTGAACGCGCGGGCGCTCGCCATGGACGGCACCTGCACCGGCGAGCACGGCATCGGCCAGGGCAAGATGCCGTTCCTTGAGGCCGAACTCGGCGACGCGCTCGATCTGATGCGCCAGATCAAGCGCTCGCTTGATCCGGACAATATCTTCAACCCGGGCAAGATTTTCGCTTGAGGTGAGACGCGCGACGGGCCGTTTTTTGGGACAATGCGCCGGCGACAAAGTGTGATACTGCATAATTCTCAAAGTCGGAATCGACCCCTAGGGAATTATGCGGCAAATCAAGGATGCTACGGCGCCATCAGCGGCGCTGCAGCCGGGCGCCGGTTTCTGGCGCTTAAATCGATTTGCGGCGCGGATGCGCCGATGAACGGAATGGGAATATAGGCACGGTGCTTTCGCGAATTCTTCTTGCCGTCGGCGGACTTGTGGTCGTTGCGCTCTTTGCGGCGCTGATCGCCCCGTGGTTCATCGACTGGACGGGTTTCCGCAAGGAGTTCGAGCGCGAGGCAAGCCGCATCATGGGCAAGCCCGTCGTCGTGCATGGCAGCGTCGATGCGCGGCTGATCCCATTCCCAACCGTGACGCTCAACGACGTGCGCGTCGGCGCCGCCGAGGACGGCGACCCGCTGATCCAGGTGGCGCAGTTCTCGATGAGCGCCGAGCTTGCGCCGTTCCTGAGCGGCGAGGCATTGATCTTCGACATGAAGCTCGATCGTCCGCGGGCCAAAGTGCGCCTGTTGCCCGACGGTACGCTCGACTGGGCGAGGGGCCGCCGGGCCTCGATCCCGGCCAAGACCGTCGTGCTTGAAAATGTCGAGATCACCAATGGCCAGGTCGAATTCGTCGACGAGCAGACCGGCCGCACCCGCCGCGTGAGCGGCCTTGCCGCAGACATTTCGGCCCGCACGCTCGCCGGGCCCTGGAAGGTTGAGGGGCGCGCCGCGCTCGATGGCGAAGCCGGCAGTTTCTCCTTTACCAGCAACGAAGTGGACGAGGCGGGTACGCTCAGCCTGAAGGCGCGGGTAACGCCCGACAAGCGTCCCTTCGGCGTCGAGACCGACGGTTCGCTGCGCATCGTCGATTTCAGGCCGGTCTATAGCGGCCGCTTCACGCTGACGGAGAACCGCCCGCAGGCCGAGACGAAGGATGCGGATGGGCGGGCGCCGCTGCGCATCAACGGCAACTTCCAGCTGACCAACGAGAGCATCCGCGTCCCGGAATATCGCTTCGAAATCGGCCCGTCGGATGATCCCTATGTGGTCACCGGCGAGGCAACGCTCGATACCGGCAAGGACCAGAAGTTCCTGCTGATCGCCGACGGCCAGCAGATCGACGTCAGCCGCATCGGCCCGAGCCGCAACAACAAGACCGGCCGCGATCCGGCGATCTCGATGCGCCAGCGGCTCGAAGCCATGCTGGCGATCGCCGCCGAAATTCCCATCCCGCAGGTGCCCGGCCGCGCCAGCCTGAAGCTGCCGGCGATCGTCGTCGGCGATACGACGGTCCGCGACGTGCGGATCGACGTACAGCCCGATGGCGCCGGCTGGGTGATCGACAATGTCGTGGCGCTGCTGCCGGGGCGCACGCAGCTCGAAGCCAAGGGGCGGCTGAACCTCAAGGGACAGCGCACTTTCCGCGGCGACCTTCTGCTGGCCTCCAACCAGCCTTCCGGCCTTGCCAACTGGCTGGCGGGCTCGGTCGATCCGGCGATCCGCAAGCTGAGGACCGCCGGCTTTTCCGCCAAGGTGAACCTCACCGATACATTGCAGCAGTTCGAGAACCTCGAAGTGGCGGCCGACGAGGCGAGCCTCAAGGGGCGGCTGGAGCGACAGTCCTTCGCCGACCAGCAGCCGAACCTTTCGCTGCAGCTGAAGGGTAATCGCATCGACTTCGAAGCCTTGCAGGCGCTGACCGGGCTGGTGGCGGGCGACGCTTCCACCGACACCTTGCTGCAGCACGCGATTGCCGCCGATCTTTCGGCTGACGAGTTTTCCGCCTTCGGCGAGCAAGCGCAGGACGTGCAGGCGGTGCTGACGCTGAAGAACGGCCAGATCCAGGCCGAACGCGTGGCGATCGGCTCGCTCGCCGGCGCACAGCTCGCCTTTTCCGGCCGGGCCAGCGGCGACCTCGAAAAGCCCGTCGTCTCGGCCAAGATGAAGCTTGCCGCCAAGAACCTGACGCCGTTCCTGGAAATGATCGGCCGCCACGCGGTCAATCATCCAGCGCTCCGGCAGTTGATCAAGGCCGGTCCCTATTACAGCGACACGGCCTTCGACGTGACGCTGACGGCCGGCAACAAGGAAGGCAACGCGCCCGCGACCTTCGGCATCTTCGGGACCGCGAACGGTACCAAGATCGCCGCCAGCTACCAGGCGCCCGACATGGCGCAGGCGCTGACCGGCAAGGCCATGCTTTTGGAAGCGACGCTCGAAAATCCCGAGACGCGGCTCCTGCTCGGCCAGACGGGTTTCGATCCCTTGCCCTTCGATGCGGATGCCAACGGCATTCTCTCCGTCAAGCTGCAAAGCACCGACGGACCGACGGCGAACGGCACGGTGACCTTTACGACCGAGAAGACGTCGCTCGCCGCCAAGGGCAGCGTCGATCTTTCCCGCGATCATTTCCTCGAAGGTCAGGCGAAGGTGACGCTGCAGACCCAGGACCTGGAGCCCTATCTTCTGCTCCAGGGCGTGGCCTTGCCGCAGATGGGCAGCGGCCTGCCGCTGACCGTCTCTGCCGATATCGCGACGACGCCCGAAACAATTGCGCTGACCACTGTCGAGGGCAAGGCCGACCACAACGGCTTTACCGGCAATCTGACGATCGACCGCCAGACGCCGGGGGCGGCCAGCGGACAGCTGACGCTCGACACGCTCGATCTCGCCTGGCTCGGCGAGGGCGTCCTCGGACCGATCGAGGATACGAACGGGGCCTTCTCGAAGGGGGCTCTGGCGCAGCCTGCCTGGACCGGGCTCAACGTCGCGCTGGACGTGCAGGCGCAGAAATTCTGGCCGGGCGTCTATGGCGCGGTCACGAGCTTTGCCGGCAAGATGGAATGGAAGGGCGACGAGGTCGCGCTGACCGATGCGGCCGGCGACTGGCTGGGCGGCAAGCTCGCCGGGCGGGTGCAGATCGGCAATGCCAACGGCTCGGGCTTCCTGCGCTCGCGCCTGGACGTCAAGGGCGGCGACCTTGCCCAGGCGGGCTGGGCCCATGCGGGCACGCCGGTCGCGACCGGGACTTTCGATCTTTCGGTAGCACTTGAGGCATCGGGTGCGACGCCCGAGGCGATGGCGCATTCGGCAAGCGGTTCGGGTACGACAACCTTCAACGGCATGACGCTCGCCGGCATCAACAGCGCAGCTCTGCCGCAGCTGATCGCGGCAGCCGATGCGCTGAAGACGCAGATCTCGGCGGACGCGATCAGAAGTGCGGCGGAGGCGACGATCTTCTCGGGTCAATCGCTGGTCGGCGTCGTCAAGGCACCCTTCAGCATCGCCGGCGGGGTGCTCCGGGCGCAGAACGTGACGGCTGGCGACGGCAATGCCGCGATGACCGGCGAGGCTTCGCTGGACCTTGCGGCGGGCCGGATCGACGCCGGCATCGATCTGACCTTCCGGCCGGGTGACGAGGCGCTTGCCGGTGCCGAGCCGCGTGTGCGCATCGGCTATGCCGGCCTGCTGGAAGCACCGGGCGTCGATCTCAACGTTGCCGATCTCGCGAACTTCCTGTCGCTTCGCGCCTTCGAGCGCGAGCGCCGGCGGGTCGAGATCCTGCAGGCGAACGTGCTGGAGAAGCAGCGTCTGCGCCGCGAACTTGCGCTTTACAAGGCGCGGGCGGAGGCAAGGGAACTGGAGCGCAAACGCGCCGTTGCCGAGGAACGCAGGCGCGCAGCCGGCGCTGCCGAGGCCGCCCGCCTCAAGGCGGAAGCAGATGCGCGAGCAGAGGCCGAACGCAAGGCCGAAGCGGAGCGACAGGCGGAAGCCGCGCGTCGGGCGGCAGAGGCAGCGCGCAGCGCCGGACAGGGCCAGCCGATCCCGCAGACGGGACCGACCCCCCAGACCGTACCGGACGGTGCCACCGGCACCCCTCCCGGACAGAGGCTCAACTTCGACGTCCTGCCCGACGTTACCGTACAGTAGCCGGTGACTATGCCGGAGCACGACGCTCCCTGGCTTTCGGGGCCGGAGATGCGCTTCCAATTTCGCATCCGGCCATGATACCATCCTTGGCTTGTGTCCCCTGAAGCGCGTCGCGATCTTTCAGCTTCGCTCTCTGCGCTTTTGATTTTTCGCATGTCGTTATCCCAAGACCGCTGCGCGCTTTTGCGCGACATGCTCTGGCTTCAGATTTCGAACATACCTTTATCGGGCGGGCATTCTCTTGGTTTCCGGCGCATCGTGGCGCGCGAACGGGATCGGCAGAGTTTTAACGAATTCTGAAGCACATCCTCCACTATTGATCGCTAAATTAGCAATTTGCGTTGGATGGGGCAGGGGGTGCGGCTTGCGGGCCGCGTCTTTAATCGGCGCATGGGAAGGATGACGTCGATCGCTCCGGATTGACCCGAGCGGCGCGTCGCCGTCTGCTGAGGGGGCAACGATCAGAGATGCGCTACAATTTGAGGAAGAGAGCCGCCCGTATCTTTGCGGACGAACGCGGCAACTTTACCGTTCTGACCGCGCTGATAGCGGTGCCGTTGTTGAGTGCCGCGTCGATCGCCATCAACCTGGCGCGGATCAATCTCGAGGCCGCGAAGATGCAGACGGCGCTCGATGCCGCTGCCTTCTCGGCGGTCAAATCCTACGGCGAGGGCGAGACCGAGGCCAGTGCCAGGGATCTCGCCAACAACGTCTTCTTTGCGAATTTCGGCCAGCCGGAGATCGTCGATCAGCTCGGCCCGGAGAGCGGTGTGGCGGTGGCGGCCACGCCGGTGCAGATCGCCTTCGGCGCCGCCGGCGTCGAGACCACGGCGACCGCGGCCTACGCGTTGAAATACAATCCGCTCTTCTTCGGGCTGCAGCCCTATACGATCGACCGGGAAAGTGTTGCCGCGCGCATGCCCGGGAGAGAGGCCTGCATTCTGGCGCTGCACCCGACGGCGAGCCGGGCCTTCGAGGTCAGCGGCGGGGCGAGCGTCGACACATCCGGCTGTACGATCACGTCGAACTCGACCGACGCGCAGTCGATCTACCTCAGCGGCTCGGCCACGCTCAAGGCCGAGTGTCTCTACGCCGCCGGCAAGGTGTCCGCGACGCTCGCCAACCTGCAGCTTGCCTGTGGCAAGGCGGTAGAGGAGGTGACGCCAATTGCCGACCCCTTCCGGTCGAAGAAGATGCCGACCACGGCAGGCTGGGTGAGCCTTGCTGGCTGCGGGCAGAATTTCGTCGGTGGCGGTGGCGGCAACGGCGACTGCAACGGCACCGGCAAGACGCCGAACAACGCGCCCGACACCTACCGCGTCGAGCTGAAGCCTGGCACCTATGGCGATCTCGAAATCAAGGGCAAGGTTCTTCTGAGACCCGGCAACTACATCATCGACGGCGGTAGCCTGAAGTTCACCAGCCAGTCGGTGGTGAGCGCCGAAGGGGTAACCTTCTTCCTCCTGAACGGCGCCCAGCTCGACATTCACGGCGGGGCGACCTTCCAGGTCAGCGCGCCGACGACCGGCGACTGGGCCGGCTTCTCGATCGTCGCCGGGCGCAACAACACGGCCAGCGCCACCATCAACGGCAACAGCGCCTCGTCGCTCGCCGGCATCATCTACATGCCGGCGTCGCGCGAGATCCAGTATGCCGGCAACGGATCGACCGGCGGTGAATGCGTGCGCATCGTCGCCCAGGAAATCACCATGATCGGCAACAGCAGCTTCAAGCTTGATTGCAAGGCGGTGCTGGCCAACACCACCATCAACAACCCCGGCGCGATCCGGCTGGTGCGATAACGACGGACGCGTCTTGCCACCGGCCGTTGGCCGGCGGCGTGATCGCTTGCCGGTGTCCAGGCGCGACTTGCCTTCAGAAGCGGATGGACAGTCCGAGGATTGGACCTTGCTGGACCACGTCGAAGATGAAGCCGTCATTGTCGTAGTTGACGCCCAGCGCACGATAACCGGCGATCGCCGAGATCGTGTCGTTGAAACGGTAGCCGAGGCCAAGGCCGACGTCCCAGTCGATGTCGGCGCCGCCGGCGCCGACCAGGCCCCAGCCGGTCAGGTAGATCTCCGGTGTGAAGAAGTAGTTGCCGCGCACGCCCACCATGCCGTCGACCCAAGTCTTGCGGTCATCGCGGCTGATACCGTCGAGCGGGCCGCCCTGAAAGGATATGGTGGTGTTGACCGACCAGATCCTGGCGCCGCCGACCACGTCGAGATGCGAGTTCTGATCCTCAAACACCGTGTAACCGACGCCGATGAGGCCGGCGAAGGTCTCCGATTCCACATCGACCGTATCGGTGAAGACGCCGCGCGCTTTGCCGTCGCCGGAGAGCTTCGTATAGATCAAGTCACCAAAGACGCTGAAGCGGTCCTTGCGCGCTTCGACGGTGGCCATGGCGGCGAAGTCGAGATTGCTCCAGATGTCGCTGAAGCTGGAGTCGATGTGAACGGTCGGGAGCCCGAATTGCGCTGTGTCGCCGGAGAGGCCCGCCATCCAGAAATAGGGCGCGAAGGTGAATTGCCAGCCGCTCTCGGTTTCTTCCACGGGGGCCGCGGGCGCCATCAGCGGCGTGATGTCGGCCGCGTGGGTCGGCAGGGCGAACAACAGGCCAAGGCAGGCCGTGAGGCCCAGTCGTGTAGGGATACTCATGAAACGCCTCCCGCTTGAGACAATCCCTGAAACGAGAGACGGGCCCGTCTGGAATTGCGCACTACAGACTCTCGAACACAAGGGCAGCGGAAAGTCGCCGCCTCCCGATGTGGGTATTGTTATATAAGTTTATTCGAATACAACTGTTTTGGCCCGAAACGGCGAAGCGGGGCATGCCAAATGCCGCGCGCTGTTGCATCGGCCACACAGTTGCCTTGGATCCGCCAATGCCTGTCGCCCGACACTGTACAGCGCTCGTGCGGCAACGGCGCGTGAGAACAAGGGCTCAAGGTCTCGCGACTAGCCCTTTGATGTGACAGGCCTTGGGCGAATTCTGGCCGCGAATTCTGGCCGTGCTAGCCATCGACGGCGGGAGCTCAGGTCTCGTCGGGCAAGAGCGTCGAGCGTTGCGATTTCAGCCATTCGAGCACGTGGACGCGCAGTGCCGAGGAGAGGTTGCTGTCGGGCGTGCGCTGGTCGTCGATTTCGGCGATCAGCTGGGCAAGCGGCACCGCCCGCGTTTCGGCGATCGTCTTCAGTTCCTGCCAGAAGGCGTCTTCGAGCGAGAAGCTGGTGCGGTGGCCGTGGAGCGTTGCGGAATGCTTTCGGATCATCGCCCGGCCTTAGAGACTGATTCAAGGAATTGGCATTTCGAGTCCGGAAGCTGCCGCAAGTCCTTGCTCCGGAATCGCTTTTGCGGGCTCAGTCCTTGTCGACGTCGCCTTCGGCAGGGCGCTCGATGCGGCCCTGGTCAAGGCGGGTCTCCGCCTTGTCGTTCAGCGCTTTCGTCAGGGATTTCTCGGCCTTGGTGCGGCCGAAGGAGATGCGATTCTGCTCGGCCTGCTTGTCCTTTTCCGTGCGCTCGCGACGCTTGCGGAACTGGCGCAGATTGACGACGTCTCCGGTCATGAGCCGCGGCTCCTCGGATCAGTTCTTCTTGCGGAAGGAATCGAGCGAGACGACGGAGCCGCCGCCATTCTTCGGCTCGGTGGGCTTGTCGTCCTTGGCCGAGGTCTCGGCATTTTCTTCCGGAACGGGATAGGCGGTGATCTCCGCCGATTCCTGTTCTTCTTCCTCGCCGGCCGCCACGTCGAACTCCAGTTCGAAATTGACCGACGGGTCGTAGAAGCCACGGATGGCGTTGAACGGGATCACCAGCCGTTCGGGCGTGTCGGAGAAGGAGAGGCCGATTTCGAAGCCGATTTCGGTGACTTTCAGCTCCCAGAACTGGTGCTGGACCACGATGGTCATCTGTTCGGGATACTTGGCTTTCAGGTGCTGCGAGATGCGCACGCCCGGCGCGCCGGTCAGAAAGGTGATGAAGAAGTGGTGCTCTCCCGGCAAGTGACCGGTGGTGGCAACCTCCGTCAGGACCTTTCGGATGACGCTGCGCAGTGCGTCCTGTGCCAGAATGTCGTAGCGGATGTGGTCCTGGCCCATGAGCGTCCCGTCTTTCCTCGAACTCAATCTACTGTCTGCTGCCGGCTTGGAGGTCAAGCCGTCGGCTTTTCATTGCCCGTCTGAAGCAGACGAGTCAATTATTCAAGCATCTATAGACCATTTCGAAGCGGGGGAGAAGGTGAAGGCTTCTGTTGCCAGGTGCCTTCGGACCCCGCCTTACGGTGCTACCCGGAAGGACTTGATTTGAAGTGTCGCACCGCGATTAAGCAGCGAGACGTGCTTCAGCATAGTTGTCGTTTGCAACTATAAGTTTAGCCCGATAACGGTGGTACAATGCCGAGCAAAAAGTCGATCTTTACGCCCTTGTCGATCCTATTTCGCCCCCAGCAAAAGCCGATCGATTCTGATCGGTTTTTGGTGGAGGCGCCGGGTACCGCCCCCGGGTCCAATGGGTTTATTTCATCGCCCGTTTATTGCCATAGCCGCCCGAAGACGGCAGAGTTCATATAGGTCTTTCCGGGCCCCAAGAAAAGGGGGATGTGTCGGATATATGACTTTCTCCCGGACTGCCCGGTGCCGAACCGCCTTGACTTGACCGGCATCCATGAAAAACTCCCGCTGCTGCCACGCGGCCGGCAATCTCCGGCCGCAGTTTCGAAAAGCAAAGCAAGCTGGAGGCCTCATGACGGACTACCTCGCAGATGTGCAGAAATACGACAGCGGCGCCGACGAAGCGATCGTGAACAAGATCGTGCGTCACCTTGGCATTGCGCTTCGCAACCGGGATTCCTCGCTCGTTTCGGCGTCGGATCCGAAGGAGCTCGAGCGGGTCAAGGAGAAATGGTGCGAGAAGAAGCTCGGCATCAGCGGCGCCGATGCGGACAGCGCGATCGACGCCACCGTCAAGGCGATGTCGGCGGACCGGTCGAAATCGCGCGTCACCTTCTATTATCTGGTGGCCAAGAATCTCGGCAAGCTACAGACCTTGTAGCTCCCCGCCGAATTATCCGGGATAATCGTCCCGTGGTCATTGGTTCGCCGCCGGCTTCGTCCTAAATTTAGCGAAAGTACGAATCGGCGGCGCCAGACCATGCAGCAATATCTCGACCTTCTCGACCATGTGATGACCAACGGATCCGACCGCGGCGACCGGACGGGAACGGGCACGCGCTCAGTCTTCGGCCACCAGATGCGCTTCGACCTCTCCGAGGGCTTCCCGGTGCTGACGACCAAGAAGCTGCACCTGCGCTCCATCATCCATGAACTGCTGTGGTTTTTGAAGGGCGACACCAATATCCGCTATCTCAAGGAAAACGGCGTCACCATCTGGGACGAATGGGCAGACGAGAACGGCGACCTCGGCCCGGTCTATGGCTACCAGTGGCGCTCCTGGCCGGCGCCGGACGGGCGCCATATCGACCAGATTGCCGGCCTCGTCGAAAGCCTGAAGACCAACCCGAATTCCCGCCGCCATATCGTCTCGGCGTGGAACCCGGCGCTCGTCGACGAGATGGCGCTGCCGCCCTGCCATTGCCTTTTCCAGTTCTACGTCTCCGACGGCAAGCTCTCCTGCCAGCTCTACCAGCGCTCGGCCGACATCTTCCTCGGCGTGCCCTTCAACATCGCTTCCTATGCGCTCTTGACGATGATGGTGGCGCAGGTGACGGGCCTGAAGCCGGGTGATTTCGTGCACACGCTTGGCGACGCGCACATTTACCACAACCATTTCGAGCAGGCCCGGCTGCAGCTCACCCGCACGCCGAAGGCGCTGCCGAGGATGGAAATCAATCCAGACGTGAAAGATCTCTTTTCCTTCCGTTTCGAAGACTTTACGCTTGTCGGCTACGAAGCCGATTCATCCATCAAGGCGCCGATCGCCGTCTGACATATCCTGATGCTGCGGGTGGCCGGTCCGCATTTCTGAATTCTTCTCGATGCCGATGCCGCGCCACCCTTCGGGCGGGGCAGGAGCTTCCGTCGCCCGCACGCGCAGGGGCCGGCAATCCAAGGTGAGGGGCGGCCGGGGAGGGCTGTCGTCCAAGGGAGGTATCGATGCTCACACTCGTTCATGCGCCGCTGTCGCGATCCTCGCGCATCGTCTGGCTGCTTGAGGAGCTGGGCGCGGAATACGAGATCCGCTACGTCTCGATCCGCCGCTGGGACGGCTCGGGTGAGCCCGACGACAACAACCCGCATCCGCACAAGCAGGTGCCGGCGCTCATCCATAATGGCGCGGTGATCTGGGAGTCGGCCGCCGTCGTGCAGTATCTCACCGACCTCTATCCCGATTGCAGCCTCGGCCGGCCGCCCGGCCACAAGGAGCGTGGCGCCTATCTCTCCTGGCTTGCCTATTACGCGGGGGTGATCGAGCCGACGGCGCTTGCCCATATCTCCGGCGCCACCATCAACAACCCGGCGCAGGCGCGGCTCTACAGCGAAATGTGCGCCCATGTGATCGACGTGCTCACCCGACGGACCTATCTGCTCGGCGAGACGATGAGTGCCGCCGATCTGCTCTTGGCAAGCGCGCTGCAGTGGATGCGCAAGATCCTGCCGGAAAGCACGGTCGTCGATCGCTACATCCGCGTGGTGACGGACCGAGCAGCCTATGACCGCGCCAGAGAAATCGACAGCAAACCGAACGGGTTCCATGACTGAAACGAAGACCACCCACCCGAAGATATCGATCGTCGTCGCCGTTGCCGCAAACGGCGTCATCGGCCGCAATGGCGATCTGCCCTGGCGGCTTTCGACCGATCTCAAGCGCTTCAAGGCGCTGACGATCGGCAAGCCCGTGATCATGGGGCGCAAGACCTGGGCGTCGCTCGGGCGTCCGCTTCCCGGCCGCGCCAACATCGTCATCACCCGCAACGCGGATTTTGTGGCGGAAGGGGCAAGCGTCGTCCCGTCGCTCGATGCGGCGGTAGCGCTTGCCGGCCGAGAGGCGGAGGCCGCGGGCGTGGACGAGATCTGCGTGATCGGTGGCGGCGAGATCTACCGCCAGTCGATCGCGCGTGCCGATATCTTGCATGTGACCGAGGTGCAGGCGACCGTGGATGGCGACACGCGCTTCCCCGACATCGATCCCGGCATTTTCGAGAAGGTCTTCGAAGAGGACCTGCCGCAGGGTGAAAAGGACAGCCACGCCATGCATTTCGTCACCTTTAAGCGGCGTGCGACAGCCTGACGCGGCGGATCGTCAACTATTTTGAACCATTTACGGTGAACTCGGGTCTATCGCGTTGAAAGCGGTGCGGGTGATACCTATAACGGTTTCACATCATGAACGACCGTGCGGTGGCGCGGCCGTTCAGCGTGGGAAGTATTCAAAAGAGAGGTTTTGATGCCCTGGAGCAATCAGAATGGCGGCGGCGGTGGCCCATGGGGCGGCGGCGGTGGCGGCGGCAATCAGGGGGGTCCCTGGGGCCAGGGGCCAAACCGGCCGCGTGGCGGCAAGGGCGGCCCGCCGGATCTGGAAGAGATCATTCGCCGTGGCCAGGACCAGCTCAAGAACGTCGTTCCCGGCGGCTTCAATGGTGGCGTCTTCGCCATTATCGGCCTGCTGATCGTCGGTTTTGTCCTGATCAATTCGATCTACACGGTGCAGCCGGACGAGCGCGGCGTCGAGATGCGCTTCGGCAAGCCGAAGGACGAGATCTCGATGCCTGGCCTGCACTATCATTTCTGGCCATTCGAGACCGTCGAATTCGTCAAGATCACCGAGCAGCAGCAGAACATCGGCGGGCGCTCTAGCGGCCAGTCGAATTCCGGCCTGATGCTCACCGGCGACCAGAACATCGTCAACGTCCAGTTCTCGGTTCTTTACTCGGTCACCGATCCGAAGGCTTACCTCTTCAACGTCGAGAACCCGTCCGACACGCTGCAGCAGGTGGCCGAAAGCGCGATGCGCGAAGTCGTTGGTCGCCGTCCGGCGCAGGACATCTTCCGTGACAACCGTCAGGCGATCGCCGCGGACGTGAAGAGCACGATCCAGGCAACGATGGACACCTACGGCACCGGCGTTTCCGTCAACACGGTCGCAATCGAGGACGCCGCACCGCCGCGCGAAGTGGCCGATGCGTTCGACGAAGTGCAGCGCGCCGAGCAGGACGAGGACCGCTTCGTCGAAGAAGCCAACCAGTATGCCAACCAGGTGCTCGGTAAGGCACGCGGTCAGGGTGCGCAGATCCGCGAAGAGGCGGCCGCCTACAAGGACCGTGTCGTCAAGGAAGCACAGGGTGAGGCGCAGCGCTTCATCTCCGTCTATGACGAGTACTCCAAGGCGCCTGACGTTACCCGCAAGCGTCTCTATCTCGAAACCATGCAGGGCGTTCTCGGCAAGTCGAAGAAGGTCATCATCGACGAGAAGAACGGGCAGGGCGTACTGCCATATCTGCCGCTGAATGAAATCGGTCGTCCGACGACGTCGGGTGCCGCAGCAGTTTCGGGAGCAGGCCAGTGATCAACAATCGTACCTCCGTTATCCTGATCCTGCTCGCCGTCGTCTTCGTCGGCATCTATTCCTCGGTCTTCGTCGTCAACGAGCGCCAGCAGGCGATCGTCGTTCGCTTCGGTCAGATCAAGGACGTCAAGAGCCAGCCGGGCCTCTACTTCAAGCTGCCCTTCGCCTTCATGGATGCCGACCGCGTCCAGTACGTCGAAGACCAGGCACTGCGCTTCGACCTCGACAACATCCGTGTCCAGGTCTCGGGCGGCAAGTTCTATGAAGTTGATGCCTTCGTCGTCTACAAGATCTCCGATCCCCGCCGCTTCCGCGAGACGGTCTCGGGCGATCGCGACTCGGCGGAATCGCGTCTCAGGACCCGTCTCGACGCATCGCTGCGCCGTGTCTACGGTCTGCGTGGCTTCGAGGCTGCCCTTTCGGACGAGCGTGCGTCGATGATGCGCGAAGTGCGCGCCGACCTCAAAACCGACGCCGAGTCGCTCGGGCTCAACATCGAGGACGTCCGTATCCGTCGCACCGACCTGACGCAGGAGGTCTCGCAACAGACCTACGACCGCATGAAGGCCGAGCGTCTGGCGGAAGCGGAACTGATCCGCGCCCGCGGTAACGAAGAAGGCCAGCGCCGCCGCGCGATTGCCGACCGTCAGGTCGTCGAAATCGTGGCCGAGGCCCAGCGCGATTCGGAAATCCTGCGCGGTGAAGGCGAAGCCGAACGCACAAGGACCTTTGCCGACGCCTTTGCGCGCGATCCGAAGTTCTTCGAGTTCTATCGCTCCATGACCGCTTACACGCAGTCGATCGGTAGCCCGGACACGACGCTGGTGCTTTCGCCGCATTCGGAATTCTTCCGTTACTTCAATAACTCGGAAGGCACTCCGCCGGCCGCGGCACCTCAAGCAGCGACCGGAAACTAGGCGGGCGATGTCAGACTTTCTGACAGGATTCGCTTTCTTCCTGATCATCGAGGGGCTGGTGTACGCACTGGCCCCTTTGGTTTTGGTGGAAATGGCGAAGCGTTTGCCGTATGTCCCCGAACATCAGCTTCGACTGGCGGGGCTCGTTTGCGTGGCTGCCGGGGTCGGACTTGTATGGTTGCTTCGAGGATAATGCGAAATGCCACATAAACTGCTGATCCGGCTGGTCGATGCCGAATACGCCATCACCCGCCTCAATATCGGCTCCAGCATGCCGGAATGGCTGCCGGGGCCGGGCTTCTGGACCGTGTCGAGCTCGCGCGAGGAGATGACGCTGGTCTGCCGGGCCGCCCGCGTGCCGTCCAGCGTCCAGAGTTCGCTCGGCTGGCGCTGCTTCCGCGTCGAGCAACATTTTGCCTTTGACGTGCCCGGCGTGCTCGCCTCGGTGCTCCGGCCGCTTTCGGATGCCGGCGTCGGCGTCTTTGCCAATTCGACCTTCAGCACCGACTACATTTTCGTTGCCGGCTCCGATCTCGACAAGGCGGTCCAGGCGCTGAAAGACCACGGCCACGAGCTCACCACCTGATCAGCCACGCCCGGCCTCGACCTAAAGGCTCGGCCGGGAACGCCCATCCTTTCGCACCCTTGCGCGCAAGGATCAGGAAATCGTGTTTGGACCCTTCCGAATTCCGCCTTATCTTCAGAGGAAAGTCGGACGTCGCGGTCTCGCGGCTTGCGTTTGTCAAATCTGCCGCATAAGCCCGGCCGGCGGTTTCGGTCGAGGCGGAATTATGCGAAGAATCAAAGTGCTATGGTGTGCCGGTGTCACCGCACACAGCCAGAGGAGCTGAAGCGAATTGTCCACGCGATCAAAATCCCGAGTACACTCGCTTGGCGCCTCCCTCGGCGTTCTGGCGCTCGCAGGCGCGCTTGCCTTCAGCAGCACCGCACTCGCCCAGAACACGGCGATCCGGCCGCCGAGCAATGGCCCGGCCTCCGTCGCCGATCTGGCCGCCGGACTGCTGGATGCCGTCGTCAACATCGCGACTTCGCAGAAGGTCAAGAACGACGATGATGCACCGGCGCCGCAGGTGCCGGAGGGCTCGCCCTACCAGCGCTATTTCGACGAATTCTTCAAGGGCCAGGGCAATCAGGGCGGTAACCGCCAGCGCACGGTCGAATCGCTCGGCTCCGGCTTCGTCATCGATCCCTCTGGCTACATCGTCACCAACAACCACGTGATCGAGGGCGCCGACGACATCGAGATCAACTTCGCCAATGGCAGCAAGCTGAAGGCGAAGCTCGTCGGCAAAGACACACAGACCGATCTCGCGCTGCTGAAGGTCGAGCCGAAGGCGCCGCTGAAGGCCGTGCCTTTCGGGGATTCGCGCAAGATGCGCATCGGCGACTGGGTGATGGCGATCGGCAACCCGTTCGGCCTTGGCGGTTCCGTTTCGGTCGGCATCATCTCGGCGCGCGGCCGCAACATCAACGCCGGCCCCTATGACAATTTCATCCAGACGGACGCTGCGATCAACCGCGGCAATTCCGGCGGGCCGCTGTTCAATATGGCCGGCGAAGTGATCGGCATCAACACGGCGATCATCTCGCCAACGGGCGGCTCGATCGGCATCGGCTTCTCCGTGCCGACCGAACTTGCCGCCAATGTGGTACTTCAGCTCAAGGACTTCGGCGAGACGCGTCGCGGCTGGCTCGGCGTGCGCGTCCAGCCGGTGAACGACGATATCGCCGAGAGCCTGAAGATGGACGCGCCGCGCGGCGCGCTCGTCTCCGGCATCATCGAAGGCGGGCCGATCACGCACGGCGAGATCAAGGCCGGCGACGTCATCGTCAAATTCGACGGCCATGATGTCGGCGAGGTGCGCGACCTGAAGCGCGTGGTCGCCGAAAGCCCCGTCGGTAAGGCGGTGGATGTCGTGGTGATCCGCGACGGCAAGGAACAGACAGTCAAGGTGACGCTCGGACGCCTCGAGGATGGCGCGCTTGCAAGTTCCGACGCGGCAACCGGCGACGAGGGGTCGAAGGCTGACAAGCCGGAGGCTGCGCCGCTTCCAGCGACCGACGTCGTGCTCGGCATGAAGCTTGCGACGCTCAACGAAGAGGCGCGCAAGAAATACGGCATTGCCGAAGACGTGGACGGCGTTGTCATCACCGAGGTCGCGCCGAATTCGGTCGCGGCAGAGCGGCGCGTAGAGGCGGGCGACGTCATCGTCGAGGTCGGTCAGGAGGCGATGGAGACGCCCGCCGACGTGGCCGACCGGGTCGAGGAGCTGAAATCCAGCGGCCGTCGCCACGCCGCCCTCTTGATCTCCAACAAGTCCGGCGAATTGCGCTTCGTCACCGTTCGGGTGGAGTAGGGCGCATCGCGCCTTTCGGCAGTTGCGGCTGCGGCATCGGATCGATGCCGCAGCGCCGCTTTCGGTCGAAGCCGATTGTCTGAATCTTTTCAGTGCTATCGCCTCTGGGGCTGAGAGGCTGAATCCACGTCCTCAGGTTTTGATTCAAGGCTGCGATTCGGCCGACGGGCCGCAGCGCGCTCATGATGGGCACAGACACGGCCCTTCATCCCGCTGCCGCGACCTTCTCCCCGCTTGCGGGGGAAAGGGTTAGGGTGAGGGGCATTCGAGAAGTGGTGAGGTGCTCTTCTTTCAGCAGTCGTCGCTCGCTTGCCTGGGGTGCGGGGACGGCTTGCGCGCCGGCTGGAAGGTCATCAGCCTGAGGGCTTCGAACAGAATTTCGATAATCGTATGCATTGCCGCACCTCCTTTCTTGCAAGCATTTCACTCCACTTGCCGGCACCCCTCAAACGAGTTTACAGTCGCCGTCGGATAACTTGAGGTTATGCATGAAGCGCGGCCGACTGCCCCTGACAGCGTTGCGGAGTTTCGAGGCGGCCGGGCGACTGGAGAGTTTCACACTGGCTGCATCGGAGCTTTTCGTCTCGCAGGCGGCCATCAGCCGGCAGGTGCGCGAGCTCGAAGAGCTGATCGGGCGGCCGCTGTTTGAGAGGCTCCACCGCGGTGTGCGGTTGACGGCCGATGGTCAGGCGCTGCTCGGCACGCTGACATCTGCCTTCGACATGGTGGGCGAAAGCCTCGACGCGCTCTCGGGGCGGCGGTTGTCGCAGACGCTGAAGGTCAGCGCAGAGCCATCCTTTGCCGGCTGCTGGCTGGTGCCGCATTTGCAGGAATTTCAGGGGGCGCATCCGGAGATCGATCTGGTGATCGATGCGGAGTCGCGGCTCGCCGAGTTTCGAAGCGGCGAGGCCGATATCGCCATCCGCCACAGCTTGACCGCGCGCTCCTGGTCGCGGGTGGAGACGCGGCCTCTTGCCGAGGTGGAGATGGTCCCGGTGATCACGCCTGCGCTTGCCGGCGCCGGGCGGCCGCTCGACCGACCCGAAGACCTGTTGCAGCATCCATTGTTGCATGAGGATAACCGGCAACTCTGGGAACAATGGTTTGCGGCGGCCGGCACCGCGCCGGTGAAGCTTGCACGCGGCGCGATCTTCGCCGATGGCTCGATGGTGCTGCAGGCGACGCTGCGCGGCAGCGGCGTCGGCCTCATCGACCGCGACCATGCCCGCGACGACATCGCCGCCGGCCGGCTGATCCAGCCGTTCGACGCCTCAGTGCCCTATGGCGCGTTCTTTATCGTGGCGCGGCGCTTCGAGGCGCTGTCGGAGGCGGCCAGGGCCTTTGTCGACTGGATCGAACGGAGCTACCCGGGGGCGGGGCGAAAGCGGTGAGGCGGCCCTTATCCTCAGGGCGAGCGCTTGCCCCTCTTCCGCCTGCCGGCACCGTCTCCCCGCACGCGGGGAGACGGAAAGATATGGCGAACGCCCGCCATTCTTCAGAGGTGGTTGGGTAGTGCCAGTGCGGCTGGCGTCTCTCTTCCCGCCTGCGGAGAGAGATGTCCGGCAGACAGAGAGGGCAACCCACGAAGCGGCAGCTTATTTCCCGGCCTTTGAACGATGCGCGCGCCATTCCTCGGCGCTGATCGCATAGAGCACATGCCGAACCAGGGTCGGCTGATCGATTGGGACGCGGGGGTGGTCGAAGTCGCGGCTTGGGTCGCGGTGCATGCCGATCCGTTGCATGACAGCGGTCGAGCGGGTGTTGGCGGGAACCGCGAAGGAGACGACCTCGCTCAAGCCCTTTTCCTCGAAGCCGTAGCGCAGCAGGGCGTTGGCCGCTTCGGTGACGTAGCCCTTGCCCCAGTAGGGCGGGGCCAGTCGCCAGCCGATTTCGACCGTTCCTTTGGGCAGGTGCGGCTCCAAATCCGTGAGCGCGAGGCCGCAGAAGCCGATTGGCTTGTCGTAGGCCTTGAGCGCCATGGCGAAGAAGCCGAAGCCGGTTTCGGCGATGCCCTTGCCGACGCGATCGAACAGCGCGTCTGATTCTGCGCGGCTGCGGCGGAAGGGAAAGAATTCCATCACCTTGGGATCGCTGTTGATCGCGAAGAAGAGATCGCGATCGCTTTCCTTCCAGGCGCGGATGCGCAGCCGCTCAGTCTCGGCAATGATCATCCGGCGAAATCCGTCTTGCGATAGCCCTGGAGATAGAGAAGGGCGGTGAGGTCGCCGTGGTCGATGCGGACCTTCGCCTGCTCGGCAACGACGGGCTTGGCATGCAGCGCCACGCCGGTGCCGGCGAGCTGGATCATGCCGAGATCGTTGGCGCCGTCGCCGACGGCAAGGGCATCGTCCGTCGAGATGCCGAGGCGGTCGGCGATCTCGATCAGCGAATCGACCTTGGCCTGCTTGCCGAGGATGGGATTGGCGACTTCGCCGGTCAGGATGCCGTCTTCGGCGATCAGCGTATTGGCGCGGTTCTCGTCAAAGCCGAGCATCTCGGCGATCGGGCCGGTAAAGACGGTGAAACCCCCGGAGACGAGCGCGGTATAGTGGCCCTTGCTCTTCATCGTTGCGATCAGTTGTTTTCCGCCCGGCGTCAGCGTGATGCGCTTGGCGATGACCTCGTCGACGACGCCAAGTGGCAGGCCCTTCAGAAGTCCTACGCGTTCGATCAGCGCCGGCTCGAAGGCGATCTCGCCGTTCATGGCGCGGGCGGTGATCGCCGCCACCTTGTCTTTCAGGCCGACTTCGGCGGCGAGTTCGTCGATGCATTCCTGGCCGATCATGGTCGAGTCCATGTCGGCGATGAGCAGCTTCTTGCGGCGGCTCTCGGCGTCTTGCACGGCGGCATCGACCGGTGCATCGCCGATCACGCCGCGCAGCAGGGTTTCGGCGGCATCCGGATCGGTGCCGTCGGTCAGCGCGATATCGCAGGCGATGCCATCGGCGAGCCAATAGAGGCCGGATGCCTTGACGGCGTCAGCGGCTGCTTCCGCCAGTGCTGGCGTCAGAACAGGATTTGACGGATTGGCGATAAGCGTGGCAACGAGAGCCATGGACAACAACCTTGATACCGAGAGCGACGCGATCCTGATAACCGGGCCGACCGCCAGCGGCAAGTCCGCGCTTGCCGTCGAACTGGCGCGCCGACACGGCGGCGTGGTCGTCAATGCCGACAGCATGCAGGTCTATGACACGCTGCGGCTGTTGACGGCGCGGCCGGACGAGGCCGACATGGGCGGCATCGGGCACTGTCTTTACGGCCATGTGCCGGCGGCATCCGCCTATTCCACCGGTGCCTGGGCGCGTGAAGCGCAGGCATTGGTCGCTCAGCTCAAGGGCGAGGGACGCTTGCCGGTTTTTGTCGGCGGCACCGGGCTCTATTTCAAGGCGCTGACCGGTGGTCTCTCGGATATGCCCGAGATCCCGGCCGCGATCCGCGAGCGGCTGCGCGAGCGGCTGAAAGGGGAAGGGGCGGAGGCGCTGCATCGCGACCTCGAAGCCAGGGATCCGGAAACGGCGGTGACACTGAAGCCCGGTGATGGCCAGCGGATCGTGCGGGCGCTCGAAGTGGTGGAGGCGACCGGCAAGCCGATCCGCTTCTTCCAACAGCAGACCGGACCCATGATCGTCGACCCGGACCGGGCGGCAAAATATGTCGTGCTGCCGGAGCGAAAGCTCCTGCACGACCGCATCAACCGTCGCTTCCAGTTGATGCTTGCCGGCGGCGCGATCGACGAAGTGCGGGCGCTGCTTGCGCTCGAGCTGCCGTCGGAAATGCCCATCATGAAGGCGATCGGCGTCAGCCAGATCGCAGCCCTTCTGAAGGGCGAACTCGACGAGGCCGAAGTGATCGAGATGGGTGCTGCGGTAACGCGACAATATGCCAAGCGGCAGATGACCTGGTTCCGTAACCAGCTCGACGACAGCTGGCAGCGCATTTCGAGCGCCGAGGAGGTGCTTTGACGAGCGCCGTTGCTGCGGATCAGTCGGAGAGGTTCAACTGCCAGGACACGCCGAAGCGGTCGGTGACCCAGCTGAAGCGCTGGCTGAAGCCGTAATTGTCGAGTGGCATCAGCACTGCCCCGCCTTCGGCGAGCATGCCATAAAGCGTGATGATCTCATCCTCGCTCTGGCATTCCACGAAGAAGGAGAACGACGGGGTGAAATCGAAGGCGTGCCGGACCGGGCTGTCGATGCACTTGACCCGCTGCGCGCCGAGCCGGAAAAGCGCCACCTTGACGCTGCCTTCGGGACCTTGCTCATCCGGTCCATAGCGCTCGACTTCCAGCACCTCGGCATTCGGGAACAGTGAGACGTAGAAGGCCATGGCGTCGTCGGCGACGCCATCCTGGAACATCAGAAAGGGCGTGATGCTTGTAACCATGGCGCGCTCCCGTTGTCGTCGGTGTCAACAAAACCGGCTGACTGATCCTACCCCAGGATGTCGCCACGACAACGGTCGGCCCGCGGCAAAGTTTCCTTGCAGGATAGGCGCTGATGCCTTGCTGTGAGCGGGGCGGCTTGCAGGTTCGGGCGGCGCATGCCATGTCCCGATCATGACAGACGAGCAGAAAACGTCTCCTGACAGCGCGGAAATCCGTCTGTCTCCCGATGAAGCCCTGGTGCTTTTTGAACTTCTGTCGCGTTGGAGCGAGGAGAACGCAGTTCCAACGCCGGACGCCTCCTGTTTCGAAAGCACGGCCGAATGCGCGGTGCTGCTCGGAGTGCTGGCAGACCTTCAAAAGCAGTTGGTTGCACCCTTTCGCGAAGACTACGCCGAAGCGGTGAAAGCGGCACGCCGCCGTCTGGCGCCATCGTGGGATTACCCTGACCTCAGGGGGTGATTTGCTTGCTTGTGCCTACGCTTGATCGGCTCACACCAGTCACGCCAGCAGCGGCCACAGCACCAGTCCGATCCCGATGATGCTGGTCGCAAACAGGGCCGAGCGCAGCACGGGAATGCCGATCGCATAGGCGAGCCAAAAGGCGAGCCGTGCCGAAAGCCAGACGATCGCACCGAGTTCCGTCGTCGTGTTGTTTGCGCCGGTGACTTCGACCGCAAGCAGCGCGGACGCGGCGAAGGGAAAAGTCTCGAGGAAGTTTGCCTGCGCGCGTTTCAGCCGTCCGACGAGGGGCGTTGGCGGCGGCCCGGCCGCTTCGCGCGAAGAGAGCGACCAGGCCAGTCCGTTCTGGCGCGTCTGGAGTTGCGCCGCGACAAAAACCTGGATGATGCCGAAGATGCAGCCGAGCGCCAGCACGGTCATCTCCATGCTCATGGCCGCGCTCCGAAAGCCGTCTCGAACTTTACTGTCGCGTGTGCCTGCGCCATGTCAGCCATCGTGCTTTCCTCCCGCATTGTTTGCTGAAAGCACGCTAACTCTCTGGTACGATATCGTAAATACGGACAAAAAGGATAGTACGGGGGGCGCCGACATGACGGAACAAGCCGTGGCATCGGACCGAGGTGTCGGGCCGAAAGTGTCCAGCCTGACCGGTCTCGACATGAGCCATATCCGGCTCTGCCCCGCCATCGCCTTCAACCAGATCGTCGGCGGGCGCTACAAGCTGCACATCCTCTGCGTGCTCGAAGGCGGGACGCACCGCTATGGCGAAATCGGACGGTCGCTGCTTCGTGGCGGGCTCGGTAAGCCGATCACCCCGCGTATTCTCAGCCGCGAACTGCGGGAACTGGAAGAACGGGGCCTGATCAGTCGCCGGGACTATCCCGTGGTGCCGCGCAAGGTGGAGTACAGCCTGACCGAACATGGGCGGGCGCTGTTGCCGATCCTCGCCGAAATCGTCCGCTGGGGCGCAACGGGCGCGCACGAGCAAATCCTCGGGATATGACTTCCTCCTGCCTCCTGCTCGGCCCTTCAAAACGTCGAGAAGGCTGTCGCGCTCACGCTTTCACGGCCGAGAAGAAGAGGAAGCGCGGTTTGGTCGTCAGGCTCCTGTAGGCGTCCGGAAAGAGCGTGCTGGCACGCGGATCGGGCTCCGGTTCGCTCACCGTCTCGGTGGCAAATCCGGCTGATTTGAGCGCATCGAACATGGCGTGCAGCGGGCGGTGCCAGAAGCGCATGTGGATGGTCCTGCCGCCCCGTTCCCAGGTATCGTCGAAGCGATAGGTCTCGAAATAGTTGTCGTGACCGGAAAGGGAATGATCCATGAACGGATGGTGCGTTGAGAAAACCAGGCGGCCGCCCTTCTGCAGAACCCGGTTGAATTCGGAAAGCGGGAGCGACCAGTCCTCCAGATAGTGCATGACGAGGGATGCCACGATGAGGTCGAAGGCACCGTCGTCGAACGGCAAGGGTTCGCCCAGATCGGCCATCAGCAATTGCGCACGCCCGTCGAGGCGTCGACGGGCGATGTCCAGAAGACCGGCGCTGCGATCAATGCCGGTCACCGTGGCGCCGCGCTCGATGAGCGCTGCCGCGTGCGCTCCGCCGCCGCAACCGGCGTCGAGCACCCGAAGCCCGGCGACGTCGCCGGCGAGTGCCAAAGTCGCCGGCCGCTCGTAATAGGCGTTCCAGGCGTTGTTCTCGTTGTCGGCATCATAGGCTGCCGCAAAGGCATCGTAGTCGTTCTCTGGCAAGGTCTTTTCTCCGCTGCCACCGAAAGGCGTGCGCGATCAGATGTCGAAGCGCTTGAAACTTCTATTCTATCGGTCTGCGACGCCATCGGGCAACGCCGCTTGTACCGTTCTGTTCGGGTGCCCGGAGCCACGGCCGCATTGGGGCGGGCCAACGCATGGCAATCGCATTAATATGGAGCGGCCCCTGGAGGACCTACGGTCGCGAGGACGCGTGCGACCACCCAGCGAGCCGCTATTCCCCTCCAGAGTTGTTCACGCACTGCCGCCCGCAGCGCATGTCTGGACGAAACGCTTTTACATCTCTGGTTGTCAAATGGGGCGCCCGCAGTTTTACGCGTTCGCTGCCTAGGTCTTGCGGATGATGCTGCCGAGGGGCCGCTTCAACAGGCTTTCGCGCAGCGACCCCTGGCGCGGCCGCTCGCCCGACGCCGGGTCAGCCGGTTGCGAACGGCGTTGGGCCTGATCGGCCGGGGATGGCTCGTTCAAGAGCTGCTGGCGGATCTGATTGAAGCGCTCCAGCTCCGGATTGACGGGGGCAGGCGCGCGCGGAAGCATGTCCGGACGATAGGGCTCGATCTCGACCTGCGGCTCGCTGAGGCCCGGTTGCGGCTCGGCTTCTGCCGTGGCGCCCAGTTCGGTCTCCCAGCGCTGCTCTTCGCTCACGGTCTGCGCCGCCATGTAGCTCTGCTGGAAGTTCGAAATATCCGGCCCGTTGATGGCGCGCATGCGGCTGACGATCGCGCGCAGGTCAACGGTCGGCGGATGGTCCTCGTCGATCCGGTCGATGATCCCGTGGGCGCGCGGCAGGCGCTCCTCGGCGATGCGAGAAAAGCGCATGCGCATCGGCACGGCCACCGCCTCGCCGAATGCGATTGCCTCGCCATTGCCGATCGAGGAAATGAAGCTCGTCGTCGATGTCGACGAGTTCGGAATGGCCGAGCGGATGATGTCCTGGTCACGGTCGTTGGCAAGCCGCATGGCAAAGACCGTCGAGCACTGCGACAGGATCGTCGGATCGAGTTCGCCGGGGCGCTGGGTGATGATGCCGAGCGAGACGCCGTATTTGCGGCCTTCCTTGGCGATGCGGGCAATGGCCTGGCGGGTCGGAAGGAAGCCGAGCGACGGATCGGCCGGCACGTAGCGGTGCGCCTCTTCGCAGACGACCAGCATATGGATGCCGCCATTGCTCCAGAGCCCGATTTCAAACGCCATGCGGCAAAGCACCGAGGCGACGGAATTAACGACTTCCGAGGGGATGCCGGCCAGCTGGAAGGTGGCGATCGGCCGGCCGTCGCCTGGAATGCGGAAAACCCGGGCGATCGTATCCTGGATCGTGTCGGTGATCGTGTTCGACGAGAACATGAAATGATAGCGCGGATCGTTGATCGCCGAGACGATCTTGACCTTGAGCGAGCGCAGATGCGGCTTGTCGTTGCGCCCTTCGAGCCGGCCGATGCGCTCGTCGATCAGCGCCAAGAGGTCGGCGATGCGGTAAGGCACCGGCGTGTCGGCGGTGATCGAGCTCTTTTCCGTCTGGCGCCGCACGATGCCGGCGTCGCCGCCGCCGCGGAAGGCCTTCTTCGCCTCGGGGATGATGTCGCGCAGCATGTCGAGCTCGTCCGGCGGCGCCGGGCGGCCGCGGAAGATCACCTCTGCGAACTCCTCCAGTCGGAAGAACCAGAAGGGCAAGTCGAGCGTATCGGTGTCGATGACGACGGCAAGGTCGGGGAAGGCGGCGGCAAATTCGTTGTGCGGGTCGAGGATCAGCACGCGCAGCTTCGGATCGGCAATGATCGCCTTGTTGAGCAGCAGCGTGACCGCGGTCGACTTGCCGACGCCGGTCGTGCCGACGATGGCGAAATGCTTGGCGAGCATCGAGGGCACGTGAATGGTTGCGTCGAGGCTCTCGTCCTGGGTCAGCTTGCCGATGATGCAGCTGTCGTTGCGGCCGGAATCGTAGATGCGCGCAAGGTCGGCGGCGCGGATGCGGTGGGCGATGGCGCCGAGATAGGGATATTGGCTGATACCGGCGGAAAACTCTTCACGACCGTCGGGGCCCCTATGGACCTCGCCCATCAGTTCGACTTCGATGCGGAAGGTGTTGTTGGTCTCTTCGCCCCATTCGCTGGAGGTGGTCTGCATCGAATAGACCAGCGCCACCACGCGGTTCCTGCCGACGGAAATGGAAATCAGCCGGCCGACGGACCAGAGTTCGGTCAGCGACGTCTCGCCGCTCTCTGCGATCGCGGCGATCGTCGCGCGCGCGCCGTTGCAGGCAACCACCCGTCCGAGGAACCGGTTGCCGGGCTTCAGGCCGTCACGGCGATCCTGCTCTCCGGCACGGATCGAGGAATGAAGTTCATTGTTCAGCAACGCGAGAAACCCCGGCAATACGGCGCTTCATGTTAGCCAAGGGGATTTAACAAGTGGTTTCGAGATGTTGCACGCTCGAGCACGCGGGGCACGGGCAGCGGCATGGCGACTTGCGCACTCCGATTTAGTTCCCTGTCAGAGCGATAGCCGGCCGGCCATCCTCCTCGCCGAGCTACCGTACTGCCAGCGCATCATGAAGTACGAGACGGTCAGGAGAAGGGCCATACCGCCTGCGATCACGAGACAGAGAACCATGTCCAGAGACATCAGCAGGGAGACGAACTGCTGCCGGTTGACGTAGTAGGCGATCTCATAGCCTGGGTCGCCGAATACAAACGCCATGACGTAGACCCAAGCAGCAATTGCAACACCCGGCAGAATGCTAATTGCCGTGGCTAAGCCCAAGGAGACGCGGGCCAGTTTCGCTTTCTCTTCTTCCGTCGGGCATCGGCGATGCCTTTGCACGAAACGGCTGGCTGTGGCGGTAGCCGATGACAATGTCTGCGCAAACCAGACGCCGAATGCAGTTCCCTTCGGTATCGGGCCAACAAGGGTCTCGTAGGCGAACATCCCGGTCACGCAGACTCCTGTCAACGCCAGGCAAACGAGGGCGAAGTAGCGATAATATGGCGTCAGTGACACGGTCGGCTTCATGCGTGGTTCCTGGCGCGCGGTTGTGGCGCCACTTGGCGTGATTAGCGCATAACGTGCAAGATTGTGCGCTCTCCCTGAGCAAACTGTCGGGAAAGCTCGCCGACGTTGGCCGGACTGTGTGACGCCTCAGCCCTCCGATGGTTTGATGCACTGAGCAAACGACCGGAACAGCGCCCGCCCTTCCGGCCAGTCACTCAACCCGCTCTTGCCGTTGATATGGCCGACGGCGCCGGCTTCGGCGAACCGGCTGCCCCATTGCGCCGCCCGCATCTGCGCGTAGCCGATGGTGCCGAAGGGGTCGTTGGAACTCGCGACGATAAGGGAGGGAAAGCGGAAGCGTTCCGTCGGGACCTTGGCGAAGCTGGCAGCCTCCGCCGGGAAGGCCGCAGACGTCGGATCGGGAACCGCCACGAGAAAAGCGCCGGCGATCGGACGGGTGCGGACCGCATGCCAATGGGCGACGAGCAGACAGGCAAGGCTGTGGGCGACGAGAAGGGGCGGCTCGCTTGCTGAGGCAATGGCGCTGTCGAGCGCCTGGATCCAGTCGGCAAGCTGCGGACGATCCCAATCGCCCGGTTGGAAACGGCGCATGTGAGGGTCTGCATACTCCCATCGGGTTTGCCAGTGCGCCTCGCCGGAACCGCCGATGCCGGGCAGGATGATGATATCGTTCATGTCGTCCTCTCATCTTCAACATGGGGGAGACTGCCAGCTTCCCTTGACCATCTGAATGCGCAATCATCGGAAAGTGCGGCCGTTTGCCGATGGATTAAAGGTGAAATATGGCGGTTGACCGTTCTGCCCTCGACCCGACCGATATCGCGATCATCGAGGTATTGCAGGAAGACGGACGCATCGCGATCTCGGAGCTCGGGCGGCGTATCGGTCTGTCGCAGCCGGCGACCTCGGAGCGGGTCAAGCGGCTGGAGGAGCGCGGCATCATTTCCGGTTATGGCGCACGCATCGATGCGGCACGCCTCGGGCTTGGCATGATGGCGGTGATCCGCCTGAAGACGACGCACGAACATATCCGTGCATGCCTCAAGCAGTTTTCCGAGATGCCGCAGGTGATCGAGGTGCTGCGGCTGACCGGCGAGGACTGTTTCCTTCTCAAGGTGCTGGTGCCGACGCCGGGCGAGCTTGAAACGATCGTCGACACGATCGCGCGCTATGGCGCCGTGACGACGTCGCTTGTCTTGAGCGGCGAGCCGGAAAAGCCGATCGGGCGGGCGCTGATCCAGCGGGTCTGAGACTGGGCGCCTGGCACGCTCCGACTTGATGAAAGTCAATGCAGAACGCGAGAGGACGCGGGATAATTCAACCATAGGCCAGGCACGTCCGTTCGGGTGACCGTCGGGGGCGTTGCCGGCCACGGACGCTCGAAGGGCGAGCGGGAAGCGGGCGAGGGGAAGCCATGAGCGATGCAATTGCCTATTTTCGTCGGACACCCATACTCTGGCTGATCGTCTTCGTGCCGATCGCGATCGCCGGCGAGCACATCTGGCCGGACGCCCATACGCTGCTCTTCCTGCTGTCGGTGGCGGCGATCGTGCCGCTGGCGGCGCTCCTGAGCCAGGCGACGGAGGCGGTTGCGTCCCGCACCGGCGACACGGTTGGCGCGCTCTTGAATGCAACGCTCGGCAACCTGACCGAGCTCGTCATCGCCCTGATGGCACTTGCTGCCGGCCAGTATCTGCTGGTCAAGGCCTCGATCGCCGGCGCGATCGTCACCAACACGCTGTTCATGCTGGGTGGTTCGTTTCTGCTCGGCGGGCTCAAGTTTCACCTGCAGGAGTTCAACCGGGTGAATGCGCGCTTTCTGGCGAGCCTCCTGTTCATGGCGACGATCGCCGTGCTCGTGCCTTCGCTGATCGGTGCTGCCGACGGCCAGCCGCAGACGGCTTTCACCCAACAGCTGAGCGCCGGCCTCTCCGTCCTTCTCATCATCACCTATGGGCTCTGGATGCTGTTTTCGCTGAAAACCCATCGCGAGCTGTTCGTCTCGGCCACTTCCGAGCATGGCGGTGATGAACCGCACTGGCCGCTGGCGACGGGCATCATCGTTCTGCTGGTGGTGACCGTTCTTGTGGCGCTCGTCAGCGAAGTTTTCGTCGGCTCGGTGCAGGTCGCGGCCGAAGAGCTTGGCATGACGCCGGCCTTCGTCGGCTTCGTCGTCGTCGCGCTCGTCGGTGCTGCGGCCGAGATGGCGACGGCTTTCTCCGCTGCGCGCAAGGATCGGCTGGACCTGAGCGTCGGCATAGCGCTCGGCAGCGCTGTGCAGATTGCGCTCTTCGTCGCGCCGCTGCTGGTGCTTCTGAGCTACGTGCTCGGGCCGCAGCCGATGGACCTGCAGTTCTGGCCGGGGGCGATCGTGATGATGCTGGTCGCGACCATGGCCGCGACGCTGCTTTCCAACGGCGGGCGGTCTGCCTGGTACATGGGCGTGCTGGCACTCACCGTCTACGTGATCTTCGCCATGACGCTGTTCCTGCTGCCGCCGCAGGTGTAGCCCTGCGGTCGGCTGAAATCAGCGCCCGCCGGCCGCAATCAGGCTGCGGGCGCAGTCGAGGATGGTGGCGTTCACGGGCCTCGGCGCAAAGCCAAGCAGGCGCCGGGCTTTGTCGGATGACAGCGCAAACTTGCGACCGAGCAGCGGGGCCAGCGGCTTCAAATCGGCGCTGAGCGGGGCCAGCAGCCGCACGAGCGCCGTCGGCAGCCGTCGCGTCGGCACCTTGCGGCCATCGACGCCGAGGCCCAGGCGCAGCGTGGCGGCGATCTCCTCCATCCATTGGAAGTCGCCGGCGGCGAGAAAGCGTTCGCCTGCGGCCTCAGGCGCGGTCATGGCGGTGACGTGCAGGTCGGCGAGATCGCGTACGTCCACCACCCAGAAACCGAGGCGCGGCAGGAACCGCGGCCGGCCGCCAACGAGGCCCCCGATGATCTTCACCGAGCCGAGATTTTCGCTCGAAAGCACCGGACCGAAGACGGCGCCGGGCAGTACCGTGGCGAACTCCGTCGCCTTGCCCTCCATGAACTTCCAGGCGGCACGTTCGGCGAGGATCTTGGAGACCCGGTAATTGTCGAATTGCGGGTCGTCGGGGTCGGCCCAGCGCGTCTCGTCGCTAGCAAGGCCTGAGTCCAGCGGCGGCCGGGTCGTGGCGGCCGCCGAAGTCATCACCACACGCCGGACGCCGGCATCGACGGCGGCGGAAAGCACCCGCAGCGTGCCTTCGCGAGCCGGCGTAACATAGGCGTCGCGACCGCCGCCGGGAATGCCGCCGAGCGGCGACGCGACGTGCAGGACATAGGTGCAGCCCTCCATCGCCTCGGCCCAGCCGTCATCTCCGGTCAGATCGGCCCTGGCGAAGGACAGTCGGTCTGTCGCGTCGCTGACGGCGGCGATCGAGCGCCTGACGGCGTCGGCCTTTGCGAGATCGCGCAAGGTGGCGCGAACGTGGTATCCGCCTTCGAGCAGAGAGACGATGCACCAGCGGGCGACGAAGCCGGTGCCGCCGGTGACAAGAACACATTCATTCATCGGTTTTCATCTTCTTTCGTTGCGTCAGTCGCAGGTCCTGTGCATGGCCGCGAAGGGCTTGCGCCGGCTGATCCGGTAGACGGAGGCGGGCGGGAAGTTTCTGATGGTGCCGCCGATGCGCCGGGCGCGAAGGCCGAGCCGGTCGAGCAGCGGCCGCGGGATGGGGCAACGCGGACCGTAGGTGAACTGGTAGAGGTGGCCACCCGGCCGCATGTGCAGGAAAATACCGGAAAGGATTGCCATAACCTTGCGGGTGGGCATGGAGAGCAACGGCAGGCCGCTGACCGCAGCGCCGATGCCTGCGGGAATTTCGGAATGACCATCGGCAAGCCGCGCCGCGTCGATCGAAAGAATGGTGGAGGCCGGGAAACGCGCCTTCAGGACGGCAGCAAAGTCAGGGCCGGATTCGACCAGCACAAGGTCTTCCTCGCGCACGCCCCGCTCGATCAACGCGCGCGTGAAGACACCGGTGCCGGGACCGAGTTCGAGCACCGGGCCATAGCGAGGGTCGATCTCGCGCGTGATCAACCGGGCAAGCGACCGGGAGGACGGCGTGACCGAGGCGACGCGCAGTGGATCTGCGAGCCAGGAGCGGAAGAAATGCAGGCTGTCGCCATAGGCGCAAATGCTGGTCACGTGAGGCTCCGTGGATGGAATGAAGGCTGTCTTGCAAGGCGCGTTGCAGCGGCAAGTCTACGTCTGTATACTTCCGATTCATGATCATGTCTACAGGTGTATACTAAGGAGGGGCCATGCCTGCCAAAAAGGGGGCTGCTGAAAAAGGGGGCGCAGAAAAGCGGCCTGCCGAAAAGGACGGGCGCCGCCGCGACGCGAACGCCACGCGCGCCGCAATTCTTGAGTCCGCACGCTCCGCCTTCATCGCCTCGGGATATGAAGGCGCCGGTGTGCGCGAGATCGCTGAAGGGGCCGGGGTTACGGCGATGCTGATCAACCGCTATTTCGGTTCAAAGGAGGGGCTCTTTGCCGAAGTGCTTTCGACCGCCAACCAACGGCCGATCATCGCCACGCCGGAGACGCTCAGCGCACCGGACCGGGCAGCGCGCATCGCAAGCGCGCTTTTGAAGGTGACGGAGCCGGAGGCAACCGCGCTCGACGGCTTCCTCATCATGCTCCGCTCGATCTCCAACGAGCGTGCGGTCGATATCGCGCGACAGGTGGTCGAAAGCCACCACCAGAAGAACGTCACTGAGGCGCTTTCAGGCCCGGATGCAGGTCAGCGCGCGGCGCTGCTGATGTCGCTCGTCGCCGGCGTGCAGATCATGCGCCAGGTGGTGGGGCTGGAAGCGCTGAACAAGGGGCATGACGCCGAGCTCGAGCGCCTGCTCGGTGATCTCGTCGCCAGGCTTGTCGATGAATAGGGGGTGCCTCCGTGCGCTCCGGCAGGGATCGCAGGCCTCTCACGGAGGCAGGCTTGGAGCGCGGGGGTCTATTTCGGGGCGTTCATATCGAACACGACCCAGCGGAAGAACAGGTAGATCGCGCCGAAACTGAGGAGGAGAGGTGTGAGCACGGAAAGGTCAAGCATCTCATTGCCTTTGTTTTTAAGCTGCATCATGCAGCCAAGCTAATTTGCCACGGCAAATGTTAATGGCCGGTGCATGCGGACGCGGCCGACCTCCAAAATTGCTCTGGTATCTGCCGCTTGACCTCAACCATGCTTGAGCTCTTACAAACCTCTCCATCGGCGTTCGCCCGAACGCCATCTCCGGCTCGGATCCGGCCCGAGGAGCCAACAATACGCGACATGGAGGATGCATGACCGAGCAACTGCTTTTCCGAAATCTGATGAGGATTACTCCCGGCCATCTCGAACCGTTCCGCGAGGCGGTGCGCAGCGCGATCGCCTTCGTCGAAGAGCATGCGCCGCAGTTGATGGTGCAGACGTTCATCGACGAGAAAGAGATGCAGGCGGTGAGCATCCAGCTCTACCGCAATTCTGAGGACGTGCTCCGGCACTGGCAAATGTCGGATGCACACATCAACGACGTCTCCGCGCACTGCTCGGTGGAGCGGCTCGAGGTCTATGGCAATCCGAGCAAAGAGGTGGCCGCGGGGCTGGCGCCGTTCATCAACGATGGCCGCGGTTCCATCATGCCGTCGCTTGTCGGGTTCTCGCGGTTCTAGCGATAGGGACTGCGACGCGCCGGAGAGCCGGCGCGTCGCGCGCAGATCAGCCTGACGGAGCCGTTGCGGGTCGTTGGCGCGAGGCCTGCCACAACACCAGCAGCGCGACCGCGAGAAGCAGCGCGTCTGCAGTCGGCATGGCGAACCAGATGCCGGGTTCGCCAAAGCTCGACGCGTAGAGTGCGACCAGCGGCATGGTGAAGAGATAGGGCCTGGCAAGCCCCAGGATCGCCGCCCGGCGCGCATCGCCGATCGCCTGGAAATAGCTGCCGAGCATGATCAGCGGTCCGGAGAAGACGTACATCGCGACCATCACCGGCATGATGCGCGCGACGTCGGCGATGACCGCATCGTTGTCGACGAAGGTCGCGCCAATCGGCGTGGCAAAGCCGAGGAGCAGCACCTCGACGGCGAGGCAGTAGAAGAACGCCACAAGCATGCCAAGCCGCAGTATCCTTTCTGCCCGGTCCGCGAGGCCGGCGCCGACATTGTTGCCGACGATCGCCTGCATCGCCTGGCTCAGGCCCAAGAGCGGCAGCAGCGCGAAGGTCATGATGCGGGTGATGATGCCGTAGGCGGCGACCGTGGTGGCGTAGTTTTCGGCCGCCGTCTTCTGCAGCGCCGCCATGATCGTCACCGACACCAGCGCCATGCCGATGAAGCCGAGGCTCTGGGGGCTGCCCAGCGCGATCATGCGGCTCCATCCCGTCAGCGGATTATGCCGGAGGAGGGCGGAGAGCCGCAGTTCCGTGCGTCCGAACAGGCGGAAGAGGGCGATGAGGCCGAGCGCGAGGAGCTGCGCCAGCACGGTGCCGGTCGCGGACCCCGCGACACCCATGTCCAGCAGCGCGATCAGCACATAGTTGAGGGCAAGGTTTGCGAGCGAGACCAGCAGGCTGAGGCCGGCCATCAGCCCGGCGCGTCCCTCGCATCGGAGCGCATCCGATTGCACCGCCAGCAGGAACTGGACGGGCGCGCCAAAGATGATGATCGCGATATAGCGCTCGGCCATGCCGGCGAGCGGCCCCGGACCATTGGTGAGCGTCAGCACCAGGCGGTCGCCAAAGGCTGCGAACAGCGCGATCAGTGCAACAGCGATCGTCAGCGCCAGGATGTGGGCGCCGGCGAAGACGCCGCGGGCTTCAGCAAAGCGGCCGGCGCCGAGATGGCGGGCAAGCAGGCTCGCCATGCCGCTGACGACGAGGGTGGCCAGCGCCACGGTGAGAATGAAGATCGGAAACACCGTGGTCACGGCGCCGACGGCTTCGGCGCCGATATAGATGCCGAGCATGATGGCATCGGCCACCGTCAACAGCCCGTTCATGCCCATGACGAAGATGATCGGCAGCGCCGTTTTCAAGAAGATCGCGCCGAGCGGCGCGGTCAAGTAGGCATTCGGCTTGGAGGTGTCCTTGGACATCCCGCACTCCTGTTCTCGCATTTCGATTGGGAAGAGGAGGGGCTCGCATTGCCTGCCACACGAAATGCGATCGGGGCGAGAGGATATCGTCAGAAGTCAGATTTCACCGAGACTGGAAGCCTGCGAGCGGCGGGGATCTGAAGCCCGGAAAGGGAGGTAGCGCCAAGCCGCATCGCCGTCAAGCCGGGGGACGATGACCCTTGCGCGTCATGAGACAAGCGGTGCCTTGCCGTAGTCGCTATGGGCCTGTTCGCGCAGCTTTCTCGGACGGTTTGCGCAACAATGTTCCGAGAAAGCGCCGGATCGTGTAACGAAAAGCCGTTGACGCCTCAGGCATTTGTGTTTATCAACTCGGCCCATGAAAAATTTTGCGGTTATTCTTGTGGTGGGACGGCGCATGGGCAGGATGGTGTAACCATCCGGCGGTAGCCACCCATGCGCTGAACGAGGCTCCTGACGGGGCCTTTTTTTATGCCTTCAAACAAGCTAAGCACCCAACTGGGAAAAGGGACGGAAGCAAGTCAATGAGCGGTACAGAAAACCAGATGACAGGCGCGGAGATCGTTCTCCAGGCACTGAAGGACAACGGCGTCGAGCATATCTTCGGCTATCCCGGTGGCGCCGTGCTTCCGATCTACGACGAAATCCACCAGCAGGACGATATCCAGCACATCCTCGTTCGCCACGAGCAGGGCGCCGGCCACATGGCCGAGGGCTATGCCCGCTCTACCGGCAAGGTCGGCGTCATGCTGGTCACCTCCGGCCCAGGTGCTACCAATGCGGTGACGCCGCTGCAGGACGCGCTGATGGATTCGATCCCGCTCGTCTGCATCTCCGGCCAGGTTCCGACCTCGCTGATCGGCTCGGACGCCTTCCAGGAATGCGACACGATCGGCATCACCCGGCCTTGCACCAAGCACAACTGGCTGGTTCGCGACGTTAACGATCTCGCCCGCATCATCCATGAGGCCTTCCGCGTCGCCCAGTCCGGCCGTCCGGGTCCTGTCGTTGTCGATATCCCGAAGGACGTCCAGTTTGCGACCGGCACCTACACGCCGCCGTCTGCCGTCCCGACCCAGAAGAACTACCAGCCGAAGAAGCAGGGCGATCTGAAGAAGATCGAGGAAGCGGTCGAACTGATGCGCAATGCGCGCCAGCCGATCATCTATTCCGGCGGCGGCGTCATCAATTCCGGTCCGGAAGCCTCGCATCTGCTGCGGGAATTGGTCGAGCTCACCGGTTTCCCGATCACCTCGACGCTGATGGGGCTTGGCGCCTATCCGGCCTCCGGCAAGGCCTGGCTCGGCATGCTCGGCATGCACGGCACCTATGAGGCCAACATGGCGATGCATGACTGCGACGTCATGATCTGCATCGGCGCCCGCTTCGACGACCGCATCACCGGCCGCCTCAACGCGTTTTCGCCAAACTCCAAGAAGATCCACATCGACATCGACCCGTCGTCGATCAACAAGAACGTCCGCGTCGACGTGCCGATCCTCGGCGATGTCGGCACGGTTCTGGAAGACATGGTTCGCCTCTGGCGCGCCGCTTCCAAGTCGACCGACAAGGCACGTCTCTCGGACTGGTGGGAGATGATCACCAAGTGGCGCGCCCGCAATTCGCTCGCCTATGCGCCGAACGACGACGTCATCATGCCGCAATATGCGATCCAGCGGCTCTATGAGCTGAGCAAGGACCGCGACACCTACATCACCACGGAAGTCGGCCAGCATCAGATGTGGGCAGCCCAGTTCTTCGGCTTCGAGCAGCCGAACCGCTGGATGACCTCGGGCGGCCTCGGCACCATGGGCTACGGCTTCCCGGCGGCGATCGGCGTGCAGGTCGCGCACCCGAACAGCCTCGTCGTCGACATCGCCGGTGACGCCTCGATCCAGATGTGCATCCAGGAAATGTCCTGCGCGGTCCAGTACGGCCTGCCGGTCAAGATCTTCATCCTCAACAACCAGTACATGGGCATGGTGCGCCAGTGGCAGCAGCTGCTTCACGGCAACCGCCTGTCGCATTCCTACACCGAAGCGATGCCTGACTTCGTCAAGCTGGCGGAAGCCTATGGCGGCGTCGGCATCCGTTGCGACAAGCCGAGCGAGCTCGATGCAGCGATCCGCAAGATGATCGACACGCCGGCGCCGGTTATCTTCGATTGCCGCGTCGCCAACCTCGCCAACTGCTTCCCGATGATCCCCTCGGGCAAGGCCCACAACGAGATGCTGTTGCCCGACGAAGCCACGGACGAAGCGGTCGCCAACGCGATCGACGCCAAGGGCCGTCAGCTGGTCTGAGATAGGTAGAGGAACCACTCACATGAACGCACACCTTCAACCGACCGGCTCCGCCTACTTCATCGCCAAGGAGACCGAAGTCGCCGAAACCCACACGCTTTCGGTTCTCGTCGACAACGAACCGGGCGTCCTTGCCCGCGTCATCGGCCTGTTCTCCGGCCGCGGCTACAACATCGAGAGCCTCACGGTTTCGGAAACGGAACACGAGGCGCACCTGTCGCGCATCACCATCGTGACGCGCGGCACGCCGCACGTGCTCGACCAGATCAAGAACCAGCTGGAACGGCTGGTTCCGGTCCACCGCGTCGTCGACCTGACCGTGCGCGCCGCCAGCCTGGGCCACGACCGGCCGATCGAGCGCGAACTGGCGCTCGTCAAGGTACACGGCTCGGGCGACCACCGCGTCGAGGCTCTGCGCCTTGCCGACGCCTTCCGCGCCTCGGTCATCGACGCCAACATCGATCACTTCGTCTTCGAAATCACCGGCAAGCCGTCGAAGATCGAGCAGTTCATCGCCATCATGAAGCCGCTCGGCCTCATCGAGGTCTGCCGCACCGGCATCGCAGCGATGAACCGCGGCCCGCAGGGCATGTGATTTTGCCGAGGTGAGGGGCTCGCGTGCATTCTTGCGCGCGAGATTTTCCGAGCGGGATTGCCCCTCGCACTTTGTGCGGAGGCTGCCCCTCACCCCAGCCCTCTCCCCGCAGGCGGGGAGAGGGGGCGCTCGCACCGAGCGAGCCGCTTCTTTCCTCCTTCATGATGACCGCCTATCAAAGGCACGCTTCTGCTGAAGATGCTAAGCGCTCGCGGTTCAAGGGAAACCGGGCGCCCGCCGCACGTTTCCTTCTCCCCGCTTGCGGGGAGAAGGTGGCCGGCAGGCAGGATGAGGGGCCGCCGCAGTTGCAGCCGAAACCTCCCGGCCGGCCGGATGATCCGTGCACGCGCTTGCGACCGAAGCCGCCAGACGTCACGCGCGTGGTTGACTTCGCACGGCATTTCTCGCCGAGTATTCCCTCAGAAGATTTCTCACGATCGCAGGTGCCCGATGAATTCTACCAAGATGAAGGCCTTGGTCCTTACGAGATATCGTGGTTCCGATGCCGCGGAGTTGCGCGACGTGCGGCGCCCACGCGCAGCGCGCGGCGAGGTGCTTGTCCGAGTGCATGCCGCCGGCCTCAATCCGGTCGACTACAAGACGCGCGACGGCATGCTGAAAGTCGTCCAGCGCTATCCCTTGCCTGTCGTCATGGGCAACGAACTCTCAGGCGTCGTCGAGGAACTGGGAGAAGGCGTCGCGTCGTTTGCGCCGGGCGACCGGGTCTTTGCGCGCATGCCCAAAGACACCATGGGGGGCCTTGCTGAGTATGCCGTCGTGCCCGAACAATTCCTGGCGAAGATGCCTGCATCGATCGACTTCAACACGGCAGCCGGCGTGCCGCTTGCCGGCCTTACCGCCTTGCAGGCGCTGCGCGACGAGCTTCATGTGGGGCGGGGCAGCCGGATCTTCATCCCCGGTGGCGCCGGCGGTGTCGGTACCTTCGCCATTCAGTTGGCGAAATGGCTGGGCGCGGAGGTCACGACGACCGCATCGCCCCGCGGCCGCGCGCTGGTCGAAGCGCTCGGCGCCGACGTGGTGATCGACTACACGAAGGAGCGCTTCGAGGAGCGCTTGCGCGACATGGACGGCGCCTTCGATCTGCTGGGCGGCGAGACGCTCCTAAAATCCTTCGGCGTCGTCAAGCGCGGCGGCAAGGTGGTTTCCATCGCCGGCATGCCCGAACCCGAAACCGCGCGAAAGGATCTCGGCCGCGGTCTGTTCCTCAGGGCGCTGTTCTGGCTTGCGTCCTATAAGATACGCGCCGTCGCCCGGAAACACGGCGTCTCCTACCGCTACCTCTTCATGCATCCTGATGGTGCCGAGCTTGCCGAACTCGCAGGCCTCATCGACGCCGGGACGGTCAGGCCGGTGATCGACCGCGTGTTTGCACTGAACGATGTCGCCGAAGCCTTCGCCTATCTGGAATCCGGCCGCGCCAAGGGCAAGGTGGTGGTGGAGATCGAAGGCTCGTCCGCGTGATCGAAGTCGGCTGCACCGGCATCCCTGCGATGACGTGCGCCGGCGTGGTCAGCTTAATCGGGTAGTCGCTGAACAACCTCAACCACGTCGCGCGTGCGGGTCGCCCGCCCGCTCCATTTGGCATCAAATTCATTGCCCGGTGATTGAATGGCGGCGTTCGCGGTCTCTAAATTGGAGAACTCGTAGAAGGCGGTGTGCTTGGAGGGATCGGTTCGGCTCCAGGTGCGCCACGCCCGGACTGCACCAAACGCGCGCAATGCCTCCGGCATATGGCGACCATACCATTGGTCGAAGGGAGTTCGGTCCACTTCATTCGGAACCTCGGCATGCACTATCAGCAGCACTTGCATAGACATTTCGCCTCTTTGCCAGACCGCATATGACGTGAAGCGCTCCGATAAATATACAGGAATTTGGCGCGGTTCACGAACGGGTGCAAATCGTTCGCCGGACCGCGGGGCAAGGCTGGTGGCATTGCTACATAAGCCGCAGATTTCCTTCTCAGCGCAGGCGGGGAAGGTGGCCGGCGAGCCGCTGAGGGGCGTCGCCCTCAACCGTCCTTCGCCTTCGCTTCGCTCTCCCGCTTGAGAGGGCGGCTGACGGGGCAAACCTCCTGGGCAAAGCCGTTCAGCGTGTTGATCAGATTGTTGGTCACGATCGTGTAGTGGACGAACTGGCCGCGCTTTTCCTTGGCGATAAGGCCGGCGTTTTCCAGTACCGTCAGATGTTGCGACACCGAGGGCTTGCTCATGTTGAAGCGCTCGGCAATTTCGCCCGCTGTCAGGCTCGAGGCTGACAGGTAGGCCAGTATCTTGCGCCGATGCAGCGAAGAAAGCGCGTTGAAGATGCGTTGCGCCGGTCCGCCTGCGTCATGGTTGAGCGTATCGTCGTTCACAGCGTCTCCTTTGCCGGGCTGGCACCGATCATCGTTCTGTTAGGCAATTAGGATATTGCCTAAATATTTTTTCGCAGCTAAATATGTAATTAGTTTATTTCCTAAATACCTTCTGTGCCGGTTGTTTTCAACCGGGTCCTTCAGTGTTGCTCGAAATATGATCGCGGAGGGTGCCATGGATCTTGTGTCGACGGGCCGAATGATATCGGAGCCTGATAGTGACCCGGTGAGCGGCAAGGTCGTCTGGATTCCGGGCAAGTCGCTCTGGATTGCCGGAATGACGCTGGTGGCCGTTATCGGCGGGCCGATGACTGTCTCAGTGGACGTTCTTGTCGTGTTCGCCGTTCTGACGGCTCTGACGATCTGTCTTGGTCATTCGGTCGGCATGCATCGCCTGCTGATCCATCGCTCCTTCGAAACGCCGCTTTGGCTTGAACGGACGCTCGTCTACTTCGGCACGCTCGTCGGCATGGCCGGACCTTCAGGCATGATCCACGCCCACGACATTCGCGACTGGGCGCAACGCCAACAGGCTTGCCACGATCTCTTCGCGCACCGGCGCCCATTCCTTCAGGACGCGTTCTGGCAGATGCATTGCGCCGTCGCGCTTGATCATCCGCCACGGTTCACCATCGAGAATCGGGTTGCGCGCGACCCCTTCTATCGCTTCCTTGAGGCGACCTGGATGCTGCAGCAGGTGCCATTGGCGCTTTTGCTTTTCGCCTTTGGAGGCGTCTCGTGGGTCGTCTGGGGCGTGGCGGTGCGCGTTGCCGTTTCTCTCACCGGTCACTGGCTCGTCGGTCATTTCGCCCATCGTGGCGGCGAGCAGGGGTGGCGTGTGGATCACGTTGCCGTGCAGGGCTACAATCTGCCGCGTTTCGGTCTGGTAACCTTCGGCGAGGCCTACCACGGCAATCACCATGCCTTTCCGGAATCCGCCCTGCTTGGCATCGAGGCCGGGCAGGTCGATCTCGGCTGGTGGTTCATCCGCCTGCTTTCGCACCTCGGGCTGGCCTCAGAGATCAAGCTGCCGACCAACACGAACCGGCGCGCCGGTCTCAAGCGCGTCGCCAAAGTGGTCGCGGGCCCCGATGCTCAGCGAAAAATCTGTCCGGTCGTGAGCACGCTTCGGCGCTAGTGTCGCCCCCCCAGATTCTTTCCGGCGTTCCGGGCATCGTCTGCCTGATGCCGTCACAGACCTGGTATGCTCTTGGTTTGGTCGGCAACGAAATCGCAAAATCGCCGAACGCGAAGCGGTATCATCGAGCCGAAGGCGTGCACCACGTTGAGAGGCTGCGGCGGCAGGTCCAGTTCAGTGGAGATATCGATCAGCCGGCCGTCGTTCAACTCGTCCTGAACCACACACTTCATGAGCAGTGCCGCCCCCAGACCGTGGAGTGCCGCTGCCCGCAGTGCCTGCCCGGTATCGCAATCCACGCGGCCCTGCGGTGAAAACTGCTTGCCGCCCGCAAAGACCATCGGGCTCGGATGACCACGCACGATGTATCGGGCGAAGGGAAGAGCCGACGCCTCGTCTACTGAACGCGGCTTGCCGTGTTTCTCGAGGTAAGCTGGAGACGCGACGATCACCATGTTGACATTCGCTAGCTTTCGTACGCGCAGTTCGCCTTGGCCACCGCCGCCCACGCGGAAGGCCACGTCGTAATCCTCCCGGATCAAATCAACTTGCCGGTCTGCGAGCCCCACCTCCAGCTTGATGGCGGGAAAGGCCGATGCGAAATCTCGAAATATCGGGGTCAAGAAGTAGCGGGCAAGATCGCTTGGCATGCTGAACCGAATTCTGCCGGCGAGCGTGTCCTCACGGCTGGCGACCTCGTCCGACGTATCAAGCTGGCGCAGGAGAGGAGCAACCTTGTCGAACAAGGATTGCCCTTCGAAGGTTAGAACCAATGCTCGCGTTGACCTCAGAAACAGGCGGGCCCTGACCAAGGTCTCCAACCTTCCGACGCTCCTCGAGACGGCAGACGGCGATGTCCTCAGGATCTTGGCCGCAGCGCTGAACGAACCGCTCTCCACGGTCCTGACGAACGCGATCAAGCCAGGCGTCTCGTTCAGCAGATTGGGCATCTACACCTCGCAGGCACATGTCATGTGCTCATGAACCCGCTAATGCGCCGTCCAAGGCATCTCTATCTCCATGACACCTAACATGGAGACGAAAATGAAGACACTTCAAGGAAAGGTCGCCGTCATTACTGGCGGCAACAGCGGCATCGGAAAGGCGACCGCCAAGCTCTTTGCCGAAGAAGGCGCCCAGGTCATCATCACGGCTCGACGCCAGGACCTTCTAGATCAAGCCGTTCAGGAAATCGGCTTCGGCGCGATCGGCATCCAGGGTGACGTGGCTGATCTCGCCCATCATCGGGCGGTCGCGGGCACAGTTGCGGAACGATTTGGCGCGGTCGATATCTACCTTGCCAACGCGGGCGTGATCGACCTCAAACCGACCGACGCAATCTCCGAAGAAGCCTATGACCGGCATTTTTCCATCAACACAAAGGGCGTCTTCTTCGGCGTTCAAGCCATCGCTCCCATCATGAACGAGGGCGGGAGCATCATCATCACCAGTTCGCTGGCGGCGACCAAGGTTCTCCCGAACCATAGCGTCTATGCCGGTTCCAAAGCTGCCGCAGCGGCGTTCGCGCGCAACTGGGCGATCGAGTTCAAGTCGCGCCGCATTCGCGTGAATGTTCTCAGCCCGGGGCCGACGGACACGGAAATCCTTGGAAAGCTCGGAATCTCCGAGGCTGAACGCGGACCATTTCTCGAGCACATGGCCGAGACGATCCCGGCTGGCCGGCTGGGCACGTCCGGGGAGCTTGCCAGTGCGGCACTCTTCCTCGCTTCGGATGCCGGTCGCTTCGTCAACGGCATCGAACTCCACGTCGACGGCGGAATGTTGCTTGTCTGACGGATAGCGGATGTCGCCGAACAGCAGCGAGGGCGTTTGATTGAACCGTCATCGATGTTGCACCGACTGCGCCTCCGGCGCGCAGTCGGGCTGAGCGGCTGAGGGCGCGGTCAACGTTATCGCGACGCTTCTCTCAAATCATCTCCAGTGACCGCTTGCGCTTCGGCGGCGGGAAGGCGTGGTCGAGGGCGGCGAGGTCTTCGGCGGTCAGGTGGATGTCCATTGCGTCGCGGTTTTCGCGGAGGCGGTCGGCCGAACCGGTCTTGGGGATCGAGATGACGCCGGGGCGGGTCTTGAGGAAGGCAAGGGCGATCTGGGAGGGCGTCGCCTGATGCGCCTTGGCGATGTGAATGAGATCGGGGTGGCGCAAGAGCCGACCCTCGTCGAGCGGAGAATAGGCCATGATGGCGATGCCTTGGCTCTGGCACCAGGGCAAGAGGTCGTATTCGATGCCGCGGCGCGACAGGTTGTAGAGCACCTGGTTGACGGCGACGTTTTTGCCATCCGGCACGTCCAGCAGCTCCTCCATGTCGTCGACATCGAAGTTCGAGACGCCCCAGGCGCCGATCTTGCCTGATTTCTTCAGCGCCTCGAAGGCGGCAACCGTTTCCGCCAGCGGATAGCCGCCGCGCCAGTGCAGGAGGTAGAGATCGATATGGTCGACGCCGAGATGCTTCAGGCTGCGCGCGCAGGCGGCCTCGGTGCCAATGCGGCTGGCGTTGGACGGCAGCACCTTGCTGACGATGAAGGCCTCGTCGCGGCGCCCGCGCACCGCTTCGCCGACCACGCGCTCCGAGGCGCCGTTGCCATACATTTCGGCCGTGTCGATCAGCGTCAGGCCGAGATCGAGGCCGAGTTGCAGGCTCTTCACCTCATCGGTCTTGCGTGCTGCGCTGTCGCCCATGCGCCAGGTGCCTTGGCCGAGAACCGGGATCGAGCGGCCGTCGGGAAGTGTCGTCGTCGGGATCGGATCGTGCATGCTTTTCTCCTCGCGGCCGAAATTGCCCACAGCGGCCGCAGCTTTCAATATGCGCCTCAGACGCTGTAGCACTTTGACGTGCGCCCCGTTGCTATCCGTAAAAGCGGAAACGCTTTCAGGAAATCGGCGGGTAGCGGGCAATCTAGCGCATCCCGCCGGTCTTTCGAGCCTTCATCCGGCAAGCCGCCCGCGCTCTTTTTCCATGCGCTGCAGGATCTCGACGAAGGCGCGCACGCGCGCCGGGCGGAAATGGGAGGGCGGATAGACGACATGGATACCGCCCGAGGGCAGCGACCAGTCGGAAAGCAACCGCACCAGCCGGCCCTCGGCGATGTCGGTTCGCACCTGATAGTCCGGCAGCACGGCAAGCCCGATGCCGGCGACAGCGCAGCAGTGGGCGGAATCGGTGCTGTCGGCGGTCACCAGCGCGTTGCCGTGGATTGCCGCCCCGTTGCCGGAAGCATGCGTGAAGGTCCATTCCAGCGGCGCCTTCAGCGCGCCGTTGGCGATCCAGTCTGCCTCCATCAATTGATTGGGGTGCGTGATGTCCCCGAGCTTTGCGGCATAGGCGGGCGCTGCGACGAGGTGCTGCTGAAACGTGCCGATGCGTTTTGCCCGTTCGCTGGAATCCACCAGCCAGCCGGCGCGAATGGCGAGATCGAGGCGGTTCTCGATCATGTCGAGAACCGTGTCGTTGAAGCTCAGCTCCACCCGCATGGCGGGATAGGCCGCGAGATAGGCGGCAATGGCGTTGGTTACGACCTTGGCGCCATAGTCGAGCGGCGCCGTCAGCGTCAGCGTGCCGCTCGGGGTCTCGGTTTCGGCCGAGACCGCGCCGACGGCCTCATCGGCATCGCGCAGGATCAGCGCGCAGCGCTCGTAGAAGCGCTGGCCGGTGGCGGTCGGGCTTAGCCGCCGGGTGGTGCGCACGAGCAGGGTGGTGCCCAGCTCCTTTTCGAGTTGGGCGACCTGATGGCTGACGGCGGCTTTGGCAAGCCCGAGCCGTTCGGCAGCCGCGGTGAAAGAGCCGCACTCGACCACGGCAACAAAATGCGAGAGGCGATTTAAGTTTACAGTCATTCGAAATTCTTCGCGATTGTCTGAATTTGTCAGACAGTCTGTTCGGACTGCCGGGCTTTTTCAAGAGCGCCCGTGCCGTCATCCTGCCGGGCACGACAAAAGCCCAAGGAGACCCCATGCAGATTCAGTTGACCCGGCGGACCGCACTCAAGACGGTAGCGGCGGCTGGCGCCGCCATCCTCATTCAGCCGGTCTGTGGCCGCCTTGCCAATGCGGCCGCGGCGCTCGAATGGCGTTATTTCCAGGCGGATGATGCCGGCTTCAACCGTACACCGGTGCTGCTGACCGGAAAGAGCGAGGCGATCCTGATCGATGGCGGCTTCACGTTTTCCGACGGCCGGGCGGTGGCCGAGGCAATCAAGGCAACGGGCAAGCGGCTGACGACCATCTATGTCAGCTGCAACGATCCGGATTTCTATTTCAGCCTCAAGCCGATCGTCGAAGCCTTTCCGGATGCGAAGGTTATCGGCGCTTCAGCGACCGTCGAGGCGATCAAGGTCAATGTTGAAGGAAAGCTTGAAACCTGGGGGCCGCAGTTGAAGGACAATGGCCCGCAGACGCTCGCCGATGTGGTGATGCCGACGCCCGACGACCGCACCGCGTTGACGCTCGAAGGCAGCACGATCGAGATCGTCACGATCGAGGGGATGAAGGACCGGCGCTATCTCTTCGTGCCGGAACTGCAGGCGATTTTCGGTGGCGTGCTCGTCTATTCCGGCTCGCATGTCTGGGTGGCCGACGAGGCGACGGCGGAAGGGCGGCAGAAATGGATCGAGGCGCTCGATGCCATGGCGGCGCGCAAGCCCGCGATCGTCGTGCCGGCGCACAAGAGTGCGGGCGGGCCGGAGGGCGTCGAGGCCATCCGCTTCACCCGCGATTATCTCGCAGCCTTCAACGAAGCGGCGGCCGCCGCCAAGGACAGCGGCGAGCTGATCGCAGCGATGACAAAGCGCTATCCGGATCTGCCCGGCGTCTCGACGCTCGAGCTCGGCGCCAAGGTCGCCAAGGGCGAGATGAAGTGGGGCTGAGGCCGACCACCGTTCTTGCACAGGCGAGGCGGCGACCGGTCACATGAATGTACGGATGCTGAAAACGGTGCGCACCAAGACCAAGGACACTGTTACTTTAGGAGTTCAAAGGCGCGAACAAATCCCGGAAACGCATTGGTAGCGACGCCCGTCGCGTAGATTTCGGCTGTGCCGTCGCTGCTGCATGTGATGGCGATTGTGCCGTCGATTTGGAGAAATAGAGCGACTGCGCCACCGTCCCACGGCACCAGCTTCCAGTCCCTTCCACCTGTGACGAGACGCATGACCTCCTGCTGCACCTTCTGACATTCGGTGAAGGATGGCGTTGTCATAGACTGCCTCTCCTCTGATCGCGCCATGGCTGGGGCCGTGAACACGAAAGTGGCGAGAGCGGCAATAATCGTCCTCCTCATTGTGGCCTCCTACCCACGTGTATGACAGCGAGAGTACACACACGGCTGAGGCTGGACAACGACGGGCTTGGGCGCATTGTCATCGCATTGCCACCCCATCACCGAGGCCTCTCGGCAGGCCGCTCAATCAACCGACTGGTCGCTTCCTTGCTCCGACCATCTACCGTTGAGCCGGAGCCTGAGAGGCGTGTAGGGACCCTGACGACCTCAAGTAAGATTCCGCCAGGCCCATCCCACCGGGGCCCGACACGACATAACGGGGTCTGAGGGACGCAGGGCCCAGGCGGGTACCCTAGCGCTGCCCTAGGTCCAAAGCCGCACGAACGTTGTAGCCAAATTGCTGTATTATAACGGTTTTTTGGCAATTTATCGCCGAGGGGAAACTTGTCACCATGACAAGTTCGCGGCTGATGCCGGCTAATAGGTCAATTATGCTGACCCAATTGACCGGGAGGAAACCATGCAGGCCGATACGCTGCTGGCGCTGTTTTTGTTCGCATTCACCACTTCGATCACGCCGGGGCCGAACAACATGATGCTGTTCGCGTCGGGCGTGAATTTCGGTTTCGTGCGCACCATTCCGCATATGCTGGGCATCGGCGCCGGCTTCTTCCTGCTGCTTATCGCCGTCGGTTTCGGCCTCGGTGCGCTGCTCCATTCCGTGCCGGTCGTTTACACGGCGCTGAAGTTCGCAGGCGGTGCCTATCTCATCTGGATCGCCTGGAAGATCGGCACCTCGCGTTCGCTGTCCGAAGGCAAGGCCAGCGCACAGCCGATGACCTTCATCGGGGCTGCCGCCTTCCAATGGGTCAATCCCAAGGCGTGGGTCATGGCGGTGTCAGCGATGGCGACCTATACCAGCAGCGAAAGCTACCTCTTCAGCGTGCTCGTCGTCGGCGTCGTCTTTGCGCTCGTCAACGTGCCGAGCGTTTCCACCTGGGCGGGCTTCGGTTCGGCGCTGCGCCAATGGCTCTCGGAACCGTCGCGGCTGAAATGGTTCAACATCACCATGGCGGTGCTTCTCGTCATCAGCCTCTGGCCGATGCTAAAATAGTGCGAATTGTGGTTTCATCAGCATCAGCCAGAAGATGCCGGTGACGGCGAAGAAGGCCGGGAAAGCCGCAGGCAAACCAGATGGCATAGAGCCGGTCGAACTCCGGTGGTAGCGGCGCACCGTTGGCCGTTGCAAGCCGGGCGAGATCGCGCAGCCGCAACTGGATCCAAACGACCGGCAGCCAGAAGAGGCCGGTGACGACATAGAGGATCAGCGACAGCGCGATCCATCCTTCCGTCAGCGACCAGCCGATACTCGTCGCCAGCAGGTAACCGGTGATCGGCTGGAGCAGCACCGCTGTCGCGGTGAAGACCGTGTCGGCGACGACCACCGTTCCGGCGACGTGCGCGATCAGCCGGGCATCGCGCGTGCGCCTGGCCATCAGCATGAAGAAGGCGATACCAGCGCCGGTGCCGAAGAGCACCGCGGCACCGATCACATGGGCAAGGCGCAGCAGATCTTCGAGCATCATCAGCGTTCATCCAGTATGGCCAGCGTCGCCAGCGTGAGAAGCAGCGACGGCAGCACCTTGACGAGCGGCCCGAGCGGATCCGCCCAAAGTTGGGGTTCGACGAGGGTGGCGGAGGCGAGATAGGCGACCGACAGTGCGAGCATGCCTAGATGGCGGACGTGATACATTCGGAGCTGCGTGGCAAATGATCGCCGGCAGCGGTAGCCGGCTTACTCGGTGGCCTGGTACGAACCGCATCGGGCCAGACTTGTTATGGTGACAATTGCGGGTACCCGCGGGCGTTGAAATCGATTTCGAATCCGGGGTTTATGCGCTACGACTTTATGAGGAGGCAGCGCCATCTTTGTGCCTGTGATGGCACGGCGTTGCGAGGAGCCAGGCAATGTCCGAACACCATCATGGCCACGATCATCACGACCATCACCACGACAACCATTTCACCGACATGGAAGCGCGGGTGAAGGCGCTGGAGACGGTGCTGACAGAGAAGGGGTTGATCGACCCGGCGGCGATCGATGCGATCGTCGAGACCTATGAGACGAAGATCGGTCCGCGCAACGGCGCGCGTGTGGTCGCCAAGGCCTGGGTGGATCCGGAATTTGCCGAGTGGCTGAAGCGCGATGCGACGGAAGCGATCGCCAGCCTCAGTTATACCGGCCGGCAGGGCGAGCATATGCGCGCCGTGTTCAACACGCCCGAAACCCATAATCTCGTCGTCTGCACGCTCTGTTCCTGTTACCCGTGGTCGGTGCTCGGTCTGCCGCCGGTCTGGTACAAGGCGCCGCCCTATCGTTCGCGCGCCGTCATCGATCCGCGCGGTGTGCTCCAGGAATTCGGCCTGACGCTTCCCGAGACGACGCGCATTCGCGTTTGGGATTCGACGGCGGAACTGCGTTATCTCGTGATCCCCGAGCGCCCGGCAGGGACGGAAGGGTTCAGCGAGGACGAGCTTGCTGCCCTCGTCACCCGCGACGCGATGATCGGCACGGGCCTGGCACTTTCCGCGGAGGTGCTTCGATGAACGGTCCACACGATCTCGGCGGCGCCCACGGCCTCGGCCCGGTGGCGCCTGAAAAGGACGAGCCCTACTTCCATGCGGCGTGGGAAAAGCGGGCGCTCGGCGTCACGCTTTCCTGCGGCGCCTTTGGCGCCTGGACGATCGACGAAAGCCGGCATGCGCGCGAAAACTTGGCCCCGGCGACCTATCTCTCGGCGAGCTATTACGAGATCTGGACGCGGGCGCTCGAAACGCTGTTGAAGCGCCACGGCTTCGTGACCCAGGCCGAACTCGATGGCGGCCACAGGCTGGAACAGGGTGCGGCGCCGAAACGGGTGCTGAAGGCCGACATGGTGGCGGGCGTGCTCGCCAAAGGCGGCCCCTGCGATCGTCCGGTCGAGGGGCGCCCACGCTTTGCCGCCGGCGACCGGGTGCGCACGAAAAACTTCAATCCGGAGACCCATACGCGCCTGCCGCGCTATGCCCGTGCCAAGCTCGGCCGGGTCGAGGCGGTGCAGGGCTCTTTCGTCTTTCCTGACGACAACGCCCATGGCCGCGGCGAGAATCCACAATGGGTCTACACGGTCGTTTTCGATGGGCCGGAGATCTGGGGCGAGGGCGCCGACCCGACGCTGACCGTCTCGATCGATGCCTGGGAGAGCTATCTTGAGCACGTGTAAGGTGACATCGCCGCTGATTGCCTCGGCCGAACTGCCGAAGTCACCGGAGGGCGATCCGGTCTTTGCCGAGCCCTGGCAGGCGAACGCCTTCGCCATGACCGTGCGCCTGCACGAAAAGGGTGTGTTCTCCTGGCCCGAATGGGCAGAAGCGCTTTCGGCCGAACTTTACAAACCCGGCCGCAAGGCCGATGCCAGCGACTACTACGACTGCTGGGTGGCCGCACTCTCGCGCCTCGTCACGGAGCTTTCGCTCGCCTCCGGTCGAGAACTGGAAGACCTGACGCTGAGCTGGCAGCGCGCGGCGGAGGCAACGCCGCATGGGCAACCGATCGTGATCGAGAACGATCCGCTGCGGTGAGGCGGCCTGCCGGTTCCATCATATGGCAACTCGGTGCGCTGCAAAGGCATCGCATCATTGCGGTGACTGTGCGGCGCTCTCGGCCCTGCGGGCTTCCAGATCGGTGAAGAGTGAGTAGGCGACATAATATTTGTAGATGTTGCCGACATACTGCACGGTCTCGCGGCCGATCACCTTCGCCGCCCCGTTCTCGACATTGCCGAACCAGATGTTCGGATCGAGCCCCATTTCATTGGTGATACGGCGGATCTTGCGCAGGTTTCCGGGGCCGGCATTGTAGGCGGCGAAAGCAAGCAATGTCCGGTTGACGGGATCGAGGCCCGGCTCATTGAGATAGGTGGTGATCAGATAGCGCATGTATTTGGCGCCGGCTTCGATGTTGCGGTTCGGATCCTTTTCTACGCCGTTAATGCCGACCGACTTGTCGGCGGCCGTTGTCGGCAGCAATTGCATGATGCCAACGGCGCCGCGTGGGCTGCGCTTGCTCTGGTCGAGTTGCGATTCCTGATAGCCCTGCGCGGCAAGTAGCAGCATGTTGAAGTCGTAGGTGGTGGCGTGTGTCTCGAAGAAGCCACGCAGGGTGCGATACTTTTCAAGCTCGGAGCGCTCGTAGGCGGCACGCACCATCTTCTCGCTCTGGTAATAGCGCTTCTTCAGAACGTTGCCGAAGGCGGTACCGACCTTGTGGGTCTTGATGAAGGCATTCAAGGTGGCCGCGAGCTTCGGGCTGTCCTTGCGGATGGCCCAAGCGATCTCGCCTTCCGCAGCAATGGCGATATCCTCATGCAGAACGACGCGATCGAACACGGTTGCCCATATGCGCGCCTTGTGATCATCGACGACGCACCAGGGAAGAAGGCCAGCATTGACCATCTCCATCAGGTCCTCGTCTTCCAGGGTTTTCGTCGATCGGCCGGATATCGATCCCGGTATTGCCGGATGCCTTCAGGCGGGCGTTCAGCGCGCCGAGGTGTTCGAAGTAGCTGCTGCTGTGCCGCGCAAACACCGTCTTTCCGCCGAGGTCGTCAAGCGTTGCGATCGACTGGGCCGACGGACCCGTCACTAGTATTTCGTTGACGCCCGTTGCCAGCGGATCGGTAAAGTCGACGACCTCCTTGCGCGAGGGAGTGATCGTCAGGTTGGCGGCAACGATGTCGCCGCGACCCTCGACAAGGGCCGGAAGCAACAGATCCCGGCTGGTTGGCACATAGACGACCTTGATCCTGTCGATCTCCTTTTTCTGGTCCTTGTTGAGTTCCTCTGCGAGCGCATTGCCGGTCTCCACCGCTGTGCCCAATTGCTCGCCGCGGTCGATGAAGTAGATCGTCTTGCTGAAAGGGACGAGAATGCGGATCAGGCGGCGTTGCTGCATGCCGTCGAAATCGCCAGTCCAGGCGCGGTAGCCGGGTGTTTGCTCCTGGGCCCGAGAGTTGCCGGGCGAAAGGCCTGCAAGACCTAGGGCGGAAAGGATAAAAAAGGCGCGCGCCAATTCGACCCGCGCGACGACAGCGAGAAGCGTGAACATTGCCCAGACCCCCAAAGTTGCTCTCTAGCCGGCCACAGGGCCAAAGTTGCCACGCTCTGGCCCAGACTGGATGGATTGAGATTACGCTCCCTGCAACCGTAAACAAGCAGTTTGGAATATGTGGCATTCGGTGGCTGCAGTCGTGCACGGACACTGTCGAGGCGCGGGAACTGCCGAGACGTCATCGGCAGGGACGTGTTTGTCAGGTGCCGTAGTAGGTTGCCTGATCCAGATCGGTGAGCAGGTCAGGCCCAACAGGTTTCCACCCGAGCAAGGCTCGCGTCCGGGCGCTGGACGCGGCCATGTTGCCGCCGGCTATGCCGGCAAACCAGCCGAAATGCGCGGGCGGGCGGGCTTCGACCGGCAGGCCGAGATTTCGGCCGATGATCTCGGCGATCTGTCGGAACGGGATCTTTTCGTCCGCCACAGCGTGGTAGACGCTCTCGCTCGTGCCGCTTTCAAGCGCAAGCCGATAGACCCGTGCTGCATCATCCCGGTAGACGCCCGACCAGCAATTGGCGCCATCATCCAGATACGCCGAAACGCCCGTCTGGCGCGCAAGACGCACGAGGATGGGGACGAAGCCATAATCACCCACGCCGTGAACCGAAGGCGCGAGCCGGACCGTTGCCGCCCGAATGCCGCGCTCGGCAAGGGCACGGGCAGCGGCTTCGGATTTGCGCGGCACGGCGGCATTGGGCCGATCGGTTTCCGTGGCACCGAGCGGCAGCCCGGCGAGACCCGAGGTTACGAGTAGCGGCCGATCCGATCCGGCGAGACCCTCACCCAGAAGCGCGATGACGCGCTGATCCTCGGCCGCACTTTCCAGGAAACTGGAAAAGTCCTGGTCGAGCGGGCCGTGGACGAAGTCATGCCTGAAGGCCGTGTGAATGACGGCATCGGCTTGCCCTGCGGCCCGCTGCAGGATCGCCGCGGACTCAAGCCCGCCTTCGACGACCGAAGCCCCGGTTGCGGCGAGGGTTGCGGCCTTTTCCCTGGAGCGTGCCAGGCCGGACACGCTGTGCCCCGCCGCGATCAGGTCCTTGACCACGGCCGACCCGACCCAGCCGGTCGCGCCCGTTACGAATACATGCATTGCAGTTCTCCTTGATGTGGTGCCCTTGCGTGGGCGTAAACGCCGGCGCTCAACCGAAACGATGGCGCCGATCAGGCGAGGCGCATCGTCACTTCGATGTCCTCGGCAAGCGGTGTCGACAGGTAGGTGCCGGCGGCCGAACGGATGTAGTCGAGATATTCCGGGCAACTGTCGGCGTCGTCGGCGATGATCAGGGTGCCTGGACGCAGGCGAGGCTCGATCAGCTTGAAGACGTCGAGATAGATCGGTTTTGCCCCGTCGAGCAGCACCAGATCGATCGCGTCGGGAAGGTCGGTGAAAGTCGTCAGCGCGTCACCCTGCCGGATCTCGACGAGATCCTCGAGACCGGCTGCCGTGAGGTTCTGTCCGGCCCGCGCCACCTTCGCCGGTTCGAATTCGCTGGTGATCAACTCGCCGCCGCCGTTGTCGCGCAGCGCCGCTGCGAGAAAGAGCGTCGAAATGCCGAAGGACGTTCCGAACTCGACGATCCGGCGGGCGCGGCTCGCGCAGGCGAGCATGTAGAGGAGGTTGCCGGTCTCACGCGAAACCGGAAGCCACAGATCCTTCAAGAGCCCGTAGAGCTGCAGATATTCGGTCTTGCTGTGCAGCAATCGTTCGCGTTCGCTTGCGGGCAGTTGCGCGACTGCGGGGCTGGTCGCGGCATCGGCCTCGTCGAACAGGCGGTCGAGAAGGCCCTTGAGAGGCTGGCTGGTGAGCGTGGTCATCGGATGTTCCTTCGTTTTCGATGGGCTTGCGTTCCCGAGGAAAATACGAATAATTCGTCGCATTCGCTAATCGCATTGCGGACGGTGCCAATGGCCAACAGATCAAGTGCCCGTATTTCTTCACGAAAAGCGCCCAAGCAGGCGCGTTCGAACGAGCTGGTGAAGGCCATTCTCCAGGCTGCTGTTCAGGTTTTGGAGGAGGAGGGAGCGCAGCGATTTACCACTGCCCGCGTCGCGGAACGGGCGGGCGTCAGCGTCGGGTCGCTGTACCAGTATTTTCCCAACAAGGGCGCGATCCTGTTCCGCCTGCAAAGCGACGAATGGCGGCAGACGTCGGGGCTGCTGGCGACGATCCTCAGTGACGGGTCGCGGTCGCCGCTCGATCGGCTGCGGTCGCTGGTTCACGCCTTCCTGCGCTCGGAATGCGAGGAAGCGGCCGTTCGGGTTGCCCTGGGCGACGCGGCACCCCTTTATCGCGATGCGCCCGAAGCCCGGGAAGCCAAGGAGGCCAACGATCCGCTCATCGACCAGTTCATGATCGAGCTTCTTCCGAACGCACCCACCGACCTCAGGGAACTTGCCGGTGACCTGATCATGACGACGATGACGACGGTGGGGAAGGATTTTTCGGGAACGGCGCGCAGCGATGCGGAGATCGAGGCCTATGCGGATGCGATGGCCGACATGTTCTCGGCCTATCTCGTGGCGAAGGGCGCCGGCACCTGATGCATCCCGAAAATTGTGAGCGTCCCGGCGATTTTGAGCGCAGGGCGTCTCGGGTACGCAGGGTGAGACGAATGTGCGGGCTCGACTGTAACTCTTTGAAATACCTTGCCGACAAAGCCTGATCGGCGTTGGCCGGGTTCCCCCTCAGCTCTTCGTCGCCTCGCTCTTTTCGAACTGCCGGTAGCATTCATCCGCCACCTGCTGCAGCAGATCGCGCGGCACCTCGCCGGTGACGGCGTAGCCGAGCGGGCCGTCGATCCAGTAGAAGGTCTCGACGCCGTCGTTCTCGTCGATGCGGAAGCTGGTTTCGCGGTTGTCGTCGTTGCGGCCGAGCAGCACCGTCAGCCGTCGGCCGGTGCCATCCTCATACATGAACATCGCGCCTGCCTTGCCGTTGACCGGCAGCAGCCGGCCGCCGACCAGCGAGAAGCCGAGCGAGGAGAGATCAGGGATCGAGAGCGGATGATCGAGGCGCTTGCCAAGCCAGGTCGCGAGATGGGTCTGGTCGTCGGCGCCGACCTCGACGGCATGGCGCACTTCGCTGGCATAGACCAGGAAGGCCGATTGCGCTTGGCGCGGCAGGCTGTCGGCCGTCTGCGTCGGCCGGGGGCTTTGCTCGGGTGCGAGCAAGGAGGGCGCGTAAAGGCCGGTGAGGCCGCCGGCCGCAAAGAGCACCAGGCCGGCGGCGACGGCGCGGGCGATGCTGGCAAACGATCGGGTGTCCTTGCCGGGATCCGGTTGCGGGCGTTCGCTGCCGTTGCTCAGAAGCAGAGCCCGGTCATCGGCGTCGCTGCGGGCATAGCCGGCAAAGAGCGCGCGCAACTCGACCGCCTGCGCCCGCCATTGCCGGACCTCTTCGGCCTGCGTGGGGTTTTGCTCGAGCCATTGCTCGATCCGCAACCGCTCGCGCGGGCCAAGGGCGCCGTCGACATAGGCGTGCAGGTCGTCTTCGGAGACGGTGTTGTGGCCTTCCGTCATTTCGGTCTCCGCATGCTGATCACATTGTCGTCCTTCATGGCTTCTGCAAGCTGGCGCCGCGCGCGCGACAGGCGCGACATCACGGTGCCGATCGGTATGGCCATCATCTCGGCCACGTCCTGGTAGCGGTATCCTTCGATCACCACGAGCATCAGCACCGAGCGGTTCTCCGTGGAGAGCCCGTTCAGCGCCCGTTCGAGCCGCGAGCGCTCCAGCGGGTCGCTCTCGTGGGTCTCGGCCTCAAGGCCCAGGTCCTCGTCCAGCGCCACCTGCGGGTGCATCGCCACATAGCGGTGCCGGTTGCGGCCGAGATTGGTCATGATGGTGAAGGCCCAGGCGCGCAGGTTCACGCCGCGCCACTGCGCGCGGCGTGAAAGCACCTTCTCCACGCAATCCTGCAACAGGTCCTCGCCATCCGGGTCCGAGCGCACCAGGCTGCGGGCATAGCGCCGCAGTGCCGGCACCAGGGCCAGCACATCCTCTTCGAACCGGTCGGAGGCGGGGGGTGCCCCCGCATCCTCGTTGCCGCCGTTACGGCTTGGCGACATTCCATTCGCCCTTCTTCATGCCGTCGCCGGTCATGTCACCCATCTTCTTGTCCTTGATGAAGAAGTAGAGCGGCATACCGTCCTTGGCCCATTGCTTCTTGCCGTCCTTGCGCTCGACGACCGTATAGGCACCATCTGCCTTGGCGCTGGCTTCCGCGAAGAAGGGCGGCCAGTTCTTGGCGCAATCATCGTAGCACATGGACACGCCGCCATGATCGTCCTTGTAGGTGTAGAGCGTCATGCCGTTTTCTCCGGCCAGCACCTTGCCCTTGGCGGTCTCGACTTCCTTGACCGGCGGCGCGGCGAAAGCCGTAACGCTGGCCGCAAGCAGCATGGCGATCGTCAGTGGAAACGTTCTCATGGCAGTTGTCCTTCCTCAAGATGGTTTTCCTGTCCGGAAACGGGCGAAAAGCCTCCTCGTCCCGTTTCCGCGGGAGCCGCATGGTGCAGATCCAACCGTAAGACACGGCAAGCACAGGGTTTATTCCCGGAGAACTGGCGGAAGTTTCGGTTCGGTTCTTGCAGGTCGGCCACAGGACGCATCCGGCCACGCGACGTTCATCGCGCGGCCGACGAGAGGGGGAATAGGGCGCTGACCAGTTGGAGGCGACAGCCGTTCAGGGCAGCAGGACCACGGATCCGGTCGTCCGCCGGGCCTCCAGGTCTTCGTGAGCCCTGCGGGCGTCGTGAAGCGGATAGGTGGTGATGGCTGGGGCACGAACGACACCTGCCTGCATGGCGCCGAACAACTCTCGCGCCGCCGCTTCGTACTCGCCTCGCTCGGCAGTGTAGTGGGCGATCGAGGGACGAGTGACATAGAGCGAGCCCTTGGCCGAGAGCGAGGCGACGTCGAGCGGGGGAACCGGACCGGAGGAGGCGCCGAAGGAAACCAGCGTGCCGCGCGGGCGCAGGCAGTCGAGCGACCTGGCGAAGGTGTCGGCGCCAACGGAATCATAGACGACGCCGACACCCTTGCCACCGGTGATTTCGCCGACGCGGACCCGGAAATCCTCCTGGCTGTAGAGGATGACATGATGGCAGCCATTGGCCCGGGCGATCTCGGCTTTCTCTGTGGAGCTGACGGTGCCGATGACGGTCGCGCCGATGTGGCTCAGCCACTGGCAGGCAATCGAGCCGACACCGCCGGCCGCCGCATGGAAGAGCACCGTGTCGCCGGGCTTCACCTCGATGCAGCGACGGATCAGGTATTCGACGGTCAGTCCCTTGAAGACGAGGGCTGCGACCTCTCGGCTGTCCAGTTCCTCCGGCAGCGCCAGCGCCCGGGCGGCGGGCAGGTTGCGGTGGGTGGCATAAGCGCCGGGCGGGCCGCCCACATAGGCGACGCGTGCGCCAATCGAGAAGCCTTCGACTCCTTCGCCAAGCGCGGTGATCACGCCGACGCCTTCGACGCCGATCCCGCTCGGCAGGGGCAGGGGTGCCGAACCCCGACGGTGATAAATGTCGATGTAGTTCACGCCGATGGCGAGATGGCGGATCTGGATTTCGCCGCGCCCGGGCTCGCCCAGCGTCTCGGCCTTGAAGGCGAGCACCGACGGCTCGCCAAATTCGGAAAATCGAAAGGTATCGATGTTGGGCGTCATGCTGGTTTCTCTCCGGATTTCAGAAGAAACTGCTTGATTTCCTGGCTTCGGTCGAGAAACCATTCCGCAATTCTGATTTCCAAAAATGGAAAGCGATATGGACTGGAACGATCTCAAATTCTTTCTTGCCGTTGCCAATGCGCGCTCGCTGACTGCGGCCTCCGTCAGGCTTGGTGTCAGCGCATCGACCGTGTCACGCCGGATCGAGGTGCTGGAGGCGGCGTTGCAGGTCAGGCTTTTCCGGCCGCACCGCGACGGTTACGACCTGACGCCGGCGGGCGAGGCGCTTTTGGCGCCGGCCGAGCGGGCCGAGGCGCAGATGCGGGTCTTCGAGCGGACGGCGCGGGAGAAGGACAACGACCTTGCCGGCCCGGTGCGCATCGACGTGCCTGAACTGTTGGGGCAGGAGGTCCTGTTGCCGGGCCTCGCCGGTTTCCTGCTGGAGCATCCGGAAATCCGCCTGGAGATGCATTCGAGCGTGCGCCCGGTGCGGCTTGCCGGCGAAGAGGCCGACATCGTTCTGCGCCTGGTGCGGCCGCAGCAGGGCAACTATCGCCAGCGCAGGCTCGGCCAACTCGCCTTCGGCCTTTATGCGATGCCTGGCTACATCGCGCGTCACGGCATGCCGAGCGCACCTGCCGACCTCTACCGCCACCGGCTGGTCGGCTGGAGCGAGGGGCTGAGCTACCTGATTATGGTCGCCTGGCTGGAAACCCTATGCCCCGGCCTGCAGCCTGCGATGCGCTTCTCCTCGCTCGGCGCGCAGATGGCGGCGGTGAAAAACGGGCTCGGCTTTGCCGTGCTTCCGGCCTTTGCGGCCGAGGCGGCAGGCTTCACTCCGCTGCTGCCGGAGGCGCCGCCATTGGCCCCGGATCTCTGGTTGCTGGTCCATGAACAATCGGCCGAACTGCCGCGCGTGCGGCTCACCAAGGAGGCGGTCTCCACCGTGATGGCGCGCTTCGCTGCGCGATTGGCGGAAAGCGCCTGAGGATTGCAGACGCTTTCGTGAGGGAGCAGCCGATGGTGCTAGTCGGCCGGTTTCCACGGGGCATCAGAACGGCGAGCGCCCTGGAAACCGGTCTCCACCCGTTGCAGAACCGTCTCGTCGTCCGTGGTGATTTCGTAAAACGTGCTGTCGATGGCGCGAATGACGATCCAGGGGCTGTTCGGGGTGCCGGGCAGGAAACCGGTAAACTCTCCCCAGATGATCTGGAGAACGTCTTGCACAGCGGCGGCCAGGTGCCGGCCCTCGATCATGCTCCCGGACTGGGCCCAACTCTCCAGAACGTCGCCGCCGGGGCCGGTGGCATCGAACCATTGATAACCTGCGTCGACGGCGGAAACTCTCCACGACGCTCTCAGCGAGCGGGGTGCGAGGCGCTGCAGGATGTCGCGCAGGTCGAAGGGAAGCGCGGCTTCCGGAGGTCCATAGATTCTGAGCGTCTTCACGAGTGCTCTCCCGGCAGCGCATTGGAAACGTGTCGGGCCAACATCGTCAAGCCCGGTCGGCGACGAAGCGGGCGAGCGCCGGCCCGATCATGGTGATGATCAGCAGGCGGGCTGTCTGCAGGGCCATGACGAAGGAGAGGTCGACCTTGCTCGAGGCGGCAATGACGGCGATCGAGTCGAGGCCGCCGGGGCTGGTGGCGAGATAGGCGGTCAGCGGATCGATGCCGACCACCTTGATCAAAAGCAGGGCAAGCAGGCCGGAGAACGAGATCAGCACGACGATCGAGATGATCGTCGGCACCAGCGCGCGGCGGGCATGGATGAGGATCTGGCGGGTGAAGCCGAGGCCGATGTTCCAGCCGAGCATGGCAAAACAGATCGCCAGCAGCCATTGCGGCAGCGCGGTGGTCATGACGCCTGAGACGTTCAGCACGGCGCCGAGAAGGAAGGGCAGCAGGAAGGCACCGGCGGGCACGCGCAGGAAGCGGCCGGCGAGCGCTGCGCCAAGGCCGACGGCGATTGTCTCGAGGAAAAGCAGGCCGTCGATCGGTGCGAACCAGTGGGTGGTCTGTTCGGCTTCGGCGCCGGTGACCCACATATGCGCAACCACGGTCGCGGTGCTGGCGACGAAGATCACGCGCAGATACTGCATGAAGGCGACGAGGCGTGCATCGGCCCCATAGGCGTCAGCCATCAGCAGCATGGTCGAAGCGGCGCCTGCCGACGATCCCCAGATCGCGGTTGTGCCCGGCAGGATGCGCATGCGGGTGATGACCCAGCCGCAGAGCGTGCTGACGGCGATGACCGAGAGGATGACGGCGAGAAACAGCGGCCAGTTGCCGGAGAAGGTGGCGAGCATGCCCGGCGTCATGGCACCGGCAATCATCATTGCCAGGATGAACTGCACGCAGAAGAACAGCTGGCGCGGCAGGCGTATCGTGCCACCATTCATGCCGACGAGCACGGCGGCCAGCATCGGGCCCATGAGCAGCCCGGCCGGAAGGCCGATGAATTCGAAAAACGAGGCAAGGACGATGGAGACCGCAAGCAGCAGGCTCCATTGCAGCCAGGGCGCGAACCGTCCGATGCCGACCTTGTCCGGGGCGAGCGGCGCAGCTGGCTTGTCGGTTTTCACGGGCACTCTCCGGCATGGCCCGGAAAGGCGGGAACGGCCACCGGGGCCGGCCTTGACGGGCTTCGAGCGATGGTCTTCGCCAGCAGAAGCGCGGGCGCCATCACGTCACGCTCGTTAGCAACAATGCGGCGTTGCATTCAAGGGGCAGAGCAAGAAAGTGCCACAGGATTGCCAGCGGGCAATGCGAGCACCGTGCGGGCAGGAGGCGAAATGAGAAAAAAACGTGAACAGATTCGACCGGGCGTAAGCCGCGCCGGAAGGAGCGGTGACGAGGCGCGGCCTTGATTTTGCGGGGTAATTTTGCGCGCGGCGTTGACGCTCGCGAAGCTGGCGGCTCCTGGTCCTCCGGTGGGGCCGCAATTCCGGGCTTGCGTGTGCGGCCCGAATCCTGACACTCAGCCTCATGCAATTCGCACCGCAACAGGACGAGGCCCTGAAGGCCGTTTCGCAATGGCTGAAAGAGGGCCGCTCGCCGCTCTTTAGGCTGTTCGGCTATGCCGGTACCGGCAAGACGACGCTGGCCCGGCATTTTGCCGAGCATGTCGATGGCGACGTGCTGTTTGCCGCTTTTACCGGCAAGGCGGCGCAGGTGCTGCGCTCCAAGGGCGCGAGCAACGCCAAGACCATTCACTCGCTGATCTACCGGCCGCGCGGCGAAGAGGAGGTTTCCGACGAGGAAACCGGCAAGACCTCGATCGCGCCGATGTTTGCGATCAACCGCCAGAGCCCGGTCGCCAAGGCGGCGCTGATCATCGTCGACGAATGCTCGATGGTGGACGAGGCACTCGGCAAGGACCTGATGAGCTTCGGCACGCCGATCCTGGTGCTTGGCGACCCCGGCCAGTTGCCGCCGGTTACGGGCGGCGGCTATTTCACCAATCAGGAGCCGGACTACCTGCTGACGGACATTCACCGCCAGGCGCGCGACAATCCGATCATCCAGCTCGCCATGCAGGTGCGCGAAGGCAAGGAAATCATGCATGGCGACTATGGCACCACGCATGTGATCGGTCGCTCTCAGGTGAACCAGGAACTGGTGCTCGAAGCCGACCAGGTGCTGGTCGGCACCAACAAGACCCGCCGGCGCTACAACCAGCGCCTGCGCGAACTGAAAGGCTTCACCAGCGACTATCCGCAATCGGGCGACAAGCTCGTGTGCCTCCGGAACGACCCGGCCAAGGGCCTGCTCAACGGCTCGCTGTGGCAGGTGATGAGTTCTTCGAAGGAGACGGTGAAGCCGGGCATCAACCTGATGATCCGGCCCGAAGACGACGACATGGATCGGGGTGCCGCCAAGATCAAGCTGTTGAAGGCGGCCTTCGAGGATGTCGAGGGCGAGATCCCCTGGACGACGCGCAAGCGCTACGACGAGTTCGACTACGGCTACGCGCTGACGGTGCACAAGGCGCAGGGCTCGCAGTGGAACAATGTCGTGCTGTTCGACGAAAGCTGGGCCTTCCGCGATACCCGCGAGCGCTGGCTCTATACCGCGATCACTCGCGCTGCGGAGCGGCTGACCATCGTTCGTTGATTGATTGAGCTGGGCGCGACCTGAGGGAAGGGACGTCGTTGCCGATCAACAGGATCATTCTCTACGCCCATGACGTGGAAGCGACGGTTCGCTTCTACGAAAAGCACTTCAGCTTTCAGGCATCGCGCGAGGCGGGCGACCGTATCGTCGAGCTGATCCCGCAAGACGGTGGCGCCAGCCTGATGGTCCATCCGGCGGCCAAGGGGCAGCGGAAAGGCCAATCCCTCATCAAGCTGGTGTTCGATGTCAGGGATGTCGAAGCCTTCAGCCGAGAGTGCGCTCAGGAAGGGCTGGTATTCGGGTCCATCCATCAGGCCGATGGCTATCAGTTCGCCAATGCGAAGGACCCATCAGGCAATCCGATCTCGATATCGAGCCGCGCCTTCCGCAAGATCTGAGGTGCAGCCGTCTTGAGCTGTTACCGCTTCGTTGCCATCCAAATCATATGGCGGGCGCCGCCGCGTTTGCCGTTGGCGCGCACGTTCACCTCGTCGGCGGCAAAGCCGACTTCGCGCAGGCGGCGGGTGAAGGCGCTGTCGGGTGCCGACGACCAGACGGAAAGCACGCCGCCAGCCCGAAGGGCGGCTTGCGCAGCGCGAAGGCCGGTGTGGCTGTAGAGGCTGTCGTTGGAGGGACGCGTCAGGCCATCCGGACCATTGTCGACATCGAGCAGGATGGCGTCGTAGGCGGCCTTCTTCGAGCGGATCAGCGCGCCGACATCGCCGACATGGATATCGACGCGGGGATCGTCGAGCGTGCCTTTGTGCAGATCGGCCATGGGGCCGCGCGCCCAGTCGACGACGGCCGGAACCAGTTCGGCGACGGTCACACGGGCATCGCCTGGCAGCACGGCAAGGGCCGCGCGCAAGGTAAAGCCCATGCCCAGGCCGCCGATCAGCATGCTCAGGTTTTTGCCGCCGGCGATGCGCTCATGGGCGAGCGTTGCCAGCGCTTCTTCCGAGCCGCTCAACCGGCTGTTCATCAGCTCGTTCGAGCCGAGCATGATCGAGAATTCCTGCCCGCGCTGCTTCAGGCGCAGCTCGTCGCCGTCACCGGGAATGGTTGCGCGGTCCAGCTCTATCCAGGGAAGCATCGGGGTCTCTCGTCCGTATTTGTTCAGGCGCCCTCGTAACACGTGCGGGATAATGGCGACACCGCAATGTCTGCCGTTCAAGAGAATTGTGCCGCGTGGACCTGCAAACTGTTCGGCGCGCCTTACTGTGGCAGGCCTGCGGGCAGGGGCTGCAGCAGAGCGTCGTGACCTAGGTGAGGCGCAACGCGACCTCGTCCTCTTCACGCACGAGGATGCGGACGGCAAGGCATCGGGGGCGGCTGCCGTGTTCTCGCTATTCCGGCGAGATCATGCCTGAAAGCACCGCCTTGGCGATCGCCTGGAAGCGGTTGTTGGCGCCGAACTTGCGGATGATGCCGGCTTCAAGGGTAAGCGCTGCCGCCACGTCCATATCCATTAGCCCGGCGATGCGCGCCGCCGGATAGCCGTCGGCCATGAAGGTCAGGCACTCGCTTTCGATCGGCGAGAGATGGACATGGCCGTCCTCATCGGTGGCTTCGCCTCCGTCGGTGGTTTCGAGCAGCTCGGTGATGCGCTGCATCTGCCGGCGCAGGTTTGCCTGCTGGGCGGCAAGCTCACGCCGTCGGGCAAGCAGGGCGTCGCGAAACAGCTTGTCGGCTTCGGCCTGCTCCTCGGTGCCCGCAAGTCCGGTCAGCAGTTCCAGGATGGTCGAGATCGGCATGTCGATCTCGCGGCAGGCGTTGATGACGGCCATGCGGCGAATGTGATCTTCGTTGTAGACCCGCATCGGCCCCATGCGGGCGGCGGTCAGGAGCCCCTTCTCCTCGTAGAAGTGCAGCGTGCGATGGGTGACGCCGAAAGCGTCGGCCATGTCGGCGATCGCCAGCGGCGTCGTGGGGTCGTGGTGGGGAAGCGGCAGGTCGGGCAGAAAGCCGACACGATCGGGCGCGGCCAGCACGCCCTCGAATTTCCAGTGGTCTCGCGGCATGTCGAAGGTCCCCGGTCTACAGCCTGCGCGTCTTTCGACGCGCGGTTTCTGCAATTTCCTGAATCGAGACCGACCCAGGGGCGCGCGCAATCCGCGTCCGGAAGCGGTGGCGATCGTCGGGTCTCAAAGGTGCGGACGGATCCGCGCGGTGAGACACTCGTTGATCGTCAACGACAATACCTGCTGCTCGGTTGGGGCACCTCCGCGCGCAAGGCACGGTTTACTCAGGACATCGATGCTTGCCTGACGAGCACCCAGGCACCCATTCCCAACGCATGCGTGTACCGTATACGCGAATCGCTAATATGACCAGTCCCAGTATGGCAGGCGAATGTGGCGGACCGGGGGTCGCAGCCGCTTCATGCGGACCGGCCTTTGCCCGCCCCGCCGGGCAGGCTCAGTGTCCGATGACCTTGAGCGGGCTGTTGGCGCTGAGGATGAACAGCGGCTCGTCGCCGCGCAGCGGCGAGAGTTTCTGCTGGCAGGACCAGGCGGTCTCGAAGGTGTCGCGGGTGAGGTGCTTGCGATAGCGCTGGGTGGCGGCCATGCAGCCCATCAGCGGGCTTTCGATCTGCTCTTCGCGGGCGTGATTATAGATCTCGCCATCGAGCGAAAACAGTTCGGCGGCGAGCGACATGCTCTCGAAAAGCAGGTCAGGCTCGGTCTCGAGCCGCTTCCAGGTGATGAAGTCCTGGCGCATCGGCACGTTCTCGCCGTCATGGGAGAGGGTGACGCGAATGCCCTGGGCCGGTGCGTCGTACCAGGTCACCTGGACTGTGAAGGAAAGTGCTGAGTTGCGCGAGACCGGTCGGCCGGTGTCGCCATCGGTGGCGCGCGCCAGCGTCTTGTGGCGCTGGGCGGCAAGCCGCAGCGCCGTGGCGAAGGCCTTCGCATCGCTGTTTTCGGCGCCGCTGAGCTTCACGGTAACGGCGGGCAGCACCCGCTCGGTTGCGTGGCGGGCGTTGAAGAGCTTGGCCTGGGCGTCGAGGTCCAGCGTCATTTCCTGCGACGGCATCGGGGCAAAGAGCAACAGCGGCAGGACGCTCAGAACGGAGAGCGGCGAGGAGAGCGGGGCCGGCGGCCAGGCGGGGCGATGCCCGGCAAAGCGCCGCTTGGCCGGCTTCGGTTGACGCGGCGCGGGGGCGGCAGTTTCGGCCACTTCCGTCCGCGCGTGGCGGTATTCCGGAACGTAGGTTCCCTTGGGAATGGCAATGCGCCATTCCTCGTCGGCGCCGTCGCCCTCGTAGAAGGCCTTGAGCAGCTTGCGCAGCTTGCCGGCATGCACGCGCACCAGCGGGTCGCTGTCGGCGTTGAAGGCCTGTGGCCGGTCGAAGACGTCGATGGCGATCGAGTACCCCTTGAGCTGATGGCCTTCGCCGATCATCTCCTTTTCGACGACATAGGCGAGGAACGCCCGCAAGCGCTCGGAGCGCGCGAAAGCCTTGCTTTCGAGGATGCGACGGAGCGTCCGCCGTATCGTCTCATCGCAGGGTCTTTCGACCGTCGTCATCGGTGCTTGCTCCAGGGTCATGTGATCTAAAAATCTATGAAGGCGATCGCGGCGTAGGCCAGGGCCATTCGATCTGATTCGGAAATTTAAGGCCAAAAGAAGTGGTTGTCAGGGGTGATAGACGCCAAATTTGAGTTTTTTCTGAAATAAACGTAAAAATTGCGTCCTCAATCCCTGTGACAGATCGTAGCGGTGCTCGCTCGCCCGGTGCCGGCGTGTCGGCGGCCCGAAGGTTTCGTTCCGGTGATTGAGCTTTCCTGCATATTAGAGAGATCGATTGTCAAGATTTGATCAAGACAAGGCGGGCAAACGCACTGCGCGCCATTGACGCGGATATTGCATTGGTACTCCTTGGAATTGCTGCATAATCCCGACCTCAAACCGTTTCTGCTTTCGTTAAATATGCAGTAGAACATTGCATCCACATTGCCCGCATCGGGCCGTGAGCGGCCCCGCCTCTGGAAAGTTCAGACATGCCTGCAAAACTGTCCGTGAATCTGAATGCCGTCGCAATGCTTCGCAACCGGCGCGATCTACCCTGGCCCTCCGTCACCGCACTCGGGCGCATTGCGCTCGAAGCCGGCGCCGCCGGCCTCACGGTGCATCCCCGGCCGGATCAGCGCCATGTCCGCTTTTCCGACCTGCAGCCGATCCGCGACCTGATCGACGGCGCATTCCCGGAGACGGAATTCAACATGGAAGGCTACCCGAACGAGGAGTTCCTCGGTCTCGTCGAAGCGCACCGGCCGGAACAGGTGACGCTGGTGCCCGACGATCCGGCGCAGGCGACCTCCGACCACGGTTGGGATTTCCGCAAGAACCACAATCTGCTCGGCCATGTGGTCGGCCGGCTGAAGAAGAAGGGTTTTCGCGTTTCGCTGTTTGCCGATGGCGACGAGGACATGGAGGCGCTGCGCATCGCCAAGGAAACGGGTGCGGACCGCATCGAACTCTACACCGGCCCCTATGGCGGCTGCTATGACGATCCGGAAAAGGCCGAGAAGATCGCCGGCGAGCTTGGCCGCACGGCGGCGATGGCGGCCGAGCTCGGTCTCGACGTCAATGCCGGCCACGACCTGACTGTCGCCAACCTGCCGCTGCTTGCCAGGCACATTCCGAACCTTGCCGAAGTGTCGATCGGCCACGGCCTGACCGCCGATGCGCTGGAGTACGGCATGGCCGAGACCGTGCGCCGCTTCCGTCGCGCCTGCGGGCAGGAGGTCTGAGGCGCCTTCGCATGAAGGAACTCTTCGTCGTCACCCACACGCAATCCGTCCACCATGTCGAGGGCAGGGTGGGCGGCTGGTACGATACCGGCCTGACCGAGGGCGGCCGAAAGGATGCGGCAGCCACGGCCGAGCGTCTTGCGACCCTTGTCGGCGGGAGACAGGTCGAGATCTTCAGCTCCGACCTTTTGCGCACTGCTGAAACGGCGGCGGCGATCGCCGCGCGCCTTGCCGCGCCCGTGACGGAAACCGCCGCTCTTCGCGAAATCAGCTATGGCGTGGCCGGCGGCAGGCCGCAGGCCTGGCTCGACGCGCGCTATACCGCGGCGCCGGACGACAATCGGCTGGATCATGATTGCGGTATCGACGGCGCGGAAACCCGCCGCGACGTGGCGCTTCGGGTCTACCCTTGCGTCGAGGCCATCGTCGCCAGGCCCTGTCCGACGCAGATCATCGTCACCCACGGTTTCACGCTGACGCTGGTGATGGCGGCCTGGATGAAGGTTCCGATCGAGGCCGCCGGCTTCTTGAGCTTCCCGGCGAAATCCGGAAGCATCACTCATCTGCGCGAGGATGATTTTTTCAGGAATCGCGCCGTCGTCCGCCTGGCGGATGCCGCGCATCTGGCAAATGAGACGCCGTAACATCCTGAAAATACTCAGGGCAACGCAGGCGCGAACGCAATGCAATCTGCAACGGGGGCTGCTATAGAGCAAGCCCGTCCTCTCGCCCATCTCCGGCCCATGACCATTCAGACCAGTTTTCGCGAGCGCATCGTTCTCTATGCGCTTCTGACATCGCTGACCTCGATCAGCATCGACGCGCTGTTGCCGGGTCTGCGCCAGATCGGCGCCGACGTCGGCGTCGCGCCGCCGCTTTCCACCCAGCATGTGATTTCGCTGTTCATTCTCGGCATGGCGTTCGGCGAACTGCTGCTCGGGCCGCTTTCCGATGCGATGGGGCGGAAGAGGGCGCTGGTCCTGGGCCTTGGCGTCTATGCGCTCGGAACGGTCATCGCCATGGTGGCGAACTCGCTCGAAATGGTCATCCTCGGCCGGTTTCTTCAGGGTGTCGGCGTCTCCGGGCCGAAGATCGCGACGAGGGCGATGATCCGCGACCAGTTCGAGGGTGACGCCATGGCCCGCGTCATGTCGTTCATGTTCACGCTGTTCATTCTGGTGCCGATGCTGGCGCCGACACTGGCGCAGGGGATCATCACTGTAGCCGGCTGGCGCAGCATCTTTGCCGTCTATCTCGCGGCGGCGGGCGTTCTCGGCCTGTGGCTGGTGATGCGGCAGCCGGAAACATTGCCGGCCGACAAACGCATTCCCTTTCGCCTGGGGCTGCTCGTATCGAACGGGCGGCGCATCCTGTCGCATCGGCGGGTGACGTTGCTGATCGTCGCGACCGGGCTCGTCTTCGGCGCGCAGCTTCTCTATCTGAGCACGGCCGCCGACCTCTTCTTCGACGCCTACGGAATCGGTGAGACCTTCCCGCTCTATTTTGCCATGCTGGCGACGGGCATCGGGCTTGCCTCGTTCCTCAATGCCAAGCTCGTGCAGCGCTTTGGCGCGGAGGCGATGGCGCGCCGGGGTTTTGTGGGCCTGGCCGCGGCAGGGCTGGCGATGCTTGCGGCATCGCTCTATTGGGGCGGGCGGCCGCCGCTTGCGATGCTGCTGGTGCTTGGTTTTGCCGCCTTCTTTGCGGTCGGCGTGCTGTTCGGCAATCTCAACGCCATGGCCATGCGTTCGCTCGGGCAGGTGGCCGGGCTCGGCGCATCGCTGATCGCCTCCGGCTCCAGCCTCGTGGCGACGGTGTTTTCGATCGCGGTGGGCGCCTTCTACGATGGCACGACACTTAACCTTTCGGCCGGCTTCTTTCTCGCCGGTGTCGGCGCGCTCGTTCTGGCCGAGCTTGCGCTGAGGGCCGATGCTTCGCCGGTGGAGGCCTTCCGGTAGGCGACGGCAAAAGCTGCCAAGCCCGCGTGCCAGGCATCAGCCTTCCCATGCCGGCGAGCGCGGTGCTTGGGATGCCCGGCTACTGTGTCCCGCCAAGGCAGCGATGGGCTAACCGTTGTAGACGACGGAAATCTTGTTTCCGGAGGGATCGCGCATGTAGGCCGCGTACCAGTGCGGCCCATAATGCGGCCGCGGATTGGGGGCGCCCTCATCCGTTCCGCCATTGGCCATGCCTGCCTGGTAGAAGGCATCGACGTCCTGACGGGACTGGACCATGAAGCCGACCATCGAACCATTTCCAGCGCTTGCCGGTTCATTGTTGAAGGGCTTGCAGACCCACAGCACGGGACCATTGCCGGTTCCGCCTTCGGAATAGGCGCGCCAGTCCGGAAAGTCCGTGTGCGCCTTCCAGCCGATCGTCGCCAGGGTGGCATCGTAGAATGCATTGGACCTGGCGGAATCCAATGCACCGACGGTCAGATAAACGCTCATGATTTCCCCTTTTTTAAGCGGTGAAGCCAGGAGAATTCATAGAGCGAAAACGTGAACAAAGCAAGAACAAATGGCGGTGACGACCATGGCGAAGATTGTCTGGCCGGCAGGGCGGGCAGCTCGTGCCCTCCCGGTGCCGACAGCATGGCAAAGGTCGTTTCGAGAGCCCGACGCAAACGGCCGGGCTCCCGCTGCCTGGCTTACCGCTTAGCTGGCAAGTCGCGCCTTGCTCGCTTCGAGAAAGGCGGCGAGCGTCACCGGCGTCGCGCCGGTCAGCGCGGTGACATCGCCCGTCACCATGTCGATGTGGCCCCCGCGGGTGTTGGCGTCGAAGGAAACGACGATCGGGATCAGGAAGTCCGGCAGGCCGGCGCTCTTCAGGCCGCCTGCGAGCGCCTCGTCGGAGATGTGCACGACGTTGAGGGACTTGCCGGTCGCCTTGGCGACGAGGGCTGCGATCTCGTCCGTCGAGCGCAGCTCGCCGCCCGTCAGCGTATAGGTGTGGCTCTCGCTTGTGGAGGCGGCAAGGGCTGCGGCTGCGGCCTTGGCGGCATCACCGCGGGCGATGTGGGCGAGGCGGCCTTCGCCCGAAGAAGAATACCATTGCCCGGTCTCAAGAGCATGCGGCAGCGCCATGAACAGGTTCTCCATGTACCAGCCGTTGCGCAGGATCGTATAGGGAATGCCGGTCGCCTTGATGGCGTTTTCAGTGCCGAGATGATCGGGTGCGAAGGGAATGACCGAGGTTTCCGGGCTCGGCATCGAGGTGTAGACGATGTGCTTGGCGCCGGCCTTCTTCGCAGCCGCAACGGCGGCCAGATGCTGCTTCAGCCGCTTGCCGGGCTGGTCCAGCGCGTCGGTCGAGATGATCAGGATCCGGTCGGCGCCGGCAAAGGCCTGGTCGAGCGAAGCGGGATCGTCGAAATCGGCGACGCGGGCCTGAACACCCCTGGCGATATAATCGGCGAGCTTCGCCGTATCGCGGCTGGTGGCGATGATCCGGGCCGGTGCGATGCCGGACGCAAGCAACTGGTCGAGCACGAGCTTGCCGAGTTGGCCGGTTGCGCCGGTGACGAGCAATGTATCGGACATGGTCTTACCTTTTCTGTTTTGGCCGAGACGGAAACGCGCGCAGAACGCCGCGGCGCAGGCCTCGCCGGCTCTTCCTGCCGTTGCCTGGGAGATGCTTCGGCACATGGTCTCTTTTTGAGACTTGCTCTTATCGCGTAATCGCAGTAGGGCTGTAAAGGAGGCAGTTTTTTCTGCTGTGGTTACAAAAAGGGTACCGCCGATGAACAAGCCGACCGGGGACATGAAGGGCAAGCGCGTGGCGATCGTCTGCGGCGTGCCGATGGATATGGAAAACTGCCCGGTCCGCGACGTCATGGACAATATCGGCGGCAAGTGGAACTCGCTGATGATCCTGTCGCTCGCCGACGGCCCCTTGCGCTTCTCGCAGCTCCGCCGGCTGATCCCCGACATCTCCCAGCGCATGTTGACCCAGACGCTGCGGGACCTGCAGCGCGACGGCTACATCCACCGCACCGTCTACCCGACACAGCCGCCGAGCGTCGAATATGCGCTGACCGATCTCGGGCGCTCGCTGCTCGGCCTGCTCAAGCACTTCGTCGACTGGTCGGTGGAAAACCACGGCGCCATTCGGGCCGCGCGCGAGGTGTATGACGCGGAGGGGTAGGGCGTTTCGTAGCGGCGATGATGCCCCTTAGTCGCGGGTTGGTTGCGCTGTGGCGCGCCTGCTATTTTCGTGTCCGGTGATCGTTTCGTGGGGCTTGCCCCTCACCCTAACCCTCTCCCCGCAGACGGGGAGAGGGGACGCGGCCGGTCGGAGCGTTGCCGAGTGGGGCAGCCGTCAGATGAGACCGAAGGCGCGCCGATCGTTCCTACGGTGACGCAACTGGCGGGAGCGACGATGGAACGAGCGGGTGCCACTTCGCCCGCCTGCGGGGAGAGGATGGCCGGCAGGCCGGATGAGGCGCGGCCACTCCTTTGCAGCATGACGCAACGTCATGCGCCACGCGCGACGTCGTGTCCCGGTAGCGTGACCTTGCCCTAGCACTTTGATTTTCCCTATAGTTTCGCCGATCATCCGCGTCACCTCGGGGAACCATGAAGACACTTCATATCGGCATAGCGGGCGCCGGCCCGGCGGGGCTGGCAGCGGCACTGATGCTGTCGCGGCGCGGTCATCGGGTGGAGATCCTCGAGCGGTTCGACGCAGCTTCACCTGTCGGTTCCGGGTTGATGCTGCAGCCGACGGGGCTGACGGTCCTGAACACACTCGGCCTGTTGCAGCCGATGCTGGTCCTCGGCAGCCGGATCGATCGGCTCTATGGCGCCGATGCCAAATCCGGGCGCACCGTGCTCGACGTGCGCTATGATGCGCTCGCCGGTGGGCGCTTCGGGCTGGCGGTGCAGCGCGCGGCCCTCCTCAATACGCTTCACGATGCCGTGGCCGCGGCCGGGCTGCCGGTCAAGACCGGCGTCACGCTGACCGAGGTTCGAATGGCTGGCGGCAAGGCGGTGATGCTGGACGCGCAAGGGCATGAGGCGGGCGCCTATGATCTGGTGATCGATGCAAGCGGCGCACGCTCGGCGCTGGCAGCCGGTTCGACCGCCGCGCCCAAGGTGCGCGAGCTTGCCTATAGCGCCTTCTGGGCGACGCTCGACAGCGACGGCCTCAATCATGATGCGCACGCTTTGGTGCAGCGCTACGACCGGGCGAAGGTGATGATCGGCATCCTGCCGGCGGGCCGCGCGCGGATGGGCGAGCGCGACCGGGTCGCCTTCTTCTGGAGCCTCCGGGTAGCGGACGCAGACGTGATACGGCAGGCCGGGCTCGATCGCTGGAAGGCGCGCATTCTCGATTACTGGCCGGATTGTGCGCCGTTGCTGGATCAGATCAGTGACTGGGAGCAACTGACGCTGGCGCGCTATGCGCACCGCACCATGCGCCCGCCGGTCTCCGGCCGCATCGCCTTTGTCGGCGACAGCGCCCATTCGACGAGCCCGCAGCTCGGGCAGGGGGCGAATATGGCGCTGCTCGACGTCGCAGCACTTTCGCATGCGCTGGAGACGGCTGGCGATCTCGATGCCGCACTTGCCGCCTATGCCGCCGCACGCCGCAACCACGTCGCGCTGTTCCAGTTGCTGTCGCTTCTCTTCACGCCCTTCTACCAGTCGGACTCGACGGCTCTCGCCTGGCTGCGCGACAGGCTGGTAGCCACAGTTGCGCGCACCCCGCCGATGCAGGGGCTGCTCGCCTCGATCGTCTCGGGCACGCTGATCGACCCGTTCAAGCCGGCGGGGCTTGCCGAATGCGATTGGCAGGCGGTGCGGGGCGGCGCGGACGGGCGCGGCCAAGCGGCCGCTCCGGCGATTTCCACCTGAGACGGCCGCGAATCCTGTATCAAGGCGATCCGGATGGCGGATGGAGGGGGTGATGGCGGACGGGGTGGCGGCCATTCTGGTGCATGTGGCCGATACGCAGGCGGGTCTTGCCTGGTATCAGCGCGCATTTCCTGACGCTGAACATCGGTTTCTTGCCGCCTTTGATTTTTCCTATCTGCGGATCGGCACCATCGATCTCGAAATCGTCCAGGCCGACGAGAAGGTGGCGAGCGGTGCTGCCGGTTCCGTCGTCTACTGGGCGGTCGCGGACCTCGATCGGGCGCTCGCCCATTTCGAAGCGCTCGGCGCACATCTCTATCGCGGGCCGATGGCGATCCAGGAGGGGCTTTGGATGTGCCAGGTGCGCGACCCCTGGGGCAATTGCATCGGCCTTCGCGGGCCGCGTCCGGGAGAGGGCGGCATCGGCAACGAGGCGGAGTTCTGAATGGCGACGCGGGTGGAGATCGTTGCCTATGACCCAGGCTGGCCGCAGTGCTACCGGGAGATCGAAGGGGACCTCAGGCGCATCCTCGGTGCGCTGGCAATCGCCGTCGATCATATCGGCAGCACGGCCGTTCCCGGCCTGGCCGCAAAGGCCGTCATCGACATCGATGTCACCTTGAGGGGGCTGCCCGACATTGCGGTTGCCAGCGCCTTGCTCGTTGCGGCCGGCTACCAGGCGCGCGGCAACCGGTACGACGACGATGTCTGGGCCTTTATGCTGCAGGGGGTCGAGCCGAAGCGGCGCGTCTATCTCTGCCCGCCGGACAACGAGACCCATCGACGGCGTCTTGTCTTCCGCGACCATCTGCGCAGCCATGCGGACACCGCCTTGGCCTACGCGGCGCTGAAGGCACGCCTCGCCGAGACCTATCGATATGACGGCGATCGCTACACCGCTGAGAAGACGCGCTTCGTCGACGCGACCGTCGATCGCGAAGACCGGATGACAGGAGATCGGTCCGCTATGGTGCGAGCAACAGTCACTTGCGAGATCCGCTACTGGCTGAAACCGGCCCGCCTGGCGGAATTCGAGGCCTATGCGCAAACCTGGATGACGCTGATCGAGCGGCACGGCGGGACGCATCACGGCTATTTCGTGCCGCGCGAAAAACCTGAGGGCGTCGGCGCCAGTTTTCCGGGGGTGGGCGAAGACGGAGCCGGCGACATCGCCGTCGCGCTCTTCACTTTTGCGGACGAGGCGGCGTATCTGCGCTATCGCAGCGATGTGGCCGCGGATCCCGATGGGATGGCAGCGAACGCGCTTTACGCCGACGATCCGCCGTTCGTGAGCTATGAGCGCGTCTTCCTGCAGCCGCTTGCGCGCCGCCGATAGCCGTCTTTGTGGCGGCTGATCGATGTGACGCGATTGGGCAGCCTAGCCCCGCGCTCGGCTAACTACGCGGCCTGCTTGAGGCAAACCCCATCCAGTGCGAATTCGACGGCAGCTTCCGCGTGGATCGCGGTGGAATCGAAGCCCGGCAGCGGCAAGGCTCTCGGGTCGAGGGTCAGACAGATTTCGGTGCAGCCGAGGATGACGGCGTCCGCGCCTTCCGCTTCGGCCTTGTCGATCAATTCGATCAGCGCCCGGCGGGACGAGCGCAGCACCTTGCCGGCGCAAAGTTCGTCGAAGATGACATCGTGCACGAGGGTGCGGCCGTCCGCATCCGGCACCAGGATGTCGATGCCGTGGCTTCTCATGCGCTCGGCATAAAAGCCGTGCTCCATGGTGTAGCGGGTGGCAAGCAGCAGCGGCCGGCGGCTGCCTGCGGCCTTCAGGCGCGCTGCCGTCTCGTCGATGATGTTGATGAGGGGGATGTCGATTGCTGCCTGAACCTGATCGGCGATCAGGTGCATGGTGTTGGTGCAGATCAGCACGCAGTCCGCACCGGCCGCTTCGAGGCCCTGGGCGACATCGGCAAGCCGCTTGGCAGCGTCTTCCCAGCGGCCGGCCTTCTGCAGGTCGACGATCGACTGGAAGTCGACGGAATGCAAAAGCACCTCGGCCGAATGCAGCCCGCCCAGGTGGTCGCGAACGGCCTCGTTGACCATGCGATAGTAGACCGCCGAGCTTTCGAAGCTCATGCCGCCGATAAGACCGATCTTGCGCATAACCATTCCTCTCTGTCCGCTACCGCCGCCGTCCGTGGCGACCGTCGTTTGATGGGCTGAACTATGCCGCAGGGTCGGCGGCAATGGTTCGCTTTGATGGGAGCAAAAGCGGCCATGCGCGCGAATGGTTTGCGCATGTTGGAGTGAATGTGCAATTATGTAGCGTATGAATTTCTGATCATGGGAGGGATCGGCGTGCTCGACGATAGAGACAGGAAGCTGCTGGCGCTGCTGCAGCAGGATGCGAGTGTGGCCGTCGGCGAATTGGCGGAGCGGGTGAACCTGTCGCTTTCAGCCTGTTCGCGCCGCATCCAGCGGCTGGAGGAGGCGGGTTACATCGCCAGGCGCATCGTCGTGCTCGACCGCGAGCGCATGGGCGTGCCGACGACCGTGTTTGCCCTGATCAAGACGGCGCACCACTCGGACGAATGGATCGAAACCTTCCGCCGGGCGATCAGCGATATCCCCGAAATCGTCGAGGCCCATCGTTTGACGGGAAATCATGACTATATCGTCAAGGTCGTGCTGCCGCGTGTCGAGCACTACGACGTGGTCTACAAGCAGATCGTGCGCAAGGTCGAACTCTTCGACGTCTCCGCCTCGATCTCGATGGAAATCCTGAAGAGCGGCACGGCGGTGCCGGTCGATTATGCGGTGTGAGGCGAAATGACGAATGACGCTGTGAGCAAGGCGGTCGGTGGCGACGTTGCCGATGCGCTGGTGATTGTCGATGTGCAGCGGGCCTTTATTTCCGGGCCTGAAGCCGTGCCCGGCCATGTCGATCTGCAACGGGCAGTTGGCCTGCTTCTGCAGAAGGCGCGTTCGGCCGGCGTGCCGGTGATCTTCCTGCAGAACGATGGGCCTGAGGGCGCTGTCGACGAACCGGAGACCGATGGCTGGCAGTTGTTCTTTGCCGCCAAGTCAGGCGAGGTGGTCGTGCGCAAACGGCACGACGACGGCTTCGACGGCACCGATCTCGAAGACCAGCTCCGGGCGCGCAAGGTCGAGACGATCGCGATCTGCGGCATGCTTTCGGAAATGTGCCTGGCGGCGACAGCCCGCACGGCCATGGCTAAGGACTTCACCATGATCCTCGCCAATGACGCACACGCCACCTATGACGTGCCGCCCGGGCCTGGCCGCTCGCCGATGGTGCCTGCGCGTCTCGCCGCACGCGCGGCCGAATGGTCGCTCGGTGACGAGATCGTGCTCACGGATGCGGTGGAAGACATCGCCTTCGCCGTCGCGTCTCCGTCCTCTTAAGCTTCCCCTCCGGGTTTCGCCCGTGAGGGCGGGCCGAAGCGGGCCGCATAGTCCGAGGGCGCGATGCCCTTGCGGCGCTGAAAGGCGCGGCGCATACGCTCGGCGTTTCCGAAGCCGAAGAGAAACGGCGCTTGCGAGACGGGCACGTCCCCGCGCTGGAGCGCCTCGCAGGCCGCGTCGACCCGCAATTCCTCGACGAATTGCGCAGGGCTTGCGCCCACCTCCTGCGTGAACAGGCGGGAGAAACTCCGTTCGCTCATGCGCGCCATGTCCGCAAGCCGCGGCACGGAGAGGTCGGTTGCAAGATCGGAGCGGATCTCGGCCACCAGCGCATCGAAGCGGTCGCCTCGGCTCGTCATCTGCTGGTGCAGGGCGGCGCTGAACTGGCGCTGGCCGCCCGTGCGCTTGACGTAGAGCACCAGGGAGCGCGCGAGCCGCAGGGCCTCGCTGCGGCCGAGGTCCTCTTCGACCATCGCAAGCGCCATGTCGATGCCGGCGGTCACACCGGCGGAGGTCCAGATGCCGCGATCCTGCTCGTAGATCGAATCCTCGCGCACGTCGATATCTGGGAAATCCTGCTGCAACTGGGCGCAATCTTCCCAATGGGTCGTTGCGCGCCGCCCATCAAGATGGCCGCCGCGCGCGAGAATGAAGGCGCCGAGGCAGATGGAGCCGAGGCGCCGACATTGGCCGGCCATGGCCGCCAGGAATGCTTGCAGCTCTTCCGAATTCGCCGCTTCGAGCGCGCTTTGCCCGCCCGAGACGAGCAGGGTGTCGGGCGCGGTGCAATCGGAGAACGGACGGGTATTGAGCGCAACGCCTGTGTCCGTTGCGACCGGGCCGCCGAACTCAGAGACCAGCGCGATGGAATAGGCCCGGGAGCCCGACGCGGTGCGGGCGTCGTTGAAGACCTGCAACGGGCCGGTCACATCGATCAGCTTGGTGCGGTCGAAGAGCACGATCGCGACCGTTCGCACGGCTTTTTCGGGTTTGGCGTAAAACGAGGGCATATTGTCATTTATGCCAAAGGCTTTTCATGGGAGCAAGCGGGGCCATCACCCGCCACCCTTGGAGCCGACCATGCTTGAACTCAGACCGAACTGCGAACTGTGCGACCGCGACCTGCCGCCGGCGTCTGCGGATGCGCGCATCTGCTCTTACGAATGCACCTATTGCGCAAGCTGCGTGGAAACGGTGCTTCACAATGTCTGCCCGACCTGCGGCGGCGGATTTGCGCCAAGGCCGATCCGGCCCCAGCGGTCCTTTCGCCCGGAAAAGCGGTTGGGTCTCGGCTTTGATCCCGCCAGCGACGTACGTCGCCATTCACCGTTTACGGCTGAGGATATTGCGGCGCATGTGGCGCGGATCCGGCATCTCGCGCCGAACGAGCGCTGACGGTTGCGGGCTGTTCTTGACTTTTTGCAAGGGTGACATGAGGTGGTTGCGCTTGTCCTTGGCGGTCACAACCCCAATGTTGTGGCATGTCCAACGGAAGGCCGGTCGCAAAGCCGACTGGAAAGAACATGCAGGACAGGCATCACGTGGTCGTTGTCGGCGGCGGGTTTGGCGGATTGCAACTCGTCAAGGGGCTTGCCGGCGCGCCGGTGAGGATCACCCTCATCGACCGGCGCAACCATCATCTCTTCCAGCCCTTGCTCTACCAGGTGGCAACAACGCTGATCGCGACCTCCGAAATCGCCTGGCCGATCCGCAGCCTCTGGCGCGACCGGCCGGAGGTGACGACGCTGCTAGGCGAGGTGAGCGATGTCGACGGGGCCGGAAAGGCCGTGGTGCTCAGGGACGGCAAGCGGATCGCCTACGACACGCTGGTGCTGGCGACCGGGGCGACGCATGCCTATTTCGGCCATGACGAATGGGAGCCCTTTGCCCCCGGCCTGAAGACGCTGGAAGACGCGACGACGATCCGGCGGCGGGTGCTGCTCGCCTTCGAGCGCGCCGAGCTCGAAGAGGATCCTGATCTCCGTGCCGCCCTCCTGACCTTCACCGTCATCGGTGCCGGCCCGACCGGCGTCGAGCTTGCCGGCATCATCGCCGAGATGGCGCACCGCACGCTTCCCGACGAATTTCGCCGCATCGACACGCGGCAGGCCCGTGTGATCCTGGTGGAAGCGGGGCCGTGCATTCTCGCCGCCTTCAGCGAGGATCTTTCGGCCTATGCGGTCAAGGAGCTGGAGCGGCTCGGCGTCGAGGTTCGCACCGGTACACCCGTGACATCCTGCACGGAAGAGGGCGTTGTCATCGGCGACCAGTTCGTCGGCAGCCGTACGCTCGTCTGGGCCGCCGGTGTGCAGGCCTCGCCCGCTGCCCGCTGGCTGGATATCCCGGCCGACCGCGCCGGCCGGGCGATCGTCGGCGCTGACCTCACGGCTCCCGGCCATCCCGACGTTTTCGTCATCGGCGACACGGCTGCCGTCACCTATGACGGCGGCAAGCCGGTGCCGGGCATTGCGCCCGCCGCCAAGCAGCAGGGCGCCTATGTGGCCGACGTCATCCGCGCACGGCTTTCAGGCGACAAGCCGCCCGGAGACTTCCGCTATCGCCACCAGGGCAGCCTTGCCACCATCGGCCGGCGCGCGGCGATCATCGATTTCGGCCGCTTCAAGATCAAGGGCGCGCTTGCCTGGTGGATCTGGGGCATCGCCCACATCTACTTCCTGATCGGCACGCGCAGCCGCTTCGCCGTCGCCTGGAGCTGGTTCTGGACGTATCTGAGCGGACAGCACAGTGCCCGGCTGATCACCCAGAAGGAGACGCTGAAGGAGAAGGGGTAAGGGCGAGAGGCGGCCAATGTAACGGCCGTCGTCGTCGCTTACTTCTGCACCTTCACGATCAGGATCATCGGCCGGTCCATCTCTTCGGCCAGAGCCGGGATCTCGGCGATCTGCTCTTGCGTCGGCCGCCATTCCTCGACGTGGCGGATGGCGAAGCCTGCGCCAATCAGTGTATTCAGCGTCGTGCCGATGGTGCGGTGGTGTTTGATCACGCCCTTGGCCAGCCAGTTCGTCGTGCGCGGGCCTTCGGCTGAGTAGTGATCAACGGGCCAGGTGCGCTCGCTATCGGTGAGGCGCCAGCCGGGATTGTGCGAGGCCATGTAGATCGGGTGCTCGATGGTGAAGACGAAATGGGCGCCGGGTACCAGCGCCTTGTGGATGGTCGCGACCAGCCGGCCGAAATCCTCGACATAGTGGAAGGCAAGCGAGCTGTAGGCGAAGTCAAAGCTCGTTTCGGGCAGGTCGAGCTGGTCGAGATCGGCAATCTTGTAGTCGATTGCTGGATCTGATGTGTCGGCCTTGGCGCGGGCGATCATCTTCTCGGAGAGATCGAGCCCGAGCACATGGGCGGCACCGGCCTCGCGGGCGTGGCGCGAAAACCAGCCATAGCCGCAGCCGAGATCGACGACGCGGCTTCCGGAAAGATCCGGTAGGAGCGCGCGAATCGCCGGCCATTCCGCGGCCCCGGCAAGACCATGCACCGAGCGCCCGAGCTGGCTGTAGCCCTCGAAAAACTCCTGACGATCATAGATGTTCTGGGCCATGGCGGTCTCTCCTTCTGGCTGTACTTGTGCCGGCACGCGCCGCGAAAGGGGCGCGGGCGTCTGCGCGCGTTAGGGCGAGTGGGCATCCGGTGCCGTTACCGCGGGAACAGCATGTGCCTTTCGATCCTGCTCGAAACCGGCGGCGCTTCGAAGTGCCGGCGCGTCGATTGATAGGGCGCGTGTTGCCGCAAGGTCAAGTTGCGGCTGAAGTGCAAGCTTCTATTTCGTTTTTTTTGAGGGGTGCTAATGTTCGATTCTCGTGGTCCAGTCCGATTTGCGGAGGCGTAATGTCCGAAGCCATCCATCCTGCAGCCATCCATCACCTGCCGGGCTTTATTACAGCCCCGGGCCAGTCCGACTGGCTTTTGAATGCGGTTGCCGTTTTTCTGATCGTGGCGATTTTCGCGCTCGGTACACTCTATCTCAGGCTGCATTCGCTGCCGGAGGTCATGGCGCACAAGACCAACAAGATCCAGCTGGAGCTGGTGGCGGTCCTGGCGCTCCTGTCGCTGCTCACCCACAACAACCTCCTGTGGGGCGCAGCTCTGCTTCTCGCCCTGATCGACCTTCCCGATTTCTCATCGCCGCTTTCATCGATCGCCGGTTCGCTGGAGCGGATTGCCGGTAAGGTGGACCAGCCGACCGTGCCGGAGGCGAGGGACGTGGAGGCCGAGCCTGCAGCAAGCCACCCACAGCCGCACGCGTTGTCCAGCCACGGCCACGCATCGCCCGCTCAGCCATCGACGGAAGGGAAGGCATAAGCCATGTTCGAGTTTATCCTTTGCTCGATGCTGACCATCCTGCCCGACTATCTCTTCCGCCGTTACGGCCAGGGAAAACGCATCGGGCGCGAGATCACCATCTATTCGGTCTGGTTCGAGCTGCGCTGGGGCATCACCGCCTGCATCGTGCTGACGATCTCGCTGATCACGCTGATCTTCTACTTCCATCCGTCGACGAAGAACGTGACGGCCGCGTTCCGGACGGTCGCCGTGCTGCCGGAGACCAACGGGCGCGTCACGGAGATCTATGCCACGCGCTTTGAGAAGGTGAAGGCCGGCCAGCCGCTGTTCAAGCTCGACAGTTCGGAGGAGGAAGCGGCCGCCGAAGTCGCCCGCCGCCAGATCGCCGAGGTTGACGCCGAATTGGCTGTCGGTCGCACCGAGCTTGTTGCCGCTGATGGCGCGATCGTCCAGGCACAGGCCGACGTGAAGCAGGCCGAGGACGAATACAACACACAGGTGGAGCTTAACCGGCTCAACCCGAACGTCGTTGCCCGCCGCGAAATCGAGCGCAAGCAGGTGCTTCTCGAAGGGCGCAAGGGCGCGCTGACCGCTGTGCTTTCCAACAAGCAGACGCTGGAGACGAAGCTGCAATCGCTGCTGCCGTCGCAGAAGGCCAGCGCCGAAGCGGCGCTGAAGCAGGCGGAGGTCGATATTACCAAGACCACCGTGCGCGCCGGCGTGTCCGGCACGCTGCAGCAGTTCACGCTTCGGGTCGGCGAAATCGTCAACCCGCTGCTGAGGCCAGCGGGCGTGCTCGTGCCGGAAGACGCGGGCCGGGCCCGGCTGGTGGCCGGCTTCGGGCAGATCGAGGCTCAGGTGATGAAGCCCGGCATGATCGGCGAGGCGACCTGCGTCGGCAAGCCGTTCACCATCATTCCGCTCGTCGTCACAGAGGTGCAGGACGTGATTGCCTCCGGCCAGGTGCGCGCCAGCGACCAGCTGATCGACGTTACGCAGATCTCGCAACCCGGCACGCTGACCGTGGTCATGGAGCCGCTTTATCCCGGCGTGCTCGACGACGTTCCGCCCGGCAGCAGTTGCATCGCCAATGCCTACACCAGCAACCACGACGAACTGGACAAGCCGGGGATCAGCACGCTGCAGTGGGCCTATCTGCACGGTGTCGATGCCGTTGGCCTCGTGCATGCGGCGATCCTGCGCATTCAGGCGCTGATGCTGCCGGTGCAGACGCTGGTGCTCGGCGGGCATTAAGCACGAAGACACGCGGCCGGGGTTTCCGATCCCGGCCGGCGCCTGCCGCCTGCAGATATTCCCCTTCAGGCGGGCCACCGCTTCCTTCAGCCTCGTCCGATCGGCCTGCAAACGTTGAACCCCCTCCTTGCAGGCGGGTCCCATCTTCCAGCGCCAAAGCCCGCGCGGGGTCCTCGCGGTTGAAGCGGTCGCGTGTGCCGTCGAATTGCGATGCGAGACAGCGCATCTTCGCGCGGCAAGATCGCTTCGGCTGCATCGTCGATCTTGCCGGGATCGATGGTTTCAAGGGCGTGGAATTCAACGGACAGCTTCCCACCTGAAAGGCCGCAATGTTTGCGGGAGCGATCTATGCGGCGCTATCTTCCGTTGCGTCTATGCCTTGCCTCCTTCTCTGGAAGGCCCCGAGAGCGCCGGGCCGTCACGGAGGGAAAAGGGGTGTCCAAAAATGATTGAGCCCCCGTGGGGACGGAGGCTCAAGCGCGCAATAAAATTAATAAAGCAACTGCACTGCAATATAACCACAAGCATGCATACTCTTCCGGGGATTGCATACTTCCGGGGCGCAATCGCAAGTACAGTGTGGCAAAAGCGTGATCTGAAAGCAATGGATTTTAAGGGGATTTTAATAGTCAATTTGGGTTACGGGAAAATCCCCAGCTTTTTCACCCAATCGGGTCAGGATTTTCCTGACGGTAGCCCGCATGGACAAAGACAAATCCCCCACACTCCCTTTTAGGTCTCGTCGGTCCCGATCGGCAGCGTCCAGGGCTCCCATATCGCATCGTGTATCGCGCCCTGGCGCAGGTAGAAGCGCTTGGCATTTTCGTTGCTCGCAAGCACCGACCATTCGATGCGCGGTGCGCCGATCGCTGCGGCATGACGTTTCAAGGCGTCGATCAGCGCCGCGCCGGCCCCCAGGGAACGTGCTGTTTCATCGACGAAAAGTTCCTTCAGCACCAGCGTCGGCTTCAGATCGTAGGTCCAGGGGATGACGTAATGCACAGCGATGCCGATGACACGGCTGCCAAACTCCGCGACCAGCACGCCAAAGCGTGGGTTGTCGCCAAGCCCATGCTCGATCAGATCGCTCTCGGTCACGCGGAACGCGTCAATATAAGCTTCGAAGACTGCAAGGCCGCGCATCAGCCGCAGCACGCAGGCGACGTCATCTCGTTCAAATGGGCGGACGATAACGGGTGACGCGGGCATCGCGATATCTCGTGCAAAGGGGTTAGCTGGCCGGGGCGGGTTACCGAGGGCCGGTGGAAGGCCGAACTTGCCCCATCATTTGCCGCAATCGCGATCGATTTCAGGCTGAAATCGATCGCGATCCAAAATGCTGCAGTGCCGCGCATCCGGCAAGGCGTGCGGCGCTGCAAAGGGCGTTTGGCGCCGGCTTAAGCAGCGAGCAGAGACAGCGCTTCGCCGGGGGTAGCGCCGGTCGCAAACGCGAGGCCTTCGTCTTCCCAGCCGGTGATGCCGCCGATCATGATTTTCACCGGCCGGCCGAGCCTGGCGAGCTTGAGTGCGGCCTGGTCGGCGCCGTTGCAATGGGGGCCGGCGCAATAGGCGACGAAGAGGGTATCGGCCGGCCACTCTGCCAAACGCTCCGCAGTGATCTGCCGGTGGGGCAGGTGGATCGCGCCCGGCACGTGGCGGCGCGCATAGGCCGCATCCGAGCCGACGACGTGCAGCAGCACGAAGTCCTGCTCGCCACTCTTCAGCGCCTGGGCGACGTCGGAGCAATCGGTCTCGACACTGAGCCGCCCGGCAAAATGGGCAATGGCGATCTCAGGCGATGCGGCGGGAATTTCGGTGACGGTGCTCATCGGGGTTCTCCTTGGCTCGGTGCGCGTTGACGAGGATATGTGTAGCAGCGCTGGATCAGGGCTGGCAGTTGGCAACATTGCCATATATGCTCAAGATCATGCCAAAGTCGTTTTCCGTTGCCGCACCACTCACAAACCCGCTCGTCGTGGCGCTCGCCTATGACGGGCTCTGTACCTTCGAGTTCGGCGTCGCCGTCGAGATGTTCGGCTTGCCGCGGCCGGAAATGGGCGAGGGCTGGTACCGTTTTGCCGTCGCCTCGGTCGATCCGGGTGAGCTTAGGGCGACCGGCGGCGTTCGCTTTGTCGCCGACGGCGGCATCGAGCTTTTAGGCCAGGCCGGCACGATCATCGTGCCCGGCTGGCGCGGCGCCGATCAGCCCGTGCCGGAGGCGGTGTGCCAGGCGCTGAAGGACGCCTGCGCGCGGGGCGCGCGCGTGCTTTCCATCTGCTCCGGCGTCTTCGTGCTGGCGGCTGCCGGGCTGCTATCGGGCCGGCGGGCGACGACCCACTGGCGCTATACCGACAAGCTGAAAGCGCTTTATCCAGACATCGAGGTGGTGCCGGATGTGCTCTATGTCGATGGCGGCCAGGTTCTGACCTCGGCTGGCAGTGCGGCCGGCATCGATCTCTGCCTGCACCTGATCCGCCGCGATTTCGGCAGCGAGGCGGCCAACCGCGTCGCCCGCCGTCTCGTCGTGCCGCCGCATCGCGATGGCGGCCAGGCGCAGTTCATCGAGCGGGCGGTGCCCGACGTTCATGAGAGCGCCCGGCTCGGGCCGCTGCTTGACCGTATGCGCGAACGGCTCGGTGAGGACTTTTCGATTGCGGCGCTGGCAAAGGCTGCGGGCATGAGCGAGCGCACCTTCCTGCGCCGCTTCGAGGCGGCGACCGGCACGACGCCGGCGCGCTGGCTTTTGTCCGAGCGACTGTCGCGCGCCCGGCAATTGCTGGAGGAAACCGCGCTCGGCATGGAGCAGGTGGCGGAAGCCTCCGGCTTCGGCTCGACCCAGACGTTGCGCCACCATTTCCGCCAGCAGCTTTCGACCACACCCGCCGCCTACCGTGCCGCCTTCGGGCGGATGGCGATTTCTGAAGGCGGGGTTGGGCCTGCCGCTGCGGAATAGGTCGCATCGTCGGTGCCGCATCCCACCTCAAACAACGGCCCCCACCGATTTCGATGGGGGCCGCCAGTCACGGTCTAGAATGTCAGCCGGGTATGCTAGCCTACTTGGGATCGCCGCCGCCGATCCCGAGGCCGATGTCCTTCTTCGGATATTTGACGAAGGTCGCTGCGTGCTGGGTCTGCAGCTGCAGGATGGGGCCGTAGAGCCATTCATAGTCGCCATTGCTGCGGGTGATGCGCTCCTTGGGATCACGATAGATATCGAAGATCCAGGGGGCGACGCCGACCGGCGAGAATGTCGACATGCTGATGTTGGAAAATGGCTGGTCGTACTGCATGACCTTGAAATAGCCCTTGAAGTTTTCCCAGCGGATGGCCGAGAACTCGGCCTGGTTATAGGAGAAGACCGCCTGGCGGGACGTCTGACCGTCGTCGGCCAGCAGGAAGCTGCTCTGGTCGACACCGTCGATATAACGCTCGGTCGGGATCTTGTCCTTGATGCCGGCAAGCGCCAGCGACGTGTTGAACAGGTCCATGAGGTCAAACAGGCCGTCGCTGATGCGCCCCGCCTTGATCATGCCGGGCCAGTAGGCGATGCCCGGCACGCGCACGCCACCTTCCCAGGTCGTGCCCTTGCCGGAGCGGAACGGGGTGAAGCCGGAGTCCGGGTAGCTGTCTTCCTCCGGGCCGTTGTCGGAGGTGAAGAACACGAAGGTGTTGTCGGCCTGGCCGGATTCTTGAAGGGTCTTCGTCAGCCGCCCGACGATGTCGTCGACCTCGACCACGGCGTCGCGGTAGGGCAGCTTGGCGGGGCTGCGCCCCTCGTAGCCATCAGCGGCATAGTTGTCGAAATGGACCTTGGCAAAGGCGTGGATCAGGTAGAACGGCTTGTTGTCCTTGGCCGCGCGCTTGATGAAATCCACCGACCAGTTGGCAAAATCCTGGTCGACATTTCCCATCTGCTTCTGCGTCTCCAGCGGATAGACGATCTTCAGGTCGCCGCCCTTCTTGCCTTCGACCACGCCGTTATACTCGCTGAGGCTCTTGAACGTCTCCAGCCGCTGCGGATCGAGCATCAGCTGCGAATATTTCCGGCTGTCCATGTACTGCGTGTATTCGCTGACGACCGACAGGAAACCATGGAATTCGTCATAGCCGACGTCCTGGGGCTGCATGCCCTTGGCTTCGCCGATGTGCCACTTGCCCGAGAGGCCGGTGACATAGCCGTTGTCGCTCAGGAGCTTTGCCGCCGAGACCTCGTCGGCCCAGGGGTTCTTGGTGGGGTGGTCGCTCGCAAGCAGGGGACGCGTAAGGCCGCTTCGCGCCGGAATACGACCCGTCATCAGGGCCGCGCGCGAGGGCGTGCACACCGGCGTCGCATAGGCCGATGTCAGCTTCAGGCCCTCGGTTGCCAGCTTGTCGATGTTCGGTGTCGGAGCCCCGAGCATCGCGCCGCCGCCGAACGCACCCAGGTCGCCATATCCAAGGTCATCGACGAGCAGGATCAGGATGTTGGGTTTGCGACCGGTCCTCGTCTCAAACTCGCGAAGCCGGTCCGCGGCCGTCTGCTCCTGAGCGGGGCGCGGAATGGCCGGCTCCAGATAGTCCGCGGTTCTGACCGTACGGTCCCACCCCATTGCCTCCTGGGCGTGCGACGTGGTGGCGAGCAACGTGAACGAAGCTGCAAGGGAACAAGAGAGAAGATAGTTGAAGGCCTTCATCAATCGTACTCCTCATTGGGATATGGGATTGTCGATGATCTTTCAGTCGGTCTGGATCCGTCTCTGGCTCCAGCCACGTGCAGTCCTGAAAGCAATGGCCGAACTGGTGCGCACCTGCCGGTCCTTGCGACCGGACTTGGCGGCTCTGGTTTCAGGCATGGCCGAACTGCATTTCCGACACTGCGTTGTGCGTGCCGGAGCAAGACAGAAAAGCGGCAAGCCCGTAAGTACGTAACAGTTAAAAAATCCAGGGGCATGCTAGAACGATGGGTGCTCGCCCCAAGGCGTGCGCCCGGTAGCGCACGCCCAATTTCGTCGGGTGAACCAGGGCTTCAATGTGACAGGGCGGCGTTCGCCGCCCTGTCACACGGTCATCCGTTGAGCTCGGCCTGAGGGGACGCAAGGTTGAAGTCGTCCTTGCGGAAGAACGACCGGAAGAACACGGCGTCGGGTGCTGCGGCGATCGCCCTGGCGACGATGGCCGTGGCGACGATGGCAAAGACCAGCCGGCCGAAGAAGACGCTGGTGAAATCCGCCCCCAGCGCCACGACCACCAGCGTGTCCTCGATGAGGCTATGGCCAAAGCCCATGAAGACGCAGGCGAGGAACACCTGGCGCGGCTCGACCTTGGCCTCGCGCGCCTCGCGGATCAGAAGCGCGCCACCATAGGAAATGCCAAGCAGCACGCCGACGGCGGCAAAGGGCACGGTCTCGGTCTTGACGCCCGCAAGGCGAAAGAGCGGCGCCATGCCCCGGTTCAGCCATGCGAGGATGCCGACGAGCTTGAGGATCTCGATCGTCCAACTGAGCACGAGCAGCACGACGAGCATGGTCAGAAGCGTCTTCAGCGTGCCGAAGGCGAAGGCGACCCAGCCGGAGCCTTCGTTGGCCGGGATCCAGGTGGGGGCGAGCGGGGTTGCAAGCCATCCGGTGACGGCGAAGAGCTGATGCAGGAGGGCTGCGAAGATGAGGCCGCCGCCGATCCTTATCGCGGCGGTGACTAGGAAGCTTGGGCCCGCCTTCTGGATGATGCGCTGTTCGATCGGGATGGCATGCGCCACCAGCATCAGCGCTGAAAACACCGTCATGTCGGCAGTCGTCAGCTCCGAGACCGGCACCAGCGCGAAGACCACGACGACGGCGCCCCAGATGCCGACGAGCAGGCCGGTGAGCCACGCGAAGGCAAACTCGGGCGGCAGGCCGATCACCGTCATGACCGGCTCAAAGGCGGGTGCGACCGCGCGGATCACGCCGAGTTCCTGCAGCACATGGGTGACGATGGTGACGGGCACGATGATGCGCACCAGATCGAAGTAGACTTCGAGGGTGGCAAGTGTCTTGCGGTAGAGGATGATCAGGACGGTCATGGCGGTCTCTCCTTGGGATGTTGTCCAAGGACTAACGCCAGGCCGTTCGCAGTTGTGGTCAAAATATGCACCTTTGTGCAATAAAATTGCAAATGACCGCAACAGGGGGACGGACGGGGATGGACAAGATCGACAGCAAGCTCTTGAGGCTCTTGCAGGTGGATGCCTCTCGCACCAATGCCGAGCTTGCGGAAGAGGTTGGCCTTTCGCCATCGAGTTGCCTGCGTCGCATCAGGCGGCTACACGAGACCGGCGTCATCGACCGGATCGTCGCGGTGCTTAATCCGGCAAAGGCTGGTCGCACCATGAAGGCGATCATCACAGTCGAGCTCGAGCGCCACGGCGAGCAATATATCCGCCGCTTCCTCGACATGGCGGAAAAGGAGCCGGCAGTGATCCAGGCCTACAGCGTCAGCGGCGAGACCGACGCCATTTTGATGCTGCGGCTGAAAGACATGGACGAGCTCGACGCGCTGACCGAACGGCTGTTTCGCGAGGAAACCAATGTCGCGCGCTACTACACGGCCTTCGTGATCCGTACCGGCAAGGAGACGACGGAGATACCGGTGTGAGAAGACGCCGAACCACGGGGGACGACCCGAAACGACAGGCGCTGATGGGCCGGCGGTCCCGACGGGATCCCGATCAAGTGTTTTCGACGAGATAATCGCGCAATCTGCTCTTCAAACTGTCGACGACTTCAGGGTGGTTCAGGAAGTCAGCGATCGACATCATTGCCCACTGCTGGCCTTCGTCGCCAAACCTTACGGGCCCGAAACCCTCTTCGAGCTTGCCAACAAGGAAGTAACTTCCGGGGGCGGTCGTATTCTGTGCCGGATAATACCGCCTCCACACGATCCACGCCGGATCGACTGCGATATCGAACTCCTCGCGGGTCTCCCTGATTGCGCACTCGACCGGGCTCTCACCATCCTCCCGTCCGCCCCCCGGAAGATCCCACATGCCGGGGAAGGGGATTTCCGGCTTCTGATCACGCTGGTAGGCAATCAAAAGCCCCTGAAAGAGCAATGCGATTTTTGCGCCCTTGAAGGGGATGAAGGCCATTTGCGAAACCCTGCGCTTGCTGAGCGAAGCTCAACTCTCGTCTTCGATGAATCCCGATTTTTTGCAAAGCCGAAGATCTTGCAATTTGGCAACGCTCGCAATGATTGTTTCTGGTGTGACACAACCCGGCGTTTTCGGGTTACCATCCTGACAGGCGTCGTCTTATCTGGACCGAAAAGGCCGGTTGACCGGGAGCATGACTGGAAATCTGCCCCCGGCGCTTGAGCTGCCGTTACTTCACCGCAGCGTTCCCTCCATCGGCAAAGAGCGCCGCACCGGAGACGAAGCTTGCCATCGGGCCTGAGAGGAAGAGGGCGGCCTGGGCGATTTCTTCCGGCTGGGCGATGCGCTTCATGGCGTGCAGGCCGGCCGCCCATTCCTTGTTTTCCTTGCTGCCGGCCGCCGGCGTGTCGACGCCGCCGGGCAGGAGCGCATTGGCGCGGATGCCCTTTGCGCCATAGTCGGCAGTGATGCCCTTGACGAGGCCCATCAGGCCGGCCTTTGCCGCGCCATAGGCGGCCATGCCGGGAATACCGACGCTGGTGCCGACGAAGGTGGAGGTGAAGACCAGCGAGCCGCCGTCACGCGCGAGCATTGCCGGGATCTGGTGGCGGGCGCCGAGGAAGGCGGAGGTGAGGTTGGTGGCAAGCGATTGCTGCCATTCCTTGAACGTGATCTCGGCGACCGGCTTCATGACGTTGACCGCGCCGGCATTGTTGACGGCGATGTCGAGGCCGCCGAAATGCTTGAGCGCCGCTTCCACCAGCCGGATATGGGTTTCTTCCGCGGTGACGTCGCCGCCAACCGCGATCGCTTCGCCGCCGTCCTCGCGGATCGCTTCGACGACGGCGTCAAGCTGCTCTTCGCCGCGGGCGTTGGCGACGATCTTCGCACCCTCGGCGGCAAAGAGCCTGGCGACCGCACGGCCGATGCCGGATGAGGCGCCGGTGACGATCACGATCTTGTCTTGCAGCATGGTCATGGACTTTTCCCTTCTCTTGATTGAGGCGCCCTGACTACTGCCGGCGGGCATCAGCGCCCACCCGATTTCCGATCGGTGATTGTGACGGCGCAGATTCTCAATCGCCCCGGTGGCATAGTCCGGGCCGACAACGAGGGCAGGGAAGAAGGGATGCTGAGGACCTATGGCGGCAGCCGCCATTGCGGCGCGGCGCGGATCGAGACGGACCTCGACTTCAGCGTCGGCACGGAGAATGCAACGGCACGGCCTGCATGAAGAGGCGGCTCTGGTCGATGGTGGCGAAGCCTGACGCCTTCCGGCTGATCGCCGCGGAGGCGGCACTGACCGACTATCGCGGCCGCAACCCGGCCGCCCAGTCTTCGTCATCCGTGCACACGGCGTCCGAGGCGTTCGCCGGCGTGGTCAGACATAATGGTGCAGATGCTGCCGGCGTCCGGGCCATGGTCGATACAGCCAACCAGAAACCCGAGATCGCCAGAGTGCAGATCGCGCATGCCTGCGGCACCTGCCAGCTTCTATTCGCTTAGTCTTTATCCGGCGCAGTTGACATATCGCGCAACACTGCCTCAGCCGCGACTTCGGCATTGCGTCTTGAGCCCGAGATGGTTCCGGATTTTATGAGCTGCTTGCCATCAAGCAGTAGCTGCCAGTTCCATGTGTTCAGGCCGCGTCCCTGGATGCGGAGTTTCAATCTGTCGGGATCGTACTTCGTCACTGCTTGCTCCTTTGACTGCACTTTGACAGATCAATGGCCAAACCAAAACTAAGCGATGAGGTCAAGACCTACATCGTGCAGGCTCTGGCATGCTTCGACAGCCCGCCCGTCGTCGCTGCGGCGTCTTTAGCGGCCCTGCGTCCGGCCCTCGGGCGTATCTAGTCCAGTTGCCGTTGTCTTCAGCGCGGCGAGCGTTTCGCGCAGCGCCCGGTCCAGCCGCTTGTCGCTTCGAAGCACCAGGGCGAAGCGGCGGAAGAGCGTTGGGGTGAGGGGCCGCACCACCAGCCGTTCCCGGTCGCCGGGGCGAAGGGCGATTTCCGGAACGAGGGCTGAGCCGAGGCCGACGGCGACCATCTCCTTGATCGCGTCGACGCTGCCGAGCGCCATCACCGGCTTGACGGTCGTGCCTGTGGTGGCCAGCCATTCGTCGGTGATCCTTCGCGTGTTGGCGCCGGGCTCGTAGAGGATCAGCGGCCGTTCAGCCAGGATCGCGGGCGTGACGGTATCGGGCAGGGCGGTCCCGAGCGGGGCAATCGCCACGAAGCGCTCGTCGAAGAGCGGCGTGATTTCGAAGATGCGGCCGGAGACAGGCAGGCTGACGAGGCCGATGTCGATGAGGTTCTCGTCGACCGCGCGGACGATGTCGGCGCTGTTGCCGGTTGTCACGGTGATGTCTAGATCGGGAAAGCGGCGCTTGAGATCGGCCAGAAGCGGCGGCAGCAGGAAGGCACACGGGGTGGCGCCGGTGCCGAGCCGGACGCGCCCGAGAACGCCTTTGGCGTGGCGGGCGACGGCCTCGATCGCCCGGCTGGTGGCAGCCTCGATGCTGCCGGCATGGGCCAGCAGCTCCTCGCCGGCCGCACTCGGCCGCGCTCTGCGGCCGACCCGCTCGACGAGGCGCACGCCGAGCTGCTTCTCCAGCACCCGCACCTGCAGGCTGACCGCCGGCTGGGTCAGGCCCAAGCGCTCGGCGGCGGCCGAGAAGCTGCCGAGTTCGGCGACCAGCGCGAAGGTTTTGAGATAGTCGAGGTTGAGAGCACTCATATCAAAGTTTCTTTTATGCTTTGAATAGGAATGCTAAGCTTCTTTTTGGGAATGTCGAGGCGCAGACTGTGTCCATGGTTGGAAACGAAACATGGATGTTCGACATGATCCGGGAACTCGGGCTTTATCTCGTCGCTTCGCCGCGCTCGCGGTACTGGCAATTGCAGCAACTGCGCGAACTGGATGCTGAGCATCTGGCCGATATCGGCCTGACGGAGGCGGAAGCTCAGCTGGGAAGGCGCAAGGTTGCGCCGGTTCCGGCGCGCGAAGGGGGCGTCGTCGTTCGGCATGCGGAGGCCGCACGGGCGGGCGCGATGTGATGTTTCGGCGCGCGTGCCGTTCCCGACCACACTGGTGGGGCGGCAGTGACAGGGGCGTCTCGTCTCAAGCCGGCCTCACGTCCCACCTTTCGATCGCAAGGCCCGGCCAAAGGGCGCGCCACCGTTCCACTTTGCACTCGTAGATGGCGCGGGTGATCTGGCTCTTGTTGGCCCGAACGATCGGTGCGAGCAGGTCCTCAAGGCCGAAAGGGGCGCAGATCTCCAGTCCGCCCTGGGACGGGCGAAGGCCGATAGCGGTCGCTGTCGTCGGAAATGTCGCGATCGCCTCTTCCGCCGATAGATAGGGCCTGATCGGCGTGCCGAATTTTTCCTCGTACCAGAGGTGAACGCGTGCCTCGTTCTTGACGTCGATCCGCACGGGCAGATCCGCAAACAGGCCTTCGATCCGCTTCGCATGCGTGGCCTCCGCCTCTTGCGAGAGGTCGTCACCGTCGAAATAGACGATGTCGATATCGCTGATGCCGTGCGTCGGCGGCAGGGCGAACGCATGGTTCCAGACGGTCTGCGCTATCGCGCCGGCTGCCAGCCAGCCATCGGGCAGGGCAATCCGGTCCCAGCGATCGAGGATCGGAGCCAAGAGCGGGCTCTTCAGGATGATAGTCTGCAGGTCCGTCATCAAATCTGCATCGGCATGAAGCCGTGGACCATGCGTTCCGCCGGCGCTCGCGCGGCTCCCGCCGAGATCCATAGAGGATCGCCAAGACACTCGATCCGCCCGTCTGCAACGACGATGCCGTCGCCGTCATTGCAGGCAAGGATCGGTCGCGGCGTCGACAGGCTGTAGCGCAAGAGAGCGGGCAGGTAGCTCTTGTCGTCGCTCAGGTGCGGGAAGAACTCGAAGGGCACGAGATCAAGCGCATCGCCGTCGGTGATTTCCTCCGGCTCCAGCCCGATGAAGAGCGCATCGGTCGCGATCGTCGGCGCCATGAGAATGGCGCCGGCGCTGACGCCGATGAGGATGCCGCCGGACTGTGCCCAGTCGCGAAGCGGCCCGAGCATGCCGCTTCGCTTCAGCCGTTCGAGAAAGCCGCCGGTGTGACCGCCTGCAAGGTGAATGGCGTCTGAGGCGAAGAGCGCTGCAATGTCGTCTGCCGAATGCGGTTCGTCGAGATCGAAGAACAGCGCGAGATCGAGACCCAGCCTGCCGTAATAGGCCTGCCCGGCAAGGAAGAAGCCGCGGTCCCGTTCCGGACCGGAGGCGACATAGGCGATGCGTTTTCCAGCGCCGCCTGCCGCCAACATCTCCACAAGCCTGAGGTCGATCGCCGAGCAGGCGGAGACGATCTGGTCGCTGTAGAGGACGAGGTTGAGCATGTCTTTCCTGTCGTGACGAAGGGCTATAGCCCGGTTCGCTCGGGCTAGCCCGCGATCGCCTTCACCCGGCGGCCGTAACGCCAGATCCCGAGCCAGCTGAAATAGTTGACGAGAAGCGACAGGCAAAGCCAGAGCAGAGTGGTGAGGTCGTCACCGCCTTCGAACTGACCGGCAAATCGCACGACGCTGATCAGCGACAGGCCGCCGAGAAGGATGCCGAGCAGCCAGCTGTAGGGCCGCCAGAACCCGAACGGCGGGACCTGCAGATTAAAGGCGTAAGCGACGAGACCGATCGCCGTTGCCAGCGCCATGACCAGGCTGACGCCGCCGAGGATCTTGATCCCGTATGCCATCTCGTCCCAAAAGCTCAGGAGCAGCGTCGCGCCTATGACCAGGCCGAAAGCAAGGCTGAGCACGTAGAAAATTGCAAATGCCTTCCACATCGCGAATCATCCTGTATCTGCGTTGGTGGCAGCTTCGGCGGTGATGGGCGCCTTGTCTATCGTTCGGCGGGCGAGGTTGTCGCAAGGCCTTACGCCTCAAACGGCCTGCATGCCGCCCGCTCTCTCATTCTTTCACCGGAGTGCTTGGCGCGCTGACGTTCCGCTGTCAGCCCATCGCGGCCGGCTGCTGCTCTATGCGGCGGCCATAGCGCCAGACGCCGAGCCAGCCGAAATAGCTGAGAAGGAGCAGGAACAGCAAACCGAGGGAGGCCGACAGCAGGCCTTCGTCTCCGGGCTGGGGGCTGGAAATGAGCGTGACGAGATCCCAGGCATCGGCCATCAACGTGTAGAGACACCAGCAGGCGAGAACCCAGCTGAATGGCCGCCAAAATGGCAAGGGCGGGACCCTCAGGCCGAAGGCATAGGCAAGACGCCTATCATGGCAGCAAATTCCACGGCCAGGCCCGCATAGAACAGGGCTCGGTCGGCGGACGACAGCTGCACCGCGATTTCAGGGGGTAGCGTGACGAAAGCCGATGACAGCATGAAAATGAAAAGCAGCCCATAGAGAACTGCAAACGCCTTCCACATCGCGACGCCTATCTCCCAACCAGAATGCTTCGTCCGTCCTCAGAAGGAACGGGGTTTTGCCGCAGGATCCGCACCAGCCTGGAATAGATCCTGCAACGCTTGCCTCCACCGCGCTTGCGCCGGTTGCTGCGCCATGCGCCGTCCATAGCGCCAGACGCCGAGCCAGCTGAAATAGTTGAGAGCCAGGCCGAGCACCAGCCAGATGAGGTTCGTGACGCCCACGTCGCTTCCGGCCGGGATGGTGGCGAACATCTGTGCGAACCGCACGACGCTGAGCAGCGACACCAGCAACTGATAGACGCCGATGAGCCAGCTCAGCGGCCGCCAGAGCCCATAGGGTGGGGCATTCAGGTTGAAGGCGTAGGCGACGAGCCCGACGGCGGTCAAAAACGCCATCACGAAGGCCACGGAAGCCAGGCCAAGGCCGATAGTCGACATCGGCACTGACCGGCCCGCCATGATGTAGCCGCCAAGCAGGACGCCGAACGTCGCCAACAGGCAGTAAAAAACAGCAAACGCCTTCCACATCGCGAATTATCCCCCAAGCATGCAATGCCTGCCATCTTGGGTCGTGTCGCGACACTTGTCTATCGTCTGGCGGGCAGGAGCGTGGCTTTTGCCTAATCCGCGCTCAGCGCCACCGCCGGCTGCAGGCGCGAGGCGTTGCGGGCGGGCAGGAAGCCGAAGACGAGGCCGGTCAGGAAGGCGCAGGCAAAGGCGAGCGCCACCGGGCCGAGGGTGAAGGAAACGGGCATGCCGAACTGGCCGGCAAGCGCGCCGGTGCCGAGCCCGAGCGCCACACCGAGCGTGCCGCCGATCAAGGAGACGACCAGCGCCTCGATGATGAACTGCAGCAGGATATCGCGCTGGCGGGCGCCGGTCGCCATGCGCACGCCGATTTCGCGGGTGCGCTCGCTGACCGAGACGAGCATGATGTTCATGACCCCGATGCCGCCGACGAGCAGCGAGATCGCGGCCACCGAGGCGAGGAACAGCTTCAATGTGTTCGAGGTCTCGGTGAAGGCTTCGCGCACGGAGGACATGTTGGTGATCTGCGTGTCCTGGCGCTTGTGGCGCTGGTCGAGCAGCGCCTGGATCGTCTGCTGCGTGATGTCGATCGCCGAACCGTCCTTCACCTGAACGGTGATGGTGCGGATGTTGCGTTGGCCGAAGAGGCGGATGCTGCCGGTCGAAAGCGGCACCAGCACCACGTCGTCCTGGTCGTTGCCGAAGGAGGTGGCGCCCATTTCCGCCATCACGCCGATCACCTGGAAGGGGATCTTGTTGACCAGCACATACTGCCCGATCGGGTTGTCGCCGTCTGGAAAGAGCGTTTTCACGACCGTCTGGCCGAGTACGGCCACAGGTGCGTAGGTGTCCATGTCGTTCTGGTTGATGAACTCGCCCTTGGCCATCTTCCAGGATTTGGCGGTGGTAAACTGCGGTACGGTGCCGTTGGCGGTGGTCTGATAGTCGACATTGCCGCGGCGAAGCGTGACGGAGCTGGTCATCTCCGGCACGGCGAAGGCGACATTCGGCACCTCCAGGATCGCGTCCGCATCCGCGGGCACCAGCGTCACGTTGCTGCCGCCCGCGCTGCCGCGGAAATTCGCCATGCTCGGCCGCACCACCAGCAGGTCCGAGCCCATCGACGAGATGCGGCTCAGAACAGAATCCTGCGCGCCGGTGCCGATCGCGAGCATCGCGACCACCGAGCCGACGCCGATGACGATGCCGAGCAGGGTCAGGATGGTGCGGAACAGATTGGCCTTCAGCGCCCGGAACGCCATCTTGACGGCTTCGGTGACATCGGCGATCGCGGCCGAGCCTTCGCTGACATGGCGGGCGAGGGCGGCCGCCCCTTCGGCGTTGACGCGGGCCTTCTTGGCGCGGTCGGCGACGATGCGGCCGTCATGGATCTCGATCAGCCGGTCGGCCTGTTCGGCGACCTCGCGCGAGTGGGTGATGACGATGACCGTATGGCCCTGCTCGTTCATGTCGCGCAACAGCGCCATTACGTCGGAGCCGCTCTGGCTGTCGAGCGCGCCGGTCGGCTCGTCGGCCAGGATCACCCGGCCGCCGTTCATCAGCGCGCGGGCGATGGAGACGCGTTGCTGCTGGCCGCCCGACAGCTGGCCCGGCCGGTGGTCGAGGCGCTCGCCGAGCTTCAGCGCTTCAAGCAGCGCCTCGGCGCGGTCGTGCCGGTCGCGGGCGGACATGCCGGCGTAGACGGCCGGTACTTCGACATTTTCCTTGGCGCTTGCTGTCGGGATGAGGTTGTAGCTTTGGAAGACGAAGCCGAAGGTGCGGCGGCGAAGGGCCGCGAGCTCGTCACTGTCGAGGGTGGCGACGCTCTCGCCATCGATCAGGTAGTCGCCGCCGGTCGGCTGGTCGAGGCAGCCGAGTATGTTCATCAGCGTCGACTTGCCGGAACCCGACTGGCCGACGATCGCTACGAACTCGCCCGCCTCGATATCGAGCGACAGGCCGTGCAGGACCTCGACGGCGAGGTCGCCGTTGAAATAGGTCTTGCTGACGTGCCTGAGTGAGAGAAGCGGGGTCATGGCCACTATCGAGCTTGGATCAGAACATCGGCGGCATGCGCATGCCGCGCTGGTTTCGGTTGTCGCGGGCGTTGCCGCTCCCTGTCGATCCGGTGCTGACGACCACCTTCTCGCCCTCCTGGAGGCCGCTTCTGATCTCGGCGCTGACGCGGTTGCGAATGCCGACTTCAACGTCGCGGGTTTCGAGCGCGCCGGAAGCCGTAACCACGGTCACCTGCGCCTTGCGGGGCTCGCTTCCGGTTCCGTTTCTCTGGCCGTCGCGCCGGCCATTGCTCTCACCCGTTGCATCTCCCGTACCCTTGGCCGGATGGCTCAAGGCGCCGCTCGGCACGATCAATACGTCCTTGGCGGCGGCTTGCACGAAGAACACCTGGGCGCTCATCGACATCATCAGTTCGCCTTCGGGATTGGGCACGTCAAACAGTGCGTAATAGAGCACGACGTTGTTGGCCGTGTCCGGCATCGGCTGGATCTGACGAAGCTTGCCGGCAAAATGTTTGCCGGGCTGACCGAGCAGGGTGAAATAGGCATCCATGCCGACCTTCAGCCGGGTGACGTCTGCTTCCGACACCTGCGCCTTGACGGTCATGGTCGAGAGGTCAGCGATGGTGACGATGGTCGGCGTCGTCTGGTTGGCGTTCAGCGTCTGGCCGGCCTTGGCCGGGTTGGCGACGATGGTGCCCGAGATCGGAGCGTATATCTTGGTGTAACCGAGATCGACCTTGTCGCCGGCAAGGGTCGCCTGCTGCTTGCGGATCTGCGCCTCAATGGCGTTGACGTCGGCCTCGGCGGCGGCGAGATCGGCAATCGCCTGGTCGAGCGTCGATTGCGCCACGCTCCGGGTTTCGACGAGATTGCGCTGGCGGTCGATATTGGCCTGCTTGAGAACCAGCTGCGCCCTCTTGGAAATGAGCTGGGCCTGAAGGTTGGCAAGCTCCGCCTGGTCGATCTCTATGCGGTTCTCGATGGTGGCCGGATCGATTTCGGCGACGAGCTGGTCTTGCGTAACCGTGTCGCCGATCGCCACATGCAGCGCCTTCAACTGGCCGGAGACCTGGGCGCCGGCATCGACGGAATTGACCGCGTCGAGCGTACCGACGGCGGTCACGCTGTTTTCGATGTCGCCGCGGGTCACCACCTCGGTCACCATTGCGGTCGAGGCCGGGTTCTCTCCATAGCGCGTCCAGCCGTAATACCCGGCGCCGGCGACGGCGAGGATGACGGGCAGCCACAGCCAGGCTCGCGAGCGGCGCCTGCGCTTCACCGTCTTCACCGCACCGGGAATGAAGGTGACGTTGGGCGCCGCATCGTCGCGGGGCGTGGTGTCGGCTCGCGCCGTCTTGGCTGTCTTGTTCATCGCTTGCGCCTAACCGGCATCGCCGATGCCAAAATGGATAGGTTCAAAAATAGAAGCGAATGGACCCGGCGAAAAGCATTGAGATCATTATATTTTCGTAATCTTCGCCATCTGCATGGCAAGAGAAAGGCGCCCGCGGCTGCGGACGCCCGTTTTCGAAGGGGAACGACGGGTCTCTCAGCTGCGTGCCGCAATCAGCGCGGCGACATTGACGACCGCGCCGTGGTGGTCGGCAAGGCCGGCAAGTTCGGCCTCATGCAGGGCACGGGCGGAGATGGTGCCGCTTGCCGATGGTAGGTCGCGTGTGGTGCAGGCATCGGCTGCGATGGTGATGCCGTAGCCGAGATCCTTGGCGGCGCGGGCCGTCGACGACACGCAATTGTGGGTCATGAAGCCGGCGAAGATCACCGGCGTGCCGGCCGGGCCAATGATTTCGGCAAGGTTGGTGTCCGAAAAGCCGTTGGGCCGGATCTTCTCGACCACCGCTTCGCCGGCGATTGGCGTCACCGCATCGACGATCGCGCCGCGGTGCGCCCCCCGGTCGAACATGCCGCCGGCGGCCCCCTTATGAGCGACGTGGATGATCTTCGCGCCGGCGGCGCGAGCGGCGACCAGCAACTGCCGCGCCTTTTCGATCGCCGCTTCCGGCTCGACCAGGCGCACGGGGCCGGCCAGATATTAGTTCTGGTAGTCGATCAGCACCAGCGTCGCTTCGCCAAGCGGCGGCGGGGCGAGCGTGACGCCGGCAAGAAAAGGGTTGCTGCGGGCGCGGAATCGGACATGGGAAGGCTCCTTGTTTGTGCGGACGGCGCAGGGGGGCGGTGGAAGGCAGCCCTGGCCGGGCGGTGGTTTCGGGGCCGTAGCCCTGGCGTTGGTTCGTCGAAGTGGTCGGTCTATGGGCTTGATCTTAGCGGCTGCGTTGGCGCAGAGTGATCCGAATTTTTCGGAGGACTATCTGCATGAATGCAGGGGGATGGGCGGATCTCGAACTGCTCGATCATCTGGTGCGCGGTGCGACGCTCAGCCAGGCGGCGCGCTCGCTTGGTGTCGACCAGACCACGGTGTCGCGCCGGCTTGCGGCGCTGGAGCGGCGGGTGGGGGCGGCGCTCTTCGACCGCATCGACGGCCGGCTGACGCCGACGCCGGTGCTTTCCCCCGTCGTCGAGCGGCTCCGGACGATCTCGGAGGAGGCGTCGCTGTCGCTGGCGACGCTGCTGCGGCGCACGGCGGAACTGCAGGGCCAGGTACGGGTGACCAGCATCGGCTTCGTCTTGAGCGCCATCCTGGCGCCGGCGCTTGCCCGCCTCGAACAGCGCCATCCGGGCCTCACCCTCGATCTCGTTGCCGACAACCAGATGCTGAGCATCGAGCGGCGCGAGGCCGACATCGCCATCCGCATGGCCCGCACCGGCGAAGACAGTGTGCGGGTGAAGAGCCTCGGCACGCTGCGTTTCCGTCTGTTCCGGCCGAGGGGGCAGGGAGAAGGCCCATGCCCGGTCGTGCGCTACGGCCCGGCACTCGCCCATGTGCCGGAGATGCAGGCGCTTGACCGGCTCAGACCGGATGCCCGCGTGGCGCTGACGGCCGACAAGCTGGAGATCCTGATGGAGGCGGCCCTTTCGCTCGGCGCCGAACTGATGCTGCCGGAGGTTTCGGCCTCACGCGATCCGCGTTTCGAGGCGGTGGACGAACCGGGGGCGGCCGCCGAGCGCCCAGTCTATCTGATGATGCACCCGGAACGGGCGCGCGTGCCGAGCGTGGCGGCGGTGGCGGCTTTCATCGAAGAGGCGGTTCGGGGGTGGAAATAGGCGGATGCCTTTGGCGCGATCCGTGGCGCCGTTCCGCAAGGGCGGAGATCTGCCCCTCACCCAACCCTCTCTCTGCCAAGCGGGGCGTGGGGACGACGGCGGCGTCCTCATGTGAGGCTGTCGGCGAAAGCGTCCGTGCTCTAAGGGCGCATCCACAGGGAAATCTCAAGCGCGAGTGTCGAGGCGAGCGGGTACCGCACGCGTCCTTCGCCCCGCCTGCGGGGAGAAGGTGCCGGCAGGCGGGTGAGGGGCGATCCCCTCACCGCGTGGATGAGGGGCGCAAAAACGGGAACCGAACACCGTGAATGCGCTCGGGAGAACGGCCATGGCCACCATCAGCCCAAGCCGCCATCGATGCTTACCGTTCAGCCCGCCGAGAACGCCTGCACCACGGCCTCTACCGCCCCCGGTGCCGCGACATCGACACAGCGGATGTCGGCTGCTCGCGCCGACTGCAGCATGTCTCTGTTCTCCCGAAGCGAGCGCTCAATGAATTTATTGATGATCCCGGCTTTCTGCTCGTATCTCTCGTCACGTCGCGCTTCGTCCAGCATCCGTTGCCGCAGGAAATCGTCGTCCGCATAGAGGAAAACGGCGGTGACACTCCCGGGGTCGAGTTCGGCCACATATTCCGGCCTCAGCGCTGCGCCCTCCAGTACGAACGGTTTTGCGCGTTGGCGGTGGTTGTCGATGATCTGGCGAATGCGCGGCCACATGTTTTCGTGATGAACCTTCAGGAACCAATGGATGGTGTCGTCCGTCAGGCTGGCATAGTATTCGGCCACTTCCGGCCGCACCGATGGCCAGGGCCTGCCGGGATGACGGCCGAGCGCGTCCGTCGAGATCAGCTCGCGGCCGAGCGAACCGGCCAAGGCGCCGGCGAGCGTCGATTTCCCGACATGCGAGCTGCCTCCGATCAGGATGCCGAGGGCCGGATGCTGCATGCGTTGAACTCCATTACAGCGAGTGGTCTGTCGTTTTCTAACGTGGAAATCGGTGCATCCGAAGAACGCGCCCTGTCCGGTGTAACAAGGTCATGGCTGTTGGATACCGGGGCAAGTCCAGCAATGCAAATGACCGTTGATAACCACCGGACGGTTCGTTCCTCTACCTTGCCGTGTGCCCTGGCTTTCGGCACTTTCGCGAAGCATTCGCTGTCTGCCGGACCTAAGCTACGGGAAAATAGATATGGCTTCGATTTCACGACCAATCGGCAGAGCCGCTGTTGCGCGGCTGATGGGCCTCTCGGCGCTGAGGCAGGCTGGGCTCCTTGCCCTGATTTCGCTCGTTGTTTGCCTTCGCCCGGCGGGGGCGATGCAGCCATGCCCTCCTGACAGCCAACTGCTTTCGAATGCGAAGATCGTGGTCGAGGCGCGTGTTAGGTCGTTTTCAATCGGAGACTCGGGCTTTTTGGTGGAGGAGGGCGTTCCGACGAGGATGGTGCGCGCGGAATTGGAGATTGAGAAGGTCATCAAAGGGAAGTTTCCGAAAAAGGAGGCAATCCTGTATGGCGGCGTGTTTCCCCCGGGGCCGATCAGGGAACTGGTTTTCATGGCGGCCATCTTCGGATTGGGCGAGGAAGACATATTCGAAGTGGAGCTATCGCGCCAGGAACTGGCGCCGGGAGTGGAATACTTTTCGTTAGGCAGTTGTATTTATACGAAATTTCCAGAACTGGTGACCGAACTTACTCGTACCGAACCGTGACGGTTCGTTTTCGACGACCGCAGGTGGCGCAGAGTTGCCGGAGCGCGCGGACGGATGAGTTGCAGGACCGTCATCCCCAGGCGACGTAAACAAAGCGGGCGAGAACAAGTGCGCCGCCTGCGCCGACAATCCCCCCAGAACCACGCAGAGATTGCGTCTTTCTCGTGCCGGAAACGCCTCGCCACCTTGATGGAGGCCGCGATGAAGAAAACCACGACAACAAGAATGTATGCCTTTTGATGCGGCGGCACCGTCGACCTCTCTCCAGTCTGCTTCTACAGCTTATGGCGCTCGTCTTTCGCCGTCACCGCCGAAATTTCGCCGCTTCTTGAGAATCGTCTTGACGCGTCAGGGACGCTTCACTAGAACACTGCGAACCGTACCGTACGGTACTGATCGAGGGCGAGGCAGCGTGCAGATGACTGTGGCGATGAGGGAGGCGAATGCCGGGGAGGGGCTGACGGAACGTCAGGGCGCCGTTCTCGAGCAGGCATTGCGACTTCTCGTCGACGGCGGCGAAAAGGCGCTGACGACGGCCGGCATCGCGCGTGCTGCCAATTGCTCCAAGGAAAGCCTCTACAAGTGGTTCGGCGATCGCGACGGGCTGATTTCGGCGATGATCGGCTTCCAGGCGAGCAAGGTGCGCACGCAGGACGTTGCCGCCCGCGCGCTCGATGCCGAGAGCCTGCAGCGGCATCTGATCGTTTTTGCCAAAGATCTGCTTGAGGTTCTCGCCGGTGACGTGTCGCTGGCGCTCAACCGTCTGGCGATCGGCCAGGCGAGCCGCGACGGCTCCAAGCTCGGCCACATGCTGCAGGAACGCGGGCGTCGGCAGATCGGCCGCCGGGCCGCAGCGCTGCTCGAAGCCGGCCGCAAGGCAGGCCTCTTGACGTTCGACGATGCCGACGAGGCCTATGGCGCGCTTTATGGGCTGATCGTCTCCGACTGGCATCTGAAGATGCTGCTCGGCGAAGAGGCCGGCGAGATGAGACAAAGTTTTGGCCGCAAGGCGGAGCAGGCGGTATCCGCCTTCCTTTCGCTTTACGGCACGAAAAGGTAACGGCCCGCAGCGCCGCGCTTCGAAAGAAGCGTAAAGGTCGCTGCGGCAAAGAAAAGTCACAGCGCCGCGCTTCGAAAGAAGCGCAAAGGTCGCTGCGACACCAGGAATTGCTGCAGGGCTCCGGAGCTCCCGGGTAATGCAGCGGAAGCAACTGACAAACAACGGGAAGGACCACAACAATGCGCGTCTATTACGATCGTGATGCCGATATCAACCTGATCAAGTCGAAGAAGGTCGCCATCGTCGGCTACGGCAGCCAGGGCCGCGCCCATGCGCTGAACCTCAAGGATTCCGGCGCCAAGGAAATCCGCATCGCTCTGAAGCCGGGTTCGGCAACGGCTGCCAAGGTCGAGGCCGACGGTCTCCAGGTTCTCTCGGTAGCAGAAGCCGCCAAGTGGGCCGACCTCATCATGATGGCGACCCCGGACGAACTCCAGGCCGAAATCTACAAGGCCGAAATCGCCGGCAACATCCGTGACGGCGCTGCGATCGCTTTCGCCCACGGCCTCAACGTTCACTTCGGCCTGATCGAGCCGAAGGCTTCGCTCGACGTCGTCATGATCGCGCCGAAGGGCCCGGGCCACACGGTTCGCGGCGAATACCAGAAGGGCGGCGGCGTTCCCTGCCTCGTTGCCGTTCACCAGGACGCTTCGGGCAACGCCCTTGACCTCGCTCTCTCCTACGCCTGCGGCGTCGGCGGCGGCCGTTCGGGCATCATCGAGACCAACTTCAAGGAAGAGTGCGAAACCGACCTCTTCGGCGAACAGGTCGTTCTGTGCGGTGGTCTCGTCGAGCTCATCCGCGCCGGCTTCGAAACGCTGGTCGAAGGCGGCTACGCCCCGGAAATGGCCTATTTCGAGTGCCTGCACGAAGTAAAGCTGATCGTCGACCTGATCTATGAAGGCGGCATCGCCAACATGAACTACTCGATCTCGAACACGGCCGAGTGGGGCGAATACGTCACGGGTCCGCGCATCATCACCGAAGAAACCAAGGCCGAGATGAAGCGCGTCCTCAAGGACATCCAGACCGGCAAGTTCACCTCCGAGTGGATGCAGGAATACAAGTCGGGTGCGGCTCGCTTCAAGGGCATCCGCCGCGTCAACGACAGCCACCAGATCGAAGAAGTCGGCGCCAAGCTCCGCGGCATGATGCCCTGGATCGGCAAGAACAAGCTGGTCGACAAGGCGAAGAACTAAGCCTTATCGAACGGTTGAATGAGGAAAGCCGGGGCGCAAGCTCCGGCTTTTTTCGTTTGGTGAAGCAAGGGTCCCCTCGCAGCCGACTGCGCCTCCTGGGGCAGTCGACCATGACGATCCTTGGCCCATCGACGCTACGGCCGTTCACGTGCAGGGCGCGCGCACCATGGCCCCGTTCCTGCCTGCGGCGTGCAAAATCAGCAGAAGTCAATTAGGAATTGTGAATATTCGGTAGTGCTGATATGTTTGGCGGGGTGATTTGCTACATCCTGGGGGCAGGGCAGATGCCACGCGTACCGATCAGGGAATACGCGGCAACTCGCGTTGAAGGCGAGGTCAGGGCGCTTGTTGCCAAGTACAAACTGGATGTCCGGCCGAGCGCGGCAGGCGAAACGGTTGCGGCCGACACGCTCGATCAATTGTTCGCTGCGGAAGACGAGCTAAAGCAGCTAGGCCCGCTCCGTTCCCAGCTGAGCGCCACCCAAGCCGAGCTGGCCGAGGCCAAACCATCCATGTGGCATGTGAAGGCGGCGACCGTGACTGCCGCCATATCCGCGGTTGCCGCCTGCCTCGCGACGGGATTGACGATGTGCTCCACCAAAGTGGCAGGCGATCAACTGGATGCGAAGAACCGGTATGAGGTCCAGATTCTGGTGGCAAACAAGCTTACAGAGACCGCATCGGCGCCCGCGGGCGAAGTGACAAACAGATTGTTTGATTTCAACAGCGCATTTGTGATCGCCAACGACCTCCATGAGGACGGCGGCTTTGTGAAGGGATGGCAGGAGTTCATCGACAGATATTGCGGACCGTTGAAGGACAAGAACTTCTATAAAGGCGACGACGATCCGCTCGCGGACACACGAAGCATTTGTCAGAAAAACACCCAGTAATTCCGTCCAGCTTCTTGAGGGAGAGGAATGATGTCGAGGACTCGTAGCTCCAGAAGAGCGTGGTCGCTGTGCTGCGTGACGTTCTTGCTCTCTATGACCTTAAACGCGTTGCCGGATCCTCGGTTTGCCCTCGCACAGGAAGCCACGCAGGACGCCGCCAAAGAGGAGCCGGTGAAGGACCAGTTTGACCTGATCGGATTCAAGCGCGAAAAGTTCCAGGAGGAAGCGCGGAAGGTCGACGAAGGAAATGAGATCGGGAAAGCGACCAGCGGCCTTGCGGAAGGCAATTGCCAGGTAGGCAAAGCACTGGTGGCGATCGTCTCGGGCGGAAACGAGCAGCTGCTTGAGGCAATGAAATCAGCGGCTTCCAGCTACAAAACCGCTATCGACTCGCTGACACTGCTGACGAAAAACAAGCGCTTTTCGAAAAAGATCAGCGCCAAGACGCTCGCCTGGCTGGTTCAAACGCAGTTGTTTACCGATCCGCTCCTCACGCAGAACGATCTTCTGGTGCAGCTACTGGCGCTCACGGTAGAGGCGAAGGAGGCTGCGGACCGTATCGCGGCCGGCAAGGGAAGCGACGCCGACTTGTCGTTCTTGATCGATGCGTCATCCAGGATTCCTCGGATGCTGATGGCATTTATTGACGCTGTCGTTACCTCTTGAGGTTGCCGCCAGCGGCTTGGTCGACGGTCTCCGCGATGGCGGCCAGGAGGTTCAAAATTCCTGCCAGGCCTGCAGCCTTTCGACCGTCGTCGTCGCACCGCCGCAGACGATCATCAGGATGCGCTCGAAGCGCGCCAGTCGGTCGGCGTGGGCGTAGGCGACGGCGAGGGCGGCGCCGCAGGCGGGCTCGACCAGCACGCGGTGGTCGTCGAGGAAGCGGATGCAGGCTTGCGCGGCGTCCGTGTCGCTGACGACGACGCTCTCGACCGGGCGCGTCTGGCTCAGCTCGAAGGCGCGCTCGCTGACCTTGCGGGCGGCGAGCGACGTTGCGATGCCGCTGACGTAGGGGAGTTCCGTCAGCGAGCCCGCGTCCATCGAGGCGGCCAGCGAAGCGGTGCCTTCGGTCTCGACGGCAAGGATCGGCACGTGGCCAAGCCCGTTGCGCGCGAGCCCCTCGGCAACGCCTGCAAACAGTCCGCCGCCGCCGACCGACAGCACCACGGCATCGAAGGCGAGGCCGGATCGCGCGACCTCGTCGATCATCGTCGCGTGACCGGTCCACAGCAGCGGGTCGTCGAAGGGATGGATGAAGGCGGTGTCGGCATCGAGGGAGGCGAGGGCGGCTGCATTCGCCTCATCCCAGGCGGCGCCGTGCACGATGACGTCGGCGCCCTGCTGGCGGATCAGGCCCTTCGCGCGCTCGGTCGTCGTTTCGGGAACGAAGACGGATACAGGGATCGAAAGCATGCGCCCGGCATAGGCGACCGCCATGCCGGCATTGCCGCCGGAGGAGGAGACGAAGCGCCGCTTGCCGGCGCGCGCGTGGTGCTCGCAGGCAGCGCCGACGCCGCGGATCTTGAACGAACCCGGTGGCTGCAGCGCGTCCATCTTCAGAAAGATTGAGCGGCCCGAGGCAAGCCCCAGCGGCAGGGATTCGATCAGCGGAGTTTCGAGGTGAAGTGGCATGAGATGTTCCGTTGCGGGCGCGATGCCGATGGGTGCCCCGGTGTGACGGAGCTCAGGGAGAATCGTGAGGCAATTTGCCCCCGATCGCCACGTCGGCGCAATATGGGGAAGCACTCCGCCGCGGATGGCTGCGTGTCATCTCACGGAACATCATGGATTTGCGGCGGCCATCACCACAAGAGGCCGCTCAGCGTCACGAACGCGACGAAGAGCAGGGACAGGACGAGCGACGCCTTGATTGCCGCCAGGGTATAGTCGTATCGGCGAAGTCTGTGTGTCAGCGTGTGGAACATGGGTTCGTCCAATCGTGAGTAAGCGGCGGCTCGTCGCCGTTCGTTCGAGCGAAATGCGGTGCCCGCAATTCGGCAGTGACGACAATGGCTACCCAGCCCGCGAAATTGGCCAGACGGCGGCTCGCCTTGGCGCGAACGCACGCATGCGCTGCTGTCGATAAAGGAGGATATGGCGGCTCGAGAGCCCCTCACACCGCGATAAGCCAAGTCGGCCCGTGTCGATCGTCAAACCATGCGCCTCAAAAGTGTCCGGCACAAGGAAGATCCCCTTGGCGGCACCCTTTTGCGTTCCAGCACACAAGCCTCATCCCGATTTTGGGCCTTTGCGAGCAAACGAGGCCAGGTCCCGGGGCGGCACGGCCTCCGGCCAGGGGAGGCGTCGGGCGCCGGTGTAGCGGGTAACGGCGCTGCGCCTTTGCGGCGCGCCGCCATCGTTCTCCCACTGTTCGAGATTTGCGGTTTCAATCTGACGCGGAGTGCGCTGCCCGCTCCGGCCCTGAAGCTCGCAAAGCAGGGCATCGGCAGTGGTAACGCCCGCCTGGAACCTGCCGATCAGAAAGACAGCGGCAAGACGGAGGCTTTCCTGGTCATCAAGGTCGACATGCTGGTGAAAGCCCGCGCGCCGCAGCACGCCGTCGAGCATGGCAAGGTCCGAGGGAATCAGTGGATGCTGCTCTGCGGATGACATAGGCCCCTCCTGTTGATGGGAACTGTCGTTTGCGTGGCGCATGCGTGCGAGCGCGCAAGGCGCGCTTCCAGGAACTCTACCCCCGGAGCGTCTTTCCGTCTCGGGTGGACCGTGCTGGGATGACCTCAGGGTTGACGCCCGTTGCCGGCGGCCAGGAGGGTGTGTGTTTTTCTGTGTCAGTCAGGACCGGCGCGATTTCCGGGTCGGCTTGCTTGCGGACACCTCCGCGGCCGGTTCGGCGGCGGCGCGCTCAAGGCGTTGCGCCTTGAGCTTTTCGGTCTTCTTGTCGCGGGCGATCTTTTCAGCCGCAACGATGGCTCTCGCCGTATGATCGGTTGCGGCCGCCTTGTCGCTCGCGGAGGTCTTGGCCGGCTTGAATGCTGCGTTAGCGTTGGGCGTCATGACCTGTCTCCTGAAACGGGCGGGTGCTGCCGACCCAGAGGGGTCAGCGCGTGCGCGCCGCCTTCTTGGGGCTGGGCAGCAGGCCTTCGCGCTGCAGCTTCTTGCGCGCCAGCTTGCGCTGGCGTCGGACGGCTTCCGCCTTTTCCCGCACGCGCTTTTCCGACGGCTTTTCATAGCTGCTGCGGGCCTTGAACTCGCGGAAAAGCCCTTCGCGCTGCATCTTCTTCTTCAGAATGCGCAAAGCCTGGTCGATGTTGTTGTCTCTAACGAGTACCTGCAAAACATGTTCTCCTGTTGTCGATTGCAGCGCGGGCGAGGCGCATGCGCCTATCTGCCGCGCTTGGCGCTCAGTTTCTTGAGCCAGGGGCCGGTAGCTTCCGCCTGAGCGGGGTCCGGTGTGGCGGTCTCGGCGTGTTCGATGTCGGTCGCAAGGACCGAGCGTTCAAATGTCTCACCGTCGACCCGTACGCGAAAGCGGGGCTCGCCGCGATCTTCCGTGGGCAAAAGGCCGACGATGACGCCGAAGGGGCTGATCAAGGCCGACTGTGTGGCGGATGCCCTCAGTTTGACCCTGTCGCCGATCTCGCAGGCCGTGCGGCTCATGACGAGCTCCATATCGGAAGTGAAGGGGCCAAAGATGCAAAAAGGCCGGGTTGTTCCCCGACCTCTTCCCATCATTCAAGCCTTTCCTGCCAGTACATCCGTGGTCAGAGAAGGGCGAATGACAAATTATTCGGCGCGCAGATTGTCGGCCGAGCTCTTGCCCGACTTGCGGTCGGCGACGACGTCGAAGGTCACCTTCTGACCGTCGGCGAGCGAGCGCAGACCAGCGCGTTCTACTGCGGAGATATGGACAAACACGTCGGTGCTGCCGTCATCCGGTTGAATAAAGCCGAAGCCCTTGGTGCTGTTGAACCACTTTACAGTGCCCGAAGCCATGACGATTTCCTTTCAATCGTGGAGTTTGCCAGAAAATATTTCTCTGGCGGTGATCGATATTTGAGAGGAGATCTGGCCGCGCATAAGCGCTGTGTCAAAGGTCACAAGCAATATTCGATGAGTTGATATATAGACGATACTTTTTGAAACTCAATGAAAATATTAAATTATCTATTTTCCCGTCCTTGTATAAGCCTTGTTAAAGGCCTGAAAATGCGGGTTTTCGTGCCGCTATTTTTCTTTCTATTGAACGCTCGGTCCCTGCCAATGGAGACTGAATATGGCGCATGGGTCAGCCGACAGCGCGACCGCTTTGGCGGCCGTGCATTTGTGTGATTGCTGTCGGGAGAAGTCTGGCTTGGCCTCCCGCATCGCGCCCGACAGCGTCGGGCGTCTTGTCAGACGGGCGAAGGTCGCTGCAGAACTTTGAAATCCTGCATGCTTTTGTCCTTTAATCGGCTACGGGGTAAAGCAAACACGCCAGACAGCGGTGGCAGGGGAGGTCAGGCGGCGGTACGCGTATCTGTCGCGCACCGCCCCCGCTTTTCAGGTGAAGGTCTGCGGCGAGACCTGCAGTGCGGCGGCGATGCGCTGCAGCTTGGCGGGATCGGTATCGGCGCCGAGCTCGATCTTGGATATTTCAATTTCCGTCAGGCCTGTCGTGACCGACAGATCGTCAACCGAATAACCGGCGGTTTCACGCGAACGCTTGATGGCGGCTCCGATTTTGACGCGGGACAGAGATGCGCCTGGAGCCTTGGTTAGGTCTTTCTTAAAGGACATGAAGTGTCTCCTTCGTTGGTCCACCGGCAAAGAACGCTGCCGGTTGAAGGGGGCCCAAAACTGAAATGCGACTCAAGGCAGATGAGTGCGAACCTAGGGCGTCGCTAATATAAGCGAGAAGTCCGCAGGCGCAAGTTTGCGCCCGAATCTTTGTAAAAATACTATTTATATCAATATGTTACCCTGTGACTATCGGGTGCTGGACGGTCCTTTTTCGGGCGATCCGGGGTACCGCGGCTGCTCGCCAATCGCCGTCCCAAGGACTGCGAAAACGGCGCCGAAACTCACGCCAGGCGCGCCTCGATCAGGAACGGTCCGCGCCGCGACAGCGCTGCGGAAAAGAGCGCGGCGAAGGCCTCGCAGGAGGTGGCAACGGCGGCTTCGACGCCAAGGCCGCGGGCAAGCGACACCCAGTCGAGCGCGGGGTTGTCGAGGTTCAGCATCTGCCGCGCATTGATGCCGATCTCCCCGACGCCGACATTGCGCATCTCGGCATGCAGGATGGCATAGGTGCGGTTGGAGAAGATGACGGTGACGATGTCGAGGTTTTCGCGCGCCTGGGTCCACAAGCCTTGAATGTTGTACATGGCGCTGCCGTCGGCCTGCAGGCAGATCACTTTCCGATCGGGGCAGGCGATGGCCGCGCCGGTCGCAAGCGGGATACCGTCGCCGATCGCGCCGCCGGTCTGCATGATGAGGTCATGCGGCGCGGAGAAGGCGGACAGGGCGAAGAAGCGCCGCGCCGAGGTGACCCCTTCGTCGCAGACGATTGCGTCCTCCGGCACCTTGTGCGCGACGATGACGGCGATCGCGTCTTCGGTGAGCGGGCCCGAGGGCTCGCCGGTGTCGGTGGGGGTGCCTGCCGTCGGCAGCGGCCCGGTCGGGCTGACGCCGAGTTCGTCGCCAAGCGCCTCCAGCGTCGCCTTCAGGTCTTCGCCATGGCGGGCAAGGGTTGCGACCGTGCAGCCCTCCGGCACCAGCCGGCCCGGCATGCCGGGATAGGCGAAGAAGGCGACCGGCTCGGGCGCGCCGACAAGGATGAGAACGCGGACGTCCTTGAGCGTGGCGAGCGCCATGTCGATCGGGTAGGGGATGCGCGCCGGCGCGACCCGTCCGCGGCCGCGCTGGGTGTGGGCGACCAGAACCTCGTTGAAAAGCTGGATGCCGCACGCAGCCGCGATCCGCCCGGCGACGGCCAGGCCATCGGCCTGCGCCGCAGCGCCGCTGACGACCATGGCGATCCCTTGAGGATTCGAACGTATCAGGCGGGCTACCTCGCGCACCGTCTCGGCGCTGGCCGGCCGCGGCGCTTCGATGGGCGCCTTTTGTGGCGCGGTGGCAAGGGCAAGCGTTCCCCAGGCGGCGTCGGCGGGCAGGATCATGGTGGCGACACCCGGCGGCGTCAGCGCGGCCTGAACGGCGGCGGCAACGGTGGGACCGACATCAGCCGGATCCTTCACGCGCCGGACCCAGTTCGACATCGGCGCGGCCAAGCTCTCGATGTCGGTCGTCAGCGGTGCGTCGAGCGGGAGGTGATGGGAGGCGTGGTCGCCAACGATGTTGACGACAGCCGCCCGGGCGCGGCGGGCGTTGTGCAGGTTGGCAAGGCCGTTGGAAAGGCCAGGGCCGGTGTGCAGAAGGGTCGCTGCCGGGCGCCCGGCCATGCGCGCATAGCCATCGGCGGCGCCGGTCACGAGGCCTTCGCTGAGGCCGAGGATGCAGCGCAGCTCCGGCTTGCGGTCGAGTGCCGCGACGAAGTGCATTTCCGAGGTGCCGGGATTGGCGAAGCAGACGTCGACGCCGTTTGCAAGCAGCGTATCGACAAGCACATCCGCGCCGGTGGTGCGAAATCCCTGGCCGCCTTCTCCCATGCGCGTATCCCTCGATGGCCCTCAAGGGCCATGATAGCGGCAACTTGCGCCGGTGCAACCGGCGAGCCGCCCGGCGCAGCACCAGTCGGCCAGCGCCAATCGGCCAGCGCTGCGCCGGCTCAACGGACGGGCATCAGGTCCGCTGCCAGGCGAGGTGGGCGCCAAGCCCGATCAGCACTGTGCCGCCGGCGCGCTGCATCAGGCGCTGCGCCCTGCCGGAGCGGCGCATCCGTGAGACGACGGCGCCGGCGAGGATCACGCAGACGATATCGGCCGAGGAGAACATCAGGTTGGCGAGGGCGCCGAGCAGCAGGAACTGCACCCAGATCGGGAAGGCGGCAGACGCATCGGTGAACTGCGGCAGGAAGGCGACGAAGAAGATCGCGGTCTTCGGGTTCAGTACTTCGACAGTGATGCTCTCGAAGAAGGCGCGGCGCGCCGATTTCGCCTCGGTCAGGGGCAGGCTGCCGTCGCCCGTCGCCTTGGTACGCATCAGCGTGAAGCCGAGCCAGACGAGATAGGCGGCCCCGGCAAGCTTCACCGCCAGATACAGCGTCGGCACCGCATGGAACAGGATCGAAAGGCCGGCAGCCGCGGCAATGACGTGCACGTAACAGCCGAGATGAATGCCAAGCGAGGCCATCATTCCGGCAGAGCGGCCGCGGGCCACGGTTTGCGCGGCGGCGTAGAGCATGGCCGGGCCCGGGATATAGGCGAAGATCGCCGTGGTGACGAAGAAGGTGAGGAGAATGTCGAGCGATGGCATGCGGTTATACCTCGTCTGCTGCTGCGTGGCCACTTGCGGGAGTCGTTGTAAGGGCTTGCGCGGGAAAGTTGAAGGAAAATCACAAGTGCTCGGGCCGGCGGGTCAGCCACCGGCGGTCCGTTCGTCCGTGGTCAGACCGGTATTTCCTCAGCGACGAGGCGATCCTCGCGGCGGGCGCTGGCGGCAAGCCCTGCCGCGACGCCGGTGCGGTCCTCGGCACTGCGGTTCTGGCTCATCTTGCGCTTGCCGTCGAGACGCTCGATCGGCAGCCTGAGGCCGATGATGCCGCGAAGCTGCGCCTTGACGAAGGCGGCGGGCGCGTCGCTGACCTGCCAGGGCTCGGCTCGTCTGGCCTCATGCCGGTTGGTCAGCCGCGTGACGATGTCGAGCAGCCGGTCCTCGTCGGTGAAGAATTCGGCCGCGCCATAGGCGTGCGCGGCGACATAGTTCCAGGTCGGCACGACCTTGCCGTGTTCGCGCTTGGAGGCATACCAGGAGGGCGTGACATAGGCGTCCGGACCCATGAATGTCGCCATAGCCGCGCCGATGACCGATGTCGTTCCTTGCGGGTTGGCGCGGGCGACGTGGCCGTAGAGCGTGCCGTTCGGCCCCTCGTTGCGATCAAGCAGCAGCGGCAGCGGGGTCGCAAGCAGCCCATCGGCCGTGGCGGTGACGAGGGTCGAAAGCGAAGCCGCCTCGATGATGTCGTGCAACACGCTCAGCGTTTCTTCCTTGAAGGCAGGCGGTGTGTACATGATCTCGCTCCTTGTGCTCGTCCCGTCATAGAGGCAAACTGGACGGCCAAGAATATCCAGTTTCCGTATAAATGCGTGGGCCAGCTTGTGACGATGAAGGAAGAGGCGACGGTCGGGACCGCCCGGCGGATCTATGAGGCGCTGAAGGCACAGGTCCTTGACGGCACCTATGGCGCCGAGGCGCTGCTGCCGTCGACACGGGCGCTCGCCGCCGAACTTGGCGTTTCGCGCACGACGGTGACGGCCGCCTATGAGCAGCTTCTGTCCGAGGGGTATCTGGAAAGCCGGCAGGGCGCGCGCTCGCGGGTCGCGTTGCTTGCGGCCCGGCAGGGTCCCGGCTCGGTGGCCGCGCCAGGGCGTCCAGCGAGCCAGAAGCATCGGGACAAGGGTGCGGCGGCGGTTCGCCTGTCACGCCTGGGGGCTGCCCTTTGCGACGGGCCGATCTGGATGCCGCCGGTTTCTGCTCGGCTGATTGCCGACTTTCGTTACGGCGACCTGTCGGCCGCGGATTTTCCGGAGGAGGCGTGGCGGCAGTCGGTCAACGCGGCGCTCCGCCGGCGAAGGCCGCGGCTTGCCTATGATCACCCCGCCGGTTCGTCTGCCCTGCGCATGGCCCTGCAGGCCTATCTCTGGCGCGCGCGAGGGCTCAGTTGCGATCCGGATCAGATCGTCGTCGTCAACGGCTCGCAGCAGGGGCTGGACCTTGCGGCGCGCGTGCTCGTCGATGCTGGCGACCGGGTGGCGATGGAGGATCCGGGCTATGTGATGGCGCGCCGGGTCTTTGCTGCCGCCGGCGCCGCGGTGGTTCCCCTCGCGGTCGACGCGGAAGGGCTGAGGACCGACATCCTCGAACAATTGGAGGATGCCAGGCTCGCCTATGTCACGCCCTCGCATCAGTTCCCGCTCGGCAGCGTGCTTTCGGCCCGGCGGCGGCAGGCGCTTCTGGCCTGGTCCAGGCGAACCGGGGCCTATGTGCTCGAAGATGATTACGACGGCGAATATCGATACGACATCCGGCCGATCCCGCCGCTCCAGACCATGGGGCAGGCGGAAAACGTGCTTTATCTCGGCACGATTTCCAAGAGCCTCTCGCCGATGCTCCGGCTCGGCTATCTCGTCGTGCCGCCGCCGCTTGTCCCGACCTTTGCCGCCGCCAAGCAACTGATCGACCGCCATTCGCCGAGCCTCGAGCAGGAAGCACTGGCGGCGATGATTGCAAGCGGCGCCTATGAGCGCCACATCCGCCGCAGCCGGCGCAACAATGGCCGCCGGCGGGAGGCCCTGTTGACGGCGCTCAAGGCGGAGCTCGGCGACGCGGCGACCATATCCGGCGCCGATGCCGGCCTGCATGTGGTCGTCTGGTTCGAGCAGTTGGAAAAGGCGCAGGAAGACGCGCTGATCGCGCGAGCGCGGGCGGCTGGCGTCGGCCTATATCCGGTTTCGCCGCTCTATGCGGCAGGTGATGCCGGCCATCGGCCGGACCGGGCCGGCATCGTCATGGGCTATGCGAGCCTCGAGGCGGCCGAGATCGGCAAGGGCGTGGCAGCACTTGCGCAGGTGTTGCGGTCCTGGGGCGACGAGAAGGCGGAGGCGAAGCCGTCATAGGTCGGGAGCGGGCGGAGCGGAGCCAGTGCGCGGCTGGGCATCCCGGCAGCTCGTTACGGTTAGCCGCTTGCGCCCGGCCAACGTCCCTTCATAGTGGCGGCCATTCCGCGTTTGCCCAGGCGACCTCCATGAGATCTCTTCGCATCCATCCCCACCTGCACGACGTTTTCGGTGAAGAGCAACCACTCGCCTATCTCGCCGCCATACTCCTGTTCGGAGCCGGCGTTGCCGTCGTCTTTGCGCTGTCTGCGGGGTCGATGCTTGCCGATCTTGCCTGGTGGCGGGCGGCGCTGGCGCTTGTTCTCGTGCTCGACATCGCCGCCGGCTGCGTCGCCAATTTCACGCCGTCGACCAATGATTTCTACGCAGCCCGGCCGCGCAACCGCTGGATATTCATCGCCATCCATTTCCACATCGTCCTCGTCGCGCTGCTTCTTGGCAGCGGGATCGCGGCCGCGGTTGTCGTCTGGGCCTATACGATCGCAGCGGCCGCGCTCGTCAACCGGCTGGCGGGGCGGGAGGCGCAGACCTTCGTCGGCGGGCTGCTCACAGCGATTGGCCTTGCCGGCCTGCCGCTTCTGCCCGGTCTGACGCCGGCGATGATGGCGGTCTCAGGCCTCTTCATGCTCAAGGTGCTCTTCAGCTTCGCCGTCGACCATTACCGCACGGTCCCGCACCAAGATGGGCAGGCGTCCAAAAACGGGGGACACGGCTGACGTCCTTGCCTTGCATGGCGGTCTTTACTAGCCTCCGGAAAGCAGGCTCAGGGGAGAGACTCGATGGCAGTTTCAGCGGCGGACGAGGCATTGCGCATTCCGACATTCGACGACGTGCAGATGGCCCGAAACCGGATCGCCGGGATCGCGCACCGAACGCCGGTCCTGACCTCGCGCACGGCCGATGCCGCCACCGGCGCCCGGCTGTTCTTCAAGGCGGAAAACTTCCAGCGCGGCGGCGCCTTCAAGTTCCGCGGTGCCTATAACGCCATCGCCGCGCTCAGGGAAAAGGGATCGAGGCAGGGCGTCGTCGCCTTTTCCTCCGGCAATCATGCCCAGGCGATCGCCTATGCCGCGCGCCTGCAGGGCGTCGCAGCGACGATCGTCATGCCCGCCGATGCGCCCGACATGAAGGTGGCGGCAACGCGCGGCTATGGCGCCGACGTCGTGTTCTACGACCGCTACAAGGAAGACCGCTCGGCCATCAGCGCCCGGTTGGCGGCCGAGCGCGGCGCCGTGCTGATCCCTCCCTTCGACCATGCGGACGTGATCGCGGGCCAGGGGACGGCAATTCTTGAGCTGATCGAGGAGGTGGGTGAGCTCGACCTGATCGTCACGCCGCTCGGCGGGGGCGGGCTGCTTGGCGGCACCGCGCTAGCCGCCAGGGAGCGCTCGCCCGGCGCGACCATCGTCGGCGTCGAGCCCGAGGCCGGCAATGACGGCCAGCAGTCGCTGCGCCAGGGCCGGATCGTCGAAATCGCCATCCCGAAGTCGATCGCCGACGGCGCGCTCACCCCCAGCATCGGCGCCCACAATTTTCCGATCATCCAGCGCGCGGTCGCCGACATCGTCACGGTGAGCGACGCACAGCTGGTCGAAACCATGCGTTTCTTCGGCGAGCGCATGAAGATCGTGGTCGAGCCGACCGGCTGCCTTGCGGCGGCCGCCGTGCTCGAGGGGGTGCTTGCCTGCGCCGGCAAGCGCGTCGGCATCGTCCTGAGCGGCGGCAATGTCGATCTGGCGACGTACGGCGCGCTGCTGCAGGCGACGTGAACTTTACCCGGACCGCCGTCCTGGTGCCCGCCATTTCGTCGAAGCCTTGCAGACCGGGCGCATGGCTCTCGACGTTCATCGAACAGATCAGGCGGCTTGAAGAAGGGGACATCACATGACAGACGCACCTTGGCACGCCGATCCACTTACCTGGGGCACCGGTCCGCACCTCTTCGAGGTCTTTCTGGAACCGACGGATCCTTACTCGGCCAAGGCATTCGGCAAGCTCGATGCCCTTCTCGCCCGCGCCGGCGCGGACAGGATCACCATCAAGATCCGGCTGCAGTCGCAGCCCTGGCACATGTATTCCGGCGTCGTCGTTCGCTGTATTCTTGCGGCCTCGACGCTGGCGGGCGGCAAGGAGACCGCAAAGACCGTCATCGCGGCCGTCGCTGCGCATCGGGAGGAGTTCGAGTTCACCCACCACGCCGGCGGGCCCAACATGGACGTGACCCCCAACATGATCATCGAGCGACTGGAAGGTTACAGCGGCGTGCAACTGAAGGCGGCCTTTGCGATCCCCGATCTCGATCGGGAGATCAAATGGCATTGCCGGTACGCCCGCCAGAACGGCATCCACGTCTCCCCGACCTTCATGATCGACGGGATCGTGCGGCCGGACGTGAGCAGCGGCGATGATGTTTCGGCCTGGGCGGCGAAGTTGCTCGCCTGACGAAGGTTGCAAGGACGCTTCCGGCGGGCAGCGGCCGGGCCCCCGTTGCGGGCATTTTCCCGGGGCTCGACCGGGCCGTTGGCGACGCCCGTCTTTCCAGTTGCCTTAACCGGCAAAAGTGGCACACTGAGCCTCGCGCGACGGCGCCAAGCGTCTGAATGACAGGGCGGAGGCCACTGTAATATTTTGTTTTTCTAAATGGATTTCTCTCCGGCCGATTTCCGTCGGAAAACACGTGTTGGAAAAAGCCAGAGGAATACAGCAGGCTTTTTGAGCGCCTTTTCGGACGCCGCGTTGCCAAAAATCTAAGCGCTGCCACCGCTCCGGATGGGCGCGGTGCATACACAACTGGAGGGTATCGTGACGCTTGCAATCAATGACCTCGCACCGGACTTCGAGGTCGGGACAACCGACGGCACGATCCGGTTTCACGACTGGATCGGCGACTCCTGGGCGGTGCTGTTTTCGCACCCGAAGGACTTTACGCCCGTCTGCACCACCGAGCTTGGCTACATGGCGCGCATCAAGCCGGAATTCGACCGGCGCGGCGTCAAGATCATCGGCCTTTCGGTCGATCCGCTCGACCGCCATGCCGGCTGGGCCGCCGATATCGAGGAGACACAGGGCCATGCGCCGAACTTCCCGATGATCGCCGATGTCGACTACACCGTCTCGAAGCTCTACGGCATGCTGCCGGCGCCGGTTTCCGGCGATCCGACCAAGCGTACGCCCGCTGACAACCAGACGGTGCGCAACGTCTTCGTCGTCGGCCCGGACAAGAAGATCAAGCTGATCCTCATCTATCCGATGACGACAGGCCGCAACTTCGACGAGGTGCTGCGTGTCATCGACTCGCTGCAGCTGACGGCCAAGCACAAGGTGGCAACGCCGGTGAACTGGCAGCAGGGCGACGACGTGATCATCGCCGGCTCCGTCACGGATGAGGATGCCCGCAAGGTCTATCCGGAGGGCTGGCGCGCGCCGAAGCCCTATATCCGCATCGTGCCGCAGCCGAAGGGCTGAGGCGGGGCTGACATTTCGCCAGGGCGCGGAAGCGCCCGCGCTACGGGTTCGTCCTTCGTTGCTGGTGGTGAGGGTTTATCCGCATTCCGTGACGAGGGGGCTGCCCCTCATCTCGCGGTGAGGGAGCTGACCCTCACCCGCCTGCCGGCGCCTTCTCCCCGTATGCGGGGAGAAGGGACGTTGGCGTGCTTTCCGCGGTTCCTTTTCCCCGCCTCTGGGGGGCGGCGGAGAGGCCGTTTAGCTTCCATTCCCACGACCCATGGTTGCCGGAGCGGCGAACCCCGCGCCGGAAGCCTGCTTCCTCTGCGACAGAATCCCTCCTTTATCTGAGCACGCCCGCGCCTATAGTGCCGCTGTTTGCGGCCGCCGCCGGAGCGCGCCGCACGCTGACTGGATGACCCGCCCCATGACCGCAGCAAGCCGCCCCGACCTGACAGACATTCACCGCGGCGACTGGGTGGATCGCCGGTTGCCGCGGGCGGTGCGGCCCTATACCCGTCTTGCGCGGCTCGACAGGCCGGTCGGTATCTGGCTGACGCTCTTTCCCTGTTGGGCGGCGCTTTTCCAGGCGGCGCATGGCCTTCCCGAGATCCGGGATATTCTGGTTTTCACGCTCGGCGCATTTCTGATGCGCAGTGCCGGCTCCACCATCAATGACATGGCCGACCGCAATATCGACGGGCATGTCGAGCGCACGCGGTTTCGTCCGCTTGCAAATGGTGAGATTGGCATGTCCCGGGCCGTTGTCTTCCTGATTGCGCAACTTGCGCTCGCCGCTTCGCTCCTTGTCTTCTTGAGCCCCGCGACCCGTGTGCTTGCGGTGTGCGTCGTGCCGCTCGTGTTCCTCTACCCCTTCTGCAAGAGGTTCACCCATTGGCCGCAAGCGGTCTTGGGCGCTGCCTTCAACTGGGGCATGCTGATGGCCTGGTCGCAGGTTGCCGGCCATGTTCCGGCGGGCGCTGTGCTGATGTGGGCCGGCGCCGTTGCGTGGCAGATCGGCTATGATACGGCCTACGCCTATGTCGATGTGCGAGACGACACGCGTCTCGGTCTCAAGTCGACGGCGATCCTGTTCGGCTCTCGCGGCAAGGCCTGTATCGCCCTGTTCTACGGCCTGACGCTGGCCGCCTGGTCTGTTGGCGGCTGGATGCTCGGCATGTCGAGCCTGTATGCCATCGGCATGGTGGTGATCGCGGCCCATCTCGCGTGGCAGGTCCGGCGTTTCGACCTCGATCGCCCCGAAATCAGCTATCGACTGTTTCTGGCGAATATCCTGACCGGCGGGCTGCTGGCTGCCGCGGCTCTCGCCGGAAGTTTTTGAGGGACGCCGAGCGTCCGGCCTGCCGCCTGGAATACGGCCGACAGGCGGGCGACGCATTGACGCCCGGCGCGAGCGCTCCATGTCATATCCAGATGTCATATCCAGGCGTTCAGCGCAGTCAAACGGGCAGGGGCAGGCCATGCAAAGGTTCTTCGTCAGCGTCGCCAAGGAATTCGAGGCCGATAGCGCCGAGGAGGCGGCCCTTTTGATGTACCAGTATCTGACCCGCGAGCCGGCGCCGCTTTCCTACGCCATCACCGACGAGGCGAAGAACATCACCAGGCTGACGCTCGAGCGCGACAAGGCGGACGAATTCGCGAGCGTCGACCACACGGCAGATCCGGGCAACTGGTAACGTTCGCTGGCGGCGATGCCTGTGGGCGGAAGCCATCAAAGCGGCAAGTTTGGTTGCAAATCCTCCGGAGTTCGCGTAAAGACTGCGCCCGTTGGGCGCGGGTATCGCCGCGCTTCGGGAGGAAACCTGCTTGTTCATTGCACATCTGCCGGCCGGGTATCTGCTGTGCCGCCCGTTTGCGCGCCGCAACCCGTCGCAGGCCCGCGCCATCTTCGGTGTCGGGCTTGTCTGTTCCGTCCTGCCGGATTTCGATCTCGCCTATTTCTACCTGATCGACCAGCGCCGCACGCCGCATCACGACTACTGGGTGCACACGCCGATCTTCTGGCTGGTGCTGGCGGCGACGGTTGCGCTTGTTCTCATCGCCACCGGGCGGCGCAAACAGCTCGTCCTTGTCGGTGTCGGGCTTTCGAGCGTGCTCCTGCATCTGGTGATGGATTCTGTCGCGGCTGATATCCGCTGGTTCTTTCCCTTTGTGGATCTCAGGGTGAACCTTGTGCATGTGCAGGCGGTCTACAAACCCTGGTACCTGAACTTCCTCTTGCACTGGACCTTTGCGCTCGAAGTTTTGATCTGGCTGCTGGCCGGCCATTTCGCTTTGCACGATTTGAGAGCGCGGCGCACGATCGGGACCGAGGCCGCATGAGAGCAAAAACAGGGCAATTCTAGGGGCGCGAAAAGAATCGCTTAAGAAATTTATCATACGAATAGCTACAATTCGCATGTATCCCTTTTCGATTTGTTAGCTATAGGTCCCGCCCTCATGACTGGCCTGCCGTTTCTTTTTTCGTCCGATGCCAAAGCCATGCTCGATGCGATCAACCGGTCGCAGGCGATCATCGAATTCGATCTTTCCGGCACGATCCTGACCGCCAACGAGAATTTCTGCCGCGCGATGGGTTACGATCTCCACGAGATTGTCGGCCGGCATCACCGCATGTTCGTGCAGCCGGAGGAGGCGGCGTCCGCTGCCTATACCGATTTCTGGGCACGCCTTGCCCGCGGCGAATATGACAGCCAGCAGTACCGGCGCATCGGCAAGGGCGGGCGGGAGATCTGGATCGAGGCCTCCTACAATCCGGTGTTTCGCGGCCGCAAGCCCTACAAGGTGGTGAAGTTCGCGACGGACATCACCGCGTCGAAGGCAAAGAGCACCGACGGTCAGGGCAAGATCGACGCCCTGTCGCGGGCCCAGGCGATCATCGAATTCACGCCTTCGGGCGAGATCATCACCGCCAACGAAAACTTCCTTTCGGCCATGGGCTACGCGCTTCCCGAGATCGTCGGCCGGCACCATTCCATGTTCTGCGAGCCGGACGATGTCCATTCGCCCGCCTATGCCGACTTCTGGCGCGATCTTGCGGCCGGGCGCTTCGTCACCGACCAGTTCAAGCGTATCGGCAAGGGTGGCAAGACGGTCTTCATCCAGGCGTCCTACAATCCGATCCTCGACGATGCCGGTCGCGTGTCGAAGGTGGTGAAATTCGCCGTCGATGTTTCCGACCGCGTGCTTGCGGTCCAGGAGATCGGCGCCGGGCTCGGCCGCCTAGCCGAGTGCAACATCCGCATGACGCTGGACGAGCCCTTCGTCGGTGAGCTCGAAATCCTTCGGCGCGACTTCAACACCTCGATCGGCATGTTCCAGGAAACGCTGTCGGCCGTGCTCAGCCAGACCCGTGACCTCAACAGCAACAGCCACGAGATGAAGGATGCCGCCGAGCATCTTGCCGACCGCACGCGCCAGCAGGCGGCAGCCTTGGAGCAGACCTCGGCGGCGCTGGAACAGGCGACGGCGACGGTGCGCACCTCGACCGAGAATACCCAGCAGACCCGCGCACTGGTGCAGAATGCGCGGCAATCGGCGCACAGCTCTTCCGGCGTCGTGCGCGATGCGGTGACGGCGATGCAACGCATCAAGGCGGCCTCCGAGGAGATCAGCCAGATCATCGGCGTGATCGACGAGATCGCTTTCCAGACCAACCTTTTGGCGCTCAACGCCGGTGTCGAGGCGGCGCGCGCCGGCGATGCCGGCAAGGGCTTCGCGGTCGTTGCCTCGGAGGTGCGCGAGCTCGCCCAGCGCTCGGCCAAGGCCGCCAAAGAGATCAAGGCGCTGATCCAGAATTCGGTCGCCGAAGTCGCCGAAGGCGTGCGCCTCGTCGGCGATACCGGCAGCGCGCTAAAGGAAATCGAGGACTTCGTCGCGGCGATCGACACGCGGATCGCAGCGATCGCGACGGCTGCGACCGAGCAGACGGCGGGCCTCGGCGAAATCAACGCTGCGGTCAACGACATCGACGTCATGACGCAGAAGAATGCGGGCATGGTGGAGCGCACCGCCGACGTCAGCGTCCGGCTGGCCGAAGGCGCGCAGCGGCTGACGGAACTGGTCAACCGCTTCCAGCTCAACCGCCGTGCCGAGCGGCGCGAGGCGGGCACGGCAGCGGCAACGGGCGGCATGGGTGACCGTCGCCGCGCGACCGACGCGCGGGCCGCCTGAGGGAATAAAGCGGGACGTGCGGGGCGATCATGCCCTGCCGTTCGCGGGCGGGCGGGCCGGGGGTGCGGCCCGCCTCATCCCCTCCAAGGCAACCTTCGTGCGTTGGAGAGCCCTACCGCAGCAACGAAATTGTGACCGCACTGTCTCCGAGGTCTCCCGTGGCATTGGCGCGTGATAGACGATCGGCAGACGTGTTCGTGCAACGTGTGGTATCGCTGATACGTTGACGAAGCCCACGGTTCTATGCATCCTGCCGGCCAACGAACGAAGATGCCGGATACGGCACGGGAAGAGCAGGGCCAAAGGCCCAAGGCATTGATAAGCTTCGCATTCGCAAACGGCGCCCGTGCGTCTCGCCAGGTCGCCATGGCATTCTGAAGAGCTGCAGGGGCTCGCGATCAAGGGAAACCTGCAGAGTTGCGACGCGTTTCAGCGTCGCTTGAGCACGACATACGCATTCACGACGTCATTCGCATCGATTGCTCGAGGCCGGAGGGGATTGTGAAGGAAAAGTCGAGGTTTCTGCCAGCGGTGCTGGCTGCCATGCTGGCCGCATCCGTGGCGCTGCCTGCCACTGCCGCCGATCTGGTGATCGCCATGCCGAACTGGCCGTCGGGCCAGGCGACGGCCAATATCCTGAAAGTGGGCATCGCCAAGAAATTCGGGCTCGATGCCGAGGTCAAGGAGCTCGGCACGCTCAATGCCTTCGTCGGTTTCGAGGCGGGCACGGTCGACATTCAGCCTGAGGTCTGGCGACCGAACTTCGAAGACGTCGTGCGCAAATACGTGACCGAAAAGGGGGTCGGCCAGCTGACCGAACGCAGCGTGCCGGCCTGGCAGGGGCTTTGCGCCACGCCGGAAGCGGCCAAGACGATCAAGTCCGCCGCCGATCTCAGCGACCCCGAAAAGACCAAGGTCCTCGACACCGACGGCGACGGCAAGGGCGAGATGTGGATCGGCGCCGCCACCTGGCTTTCGACCGGCATCGAGCGGGCGCGGGCGGCCGGCTACGGCTACGACAAGACGCTGACGCTGTTCGAGGCGGAAGAGGAGGTGGCGATGGCTGCCGTCGATGCGGCCGTCGCGACCGAGAGGCCGATGGTGTTCTACTGCTACGCGCCGCATCACGTGTTCGAGCTGCACCCGATCGCACGGCTCGAAGAGCCGCCGCACGATGCCGCCAAGTGGAAGATCCTGCCGCCGAGCGACCCGCTCTGGGTGTCGAAATCCAGTGCCTCGACCGCCTGGCAAGCGGCACATTTCCAGATTGCCTATGCCACTGCCTTCGGCAAGAAACACCCCGATGTCGCGAAGTTCCTGGAGAAGGTGGATTTGTCGCCGGAGGAAGTGACGAAGATGAGCTACGCGCTGGAGGTCGAGCGGCAGGCGCCGGCCGACTACGCGAAGAAATGGGCCGAGGACAACGCGGCGCGCATCGACGGGTGGGCCAAGCCATGAGCGGACGTTCTGACGACAATCGCCTTGCCGGCACGGACCGGCCCCTGTGGACGCGGCGCAGGCTCGGTGTCGCGGTGCTTGCCGCCGCCCTTACGCTCGGGCCGCTCGCCGCCTGGGCGCAGACCCAGATCTACGACGCCCGCACCAAGAAATGGGTGAACTACGACAAGAAGAAAGCGCGGCAGTATTTCGCCCGCAACAATCAGCTGCCAGAGGCGTTCCGCCGCCAGGTGGTGACCTTCCGAACGGCGGAACAGCCGGGCACGATCATCATCGACGGCAACCAGCACTTCCTCTACCTGGTGCAACCCGGCGGCCAGGCGATCCGCTACGGCATCGGCGTCGGGCGCGAGGGCTTCGGCTGGGCCGGCATCGTGCGCGTCGGGCGCACGGCCGAATGGCCGACCTGGACGCCGCCGGCCGAGATGGTGGCGCGCGACCCGAATGCGGCGAAATGGGCGGCCGGCATGCCCGGCGGGCCGGACAATCCGCTCGGCGCCCGCGCGCTCTATCTCTACGAGGGCGACCAGGACACGATCTACCGCATCCACGGCACGGTGGAGCCCTGGACGATCGGGCTCGACGTTTCCTCCGGCTGCATCCGCATGAACAATGACGACGTCATCGACCTGCATTCGCGCATCGAGATCGGCGCCAAGGTGATCGTGCTGATGCAGGGGGCAGCGCTCTACAAGGGTGTTTGAGGCAGCAGGGATGAGGCGGGCGGCCCGCGAGGGCGGCGCGTCGACGCAGGCACCTTGCGGGCGCCAGGAAAGAACCGGTCGGCCGCCGGGGACACGCGTGGCCGATCGCGCGAAGGAACAGGGACAGAAGATGCGAAGGGGAGGATAAGTGGTGAGCGAGGGGATATTGCGTATGAAAGGCCTTGTTCTGGCGCTGGCGGCCACGGCCGCGATCAGCGGTTGCCAGTCCGCGCCCAAGCCCGAGGATATGGCGCGCACCAGCCTGCAGACGGCGCCGGCTGATCTGCAGCTTCTGTGTGCCCATGCGGCCGCCGGTGCTGCCCAGGTCGACAGCGCCAAGGTCTTGCCGACCAGTTCACGGGCGCTCGATGCCGCCTCCTACAGCGTCGACCTCGACGCCGCCGGCCGCAAGTTCACCTGCATCGTCGACACCGCCGGCAGCGTGAAGTCGGTCACGCCGGTCTAGCAGACGACCCGGCCGCGGCCATGCTGCCGGCCGTCAATCACCAATATTGAATAGGGTCGAGGGATCGGCAACGACGGGCGGCGCGTAGAAGGTCAGGCGCGCCGCGTCCATCAGCAGCAGCGGCTGGTCCATCTCGACCGCAAGGCTGGTGATCCAGTCCTGGAAGTCGCGCACCCGGTCGGCGTAATCGGCCGAAACATCGTGTGCCTCGGACGGGTCGGCGCCAAGGTCGAAGAGTTCGACCTTGTGCGGCAGCGTCGCCTTCCAGACGAGCTTCCAGTTGTCCCGGCGCACGCCGCCGCCCATGGGGTCGACGTTGTAGACAACCTCGGTGCGCGGCGTCGGCTTGCCCTCGCTCAAAGAGGGCCAGAGGTTGATGCCGTCGAGCGGCTGGTTCTTGTCGAGCGTCGCGCCGACGATCGCTGCCAGCGTCGGATACATGTCGACCACATGGACCATGCCTGCGACCTTGCCGGGCTTGATCTTCTTCGGCCAGTTGGCAAGCGCGACCACGCGGGTGCCGCCCTCGTAGAGCGTGCCCTTGCCGTCGCGATAGGGGCCGTTGTCGGCCGGGAGTTCGCCGCTCACCTTGCTGTCGCCGGCAAAGAGCGAACTCGTCACACCGCCATTGTCGCTGTGAAAGACGATCATCGTGTTGTCGCGCATGCCGCGCTTTTCGAGCGACGCCAGCAGCTTGCCGATACCGTCGTCGAGCACGGAGATCATCGCCGCATAGGCACGGCGGTTCTTGTCGGCGATGTGCTTGTAGCGCTCGAGATAGTCATCGGGCGCCTGGAAGGGCGTGTGCGGCGCCGTGAAGGCGAGGTAGAGGAAGAGCGGGCTTGCGGGATCGTGGCTTTCGACCACCCGGGCTGCCTCGTCGCCGATCAGCGTGTTGTCGAAGCCGGTCTCCTCGAGCAGCCTGTTGCCACGGTACCAGTCCTTCACGCCATGGGAGGCGTGCTTGAAGTGGTCGATCTCGCCGACCAGCGCGCCATAGAAGGTGTCGAAGCCGCGCTGCTTGGGCCAATATTCCGGCTTGGCATGGCCGAGATGCCACTTGCCGACCAGCGCGGTTCTGTAGCCGGCATCCTTCATGACCTGGGAAAGCAGGTATTCGTCGAGCGCCAGCCCGTAGGAGCCGGGCGAGGGGATCACGCCCGTCTGCAGGCCGTAGCGCAGCGGGTAGCGGCCGGTGAGGAAGGCTGCGCGCGTCGGCGTGCACATCGGCTGGGTGTAGAACTGGTCGAAGGTTACGCCGGTCGCCGCCAGCCTGTCGAGATTGGGTGTGCTGATGTCCGAGCCGCGGAAGCCGACATCGCCCCAGCCGAGATCGTCAGCGATGATGTAGACGATGTTCGGCGCCGTCGCGCCGGCTGCTTGTGCCGCATTCGGGGCAAGAGCCGCAAGGCTCGCCGGCAGCCCGGCGGCAACGGCGATCGCCGCACTGCTCATGAGAATGTCGCGCCGGGTCAGGCCGGCTTCCGGATCCGCCTCAGCCGTCTTGCCGCCGCATGCGTTTGCACGGGCGTTGTTCGCTTGCAGTTCAGACATGCGCACCCCCTGGAAATGCGACCCGACCGGACGGTGGATCTTTTATTCGACGTTTCTAATATCTGCACCTTCCGGTAGCGCCGTCAATTAACATTGTCGTGGTGGCAAAGGGGCGAAATGGCGCGTCGTTGACGGCCTATCGACGGCTGTATCGTTGAGCTATCGCGGCACTGTCACCGATAATTTTCATGGAATTAAGCTTTGTGCGGTGCAAATAAATAATGCTGCAGTGCAAATAGTATTTTGGAGAATTGCGTTGTTTGGTCAGTATATTTTCCAGAACTTCTTCCAAGTTTGGAAAATCTGTGCTCTCATAGGTTTAGTTGTAAGGAGGACATGCCATGCTCTCGTTCTTCGAGCACTTTGCACTTTTCGACGCCTTGATCGTTGCGGCGATCTGCACGCTTCTGATCCTGAGTTACTTCAGCAGCGAGGCCTGAGGGCGCGGGGAAGCAAAACGGGGTCCGTGGACGACCCGGAGGGGTTCCGCAATGGCGCGCGGGCGCTTCAAGCTTGCCGTCGCTGAACCGCGACAACACGTGGCGTCGTGCACTTCGATCTGCATCGCTTTACTGTAGCGCTGAACCGGATCAAGCCGTGCGCCTTGCCGAGACATGCAACCAGCGGGTCGGTTCGCCGTCGTAGCCGCTTCCATCGGCCTCGCTGATATCAGGCTCGGGCCAGCCGGCGTCTTCGAAGCAGGCGCGCAGCCATTCGGCTGAGGGGTAGTTGAAGTAGCGGCCGAAGCGGTCGTGGCCTTCCGTCTCGCCGGCCTTGAAACTCGCCTGCAGAAGACCGCCCGGCTTCAGCGTCCGGCGAATGCGTGTGAGCACGTCGGCAAGCTCCGTGCGCGGCACATGCAGAAGCGAGGCCTCGGCCCAGATGCCGTCGAACCGTCCTTCCCAAATGATCTCCTGAAACGTGATGACCTCGATCTTGCGGCCGATGCGCACTTCGGCTTCCCGCGCCAGTTCCGCCGAACCGTCGCAGGCGCTGACGTCGAAGCCATGGTCCAGCAGAACAAGGCTGTCATGCCCGCCGCCGCAGCCGAGATCGAGCACGGAGGCGCCGGGGGCGAGACGGGCCATGAAGGCCGCGAGACGGGTTGCCGGCGGCTTGCGTTCGCGCGCCGCATAGGTGGCGGCATTGTCGCGATAGAAGGCGAGGGTGTCGTCGTCGGGTTTTGTCATCGATGCTTTCTGGGCGTTGGCGCCGGCGTGGGAAGGGCGATTGCCTTGGGCTGCGAAAATCCGTTCCGTCAGCGTTTCGTCATGGATCGTTTTTCTCCGTTCGAAGCCCGAGAGCAGACTAGACGAAGATGGCGGCAGGCGGAGCAAAAAATATCGGCATGCTGCGGGTAAAGCGGGCTGATCGACAGGCCTGACGCTTCCGGATAAGCATGTGGCAGTTGTCCTCAGCCGGAACCTTCAATGGCCGATCTCCCCATTCTCCTGACCTTCGTTGCTGCACTCTTCGTTCTGGAGATCACGCCCGGTCCGGACATGATGCTGGTGCTCGCCCGCGGGATCGGGCAGGGGCGCCGGGTGGCGCTGCTGACGGTGGTCGGCATGATCTTCGTCGCCGGCGTCGTGCAGGTAGGCCTGCTGGTCCTCGGCGTCGCCTCGCTGCTGAAGGCCTATCCCGCCGGGCTCATGCTTCTGCAGTGGGTGGGGGCCGCCTACATGCTCTATCTCGGCGCGCGCATGGTCTGGTCGAGTTTCGGCGATGCGGCCGAAAGCAAGCGGCTGGCGGCGACCGAGGTGTCGGACTGGCGCGCGGTCCGCGAGGGAACGATCAACAGCCTGACGAACCCGAAGTCGCTGCTCTTCATGTTCGCCTTCCTGCCGCAGTTCGTGGACCCGACCGCCGGCCCCGTTTGGCTGCAGCTTGCCGTGCTCGGCACCGTGCAGAAGCTTGCCGGCATCCTTTCGCTCGGTTCGGTAGCGCTTGCTTCGGGAACGGTCGGGCAGGCGCTTTATCGTTTTCCGCGGCTGCTCGTCTGGCAGCAGCGTTTTACCGGCGCCGTCATGCTGGGGCTCGGCTTCCGGCTCCTGTTTGCAGGCAACGCCAGCGCGCCGGCGCTCAAAACGTAAGGCGGCGCTGTCCCCGCTGGGCGGGGACAGCACTTGAAAGACGTTGCTTGATGGCAGAGTGCCTAGGTCTTCTGCCGGGTCGTGTCGATTGGCCGGGTGTGGAGCCGGCAATGCCTACGGTCTCACTTGGCCGCCTGGGTCGTGCCGAGCACGTAGTCTCCGTCCCAGTGCCAGATCTGCTTGTCGTCAACCGTGACCTTCACGATCGCCTGGAAGCCAGCGAGCGTGCCGCTGCCGGCGTGGAACGCACAGGTGCCGAGCGGCGGCTTGGCCGTATCGTAGACGACGCAGTATCCGAGCGCCGAGTCGCCGTTTCCGACAGCGATGACGGCGGTGCTGCTGGAGAAGAGGGGATTGGCGACCACCGGTCCATAGTAGAGGATTTTGCTGCCAGCCGGGATCGCTTCGAGGTTCGATTCCGTAATGGTGCAGAAGCTCGGGGTGTCGCCGGTGAACTGGCTGCACTCCTTGGCGATCTTGAGGGGTTGCGTCTCCGGCGCTGCGGGTGCCGCCGACGCCGCTTGTGCCAGCGCCAGGGCGGCGCCAGCCGACAGGATAAACAGTCTGCTCATGGCCTAGTTCCTCCGGTCGAATTGAGGGGAGAAATTTTACGCTTCGCCTCCTTCTCCGGCAATTTGCCACTTTGGGTTATCAGGCGCCGGGTGCCGCTGCCGGCGCAAGGACAAGCGGACGACGGGCGTCTGTGCGATTGGGGCCAAGCGGCGCGAGCGTAGCGGTTGAGCAGATGGCTTGCTTTACCTCATGGCGCGTGGCATTCGGCTCAAGCTGACGTAACGTCAGGTCCTGGACGTAACGTGCGCGGAGCCCCAAAAGCCCGAAAAGCGCACGGAATTAGGTCAATAATATTGACATAAATTGGTCGTCATGGTCCTGTCCCGTCACCGTCCAGAGCATCCTTCCTTCCAGGGGGATCGCCCGAAGCGGAAAGATGCTCTAAACCAAAAAAACCAGAGCGTGCTTTGTGCGTTCATGCGAACGCACGGCGCTCTAGAATGACGCGGGAGGAAGCGGAGAACCGCTTTCCGCTTATAATCTCTGAGGAAACACCCCATGCTGGATTGGGAACATATCTTCGCGACGCGCTCGAACCGGATGCGCGCTTCGGAAATCCGCGAACTGTTGAAGCTGCTCGATCGCCCCGACATCATCTCGTTTGCCGGCGGCATTCCCGATCCCGCGCTGTTTCCGGATGCGGAATTCAAGGACGCCTATGCGGAGATCTTTTCCGGCCCGGCCGTGAGTGCCGCACTGCAGTATTCGGTCAGCGAAGGCTACAAGCCGCTGCGCGAATGGCTTGCCAAGCAGATGGCCGATCTCGGCATTCCCGCCGGCGCCGACAACATCTTCATCACGTCCGGTTCGCAGCAGGGCCTCGACTATCTCGGCAAGCTGTTCCTGTCGCCGAACGATACCGCACTTGTCACCTGGCCGACCTATCTCGGCGCGCTGCAGGCCTTCAACGCCTATGAGCCGACCTACGACCAGCTGAACCCCAACGGCAACCGCACGCCGGAAGCCTACCGTCAGGCGGCGGGCGAGGCGGGCGGCCGCGTCAAGTTTGCCTATCTCTCGGCCGACTTCGCCAACCCGACCGGCGAGACCGTCGACCGGGCCGGCCGCGAGCGCGTGCTGACGCTCGCCGAAGAGCTCGACATTGCCGTCATCGAAGACGCGGCCTACCAGTCGCTGCGCTATGACGGCGAGCCGGTGCCGCCGATCCTGGCGCTCGAAATCGCCAAGAAGGGCGACATCAACAACACCCGCACGATCTATTGCGGCTCGTTCTCGAAGACGCTCGCTCCCGGCCTTCGCGTCGGCTGGGTCTGCGCCTCGGAAAAGGTGATCCGCAAGCTCGTGCTCTTGAAGCAGGCAGCCGATCTGCATTCCTCGACCATCAACCAGATGGCGATCTGCACCGTTGCCGAGCGGGGCTTCGATGAGCAGGTGGCGAAGATCCACCGGGTCTACAAGCAGCGCCGCAACGCCATGCTCGCAGCGCTTGAAAAGTACATGCCCGAGGGCGTGTCCTGGACGAAGCCGGAAGGCGGCATGTTCGTCTGGGTGACGCTGCCAAAGGGCATGGACGGCGCCGCACTGCTTGCAAAATCGATCGAGACCGCCAAGGTCGCCTTCGTTCCCGGTCGCGCCTTCTTTGCCGATGGCTCGGGCGAAAACACCCTGCGCGTTTCCTTCTCCTGCGCCAACGATCAGATGATCGACGAGGGCATCCGCCGGCTCGGCGACCTCATCCGTGGCGAAGTTGCTGCTCTGGCGGCTTAAGGCTTCGTCAGACCTTCTTCATTTTGAGAAACGCGCTTGCTCCTGCGGGCGCGTTTTTCTTTTGGCTGGTAAAACCTTCGTGTTTTAGTCAAGATGACGCATTGATCGAAGCGGGGCCTTCCGATAGTTAGAACGTGACATGACCGGGCCACCCCCGGCCACGTAAGCGTTAACGTCACTCAACGCGTATGATCGAACGGCCAGAAGCGGCTTCGATCTGCGCGACTGTGTCCTGCGGATCGAGCTTTTCGGGGCCCTCCAAAGGATGCAAATGGACAATTCTCCCAACTATTCCCATCTCCCGACGCCGCGCATCGAGCGTGTTCGCCATGAGCTGAAGCGCCGCTCGCTCGTCGTTTCCGGCATCGAGCGGGTGACGCCGGGCATGCTCCGGATCACGCTTTCCGGTGAGGATCTCGCCGACTTCGTCAGCCTCGGGGCGGATGACCACATCAAGATCTTCGTGCCCGGCGCAAACGGCACCGAAGAGCGCCGGGACTATACGCCACGGCGCTACGACACAGACGCGCGCGTTCTGGCGCTCGATTTCGCGTTGCACGAGGCGGGCCCCGTGACCGCCTGGGCAATGGCGGCCTCCGTGGGCGACAAGCTCGAGATCGGCGGGCCGCGCGGTTCGGCGGTCGTGTCTGGAGATTTCACGCGATGGCTGCTGATCGGCGACGAGACGGCGCTGCCGGCGATCGGGCGGCGGATCGAGGAGACGCCGGCGGGGCATCAGATCACCAGCGTCGCCGCCGTCACCGGGCTGGACGAGCGGCAGAAATTCCGCACCAAGGCGGCGCTCACCACCCATTGGGCCTATCGCCCGCTCGATCAAGCGCACGATCCGTCAGCGCTGCTTGCCGTCGTGCGTCAAGTGGCGCTCGAGCCCGGCACCTTCGTCTGGATCGCGGCCGAAGCCGCAGTCACCCGGGCGATCCGCACCCATCTCGTCGAGGAGCGCGGCTTGCCGCTCAGCTGGCTGAAAGCCTCCGGCTACTGGGTGAAGGGCAAGGCCGACAGCACCGAGAAGTTCGAATAGACATCACGCTTTCCGGTGCCTTTGCTCGGGCATCACGACGGGAACGCTCGGCCGGCGGATCAAAAGATCCGCGCAGGCCCTGCTGCGGTTACCTCAGGCGCGCCTCTCTTGAGGGGCGCCTGCCGCCCTCATGCCGGCGGAACAAGGCCGGGAAAACATGTCGTGGGCTCGGGTGCGCAATTGCCTTGTCGCGGAGAGTCAGGTCATTTCGCATCTTGGGGCGACGTCTATCCGATCCTGCGGATCGACTGATGCCATCAATGGTTCAATTCGAGGGCAGGGCAGGCTTGGACCTCATCGACGATCAAGCGCAATCCGATCAACCGACGCCGCGCATGTATGCCTGGGCGCGCAATTCAGCGGCCTATCGGCTGGCGCGGCAGATGCTGACGGAAAAGCAGCTCTTCGACGCCATCTCGCGCAAGGCGCGGGAGAAGTTCGAGGATATCAGCGTGAACCAGGTGGAGCTGCTGGCGGCTGCGGCCGTGACCTTTGCCTATGACAATGGCGCGCTCAACGACAAAGCTTATGCCGAGATCAAGACCCGCTCGGCCATGCGCGGTGGCAAGTCGAAGCGGGCGATCGCCCAGAAGCTGTCGGAAAAGGGCGTCGCGCGGGACGCCGTCGCTGCGGCGGTGGCGGAAGCCGACGATCTCTATGCGGCCGTCGTCTTGGCGCGAAAGCGCGCCTTCGGGCCGTTCCGCAAGGCGGCGCTCGACGAGAAGCGTACGGCAAAAGAGCTCTCCGCCTTTGCCCGCGGCGGCTTCAGCTTCGAACTGGGCAAGCGGGTCTTTGCGATGTCGGTTGACGAGGCCGAGGACATTTTGTTTGCAGGCCGCTCGCTCTGACCCAAGGGGGCAGGTCGTGTTGTCTGATTGGTCTTCCTGTTCGCCTGGGTCAGGCCTCAGGCGATCGGCAAGGACCTTGCCGCCGCGGAGGCGGGCATGCTGGCGCTCGCCCTGATCTCCGGCATCGTCCAGTACGCGCTTGCCTTCTGGCTCTACCTGATCGGCCTCAAGCGCCTGCCGGCGAGCACGGCTGCGCTGTTCCTGACCCTGACGCCCGTCTTCGGCATCGGGCGTAAAGGCCGCGGCAATTACCCGCGCTTCAGCGCCGGATCGTCCATCGCCGGATTGTAGAATAGCGAAAGCGTCAGGCTGCGGGCGATGCGTTCGGCCGTGGCCATGAACCAGGCCTTGGCCTCGCCGTTCGGGGCGATGTCGTCGAGCGTCGTGGAAAAGAGATCAAGCCATTTCGGAAAGAGATCCGGCGTCATGTTGGCGACGCCGACATGCGCCTGCACCGGCTTGCCGCCATAGGCGCCGTTGCGGAAGGCGACGGCCGACCAGAAGCTCTTCATCTTGTCCATGTGCTCCGGCCAGCGGCCGGAAAGCCTGGCGTCGAAGACGGGGCCGAGATCGGGATGGACGAGCACGCGGGCGTAGAAGGTCTCGACGAGACGATCGATGAAGGCCGCATCGATGCCGATCGCCTTCATCTCGGCTTCCGCTCGTTCGCGGATTGCTGCGACATGAGCGGCGCGGCCCTGCAAGTCGTTGTCGTCCATCCCGATGTCCCTGTCTCGATGCCCCTGTCTCGATGCCCATGTCTCAGGCCCAGGCCCTTATCTTTGGCGTCTTGCATATAGGCATGCGGGGGCGTCGCGCCAGAGGCCGAAGGGGCGATTGCGTCAATCTGTCAGAGGTAACGCTGGGTGAGTTTTGCCAGTGCTGTTCTACCCGGCCTTGCAACGGATTGCCCGCGTCGCGCGTCGCAGTAACGGTTGCGAGCCGGCACGTCGTAACTGTTACGTACTTGGACACCCACCCCCGCACGCGCATCATCCGCCCGGTCCTCGACAGCAGTGCATTTCCGATCGCCTTAACTAGGAGAGTACGATGAGCATGCATGACGATAACAAGGCTGCGCCAGCGATGGCCGAGAATGGGGTAACGGATGTCAGCCGCCGCGATCTCCTTCTCAGTGGAACAATTTTTGCAGCCGCGTCGCTGGTGGCAGGCGCTGCTTCGGTAAGTCCGGCCAAGGCGCAATCCTCTTCTTCCGCGAGCGGCAAGCCGCCGAACATCCTCGTCATCTTCGGCGACGATATCGGCATTCCGCAGATCAGCGCCTACACGATGGGGCTGATGGGCTATCGCACGCCCAATATCGACCGTATCGCCGCCGAAGGCGCGATCTTTACCGACAGCTACGGCCAGAACAGTTGTACGGCGGGCCGCGCCTCCTTCATCCTCGGCCAGGAGCCTTTCCGCACCGGGCTCTTGACGATCGGCATGCCGGGCGACCCGCACGGCATCCAGGACTGGATGCCGACAATCGCCGACGTGTTGAAGACCAAGGGCTATTCGACCGGCCAGTTCGGCAAGAACCACCTCGGCGACCGCGACGAGCATCTGCCGACCGCACATGGCTTCGACGAGTTCTTCGGCAACCTCTACCACCTCAACGCCGAGGAAGAGCCGGAAGGCTATTTCTATCCCAAGGATCCGGAGTTCAAGAAGAAGTTCGGCCCGCGCGGCGTCATCAAGTCGAGCGCCGACGGCAAGATCGAGGACACCGGCGCGCTCAACACCAAGCGCATGGAAACGATCGACGAGGAATTCCTGACGGCTGCCAAGGATTACATCGACCGGCAGGTGAAGGCCGACAAACCGTTCTTCTGCTGGTTCAACTCGACCCGCATGCATGTCTTCACCCACCTGAAGCCGGACTCGCTCGGCAAGACCGGCAAGGGCATCCATGCCGACGGCATGGTGGAGCATGACGGTCACGTCGGCCAGCTCCTGAAACAGCTCGACGATCTCGGCATCGCCGAGAACACCATCGTGCTCTACACCACCGACAACGGCGCGGAACTGGCGCTGTGGCCGGACGGCGCGCAGACGATGTTCCACGGCGAGAAAGGCACGACCTGGGAAGGCGGCTTCCGCATTCCGATGATGGTGCGTTGGCCGGGCGTGGTAAAGCCGGGCACGCAGATCAACGACCCGGTGACGCTGATGGACTGGCTGCCGACCTTTGCGACCGCCGCCGGCATCGCCGACGTCAAGGAAGAGATGAAGAAGGGCTTCAAGGGCACGTCGAAGACCTTCAAGGTGCATCTCGACGGCTACGACCTGACGGGGCTGTTGAAGGGCGAGGCGAAGGAGCCGCCGCGTGACTCGGTCTACTACTTCGACCAGGGCGGCAACCTCAACGCTATCCGCTGGAACGACTGGAAGCTGAGCTTCGCCCAGGCGAGCCACGGCAACATCGCGACGGCCACCCGTGAGGTGCCGAGCTGGGCCGTCATCGCCAACCTGCGCATGGACCCCTACGAGCGCGGCATGGAAGACGGCGGCGGGGCGATCGAGTTCCTCGCCCGCAACATGTGGCTGCTGGTGCCGATCCAGGGCAAGATCAAGGAGTTCTTCGCCGACTTCAACGATTATCCGTACCAGGCCGGCAGCACGCTGAACGCCAGCGGCATCAACTATGGCTGGCTGGCGCAGCAGGCAGCGATGAAGCGGCTGGGCGAACTGGAAAGCCTGGCGCCGCGGTAAAGAGCGGAAAGACTCCGCCGCCGGCGACCGCTGGCGGCGGGACGCAAAGCGCCGGCGGCTTGTAAAAAGGCCGCCACCTCTTGCCGCGGGTCAAGGTCCGGCGGCATCCCTTGCGTAATTCCTTGCGTTCGATCGCAAAAAAGGAGCGTGCGATGTGCCTGCGGAGTCTGCGTGCCCTTGCCCTACACACGGCGATCCTGGTGGCGTTGCCGACAGTGGCGCCGGCACAATCGGTGATGACTCAGGGCATACGCACGAGCGAGGCGCAGGAGCCAGCGCTGATCCATGCCGACCAGCAGTCCGCGGCGCAACAGAAGCTCGATACGCTTTATGCCAGGCTGGGCAAGAGGCCGAACATCGTCTGGCTCGTGGTTGATGACATGGGCTATGGCGACCCCGGCGCCTATGGCGGAGGTGCTGCGATCGGCGCTGCGACACCCAACATGGACAGGTTGGCGCGCGAGGGCCTGAGGCTCACCTCGGCCTATTCGCAACCCACCTGCACGCCGACGCGCTCGGCGATCCTGACGGGCCGGTTGCCGGTTCGCACCGGCCTGACGCGGCCGATCCTTGCCGGCGACAAGATCACCAAGAACCCCTGGGCCGACGAGATTTCCCTGCCGACGCTGCTTGGTGGGGCAGGGTACAAGACCGTGCTCTCGGGCAAGTGGCATGTGGGCGAAAGCGAAGGCATGCGGCCGCACGAGGTCGGGTTTGATGAATTCTACGGCTTCTACGAGGCCGAGAAGGAAATCACCCAAGGGGTCGACAAGCGGCGTTACCCCGATCTGGTGCTGAACCCCGAGCGGCTGGCGATGCTGAGGAAGACCGGATCGAGCACGGCGCTGGTACAGGCGGTAAAGGGCGGGCCAGTCAAGAAGGTCGAAGAGATCGACAGCATCGAGAAGATGGCCGAAGGCGATCGGATGCTCAAGGAATTCACCGTGAAGAAGATCAAGGAGCTTGCTTCGGGAACGGCGCCGTTCTTCCTCGAACACTGCTTCATGAAAGTGCACGCCGACAATTTCGCCTCCAAGGCCTTCGAAGGCAAGAGCGGCAGCAAGTACCCCTACAAGGACGACGTGGTGGAGGTGGATGCCTATACCGGCGAGATCGTCGATGCGCTCGATCAGGCCGGCGTCCTCGACAATACCTTCATCTTCGTCACCTCCGACGACGGCCCGCAGCTCGATAGCTGGCCGGACAGCGGCTATACGCCGTTTCGCGGCGCAAAGGGATCGGCCTGGGAGGGCGGCATCCGCATCCCGGCGATCGCCTACTGGAAGGGCATGATCAAGCCCGGCCGCGAAAGCGACGAGCTCTTCGACCTGATGGACCTCTTCAACACGTCGCTGAGCCTTGGCGGCATCAGAGACAAGGTGCCGGTCGACCGCTACATCGACGGCATCGACCAGACCTCGTTCCTGCTTGCCGACGACGGCCGTTCGAACCGCGAGAAGGTGTTCGTCTGGAACGAGCAGAACCTGATGGCGATGCGCATGTACGAGTACAAGATCCACGTGAAGGTGGTGGAAACCAAGGCCCAGTGGCTGAACATCGACATGACCACCGTCAGCGACGTTGGCCTCGCGCCGTGGCTCTTCAATCTCTACATCGATCCGAAGGAGGAATATCCGGTCGGCCACCGGATGAACGCCTTCCTCGCCTCGATGCTGGCCGAGATGAAGGCGCATGCCGCCACCTTCAAGAAATACCCGGCGAAGAACATCGGCCTTGGACAGTGAGCGATCCGGTACATAACAGGGGACGTCGGATTTTCAGTGGACGCGGCGGGGATTTTCAGGCGCCGCGCCGGCCCAGTGAGGTCCGGTGGCGACTTCGTCTTGCCGCCGTGAGAGGGGCAGTTGAGATAGCGCTTTCGCGATTGCGCCCAGCGACACCACATCCTAGTTTCCCGCCAAATCTGCCGGGAGCTGAACCATGCGAATTCGACCTGCGGTCAAGGACGACCATCCGGCGCTTTGCGCGATCGACAGCGTTGCGGCCGACGATCTGAAGCGACGCGCCGACATTGCCGACTGGATCCAGCAGGGCTGCTGCCATCTCATCGAGATCGAGGGGGAGGCTGCCGCCTATGGCGTGCTGACCCACCACTTCTTTGGCCAGGCCTTCATCGAAATGCTGATGGTGGGGACGTCCTGGCGCCGGCGTGGTCTGGCTGGGACGCTGATCGCCCACTTTCAATCCATGTCGTCGGGCGCGAAACTCTTCAGCTCGACCAACATGTCGAACCGTCCGATGCAGGACCTGTTGGTCAAGGCCGGGTTCCGGCCGAGCGGCTACATCGACAATCTCGACGAGAACGATCCGGAGATCGTGTTCTACAGCCCCCCAAGCCGAGCGTGACCTGAGGGGCTGGATAGCGTGGGGCTCAGGCGGCCGCGCCGAGCTCGGCGAGGTGGCCGGCGAGGTCGGTGCCCCGACCGGCGGCGTTGATCGTGTCGAAATATTCGTGCCAGCCGGATTGGGCGATGCCGGCGACGAGGGCTTCGAGTGCTGTCGCGTCCGGGCAGCGCCAGACGGCGAAGAAGGTCTGCGATGCCGCATGCAGCTTCGACTGGTCGACCTTGCCGAAGGTGATGAGCTCGACGCCGAGCGCCGACAGGCCCGGCATGGCGGAGCCGATCGCGGCCAGGAACTGCTGGCGCCCCTGACGGGGAAGGGCGAGCCACGCCGGCTTGGCGCTGTAAAGTTCGGTCAGGTAGTGAGGCATAGTCTGCTTTCTTGTTGTCAGTCTGAGGTTATGCCATTCCGGGCGCTCTCAAGCGTTTCCGGAACTGGATCTGGTGGGGATGGATCGAAGCGCGCGGCGACAGATGCGCGATGTCGCGGGTCCTGAGCTTTCGGCGGACCAGCGTGCCGCCAGCGCCTGGACCCACTCGGGCCGATCCTTGGCCGCATCGTTCAGCCAGTTGCCGATCGAATCCTGCACGTAAGGCGAGGGATCGGCGCGCAACGGCTCGAGCACGGGCAGCGCGCGTTCGGGTTCTTTCTTGAGCACTGAGAGATGGGCGCACCAGACGCCGCGCGGGCGGATGGATTCCGAGGCGAAACGGCGGATGCGTTCGGATGGATCTGATGTCCACTCTGCCGCCAGCAGGGCGATCGCTTGATCCAGATCGGCCGCGAGATGCGGGCGAACGGCGATCCAGGCCCATTCGCGAACACCGAAATGGCTATCGTCGGCCAGCGGCCGGATCGCGGCCAGCCGCTCGGCGAGGGTCATGTTTTCTCCGGCCGCCACCACGAAACAGGCCCAGCCGCGCACCGTGTCCGAGGAATGCTGCTTGAGCGTCTCGAAAGTCGAGGGGCCGAGGCGCTCTCCGATCAGCCGGGCGGCAAGCGGCATGCGCCGGGAGATGCCGGCCGACGCGGCCGATGTCATCTCGGCAAGGGCATCGTCGTCGATGCCGGGCACGATGTTGCCCATCAGCGCTGCGAAGTCGACCGCGAGGCATTCGGTCAAGGTGATGGCTTGCGCTCCGGCGTTCAGCTGCGCCAGGCGCTCGGCGCCAATGCCGCTGGCGCCGCGTTTCTTGGTCTTGCTCTCGCTCACGCCTGTGTTTCCGGCGTGTTCTTGGGCGTGGCGCCGGTCTCCAGATTTTGCCAGATGCGCTTGAGCAGCCGGTGGAACGTCTGGTGTTCATCGGCGCTGAAACCGGCAAACAGCGAGGCGATCCAGGCGCTGTGTTCGCCCAGCAGATCGCGGGCAGTCCTGCGGCCGGTTTCGGTGAGCATTACCGCGATCTTGCGCCGGTCATTAAGGCCCGAGCGGCGCTCGACGAAGCGATCGCGCTCCAGGCCGTCGAGGAGCCCGGTGATGGTGGCGCGCGTCACGCCCGCGCGATCGGCAAGCTCATGCGGCGACAGGCCCTCGGGTTGATCGTTGAGCAGGAAGAGGATAACGAACTTGCCTTCCGACAGCCGGTGGGGCGCCAGTCTTGCGGCGCAATCCCGGTCGATCGCGCCTGACAGCGCCAGCAGTTCGAAGCAGGCGCGCATGTTGCCGGTCTCGGCGACCGCACGACGCTCGGCTTCCTGCAACATGGCCCGGTGTTTTTGTTCCAGCATTGTCATAAGGCGACAGATAATAAGGCGCCTAATTAGAGTCAACGGCTTCTTCGTTGTCGGCTGTGGATGGGGCGGCAGACCTGCCCTACCGCCCGATCATCCGCTCCTGCATTTCTTCGCCGATGAAGCAATTGTAGCCCTCACCGAACCGGGCTGCGCGCACCGTTTCGGGCGACAGGCGGCTTATCTCCAGGCCGGAGATTTCGATGATCAGCTTGCGCAGGATGGCGCGGGCGAACTCGCCGCTGTCCGTCACCTTCACCAGAAAGGCGCCGTCGCCGCCGATCACGCATTCGCGGTAATAGGCGTCGAGATCGGGGATCGCGGCGGAGTCCCAGGCGACGTGGGTCTTCAGCATGATCGGCAGGCCGTCGATGGTGATGCCGCGGGCAACGGTGGAATTGCGGGCGACAGGGGCGGGGACGCCGGAATTGTTGGGACCGTCGCCCGAGATGTCGATGACGCGGCGGCTGCCCTCAAAGGGGCTGTAGTCGAACAGCCGTCGGGTGAAGGCCAGCGTGTTGGAGATCGAGGTGAAGGCGATCCGCCGGATCGGCTGCCGCCGCAGCAGCTCGGAATATTGCGAGGCCGTGCCGCGGCCGTCGATCAGCGTCCAGGGCGTGACCTGCACCGCCGAGCCGCCCCATTCGACATAGGTGACGGCGATGCGGCCGACGGGACCATTCTCGATCGCCTCGATGAGGGCGGGCTCCAGGAAGGCCGCGACATAGCCCTGCCGCTGCAGCCGCTGCTCGTCGAGTTCCATGGAATAGGAAACGTCGACGGCGAGCACCAGTTCGAGATCGACCCGGAGCGGTTCGGCGGAAGCACTCCCGCAGAAAAGGCAGACGTAGGCAAGAAGGATCGATCCGAGCTTCATGGCAGCCGATACCGAAGGCGAGCGGGATATCCATGCTACGCCCAAACCGACCTAGCGCAATGCGGGGTCCGCCGCCGATGGATTGGCCGGCTGAGCCCCCTGCGGTTAGGCAAACCTGCCGGCAGGCTCTGGTCAGGTCAGCGGCGCAGCTTCTGCAAAAGCGGTTCCAGCGCCTCGATCAGCGGTTCGGGCGAAACCGGATCGCCGCCTTCCTCCCAAACATTCTGAAACTCGGCGATTTCAAGCCCGACGACTTCGCTCCTGGCAAGGACCGCACAGGCTGCACGCAGGTCATCGAGCGACAGCCCGTTTTCATGCTGGTAGTCGGTGGGCACGATGCCGGGGTTCAGCACGTCGCAGTCGAGGTGGATATAGACCGGACGGCCGGCGACGGCTTCGGCCAGCCTTTGCGGGAGATTGGCACCGGGACGAATATGCGGAATGCGCTTCGCCTCGATGACTTCGGCCTCGAAGGGATCGAGGTCCCGCTGGCCGACGAGCACGATATTTTCGATGGAAAGCCCGCCGCCCAGACCGGACTGCCAGAGGCCGCAGGGCCCGGACAGCGCCAGCCCGCCGAGATAGCCGGTGCTGCTGGCCTCGGGCGTATTGAGGTCGGCATGGGCGTCGAACCAGACGACGACCGCATTGCCGTGGTGCCTCGCAAGGGCAGGCAGGGTTGCGAGCGAGACGGCACAGCGGCTGGTCGCTGCCAGCGAAAACGATCCCTCGGCGTAGACCACATCGAAGCGATCTCGCATGCGCTTCAGAGCCGGCATCGCGGCTTCGAGCTCGACCGCCCAGTGGCCGTTCAGCGCCGGTTCCGGATCTCCGACCGTGACCGTTTCGAGGCCGAGTTTTCGGGCGAGATGGGCGGCAACGGACTTCGCGCCGGGAATGCCGAGGTCGTTGTGATCGCCGGCGCGACCCTGAAAGCAGGTGAGGGCAATGGGCATCGATGGCGGCTCCAACTCGCGTTTGCAGCGAACGAAGCACAGAGGCCGTCGATTTGGCAAGGCTGGAAGCCGAACGGCGCAATGCGGTTGCGTCCGTTCGGTATTCCTTCATGCCAGCGTCCTTGCTCGGTGTGCCTTCTATCCGAACACCAGCGAGCGGTGCAGTTGCGCGCCGGCCCAGGCGCCGTCGCCGACGGCAAGCGAGACGGAGTGGGGAACGCGGCCGACGTCGCCGCAGGCATAGGCGCCGGGAATGGTGGTTTCCTTGGCGGCCGTCGCCCGGATCTGCAGGCCCATCGGGGTCTCCTCGATCTCGCAGCCGAAGCGCTCGGCGATGTCGCATGAGGGCGTGGTGCGGGTGGCGACGAAAAGGCCTGCGAAGGGCAGGCGGCGGCCATCCGTCAGCACGACGTCGGCATGGCCTTCGAGCCGTGCGACCGGGGTTTCGTCGATGGTTACGCCGCGCCTGACGAGATCGGCACGGCCTTCGGCGTCGAGGGTGATGGCGCCATTGGTGAAGAAGGTCACCTTGCCCCATTCCGGAATGAGCTGCGCCTGGTGGATCGACATGGGGCTTGCCGCGATGACGGCGATCTCGCCCTGGTTCAGCTCGTAGCCGTGGCAATAGGGGCAATGGAAGGCGCTCTTGCCCCAGCGCTCGGCCAGCCCCTCGATCTGCGGCAGGCCGTCCTTGACGCCGGTTGCAAAGAGCAGGCGCCGGCCTTCGAAGGAGGCGCCGTCAGCGGTGGTAACGAAGAAGGCATCCTGCTTGCCGCTGGCTTTCTCGGCACGGCCGTCGATCCAGGTGAGCGTGGGGTAGGCGAGCAATTGTTTGCGGGCGCTCGCGGCGATCTCGCCGGGGTCGATGCCGTCCTGGCCGAGGAAGCCATGGGAATGGCTGGCAAAACGGTTGCGGCGAATGCCCTCGTCGATGATCGTCACGCGCCGGCGGGCGCGCAGAAGCTGGAGGGCGGCGGCCATGCCGGCATAACTGCCGCCGATGATGATGACGTCCTGTTGCATGGGTCTTCCTTTCGGTTGGGCGCAGGCCAGCCCACCGGTTTCTTGAACCAGTGTCTCGACCCGGGCTTTGGGCAATAGGATTCCGGCCGGAAACCGCTTATGCGGTCCCGGTGTAGTCGGATGTGTCGGGATCGATCACGTCAGGACGGATCGATCGGCTGCTGTCAGTGCGATCGGAGCCGGTGCCGCCGGGCAAAGTCCTCGGCGAGGTCGGCAAGGGTCACGTGGGCGAACCGGTCGAGCAGCAGCGCCTCGGCCTCCGCAAAGGCGGTATCGAGGGCGGCGTTGACCGCCTGTTCGACGAGGCAATCCGGCATTTCCTGCCGGTTGCCGATGGCAAAGATCGCGGGTTCGCCGAGTGTTTCGTGCAACTGCCTGAGCGTCACAGTCTTGAGATCGGCGGTGATCGCCCAGCCGCCCGCATGGCCGCGGGCGGAGGAAACGATGCCGGCATCGCGCAGGAAACCCATGGTGCGGCGTACGACCACCGGATTGGTGCGCATGCACATGGCAAGCTCGTCCGAGGTCAAGGGCTCGCCGCGCTCGGCCATGTGCAGGAGCGCGTGCAGGACGGAGGAAAGGCGGCTGTCTTTTTTCATGTAACTTCAATTATTACGAATCGAGGCGTGATGCAAGAGGGCGTGGCGGGCGGTGGGGCAGGTGGGATTTGGAGCCCGGCTTGCGATTGCAAGTCATACGGTATGGCAAGCCATTTCCGCAGTCCTCATTCCTGTGCTCGTCACAGGAATCCAGCCAGCCCAAGTCCTTGGGCTGAAAGGACTCTTTCGCGCAGCAGACGCGGCGCTGCCGGATCTCTGACGAGCACAGGAATGACGGCGGCATCCGCCATCCTGATTAAGACGCGAGATGGATGGCGCCGTAGGGATTGTACTTGAACTCGTCCTCATCATAGGCATCGACGGGCAGCAATTGAGCGCCGCGGTGCTTAAGCACCGTCTCGACGCCGTCGCTGAAGACCTTGTCGGCAACGGTGTCGATCAACGCGCTCAGGGCCAGTTCGTCGTCGGAGAGGGTTTTCGGCGCGTAGACTTCGGGTATCCCGATCAGATGGAAGCCGATGCTGTAGAGATGTTCGTCGGTGCCGATCGGCCGCTTGGCAAAGGCGAGGCGGCAGGGGCGGGCAAGTGCAGCGCCTGTTTGGCCTTCGGCGTCGCGAGCAAGCTCTTTCCACCTCTCAACGCCGTGGGCGACGCCGGCGCTCTCGCCCTTGGCGGCGACGATGCCGTTATCGAGGGTGTGGGCGACCAGCCGAAGTGCGATGGCTGAATGTTTGACCGCATCGTTTGCCGTCATCGGCGGGCCGAGCACATAGATGACCGAGCGATGGTCGCTGACGGCCTCTTCGTCGGCTTCGGTCCAGGCACCCTTCTTGACGCGATCCCGGCAGACCTCGAAGGACATCGGCATTCGGTCGTCCGGGGCGTCCTCGGAAAAGGTGTCGTCGATCTCGAAGCCTGGCGCGAGACTCTCGATCGCCGACTGGATCATCTCGCAAAGCACGGAGAAGGGGCGTTCTCCGCCGAGCAGGCAGAGCACGTGACGTGGTTTGACTTCGGAAAAGCTCATGGCCGCTGTCCCCCGGTGGTTTGGGCGAAGCTGTCGCAGACACCACCACAAGATGCAAGCGGTCAGTGGATGGCTTTCCTAGACGTGCTCCGGACTTTGCCCCCGGGCCGGCTGCTGTGCTCGTGCGACAATGACGATGCCGACGAGTGAGACGGCGAGGCCGGCGGCCATGGCCCAGGAGAGGGGCTCGCCGAACATGATAAAGGCCCAGATCATCGTCACGGGCGGGCTCAAATAGAGGATGGCGGTGACGCGGGCGGGCGAGGATTTTTTCAGCGCCAGATAATAGAGGCTCCAGGCGCCGAAGGTGGCGACGAAGACCAGCCAGAGGATACCGCCGATAAAGCCCGGATCGAGCACTGGCAGAACGCTGCCCTCATGCCAGGCAAAGAGCGCGAAGATCGCTGCCGCCGACAGGCACTGGATCGAGAGGCTTTGATGCACAGGCATGGCGCCCGCCGGGCTGCGCTTCTGCAACAGGGTCGCCAGCGCCAGCGACAGGGTGCCGAGAACCGGCAGGCCATAGGCCCAGAGCGGAACGTTGCCGATATCGAGCGACCAGCCGGAGGCGATCAAGACACCGGTCAGCCCGATGAAGGAGCCGAGCCATTGGCGGGCGGTCAAGGCCTGGCCGAGGACCGGCCAGGAGAGGATGGCGACGGCAAGCGGCAGCATGTCGGTGATCAGCGCCACGAGGCCAGTGGGCACGCCATAGGAGATCGCCAGCGCAAAGCCCGCGAGATAGCCGGACATGGCAAGCGCGCCGAAGAGCATCTGCGGCACGGCGTCCTGCAACCGGATCTTTGGCCCGACCGTCAGGGCGAAGGGCAGCAGTATGAGACCGGAGACGAGGCTGCGCCAGAAGAGGATCAGGAAGAGCGGCGCGTGATCGATGGCGAAGCGGATGCCGACGAAGCCGGCGCTCCAGGAGATCACCAGCGCGGCCTCAAGCAGGATCAGGATGACGACGGCCCACATCCGGTTTGGCTGGCGGGAAGGCAGCGCAGCGACGTCGCTCATATCAAGGGTTCCGGCTCTAGCGGCTGGGGAGGGCCGCGTCGATGGCGGCGGCGGATCGCGGGCGTTCGGCGCGGCGGCGCCAGCCCGGCATCGGCAGGGTAAGGATGAAGAGCGAGCCGACGATCAGCCCGATGCCCGCCCAGCCCTCGGCCGACAGGCGCTCGCCGACGATGACGACGGCAAGCACGGCGGCGATGACCGGTTCAAGCAGCGACAGCGTGGTCGCCATGGTGGCCGACACGCGGGCGAGGCCATAGGCGAAGAGCACGTAGGCGACCAGCACCGGCACCAGCGCCATGTAGATACCGACGGCGACATTGGTCCACGACGCTAAAAGCGGCGCGCCGGTGAAGGCGAGCACCGGCAACAGCAGAGTGCCGCCGACACCGAAGATCGAGCCCATGGCGGCACGCGGCGGAATGCCCGCCTGCATCAGCCGCCGCGCCACCCAGGAATAGAGCGCGTAGAGCAGGCCGGAGACGAGGCCGAGCAGGATGCCGTAGAGGACGGCCGTCGCGTCGGCAGCACCGGCGCTGCCGTGGCTTTCCGAAAAGGTGAGAAGCACGGCGCCGCCAAGGCCGGCGGCGGCACCGAGCAACCAGCGAGTGGTGAGCTTCTGACCGTCGAAGATGCGCTCGATCAGCGAAGCGGCGAGCGGCGCCGAGCCGATGGAGATGACGGTGCCGATGGCGACGCCGGCGAGATGCATGGAAGAGTAGAAGGCGAGCGGATAGATCGCGACCGAGAGCGAGCCGAGGATCAGCATCGGCCACTGCGCGGCGATCTTCGCCCTGCTTTTGACGATCGAATGCAGCGCCGTCAGCGCCAGGAGCAGGCCGCCGAGGCCCATGGCGACGGCGCCGATGCCAAGCGGGCTGACCCCTGAAGCAAAGGTGGCGGTGGTGCCGGTCGTGCCCCAGAGCGCGGAGGCGGTGAGCACGCAGGCAAAGCCGACGAGAGAAGCGGAATTTCGGGAGGTCATAGCTGGTCCATGATCGAGATGGCGATCCGGCGCGCGGTCTTCAGCCGGGCGTCATGTCCGTCGAGCCCGGCACGCGACATCGCGCCTTCGAGCAGGAAGGAGAGGTGCTCCGCCGTCTCGTCGATGGCGGCACCCGCGTCGGGCTTCATCTCGGCGAGATATTGCTTGAAGAGCGTTTCCACCTCGTCCTTCTGCGAGGCGACGATGTCGCGGGCGGGATCGCCGACCGAAAGCTCGGCTGCGGCATTCAGGAGGCCGCAGCCGCGGAAGCCCCAGGAATAGGCCATTTCAGCGTGGTCGACATAGCTGTCGAAGATCGCCAGCACACGGTCTCTCGGCGTTGCCGCATGGGCCAGGCGCTCGCGGTAAAGCTCCTGCCATTCCCGGTGGCGCGCCTCGATATAGGCGTTCACCAGATCGGTCTTGGACGAGAAGTTGTTGTAGAGGCTCATCTTGGCGACGCCCGCATGCGCGGTGATCGCATCGATGCCCGTGGCACCGACCCCATCCCGGTAGAACAGTTCGGCTGCCGCCTTCAAAAGCCGCTCGCGCGCCGGCGCCTTGTCGCTCATCGCTTTCTCCAATCTATTAGGTAGACCGATCTACCTATTTTGGTCCGATGTCAAGTGACGCGGTGTTTTTCGAAGGGGATGAGGATGCGGTGATGCGCCGGCCGATCGCCGCCGTTTGTGTTTGCGGCTGTAACCGTAACGTACTTCCGCGCGTCGCACGCAACGGGTCTACTGCTCGGCATGCATTCGCACTAAATTTCGCATTGGTGGCCCGCAATGGAGTTTGCGAGGCAGCGGCGGTCGAGAGATTTCAAGGCCGCCGGCCGCGGCGTATGAGGGAGATTCGGCATGCTGCGATTTATACTCACAGGCGTGGTGCTTCTGGCCGGCGCGACGAACGTCGCGGCGCAGGATATGTTGCCGGCCGAACTCCGGGACCGCGCGATCGCCCGCCGGGCGACGGAGGCGGTGATCTGGGGCATGCCGGCGGTCAATGCCGACCTGATGCTGCAGACGATGCTTTCGACGACGAAGGCCAGGGTCAACGAAGTCGTCTACTGGTCTCGCCCGGTCAACTGGAAGAACCAGACGCTGACGCCGAACCCGGATTCGATCTATTTCATGTCCTTCTGGAACGTGAAGGACGGGCCCATCGTCATCGAGATCCCACCGGCCGAGGGCGGATCGATCGCCGGCAACATCGTCAACGCCTGGCAGATGCCGCTCGAAGATGCCGGCCCGCATGGCGCCGACGAGGGCAAGGGCGGCAAGTACCTGATCCTGCCGCCGGATTACATGGGCGAGGTGCCGGAGGGCTTCATTCCGCTTCGCTCGGACACCTTCACCGGATTTGCGCTGCTGCGTTCCAACCTGAAGAGCCATGCCGACGCCGATATCGAAAAGTCGGTCGCCTATGGCAAGAAGATCAAGATCTACCCGATGCCGGTGACCGACAAGCCGCCGGAAACGGTCTTTACCGACGCCTATGACGTGCTGTTCGACAGCACCATCCGCTTCGACGCCAGCTTCTTCGACAATCTGAACCGGGTCGTCCAGACCGAGCCGTGGCTCGAGCGCGACCGGGCGATGATCGACCAGCTGAAGACGCTCGGCATCGAGAAGGGCAAGCCCTTCCAGCCAAGCGCCGAAACCAAGGCGCTGCTCGACAAGGCGGCGGCCGAAGCCAGAGCCGAGCTTTCGGCGCGCTATGACGCCGGCTTTCCTGTCATCAACGAGGGCATCCGCTGGTTCCCCGCCGGGCTGCCGGACATGGTGAAGGCCGCCTCGGAGGCCTATGCCGATCCCGGTCTCTATCCGGTCGATGCCCGAGGCGTGACCTATACGCTCGGCTTCACCGGCATCAAGCGGCTGGGCACGGCGCAGTTCTACCTGATGGCCAACAAGGACAAGGACGGCAATCCGTTCGACGGCGGCGCTAACTACCGCCTCGTCGTGCCGAAGGATGCGCCGGTCGAGCAGTACTGGTCGGTGACCGCCTACGACCGCGAGACCCATGCGCTGATCCGCAACATGGACAAGGCGAGCGTCGCCTCGATCGGCGAGGGGGTGAAGAAAAATGCCGACGGCTCGGTCGACGTCTATTTCGGCGCCAAGGCGCCTGCGGGCAAGGAGGCGAACTTCGTGCCCGTCGACCCTGCCCGCAAGTTCGAACTGCTTTTCAGGCTCTACGGCCCGGAGAAGCCGCTGTTCGAGAAAAGCTGGAAGCTGCCCGACGTGGAGAAGATGCCGTAGCGCTTGCAAATGCCGTACTTGCAAAGTGACGGTGTTGACGCATTCCGGCGGAGCCATAGCTATGCATGCAGCCGCGGGCGGAAGGAGCCACCATGTGCGGACGCGTCTATCTGAAGACCAATCTGGAGGGGTTGCTGCGCGCCTTCGGCTTTGCCGAGCGTGGCGGCGTCGAGACGATCGCCAACCAGTTTCCGCGCTATAACGGAGCGCCGACGCTCACCTATCCGATCATCATCCGCGACGTGATCCGCGATCCCGATCTCTTCGGTCCGGTCTTCGTCTCGGCCCGCTGGGGCCTGATCCCGAGCTGGACCAAGGACCCGAAAGCGGGCAGGCCGCTCGTCAACGTGCGTTCCGACACGATCGCCAGCAAGTTCCGCTCGTCCTATCAGCGCCGCCGCTGCCTGGTGCCGATCGACGGCTTCTTCGAATGGAAGGACATTCACGGCACCGGCAAGGACAAGCAGCCCTATGCAATCGCCATGAAAACGGGCGAGCCGTTCTGCCTTGCCGGCATCTGGGAGAGCTGGCGGAACCCCGATACCGACGAGGATATCCGCACGTTTGCGATCGTCACCACCGACGCCAACGCGATGATGGCCGACATCCACGACCGCATGCCTGTCATCCTGCATCCCGACGATTACGAGCGCTGGCTTTCGCCGGAGCCGGAAGCCCCTGACCTGATGAAGCCGTTTCCGCCTGAGCTCATGACGATGTGGAAGATCGGCAGCAAGGTCGGCTCGCCGAAGAACGATACGCCGGATATCTTGGATCCGGTGGATTGAAGGGGAAGCGCTTCACTTCGTCCATTGAGCCCAAAGCAATGAAGGCACGATCGCAAGTGCCATAACCACCTGAAACACGATGTACGCGATGATGATAAAGGCGATATCGTGAACGATTGTTTTGGCAACCTTCACGATCCTCCCGCTGCAGCTTTGCCGTCTCAAATCGGTGCCTTTACGTCATCGCCGTAGGTGTAGGTCAGACGGCGCTCAGAGATGTTATCGAGAGGCAGCGCCCTGAAATGGGATTTTAGCGGCAACCCGGTTTCCTTGGAAATCCACATTTCGACACGGACATTATAGTCCTTTTGGATCTGTCGCTCATATCGATAGACCGTAGCAGCGATACCCGCGACGTCTTCATGGCGGAGAAGCGCACAGTTCGCCGCCATTTCCGGCTCAGCGGACGCCGGAAGAGGCACGCTGGAGCTTGCGCCCAATGTGAGCAGCTAACGTCCATATGTACCGTTGCGACATCGATGCCTTCCTTGATTGCGGCTGAAACTGAACACGATCCTTTGTGTTGTGCGAGAGGGGTGGCCTGGAAAAGCGTCGTATCGCCTGACGGGAGCGCAAGCTCAGTGCTCGACATTGTCTTGGCGACCTGATCTAGCTGCCTGCGCCAGCCACAGGCTCATGGAAAGGCCAGCTCTTGATCTATCTTCTCCGCCATGGCGAAACCGTCTGGAACACGCTCGGTCGGTTCCAGGGGCAGCTGGATTCGCCGCTGACGAGGCTTGGCGTCGAGCAGGCAGATGCTGTCGCCAACCTCCTTCGCGCCGAGATTGGTGATGAGGTGCCGTCGTTCGAGATGCATGTCAGCCCGCTCGGACGGACCCGCGAAACCGCCGAAAGGGTGCAGCGGGTGCTGCCGCTTGCGAGCCGCGAGGATGCGCGGTTGATGGAGGTTTCGGTCGGCTGCTGGGATGGCATGACCAAGTTCGAGATCGACATGGAGTGTCCGGGCAAACTCGATGGTTCCGATGTCTTCGACTGGTATTTCCGTTCGCCGGATGGGGAGAGTTTCGATGCCGCCTGTGCGCGGGCGGAAAGCTGGCTTGCGGATATCCGGCGGCCGACGGTCGCGATTTCCCATGGGCTGTTCGGCCGGTTGCTGCGCGGCGTCTATGCCGGCCTCTCCAGGCGGGAAATGCTGGAGCTGCCGGTGCCGCAGGATGGATTTTATCGTCTCGGCGATGGGGCGTTCAGCCTCGTCACCGGCGTATCGACCGGCCGGCAACTGGCGTCCGCAACCGAGTGAAAACACCAGCGCGGCACCTCGTGTCGGCTCCCGGGCCTTTCCAGTGGCCGCCGCGGTGGATCGACGTTTCTTCGCGGTTGGAGGGCTATCGGCCAAAGGCAGGCGCGGACTGCGCAGGCATCACGTTTGCATCACCTGCTCCAGAGCGCTCAGCAACGCCCGCGTATCCGCCGGCTTGCCGACATTGACTGCCCCCGCCAGAACCTCTCCGCCGACCTGCTCCGGCTTTTCATAGGCGCTGGCAAGCACGAAGGGCACGCTCTGCGCCCGCAGCGCCTCCGCCACCGGCGTCACGGTGCCGTCTTTCAGGGTAACGTCCAGAATGGCCACCGCCGGCTCGGCGCTTCGCAAGAGCTGCAGGGCCTGCTTTACCGTCGCGGCGGGTCCCAAGACATGCCAGCCGTGCCTTTCCAGCAGCAGCTCGAGGTCCATGGCGATCAGGAACTCATCCTCGACGAGAAGCACGGACTTGGACATAAAACCAGTCTCTGTCTTTGGAGACCGGTGACAGGGGCGTATCGATCTCTACTGCCAAACCCTTTGGTGCATAGTTCAGTTCCACGCGCGCGCCCAATTCGCTTCTCACGGAGAATTTCGATAAGCCTGGTGCCGAAACCCGACGTCGTCGGGGGGCGTGACCGACGGACCGCCGCTTTCCTGCGAGGCCAGCGGAAGACGCCCCTTAAAGGCCTTCTCGATCTTCCAGCGGATGGCGTGCCTGCCGTTCCTACAGATCCCGCGCGAAAATCTGGCCGGTGAGATCCTTGCCGAAGCTGTGGTGTTGTTCTTCCTCGATCAGCGCGAAGCCGGCCTTCTCATAGATGTGGCGGGCGGCGTCGAGGCCGGCATTGGTCCACAGGATCATGCGGTGGTAGCCCAGAAGGCGGGCGTGGCGCATGCATTCCTCGACCAGCCGACGGCCGATGCCGAGGCCCCGGGCGCTGGGCTCGACATAGAGCAGGCGCAGCTTCGCCGTCGTTTCATCGTGGCGGACGAGAAATACCGAGCCGACGACCTTGCCGTCTTTTTCGGCGATCCAGCAGCGATCCGACTTCGGATCGTAGTCGTGCATGTATTTGACGACGATCTCGGCGACCAGCGCTTCGAACGCGGTGGTCCAGCCATATTCCTGCGCATAGAGCGCGCCCTGCCGGTGGATCACCCAGCCCATGTCGCCCGGCTGCGGATCGCGCAGGATGAAGCCCGGCGTGCGCTCCTCGGCAAGCAGGCTTTCGATCTCGCCCATGGCGCCCACCAGCTGCTTCTGTTCCGGCACCGAAAGCTTTTCCAGCATGGCGACGACTTCGCGCTGTGACGCATCCTCCAGGGGCTGGAAGATCGCGCGCCCCGCGTCCGTCAGCTCGAGTTGCGTGACCCGGCCGTCGGCCGGCGAACGGGTCTTTTCGATCAGCCCCTTCTTCTCGAAGCCGGTAATGACGCGGCTGAGATATCCCGCATCGAGGCCGAGTTCGCGGCAGAGGTCGCTCGCCGTCAGACCGGAGCGATGCGCCAACTCATAGAGAATGCGGACTTCGGTCAGCGAGAAGGCGCTGGCGAGCAGATGCTCGTGCAGCAGGCCCATCAGTCGGGTGTAAAAGCGGTTGAAGCGCCGCACCGTCTGGGCGCGGTCATCGATTTGCTGCGGAGACATGGGATGCCTTCATGAGTTTGCCTTGATCAGATAATTAGTTGCCTAAGGCAAGTATTGTCAAGCAGGAATGCGCCAAGGCCTGCGGGACCGCCCGCTGCCGAGCGCCGGCGCATGTGCGCCCCCTTTTGGTTTTTGCATTTGCTAATTTAGGTAGGAGATCGTTTCAGGCTGCGATAATATCGGATCGGATATCTCTTAGGTCCGGAAATCCGGAACGGGCCGCTTTTCAACGTGTTTGGCAAGCCCATGGAGCAGAGATTAGCCGCAGTGCTGGCGGCCGATATGGCCGGCTACTCCAGGCTGATGGAGGCCGACGAAGCGGGCACGCTTGCGCGGCTCCGCACCCACCGCATCGAGCTCATCGATCCCGCGATCGCCAAGAACAAGGGGCGGCTGATCAAGACCACCGGCGACGGGCTGCTGGTGGAATTCCAGAGCGTGACCGATGCGGTCAAATGCGCGGTCGAGATCCAGCAGCGCATGAAGAGGCGGAACTCCGATGTACCGGAGGACCGGCGGATCGAATTCCGCATCGGCATCAATCTCGGCGACATCATCTTCGAGGACGACGACATCTTCGGCGACGGCGTCAACATCGCCGCGCGCGCCGAGCAGCTGGCCGAGGTCGGTGGCATCTGCGTGACGGCGGCGGTGGCGACACAAGTGGCTGACCGGCTGGAATTGCCGATCGAAGATCTCGGAGAGAAGACGCTGAAGAACATCAGCCGGCCGGTGCGCCTCTACCGCGTCGGTCTCGAGGGTCTGGACCTTCCGGCCTCGACGGGGGGGAGCGAAGCGAAAAAGGGCGTCTGCAAACCGACGATCGTCGTCTTGCCCTTCGACAATATGAGCGGCGATCCCGACCAGGAGTTCTTCGCCGACGGGCTGACCGAGGACATCATCACCGAGCTTTCGCGAAGGCATGAGCTCTTCGTCATCTCGCGCAACTCCTCCTTCGTCTACAAGAACCAGTCGGTCAACGTGCGCGAGGTGGCCGCCAGCCTCGGGGCGCAATATCTGGTGGAAGGCAGCGTGCGCAAGATCGGCGAGCGGGTGCGCGTCACCGTCCAGTTGATCGACGCGGTCAACGACGCACACATCTGGGCCGACAAATACGACCGGCAGCTCGATGACATCTTCGCCATTCAGGACGAGGTGACGGCGGCGATCGCCGCGACCGTGCCCGGTCGGCTGGAGGCCGCCCAGCGCGACCAGCTTTCGCGCACCAAGCCGGCCAACATGGCCGCCTATGAATGTGCGCTTGCCGCCAAGGTGCTGCATCACCGCAGCAGTGCCGACGACAACAGGCAGGCGCAGGCGTTGATCGACCGTGCCGTTTCGCTCGATCCCGGCTATGCCCACGCCCATGCCTGGCGCGCCTGCATCCTCGGGCAATCCTGGGTCTACGGCTGGTGTGCCGACAAGGAGGCGACCTGGGCCGAGGTCAATGCCGAGCTCGAACGGGCGCTTGCGCTCGACGACAACGACGCCGACGTGCATCGCATCCTTGCCGCCGTCAACGTCAACACCAACGAACTGACGACCGCGCGCTATCACCAGGAGCGGGCGCTGTTCCTCAACCCCAATTACGACCTCGTCGTGGTGCAGCAGGGCGAACTCTTGACCTGGCTCGGCCGGCCGGAGGAGGGAGCGGAATGGATCCTGAAGGCGATGCGCCTCAACCCGCACCACCCGGAACGCTTCTGGAGCCACCTCGGCAAGGCGCATTTCGCCGCGCGCCGATATGGCGAGGCGATCGAGGCCTTCATGCACCTGACCTCGATGGACGAGACCCAGCACGCCTTCGTCGCCGCCTGCCACGGCTGGCGCGGTGATGCGATTGCGGCGGGCGCGCATATCGGCAAGGTCAAGGCGCTGGCGCCGAGCTTCGAGATCGAGACCTTTCTGGCGACCATGCACTATGCGCAGGAGGAGGACCTGCAGCATCTGCGCGAGGGGCTGGTGAAGGCGGGGGCGGGGTGAAAAGCGGGCCCGCGCGCTCAAGGCCCGCGCGTGGACGCAAGCACGGATCCGGAGGCGAGGAGGATGCGTTTCCGCCCCTGACAACGCAATTGCGGAGCCTGCTGCACCGTCGGGAGAGGTGGCTATGGAAGCAGTTCGCGCAGAACGGCGGCTGGTGGCCATTCTTGCCGTCGACGTTGTCGGCTACTCGCGGCTGATGGAGGCCGACGAGGCCCGTACGCTCGCAGCCATCAAGGCGTGGCGTTGCGACATCTTCGATCCCCTCATGCAGGACTACCACGGCCGCATCGTCAAACTGATGGGCGACGGTGCGATCGTCGAATTCGGCTCCGTCGTCGATGCCGTCGCCTGTGCGGTCGCGTCGCAAAACAGGGTTGCGGCGCGCCAGGCGGATATCCCGCGCGAGCATCGGCTGCTGCTGCGCATGGGCATCAACCTCGGCGATGTCGTCGTCGAGGGGGATGATCTGCTCGGCGACGGCGTCAACGTCGCAGCCCGCCTCGAGCAGATGTGCGAGCCAGGGGGCCTGTTCGTCTCCGGCACCGCCTTCGACCACCTGCAGGGCAAGTTCGAACTGCCGCTGGAGTTCATTGGCGAGCATCACGTGAAGAACATCCAGCGGCCCGTCCGCGTCTACCGGGTGCAGTTCGACGGAGATCTCAAAAGTCGGCGCTTCACCTTCGAGACCCTTCGCGGCTGGCCCGTTGCGGCTGCGCTGGCCGTGATCGTTGCGACCGGCCTTGCCGCGACGTGGCTGGTGCAGAGGCGCGAGAGCGTCGAGCCCGCGTCCGTTGCGCGGAGCGCCTTGCCGCTGCCGCAGACGCCCTCGATCGCGGTGCTGCCTTTCGAAAATCTCAGCTCCGATTCAGCGCAAAGCTACTTCGCCGACGGCATGACCGACGACCTGATCACCGAACTGTCGAAACTGTCGGGCATCTTCGTCATCGCGCGCAACTCGACCTTTGCCTACAAGGGCAAACCCACCAAGGCGCAGCAGGTGGGGGCGGAACTGGGCGTCCACTATATCCTTGAGGGCAGCGTCCGTCGGGAGGGAAACCAGGTTCGGGTCAATGCCCAATTGATCGACGCGATCGACGGGCACCACCTGTGGGCCGAGCGCTATGATGGGGAAATGAGCGGCGTGTTCGGGCTGCAGGACAAGGTGATCGGACAGATCGTCTCGACGCTCTCCGTGAAGCTGACGAGTGCCGAAAAGAACGTGGCGGCGGTGCCGGAAACGACGAACCCGAAGGCCTACGATACCCTGTTGCGCGGCTGGGAGCATCTTCGCCGCGACAGCGAAGCGGAAACGGTCGCAGCTTCCGCATTTTTCCAGAAGGCGATCGTGCTCGACCCGCACTATAGCCGCGCCTACGCGTCGCTGGCGGCGGCAAACTGGCGGGCGAGCATCCTGTCCTGGGATTATTCCCGCAGGGAGGCCGCGTCCAGGAACCTCGCCAGAAATCTCGCAAAGGCGATGGAGAGGCCGACGCCGCTTGCCTATGCCGTCTCGGCGCAGGTGCTTGCGCAGCAGGGGCGTTACGACGAAGCCTTCGCCGCCATCGACCGAGCGATGACGCTTGCGCCCAACGATCCCGACAACCATGTCGGCATGGCGCGGATCCTCAACGCGACAGGACGCGCGACGGAGGCGGAACAGGAGGCGCGCCTGGCGATGCGGTTCGATCCTCACCCGACGCGGGCAACGCTGCGCATGCTCGCCGTCTCGCTGTTTTCTCAAGGCAAGTACGACGAGGCCGCCGCCACTTACGAGCGGGTGCTCGAGAAAAGCTCCGAACTCTTGGGGGATTACGCCACGCTGACTTCGAGCTACGGACATCTCGGCCGCACGAGCGACATTCAGAGGCTGGTCGACCAGTACAACAAGCTGGCGGCGTCCTCGCTGGGAGATCCGCTCACCGTCCAGGAAAGCGCCTATGACTGGTATGGCAGCGCCTTCAGCTACCACAGACCCTATATCGCGCGGCTGCAGGAGGGACTTCGCAAGGCCGGATTGCCGGAAGGGGCCGGCACGGACCTTGCCTTCGACGACTATGCCAAGTTCATGACGCTGACGAAGGGCGAGCTCAGCGTCGAGCGAACGATAAAGGTCGACGTTGCGGAAGTGAAAGCGCTGCTTGCGCGCGGCGTCACCTTCATCGATGTGCGGGCGCCGCTCACCTATGACATTGGCCATCTCCCCAAGGCCGTCAATCTGTCGCTGCTGACCGCGCTATCGAAGGAAAGCCTCGCCAAGGTGGTGGGAAAGGCAGACGAGGTCGCCTTCTATTGTCAGGGCCGAAACTGCACCCATGCCGCCTATGCGTCCGCCAAGGCGATCGCCTGGGGCTACACCCGCGTCTACTATTTCGCCGGCGGATTTCTGGAGTGGGATGACGAGGGCTACCCGCTCGTGATCGAGGTCGGCAAGTAGCAAGCGGCCGAACCCTCGGGCGCCTTGAGCACCGTTGCGTCCATCAGCCGACAGTGCCTGTCCGGTCCCCGTTCGATCGAAGCCCACTGCCCGTCTCCTCAAATCGCGCTCGACTTTAGGACAAAGACAGGCAGCAATTTAAAGATCGCTGCGGGGCAGCTTAACCTCAAGAGGACGTAGCTCGAAGCGCCTCTGTCATTCCGCCAGGCGTTGGCTGCGCCGTCACGTCATTCGCTGCCAAAGGTCACCAAGGCGGCCTACACGCCCGTGCGTTGTGTGCAGCGGTCACTGGACAACCGGTTATGCGCGCGCCAATGATTGCGGTATGGACGAGACAATCATTCAGGCGCACAAGCATAGCGCGAACCATCGAGCGGAAATCGAAGCGAGCCCGCCCTGCGGATGCTTCTATTGTTGCGAGATCTTTCCGGCGGCCGAGATAAACGAATGGATCGACGATGACACAACGGCGATCTGTCCTCGTTGCGGCATCGATTCCGTCATCGGCAGTGGCTCAGGCTTTCCCGTGACGACGGTCGAATTCCTGGCGCGGATGAGACGCTATTGGTTTTGAGCGTCGCGCCGTCCGCCCTGAAGCGGGGCGCAACGCGACGTAGACTTCAGCCTGTCGCCATCAAGGCCCAGCTCGCTTGCCGGGCATCGATGGCGGCTCCTTGCCGCGATCTTGGTCGGATCAGGCCTCAGGCTCGTGGCAGACAGCCTCGATGTTGTGGCCATCCGGATCGAAAACGAAGGCGGCGTAGTAGTTGGCGTGGTAGCGCGGGCGCAGGCCCGGCGCGCCGTTGTCCCTGCCGCCGGCCGCAAGGGCTGCGCTGTAGAAGGCGTCGACCTGCTCACGGGTCGTGGCCATGAAGGCGAGGTGAAGATGCGCCGGCGTTTCCTCGGTCTGGTAGAGGCACAGCGACGACTTGCCGTCCGTGCTCATCTCCACGCCATGCGCGCCATGATCGACCACCGAAACGCCGAGCGGTTCGAGCGTCTTCAGGTAGAAGTCGAGGCTTGCCGCATAGTCGCGGACACCGAATTTGACGTGGTCGAACATCGCGTTCTCCTGTGTGCGGGTTTGACGTGCGCTGGCGAGGCGGCGCATTTGCGGCCGGGATTGGGCTGATACCCCGATGGCCTGTTGCAGGCAACCGTAGGTCCTAGGGGGCGCATCGGTATGCGCTCGGGGCCTAGCCTCTTGCCGCGCGGCGCGTCACACGGTGCAGACCTCCCGCACGCAGGCCCGCAACCAGCGGTGCGCCGGGTCGGTGTCGAGGCGGGGGTGCCAGAGCAACGAGATGGTGATTTCGGGCAGGGCGACGGGCAAAGGGAAGGTGACGAGGTTTTCGCGCAAGCTTCCGGTGTAGCGCTCAGGCACGCTGGCGACGAGGTCGGTGGCACGGACAAGCGCCAGGGCCTCGGAGAAGCTGCCTACGGAAGCGGTGATCTTGCGGCTAAGGCCGAGGGCCTGGAGGGCAGTGTCGATCGGGCCGACGTCGTTGCCGCGGCGCGAGACATGGATGTGGTGGCCTTCGGCGTAGCGGGCGGGCGTCACTTCGCCTGATGTCAGCGGATGGCCCGGGCGGACCACGGCGACGAAACGGTCGTGGAAGAGGGCCTGGGCGCGAAGCTCCGGGCCCGTCATGTCGCCGACAACGGCAGTTTCGAGATCGACGGTTCCTTCGCGAAGCGGGCTGCTTTCCCGGTCGAGCTTCTGCACGAAGCGCAGGCGTACACCAGGTGCTTCGCTTGCCACACGGGCAATCAGCGCGGCGCCGAAATTCTCGACGAAACCCTCGCGGTTCCTGAGCGTGAAGGTGCGGGAAAGCGTCTTCAGGTCCAGGCTCTCGGCCGGGCGAAGGCAGGCTTCGGCCGCTTCGACGATGGGGCCGATGCGATCGCGCAGTTCCAGCGCCCTCGGCGTCGGAACGAGGCCGCGGCCGGCGCGCACCAGCAGCGGATCGGCGGTCGCCTCGCGCAGCCTTGCCAGCGCCCGGCTCATGGCCGAGGGGCTGAGCCGCAGGCGCCTGGCGGCGCGGGCGACGCTGCCTTCCGCAAGCAGCACGTCGAGGGTCACGAGCAGGTTGAGATCCGGTCTGGTCATGCCCATCCATAACACAGTTGGCTCATGATGTGGCGTCAAACGCACGAATGAAGTGCAAATGCTGCGTCTTCCGCCACATGAAGCCGAGGTCTAATTTTTCGGAGAACCGACCTTGGAGGGTTTTCCGATGATCCCATGCCCACAGATGCCCGCCCCGATTTCCCTGTCTGATCGGAAGTCGTTGCCGCATATTTTGATTCATGAAAGCGCGCCATCGCCTTGTTTCCCCGCGATTTCCCGTGCTGCAAAAGATCGGTGCGAAACCTCGCGCGCGGGAGGTGGTCGATGAGCGCGACGAAGACTGCAAACGCTCCCGCCACCGCCTCGGTTCGCTGCGTGCTCACCAGCCTGTCGCTGTCGATGCTGCTCTCCTCGCTTGGCACCAGCAGCGCCAATGTGGCGCTTCCGGCGCTGGCGGACGCTTTTGGTGTCTCGTTCCAGGCGGTGCAATGGGTGGTGCTTGCCTATCTGCTTGCCATCACCACGCTGATCGTCAGCGTCGGGCGGCTTGGCGATATCGTCGGCCGGCAGCGGCTTCTGCTTGCCGGCATCGCGCTCTTTATTGCAGCCTCGGTGCTTTGCGGCCTGACGCCCGCTTTCCCGCTGCTCGTCGCGGCGCGAGCGATGCAGGGCATCGGGGCTGCGATCATGATGGCGCTGACCATGGCGTTTGTCGGCGAGACGGTGGCGACGGAGAAGACCGGCAGCGCCATGGGCTTGCTCGGCACCATGTCGGCCATCGGCACAGCGCTCGGGCCGTCGCTCGGCGGCGCGCTGATTGCCGGGCCCGGTTGGCGGGCGATCTTTCTCGTCAATGTGCCGTTGGGGCTTCTGGCGCTCGTGCTCGCCCATCGGTATCTGCCGGCGGACAAGGGGTATGAGGGCAGGGAACGCCCACGCTTCGATGTCGCCGGCACCTTGCTGCTTGCGCTTTCGCTGGGCGCCTATGCATTGGCGATGACGGTGGGCCGCGGCAGTTTCGGCGCGCTCAATGTCGCGCTGCTTTCGGCCGCCGTTGTGGGTTCTGCACTGTTCCTGCGGGTCGAGACCAAGGTAGCCTCGCCGCTGATCCGGCCGGCGATGTTGCGTGATCCGGTTTTCAGCCGCGGGCTTTCGACCAATGCGCTGGTCTCGACCGTGATGATGGCGACGCTGGTGGTCGGGCCGTTTTATCTGTCGCGCGGGCTGGGGCTCGATGCGGCGATGGTCGGGCTCGTCCTGTCGGTCGGTCCCGTCATCTCGGCCTTCGGTGGCGTGGTCGCCGGCCGTATCGTCGATCGGCTGGGCGCGGGCTTCGTAGTCACGATCGGTCTTGCCGCGATGGTTGCGGGCTGCGCGGCGCTTGTGCTGCTGCCGGGGCTTTTTGGCGTTGCCGGTTATGTCGCGGCGATCGCGCTTTTGACGCCCGGCTACCAGCTGTTCCAGGCTGCCAACAACACGGCGGTCATGGCGGAGGTGAGCGCGGACCGGCGCGGCGTCGTTTCCGGCCTGCTCAACCTTTCGCGCAATCTCGGCCTCGTCACCGGCGCATCGGTCATGGGCGCGGTCTTTGCCTCAGCCGTGGCGGCAAGCGACATGGCCGGGGCGGCGCCAGCCTTGGTCGCCAGGGGCATGCAGGTGACCTTTGCGGTGGCTGGGCTGTTGACCGTGACCGCGCTGGCGATCGCCGTTGCGGACAGGGCGTTCAGGCGCGCACAACGGGCCGTCGCCGCGGAGCCAGCGGGAGAGCGTTGATCCCGCAAGAGGCGGGCGGGGCCGACGCGGCGCCGCTCAGCGATCGGCACCCGACCGATTGCGCCATGCCTCTGACGCGAGGCTGTAGCTCTGGTGGAGGATCTCTTCGCCCCTCGAGCGGGAGGCCTTCCGCATGGTTTTCTCAGGGCGAAAGCCGAGCTTGAGCAGCACCTTGCCGGATGCCGGATTGTCGGCCGCGTGGCCTGTTTTCAGCCTCGCGAGCCCGAGCTGCTCGAAGGCGAAGGACACCACTGCCTGCGCCGCCTCGAAGGCGTAGCCCTGGCCCCAGCTTGGCTTCTCCAGCCAGTAGCCGAGTTCGCCTTCTTCGCCGTCGATCTCGTCGAGATCGACCAGGCCGATCATGTGGCCTTTGCGCTCGATGGCAAATCGAAAGGCCGTGCCGGCGATCCATTCCTGCCGGTGCACACCGAACCAGCCGGTCATGTCGTCGGGATCGGGTGGAAACTGCGCCATGCGTAGCATCCGCGTGACGTCCCAATCCGACTGGATCTCAAAGGCGCGCTGCGCATCGGCGGGCGTTGTCGGGCGCAGCGCGAGTCGATCGGTCGTCAGCGTGACCGCAGGGCGATTTCCAGTGTTCGCCGCGGATGGGCGCATTGTCAGAGGTTTCCCCATCGATCCGCACTGATCGTCAGACACTACCGCGTTCAGGCGGTCGGCAAACGCTCGAGCCGGGCGCGAAGCGTTTCGAAATCCGGCACGAACCAGATCGAATCACCCTTGTTCGTTTCGCGCACGAAATCGGTCAGCGCCTTGCTGGCTTCGAGCCTGGTGCTGATATCGCCGACGATGGCGAGTCGCATGCGGTAGTTGACGAATTTCTGGAACACCTCGCCGGCGACGCGGGTCGAAAGATCGAGGAAATGGGGACCCAGCCGTTCGACCGGGACTGCCAGCAAGTTGGCCTCATGCGCCCAGCCGTCGCCAAGAAAATCATTGGCGTCGCCCGGTGCCGCAAGCAGAGGGCCATCGACAGCGCATCGCAGCACGCGCGCGGTTCCGATTTCGATCAGCTGTGTCATGCGCCAAGAAGTAGGCTGCAAAGCCCAGGGTTGCAAGGGCTGTTGCCTCGGGTTCTGCCGTCGGGGCAGGTTGCACTCGCCGCCGGCAGGATTGGTCCCGTATCCGCATGTCCGGCCGGTTCGGCCGAGCGGGCATAAGTCGATGTATTTCTGGAAATATATCGATATTCGCAAAAACTGATTGGCGTCCGCAAGTTATGCCGGAACGACGCGTGAGAATTTCTCGGGAATTCCGGTACCAGTTTTCTGTCAATTTGACACAGATCAATGACCCCTTCTGTTCGGCATTTACTCTGAGGCACGGTGAAAAGCTGTCATCGGCCGGTCACGGGATTGATTTTTATTTCCGGTGGCGCATCTTACCTTGGATTGTGTTGGGGGACGCAGGAATGCCGGAAGTCGTTCAGGCACAGCCGATCGAAAAGCCGCCGCGCTCGCGACGCGCGGAGCTGATTACCTTCTTCGTGCTCGCCTTCGGCATCTGGCCGATCGTCGCCGTTGGTATCGTCGGCGGCTATGGTTTCCTTGTCTGGATGCTGCAGATCATTTTCGGCCCGCCGGGCCCGCCCGGGCATTGAGGTCGAGCCATGAAGGTCGAACCTCTCTCACGCCGTGAACTCTTTACCGGCCGCGCTGCCGCAAAGCCCGTCCGCATTCGCCTGCCGGGCGTTTCGGAGCTCAGCCTTGCCGCCTGCACCGGTTGCGGCGCCTGTGCGGAGCGATGTCCCACCAGCATAATCCGTCTTTCTGACGGTCTTCCCTTCGTCGACTTTTCGGGCGGCGAATGCACCTTCTGTGGTGCGTGCGAGGAAGCCTGTCCCGAGCCGGTATTCACCGAGAAGGCCGTGCGCCGTTTCCCGCATGTCGCCGCGGTCACCGATACCTGTCTCGCGCGCCGATACATTGCCTGCCAGTCCTGCGGTGAAAGCTGCCCGGAGCAGGCGATCCGTTTTCGCCCGCGTATCGGCGGGCCGTTTCTGCCTGAGATCAACGAAGACCGATGCACCGGCTGCGGCGCCTGCCTCAGTGGCTGCCCGGTGAGTGCGATTGCAGTGAAGGCATTGGAAGTGGAGGTGGCGCATGTCTGAGGCCGCAGCGGCAAAGGCGGGTACGCCCTATCACATTTCGAGCGCCGTGGTCGCCACGATGCCGCAGAGCACCGAAGCGATCCTGGCGACGCTCGCGGGAATGGAAAACGTCGAAATCCATGGCCATGGCGGCGGCAAGATCGTCGTCGTCATCGAAGGCAGAAGCACGGGCGCGCTCGGCGAACGGCTGACACAGATCTCGCTGCTCGACGGGGTGATCTCGGCCAACATGGTTTTCGAGCATGTGGAAATGGAAGAGGAAGGGCAGGAGCCATGAGCGGAGAACTGACGCGGCGTGACATTCTGAAGGCCCATGCGGCCGGCATCGCCGCCGCCACGGCCGGCATTGCGCTGCCTGCCGCCGCACAGCCGGTGCCGGGCGGCGTCAACGCGCTGGAAATCAAGTGGTCCAAGGCGCCGTGTCGCTTCTGCGGCACGGGCTGCGGCGTGATGGTGGGCGTGAAGGAAGGCCAGGTTGTCGCCACCCACGGCGACATGCAGGCCGAGGTCAACCGCGGTCTCAACTGCATCAAGGGCTATTTCCTTTCCAAGATCATGTACGGCAAGGACCGCCTGACGACGCCGCTCTTGAGGAAGCGCGGCGGCACTTACGCCAAGGACGGCGAGTTCGAGCCCGTCAGCTGGGACGAAGCCTTCAACGTGATGGCCGAGCAGGCAAAGAAGGTGCTGAAGGAGAAAGGCCCGACGGCCGTCGGCATGTTCGGCTCCGGTCAATGGACGATCTTCGAGGGGTATGCGGCGACCAAGCTGATGCGGGCGGGTTTCCGCTCCAACAATCTCGATCCCAATGCCCGCCACTGCATGGCGTCCGCCGCCGTCGCCTTCATGCGCACCTTCGGCATGGACGAGCCGATGGGCTGCTACGACGACTTCGAGAACGCCGATGCCTTCGTGCTCTGGGGCTCGAACATGGCGGAGATGCACCCGATCCTCTGGACCCGAGTCGCCGACCGGCGTCTCGGCCAGCCGCATGTGCGCGTCGCGGTACTTTCGACCTTCACCCATCGCAGCATGGACCTGGCCGATATCCCGATCGTCTTCAAGCCAGGCACCGACCTCGTCATCCTCAACTACATCGCCAACCACATCATCACGACCGGCAAGGTCAACGAGGACTTCGTCAACAAGCACACGAAGTTTGCTCGCGGGGTCACCGACATTGGCTATGGTCTCCGGCCCGACAACCCGGTCGAGGTGAATGCCGCCAACTCCAAGGACCCCGGCAAGACCGAGCCGATGGATTTCGAGGCGTTCAAGGAGTTCGTTTCCGAATATACGCTGAAGAAGACCGCCGAGATGACCGGCGTCGATCCGGAGTTCCTGGAGCAGCTGGCCGAGCTTTATGCCGACCCGAGCCGCAAGGTCATGTCGCTCTGGACCATGGGCTTCAACCAGCATGTGCGCGGTGTGTGGGCCAACCAGATGGTCTACAATCTGCATCTTCTGACCGGAAAGATCTCCGAGCCCGGCAACAGCCCGTTCTCGCTGACCGGGCAGCCGTCTGCCTGCGGCACGGCGCGCGAGGTCGGCACCTTCGCCCATCGCCTGCCTGCTGACATGGTGGTGACCAATCCCGAGCACCGCAAGCACGCTGAAGAAATCTGGCGCATTCCGCACGGTATCATTCCGGAAAAGCCCGGCTACCACGCCGTGCAGCAGGACCGGATGCTGAAGGACGGCAAGCTCAATTTCTACTGGGTGCAGGTCAACAACAACGTCCAGGCGGGGCCGAACACCGCCAACGAGACCTGGCAGGGCTATCGCAACCCGGACAATTTCATCGTCGTTTCCGATGCCTATCCGACAATCACGGCGATGAGCGCCGACCTGATCCTGCCCGCCGCCATGTGGGTGGAGAAGGAAGGGGCCTACGGCAATGCCGAGCGGCGCACCCATGTCTGGCACCAGCTGGTGCAAGCGGGCGGCGAAGCGCGCTCGGACCTCTGGCAGATGGTGGAGTTTTCCAAGCGCTTCACCACCGACGAGGTGTGGCCGAAGGAAATCCTCGACGCTAGCCCCGAATATCGCGGCAAGACGCTGTTCGAGGTTCTGTTCAAGAACGGCGAAGTCGATCGTTTCCCGCTGACCGATGTCAGCGCCGAATACGACAACAACGAAGCCAAGGATTTCGGCTTCTACATCCAGAAGGGGCTGTTCGAGGAATATGCCACTTTCGGACGCGGCCATGGTCATGATCTGGCGCCCTATGACACCTATCACGAGGTGCGCGGGCTGCGCTGGCCTGTGGTCAACGGCCAGGAGACGCGCTGGCGCTACCGCGAGGGCTTCGACCCCTATGTGAAGCCGGGCGAGGGCGTGAAGTTCTATGGCAACAAGGACGGCAAGGCGATCATCCTTGCGGTGCCCTACGAGCCGCCGGCCGAATCCCCCGACGACGAATACGATACCTGGCTGGTGACCGGCCGCGTGCTGGAACACTGGCATTCGGGCTCGATGACCATGCGGGTGCCGGAACTCTACAAGGCGTTTCCGGGCGCGCGCGTCTTCATGAACGCGGAGGATGCCCGCAAGCGCGGCATCAACCAGGGCATGGAAGTGCGCATCGTCTCGCGCCGCGGCGAGATCCGCTCGCGCGTCGACATCCGCGGCCGCAACCGCATGCCGCCCGGCGTCGTCTTCGTTCCCTGGTTCGATGCCAGCCAGCTGATCAACAAGGTTACGCTCGACGCCACCGATCCCATCTCCAAACAGACGGATTTCAAAAAATGCGCGGTCAAGATTCTTCCCGTCACCCTCTAGGGTGGTCACGGCTGGTTCGGGCCGTTGCCAAACGGCCCGCATGGATGGCCCTTGCGGCTGGCCTTCTGATGTTCGTCACGACGGCGGCCGTCGCCCAAGTGGCGGAAAAACTGGTGCCGCAGCTCGAAGGGCCGACGCCGCAGATGGCAACGGAGGCGGCGGCACCGCTGCCGAAATGGGTGGTCGACGACAAGCGCAAGATGCGCGCCTATCCCGATCAGCCGCCGGTCATTCCGCATTCGATCGAGGGCTATGAGCTTTCGGTCAATGCCAACCGGTGCCTGTCCTGTCACAAGCGCGAGTTCACCCAGGATTCGGGCGCGCCGATGATCAGCGTCACCCATTACATGACGCGCGACGGGCAGATGATCGCCGACGTTTCGCCCCGGCGTTACTTCTGCACCGCCTGCCACGTGCCGCAGGCCGATACCAGCCCGCTGGTGCCGAGCAATTTCAAGGACATGAGCGAACTGGGCTTCAAGCCGGCCGGAAGCGAGTGACGACATGATCGCATGGATCAGGAAAATCATCCTTTGGGCCTGGGGCATCATGAAGACGCCGGCCGGCACGCTCGGCCTTGGCTTCCTCACGCTCGGCGGCTTCATCGGCGGCGTCATGTTCTGGGGTGCATTCAACACGGCGCTGGAACTCACCAACACCGAAAAGTTCTGCACCTCGTGCCATGAGATGCACGACAACGTCTATCAGGAGCTGACGCGCACCATCCACTTCTCCAACCGCTCGGGCGTGCGCGCCAGTTGCCCGGACTGCCACGTGCCGCATGAATGGACCGACAAGATCGCCCGCAAGATGCAGGCTTCGAAGGAAGTCTGGGGCAAGATCTTCGGCACGATCAATACCAGGCCGAAGTTCCTCGAGAAGCGGCTGGAACTGGCGCAGCACGAATGGGCGCGCATGAAGGCCAATGACAGCCTGGAATGCCGCAACTGCCATTCCTCCGTCGCCATGGACCTGCAGAAGCAGACGCAGCGGGCGGCCGAGATCCACACCCGCTATCTGCTCTCGGGCAAGGCCACCTGCATCGATTGCCATAAGGGCATCGCCCACGAGCTGCCCAACATGGAAGGCATCGATCCAGGCTGGAAGATGCCGCCGGAACTGGAGGGCAAGAAGATGGCCAATCAGACGCCGATCGACGATCTGAGGCAAGCGATGGCGGATCTGCATATGCAGGCGCAGTAAGACGCGCCGGCCCGCCTGAGCCGAATTGAATTCTCCAGGGCCATGCCGGTGCGGTGTGGCCCTCTTTTTTACGGTTCTTGGGCAGTGCGTCCTTCATTCCTGTGCTTGTCACAGGAATTCAGCCGCGTCGCGTCGGCGGCGCGAGGGACCTGGTTCCCAAGAGGCGTCGTGCCAAGACCGTACTTCCCGCCGTGCCGACGCACGGCTGCTGGATCTCTGTGACGAGCACAGAGATGAGGGTGGGTGGGGGCCGGCCTCGTGCCAAGCCGCCAGATGAGGGGAGTGGCTTGGGGGTTCTTGAGCCAACGGCCCACATTCGGATCTGCGGCGATGGTCTTGTCGAACAGCGCTTTTCTCTCTTCATTTCCCCCCGCCAATCCTTTTTTCGGAAAAAATTCGACACCGTTGTCGGCGCCGCCATTTCCCGTTCGTCATTTAGGCAGGGAGGCAATCTGGCTTCCTCCACCGGAGCGGGATAGGAAAAAAATCCGCGCGGGTCTTTCGCCCGCAGCCTGCTCTCACTATTTGGGTTTCACCACGCCGGCACCCCCAGAGGTCACGAGGACCGGGACTGGCGTGACAGAGGAGAATGGACAATGCGCGTAGTGGTTTTTGTAAAGGCGACCAAGGACAGCGAAGCGGGCAACATGCCCTCGACCGAGCTGCTGGAAGCCATGGGCAAGTACAACGAGGAACTGGTCAATGCCGGCATCATGCAGGCGGGCGAGGGGCTGCATCCCTCGTCGCGTGGCGCCCGCGTCGCCTTCGACGGCGCCGACCGCATGGTCATCGATGGCCCCTTTGCCGAGACCAAGGAACTGGTCGCCGGCTTCTGGATCTGGACCGTCAAGGACATGGCCGAGGCAATCGCCTGGGTGAAGCGCTGCCCGAACCCGATGCCGGGCCCGAGCGAAATCGAAATCCGCCCGGTCTTCGAGATGGAAGATTTCGGCGACTTGGTGACGCCGGAGATCGCCGCCCAGGACGAGCGCCTGCGCGAGAAGATCGCCAACCAGTAAGGGCTGTTAGCCGAACCTTGGGGTGGCCTTGCCCATCTCCTCAGGTTTAACCCGGGAGCAACTCCGCTTGCCCCTCACCCTAACCCTCTCCCCGCAGGCGGGGAGAGGGGACGAGCCCGGTTCTCGGTGATCTCGAACGCAGCGCCGTCACGGTCAAATGTGTTTGGTCGGGGCGCCGGATTGCGGTGCTTGTCGCCGAGGGAGTGAGTGCCACGTATGTCCTTCTCCCCGCCAAGCGGGGAGAAGGTGCCGACAGGATGAGGGGCAAGTCGTCACCGGGCGGATGAGGAGTTAGTCCTCACCGCGGGATGAGGGGCAGCCGCCGGTTTTGCGCGGTGACAAGGTGTTGTGCGGCGAGCGGGACGAAGGCCGTTCGCGGGCTGAACGGCTGCCACGGTGTCCGGATCGTGTCGATGTTGGCAGGACGTCTGCTCCGCTTCCCGTAGAGATTGTATTAACCGTGTTCGTTTACCTTATTTCCGGGGTTTGAACCGGAGTGGGGCAATGGTCAGGACGAGCAGTTTCGTCATTTTTCTTCTTTCAAGTGTTTCGATCGCGGCGGCTGCCGATATCGATGGTCCGTTGGTGGGGCCGCAGGACGCCTATGAGGTGCCGGTGGAGCAGGCGTCGGGCGGCATCGTCGGCTACGTCGAGACGTCCTACGGCGCTGCCGTGGACTCGCCCGGCGATATCGATGCGGATGCATGGGACCTGCGCGGTGCGGTGAACTTCGACGCCGGCGCCGGCTTCAACCTGCAGGTCGATCTCGGCTACACGCGCGCCTCCTTTGAGGATATCGACACGGACAGCTATGACGGCGCGCTGCACGGCTACTACCGCAATGATCTCTTTGCGGCAGGCGTTTTCGTGCAAGGCGCACGCCTCGACCCGGGCATCGGCCTCGACCTCAACGATTACATGGGTGGCGTCGAAGCGGCCTACTTCCTTGATACCTGGACGCTGCATGGCGCGATCGGCTACGGCCAGGCGAGTGTGGAAGACTTCGACGACATCGATGCCGATCATTACATGGGCTCGCTCGGCGCGCGCATCTACGCGACCGACAACCTGCGCTTCGACGTCGACGGCTCGCTGCATCGTATGAGCGAAAACGACCTGGATTACGACCTGCGCAGCGTCAAGCTGACGGCCAACTACCGGCTGGACGCTTTCCCCGTCACGCTCTTTGCCGGCTACAAATACACCAACGAAGAGCTTTCAGGGCTGAGCGCTTCGGTTTCCGGCGACACCAGCACCCTCTTCGGTGGCCTGCGCTTCTCCTACGGTTCGACGACGCTCAAGGAAGAAGAGCGCCTCGGCCCGGTCTGGTCCAGCAATCGCCTGGCGTTCTGATCGGCTTGGCAGGCGGCAGCATTTTGCGCCGCTGCCAGCCAGGTACAATCATCAAGCAAGAGCATGGTGGCACCGCGCGTCTGAAGAGGCGCGCGGTGTTCTTATGTTATCGCAGGCTCCGGAGATAATTGGCCCGATCGAACGGGTTCGCGCCCAACCGGGGCCGGGAAGGCTGCGTGCCTGCGATCGGCGCGTAGTGATCGAAGCTGTTTTCGAGCACGCCGGCGCCGCTGGTGAGCCCCGGCAACTGCCGCTGGACGCCCTGGACGTTGGCCGATGCGATCGTTCCGGCAAGCCGGGCGACGCCGCCTTCGATGATCGAATCCGTCGTCGACGCGCCTGACTTGGCGAGCAGCGTGTGAATGGCCGTCAGCACGGACGCGGGCGCTTCAAGGCGGAAGCTGTCGATCGGCTCGCAGACGACCGTGCCGGCCGAAGACAACGCCTCGGCGAGCACCAGCGGCGTCAGCCGGCGAAAATCGACGGCGGTGCTGGCCGGCGAGGTCTGGCGTGCCGCTGTCATGGCGACGTGGCAATCGATCACCTGCCAGCCGAAGAGCCCGGCCTTCAGCGTTTCGGCAACGGCCTCTTCGACCGCCCGGTAAAAGCTCGCAGGCATCTGGCCGACATCCACTTCGAGGGCAAAACTGTTGCCCGCTGCCGCCGGCCGCGGTTCGATCCTGAGGCCGACGGTCGCAAGGAAGGGGTTCGGCTCGCGGAAGATGATCTCGATGCCGGTTCCGGTGCCAAGGGGCCGTTCGACGCAGATGACCGTGCTTTCCTCGAAATGCGCCTCCAGCCCGAAATCGGCCGACAGGGTGGCCTCGATCACCTCCTTCTGCACCTCGCCATAGAGCGAAACGAACATCTCGCTGGCATCGTCGCTGGTGCGCAGGTTGATGAACGGGTCCTGTTCGGCCAGTTGCTGAAGGGCAAGCCACAGCGCCGTGTTGTCCGAAGGGCGCCTCGGCCGCACGAGGGTTTCGAGCGTCGGCGGGGCGAAGTGAAACGCTCCGGCACGCCTTCCGTCGACGCCGACCCAGTCACCGATGCGGGCATGGGCAAGCCCGCCCACCTTGGCGATGCGGCCGGCTGTCACCTGGTCCACCTTTTCCAGCCGGCCCTGGTCGAAGAGCTGGATGCTGGTCACCTTCGCCGCGCCGCCGGGAAGGACGAGATAGTCGCGCATGGCGACGGTGCCGGACGTCAGGTTGAGAAAGGCGAGCTTTTCACCGCCCCAGCCGCGCTCGATCTTGAAGATCCGGCCTTCGACCGGTGCATCCGGGGCGGGCGCCTTCGCCGGCAACAGCGTCTCGATCGCGGTGATCAGGCCCGGCACGCCGACGCCGGTCATGGCGATGCCGCAATAGACCGGGTGCAGAAGGCCTTCGGCAAGCTGCGTCGCCAAGGCCTTCCGCAGCCGCTCGACAGTCAGACGCTGCGGTGCCAGCACATAATCGTCGAGCAAGGCTTCATCATTGGCGGCAAGCGCTTCCGAAAGTGCCGAAAAATGCGGTTCCTGCGCAAAGTCGATCGGCTCGGCTCTCGCGTGTCGGCTGCCGGCCTCGACCGCCGCCGACATGATGACGGGGCGGACCGAGAGTTGGCTGGCGATCTCTTCGACCACTTCGGCGGGACGCGCCCCCAGGCGATCGATCTTGTTGACGAAGAACAGGAAGGGGACGCCGAGGCGGCGCAAGGCGCGCACCAGCACGCGCGTCTGCGCCTGCACGCCTTCCACCGCCGAGACGACCACGACGGCTGCATCGAGCGATTGCAGCACGCGCTCGACCTCGGCGATGAAGTCCGGATGCCCGGGGGTGTCGATGAGGTTTACGACCAGATCGCCAAGCCTGAACGACACGACGGAGGCGGCAATGGTGATGCCACGCTGCCGTTCGAGTTCAAGGCTGTCGGTCTGGGTATTGCCGCTATCGACGCTGCCGAGCCTGTCGATCGCGCCGGTGTCAAAAAGGAGTCTTTCCGTAAGGCTAGTCTTGCCTGCATCCACGTGGGCGAGGATGCCCAGATTCAATGTGCGCATATCCCATCAGCTTCTCAAAAATTCGGATCTGGGTTTCTTGAGAAGTGACTCGGCGCATCGGGGTCTCCAGACTTGAGCTTCTTGCGGATCGCGCAACCCACGGCAGGCGGGGTGCTCGTGAAATCTAAGGACGCCACAGGAAGGGCGTCAAGCGCCGCCTGACAACTCCGACGCGGTGTTGCAGATTTGCTGGTGTGGTCGGGGCCATCGAAAAATGGCGATGCTCCCGCTTCGGGCGGTCACGCGAGGGTAGGCCGAACACAATGTCTGGTCGTACTTATTAGTATATGCTAACTTCCTCCCGCCAAAGAAAAAGGGGGAGGCAAACATGGACATGACCCGTCGCGCCGTCGCTTTGGGCGGCGCCGGCCTGCTTGCATCAGCATCGTTCTTACCTGCGAACGCGCTGGAATCGCCGCTTTTCGATCCGGTCGAGGCTGCCGATGATTTCTGGCTGGCGGTGGAAGCCTATATCTACGGCTACCCACTGGTGACGACGGAAATGACCCGCCGGGTGGTGACCAATGTGGCCAAGCCCGAAGGCAGCAAGGGGCCGATGGGCCACGTCATCAAGCTGCGTGAATATCCGAACGCATCCTTCAAGGATGTCACCGCGCCGAATGCCGATACGCTGTACACGACAGCCTTCGTCGATGTGGGCAAGGAGCCGTGGGTGCTGTCGATCCCCGACATGAAGGATCGCTTCTTCCTGTTTCCGATGCTCGACGGCTGGACGACGGTGTTTCAGGTGCCGGGCAAGCGCACGACCGGCGGCGGGGCGCAGGCCTATGCCATTACCGGGCCGGGCTGGCAGGGAAGCCTTCCCGACGGCGTGACCGAATACAAATCCTCAACCGGCATCGTCTGGATCCTCGGGCGCATCTATTGCGATGGCACGCCGGAGGACTATGCGGCGGTGCATGCACTTCAGGACGAGTGCAAGCTTTGTCCGCTCAGCGCCTATGGCAAGGACTGGACGCCGCCGGTCGGCAAGGTCGATCCGTCGATCGACATGAAGACGGCGGTGCGCGAGCAGGTCAATCGCATGGATGCGGTCGAATATTTCACGCTTCTTTGCGAGTTGATGAAGACCAATCCGCCGACGGCGGCGGATGGCGAGGCGATCGCCAAATTCGCCGAAATCGGCATCGTGCCGGGCCAGGACTTCGACAAGAGCAAGCTCGATGCCGCCTTCGTCTCGCGCATCCCCGTCATGGCGTTCCATCGCATCATGCTGCACTTCAAGTTCAGCGATGGTGACATCCAGAACGTCAACGGCTGGGGCTTTACCACCAAGACCGGCATCTACGGCACCAACTATCTGCAGCGGGCGCTGATCACGGCGATCGGGCTTGGCGCCAATCGTCCGCAGGATGCGATCTATCCGACGTCGCTGAAGTCCAGGGACGGCCTGGTTTCCCGCGCCTATCACGGCTCCAACAAATACGTCGTCACCTTCCCCAAGGGGCAATTGCCGCCGGTGCGCGGCTTCTGGTCAATCACCATGTACGACGAGAACTATTTCTTCGTCGACAATCCGCTCAACCGCTATTCGATCAGCGCGCGCGTCAGCCCCAAGGCCAATGCCGAAGGTTCGACGGAGATCTACATCCAGAATGAATCACCCGGCAAGGACAAGGAAAACAACTGGTTGCCGGCGCCGAAGGGCAAGTTCATCCTGATGATGCGGCTCTATTGGCCCGACGACAGCCCGCCTTCCATTCTCGACGGGTCGTGGCTCATCCCGCCGGTGAAGAAGGCGGGATGACAGAGGCGAAGAGTCCCTGCGTCTTCGCGTGAAGGCGCAGGGCGTGGCGATCAGGCGCCGGCTCAGCGCTTCGGCAGCACGAGATCGCCGACCGTATAGATGTGAAACTCGCTGCGGGAGACTTCGTCCAGCTTGCGGAACTTCTCCGCGAACACCGGATCGGAGAAGAACTCATCGACATTTCCGGTGCCCTGGATCGCCTCGACATTGACGACGGTCTCGCCGTCGGTGCTCTTCGACAGCGTGCTCCACAGAAAACCTTCCTTCCGTTCGGCAACGTAGTGCACGACGTCCTGGATGACGGCGAAGGCTTCTTCCTGCTTGCCGGGATGGGCGTGGATGACGTTGACGACGAAGGTCGTCGGAACGGGGGACGCCGTGAAAGTGGGGGTAGGGATCGTTGTCATGCTTCTCTCCATTTAAACGCCGCGGCGTATCGGCCGCGACGGCATCTGGATATCGGGAGAGAAATAGCGGATAAACGAGCGCGTATTCTCATCACTTCGGAAAAATATTCCGTAATCGGCGCGCGATGGACAAGCTCGGAACGCTCAGCATTTTCATTCAGGTGGCAGAGGCGGGCAGCTTCGTGGCCGCCGGGCATCGCCTAGGGCTTTCAGGTTCGGCCGTCGGCAAGGCGATCGCGCGGCTCGAAGACGAGATGGGCGTGCGCCTCTTCAACCGGTCGACGAGAAGCATGGCGCTGACCGAGGACGGCAGCTTCTTTCTCGACACCTGCCGCCGCATCCAGTCCGAATTCGAAACGGCCCAGGCGCAACTGTCACGTTCGCATGCGACGCCGCGCGGGCAATTGCGCGTCAGCCTGCCGCTCGCCGGCATGCTGCTGATGCCGACCATATCGGACTTCATGCGCGCCTATCCGCTGATCAATCTTGATCTCGATTTCACCGATCGGCTGGTCGATGTGATCGAGGAGGGCTTCGATGCGGTCATCCGCACCGGCGACGTGAAGGATACACGCCTGATGAGCCGCAAGCTCGGGACGTTCCGGCACCGGATCGTCGCTTCGCCGGAATATCTCGCGGCTCATGGGCGGCCGGATGTGCCGGAGGACCTGCTTGGGCACCGCTGCCTTCATCACCGCTACGCCAATTCCGGCCGCCTTGAACCTTGGCCGCTCGTTCGTGACGGGCGTGAGGTGAAGCTGGACCTGCCTGTTACCACGGTGGCGAGTACGCTCGACCCCTTGATCTTTCTTGCGGAGCGCTCCTTCGGCATCACCTGCCTGCCGCCCTTTGCCGTGTCGCCTGAACTGGCGGAAGGCAAGCTGGTCTCGCTGCTGGAAGATTACCTTCGCGAAACCGGCACGTTCCGCGTGCTTTGGCCGACCAATCGCTATCTTTCGCCAAAGGTGCGTGCCTTCGTCGATTTCATGGCGGAGAACCTGTTTGCCGCGTGACGGCCGAGCGGTACGGAACGTTCCCCGGCGTCGATCCAGCCGTTGCTAAAGTGCTCCAAATGTCCGAAGCTTCGCTGACGCCATCGGGTCATGCGAGCCGGAGCAGATGCGCACCATGACAGACGCCTCTTCCATTCAGCCTGCCGCCAGCCATGACGCCCGCATCTGCCGGGGATGCTGGGACCAGATGCATGTGCCGATCCCGATCCGCGGGCCCTTGGCGCTGCCGTTCCGCGCCTTCGGTATTACCCGCAGCAAGATGAACCCGAACATCTGTACGATCTGCGAGCGCTCCTTCCGTTACGTGAAGAAGCAGAGTCACGTTGCGGCAAGTGCCACAATCCTGTTTGCCGACATCCGCGGGTTCACGCATCTTTCGGAGCGGATCGAGCGGGTGCGCTTGAGCCAGATCGTCAGCCTGTTCCAGGATCGCTGCGCCCAGGCGATCTGGGCGCATGACGGCATCGTCAACAAGCAGATGGGCGACGGGCTGATGGCGATCTTCAACTTTCCGATCATCCGGAAAGACCATGCGCAAGCGGCGATCATGGCAGCACGCGATATCCAGCGTCTCTGCGCCGATGCACTCGGCCGCCTCGACCTCGACGACCTCGGCGAACGGCCGCTCGGGGTCGGCGTCGGCATTCATTCGGGCGAGGTCGAGATCGGCGAGTTCTCGACATTCCGCAGCGATTTCACCGCGATCGGCGGCACGGTCAACTTGGCGTCGAGGCTCGAATCCCAGGCCGAGGCGGGGGAGATCATCGTCTCGACCGAAACGGCGGGCCAGGCCGGGGAGCTGGCGTCAGGAGCGGCGACGCGGCTGCTGACGCTAAAGGGCATCGATCAGCCGGTCGCGGCGCGGGTCATCGCAAAGCAGAGCTGAGGCTCATTTGATCTTCCTGACGTCGCTGGCGATGAGGCCCCATTTCCAGCCGCGTCCGCTGATCGCCACCCGATCACGGGGCCAAAGACTGTCTCGAAGTTCGGACGAGTACCCGCAGAGCTGATCTGCCTGAAACGGCGGCTCGATGAGTTCGATGGAGTTCCAGCATTTTTTGGAACGGGCCATCGAGGCGACGGTGTAGATGCGCTCGACGTGGCTGCCCGCGACCAATGCGCCGGCCATCGGAACGCCCATCGTTACGATGATGTACCCCATCGCGAAGCCGAGGAACGGCACTATGGCGACAAACAAGGCTGTCTTTGGATCGGCGTAGGCATAATTCATGGAGTCCGGGCTGGTCGCGACCGCCAACAGGATCAGCGCGGAGCCACAGGCGCCGCCGATCAGAGCGGCTGTCCGGGTCAACTCCATCCATTCAGGTGAGGGGATATAGAGGTATCCGACAAACGCGCCAAGCATAGGGAGTGCAAAGAGCAAGAAGCAGGTTACGACGACATAACGCAGAAGCTTGGTGAAGAGTGGCTCTTTCGCAGGCTCAGGTGCGTCCATGGGATGTTCCGGATATGGGGCAGGTCGGTGGGCGGCAACCGTGCGATTGCGGACCAAGACGTCCCTCACCATCCGGCATCTCAAGACATAAGCTGTTTTCGATTGTGCATCAATATCGTAGCAACGTTCGGTTATTGTCGATCCGGGAAAGCGCGACCGAGCGAGGCAGGGCGAACTGCCCGCCGGGCGCGATGTGGCTTCCGTCCACGGATCGCCTACCTACATCGCACCTTCGTCGGTCAACGACATCACCTCGGCGACCTTGCCGCGGGAGACGAGGCAGCGCCACTTGGCGCGCTCGGGGCCGACGCCGATGATGACTTGCGTGTTGGCCTGCGACATCTCTGAGCTCAGCGTCGCAAATGTCGGGGTTGTTGGTCTGCTTGACGACGGCCTGTTCGCAGGCGCGCTCGTCGGTCGGGTTTCCGCCGCGAAGCGCCGCTGCGGTCGCCTCCGATGTCGAGGGACGTGGAGGCGACGACGAGGATGACTGGGAGCAGGCCGACAGGCTGAGGAGAGCGAGAAGTGACGCGGTCGCGTAAGTCAAATGTCGCATGGACGTTCTCTCTCCATCTGGCGGCGGCGTGCGGATCAACGCCTGATTGCTTCAATTTTGCATGAAGGCGGCCGAGGCTCAATCGATCCGTCTGACACTGCCCGCAAACACGCCCCATCGCCAGCCCCGCCCCGTGATTGAAACGCGCGAGCCAAGGCCGAGCGGGCCTGCCAATTCCTTAGCAAGACCACAGAACCTGTTAGCCAGCACGGGGAGTTCGGCGACCGTGATACTGCTCGAGCATCTGAAGTCCGATTCACTCGACTTGACTGTGAAGGTGTGTTCGATACCGCTGCCGATGGCGAGAGCAACGAGCATCGGTCCGCCGAGCACCACGACCCTGTACCCGAGCCAGAAGCCAATAAATGGCGCGGCAAAAGTGAGCAAAACTGTCTTTGCACCCAGGCGCTGAAAGCGACCCGCAGCCCCCAGCGTGATCAACCATAAGAAATAGACTGCCGCGAGAATGCCGATCACGATAGCCGCCGACCCGCTCCAGTCAATCCAACTGGCTGTGGGGACGTAGGGATGTCCGAACAGTTCCGGCAAGACCGGCGAGACAGCAACGCCGACAAAGGAGAGGAAGAGGCAGCCCGACATTTTGGAACCCCGTGACGGCTTCGCTTGCTCGAGCATATTCATCTACTTTCTTGGAACCGATCTACTTTGATTGCAGCCGTTGTGCAGGCTGGAGCCGCCAGACTGTTTCTTGCCTTGGGGTTGCCATCTCGTGGTGGTGCGAGCTCCTACGCCCAAAGGTCGCGCACGCAGCGGCCGTCGGATGGTAGGTCTTCGAAGGTGACCAGGCCATCGAAATGGTCGATGGGAAGGTTTGCGACCCGGTCCAGCGCCGCCAGCCTGAGATTGACGGCGATGCGCCGGCGGCCCCGTTCGTCAAGGTGCAGGCTGCGCCAGGCGACGACGCCGGCGCAGGTCGGGCAGAAGAGGATTTCGAGCGTCGGGTCCTTCTCGTCGGCGCGGGTATAGGCGGTGAGTTCGCCGCTGACTGCGATGCGCTCGCCTTCGTAGTCATAGGCCCAGAGCGTGCCGTAGCGGTGGCAGAGCGTGCAGTTGCAGGCGGTGATCGGGCCGGGGTCGCCTTTGAGCGTCCACTTCGCATTGCCGCAGTGACATGAGCCGTCAAGCATGAGCCGCTCCCGCTATTGTACCGAGGCGGCATAGTGCCCCGATGGCGGGATGTCCGCAATCGGGGCCGGATATCAATCTCGCTCGCGCTTGTGCGCCAAGACAGCGTCGATGAAGGGAGCCTTCGAGGCGAGGTACTCGCCGATGCCATGCTGGTTCGTGGCTTCGAGGTGCAGCTTCAGCGCCTGATAGCGGGCGCTGAGGTCCGGATCCTGCCGCAGAAGATCGCGAAACCGCAGCATTCTTGCAATCTGCCAATGTCCTGACCGGCACACATGGACCTTGTGGGTTCGAACGCCATTGACGTCGCGCCGATAGAAGTGGTGATCCTGCGAAAGGTCCGTGCCGCGAACATATCCAAGCGATTTCATCCGCTCCGTCACATCGCCCACGTCGCGATGCTCGGACACCTCGACCAGAAGGTCGATTTCCGGCTTCGCGGCGAGACCGGGGACGGCGGTGCTGCCGACATGGTGGATCGTGACGAGCGCATTTGCGAATACGCTGCGGATGCGCTGCTGCTCGGAGAGAAACAGATCGGGCCATCGCGGATCATAGACTGAAATCTGGCTGGTCAGCGGCACGGCGGCTTGCTCCGGGTTCTTGACGGTGGTGTCATGGTAGCACCCGGAACGAATTCATGGACCTTCCCCCGCCTGGACGGAGGAAGGTCGTTTGGCCGGATCGCGCCACCGCCTAGTTGCGGTCGAGCCGCATGACCTTTTCCTCGCCGAGGACCATGCCGGTCTCGCAGAAACCGAAGCGGTGGTAGAGGGCGTGGGCGCGGATGTTTTCCGGGTAGACGCCGAGATAGATGTCGCCGCATTCAGGGATCTTGGCCACGTGCTCCAGGAGGGCTGCGAGCGCCTTGGCGCCATAGCCCTTGCCCTGGCGGCGGGCATCGATCATCAGCCGGTAGATCCAGTGGTTGCCGTCATCGGGGTCGAGCGCATACATGGCGAAACCCACCGGCGCGCCTTCGGCCATCACGGCAAAACCGACGCATTCGGGGCGTTCGCCGAGTTCTTCGAGAGATTCGTCGTTGCTGGCGATGAAATCCATCTGGTTTTCGTGAACGTCGAGCCTCCGGATGACATCGGCATCGACGGTATCGACGGGCAGGAGTGTAATCGTCATTCGGTCCTCATGGTCGACGCTGTGGCCTGGGCGGCAGTCTCTGTCTAATCCCGTCTGCGGTCACCTTCTCCCCGCGGGGCGAGCGGGGAGAAGGGACCTTGCAGCGCTCTCGGCGTCCACATCCTGCGCCTGGGCGCGAGCGGTTCCCTCTGCGGGGCGGGCAGGGGAGCCGAAGGGTAGGCGGAGCCGGGCCGCTGCCATTCCCTTTCCCGATCAGCGGGCGAGGGAGTTGGGGGCAAGGAACCGGAGGGACGGGGACACGCGTCCAGCCTGGCAAAGCGTCAATAACAATCTGATTTATACGTTTTCAGTTTCTGCCGTACCGGCCGGGCCGCTCGAGGCGCCGAAATCCGGAAAGCGAGCCCTTCTCCAACGGGCGCATTACCGCAACATTGCGATGGCAAGAAAGAAACGGCCTTCGCGCCAGCCGCTCAGGTTTCCTCGATGATGCGTGGCTCTGCTTTGCCCGTCCATTCAAAGGTGATGGTGTGGCCCTGGCGGACGTTCTGGATGACCGAGGGGCGGAAGACGGCGAGGCACGTGCCCTCAGGATCACGGGCCGACGGATAGATCAGGCCGTTGCCGCCTTCTGCAAGAATGGTGGCGGCGAGCGCCTGGCCGGCGGGGTAGGCGACGGCGGTGTCGGGGGAGAGATAGGCGGCGTCCACTTCGCCGCGCACGTCATGGAAGCGGCAGGTGAAGCCGGCGATCAGTTCGCGGTAGCGACCGATGTCATGAAAGCTGCCGGCCTCGCGAAGCGCCCGGGTGCGGTGATAGACGATCTCCGCCTGGCAGGTCTGGAGTGCGCGCGGGCCGAAGGCACAATACCAGGCGCCGCGCTCCTCGCCGTTGAAGCGGTTGCCTGGAGGCCGGGCATGGCAGAAGGCGGCATTGATCAGCGACCAGCCGTAGCCGAAGGTCTCGTTCAGGAGTTCGGCAGGATCGACGCCGATGGGCAGAGCGAGCGGGCTCAGCCGCGCCGAGGTCATCGCCTCCAGCCGGTTGAGGATCTCGATCTCGTCGTCATCGTCGGCGAGCGGCTTGACCGCGGGCTCGTCGATATAGGCGGTCGAGATCAGCCGGACGGTTGCCGGCTCGTTGAAGTCGATTTCCGGCAGCGCGATCATAGGCCGCCGCGCAACCCGTCGAGATAGCGCCTGACCTTCATCATCACGGGAATGCCGCCCTCGATCATCAGGTCGACCGGCGAGCGGCCGGAAAACAGCGGGCCGGTGTTGACCGCCTTCGGCCATTGATAGGTAAGCGGCCCGTTGAAGAACAGCCGCAAGCCCTTGAAGATGCCGACGATCAGGCTCGCGCGCATGCGCTTGTCCTGGTCGAGCCTGCCCTTGAAGTCGCCGGCCTTCATGCGGTTCCAGGTGGCGATCGGCACGTCGAAGAGCTGGGCCGCCTCCCTATTGGTGAGATTCCAGAGGTCGCAGGCTTTCACCACCGCCTTTACGATCACAGCTTCTTCCTGCCGGGCGGGTGCGAAAGCCGGTTGCGCGAGGGCCATAATGTCTCCTATGCGGTGACTGAGTGTATCATATGATATGAAATGGCGATGTTGGGCGGAAAGTCAAGGGGTGGCCGGCTGATGCCTGTTTGCACTGCCGAGCGAACGCGCCCGGCTCTGCCCCTCACCCTAACGCTCTGCCCGCCACGCGGGGAGAGGGGACATAGACGACGGGGGCACCGTCACTCGGCGGCTGATCTCACAAACCCAAGGTAGGCCAGGTTTCTGTGAGGGGGGAGCGGGTGACCACGTCTCCTTCTCGCCGTCGTGACGGGGGGAAGGTCCCGGCAGGGGGTGAGGGGCAGCGCTTCTGCTGCAAAAGGGCCATCCTCAAACCTGTCGAGGCTCTCGGCGCTTGGATCGCCCTTCACCTGACGTGGCGCAGAGGTCGCCGCGCGCGTTGCGTCGCCATCCGTTGAGATGGCGCGGTCTCCATCACGGCAATTCGATTTTACTCGGTTGGCGGCGGCCGATAGGCTTTTCGGCACAGTTGATGGGAGAGAGAGCCATGAAGCGCGCATTAGCAGCAATCGCATTCGCCTTGGCCTGTTCCGGCGCGGCCTATGCGCAGGACACCAGCATGAGTTTCTTCGTCACCAGCGTGAACCCCGGAAAGGGCGGCGATCTGGGCGGCCTCACCGGGGCGGACGCCTATTGCGATACGCTCGCCAAGGCAGCGGGGGCGACGGGCAAGAGCTGGAAGGCCTATCTTTCCACCGACGCTGAGAACGCCAAGGACCGGATCGGCGCAGGCCCCTGGTACAACGCCAAGGGCGAGAAGATCGCCGATGATGTCGCATCGCTCCACAGCGACAAGAACAACCTGACGAAGCAGACGGCGCTCAATGAAAAGGGCGAGGTGATCAACGGGCGCGGCGATACGCCCAACCGCCACGACATTCTGACGGGCTCGAAAGCCGATGGCACGGCGGCACCGGACACCTGCGGCAACTGGACGATGGGCGGCGCCGACGGCGCGGCGATCGTCGGCCACAGCGACCGCACGGGATTGAACGATTCCGCCGAGGCCAAATCCTGGAACTCTTCGCACGCGACGCGGGGCGGCTGCACCGTCGAGGCCTTCAAGGGCACCGGCGGCGAGGGGCTGTTCTATTGCTTTGCTGCGAAATAGGGCGCTTTCAGCTTATTGTAACGCGCAAGGGACACGCCTTGGTTTCATCCTGACGGCCCGGACACTCGGCCCGGGTCGCAGGTCCGTTCCCACGTGCGTCAGACATGCGGCCCGAGCAGCGACAGGTCGGCCTCGCCGAGCCGGTCTTTGGCGGTCCAGAGCTGATGCCAGTAAGGGTAGATCACCGGCGGCAGGCTGACGGCGTCGAGCAGTTCCTTCTCCTCATCGGTGAGCTTCAGGTTTGCGGCAGCGAGATTGTCGCTGAACTGCGCCTCGGTGCGGCCGCCGATGATGACGGACGTGACGCCCTTGCGGCCGATCAGCCAGGCGAGCGCAACTTGCGCCGGCGACACGCCGCGCTCGGCGCCGATGGCAACGAGCATGTCGACGATCTTCCAGAGCCGCTCCTCGTCGCGGATCGGCGGCTCCTTCCAGCCGGCAAGCTGGCGGGTGCCGTCCGGTGTCTCGTTTCGCCGGTGCTTGCCGGAGAGAAGTCCGCCGGCAAGCGGGCTCCAGACGAGCACGCCGAGCCCCTGGTCGATGGCGATCGGCATCAGCTCATATTCAGCCTCGCGGGCCTCGAGCGTGTAGTGGATTTGCTGGCTGATGAAGCGCTGGCGGCCTTCGAGCGCGCTGACGCCGAGCGCCTTCATGATGTGCCAGCCGGAATAGTTGGAGCAGCCGATATAGCGGACCTTGCCGCTGCGAACGAGGCTGTCGAGCGCCTCCATCGTTTCTTCGAGCGGTGTTAGGCCGTCCCATTCATGCACCTGGTAGAGATCGATGACGTCGGTGTTCAGCCGCTTCAGGCTCGCCTCGCAAGCGGCAATCAGGTGCTGGCGCGAGAGCCCGCCGTCGTTCGGCCCCGGCCCCATCGAAAAGCGCGCCTTGGTGGCGACGAGCACACCGGCTTTGCGCTGGCCGCCGAGGACCTCGCCGATGATCTCCTCGCAATGGCCGGTCGAATAGATGTCGGCCGTGTCGATCAGGTTGACGCCGGCATCGAGGCAGAGGTCGACATAGCGGCGCGCCTCCTTCAGCCCGACATTGCCGACCTCGGCGAACTTGCCGCGGCCGCCGATCGTCATTGTGCCCATGGTGATGACAGAGATTTTCAGGCCGGAACGGCCGAGCAGCCGGTATTCCATGGTCTCTGGTCCTTTGCTGGTGGGGAAACGGGAACGCAAGCTTCACGGGATGAAAGCCGAAGGCGACAGCGGCGGTCAAGTGGCGAGCAAAGAGGCCGCGTCCGCGGCGCGGGCCCAGTGTGTAGGCCTGCAACACTCTGCAATCGGATGTTGCGGTGGTTGCAGCTCCGGTTTCTTAGGGCTGGCTTGAACACGGCAAAATGTTATCGTTTCGTCGAGAGATTAAGGGGAATCACTGGATGAGCGTTGTAAAGCGTCTGCTGTCCACATCGGCGATCGCTGCCGGTCTGGGTTGCATTGTTGCGCCTTTGACGGCGAATGCGGCCGAAAACGGTGCCGGCTTCTATCTGCTCGGCGCACGTGGCCCGATGGCCGGCCTTTTGGCGCCGCCCGGGACCTATTTCCAGAACGACACCTACTTCTATGTGGGCGAGCTCAAGGGCAACAAGCAGCTTCCGCTCGGTGGCGAGATCGTCGGCGAGGTCGATGCGACGCTGATCGGCATCTTCGGCACCGGCCTCTGGGTGATGCCCGAAGAAGTGCTCGGCGGCAACCTCGGCTTCACCGCGATCGTGCCCTTCGGGGGGCCGGATATCGACGCTACGCTTTCGGCGCCAAGGGCCGGTCGCTCGGCCTCGGTCAGCGATTCTGTCTTCACTATCGGCGACCCCGTTTTGGGCGCGGTTCTCGGCTGGCATGAGGGCGATTTCCACTGGACGGCGAACGCCTCGGTCAACGTGCCGATCGGCGACTACCAGAAGGGGCAGCTCGCCAATCTCTCGTTCAACCGCTGGGCTGGCGACTTCACGCTCGCCGGCACTTGGTTCAATCCGGAAACGGGCTTCGACATCTCGGGCGCCGCGGGCTTCACCTTCAACGGCGAGAACCCGGCGACGGACTACCGCACGGGTACGGAATTCCACGCGGAATGGGCCGTTACCAAGCACTTCGGGCAGGAGTTCTCCGCCGGCGTTGCAGGCTACTTCTACCAGCAGGTGACCGGCGACAGTGGCGCCGGCGCAAGGCTCGGCCCGTTCAAGGGCCGTATTGCCGCGATCGGCGGCACCATGGGCTACAATTTCAAGATGGCCGAGACGCCGGTATCGCTGACGCTCAAGGTCTTCCAGGAATTTGGCGCCAAGAACCGGCCAGAAGGCACGGCCGGTTTCGTCACCATCGCCTTCCCGATCGGCACGCCGCCGGCCCAGGTGAAGTAGGCTTGAGCCAAGCCTCGCATGCCCCGCCGGCGCCGTTTTCGACCGGCGGAGGCATGGATGACGCGTGACCTTCGTGCCGGTCTGGAAACGACCGATCGCGGCAGGGTTCGCGTGCGGCGACGTTGCTTTATCTCCCGATCGGCGCATACTGCCGCCTTCGCTGGGCAGGATGCGGCTCCGGCGGCTGTAAGATCGTTCGCGTTTTCGTCCCGATACGGGCGGTCGCGTAATGTCTCGGACGGCCAGGCCACAGGCGCTTCTCCTGCACGCAATGGACCGGATCGATCAGGCCTTCGCCGAGATCGGGTGTCCGTGCAACGGCGATTGGGCGGAAGCAAGTGCCACGCGTCACTTCCGCCGCAGCCGGCGGGCATTCGTAAGAGCGTCCGCCCTGAAAGGCGCAATTGGTTTCGACCCGCGGTTGGCGGCGTACGCGGATAGCGGCGCGCCGGCCCTTGGCAGCCAGGAGGTTTCAATGCAGGAGTTTGCACGCGAACCGGACGGCCCGATCGGCCCCGACGATCTTGATATGCTGCAACGCACCTTCGACCGGGTCTGCATCTGGTGCGACATCCCGCGCTACGGCAAACGTGCCGACCGGCTGGCCCGCCACATCACGGGCCAGTTCCGCAGGGGCATTGCCGACGAGCGCGTGCTGTTCGAAAACGCCATGTGGCTGGAGCAGCAGGGTGGTTCAACGCGGCATCGCGCCGACAATTGACGCCGGCGGCGCCTGAAGCACATCGCGATTTTCAGATTGAGTTGTCTATCGCAAACCGCTGCGCGCTTTTGCGCGACATTCTCTACATCTCGAAGAACCGCTCCGGCATCAGGTTCCGGTAGGGGAACATATGGAAATACGGACGCGCCTCGGCGAGCACCCGGCGGACGGACGCGCGTTCGAGCAGCCGTTCGAAATAGACCGCAAGATGCGGATGGGTCTCATCGAAGGGCTCGACGATGCCGCCATAAAAGAGAGCCGGGGTGGCGGCGCAATCGGCAAGGCTGAAGGTATCGCCCGCGGCAAATTCATGCGTGGCGAAGTGCTTGTCGGCCATGCCATAGGCCAAGCCAAGCGCGGCGCGGGCATCGGCAACGCCGCGGTGGTCGCTTTCACCTGGCGCCCGCAGCGTGTCAGTGACGATCTTCTGCATCGGCACGTGGATGTAGTTGTCGAAGAAGCGATCCCAGAGCCGGGCTTTCAGAGCCATGTCGGGGTCATCGGGGATCAGCCGCTGGCGTCCCGGATAATGGCGGTCGAGATATTCGATGATGATCGATGTCTCCGGCATCACCACGTCGCGAGCGCTGTCCGTCAAGACCGGCATCTTGCCGACCGGCCACAGCGCCGCGAAGCGGGCCGCTTCTTCCGGGTCGAGCAGGTCGACCAGGCTGCTTTTGAACGGGGTCTCGCTTTCGTAAAGCGCGATGAGCACCTTGTGGCAGAAGGAAGCGAGTGGATGCTGGTAAAGCGTGAGGGACATGCGCGTATTCTCCAGTGCGGAAGGGACGCTTGCGGATCGGTCGTCAGGTCTTTACGTGCCCGTTTATCGCAAAACCGGTCCTGTTTCGCAATCGGTTTTCGGGGTTCAGGGCCAAAAGATCGGGGCCCGTGGCGCAGAACGGCGGCAGCCGCGCCGGATACGCGCCGATTTTTTGGGGACGCCATGCTGATCGATTCCAAGCGGTTAGCGCCGGAAAAGGACGCGCACGCGTAAAGACTTGCCGCCATCGTGCCCGGCTACCATTGAAAGCGCAAAAGCTGCCCTAGAATTAATAGAACAAGGGCGTCGCAACGCTCGGCGCCCGTCGTCATCGCGACAGGGGAGGATTGCCGATGCGCTGCTTCACGGTACTTGGGCCCTCGCAGACCGGAAAGACCACGCTGGCAGACAAGCTGGCCGGTCTGGAGGGGGCCTCCAGAAAAGCTGCTTCACCCTACGGATTGAACCTCACGGAATTCGAATTTGGCGGCGAAGCCTGGTGCGCGCTCGACGCACCCGGCGGCACCGAGGCGCTGGGACACGCCCAGCACGCGCTGATCGCCAGCGACGCCTGCGTGCTCTGCGTTTCGCCGGTGCCGGAGGAGGCGGTGCTGGCCGCGCCCTATCTGAAGGCAATCGAGGCGTCGGGCACGCCCTGCATTCTCTTCATCAACCGAATGGACGAGCCGCAGGGGCGGCTGCGCGACGTGATCGCCGCGCTTCAGGACTATTCCGGCCACATGCTGCTCCTGCGCCAGGTGCCGATCCGCGAAGGCGACAAGATCGTCGGCACCTGCGACCTGATCTCCGAGCGCGCCTGGCGCTACCGCGAGGGACAGACCTCGGCGCTGATCGAGATCCCCGACACGGTGATGGATCGGGAAAAGGAGGCGCGGGCCGAGCTGCTCGAGCATTTCTCGGAATTCGACGACTGGCTGCTCGAAGAGCTGATCGAGGACCGGGCGCCGGCCAACGACACGATCTATGCGATCTCCACGCGGCTCTTGAAGGAAAACCGCATCATCCCGGTGCTGGTGGGCGCTGCAAGCCACGCCAACGGCATTCTGCGGCTGATGAAGGCGCTGCGCCACGAGGCGCCTCAGGTCGACGCGCTTCGAAAGAGGCTGGCTGAGGCCGGACCGATCGCCGAGACGGCACTTTCGGCCGTCAGCTTCCACGCCTATCACAAGGCGAATGTCGGCAAGACGGTGCTGGTCAGGGCGCTGACATCCGGTATCAAGCAGGGCGCGACACTCGGTGGCGGCAGCCTCGGCTCGCTGCAGGACCCGGCGACCGGCAAGCCGCTGCCGAACGCCACGCCGGAGGCGGGCGCGATCTTTGCCGCTGTCAAGGCCGACCATCTGCCGGTGCCGGCGCTGCTTGCCGCCAGCAGCACCGCCGAGGCGCCGGACTGGACGCTGCCGCCGACGCCGATGCTGGTGCGCATATTGGTGCCCGACAGCGAGCGCGACGAGACCAAGCTCTCGGGCACGCTTGCCAAGCTCGCCGAGACCGACCGCGCACTCGCGGTCATGCAGGAGGAAGGCAGCGGCGCGCAGCTCGTCTGCGTGCAGGGGCCGATGCACCTGCGCGACCTCTGCAAGACGCTCGCCGACGTCTTCCATGTCGGCGTCACCGACAGGCCGCCGAGCCCGACCTATCGCGAGACCGTGCTGAAACCCTCCGATGTGCACTACCGCCACCGCAAGCAGACGGGCGGTGCCGGGCAGTTCGCCGACGTCAAGCTCAGCGTGCACCCGAACGAGCGCGGCGCCGGCTTCTCTTTCGCCGAGACGGTGAAGGGCGGGGCGGTGCCGCGCAACTTCATCCCGGCGATCGAGGCCGGCGCGCGCGAAGCGATGGAGAAGGGGCCGCTCGGCTTTCAGGTGATCGATGTCGGCGTGACCCTGACCGACGGCCAGCACCATGCGGTCGACAGCAACGACTTCGCCTTCCGCGCGGCCGCCAAGATGGGCGTGCGCCAGGCGCTGTCGCAGGCCTCGGCCGTTCTGATGCAGCCGGTCATCCGCGTCGAGATCCACATCCCCTCGATCTATTCCGGCAGCCTGGTGCCGATCGTCTCCACCTACAAGGGCCAGGTGCTCGGCTTCGACCGTGACGAGAGCGCCAAGGGCTGGGACATCTTTCGCGCCCTGGTGCCGGGATCGGCGCTCGACGATCTCGCCCGGACACTAAGGGCCGCGACGCAAGGCATCGGCTACTTCTCCAAGAGCTTCGACCATTTCGAGGAGCTTTACGGCAAGGAGGCGGATGCGGTAATCCACGCGCATGGGGCACAGCAGGCTGGGTGATGATCGTCTATGAGAGCAGCGGCTTGGCGCGATACACCATGACCGCGCCGAGCAATTTTAGTCGCGCATCAACGTCTCTTCGGTGGCGAATTTATTGCCGCGCAATCACGGAGCGTATTTGTTGTCGCGATAGGTCTCGCCGATTCCCCGGACCGCCGACGGGCAAGGTCGAGTGCGCGGGTCGCCTTCCGTGAGGTTGCTTTCAAGGCCCCAACCCGGCATCGCCGTTCTGCGGATACAGTCTCCGACATCACGCTCTCTCGACTTCGTGTAGAGGCGGATCGGCGCGGTAGTCCGCGAGCAACCGTTGATCGGGCCTGGGGTTCGGCTGCGTTTTCACCGCTTCGAGAATGATGTGCTGGTCATCGAAGATCAGGTCCTGGCGCTGCGCGCATGGGTGGGGCCGGAGGAGGCGATCCAGCTTTCTGAGGGATCCGACGCGCTTGACAAAGGCGCCGATAGATTATTTATAACCATCCGGTCGGAAATAAATCGGATGGAGCCATGGGCCGGAAACGCGCAATTGATCAACAGCAGGTGCTGGATGCCGCCGAACGGGTCGTCGGTCGTGATGGCGCTGCCAACCTGACTGTCGATGCCGTCGCCAGGGAAGCCGGCGTCAGCAAGGCGAGTGTGCTTTATGACTATAAGTCCAAGCAGGCGCTGATCGAGGCCGTCGTCGACCGGGCGTTTGAGCGCGACAACGCACACCATGCGCAGGTCGAGCAGAAGATCGGAGACATTCAGGATCGAGCGGTCAGGGGGCGCATCGTTGCTGCGGCCGAACCGCCGCCCGAGGAATTCCGGGCGGTAGCACTGAACCTCAGCGCGGCGCTTACGCTCGATGCCGGTTTGCGCCGGAAGATGCAGGCAAGCCAGGATGCGACGATCGCGAGAATTCTCCAGAACTCCCAGTCGCCGCGCGGGGCGTTGCTTGCCTATCTCGCGCTCGAGGGTCTCAAGTTCCTCGAATATCTCGACTTTCACCATTTTGCGCGTGCGGACCGCGACGAGGTGCTGCGCGAAATCAACTGGCTCGTGACTGCAACCCCGCAGGCAGCCGATCTTCCGGACGAGCGCTAAGCGTCCAAACCTCATAGGTGCAGCGAAATGAACCAAGCATGCGATGCCACATCCGCCGTGGCCACGGGCGAACGCGCCCCGTTCCGGCGCATCTTCATCACGGGTGGCAGCGGCTATGTCGGCCGCAACCTCATCCGCCATTTCGTCACGACGGGCGCTTCTGTTGTCGCTCTGGCGCGCAGCCGGAAGGCGGCCGACCGCGTCCGCCAACTCGGTGCGACGGCCTTTATGGGCGACCTGCTCAGTCCAGACATCGCCGCGGGAATGGCGGGCTGCGACGCGCTTGTCCATGCCGCGGCCGATACCGATCATGGACCAGGCACGCCGCAGCAGCGGCGGGTGAACGAGGATGGCACGCGGATCGTCATGGAGGCGGCCCGCGCCGCCGGTATCCGCAAAGCGATCCATATCAGCACCGAATCCGTGCTTGCCGATGGGCACCCGCTGGTGCAGGTGGACGAGACGGCGCCGTTTCCGCGCCGCCCGGCCGGCAGCTATTCGCGCAGCAAGGCGGCGGCCGAGCGTGTAGCCCTTGCGGCCAGCAGTCCGGCTTTCCCGGTCGTCGCCCTTCGGCCGCGCTTCGTCTGGGGGCGTGACGATACCACGGCGTTGCCGGCACTGGTCGAGGCTGCCCGCTCTGGCAAGCTCGCCTGGATCGCGGGAGGCACCTACCTGACCTCGACCACGCATATCGCCAACCTGTGCCAGGCCGTGGCGCTTGCGCTTGCAAACGGGCAGGGCGGGGAGGTCTATTTCATCACCGATGGCGATGCCGTGCCGTTCAGGACGTTCGTCTCGCAGCTTCTGGAAACGCAAGGGATCGTCCCGCCGGAAAAATCCGTTCCCCGCGCCGTCGTCAGAGCCGTTGCCTGGGGCGGCAATGTGCTCGCTGCCCTCTCCAGGGGGAGGATCAGCGTTCCGCTGACATCACAGGTCTATGCGACGTCGGCCGTCGAGATCTCGCTTGATATCGGCAAGGCAAAGCGGGCGCTGGGCTATGTTCCTGTCATCTCGCGGGAGCAGGGGCTGGACGAGCTTCGGACCGTCAGCACCGGTAGTCCTCCAGTTGCGGCGCCGTGTCCGGCTTGCCTGCCTTGATCCAGTCCACCTTGCCGCGCAGGAACGAGAGAGCCGCGTCCAGCGCGGCCTTCCGCTCTTCTAGTCGAGCGATCTGCGCTTGCAGGATCTCGACCGTTCGTGCGGGCGAACTTTCGCCGGCGCGATACGCGTCATTGAGGGCCTGAATCTCCCGCAGCGAGTAACCCAGCGTCTGTTGCAGCCGGATCATCCGCGCGGCGGTAACGTCTTCCTGGCTGAACAGCTGATAGGGATTAGAGCCGCCCTTGGCGCTGCGCTCGGGCTTCAGCAGCCCCTTGGAAATGTAGAAGCGGATCGTATCGACCGGCAGTTCCGTGGCCTTCGCAAATTCCGAAATCAGCATGTAGTAAACCCTTGACCATAGAGTATGGTCAATACTTATAAGAGCTGCTTGTCTGGAATTGGAGACCCATGATGACAAGCAAGGAAAAGATTCTACACCGCGTCCAACTCGGCTCGGATGGCCCGCCGATCGGAGCCCAGGGCCTCGGCTGCATGGGCATGAGCGAGTTCTACGGCACGACGGACGAGGCCGAATCTCGCGCCACTCTGGAACGGGCGCTCGAACTCGGCGTCACCCTGTTCGACACGGCGGACATGTACGGTATCGGCGCCAACGAGGCCTTTCTTGCGTCCTTCGTCAGGACGCATCGTGAAGCGGTCCTGATCGCCACCAAGTTCGGCTATGCGCGCACGCCGCAAAGCCCAGAGGACTGGAGCATAGACAACCGGCCCGAGTTCATTCGTGCTGCCGCTGACCGCTCGCTGAAGCGCCTGGGTGTCGATGTCATCGACCTCTATTACATGCATCGCCGCACTGATGCCGTACCACTCGAAGAATCCATTGGCGCGATGGCCGATCTGGTCGCGGCCGGAAAGGTCCGTTGGCTCGGCCTCTCGGCGGTGACCGCGGCGGAGCTGCGGGCCGCGCATGCCATCCATCCGATTGCAGCGCTGCAGTCGGAATGGTCTGTTTTCACGCGTGAGATCGAGGAAGATGTCGTTCCCGCTGCATTCGAACTCGGCGTGACGCTCGTGCCTTACTCTCCGCTCGGACGTGGCATGCTGACCGGCCAGGCCTTTGCCCAATCCCTGACGGAGGGAGATGCACGCAGGAATTTCCCGCGCTTTGCATCGCAGCACCACCAGGCGAACATGCAGGTGGTGGCAAAGGTCGAGGAAGCCGCGCGTGGCCTCGGCATTACCTCGGCCCAGCTGGCACTAGCCTGGCTGCACATGCAGGGCCGCAAGTTGAATGCGAAGGTGGTGCCAATCCCCGGAACACGCAGGCGCAGCCGCCTTGAGGAGAACGTCGCGGCGGCGTCCATCATCCTCCCCGATGATGTAACGGCCATGCTCGATCCGCTCGCCGGGGCTGTGCAAGGAGCTGCCGTCTAAGGGTGCGACCGCCGTGCGCGACGGGCGTGCGGCGGCCGGTTCTTGTGTTGGGTGGGGAGGAGGGACGCTCGCCGGCCGCCGACGGCTAGCTTGTGCCAGATGTTTGCACTGCCTCTGCGCTCTGCCGCTCGCGCTCCTCGATCTCGGCGATCAGCCAGTTGAGAAAGGCCTTTGTTACCGGCTTGGTGCGCAGGAGGTCTTCCTGGCAGACGAACTGGTAGGTTTCGGGCGGCTCGTAGAAATGGTCGTGGGCCAGGCGAATCTGACCGGATTTGAGTTCGTGTTCGACCATGGTGCGGTCGATCAACGCCACGCCCTGGCCTTCTCTCACCGCTTCGAGAATGATGTGCTGGTCGTCGAAGATCAGGTCCTGGCGGCTGCGCGGAAGGGCGAGGCCGGAGGAGGCGATCCAGCTTTGCCACTCCTGAAGGCCGCGATAGTGCAGCCGGTTGCCGGAAAGCAGTGCCTGCCTGTCGCCCTGCCAGAGGTCGCGGCCGCAGACGGGAACCAGGCGCTCGCGCAAGAGCTTGCGGGTGAAGCGTCCGGGTGGCGGCTGCAGGCAATAGGCGATGGTGACGTCGGCCGGGCCGGTGCCGGCGGTGATCGTTTCGAGGTGGGAGAGGTGGATCTGCACGCCGGGATTGGCGGCGAGAAACTCGGAAATGCGCGGCGCGATCACTTTCATCGAAAAGAACGGGCCGACCCGGACGCGCAGGATCTTGTCGCTCGTGCGTGGGCGGATGTGCTGGACCACGCCTTCGAGATCGTCGAAGGCGCGCTGGCAGGAGGCGTAGAGCAGCCCGCCCTCCGGCGTCAGTTCGACACCGTGCTGTTTTCTGACGAAGACCCGAAGGCCGAGATTGAGTTCCAGATTCCGGATCTGGTGGCTGATCGCACCCTGGCCGATGCAGAGCTCGTCGGCGGCGGCCGTCAGGCTGCCGTTGCGCGCGGCCGCCTCGAAGGCGCGCAAGGATTTGAGGCTCGGCAGGTCACGCATCCGTTGCTCCGGGTCTGGATCGGTTGCAGCCTACATGAATTTTTTCGATAGCTGGAATGATTTCTTTCACATTGCGAAGGCTGGAGACCTCCCGCATTGTCGAAGCATAATAAAGCAAAACGAAAACTGAAATCGGCCGAAAATCCAGATAGTTTCAAGCAAGTTGCTCCTTTGGTCAGGCCAATGGTCACGCTTGCGACCGGAACTTCGTGGGTGGCCGACAGGAAGGACAGAGGGAACGAGATGAAAAAGAAGTTCATGACCGCATCGGTCATCGCCGCGCTGTTTGCGGCCGGCACCGCCAATGCCGAGACGCTGGCGATCGGCACCGAGGGCGATTACGCGCCATTCAACTATGTGACCGCAGCCGGCGAAATCAAAGGCTTCGACTACGATATCGGCCAGGCGGTCTGCGCCGAAATCAAGGTAGACTGTGTCTGGAGCACCAATGAGTGGGCGGGCATCATCCCGGCCCTGCAGGCCAAGAAGTTCGACGTGATGATCGCCTCGATGGCGATCAATCCGGATCGCAAGACGCAGGTCGACTTCACAACCCCTTACTATTTCAACGCCATGCGCTTCGTCGCCCGCAAGGATCTCGGCCTCAAGGACATCTCGCCCGAGGCGCTGAAGGGCAAGGTGATCGGCACGCAATCCGGCTCGGTCGCGGTCGAGGCGCTGCAGGAGTTTTTTCCCGATAGCGAAGTGAAGCTCTATCCGACGATGAGCGAAGTGTTTCTCGACATGGAAAACGGCCGGCTGGACCTGATCCTCGAAGGGCAGATGGCCTTTACGGAGTGGCTGGCCAAGGAAGAAAGCGGCTGCTGCGCCTTTGTCGGCGAGAGCTTCGTGCTCGACACGGCCGAGGGCAACGCCATGGCGGTACGCAAGGGCGACGAGGCGCTGCTCTCCAAGCTCAATGCCGGCCTCAAGACGATCATGGAAAACGGCACCTACGACAAGATCCGCAAGCAGTATTTCGATTTCGACATCATGGCAAAGCCGAAGACCACGAGCGAGTATTTCCGCTGAGGTTTGTGGCTCTATCCCTCATCCGGCCCGCCGGCCACCTTCTCCCCGCCTGCGGGGAGAAGGTTAGGGTGAGGGGCAACTCCTCGGAAGATGCGCGAGGGCGTCTCTTCTAAGGTGCCGAGAGGGGCCGCCGCGGATCCAAGGTTCAACTCCAACCATCCAGAATTCGCCTGTCGCGCCCTGCGTTCAACGCATCGCGCGGCAGGAGAACAGGCGCGGCGTCGGGGTTTCGCGTTTTCCCCGGCGCCCGTCTTCTCGATTTTTCCAGTCAGCAAAATGAAAGTGCATAGGATGAGCTTCCGGGTCGCCGTTCTCGAATTCAACCAGGAAACCAACACGTTTTCGAAGCTCAAGACCGGGTTCAGGGACTTCGAGGCCTGCCACTATTTCGTTGGCGCCGAGATCGAAACCCATTGCCGCGGCACCAATTCGGAGATCGGCGGCTTCATCGATTGTTGCGACACGTACGGCTGGCAGCCGGTCTATACCGTGGCGGCGCGGGCCGAACCCGGCGGCAGGATCGAGGAGGCGATGCGGCAGCGCTTCGTCGCGGATCTCCAAAGCGCGCTCGACGGCGAAAGGCTCGACGGCGTGTTTATCGTCTTCCATGGGGCTATGTGCACGGAAACGGCTGACGATGCGCAGATCCAGCTTCTGGAGGTGGTGCGTGGCATCGTCGGGTCGGAACTTCCCATCGCCGCGACGTTCGACCTGCACGCCAATTCGGCGCCCGAAATGGCCGGCCTGCTCGATATTGCCGTCTCGTTCCGCACCTATCCGCATGTGGACATGGCCGAATGCGCTCACAAGGCGGGCGCATTGCTCGAGCGCGCCATGCGCGGCGAAATCCGGCCGGCGCTCGCCATCCGCCAGCCGCCGATGCTGAACGGCTGCAACGACGGGCGCACGACCCATGCCTGCGCCATGACCGAGCTGCTCGAAATTGCCGACGGGATCGCGGCGCGCGACGGCATGCTGGCGACCTCGATCAATGCCGGCTTCTACGATGCCGATATCTTCAATACCGGCCCATCGGCGGTTATCTGCTACGACCGCAACCGGGTGGCGGCCGAAGACGCGGACGCCGAGGCCGAGCGTCTCTGCCGCGGGATCTGGGACCGGCGCGAGCACCAGGATGTGCAGCTGCCGCTCGACGCGCTGCCCGGCATCGTCGCGGCGCATCTTGCGAAAGATGGGGCCGGGACGCCGCTGGTCATTGCCGACTTCTCCGACAATCCCGGCTGCGGTGCCTATAGCGATTCCACCTGCGTGCTCGCCAGGCTGCTCGATACCGGCGTCCGAAACGCGGCTTTCGGCGCGCTCTGCGATCCGGAAGTCGTGGCCGAGTTGATGGCTGCCGGCATCGGTGCGACACGCGAGGTTACGCTCGGCTGCAAGATCGACCCTGAAGTCGGCGGCGGGCCGATCACGATCAAGGGCAGGGTGGAGGCGATTTCGGACGGCAGGATCGTCTTCGAGGGGCCGATGTTTCAAGGGCTGCCGGCGACGATGGGGCCGAGCGTGCGCTTTCATGTCGAAGGCATCGACATCCTCATCTGCAGCGAACGTCAGCAGATGCTCGATCGCAACCTCTTCCGCGCCGTCGGCATCGAGCCGTCCGACTATCAGATCGTCGTCGTCAAATCGCAGCAGCACTTCCGCGCCGCCTTCGGTCCGATCGCGTCCGAGATCGTCGAGATCGACGGCACGGGCCTCAGCAGTGCCAATATCGGCGCGCGCAAATTCCAGCGGGTGCGGCGGCCGGTCTATCCGCTGGATCACGGCGAACTCGGCTGAGGCGGGCTGCCGTTCACGGGCCAAGGTTCATGCTGCGCCCTCTAAAGGGGCAGCCGTATGGCGCGGTAACCGTTACGTACTTCCGCAGTGCCCGGCTTTGGGTCTAGCGTCCCCGTCGTGAAGGGGAGCGCAACTTCATGAGTTTTATCGATCTCTTCGCCTGGATCGTGCTGATCGTGCTCGTGGTGAGCACGGTCGCCGTGCTGATCTTTCTCGCCATGCTGCCGGGGTCGATCGCGAAAAGGCGCAATCATCCCTGGAGCGAGGCGGTCAATGTGGCGGGCTGGGTGACGCTGTTCCTCGGCTTCGCGCTGTGGCCGATCGCGCTCATCTGGGCCTATGTCGACGTGCCGCGCCCGAGCGGCGCGCATCCGGCGGCGACCCCTGCGGGCGAGGTTCATCCGAGCGAGGCGGGCCAGTCATGATCGTCTTTCTCTTCAATGTCTATCTGGCGATCCTCTTCTGCCTGGTGAAATTCAGGATCGTGCCTTTCAACCTGTTCTGGAAGATTTCGCCGGCGATCGTGTTCCTGTTACTCCTCGTCGGCCTGTTCATTCCGATGAACTGGGGGGCGCCGCAGGGCAAGGCGCTGGTGGTGCGCAATTCGGTGGCGATCGTGCCCGATGTCGCCGGCGAGGTCACGGAGGTGCCGGTCGCCTCCAACAGCCCCCTGAAAGCCGGCGACGTGCTCTTCCGCATCGACCCCGTGCCCTACCAGGCGAAGGTAGACGCGTTGCAGGCGCAGCTTTCGCTGCAGGAGCTGCGGCTTGCGCAGATGACGAAGCTGCAGTCGCGCGATGCCGCAACCGAATTCGACGTGCAGCAACGCCAGGCGGACGTCGACAATCTGAGAGCCCAGATCAGCAATGCCGAGTGGGAACTCGGCAAGACGACGGTGCGGGCGCCTGCCGATGGCTACGTGACCAACCTTGCGCTGCGCAAGGGCGCGCGCGTGACGACGCTGCCGCTGTCGCCGGCCATGGCCTTTATCGACACCTCCGAGACGATCATCGGGGTCGAGATCAACCAGATCGATGCGCGCTATATAGAGCCCGGCCAGATGGTGGAGGCGACCTTCAAGTTTGCGCCCGGCGAGACCTATACCGGTGAGGTCGAGGGCGTGCTGCAGGCGATCGCCTCCGGGCAAGCCCGGGTGTCCGGCACGGCGGTGACCCCGGAGGCAGTCTCCGCCGCGCCCTTCATCGTGCGGGTGAAACTCGACGACCAGGCTTTCGCCGCACGGCTGCCAGCCGGCGCCACGGGGGACGCGGCCATCTTCACCGACCGGGTGAAGGTGGCGCACGTGATCCGCCGAGTGCTTTTGCGCCAGATCGCGATCACCAACTACGTCAATCCGTTCTGATCGGCTGCGCGGCGGTGTGCCACCGGCTGCCCCGCCCGCTGGAAGACGGGCGAGGATAGGACGGTTTCTCGCAATTCCTGGCGGAAAACTGCTGCGCGCTTTTCCTGGAATTTCTTGGCCAGATGTCGCAATTCCTAGCGGAAAACCGTTTCACACTTTTCCTGGAATTGCTTGGCCAAACGACGCAATTCCGGACGGAAAACCGCTGCGCACTTTTCCTGGAATTGCTTGGCCAAACGACGCAATTCCGGACGGAAAACCGCCGCACACTTTTCCTGGAATTGCTTAGCCGGCAATCGGTAGCGGCGCCTCCGGGTTGACGAGACCGGCTGCCCTCAAGTCCCGCCAGAAGTCGGCCGGCACGGCCTCGTTCAGGGCGGCGCGGTCTTCGGCGATGCGGCTCGGCTGGCTGGCGCCGGGGATGACGGCGGCAACCGCGGGGTTGGCGAGCGAGAACTGCAGGCCGGCCGCCTTCATCGAGATGCCGTGACGGTCGGCGATCGCCTTGATACGCGCGACCTTGTCGAGAATTGCCGGCGTGGCCGGGGCATACTCGAAGTTCGGGCCACCGACGAGCGCGCCGGAGCTATAGGGGCCGCCGACGACGATGCCGAGGCCGCGTTTCGTGACCTCGGGCATGACGCGCTGGAGCGCCCGATCATGGTCAAGCAGGGTATAGCGACCGGCAAGCAGGAAGCCATCGGGGCGGGGGCCTTCGAGCGCGAGCAGCAGTTCGATCGGCTCCACCCGGTTGACCCCGAGCCCCCAAGCCTTGATCACGCCCTCGTCGCGCAGCCGGTCGAGCGCCCTGAAGGCGCCCTTGCGCGCCGTCTCGAAAACGTCGAGCCATTCGTCGCCGTAGAAATCCTGGGCAACGTCGTGAACGAAGGCGATCTCGATCCGGTCGGTCTTCAGGCGCTTGAGGCTGTCCTCGATCGACCGCAGGGTGGCGTCATGGGAGTAGTCGTTGACGATCTTGTTGGGGCGGCCATAGCGGAAGACGTCGCCCTTTTCCCCAAGGTCGCGGGCGCTGACGTCCTCTATCTCGTCGAGGATGACCCGGCCGACCTTGGTGCTGATGACGTATTCGTCACGCGGGCGACCGCCGAGCGCTTCGCCCATGCGGATCTCGGCAAGGCCGGCGCCGTAGAACGGGGCGTTGTCGAAATAGCGGATGCCGTCGTTCCAGGCGGCCTCGACGGTGGCAAGCGCTTCCTTTTCGGGGATTTCGCGGAACATGTTGCCGAGCGGAGCTGCGCCGAAACCGAGCTTGCCGGGCAGAATATCCTTGAGTGTCATGTGTCCTGTCCTTTGCTGATCGATGGGGCAGGTGATGCGGTGCATCGCCGTTATTTGGAAAAATAGGTCAGCGAGCGGATCACCGGTAGCGGGGTACGCTTCGCAGGATATGGGAAACGAATTCACAGATGCGATGTTCGGAGCCGGATAACTGGTGAAGTGTTCCGGGGAAGCCATCGGGCAGACCGTCTGCGACGGATCGGATGGAGAACACCGGTCGTAAACTTCTCGCGTCTCGGGTCTGGTTTGCGTATATTAGACCAGTCTAAATCGGTGGAGATTCAACGATCTGCAATAGGGGTGTTCGCCATGACCATTGGCCAGAGCATGCTTGCGGGTGCAGCCTTCTTCGCGCTTGGTTTTACGTCCGCATGGGCACAGCAGGTTTCAGGGACGCTCGGCGCCCCGGGAGCGACGACAACAATTACGGGTAAGCAGCTTCCGTCACCAAGTCCGGCTTTTGGCGGTGTAATCAAGGAAAAGGCCTCGGAATCGACGCCCTGGTGGGCTCCGCGTGTCGTGCCTCCGAAAGGCGCGCCCAATGTGCTGCTGATCATGACGGATGATCAGGGCTTCGGTGCGCCCAGCACCTTTGGCGGGGTCATTCCGACACCGGCCATGGACCGCATCGCCAAGGAGGGGTTGCGCTTCACGAACTTCCACTCGACATCGCTCTGCTCGCCGTCTCGTGCGGCGCTGATCACCGGGCGCAATCACCATTCGGTTGGCTACGGGGTCGTCGGGGAGATCGCGACCGGATATCCGGGCTACGATTCGATCATCCCGATCGAGAAAGGAACTGTTGGCACGATCCTCAAGGAAAATGGCTACGCCACCGCGTGGTTCGGCAAGAACCACAACACGCCGTCCTATCAATCGAGCCAGGCGGGCCCCTTCAACCAGTGGCCGACGGGCATGGGCTTCGATTATTTCTATGGCTTCGTCGGCGGCGATGCGAGCCAGTGGCAGCCGAACCTGTTCCGCAACACCACGGCCATCTATCCGTTTGAAGGCAATCCCAAGTGGAACCTGGAAACGGCCATGGCCGACGAGGCGATCCAGCACATCAGGCAGTTGAGCGAGATCGCCCCGGGCAAGCCGTGGCTCGTCTACTACGTGCCCGGTGCCACCCATGCACCACACCACCCGACGCCCGAATGGATCAAGAAGATCAGCGACATGCACCTCTTCGACGAGGGCTGGAACAAGGTGCGCGAGACGATCTTCGCCAATCAGCAGCGGCTCGGCATCATGCCTGAGAACGCGAAGCTCACGCCGTGGCCGGAGGGGTTGCCGCGATGGGATTCCCTCAGTTTGGAGGCGAAGAAACTGTTCATCAGGCAGGCCGATGTGTACGCCGCCTACCTTGCCTATGCCGACAACGAGATCGGGCGCGTCATCCAGGCGGTGGAAGATATCGGCGAGCTCGACAACACCCTGATCATCTACATCGGCGGCGACAACGGCGCGAGCGCCGAGGGCATGCTCAACGGCACGCCGAATGAGTTCACCACATTCAACGGCGTCGACGTTCCGGTGAAGGACCAGTTTCTCTGGTATCCGTTCTGGGGTTCGGAGCGGACATTCCCGCATTTCGCAGCCGGCTGGGCCTGGGCGATGGGGACACCGTTCAAGTGGGTCAAGCAGGTGCCATCGCACTTTGGCGGGACGGCGCAGGGCATGGTCATGTCGTGGCCCGGCCATATCAACGACGCTGGCGGTGTCCGCGCGCAGTTTCACCACTTCATCGACATCGTGCCGACGATCCTGGAGGCGACAGGCATCCCGCAACCGGAGACGATCAACGGCATCAAACAGGAGCCGATCGAAGGCGTCAGCATGGCCTACACATGGGACAAGGCGAATGCCGCTGCCCCGACCGAACACAAGACCCAGTACTTCGAGATGCTGGGAAACCGCGCGATCTACCACGACGGATGGGTCGCCGCGACGACGCCCGCGACATTGCCGTGGGAACTCAGCACCAAGACGCCGCCCGACGTGATCACCGGCTACAACTGGGAACTCTACAACGTCGATGAAGACCCGACGCAATTCACCGATCTTGCCGCCAAAATGCCTGACAAACTCAAGGAATTGCAGGACCTCTTCTATGCCGAGGCGAAGAAGTACAACGTGCTGCCGCTCGACAATTCGACGCTCGCACGCTGGAACGCCCCGCGGCCGAACCTGACGGCCGGCCGTACGGAATTCACCTACCGCGGCGAACTGAGTGGTGTGCCGGCCAGCGCTGCGCCGAGCACCTTGAACAAGTCCTATACGATTACGGCCGATGTCGAGATACCCGACGACGGTGCGCAAGGCATGATCGTCACCGAGGGTGGCCGCTTTGGCGGTTACGGCCTCTTCCTCAGCCAGGGCGACTTCGGTGTCGGCAGTGGGCAGGTCGTGTTCCTCTACAATCTCCTCGACCTCAAGCGCACCCTGTGGGAAGGATCGGAACTCGAACCCGGCAAACACAGGATCGTCTTCGACTTCAAGTCGGATGGAAAGGGACTTGGCGCCGGCGGCACCGGCGTTCTGTCGGTGGACGGCAAGGAGGTCGCCAGGAACAGCATCGATCATGGCATCCCGGTCACTTTCCCCGAGGATGAGACCTTCGACGTCGGTCTCGACACGCGCACCGGCGTCGCCCTTTTGGAACACCGCTACGACACGCCCTTCCGCTTTACGGGCAAGATCGACAAACTGACTTTCGAATTGAAGCCAAACGCAACGCCCTAGAGCGCCGTGCGTTCACGTGAACGCACATGGGACGATCTGGCGACCTTGCATCGCAAGGCCCGGACACAAACGACTGGCAGAGGTGCGTTCCGATGATACGCGTGCTTGATCTCGCCGCCTTCGGGGAGATGGCAACAGGGCTCGCACTGGTGGTGGCGCCTTCGCTCGTGGGGCAGGTGCTGCTTGGCGAGCTACTCACCGGGCCGGCGGTCCCGACGGCCCGGGTGGCGGGAATTGCCCTGATCGCCCTCGGCGTTGCCTGCTGGAAGAACTCAAGCCTCATCGGCATGCTGATCTACAGTGCGGCCGTCACGCTCTATCTGGCCTGGTTCGGACTGACGGATGGCTCCACCGGCGTCCTTCTGTGGCCTGCGATCGCAGTTCATGCGGTGCTGTCGGTCTTGCTCTGGCGCGGACGTCACACGCCCGGCGCCGGCTAGAGTCCCGGTCGATTTTGTCTCGGTCTCTGTCGGCAAACGCAGCATTCGTGCGTCTTCAGGATGTGCACACGGAGGACCAAGCCGCATGAAGCTCTATTTCAGCCGCAACCCCAATCCGCGCCTGGCGGTCGCCACGGCCCGATTTCTGAAGGCAGAGGTCGCGTTCGAATATGCCGAGCCGCTGGCGTCGGGGCAGGCGGACCGCTATCGGCCGCTCAATCCCAACCTGCTTTTGCCGATCCTGGAGCGTCCCGGCCGGGCGCTGTGGGAGGCGGATGCGATCGCCTGCTTTCTCTCTCGCCAGGTCGGCTCCAACCTCTGGCGAAGGGATGACGACGAGCCGGAGATGATCCGCTGGATCAGCTGGGGCAAGGAGAACTTCGTGAAGGCCTGTGACATGGTGCATTGGGAGCGCGGCACCAAGCTGCGCTACGGCATCGGCACTTGTGACGAGGCCATGGTGGAGGAGGGGATGATGGCGTTCCACAAGGCGGCCCGGCTGCTCGATGCCGAACTCTCCGGTCACGCCTGGCTGGTCGGCGAGGCGGTCTCCTACGCCGATTTTCGCATGGCGACATTCCTGCCCTACAATGATGTGGCAAGGCTGCCGCTCGCGGACTATCCGGCACTTGCGCGCTGGGCCGGGCAGCTCGAGGCGATCGACGCCTGGCGCGATCCGTTCCGCGGGCTTGATGCGCCCGCGTTGCCTCCGATATCAGGCTGAGCGGCGGCCTTTGCCTGCCGTCGAGCGGCGGCGACGGCCGGTGGTTGTCGCCGCGCATTCGCAGGTTGCGTGATTGTTCTCGCCATCCATTTTCTCCTCTGCTAATACAGTCGCGCTAGCATGCGAACAGCCTCTTCTTGCTCAGAAGGAATTCGTCCGATGCGTTTCACAGTCGCAATCGCAGCAGCAGCATTGATGTCCCTTCCGACAGCAACCCTTGCCAAATCGCCGGCCGATATCGCCGATCTCGTCGGCGCACGCGCGCCTGGCGCCGAGAGCGAGATGCAGTCCAGGGGCTATGTCGACGTCGGCGGCAACAATACCTGGTGGAATGCCGGCACCAAGACCTGCGTCCGGGTGCATGTCTCCCAGGGACACTACTCGGCGATCTCGCAGATCAAGCCCTCGGCTTGCGGCCAAGGGAGCGGCAAGAGCACGCCATGCCCGCCGGATCTGTCGCAGGCCGATCTCTACAAGCATCCGGGCTGCAGCCTCTAGGGGCAGTCGCGTCCAACTGGTGCTGGGCTGGAACTTTCGCAGTGAAGGCAACGGTGACACGGGCGGTGCCGGCGGCCGCCTCGGCTTCATTGTGCCCCTTCGATCGGCGGGGAAAGCGGTACGAGAGCGCCGCGACCATTGCGCAATGCGATGATCTCTGCTCTCCTTTGAATGGCCTATCGGTGGAGCAGATTGCCCCTGGCGATCGGATTTTGCGGTTGAAAGCGTCGGAAACCGCCAAAAAAAGGCCGATTGCGGCAGATATTCCCGCCCCAACCATTCCCGCCCAAAACCCGAAAGGTGTTTCGCCTTTTTTAGGAAAGCGAGATTTGCCTACCTTCAGTACCCTTTTGGTTGTCCCGCTGGAGACGGGACATATCGCGAAGGTATGGAGGAGATACCCTTGGCAAGCATTTCAGAGGACACTACGCATACCCAGAATCCGGCGCAAAATCCGGAGGACGAACGGCTGAGCATTGGTGCCAATCTGGCCTATGGCCTGCAGCACGTCTTGACCATGTATGGCGGCATCGTCGCCGTTCCGCTGATCCTTGGCCAGGCGGCGGGCTTGAATTCCAGCGATGTCGGCCTGCTCGTCACCGCCTCGCTTTTCGCCGGTGGCCTCGCCACCATCCTGCAGACGATCGGCGTGCCATTCTTCGGCAGCCGCCTGCCGCTGGTGCAGGGCGTCTCGTTCTCGGGTGTCGCCACGATGATCGCCATTTCCGGCAATGGCGGCATTCCGGCGATCCTTGGCGCGGTCATCGCGGCCTCATTGATCGGCCTTCTGATCACGCCGGTGTTTTCGCGCATCACCCGCTTCTTCCCGCCGCTCGTCACCGGCATCGTCATTACCACCATCGGCCTGACGCTGATGCCGGTTGCGGCATTCTGGGCGATGGGCGGCAACAAGGCGGCGCCGGACTTCGGCAGCACCGCCAACATCCAGCTTGCGGCGGTCACGCTCATCATCGTGCTGCTCTTGAGCAAACTCGGCAATGCTTCGATCTCCAGGCTTTCGATCCTGCTGTCGATCGTGATCGGTACCGGCATTGCCTATGTCGCCGGCATGACCGATTTCTCGCAAGTTGCAAACGGCCCGGTCTTCGCATTGCCGAGGATCTTCCATTTCGGCTATCCGACCTTCGAGCTTGCGGCTGTTATCTCGATGCTGATCGTCATCATGGTGACGCTGGTCGAGACCTCGGCCGACATTCTCGCCGTCGGTGAGATCGTCGAAACCAAGGTGGATTCGCGCCGGCTTGGTGACGGCCTTCGTGCCGACATGCTGTCGAGCATTCTCGCGCCGGTCGTCGGCTCCTTCACCCAGAGCGCCTTTGCCCAGAATGTCGGCCTCGTGGCGGTGACGGGCGTGAAGAGCCGTTACGTGGTGGCAACGGGCGGCCTGTTCCTGGTAACGCTCGGCCTCTTGCCGATCATGGGTCGCGTCGTCGCCTCGGTGCCGACCTCGGTGCTTGGTGGCGCCGGCATCGTGCTCTTCGGCACGGTTGCGGCAAGCGGCATCCGCACGCTGTCCAAGGTCGAGTACAATAACAACATGAACCTGGTGATCGTCGCGACCTCGATCGGCTTCGGCATGATCCCGATTGCGGCGCCCGGCTTCTACGAGCATTTCCCGGCCTGGGTCGCCACGATCTTCCATTCGGGCATCTCGTCGGCGGCCGTCATGGCGATCCTGCTCAACCTCCTGTTCAATCACTTCACCGCAGGCAATTCCGACCAGCAGTCGGTCTTCGTGGCTGCAACCGAACGCACGATCCGCTACCAGGACATCGCAAGGCTGCACGACGGCGACTACTTCCTCAACGGCAAGCTCTACGATGCCAAGGGCACCGAGGTGCCGCTGATTGCGGCGGAGGCGCACTGAACCGGCAAGCTCCCTGAAATGATGCAATCCCAGACTGCTTTCCCTGGGGTTGCTTTGAATTACGCAATCCCGGACGAAAAACCGCTTCGCACTTTTTCTGGAGTTGCTTGTGAAACCCGCCATTCCGGGCAGGAAGCCGCTTCCTGTTTTTCCTGGCGTTGATTGAAAAACCCAACAAAAGGACATTGGGAATGACACGTGAGACCGACAATTACGCGCTGCTCGATGCGCTGCTTCACACGATGGAGAAGGGCATCATTCCGGCAACGGAAGCGGGCGTTGCCGCCGGCAACAAGATCTTCGGCGCGGCGCTGATGCGCAAATCCGATCTTTCGACCGTGCTTGTCGAAACCAACAACGAGACGGAAAACCCGCTCTGGCACGGCGAAGTGCACACGCTGAAGCGGTTCTACGAGATCGAGGGCGAGAAGCGGCCGGACAGCCGCGACCTCATCTTCCTCTCGACGCATGAGCCGTGCTCGATGTGCCTTTCGGCGATCACCTGGGCGGGTTTCGATAATTTCTTCTACTTCTTCAGCCACGAGGATTCCCGCGACAGTTTCTCCATTCCGCATGACCTGAAGATCCTGAAGGAGGTCTTCACGCTGGAGCCGGGCGGCTACAACCGCACCAATGCCTTCTGGAAGGGCCAGTCGATCCACGCGCTGATCGACGCTCTGCCCGAGCCGCAACGCCAGGAACTCAAGGCCCGCGCCGAGGCGATCCGGGCGAAATACGACGATCTCTCCTCCGTCTATCAGGACAGCAAGGACGGCAACGCCATTCCGCTGAACTGACGCTCGAAAAGCCGTCACCTGTACCGGGCCGTTTCATTCTCTCATCAGAGATTGAAATGGCCTATTTCTTTGAAAGAATATGCATTCCTCCTCGCCAGGGCAGGTGCTAGGGTCGCCTCCATACAGTCGCGTTTCGGGGGAATTGCGTGAACTGGTCCAGGCCTCTCAGGGTGCATCTCAGCGTGCTCGTCGTGGCGCTGCTCATCTTAACGGCGACGCCGATCATCTGGATGGCGTTCAGCCAGGGGCGGCAGGCGGCGATCCTTGCCGGCGAAAAGCACATGCGCGAGATGAGCCTGAGGCTGATCGAGGGCTACAGGAATGCGCTCGAGGGCGGCCACGAGGCGGTCGCGCTTGCGTCCACCGTGCCGCAGCTGGCCGTCGCGCCGCCGGGCGACCTGCAGCCGAAGGAGCAGTTCTTCCTGGAGGTGCTCAGAAGCGTTTCCAACGCGACGAGCGTCTACGCCGGCTATCCTGATGGATCCTACCTGCAGGTGATCAACACGGGGCGGGACTATGTTCGCCAAAGTCTGGCGGCACCGGCAGGCACCGCCTTTGCCGTTCGGTTGCTTGCGCATGCCAAGGAAGCGGGCACCGTCTCGACCCTTCGGTTCCTCGATGCTGCGGCGCAGACGATCGGGGAGCGTCCGTTCGAGCGCACAAATTTCGACCCGCGGCAGAGCCCCTGGTATCAGACGGCGTTGCGAGCCGGCGGTCCGGTTTCCGTCGGGCCCTATGTCACCGGAACGCTGAAGGTTCCGACGCTGGCGCTGGCCGTTCCGCTGAAGGGCAAGGAGGGGATCGTGGTCGGCACCAACATCCATCTTCAGACCATCAGCCGCCTTCTCGATGCGCGCGAGATCTCACCGCGGGCCCGGTCCTATGTCATCGGCAGCGACAACAACCTCGTCGCCCATTCCGATCCCGCGGTCATGAGCACAATCCTCGGCGCCTGGTCGGGTGGTGGCGGCGCCGGCATGCGCAGCCTGGATCCCAGCCTCGACGTCGTCGCCGGGCTGCGCAAGGATCCCGCCTATGCGGGCGGTGGTCTTGCCGAAGCCGATTTTGCCGGCGAGCGCTATCTGGTCCAGATGGCACCCGTCAGCGTATCCGGCCTCTTCAAGGGCAGCTCGGTCGCGATCGTCGTGCCGCTGCAGGATCTGGTGGTGCAGGCAAACCGGCTCCTGGTGCGCAACCTCATGATTGCCGCAGCCGTGCTGGTGGCCGGCGTGGTCGGCTCGCTCATGCTGTCACGCGTGATCAGCCGCAAGCTCTATCACCTCGCCGACGAGGCGCGGCGGATCGGTGACCTGAACTTTGCCGGCACGGACGCCCCGCATTCCTGGATCACCGAGATCAATACGCTTGGCGGCGCGCTTTCCGCCAGCCGGCGCGCTATCGTCCAGTTTGCGCTCTATGTTCCGCGCGAGGTGGTGCGCCGGATCATCGACCCCGAAGGCGGGGCGGCGGTCCGGGGCAGGCGGCAGGAGGTGACGGCGCTTTTCACCGACGTGCGCGACTTCACCACCATCTCCGAACAGCATTCGCCGGAGGAAGTCGTCGATATTCTCTCGGCCTATTTCGAGATGCTGAACACGGTGGCCGAGCAGTACCACGGGACCGTGATCCAGTATCTGGGCGACAGCATCTTCGTCATCTGGAACGCGCCGGTTGCCGATCCGCAGCACATCGAGAATGGCTGTCATTGCGCGCTGGCGATGAAGGCGGCGGTCGATCGCCTGAACGAGACCAACCGCAAAGGCGGCCGGCCGGAGCTGTTCACGCGCTTCGGCGTGCATACGGGGCCGGCGGTCGTCGGCAGCTTCGGAGCGATCGCGCGGCAGCAATACACGGCCATGGGCGACACGATCAACGTCGCCTCGCGGCTCGAAGGGCTGAACAAGGAGTTCAACACTTCGATCCTGGTGAGCGGGGCGGTGCAGTCTGCGGTTGCCGACCTCTTCGACTTCCGCGCGATGGGGATGGTGCACGTGAAGGGGCGCTCGGGAGGCATCGACCTCTGGGAGTTGGTGGGCGCGAACGCCCGTTAGTCCTTGCCGCCGCGACGACCGCCCAACGGGGCGGATCAGCGCTCCGCCAGCAGGCCGGTGGCCATGGCGCGGAAGGCCTCGATCGCCTTCGGCAAGACCGCTTTCGGCTCGTCGCTGGCGGCGACCCAGAGGGCAGCGTTGAGGGCGGCACCGCTCAAGAGCCGCGCGGCCGCTTCCGGATCGACCGGGTTCAGAACGCCCTTGTCCAGCAGTTCTTCCACCGACCGCTTCGTCGCCAGCAGGCAACTGTTCTGGCTCGGCCATTTCGAGGGGTCGCCGAGCACGGCCGGGCCATCGAGCAGAACGATGCGCTGGACTTCGGGATCGAGCGCCATCTCGATATAGGCCGCTCCTTCGGCAAGCATCGCCTGCCAGTGGTCACCGGCTGCCGCATCTGCGCCGATCTGCTTGGCGCGGGCGGCCATCTCGCCGTCGATCTGGGTTACGACCGCGGCCAGGAGCCCGCGCTTGTCGCCGAAATTGTGGTAGAGCGCGCCGCGCGTCAGCCCGACATCGGCGGTCAACTCATCCATCGAGGCCGCCGCATAGCCCTTTTCGGCAAAGGCCTTTCGGCCGGCCGAAATCAGCTTCGCGCGGTTTTCCTCCATCGTTTCCTGGCGGCTTCTGGCCATCATTGACCTCAAATTCAGATACGGCGCGTATATGGATTTGACATGCGCGTCGTATTTCGCTATTTCAGATACGTTCCGTATATCAAATGAAGCGGGTTTTGTGAAGTTCTGCCTGAAACGGCAGCGCGCGCCCGTTTGCGCGCCCTCAATTTACGAGAAGGATCAGACCGATGACCAAACGCAACGCAATCTTTCCGGCAAATCGTCATGCGCTCTACGAGGCGCACGGCTACTCCGCGGCCATCCGGTCGCAGGACCTGCTGTTCGTCTCGGGGCAGGTGGGGAGCCGTGAGGATGGCACCCCGGAGCCGGATTTCGAACGCCAGGTCGAACGCGCCTTCGACAATCTCGAAGCGACGCTCGCGGCAGCCGGCTGCAGCTTCGACGACATCGTCGATGTGACGACCTTCCACACCGATCCCGAACACCAGTTCGAGACGATCATGGCCGTCAAGAACCGGATCTTCAGCGAAAAGCCCTATCCAAACTGGACCGCCATCGGCGTCAACTGGCTCGCCGGTTTCGATTTCGAGATCAAGGTGATCGCGCGGATTCCGGCCGGCCAACTGGCCGCGTAGGTCATTGGGAACGTGGCAACCCGGGTTCTAGTGCAGATGCACCAGCTTGTCCGGGTTGCGCACGACATAGATCGCCACGACCTTGCCGTTCTCGATCTCCAGCGCAGTCGTCTGCAGTTCGCCATCGGCCTCCCGGGTGACAAAGCCGGGCAGGCCGTTGATGAAGCCGGCGCGCACGAGCGTCGAGCCGTGCTTGGCAAAGAGGGCGGCCAGTTGCGCGTGCACCTTCATCACGGCGTCGAAGCCGAGGATCGGCTGCAGGGCGGCCGGGCGCTTGCCGCCGCCGTCGGAATGTACGCTGACATCGGCTGCGAGCATGGAGCCGAGCGTTTTCATATCGCCGTGGCGGGAGGCGGCAAAGAAGGCGTTGGCGAGTTCCAGGCCGCGCTGCTGCTCGATCTGGAAGCGGGGGCGTTCCTCGCGCACATGGGTGCGGGCCCGGGCCGCAAGCTGGCGGCAGGCGGCGGCGTCGCGGTCGATCGTTGCCGCTACCTCATCGAAGCTCTGGCCGAAGACGTCGTGCAGCAGGAAGGCGGCGCGCTCCAGCGGCGAGAGCCGTTCGAGTGCCAGCATCAGGGGCAGGGTGACGTCGTCCTCCGGCTCCTCCTCGACGACCGGATCGGGAAGCCAGGGGCCGACATAGGTCTCGCGCTTCAGCCGCGCGGATTTCAACTGGTCGAGGCAGAGCCGCGTGACGGTGCGACGCAGAAACGCCTCCGGCTCGCGCACGGATGTGCGGTCGGCCCCCATCCAGCGGATGAAGGCCTCCTGCACCATGTCCTCCGCATCGGCGACCGAGCCGAGCATGCGGTAGGCGACGCGGACGAGCTTCGGACGCAGCGGGTCGAAAACCGCCGCTGCGTCCTCATGGGCGCTGTCCACCATCAGGCGGCGGCCTTGGCGGCTGCCGGATCGACCCAGAGGCCGAAGCCGACGGCCAGACGGTTCCAGCCGTTGATGACGTTGATCATCAGCGTGAGCTTCACCTGTTCCTCCTCGGTGAAATGGTCCTTCAGCGCCTGATAGGCCGCTTCATGGCCGTGGCCCTCCGAAAGCCGCGTCAGCGATTCTGTCCAGCCTAGCGCGGCGCGCTCGCGATCGGAATAGCAGGGCGCTTCGCGCCAGGCGGAAAGCAGGTAGATGCGCTGTTCCGTCTCGCCCTTTTCGCGGGCTTCCTGGGTGTGCATGTTGATGCAGTTGGCGCAGCCGTTGATCTGCGAGGCGCGGATTTTCACGAGTTCGATAATAGTGGCGTCAAGGCTCGCGGCAACGGCCATCGAGACACTGGTCCAGCTCTTCATCAGTTGCGGGGCAGCGGCGAAAAGGTCGATCTTGGCAGTCATGGTTCCGTTTCCTTTCGTTGGTTCCGATACCATGACGAGCGAGCGACGGCCGGTGTGACATGGCCGCGAATTTTTTTTGAAAACTCCAGTGTGGATTGTTTTGTGCGGAGCCGGCGCATGCCGCGCCGCACTAACCCGTTTGGATGACTATGCCGCATTCGGCCGATATGTGAGTGTAGCCTGGGGGATCCTTTATTGCAGGTGGTGGTGCCGAGTGCTTCGGGAGGTACTCAATGGCAGACGAATTCAATGCCGCACTCGATATTCCGTATGTCTTCGAGATCACCATTAACGACTTTGCGGCGCTGTGGCGGAAGCTGGAGAGGCGAAGCTTTGCGCTGAAGGCGCTTTTGCCTAACTGGTATGGCCAGCTCCAGGGAGAATTCGCAGCAAGCTTCGGCGCGCTCGATGCCTATGTCGGCCACGGCAGTGCGGTCATTCCCCGAAACGGCATGGAAAAGGCCGCTGTCGAGGCGGTAATCGCGACAATGCTGATGGGCCGACTCGGCATGGCCATTCGCGAGCTGGCCGTCGAGGCGGGCCAGGCCGCGACCCAAGAGGGCGCTCCCATCAAGGGCCGGCTTCACTATGGCAAGGACAACCGGATTATCGGTGTGGACAACGAGTATCTGCGCCGGGTGCTCGATCCGGCCGAGGACTATCAGGCCGCTGGCTGCGTCTTCGAGGTGCTCGGCTATTCGCCGAGCAGTCCCTTTTCCATGACGTCGAGGATCGCCTCGATGATGCTGCTCTTCAACCGTGGCATGGCTCCCTTGAACGGCCGGCCGGTCGAGTACAACGTCATCCTGAAGACGATGCACGCCTTCATCGCTGCGGAGAACCTCGGCTATGTCATGGCCTTCGAGCACCGCAACACCAATGACGACCTGTCGATCTTCACCACCAACGAATTCAACAAGCTGACCATCCAGTCGGCGGAGGGCGACCTTCGCCTCATTCAGAAATACCTGAAGGCCATCGGCTTCTATTTTGGTGATGTCGACAATGCGCTCGGACCGGAGTTCGAGGTCGCTGCCCGAAATTTCGCGCGCGTCTACAGGCTGGACCACTATGCGCACTACAGTGACCGCGAGTTCCTCTACACACTGGCCAATGCCTATGTGCTCCACCGCAGCCAGATGTCGACGGGCGCGCGCTAAAGCTCATCGCGTGAAGCTCTTGTTTTTATGCACGTCGTCGCCGCAAAACCGCTGCGCACATTTGCGCGACCTGCATCGGGACCCACAGATCGCGCGTCCCCCGGTTCTGTCATACCCCTGTAAAAGGGTGGCCCTATCCCTCGGCGCCAGTTTCAACACGAGGGTGTATCCATGAAATCGTTTGTCTCCGTCCTTGCCGGCGCTGTTGTCGCAGGCCTGCTTTCGACCGCGGCCAATGCCGAGAGCCTGGTGCTCTATACCAGCCAGCCGAACGAGGATGCGCAGGCGACGGTCGACGCGTTCCAGGCCGCCAATCCCGGCATCGAGGTGGAATGGGTGCGCGAGGGCACGACCAAGATCATGGCCAAGTTGATGGCAGAGATCGAGGCCGGCAATCCGGTGGCCGACGTGCTGCTCATCGCCGACACCGTGACCATGCAGCGGCTGAAGGAAGCAGGCCATCTCGCCGACTACAAGTCGCCTGAAGCGGCAAGCTACGACGCGGCACTCTATGATGCGGACGGCGCCTATTACTCCACCAAGATGATCACGACCGGCATCGTCTATAACACCTCCGCCGCCATGAAGCCTGAAGGCTGGCAGGATCTCAGCAAGCCGGAGGCCAAGGGCCTCGTCACCATGCCGAGCCCGCTGACCTCGGGTGCGGCTCTCATTCACGCTCAGACCCTGACCGGCATTGATGGCCTCGGCTGGGACTATTACAAGGCACTCGCCGAGAACGGTGCTACGGCTGCCGGCGGCAATGGCGGCGTCTTGAAGGCGGTCGCGACCGGCGAGAAGGCCTATGGCATGCTCGTCGATTTCATGGCGATCCGCGAGAAGGCCAAGGGCGCGCCGGTGGAATTCGTCTTCCCGGCCGAGGGCGTGTCTGCAGTGACCGAGCCCGTCGGCATCCTGAAGACCGCCAAGAACGTCGAGGCGGCGAAGAAGTTCGTCGACTTCCTGCTGTCCGAGGAAGGCCAGAAGGCGGCGGTGAAGATGGGCTATATCCCGGCCCGCAACGGCGTGGCGCTGCCTGCGGGCTATCCGGCCCGCGAGACGATCAAGGTGCTGCCGGTCAATGCGGCCGAGGCCGTGAAGAACTCCGACGCGGATCTCAAAACCTTCTCCGGCATCTTCGGTACGAACTGATCCCGGGAATGCTTGAACGCAACGATGCGCGCAGCCGGCCCCGCTGGCTGCGCCTTTCCTTTCACGGCCGGACGATGGGCGCGCCCAAGGTGCGGGCAGGGGCGAGCCCCGCCGCCGAGCCGCGCTGGCTGGTGCCCTTCGTTCTCGGCTGCCTGTTTCTCCTCTGCCTGCTGCCGCTCTTCAGCCTGGCGAAGGCCGGCTTTGCCGGGCTTATTTCGGGCCGGTCGATTGGCGTGCTCACGGAACCTGCAACCTTTGCCGCCATCCGCAACACGCTGATAACCGCGACCGGCGGCATGGTCGTCTCCGTTGTCATCGGCGCGCTCTTCGCCTTCTCGGTGGCGCTGACGGATGTGCGCGGCAAGCTTGCGCTCAGCTTTGCCTTCATGCTGCCGATGATGATCCCGCCGCAGGTGACGGCGCTTGCCTGGGTGGAGATGACCGGGCCGGCGAGCCCGCTGTTAAAGACGCTCGGGATTGCGCCGCCGCTCGGCAGCCCGCAGCCGCTCTATTCGCTGGCAGGCATTTCGCTGCTTCTCGGCGTCCAGCATGCGCCGCTGGTTTTCCTGGCGCTGAAAGCCGGGCTTTCCGCCACGCCGCGCGACGGGGTGGAGGCGGCACGGCTTGCCGGGGCCACGCCATTCCGTGTCTTTCGCGACATCGTCGCGCCGCTGTCGCTGCCGGGACTGATTGCCGGTGCGGCGATCGCCTTCGTCTCCGGCGTCGGCAATTTTGGCATTCCGGCGATCCTCGGCATTCCCGCGGGCATCGAGGTGCTGCCGACCCTGATCTATACGCGGCTCGCCAGCTTCGGCGCCGGCACCTTCGGCGAGATCGCGCTGCTCTCCAGCCTCATCGCCATGATCGCGGCTGCCGGGCTGATCCTGCAGCAGAAGGCGCTTGTCGGCAGGGATTACCGCATCATCGGCCTTTCCGGGGCGAATGCCGCCTTTTCGCTCGGCCGCTTCCGCCCGGTCGTTGAGCTGGTCCTCGTGGCGATCCTGCTTCTCGTGCTGGTCGCACCGCTCGCCGCTCTTGTCGCGAGCTCGCTGGTGCCGGCCTATGGCGTGCCGCTTAACCTTCAGACGGTGTCGCTGCGCGCTTACGAAGAAATTCTCTTCCGCCAGTCGATGACGCTGAAGGCGCTTGGCAATTCGATGTTCCTTGCAGCAACGGCCGCATTCGGCCTGCTCGCCGTCTCGGTGCCATCAGCCTATCTCATGACGCGACGCAAAGGGTGGCTTGCCAATACGCTCGGCATCCTCATCGAGATCCCCTATGCGCTGCCGGGCATCGTGTTGGCCGTCGCCTTCATCCTTACCTTTGCCGCACCTCTGCCGATCCTCAAGGTCTCGCTCTATGGCACCATCTGGATCATCCTGGTTGCCTACTTCTCCTCGTTCCTCGCCGTCAGCCTCAAGCCGGTGATGAGTGCTTTCCTGCAGATGGACCCATCGCTGGAAGAGGCGGCGCGTCTCGCCGGTGCTGGCTTCTTCAGGCGGATGTCCGACGTGATCCTGTCCTTGGTAGCGCCGGCCGCGGGTGCGGCGATCATCCTCGTCTTCCTGATTGCCGCCAATGAGCTGACGGTCTCGGCGCTGCTCTGGTCGGCCGGTACCCAGACACTCGGCGTCGCCATCTTCAATCTCGACGACAGCGGCTCGTCGGACCTGGCTGCAGCCCTTTCCGTGCTCGTGGTCGTCATGATCGTCGTGCTGATGGCCGCGCTCGAGGCTCTCGCAAACTATCTCCCGGAAGGCGTGCTGCCGTGGCGCAACTGATCCTCAATCACGTCACCAAGCATTTTGGCGGCGGCCGACCGGCGGTTTCCGATGTGTCGCTGACCGTGCGGGAAGGCGGCTTCCTGGCGCTGCTCGGGCCTTCCGGCTGCGGCAAGACGACGGTGCTGCGCATGATCGCCGGCTTCGAGCAGCCCAGCGATGGATCGATCGATTTTGGCGAAAGACGGCTTTCGGATGCTGCACGGGCGCTGCCGCCGGAGCGGCGCAACATGGCGATGGTGTTCCAGTCCTATGCGCTCTGGCCGCATATGACGGTGGCCGAAAATGTCGGCTATCCGCTGAAGGTCCGCGGCATTTCAGGCTCGGCGTGGCAAAGGAGCGTCGCCGATGCTCTGGCGCTGGTGAAGCTTACGGACCATGCCGACCGCCGGCCGGCAGCCCTTTCCGGCGGTCAGCGCCAGCGCGTGGCGCTTGCCCGCTGCCTGGTGACCTCACCGGATGTCGTGCTGCTCGACGAGCCGCTCGCCAATCTCGACCAGCACTTACGCAAGTCGATGGAGGAGACCTTCCGCATCTTCCACGAGCGCTCGGGCGCGACGATGATCTATGTGACGCACGACCAGGCGGAAGCCATGGCGCTCGCAACCGATGTCGCCGTCATGCACGAGGGGCGGCTGATGCAGATGGCGCAGCCGGCCGAGATCTACGCAAGACCCGAAGGCGCCGTCGTCGGCGGCCTGATCGGCCGTGGCTCGGTGCTCAAGCTCGCCGTGCCGGAGGGCATGCCGCGGGCGATGGATTGGCCAACGCTGCGGTCAGCGCTTGCCGGCGTCGGCATGGAAGGCGCAGGCGATGGCGCCGTGCGCGACGTCCTCGTGCGCCCGGAACATGTGCGCCACGACGGCGAGGGCATGGCGCTCCGCGTCGTCTCCTGCGTGTTCGAAGGCGAGCGTTTTGCCCTGACCTTGGCTTTGCCGGACGGTCAGTCATTGAAGGCCTATGGCGACAGGGCGATCATGCCGGGAGACACGGCGCGCTTCGTGATGAGCCAGGGGTGGCGGCTCTAGGCCGGGTTGGCGTCAGTCGCAATCGGGTTTGTCGAGTTCGACCTCGAACTGGCGCGGGCCGACAACGCCAGGCTTTGCCGGCAGACCGACGATCCTTGCGATCACCGTGCATTTGCCGGCGACGACGGCATAACGGTCGCGGCCCTGGCTGATGACCTTGTCGATCGGGTGTTTGGGAACGGCGACGGCGACCGCGTTGATGACCGCGTTCAGTTCGCGGGCACGCTGAAAATTCGGCGCAAGGGCGGCATTGGCCTGACCAGTGGCAAGGACGAGGACGAGGCAGGCGACGGCGGATCGGGCGAACATGGCAAGCTCCTGTTTGGAAGAGGCAAGCATGATCGCCCGGCAGATTCAAGGACAGCGATCGGCCGGGCCGTCGATGGGAACGGTTCGTTGACAGGGGGTGATCCGAAGACGATCCTCGGCCAGCTTCGCCTCCAGCCTCTCGAACGGTCCGATGACATCCGAAACGCCGATACAGGAAACGCCGCTTGCGGGCGGGAACGTCAATGCCGGCGTCGTGCGCGTGGGCGATACGGTGCGCCGCGCCACGCGCCCTGAGAGCGCGACCGTTCACCGGCTGCTCCTCCGTCTCGAGGCAAAGGGCTTTGCGGGATCGCCGCGGTTCCTGGGCCTCGACGGCCAGGGACGAGAGATGCTGAGCTTTGTTGAAGGCGATGCCGGTGTCTCTTCCGACATCTGGCTTTGCGAGGATGCGCTGATTGCCGCAGGGCGGCTGCTTCGCGCCTATCATGACGCGACGGCCGAATTCGACTTCGGCGCGGCGGATCGCTGGGCCTTTAGATATCCGGATCGGCGTCGATGGGAGGTCATTTGCCACAATGATTTTGCGCCGTACAATCTCGTTTTTCGGGCCGGCGAACCGGTGGGGATCATCGACTTCGATCTCGCCGGTCCCGGGCCGCGGCTGCGAGACCTTGCCTATCTCGCCTATTGGACCGTGCCGCTTTCCTTCCATTCCGATGACTTGAAGGCCGCGGCGCTGGCGGATCTCGATGATGGCAGCCGGCGGCTGAAACGGCTGTGCGCGACCTACGGTCTTGCCTTAGACGATGCGTTGCTTGGGATGGTCGCCGATGTGCTCGGGCATATGGGCGACGAGGCGGCGATGCTGGCAATGATCGGCGCGGCCGCGACCGAGCGGCTGAAACGGGACGGGCATCTCGATCACTGGCGGCGAGAGCGGGACGCCTTCGAGCGCCATAGGACGCTATTGTCCCGAAACCTTGTCTGACGACCGGCGAAGCGGCGGGGCAAGCCGATAGCGTTCGCGAAAAAGAATTTTTGCCTACTGAAATAAACCATTGAGTTAAATGAAACTGGTTGTTATAAACAACCGGTGTTCCGCTTTTATGCGGTTGAGGAGGAACGGGGCGGTCGCCTCATCGACAGGAGGATAAGATGAAGCTTTATCAGGGCATGGGACCGAATTCGTATCGTGTGCGCATCTTCATGGCGGAGAAGGGGATCTCGCTGCCGATGGTGGATGTCGATTTCGCCAAGGGCGAGCACAAGGCGCCGGAATTCCTGGCGGTCAATTCGCTCGGTCAGATCCCGGTGCTGGAACTCGACGACGGCACTGTTATCACCGAGAGCGTCGCGATCTGCCGCTATCTCGAAGAGACCACGCGCGAGCCGCAGCTCTTCGGCCATGACGCCGTCAGCCGCGCCAAGGTGGAGATGTGGAACCGGCGCGCCGAACTGGTGATCCTCGGTACCGTCGGCAATGTGGCGCTGCATTCGGACGCGTTCTTTGCCGAGCGGCTGACGCAGTTTCCGGCCTTTGCCGAGACCGAGCGGGCGGCGGTGCCGCAGAAATGGGGCTGGCTCGACGATGAGCTCTCGGATGGAAGGCCGTTCCTGGCAGGCGACGAATTCTCGATCGCCGACATCACCGCAGGGGTCACCGCCTGGCTCTGCGAGGTCTTCGGCATGGAAATCCCGGCTTCCGCAAAAAACGTCCAGCGCTGGCTGGAGCGGGTGCGTTCGCGGCCGAGTTTTGAGGCCTAAGGGACAGCCTGTGGCAGGGGCGGTTTCGCGCAGTCTTAGGGTGGCGAGATCGGCCCCTCATGCGGCCTGCCGGCCACCTTCTCCCCGTTGTCGCGGGGAGAAGGTGGGACGTGGCGGCCGCTCGTTCCTTCGGCCAATGTGGCAGCCGCGTTGCCCGTCGGCAGGTCTCGACCTGGGAGCCGGCCGTCGTCCGCGTTCCCTCTCCCTGCAGGCGGGGAGAGGGTCAGGGTGAGGGGATGGCATGCGCCATAGCATTGATTATTTTGTAGATTTCCCCATTCTGCAGACGAAACCCAACGACCGAATTCTCGCCTCTGCGCCCCCGCTAAAATTCATATGTGGATAGGCGCGTCGCCCTTTTTGCTTGCCTTCTCCATGGCTTTTTTCAATTCCTAAAATACAAGCTGCCCGATTCGCCGCTGCCGGGCGCCTGCAAGGCGCTGGCTCTAGGAGACAAGCCATGACCGATTTCAAGAAGCCCACGATCACCGAAATGCGCCCGAAGATCACCGTGATCGGGGTCGGCGGCGGTGGCGGCAACGCCATCAACAACATGATCAACGAAGGGCTTCAGGGCGTCGATTTCGTGGTCGCCAACACCGACGCGCAGGCGCTCGCCATGTCGAAGTCGTCGCGCATCATCCAGCTCGGCGCCGCCGTGACCGAAGGCCTCGGCGCGGGCTCGCTGCCGGATGTCGGCCGGGCGGCGGCGGAAGAATCGATCGACGAGATCATGGATCACCTCGGCGGCACGCATATGTGCTTCGTCACCGCCGGCATGGGCGGCGGTACCGGCACGGGCGCGGCCCCAGTAATTGCGGCGGCGGCACGCAAGGCCGGCATCCTTACGGTCGGCGTCGTCACCAAGCCCTTCAGCTTCGAAGGCAAGCGCCGCATGGAAACGGCCGAGCAGGGCATCGAGCGGCTGCGCGAGGCGGCCGATACCGTCATTGTCATCCCCAACCAGAACCTCTTCCGCATCGCTGACGCCAAGACCACCTTTGCCGATGCCTTCGTGATCGCCGACCGGGTGCTCTATTCGGGCGTTGGCTGCATCACCGACCTGATCGTCAAGGAAGGCCTGATCAACCTCGACTTCGCCGACGTGAAATCTGTCATGAAGGGCATGGGCCGGGCGATGATGGGCACCGGCGAGGCGACCGGCGAGGGCCGCGCGCTGAAGGCGGCCGAAGCCGCCATCGCCAACCCGCTGCTCGACGAAGTGTCGATGCGCGGCGCCCGCGGCGTGCTGATCTCGATCTCCGGCGGCATGGACATGACGCTGTTCGAGGTGGACGAAGCCGCGACCCGCATCCGCGAAGAGGTCTATGACGAAGCCGACATCGTCGTCGGTTCGATCTTCGACCGTACGCTCGACGGTACCTTCCGCGTGTCCGTCGTTGCGACCGGCCTCGACGGCGCGCGCTCATCCGCCAACCCGGCCGGTGCCGCCGTCGGCCAGCCGGCGGCTGAACCTGCACCGACCCGCACGCTGCAATAGCATTCGCATCCATCGCCTGCTTCAAGGACCCTCCCGATGTGATGACGCCATATCGGGAGGGTCCTTGCGTTTGGAGGCTCGAATGAGCGACGAGGGTGTGCCCGCCGATGAGGCGGCAAAGCACGCGCCAGCGGCACCAGGCCGTGCGGCGAGAGCGGTGATGGCGGCTGAGGCGGTGCTTGCGGAACGCTTTCCGCAGGCGATCTTTGCGATCGTCGCGGGCTCGATCCTGCGCGGCGAGGGTACGCAGACCTCGGATATCGACCTGGTGGTGCTGCACGAGGCCCTGCCGGCCGCCTGGCGGGAAAGCTTCCATTTCGACGATTTTCCGATCGAGGCCTTCGTGCACGACTTCGAGACGCTCAACTGGTTTGTCGACCAGGATATGGCGGGCGGTTGCCCGGTGCTTGCGGACATGGTGGCGGGCGGCGTTGCTATCGGGCCTGAGCGGGCGCGTGCCGAAGCGCTTCAGGCCGGGGCGCAACAGCGCCTGGAACGAGGGCCGGCGCCGCTGACGCCTGAGATACGCGACCGACTACGCTACCAGATCACCGATCTGGTGGATGATCTGCGCGATGCACGCCCGGCCGCCGAGATCCGCGCCATTGCCGCCGAACTGACGAAGCCGCTCGCCGATCTGATGCTGCTTGGCCGCGGACGATGGTCTGGGCGCGGCAAATGGCTACCGCGGTTGCTCGTCCGGGCGGACGCGTCGCTTGCCGAAAGCTTCGACACGGCATTGCGCCACGCGGGCGCAGGACAGGCAGCAGAGCTGATCCGGCTTGCCGAGCTGGAACTGGCGCCGCATGGCGGGCCGTTGTTTGCCGGGGACCGTCGGACGGCGCCGCCGGATGCCCGGCGTCCTGGTCTTCTCGCGCAGTGAATGCGCCGGCTCGTGGGATGGCCGCCTCCGATGCCTTGGGCGCGGGTGGGGACATGATCTGTTTGCGAGGAACCGCCGGGACGCTTCAACACGAGCGCCGGCGCCCGCAGGGCTGACGGCCAAGTTCTGGGTGAGCCAACAGCTACGGCGAGTGCAGAGGCGAGGCCTTTGGCCTTCACTTGCTGCGCGGAGGGCGTGGCTCCCGGCGCTCAGCCTCCTCGACCACGGAGAATGGAAGCTCCTCGTACATCGAGCGGTTGAACTCGGCGAAGCTCAGCCTGCCATCGATGAACACTTTGAAGTAGCGCCGGCAGACGTCCTCCGCCATTTCTTTCCGGCTGGAATAGGGCGTTCCCTCAAGCGCATTGTCCTTTAGGTCGGGCAGGTACTCCGATACGCATGCCTCTACATATTGCCGCTGCGCGCCCGGGCGCTTGCGCAACGCGGAGATCGTCCACTCATATTTGGAATAGCTCATATATTGCTCGGTTCGCGGCGCGAACAGGACGATGGCGATTGCGCACAGCAGAGCGACAAACATGCCGCCGGCGACGAGACGAAAGTCCATTTATTCAATCGTATAAATTGTTGCTCATGCCTATGTAAGACAACTTTAACGGTTAGCAAGAGGCGCGCTTACGCGTCGAGTGGTTTCACGAAATGTTCCTCCCCCATTTGGGGGAGGAGGCTACGGGAAAACCACTTTCGTGCTTGGACCGTTCTCCGATCGTTCGGTGTCTATTAGAGGTTGCGAAATTGGGCGCTCCCAATTGCGCCCTCAGCCGGAGCGGGGACGGGCGGGCAGGGCACGATCGGTGGCGGGGCTATGTCGCTGCGCCTGCGGGGCAGCTGCCAGAGACGCCTGGGATGGAAACGGTAACGGTCGGCGGGCCACGACCGTTGTCCTTCGCGCCAACTGGACAAAGGCAATCCCTGTGGTGGCGCTTCGAGCGCGAGTGCCGTCTTCAGCCAGAGATGGGGAGAATGGAGAGGTGTCGCGCCGGGCCGGAGCATCGTTCTGCTACCGGCAGCGCGATCAGCGGGAGGTTCTTAAAGGGCGGCCAGCTGTTCGGCTGTTGCAACGATCTGCGTGTTGCCAAGCGAATGATCGGCATATTTGAACACCAGGATGCTCATGACTGAGGCGACAAGGGCTACCAGGATGATGCGCATGGCGTTGCTCCGACTTCCTTCTTGCCTGGCCTTGATCCTTCGTTGCGCCGGGCGGTGATCGATCCGGAAGCCCTGTGCTTTCCGGTCAAAGGCCTTCCGGCCTTTTGTTGAACCTGTTCTAGCAAATGGGCGGGGCCGACTATTGTTCCCGTGGGGACAGCGGGAAATCGCGGAGGAATGCAGCTTTTCGGTGTGCTCCAGCCCGTCCTAGGCCGGAGATTTCCCCGGGGAGCTACACGCCGTGTTGAAGCGGTAGCGCGAGAACGACGGATCGGAGTTGCGGCCGGCCACCGAGAAGTTCAACGGGCGGGTGAAGCGGCGCAGCCGTGTGAATTCGGACGCGTGAGGAGCGCTTCGCATCTCCTCGGGCTTCTGGACCTTCGATGTCGATTTGAAGAGATGGCCGCCGAACGGCTCTAGTGGCCGAGGATCCAGAAGACGACGCCGAACAGCACGATGAATGCGCCGACGGCCAGCAGGAAGCGGGCCATGCCGGTGTTGGTGTCCTTCGTGCCGACGAGACAGTACCAGAGGTGATCGTTATCCATTCCTGACGCTCCATCGAAAGGCGCTGCTGCCGCGCCCGCGCGACCCACCATACACGCAAAGGTCGTCGCGGCACCTGGATGATTGCGTGTCCTCGCCGCCGGACCGAGATCGGTGGAGGACGCGTGCCGTTGGCGGACACGGCATGTCCATGCCGCTGTCGCCATCGACTGCCTGCTTATCCCTCCGCCTCCGCCGTTTCGGCCGCTGCCGGCTTTTTCGCCAGCGCCAGGTTGGCGGCGGCCGCTTCCGCCTCGGCTGCACCGGCAGCGCCGGAGCGCACGGTGACGGCGTTGGAGGCGAGGTCGAGGCCGGCTTCGCGCAGCGCCGGCAGCAGGCGCTTCATCGACTCGCGCTGCAGGATACTGGGGTTGCCGGGGCGGGCGGTGAACTTGAGGCGCACGACGAGCGAGTTTTCGGTGACGTCCTGGATACCTTGCATCTTCAAGGGCACCAGGAATTCGCCGCCGATCTCGGGATCCTCCAGCATGGCAAGGCCGACCTTCTTGATGGTCTTGCGGATTTTCTCGGGGTCGGCATCGCGCTCGAATTTCAACTCGAACTTCACCGTGCTCCAGTCGCGGCTGAAATTGGTGACCGCCTGAAGCTGGCCATAGGGGATCGTGTGGATCTGGCCGTTCTGGTGGCGCAGCCGGAGCGAGCGCAGCGAGATGCGCTCGACCGTGCCCTTGAGCTTGCCGGTATCGACATATTCGCCGACGCGGAAGGCATCGTCGGCGATGAAGAAGATGCCGGAGACGACGTCCTTCACCAGCGTCTGCGAGCCGAAGGAAAGGGCGAGGCCCAGCACGCCGAAGCCGGCGATCAGCGGCGCAATATTGATGCCGAGTGCGGAAAGGATGACGAGGCTGGTGACGGCGAAGATACCGCCGAAGATTAGGTTGCGGACGAGCGGCAGGATGGTCGAAATCCGGCTTTGCTGGTGGACCACCGTATCGTCCTCGCTGTCGCCGGGCAAAGCGAGGCGGGCGGTGGGCGCGAAGGCCTCGAAGCTCTTCCAGAGGAAACTGCAGATCACCCAGCTCGCGACCACCGCAAGGCTGATGCGCTCGAGGATGACGATCCAGCCGATGGCACCGGCCGTATCATGCTGGACGAGCACCGGGCGCCAGAGCGTGATAATCAGATGCAGGCCGATCAGCCAGATGGCGCCGGCAAGCGCCGTCTGGACGCTGCCCGAAATCGCCGCGTGCAGCGCGTGGGAGGCCGGCGTGCGCCGGCGCTCGGCGGCAGCCCCCGCCAGCGAATGGATGCCGAAGGCAAGGATCGGAAGCGCGAGCAGGATGATCTGTGTCGTGCCGCCGGCAAAGCTCCAGGCGGCGCTGTTCGGGCTGCCGGCAACGATGACGCTCATCAGCCAGAGCACGATGGCGCTTGCCGCATAGAATTCGGGCACGCCGAAGGCGATGGCGCGGCGCACCGGGCCTGGGTTTTCACCGGCAAACACCGTGCGGATATCGCCGGCGCCGGCGATGAACCAATAGAGTTTCAACAGCGTCAACAGGGTCACGCCGATCAACAGCCAGCCATCGGTTGCAGCATTCTCCAGTCCGCGCTGGTGGGCAAAGCGCAGGCTGGCGCCGAGGATGGCGCCGATCGCCCCATAGGCGGTCAGCATGTTGGCGTGGAAGCGCGGGTGGGCGATATCGAGCAGGCGGATCTCGGGCCGCGTCGGCGCAAACAGGAAGCGGGCGCCGACTGCATAGACCACGGAGGCGAGGGCGATGGTGATGAGGGCGTGGGCGAGTTCGGCAGAGGCCGTGGCCGGCGTCAGGAACAGGCGGGCAACGGCATGCGCGGCCACGGCGAAGATCGCCAGATAGGCGATGTCGAAGCCAAGCCGGATCAGCGAGGCGCGCATGCGGTGGAGCAGATCGACCACTTCGAACGAGGCGCCGAACAGCCGGTGGATGAGGAGCCGGCTGGCAAAGGCGGCGGCAAGGCCGGCTGCGACGGCGAGCAGGGCCACGGCTGTTACCGAAACCACCGACCAGCCCTCGGCGCGGATACCTGCCGCGACGTCAGCCATCACCCCGGCGATGCCGGACATACCGGCAACGCCCATCTGCAAGCCATTGACAAAACGAGCGGAAAGCGTGTCGAGCGTGTCCGGCTGATCGGGCGAGGACGTTGGTTCAGGCGTCGTGGTTGCGGGTGCAGCCTGATGCGTGGCCGCGCCCCCCGACGCGGGCGTCGTCGGTTCGCCCGAGGCCTGCGCCGCAGCGTCGCGCCACTCGACGGTCACCGACCCGCCGGCCTTGGCGGCGGCGCGCAAGGTCTCCTCGATCTCGGCAGCACTCTGGCCGGGTGTAAGGATCACGGTGACCGGCGGAGGCGTCGTCTCGGCGAGTGCGGGCAGGGCGAGGGTCAGGACGAGAACGAGGCCCGCCAGCAGATGGCGGCAGAGGAAGTGGAAACGCAGCATGAAATTCATCCATCAAAATCGGTTGTCCGCCCTGCGGCCTTGTCCATCACATTACATAACGTTCTAAAATTCCAATCGAATTTTGTGGGGCGGGATGGGGACTGGGCCGCGCCAGGGCCGCCGCTCACCAAGGGTTGCCCTGCGCCGAAGCTGCCCCCTCACTGTCCTGCCGGACATCTCTCCCCGCCAAGCGGGGAGAGAGACGCTGGGCGGACGCTCCGGTGCCAGGTCCTCCGGCCTACTTCGTCGTGTAGCCGCCATTCACCAGGATCGTCTGGCCGGTCATCCACCAGCCGTCGGAGACGAGGAAGCGGATGTAGGGGACGATGTCCTCGATGTCGGTGAGGCCGGTCCTGGAGAAGGCCGAAAGGGCCGATGCGGTTTTGTGATAGGCGACGGCGTCGGCGCCTTCGGCCGGGTAGAAGAAGGGCGTATCCATCGGGCCGGGTCCAATCGCGGTCACGGAGATGCCGCGCGCGCCGAACTCCTTGGCTGCTGCCCGGGTGAAGTGCTCCACCGGCGCCTTGGTGCCGGCATAGGCCGCATAGAAGGGCGTGAAGGCGCCGAGCAGCGAGGTGACCAGCGTGCAGACCTTGCCGTTGTCGCTGACATGCCTGCCGGCCTCGCGCAGGAAGAAGAATGCGGACTTCGAATTGACCGCGCTCATCTCGTCGTATTCGGCCTCGGTGATCTCGACGAAGGGCTTTTTCAGCACCTTGCCGACGGTGTTGACGGCGATGTCGATGCTGCCGAGCGCCGCCTTGGCGTCGGCAAAGAGCTTTTCGACATTGGCGGCGCTGGTGAGATCGCCGGAGAAGGCGTGGGCCGCGGCACCGGTCGCCTTGATCGCCGCCACGGTTTCATCGGCTGCCGCCTTCGTCGCCGCGCTGTTGTAATGAATCGCGATGCCACGGACGCCGTGTGCGGCAAAATCGCGTGCGAGCAGGCCGCCGAGGTTCTTCGCGCCGCCGGCGATGAGGGCGGTTTTGCCGTTGATGCTGTGGTCTGCCATGGGTTTCTCCTGTTGTGGCCGCCTGGTTGCGGATGCTTTCGTTCGGCGGGCGGGGCTACGCATTTGCCCGAGATCGCCCCGCTCTCCGGTACGGGCCGCCTGTGCGACCGCCGCTCGTTGCGGACGTCGTGTCTCTTGCTTCATAGGGGGCGGGCCTTATCGCCGCCGACGCGAGAGGTCGGTGATGCGACCGGCATCGCGACCAGGAGAATATCGTCGGCGCTGCTGGCATAAAGCCCCCGAACGTGACATTACTTGTCAGGAATGACGAACAATGGGAGTGAGGCGTCGCGCGCCGGCATGGACAGGATCGAGCTTTTCCGCATCTTCACCCGTGTCGTCGAAAGCGCGAGTTTTACCCGCGCGGCCGACACGCTGGGCCTGCCGCGCTCCTCGGTTTCGGCGGCGGTGCAGACGCTCGAAACCCGGCTCGGCACGCGACTTCTCCATCGTACCACGCGCAAGGTTGCGCCGACGCAGGATGGGGCAGCCTTCTACGAGCGCTGCCTGCGGCTGATTTCCGATATGGACGAGGCGGAGAACCTGTTTCGCCGCGACACCTCCGGCCCGACCGGACGACTGCGGGTCGACCTGCCGAGCCGCATCGGCCGGCTGATCGTGGCGCCGGCGCTGCCGGAGTTCCTGGCGCGGTACCCCGGCATCGACATCGATCTCGGCATGACCGACCGGGCGGTGCACCTGATCGAGGAAAGCGTCGACTGCGCGCTGCGCGTCGGGCCGCTCGGGGATTCGAGCCTGATTGCCCGGCCGTTCGGCACGCTCCGGCTGATCAATGTCGCAAGCCCCGACTATCTCGAGCGCCACGGCACGCCGGAGACGCCCAACGATCTCAGCGCCCACGTCGCGGTCAACTACGCTTCACCCTCGAGCGGCCGGGTGGAGGACTGGGAATGGATGGAGAACGGCGATGCGCGCACGGTTTCGGTTGCCGGCCGGGTCAGCGTCAACAGCGCCGAAGGCAGCATCGCCTGCTGCCTCGCCGGCCTCGGCCTTATCCAGATCCCGGCCTATGACGTGATCGATCACATCAGAGCGGGCCAGCTGGTCGAGGTGATGCCGCATCACGTCGCCGCGCCGATGCCGATGGCTTTGCTCTACCCGCACCGCCAGCATCTGTCGCGCCGGCTCAAGGTGTTTGCCGACTGGCTGGAGGGGCTGATGCGGGCGGTGATTGCGGCGTGAGGCGGCGATGCGGTTTGGGCTCGCTTTGTTGGCGCGCTCTAGCTGATCGTCTGATGACACCGCCTGCCGTTCCACGGCAGGAACTCGGATCCGCCGGCATTCCACTTGCCGTCGAATTCGGAGAAATCCGGCGTGAAGGTGACGATCAGCTGGCCGTAGCCGTATTTGTCGCGCCACATGAAGCTTCGGGTGAGATCGCTGCCGTCGCCATCGTCGCCGGTTTCGGCGAGTTCACCGTCGACGGACTGGCCCTGATCGGAAAACACGTATTTGCCGACGACCGTACCATCGGCAGCGGTTTCGAAATGCGTCTCGGCGTCCGAGAGCACGCCGGCGGAGGAAAGCTGGCCGCAATAGGTGCCCGAGGGCGCGGTGCTCGTCTCGCCTGCCATCGCCGCAGAGGCGGATGCGGCCACAAGCAGCAGCGCGGCGGTGAAGGAAAGGCTTGCAGGCAACGCGGCACCTTTGGCGTTTCGGGATGTCGCGGTCTCTCGTGATCGCCTGGCAGCAGCGAGTCGCGACGGTTGTCGTCATGGACAGTCATTCGGGATGCAAAATCAAGATGCTCATGCGTCCAGCGCCGGCGCGGTTCTGACGCTGGCGTCGCCGAACAGGCGTCCCTTCTCGGCGACGAGGAAGCAGGCGAGTATCGGAGCGCGATGTGCTTCCACATCGCGCTCCGAGGCATGTCGTCAGGTCAATCAGCTTGCATCAAAGCCCGCGTGAAAGCTGACGCGCCCTGACGGTACCGGACCTTCGAACGCCTTTGCCATGAAGTATTCGGCCGGAACGCCTTCAAGGCGCAGGGCGGCGTGGTTCTCGAAGCCGAAGCGTTTGTAGTAGTCGGGCTCGCCGAGAACGACGCAGCCCTTGGCGCCGGTCTTTGCAAGGCGCGCAAGGCCTTCGCGGATCAGCCTGCCGCCGGTGCCGCTCTTCTGGTGGTCGGGCCTGACGGAGACGGGGCCGAGACCGAACCAGCCCTTGTCCTTCCCGTCGATCGTGACCGGGGAGAAGGCGACGTGACCGATGATTTCGCCCTGGTCGAGGGCGACCAGCGAGATCGTCAAGGCGCCGGCGTTGCGCAGCGCGTCGATGATTTCGGCCTCCGTCTGGCTGCTATAGGCCATCGGCGCAAAAGCGGCCTTGGTGATCTGCCGGATGGTTGCGATGTCAGTCGCTCGTTCGGAGCGTATGTCGATGGTGGTCATTGTCAAAAACCTGTTCTTGAAACCCTTCAGTCGCGCGCTGTCGACCGCGAACGACGGGTATCGTTCGCCGGTGGCGCGGTTTCGCGTCTCGACCGATCGAGACGCTCAGTGGGTGAGAACAAGCTCCAGCATCGACAATTCCTCTGCTCAGTTCAGGCGAGCAGGTTCGGTATAGGGCCAGGCCTTTGCCATGGTCAACAGGCGGCTCTGGTAGCGCAACGCGTTCACGCGGCGGCCGGTTGAGGTCCGTTCCCGCTTCGTCGTTCGCGCCTGTTGCCTGCGTCCTAGTTTTCCTGAACCGAAACGCCGTCCTGGCCGATCTTGATCTCGACGCCCGGCTTCGTCTCTTCCTGGTAGACATAGATGCCGAGGCCGACGACGGCGACGGCAAGCAGGGCGATGACGAGATAGAGGCCGTTTCGGTTCATGCGGAACTCCTTTTTCGCGGTTTCGTCAGGGAAATAGGAGCTTCTCAAGGAAAGACAACGGGATAGCGACGAACATGCGCACGGAGGGTGGCCCGGCCAAGCGACTGAGGGGGCCGATTTGACCACTATGCTGGCGTCTGTGTGGCCGCGCAGGGGAACCTCAGCGCGCCCGCAGCGCCTTCTATTCCTGTGGCGTACAAAGGTTGATTTGCCTGCATTGGTTGATTTTCGCTAATTGAGGCAAATAGATTGAACGACGCGAATGACCGAATGCGGATGGTGGCCGGAATAATGGTGCTTGGAAGTTTCTACCGAAAAACCTTCGACATGGACCATTCGGACACGAGCGCCGCGGCGTTCTTCTCACGCGTGATCAAGCTCGTGCTCTCCTTCTGGGCGGCCGAGTTCTTCATGACCGGCGGGCTCTGGGTGGTGCTGGGCGTCAATCCGGTCGACTACGCGCCGATCAAGCTCGTCGTGTCGCTGGTTTGCGTGCTGATCACGCTGATGATTTCGCACATCGTGGCGATGATGCGCGCGCGGAACATCGCAGCCCAGGTTTTCGTGTCGGCCGTCCTGTCCATTCTGGCGTCGACGGTTGCAACCACCATCGACTATCACCTGTTCACCTATGTGAAGCCCGCAGTCGGTGTCGACTATACAATCGAGAACTTCTGCTACACGCTGTTTTACGGCGTCTCGCTGTTCTTCGGCTGGTCCTGCTTCTTCATCGCCTACATGTACAATCTGAAGGTCAGCGCGCAGGAGCGCCGGCTGGCGATCTCGCGCGAAGAGGCGCTGACCGCGAAGATGCAGGCGCTCTACTACCAGATCAATCCGCACTTCCTGTTCAACACGCTGAACTCGATCGTCGGTCTGATCGAGGAGGGCGCCTCCTCTCAGGCGAGCCGCGTGGTGCTTTCGCTGTCGTCGTTTCTGCGAAAGACGCTGGAGATGGATCCTCTGCGGGATCTGGCGCTTTCGGAGGAGCTGGCGCTGCAATCGGAATATCTGGCGATCGAGAAAGAGCGGTTCTCCGATCGCATCAGCGTCACGCTCGACATTCCGCAGGAGCTGAGAACGGCGCTGGTGCCGAGCCTGATCCTGCAGCCGCTCGTCGAGAATGCCGTGAAGCATGGGCTCGGGCGCTCGTCCGGCGATCTGAAGATCACGATCAGCGCGTCGCAGGAGGAGGACCGGCTGCAGCTTTCGGTCGACAACGTGTCCGATGCCGGCGAAGTCCTGCCGATGGTCAATCGATCCGGGCTCGGTGTGGGGCTTGCGAATGTCGAAGAGCGTGTCAAGGCGCGCTTCCCCGAGGGCGGTTCGCTCATCGCCGGACCGGTCTCCCCGGCCCATTTCCGCGTGACCCTGACCATGCCGTTGAGGGCACCCGCCGCCGATCGGCTTGCCGATGCTGCCATCAACGCCGCGCCGGCCGTGACGGCCTGAACGGGGTGCGACAATGGCTGGCGCGCGCCCCTGGGAGGCGCGCGACGGGAGTAACAGGGGTGGCTCGCGTTCAGACCGAACGCGTCAGGCCGCCATCCACCTTCAGGTTCTGGCCGGTGATGTAGGCGGCACCATCAGAGGCGAGGAAGGCGACGGTGGCGGCGATCTCGGCGCTGGTGCCGTAGCGCTTCATCGGCACGGCATCGCGGCGCTCTTCGGTCGCCGGCAGGCTGTCGATCCAGCCGGGCAAAACGTTGTTCATGCGCACATTGTCGGCCGCATAGGTGTCGGCGAAGATCTTGGTGTAGGAGGCAAGACCGGCGCGGAAGACGGCGGAGGTCGGGAACATCGGCGAGGGCTCGAAGGCCCAGGCGGTGGAGATGTTGATGATCGCGCCCGCCTTCTGCTTCTGCATGATCGGCGTGACGAGGCGGACCGGGCGGATGACGTTCATCAGGTAGACGTCGAGGCCGGTGTGCCACTGCTCGTCGGTGATTTCGAGGATCTGGGCGCGCGGGCCATGGCCGGCGCTGTTGACCAGCACGTCGATCCGGCCCCATTTTTCCATGGCCGCATCGACAAGACGCTTCAGGTCGTCGTTCGACTGGTTGGAGCCGGTGATACCGATGCCGCCGAGCTCGGCGGCGAGCGCCTCGCCCTTGCCGGAGGAGGAGAGGATCGCAACCTTGTAGCCGTCGGCTGCCAGACGCCTGGCGCTCTCGGCACCCATGCCTGAGCCGCCGGCGGTGATTACGGCCACTTTTTCTACTGCCATTTTACCAATCTCCTCATCCATATTCGTGGAATGCCGCTTTCGCGGGTGCTGCCATTGAAATACCATCTCCTCCATGCGACGACGAAGCAATTTCGCTTTCATATGGCAGTAGAAAAACTATCCGATGAGTGATGCACCGGGAAAGCTCCCTTCGCTGAATGGGGTGAAAGTGTTCGAGGTGGCCGCGCGCCACCTGAACTTTCGCCTCGCAGCCGAGGAACTGGGCGTGACGCAAGGGGCCGTCGCCCAGCAGATCCGCGGGCTCGAGGCCGAGCTTGGGGTCAAGCTCTTCGAGCGGTTGCCGCGCGCGCTGGCGCTGACCGGCGAGGGGCGCGCCTATATCGCCGATGTCAGGCGGGCGCTGGAGATCATCGCGCGGGCGACCGACGGGCTGAAGCCCCAGCCGGTGCGGCTGACGATCAGCACCACGCCGTCCTTCGCGTCGCGCTGGCTGATCCCGCGCCTGCCGGATTTCACCGCGCGGCATCCGGATCTCGACCTGCATATTCTGGCGACCGACCGCATGTCGAGCTTCCAGGCCGATGGCGTTGATCTCGCCGTGCGCTACGGGCGGCCACCCTTCGGGCCGGGGCTTGCGGTGGAACTGCTGTTCGAGCAGGAGATCGTCGCGGTCTGCAGCCCGATGCTGCTTGCCGGGCGGCCGGCGCCGAAAACCGCCGAGGAACTGGCCGGCTACACGCTGCTGCACGACGCCCATAATTTCTGGCCGGAGTTCATCGAGCGGCATTTCGGTGGCAGCCGGCAGGCCTCGTTCAAGGGCATCAGCTTCAACCAGACTTCGCACGCGATCGAGGCGGCGACGGCAGGCCAGGGGATCGTTCTTGCCAACCGCGATTTCGTCGCGCGCGATCTCGCCGAAGGGCGGCTCATCCGGCTGTTCGAGGGCTCGATGACTGGGCCCTCGGACTTCTATCTGGTCTGGCCGCGCTACCGAAAGTCGCTCAGCCTTCAAACTGTGATCGCCTGGCTCAGTGACGAGGCGAAAAAGGAGCGGGGAGGCCCGACCGATCGGGATCCTGCAAATGGGTGGCGGAGCGAGGGTTCCTGATCCGCGATCAGCGACGCAGCGCCGTGTCGAGCCGGTAGAGCAGGGCGTGAAACGCGCCTTTGCTGGGCTTTCGTCCCGGCAACTTGCCGACGATGCCTCGGATTTCCGTCGATGCGAGCGCGATCAGCTGCCGGAGTTCCGTTTCGGTGGCGGCTGCCTCGTCGGCTGTTCCGATCGACAGCGCCTGGATGGCGTAGGCGGCGGGGCCGAGCACATGGTTGATCTGGTGCGGCGTCTCGATCGGGTGGGTATAGGGCGCACCGGCCGCAGCAATGGCCGCGCGGGCGGCAGCCTTGGCGGCGGGATCGTCAACCGCGCGCGTCGCTGCCTGGGCGCCCCAGGCGGCTTTGCGCAAGACGGCCGTGCGCGGACCACCCTCGGCAAAGGCGACAGCCGCGGCGATCGCCTCGCGCGGCCGGGTATCGCCCGGCACCGCCGCCTCGAAGACCGGCAGCGCGCGCGCGGCGCACAGGACCGCCCAGCGGGTAATATGGCGCAGGTCGTCTTCGGTCAGGAGCGGTGGTGGGGCTTCGTCGGTCATGGGGTGCTCATGGTGAACAGGCCGAATGCATATCATGCGGTCGCCACGTGACAAGCCGATCGGTTGTATAGAGGGCGCAGGTTGCATCCCTTCATAAACGCCATATCTTTCACCGCCGAGCCATTTGCAGCCGCAAACTCAGGAAAAGGGAGGCTCCATGCCGGCCGTCGGTTCCGATTATGGCGATGTCGTTGCCTGGCGGCGCGACATTCATGCCCATCCGGAGTTGCAGTTCGACGTCCACAGGACGGCGGAGTTCGTGCGTTCCAAACTCGCCGCGTTCGGATGCGACGAGGTCGTGACCGGCATCGGTCGGACGGGCGTCGTGGGCGTTATCCACGGCCAGAAGCGGTCAAGCGGCAGGGTGATTGGCCTGCGGGCGGATATGGATGCCTTGCCAATCGAGGAGGCGACCGGGGCCGCCTGGGCGTCAAGGACAACGGGCGTCATGCACGCCTGCGGTCATGACGGCCACACGGCGATGTTGCTGGGGGCCGCGCGGGAATTGGCCGAGGCGCGAGCATTTGACGGCACGGCCGTGGTCGTCTTTCAGCCGGCCGAAGAGGGCGGCGGCGGTGGCAAGGCCATGGTCGACGATGGCCTTATGGAGCGTTTCGGAATCAACGAGATCTATGCCATGCACACGGAGCCCGGTTTGCCGATCGGGCAGTTTGCCACCGCTTGTGGACCTCTGGCCGCTTCGGCCGATGGCTTCAGGATCAGGGTCGACGGCAAGGGCGCGCATGGCGCTTCCCCGCACGTCAGCGTCGATCCGCTGGTGGTCGGCGCCAATATACTTCTGGCCTTGCAGACGATCGTCTCCCGCAACGTCCATCCGCGTCAGTGCGCCGTGGTCACGGTCGGCTGGATGGCAGGAGGCAAGGCCGGCAACGTCATCCCCCAATCGGCCGAGATGGGCGGGACGACCAGGACCTACGATCCCGGCACGAGAGATCTGATAGAGGCGCGCGTTACCTCCATCGCGCAACGGATTGCCGAGGCCTACGGAGCCAGCGCCACGGTCACCTACAAACGCATGTTTCCGCCGACCGTGAACCATGGAAGAGAGACCGCCTTTGCCGTCAGCGTGGCGCGATCCCTGGTCGGAGACGCGCACGTCAACGACGCCTTGGAGCCGCTGATGGGCTCGGAGGACTTTGCCTTCATGCTCGAAGCGCGCCCCGGCAACATCATGCTGATCGGTAATGGCGACAGCGCGTCGGTGCATGACGCGCGGTTCGATTTCAATGACGATGCCATTCCTTTCGGCGTGGCCTATTTCAGGGCCATCGTGGAGGGCAGAATGCCGCTCTGAGCGATCGGCCGGATGTCCATCGCGCTGCGGCTGCAGCGACGACATCAACGAGGTTTCCTGCCCTCAACGCTCCCAGCCCTCGGTAAACGGAAAGCGTTCCGCCCAGAGCGTCGCGAGCTTCGGATCGGTATCGACGCGGCGGACGATGTCGGCAAGGGTCGGGGCGACCTCGTAGAAGCGGCGGCGGCCGGGTGACCAGCGCGAGGCGGTGGCGACGTAGAGGTCTAGGACCGACAGTTCATCGCCGAGAAGATATTTGCCCGGTTGCAGTTCCGCGCCCATTCGCTGCCAGCAATGGGCGACGCGGTCGAACACGCGGGCCTTGACGGTCGCGTGGTCCTCCTCCCGTTCGGCGATGCGGGAGGGATCGTCGGCAATCCAGTAGAGCGCGTAGATGGCGGCGGATACGAAGGTCATCCATCGGAGAAACGCCGGTCGTCTTGCGTCGGTCACCGCCGGTGCCAGCCGGGCCTCGGGATAGGCATCGGCGAGCCAGATCAGGATCGCGGCACTTTCGGTCATCAGTTCGCCGGTCGGGAGTGCGAGGGCCGGAACCTGGCGCAGGGGATTGATGCGCGCCAGCCTGTCCGCCTCCTGCTTTCCTTCCCAGGGGGTGTGTTCCTCGACGCGGTAGGGCACGCCGATGAGGCTCAAAACGGCCTCGATCGGAACCGATCCTGAGCCTGAGGCTCCGTAGACGACAAACGGCTCGGCCAACTGCTTTTCTCCTCCTTGATCGTGCCGCGACGAATCCGGCCGAAGCCTGGTCGCCCTGCGTCGAGACTGGGGCGGGGCGGCTTTTTCGCGTTGCAGCCGCATAGATCCCCCCTTTTGCGATACAATCAAGGCCCTGAGGTGCAATTGGACGTTTCGCCGCAAATCCCGGTTGCAGCGGGCAGGCGGGCCGATTCCGCTTTCCGCGGCAAGGGGCCCGGTTCCATCTGCCGGAGCGACGGTTCGTCCGCATGCGGACCTTTTGACCGTGCCCGGTGGCAGTTGGCGCGGTTCCAGGCTGAAGCAGGACACGAGGATTGATCCGATGTCGCCAGTCACCGCCGCGTCTCCGACGCTCGATCGCGACCTTCTGCTGAAGGCGGCACAGGAGCGTCTGCTGCGCTCGGAATGGTCGCGGGAGCTGTTGCGATCGTTTCAAGGCGGCGCGCTGCAATCCGCCCTGAAGCATGCGGTCAATGCGTCACCCTACTATCGCGAAACCATTGGCGACCGCTTGGCGCAGGGGGCCGCACTCAAGGATCTGCCCGTGCTGACGAAGCGGGCGCTTATGGAGAATTTCGACCGGATCGTTACCGACCCGAGGCTGAGCCGGCAACTGGTCGAGGGGCATCTCAGCGGACAGTCTTCCGGCTCGCTTCTGCTTGGTGAATACAGGGCCGTTGCCACGGGCGGCACGACCGGCGAGCGTGGGGTCGCGGTCTTCGATCCCGCAGCCTGGCTATCGGCCATCGCCAACATGGTGCGTTTCCAGGCGATCGTCGGCATCGACGAGACGACGCGCAGTGTTGCCATATTCGCCTCGTCGCCGGTCCATATTTCCTACCATATCGGCGTGGAGCTTCGGGCGTTGAGGCCGCCGGCGCCCCGGTTCAACGTGCTGATGCCGATCGAGGAGATCGTGGAGGGCCTCAACCTGAACCAGCCCGAGGTGATCTCGACCTATCCGTCCTTCGTGCGTGTCCTGGTGGGCGAGCAGCAGGCGGGGCGGCTGAAGATCAGGCCGCGGCTTTTCCGAACCAGCGCCGAGACGCTGACGGAGGAGGTGCGCGAGCTTGCGGCCGAGACTTGGCAGGCGGCCATCGCCGACAGCTATGTCTGCACCGAGGCGGGACCCATGGGCCACGAATGCTTGCTTGGCGACGGGCTGCATCTCGCCGAAGACAGCTTCGTCTTCGAGGTGGTGGACGGAGACGACCGCCCGGTACCCGACGGCGTGGAGGGCGCGAAGCTGCTGGTGACGACCCTTGCCAATCGCGCGCTGCCGCTGGTGCGCTACGAGATCTCCGACATCGTGGCGATGGCGACCGAGCCGTGCCGCTGCGGCCTGCCGTTCTGGCGGATCGGGTCGATTGCCGGGCGGAGGGAAGAGACGCTGCGGCTGCCCAGGCGCGGTGGCGGAACGGTCAATGTGCACGCCCACCGGCTTCGCTCGCCGCTGACGGGTGCGGCCGGGGTGCGGCAATTCCAGTTCGTGCAACTGCCGGATGGTCTGGAAATCGCGATCGCCGTGTTTGAAGGCGCCGATGCGGCCGCCGTCCACGCTGCCGTCGAACTGAGCGTGCGTGCGGCACTCGAGGCGGTGGAAGCCGAACCCGCGGAGTTCCGTGTGCGGGTGGTGGATGCGATCGCGCGTTCGGGCGGCGGCGCCAAGCAAAAGCTGGTGGTCTCCGGCGGCGACTAGGAGAGGGCAGGATGCACGCGTGGTGCAATCGCGGCCCGGCTTCGGCCACGCGGCAGCAGGTGGACATTCCGGTGGCCGGCGGGCGGGCAAGCGGCTTATAGTGTTGATAGGCCGGTCCGGGGCCGATATGAAGCCGGCCTCTTGCCCGCGATACGGAGTTTTGAAGATTGAGCGTTGCCTTCACCAAGGAAGAAAGTGCCGAAACCGCCGCCGAGACATTGCTGCCGGACCGGGCGGTTTCGCCGCATCCGAACCTGGTGACAAAGGCGGGGCTGACGGCGCTGGAGGCGCAGATGCAGGAGGCGCGGGTCGCCTATGAAGCGGCAGCCACGATCGACGACGTGAACGAAAAGCGGCGGCAGCAGGCGGGACCCTTGCGGGACGTGCGCTATCTCTCCGAACGGCTGCGCACCGCACAGCTGATGCCCGAACCTGCCTCCAACGAGATCGTCGCCTTTGGCAGCACGGTGACCTTCAGCCGGGACGACGGGCGGGTACAAAAATACCGGATCGTCGGCGAGGACGAGGCAGACCCCAAGGCGGGATCGATCTCCTATGTCTCGCCGGTGGCACGCATCCTCATGGGCAAGGCAGTGGGCGACCTCGTCACGGTCGGCGACCAGGAGCTCGAGGTCGTGGCGATTTCCTGACCTTTAGCGTATCGGCTTGATCGCGTGGATTCGTGGCCATTATTATCGTATCCGATTTAATAGTGTCATCTTGACATTCCGCTGTTGCTCGGTATTTATATCGCGTCCGATCTAATTTGGCGGTGCCGGATGATCGGAGGCGCTTGCCGGAGGCAGGCGGCCAAGAGGTTTGCTCGGTTCGTCGGTACGGAGAATGGACATGCACAACACTGGTGACGCTACGCCCGTTCGCGCCTATCGCGAGTTTTCCCGCGTGCTCGATCCCGATGTCTACGAGCCGCTGCCGGATGACTGGCTGATCGGCATCACCGACGTCGTGAATTCCACCGGCGCGATCCGGGCCGGGCGCTACGAGGACGTCAACTATGTCGGCGCTTCGGCGATTGCCGCCATCGGCAATGCGCGCGGCGATTTCGATTTTCCCTTCGTGTTTCGCGGCGATGGCGCGGCCTTTGCGCTGGCGCCCGGCGGCGCGGCAATGGCAGCTTCGGCGCTGCGGCAGCTCGCCGCCTTCGCAAGGGACCGGTTTGGTCTCGATTTGCGCGTCGGCCTGCTGACGGTCCGGGATATCAGGGACCATGGCCAGGATGTGCGCATCGCCCGCTATGCCGCATCGGAAAACGCGACCTATGCGATGTTTACCGGCGGTGGGCTTAAATGGGCGGAGCGGCAGCTGAAGCAGGGGCGCTACCTGCTTTCGCCGGAAAGCCATGGTGCCGAACCGGATCTGACCGGCCTTGCCTGCGAATGGCGGCCGTTTCCAAGCCGGCAGGGGCAGATCCTGTCGCTGCTGGCCGAACCCGCCGACGACGTGACGCCCGAGCGCTTTGCCGCCGTGGCGCGCGCGGTGATCGCTGTCTTCGATCAAGGGCCGCGGCAGTCGCATCCTCTGCCGGAGGAAATGGGTGTGCCGAAGGACGCGCGGGTGCGGGTTGCGCCCGAGCGCTGGGCGGGAGTGGCCGCCAGTTCCGATTTCCGCAAATATGACGACGGCCTGCGCCTGACGGTGGATTGCACGACGGAGCAGATCGACCGCATCGAGGCGATCCTTGCGGCCGCCAAGGCGCGGGGCGAGGTGATCTTCGGGCTGCATCGGCAGAGCCACGCGCTGATGACCTGCCTTGTGCCGTCGGCGCGACCGGATGCGCACTTACATTTTCTCGACGGCATGGACGGCGGTTACGCCAAAGCGGCGGAAATGATGGTGCCGCGTGAGCGCTTGAGTGCCTGATCCGGCCAAGCGGCAAGGACGGCGGAGAGCCGCCCTTGCGCGTGATGCTGGCCGCTCCAATCGCCGTGCCGGCCTTTGCGCGAGCGATAATCGCGGCAGCGGCAGGCGGGCGTTTCAGCGACCTTCACTATTTCCGGTTTCCGGGCTGACCAGCGCCTAGCAGGTTGTCGCGCAGCTTTGCCACCGACCGCTGCACCGTCTCAAAGTCGTCACCGAGGCCGATCACGTCGGTCAGCGCAGCACCCGGCTCGGCATCCACCACCGCCTGGCCGGCCGGCGTCAGCGTCAGTCGCACCTGGCGTTCGTCCGCGGGATCGCGGCGACGCTGAAGGTAACCGTCAGCCTCGAGCTTCTTCAGGATCGGCGTCAGCGTGTTCGATTCCAGAAAGAGCTTTTCACCAAGCGTGCTCACCGTCTGGTCGTCCTCTTCCGACAGCGCCACGAGGGTCACGTATTGGGTATAGGTGAGGCCCAGCTTGTCGAGCAGGGGCTTGTAGGCGCGGCCGAAGGCAAGATTTGCCGAGTAGATCGCAAAGCACAGGAAGTTCGAGAGCTTCTTGCCGCCCTTGGCCGATGCAGTGCCAGGGTCCTTGGCAGTCTTGGACGTGGACATGGGAATCTTTTTTCCTTTTCGTTGTCTGCACTTAATATAAATCGTATCCGATTAAATCGCAATGGTGTTGACGATGCCTAGCGCTTCATCTATAAACATCGCATCCGATTAAATCGGATCCAATAAAAAATCAAACAGAGAGGAAATGACATGACCGAGAAGCTTCTTTTCACCGGCAAGACCCACAACACCAGCGGCCGCGACGGCGGCACCATCAGCCAAGACGGCACTTTGGAACTCAAGCTCACCCAGCCGCATCCGGCCGCGGAAAACCTGTTCGGTGCCGCCTGGTCGGCCTGTTACCTGGGCGCGATCGAGCTCGCAGCGCTGCAGCGCAAGGTGAAGCTCCCGGCCGGGCCGCAGGTCGATACCGAGATCGATCTCAACGTCAACGACGGCTCCTATTTCCTGCGTGCCCGCCTGAACGTTCGCCTGGATGGTCTCGACCGCGACGTCGCGCACGACATCATCCACGCCGCCCATGATATCTGCCCTTACTCCAAGGCAGTGCGCGGCAACATCGACGTCGAGACCAATCTCCTCTGATTTCTGCGTAAAAAAACCTATTGATATCATCGGGATGTGCCTGAGCTGGTCACCAGCCGCGGCGCATCCCGATTTCGTTTCAGCAGCGCTCGTTCCTCTACGCATCGCGTCCGGCGGCGGCGGAGGAGGGATTTTCCCGACGGGACCTCACAAGAATGTAATTTGGCCGATCGTCGCCCTTGTTGGTATTTTCGCGCCTTCGCATGTACAGGGGAGCGGCCCTGAGGGGCCGATGGTCGCATGCCTTACAACCTCACGGTCAATGGAAAGAGCTATGCCGTCGATGTGGACGGCGATATCCCTCTGCTCTGGGTCCTGCGCGACACGATAGGGCTTACCGGAACCAAATTCGGCTGCGGCATCGCCATGTGCGGCGCCTGCACGGTGCATGTCGACGGGCAGGCGGCGCGCTCCTGCGTGATGCCGGTGTCAGAGGCGGCGGAGAAACCGATCACCACGATCGAGGCGATCGGCGACACGCCCGAGGGCAAACGGGTGCAGCAGGCCTGGCTCGACATCGACGTGGTGCAGTGCGGCTACTGTCAATCCGGGCAGATCATGTCGGCGACCGCGCTCATTGCCGCCAATCCCACGCCGACCGACGACGACATCGATGCGGTCATGGCCGGAAACATCTGTCGTTGCGGCACCTATCCGCGCATTCGTGCAGCCATCAAGCTTGCGGCGCGGGGGTGATGCCATGTCCATCTTCGACAGAACGAACCTATCCTTATCGCGCCGCCAGCTTCTGATCGGCGCATCGCTGACCGGCGCGGGGCTGGTGATCAGCTTCAGGCCGCAGGCTGCCGTCGCAGCGGGCGAGCCCTTTTCGCCGAACGCCTTCATCCGCATTCCCCAGGAAGGCAAGATCACCTTCGTCATGCCCTCGGTGGAAATGGGGCAGGGCATCTATACGGCGGTCGCGATGATACTTGCCGAAGAGCTGGAGGTCGGGCTCGACCAGGTGGTGCTGGAACATGCGCCGGCCGACCCCAAGCAATATGCCAATCCGCTGCTGGGCGACCAGATCACCGGCGGTTCCTTTGCGATCCGCGGTGTCTACGAGCAGATGCGCAAGGCGGGTGCTGCGGCCCGCATCATGCTCATCGGCGCTGCGGCGCGCGACTGGGGCGTTTCGCCGGACGCCTGCAAGGCCGAGGCGGGACATGTGGTCGAGACCGCCGCCAGCCGGCGCGCCGCCTATGGCAGCCTGATTGCGGCTGCGGCCTCTGAAGTCGTGCCGCAGGAGGTGCCGCTGAAGCCGGCGTCCAGCTACCGGGTGATCGGCAAGCCGGTGCATCGTCTCGACAGCCCGGAGAAGGTGAACGGCACGGCGAAATTCGGCATCGATGCCCGCCCGGATGGCGTCTCCTATGCGGCGATCGCGATCTGTCCGCACTTCAACGGCAAGCTGCGCTCAGTCGACGAGGCCCCGGCCATGGCGATCAAGGGCGTCAGCCAGGTGGTCCGCATCGAGGAGGCCGTCGCGGTCGTCGCCAACAATACCGGCGCTGCGCGGAAGGGGCTCGCGGCCCTTTCGATCGAATGGGATCCGGGGCCGAGCGCCTCGGTTTCGCAAGCCGAACTCGAGCACCTCATGGATGCGGCGATCGACGGCAAGGCCCTGCCGCATGTCAGCGAAGGCGATGTCGCCAAGGCCGAGGCCGAGCATGGGCCGGTGCACGAATTCGTCTACCGCATGCCGATCCTGACCCATTCCGCCATGGAGCCGATGAATTGCACCGTGCATGTGCGCCCCGATGGCTGCGAGGTCTGGGTGGGAACGCAGATCATGAGCCGGGCACGGCAGGCGGCAGCCGACGTGACCGGCCTGCCGGTCGAAAAGGTGGTGGTGCACAACCACTTGCTCGGCGGCGGCTTTGGCCGCAGGCTCGATGTCGACGGCGTGATCCTCGCGACGAAGATCGCCAAGCAGGTGAAGGGCCCGGTGAAAGTGACCTGGAGCCGGGAGGAGGACATCCGTCACGACTGCTATCGTTACCTCAACTACAGCAAGGTGACGGCGACGCTCGGGGCCGACGGCATGCCGGTCTCCTGGCGGCACCGGGTCATCGGCCCGTCGGTCATGGCGCGCTGGTTCCCAGGCTTTACCAAGGACGGTGTCGACCTCGACCAGATGGCGGGGGCCGAAACGCCCTATGCGATCGAAAACAGGCAGACCGATTTTGCCCGCCAAGAGGCGCCGGATGGCATGCTCACCGGCAACTGGCGTGGTGTCGGCGCCACCCGCAACATTCCCCCGGTCGAATGCGGAATCGACGAACTGGCGGAACTGGCGGGCATCGATCCGCTCGAATACCGGCGGCGGCTGCTGCAGCACAAGCCGCGGCTGCTCGGCGCGCTCGACCTTGCAGCCGAGAAGGCCGGCTGGTCGACCCCGCTTGCCAAGGGCAGGGGGCGGGGTATCGCGGTTGCCGAGGATTTCGGCAGCTTCGCGGCGATGGTCGCCGAAGTCAGCCTCGACGGGAACGGCAGGTTCAAGACCGAGCGTATCGTCTGCGCGGTCGATTGCGGCCAGGTGATCAACCCGGACACGGTCGAAGCACAGATCCAGAGCGGCGTCGTCTACGGCCTGAGTGCGGCACTTTACGGGCGCATCACCGTTGAAAACGGCGCGGTGGTCGAAGGGAATTTCGACGATGCGCCTGTCCTGCGCATTCACGAGACGCCGCCGATCGAGGTGCATATCGTGCCGAGCGCCGAGGCGCCCGGCGGCATCGGCGAAGTGGGCACGCCCGGCGTGGCGCCGGCGCTTCTGAACGCGATCTTCATGGCGACCGGCAAGCGGCTCAGAACCCTGCCGATCGACCAGGGCGACCTGAGGAGGGTGTGACCATGAACAGGCCCGCCCTTGCTCTCTCGCTTGCATCCGCGCTCGTGGCCGCAGGTCTCATCGCCACTTTCGAGCCGGTCAGCGGTTTTGCCGAAACCGCCAGCGGCGGCGCCTTGAAAGGCGCGGCCGACTTTGCCTCGATCACCGACGCGCGCCAGCGCTCGAAGGCGATCTTTGCCGAGGCGAGCCGGGTGCTCACCCATCCGCGCTGCATCAACTGCCACCCGGCAACGCGCAGCCCGACGCAGGGCGAGGACATGCACCCGCATGTGCCACTGATGATCGACGCCGACAGTTCGATGGGGCCGGCCGGCCTTGCCTGCAGCACCTGCCACGGCGCGGAGAACCGGGCGATCGTCGGCAGCCGGCTGAAATCCATCCCCGGCAACGCCCATTGGCAGCTGGCGCCCGAAAGCATGGCCTGGCAGGGCCTCACCGTTCGCGAGATCTGCGAACAGGTGAAGGACACCGAGCGTAACGGCAACCGCTCCCATGCCGATCTCATCAAGCACATGGGCGAGGATCACCTGGTCGGCTGGGCCTGGCATCCGGGTGAGGGCCGCAGTGCGCCGCCCGGTTCGCAACCGGAGTTCGCCGCGCTGATCACAGCCTGGGTGGAGACCGGCGCGGAATGTCCGGACTGAGCGGAAGCTCATGTCCGGACTGAGCGGAAGCTCAAGTTTGGGCTAAGCGGATTGGATTGCCGGCGAGCGCTGTATCAGCCTGTCGAAGCGCGTGCCGCGCACGGCGTCATGCAATCTTCAGCAGCCTTCGCCAAGCCTGCTGCAAGATTGGATTTGATGCGGCCGAGTAACTGTAAACAACTGAAAATTGCAAGATCGAGGCGTTGCTGCGACGATCGGGGAGCGCAGGCACGTCGTCGCTAGGAGCGGGTCCTCCTTGACAATGCAGCCGGACTGTTCGACCTTCGCGCCCATGACCTGCCGCCTCGCCAAACTGACGACTGCGAAAAAAGCCCCGCACCCGGGGCTGTCGGTCGTTGCGCGCAGAGCATAGCAAGCACAAGGACCAGATCGACCCCGCCGGTTCGGACGGGGTTTTCGCTTGCGCTCTCCGTCTCCGGTTTTTTCAAGGAGATGGAATTTCATGGAAAGCACAGCTTCAACGCAATCGCCGGGCCTTGGCGGCCTCTGGCTGCCGCTGATCACGCCCTTTCGCGATGGTGAACTGGACGAGCGCTCACTCCGCCGGCTGGTCGCCCACTATGCGGCCGAGCCGATCGATGGCTTCATTCTCGGCGCGACCACGGGCGAGGGCATGGCGCTCGACGAGGCGGAGTGCGAGCGGGTGGTTGCGATCACCAATCAGGCCCTGGCTGGATCCGGCCGGCGCATCCCGGTCTATTTCGGGCTTTCCGGCAGCGATACGCGGAAGTCGGTGAAGGCGCTGGAGCGGATGGCCGCTTGGGGCGTCGATGGCTATCTGATTGCCTGCCCCTATTACACGCGGCCGTCGCAGCGGGGGCTGTTTGCGCATTTCTCGGCCCTTGCTGATGCCACGGACCGGCCGATCCTGATCTACAACATTCCCTACCGGACGGGCGTCAACCTCGGCAACGAGACGATGCTGCAACTGGCGGAACGGAGAAACATCGTCGGCGTCAAGGATTGTTCGGCGGATGCGACGCAATCCTTCGATCTGCTGCGCCACAAGCCGCGCGATTTCGCCGTACTGACCGGCGAGGACCCGTTGTTCTACACGGCGCTGACGCAAGGGGCCGAAGGCGGGATCACGGCGTCAGCCCATGTGCAGACGGCAGCGTTCGCCGATGTTCGCAACAGGCTGCTTGCCGGCGACCAGGCGGGGGCGCTTTCCGCATGGCAGCGCCTTGCCGACCTGCCGCGGCTGCTCTTTGCCGAGCCGAGCCCCGGGCCGATCAAGCACTGGCTGTGGCGCGCGGGGCTGATCGACAGCCCGGAGATGCGCCTACCGATGGTGCCGGTGAGTGATGACTTGGCGCTGAGGATCGAAAGGGCGATAGCGGCGCAGGACGGCCGCCGCTGAGCCTGCGACGGTTCCTCAAGGCGGGGGCGATCGGTGAAAGGAAGATCGCCCTGCTTTGCGTGGTCATTTGCATCGTATTTTAACAGTTACGTACTTTCGCCGAACGGCTTGTTTCGGCAGGATAGCGGTCCTCACGCGCGGTGTCCGACGGCCCTGTGCGGACCCGTGCTGCTGGGCATTGAAATGCCGCAGTTGAGGAAAAAAAACAGAGAACCATTCTTGCGAGCGATCCGTGTCCTGAACCGTCACGGGTGAGGGCGAAAGGCCGGTTTCCCGGCGCGAGGACGAGCCGGGCGAGATGGACGGTGTGCCAAAAACGGGGCGCCTGTGCGGGTGCCTTTCGAAAGCTGATTGATCAGGACGCCTGGAGACGATGATGAAAACATCCGGCAGCAATCTTGAAATCACTCGACGCGACATGATGAAAGGCGGGATCGGAGCAGCCTCGCTTGCCGCGATCGGTGCCGGCGCGGCCGTTCCGGCGGCTTTGACCGCCGCCTCGGTCGTTACCTCGGCCACGCCCGCCGAGGCGCAGCAAGAGCTCGGGCCGGGAGCGCCGACGCTGCCGGTGACCGGTGTTGCCATGCATCCAGGCTATGCCCGTACGATCGGGCAGATGGCCTATATCTGGGGCTGGCCGATCGTCAACATGCTGAACCGCAGGGCCAAGGTCACCCAGGCGCCCTATGCGGGTCTGCTCGGTGGCCTTTCGCCTGTGGCCCCGCGCGGCCAGGTGGGCATGCTGCACGACTATATCGAGCCGTCGGAAACCTTCGTCACATGCCCCAACCAGGACGTCGTCTATGGCCTCGGTTTCTTCGAGCTCGACGATGAGCCCGTCGTCGCGCAGGTGCCCGACTTCGGCGACCGCTTCTGGCTCTATTCGCTCTACGATGCCCGCACCGATCAGTTCGGCCAGCTCGGCAAGCCCTATGGCACGCGGCCCGGCTTCTATCTTCTTGTCGGCCCCGACTGGGACGGGCTGAAGCCCGCCGGCATCACCGACATCATCCGCTCCCCGACATCGCTTGCGAGCGCCATTCCCCGCATCTTCCAGACCGATGTGAGCGACGACAACCAGGCGGTCCAGCCGCTGATCAACCAGGTGGTTTTCTATCCGCTGAAAGAGTTTACCGGCGAGGCGAAGACGATCGAATGGGCAAAGCTGACCGACATTCCGGCTCCGCCCTTAAACGGCGGCGCGACCGACGCCGAAACCAAATGGGTGACGCCGGAGACGTTCTTCGACCAGTTCGGCGACGCCATCGCCGCGGTCGATCCGCTGCCGGGGGAGGAGGCGCTTTTTGCCCAGTTCCGCCTGTTGCTCGACGCGGCCGAGCGGGATCCCGAGCTTCGGGGCATGCTCGTCGACACCGCGATCGAGACCGAGAACAAGGTCATCCACCCCTTCTTGGAATGGCAGCGCAACGGGCTGCCGGCCGGCAATGGCTGGAACCGCTCGGTCAACAATGCGCAATGGGGGATCGACTACTTCAACCGGACCGGCACCGCCAAGTCGAACATGTTCAACAACCGGCCGAGCGAGACGCAGTATTTCTATACCGACTTCGACGGCGCCGGCGACCAGCTGACCGGCGTGAAACTTTACGAGATCACCTTTGCGCCCGGCCAGGAACCGCCGGTCAACGGCTTCTGGTCGCTGACCCTTTATGACGACAAGCACCTCTTCCACACCAACGACTTCAAGCGCTATTCGCTGGGCACCAAGAGCGACAGGCTGAAGCGCAATGCCGACGGCTCGCTGACGCTTTATGTGAGCGCCGAGCGCCCCGGCGGGGAGAAGGACAGCAACTGGCTGCCGGCGCCGCACGGAATCTTCTCGCTCTACATTCGCGCCTATTGGGGCAAGGACGCGATCCTCGACGGCACCTGGCAGCCGCCGAAGATCACGGTTGCGGCATGAGGGTGGCCAAGGTGCCGGGATAAACCGACGTCGGTTTGCCCGGCATGCTCAACGCCAGAAGCGCTTGACGTCGATCACGTCGTCGAGCGCAGCTTGCGCGCGGTCGATGAGCTTGTCCTTGTTGGCCTGAACGACGAGCTTTCCGGCGTCCGGGTGACCTTCGAGGCCGATCTCGCCAAGCACATGCGGCGCCGAAACCAGATCGTTGAGCGTGCCGAGTTCATCCTGCAGTGCGGCCATTGCGGCCGTGAAGCGCTTGTGGCGCCTGGCGCCACGCTTGTCGTCGAACAGTGTCGCAAAGAATTCGGCGGCATAGCGCAGCTTCTTGGCGTCCTTGCGGGCCTCGTGCCGCTCCTCGTCGTTGATCTTGGCGAGCGCGCGGCCGTGCTTCTTCAGCTTCCGGCGCTCGCGGTCGAGCACGGCCTCGGCGAAATCGGTCACGGGCCGATCGTGAAGTTCGGCGGGCGGCGATGAAAGATAGGCGCCGCAGTGCAGCCACTGGTGGAGATCGAGCATGAGGGCGCGGCCGCGTCCGTCATCGAGCGCCGCGAACACCTCCCGATAGCGGGCGGCGCGGGCTGTCTTCAGCCACTCGACAAGTTCCGGCTGGGATGCGCGGGCCAGGAGAACGTCGACGTCGCGGGCCTTGCCGAAGACGCCCGCCAGCCACTTCAGCTCGCCTTTCAGGCGCGTACTTTCGTCGTCCTGAAGCAAATCCCTGTAGAGCGAGAAGGCCGATCGCAGGCGCCGAAGGGCAACGCGAGCCTGGTGCAGGGCCTCCGGGTTCTGGCGCACGCGCAGCACGTCTTCGTTCAGGCGGTGGTGGCGAAGACAGGCAAGGGCGACCGTGCGGAAGCTTTTTGCCACCCGCATCTCGCGGTCGAGTTCGACCGGCTCGGCCTTGAAGACCATCTGCTCGGCATCGATGAGACGGAAGCCGCGCTCCGCCTTGGACATGACGCCGAAGCGGATGGGAACGATCGCCTCGATACGGCGGGCGAGCGTGAAGAGCGCCTCGGGCGCGCCGTCCTTGAGCTCAAGTTCGATCTCGCCGATCGCGGTCTGGCGGGTGCCCGCGGTGATCAGGCCGCGGTCGAGCACGACCTCGACGTCGGCGCCATCCTGTTTCACTTTCCAGGTGGTGCGCTCGACATCGACGGCAAAATGCGCCTGCAGATCGCCTGGCTCGAGGTCGAACTGGGCGGCAAGCGGCGTGGTGTGGTCGACCACCGGCTCGTCGCTGTCCAGCGGCTGCTCCCATTCCGGCCGGGCGAAAACCGAGGCGCTCGCTCCCGTCGCCTTGATCGTCTGGGTGCGGGCAGAACCGACCGTGCGGATGCGCAGCGTGAAACCCGACTGGAACAGGTCGCGGGCGCGCGTATCGAAATAGACGGACCGCTGGCTTTCGACGCGCGCCGGCTCACCCAGAAACCCGGATGCGGCGAAGCGATCGAGATCTTCAGGGAGAAGCTCGAGCTTGATTTCGATTTCCGTGTTCAACCCAATCCTCCAACAAGTGCAAGAGACAACGCGATAATGCCATATGAGCACATTGGTTCGTGTTCTGGATGACATGGATCGTATTTGCGGCGGCGGTCCCACGCGATAGGTCGCGCTCGAAGCTGGAGGCCGCCGGTGTGTACGGGATTTCAATGGATTCCTGACGGAAAACCGCTTCGCACTTTTCCTCGAATTGCTTTTGAGGCGACGCAATTCCGAACGGACAAGCGCTTCACACTTTTCCTGGAATTGCTTTTTGAGATGGCGCGATTCCGGACGGAAAACCGCTTCGCACTTTTCCTGGAATTGCTTTTTGAGATGACCAATTCCGAACGGAAACCGTTTCACACTTTTCCTGGAATTGCTTAAGCTCCCCGCATTTCATGCCACGGAATTGATAAATGTCGCTTCGCCTTGCCACCTTCAACATCGAAAACCTTTTGAGCCGCTTCGATTTTTCCGGCTTTCGCAACCAGCTGAAACAGGACCGCGTGCTCCGGCTCTTCGACGTGAAGACGGAAGCCGAGTACCAGCGGCTGGAGGAGGCGCGCACGATTGCGCATACGGACGATACGCGGCAGATGTCGGCGCTGGCGATCGCCGATTGCGATGCCGATATCCTCTGCCTGCAGGAAGCCGACAACATGGCCTCGCTGCAGGCCTTCGAATACAACTACCTTTTTCGCATGGTCGGCAACGGCTATCGCCAGAAGTACCTGATCGAGGGCAATGATTCGCGCGGGATCGACGTCGCCGTGCTGATGCGCGAGGAGACGCGCGACGGCCAGCCGATCGAATGCCTCGACGTGAAGAGCCATGCGGGGCTGACCTATGAGGACCTCGACCTCTTCAACGACAGAATAGCGCTTACCAACCGTCCGGCCGACCGGATCTTCAAGCGCGACTGCCTGGAGCTGGACTTAAGGATCGGCGGGCGGCCGCTGACGCTCTACGTGGTGCATTTCAAGTCGATGGGGCCGGCGCGCGAAGGGCTCGACGGCCGGCAGGCGACGATGCCGCTGCGCGTGGCCGAAGCCTCGGCCGTGCGCCACATCATCGAAAGCCGCTTCGGCCGCGGGAAGACGGCCGACAAGATGTTCGCGATCTGCGGCGACATGAACGATTACCAGGAGAAGGTGAACATCCTCGGCGACCGGCGCACCGGCTACCAGTTCGTGCCGCATGAGGAGGAGACGAGTTCGCTCGACGTCTTTACCCGCGACGGCTTTGTCGAGAACCCGATGCTGCGCCGTCCGGTGATGGATCGCTGGACGCTGTTCCACAGCCGCGGGCCGCAGGAGCGGCATCTCTGCCAGCTCGACTATATCTGGCTTTCGCCGGCGCTTGCCAAGCGCAACGCGCACCAGGTGCCCGAGGTCATTCGCGGCGGCCAGCCGTTCCGCACGATCTTTCCGCCTGATCTGGAGGTGGAGCGCTATCCTCGCACCGGCTGGGACCGGCCGAAGGCGTCCGACCATTGCCCCGTGGCCATCACCCTGGATGTGTGAGCATGAGCGCGCTTGAAAGCAACACGGACGCCTGGCCGGATGAAGGCGTCATCATCCCGATCGATGCGGTGGATGTCCGCGTCACCGGCGCGGCGCATCCGTTTCACCAGGAGGAGGTGGAGCGCGCGCAGGAAAACTGGCAACGGGAGATTACCGCCAACCCGCACCTCTTCGACGGGCGGATGGTGTTGCTCAGGGCGCTTCGCATCGCGGACGGCCGGCTGCGGGGCGAGGGGCATGTGGTGCCCTATTCGACCTTTCTCTGGTGGCGGAAGACGCGAGCAAAGAGTGCCTTTCATCTCTTTGCCATGCCGGCGATCCTTTCTTCCGATGGTGCGCTGATCCTCGTGCGCATGGGCAGGCACACCGCCAATCCGGGCCGGGTCTACAGCCCCTCCGGTTCGCTCGAGCCCGAGGATATCGTCGATGGCGGCTGCGACATCGACGGCAATATCCGCCGCGAGGCGATGGAAGAAACCGGCATAGACCTTTCGCTCGCGACGGTGGAGCCCGGCTATCACCTGCTGCATATGGGCCGCGCCGTGACGCTCATCCGCGTCTATCGCTATCCGGAGAAGGCGGCAGCGCTGGTTGCGCGCGTGGCGGAGCACATTGCCGCGGACCCGGAGCCGGAGATTGACGAGGCGATCGCGGTTTTCGGCCCGGATCCCGTGGCGCACAACTATCCGCCCTTCATACCGCCGATCCTCGACTGGCTGTTTCGGCGCGAGAAACCGCTCTGATTTCGAATCAACGGGACGTCGCATCTCCTTGTATTTGTGCGTTTTAGCGGGGGTCGCCACGCGGCCGCGCGGCGGCGGATGCGCGCCGGTTACGGCTGGGAGGGTTTTTGGCCGCGTGAGCGGCGAAGCGTGCTGCCGGAGCCGGAGCTAAAGAAAACGTGATCCGCGCCGAGCTGTGTACCGGCGCTTTTAAGCCTTGCCGCCCGCGTCCCGACGCTGCAAAGTTCGCGCATATTCGCAAGGGGACATGAATGGCGCTCAGCTACGCGATCTACGACGTCTTCACCGACAGGCGACTGGAAGGCAATCCGCTGGCCGTGGTCTTCGGCGCCGACTGGCTCGACGATGAAGCGATGCAGGCGATCGCGCAGGAATTCAACCTGTCGGAGACGGTGTTTATCCGCAGGCCCGGCGGTGCGGCGCATACGGCGAAGCTCCGGATCTTCACGCCTGCCCAGGAACTGCCCTTTGCCGGCCATCCGACCGTCGGTGCGGCAATTGCGATCGCCGAGGCCCAGCGTGGCGCGACCGAGGAAGGCTTCGACCTCGTGCAGGTGCTGGAGGAGAAGGTAGGGCCGGTGCGCTGCGCCGTGCGGCTCAAGCCCGGGCAGGCGAGCTTTGCCGAATTCGACCTGCCGCGAAAATCGATCAGGCTCGACGCACGCTTCGACCGGCAGGCGATCGCCGATGCGCTAAGCCTGAAACTCTCGCAGATCGGTTTCGAGAATCACGTGCCGTCGTTCTGGAGCGCGGGCGCACCCTTCGTCATGGTGCCGGTGCATGATGTGGCGGCGGCTTCGTCGATCGAGTTCGATTCGCTGCGCTGGGAGCAACTGACGCCGATGGCCGAGGGACGGCTGGCCGCGGCTTACGTCTATTGTCGCGGCGGAGTGAACCACACGGCGCGCTTTCACGCCCGCAAGTTCGGCCCTGGTGCCGGCAATCTGGAGGATCCGGCAACCGGCTCGGCCGTTGCCGCCCTTTCCGGCGCGATCCACTATTTCGACCAGTTCGTCGACGGCCATCATCCGGTGCTGGTCGAGCAGGGCGTGGAAATGGGACGGCCGTCCTTCATTCACCTGCATCTCGACATCTCGGGCGGCGAGATCAGCAACGCCCGCATCGGCGGCCATGCGGTGAAGATTGCGGCCGGCGAACTCTACGTCTGAGGCGTCGGCATAAGACTTGGGAAATTCAGCTTAATCAGCGTCTTAAGAGAAGTTTTGGTGGGTGATCACGGGCTCGAACCGTGGACCCGCTGATTAAGAGTCAGCTGCTCTACCAACTGAGCTAATCACCCATCCGTGGCGTCGCTTTAGCGCACGACCTCATCACACTCAAGAGGGTATTTGCATCTCGCAATGATAAACTCACAGCCGTTTCCACCGGAGCGGTCGGAAACGGCTAGATTCTTGCCTTCAATCATCCCCGTCGTCAGCGCACGTCGATGAAGTTGCCCCTGAGGTCGAAGCGGCAGTTGAAGAAGGTGACGCCGCGGCCGCCATCGTAGTTGCCCTGCACCCAATAGTAGCGGCCGCTTCGGAAGGCCATATTGACGGTGATCCGGTTGGGACGCACGCCGAAGGCGGCAGACGCTTCGCCCTGGCAGAAGCGCGGCATCATCCTTGCGTCGACACGATCCGGCTGCTGCGTGTCGTCGTATTGCGGCGGGCGTTCCGGGCGTGGCCGTGTGTTGCCGCCGGCAGACGTGACACGGCAGACGCCGTTGCCGACGCCCCGGCGCGTATAGCTGATTGAAGGCGAACCATCGCGGTTGACGCTGATCGAGATCGTGGTTCGTCCTTGGCTCGCCTCGTAATAATCGCTGCTGAACCGCTTCAGACGGGCCTGGCTGCCGTTGATGAAGACGGGACCGCCCTGATCGGCGTGGACCTCGATACGGCCGGGGCAGGTGGCGTTGAAGAACGGCACTTCGGCCTTCGCCTCGGTGGCGAAGCCGGCAAGGATACCGACGAGCATTCCTGTGGCGATCGTGCTGCGCATGGGGATACCTCTCCAATCATCGCTCGTTTCGTGTGCCCGCTTCACTGCAGTATGCCGAGCATGCGCCTCGCGTCAAACGGGTCTTTCGTCGCGTTTCCCCTGTGGCCTGTACCCGCGGAGAGGCGCGAGGGGTGGCCGGAACGCCCCCGGTTGATAGCGGGCGAGTTCTCCACAGGGGGTGCTCTAGCCCCACGAGATTTTTCAAAAGATTTTCACAAAGGCGCTGGACAACCAAACCGAACGCCTTTATACGCCCCCTCACGACAGCAGCGGGACACACCGCGGCGGTCGCGGATGGGTGATTAGCTCAGTTGGTAGAGCAGCTGACTCTTAATCAGCGGGTCCACGGTTCGAGCCCGTGATCACCCACCAAAACTTCTCCTAAAGCGCTGATTAGATTACAATTCCTATATTTTCGCCGATCGCATGTGTCCGGGCTTCTGGGCAGAAGTCACGCCCCGTTTCCGCTGCAAAATATACCGGTTCGATGTTGCGACCCCAGTGGGTGGCGCGCATTCCGCTGAACCGTGGGACGGGCGGCGGATGAGGATCGCAAAGACAGGGCTGTCCAGCGTGATTGGTCTTCCGGCGATCAGTCGCCAAGCACGCGCGACGGCCGGGCCGCCGTCGCGCCGTGTCTTGCAGGGCTCGTGAATCACTTGGCCGGAAAATATCGCAGGGTTCCGGCGAGCCGGGGGCCGGTTGAGCCCTTGGTGTCCATCGGATGATTGATGCCGTCGTTGACCGGCAATTCTTCAAAATCAAAGGGGCTCACGCCCTCCAGGCAGGCTGCGTTAACGCCGTAGAAATCGGGGTTGGAGCGCGGCTTGTGAAAGGTGTAGATGCCGCATTTCGAGCAAAAGAAGTGTTCTGCTGCATTTGTGTTGAACTGATACTTGGTCAGCGCCTCGCCGCCCGAAAGCACAGTCACGCCGTCTTTGGCCGCCGAGACGGCAACCGCGCCCTTCAGCTGGCAGTATGAGCAGGTGCAGCGGCGGGCCGTATGGAGGCCATTCTTCAGCCGAACATTGAAGCGAACCGTTTTGCAGTGGCAGGCGCCGTTGAGGTCCTGAACGTCGAAATTCATGGAAACATCCGTCTGGTCTGAGCCGAATTGATGTCTGTTCCATAAGGGCTGGATCACCGATCCTCAAGTGCGGGCCACCGGCGTCGCGGCCGGCGCGACCGACCCTCGGCCAGCTGTGCCGCCGGCACCGTTCGGCGTCGGCCGCCCCTATGTTTTCGAGATCAGCAGGCTCCGTTCAATTGGCGGCGCAATTGGGATCGTTTCCGTTGATGACGGTCACGCCCGAACCAGGGGTGGTCGCAAGGCTCACAAAGCCCGCCGCAGCATTGCTGGTGTTGCCGTCATGCAACAGGCGCATCTTCAATCCTGCGTCTGCAGATTGTCCTCTTGCCGACAAAGTAATCCTGTGTAATTTTCGCCAAATCGGAGCTCAAACTAGAGGAGGCATACGATGAATATCAATTTTGTTCAGATGCGCGCCTCTGGTGGAATGGTTCACCCGTCACGACGAGTGTGCCGTAATCCTGTGTATTACTTCGGCGCATAACTGCGTCCTGAGTTCCGCCTTTTCGTATCTTCCATTTTGACTTGATGTGACCGGATTCCGGAACGTAGTTCCGTATCCGCGCGCATCCATAATCTAGAGGACCCGACCGCTTTGCGCGGCGGGAAAAATCATGCGCGAATTGCAACTGACCACCGCTGGCGCTTTGCCGGTGATCATGGACGACCTTTTTCGAACGTTCGGCTTCCGCCGCACGGTCGGCGCTTTCCTGCTTGCTGCCTGGAGGCGTCAGCGGACGCTCAACCAGCTCAGCCACCTCTCCGACCGTATGCTGCGCGATATCGGCGCAGAAACGGGAGAGGGCGTGAAGAAGCCGGAGATCGCCGACATCTCGCTCTGGCAGATGCCGGTCGGCTATCCGGTGACGAGACACAACTGAGGCCCGCGTCAAGCGGGCCTCTTTTCCCGCAGCAACCGGTGGCCGATGAACAACGGCTCAGAGGGCAATCGGCTCACTGGGGCACTGGCGCGGCGAGCTTGGCCGCGCAGTCATGCTTGATCATCGCCGCGGCAAGGTTTTCCCGCCCCTTGCCGGTCGCCTTCGCCCTTGCCGCCGCCATCTCCCTGCACCAGCCGGCGTCGAGAACGTCCTCCGGGATGTGCGGTATGCAGGATGAAAGAAAGAGCAGCGAAGAGAGGAAGACGACGCGCATTCAGGGGCTCCGTGGGGGCAAGGGCTCATTCATAGCACTGGTTGCGGGAAGGCTGGGTATCGAAAACGTCACTCATGTCCTGATCACAAACCTTCTAATCTGGTGTGTGAACGCCGCCTCCCGTCTGCTACCCGGGCCGGTTTTCCCTGATTATATCGACGAGCGCGCTTGCCCGGTTTGCTCAATTAGCTATGACGGTGACGAGGTCGGGACATCCGGCATTTGAAACCGCGGGTGGAAGTGCAGTAGCGATGACGGACACCAGGAATATTATTGACGCGCGTGCGTGCAGCGACGAGGCCCTGCAGGCGATCGGTTCCGATGTGCTGATTGTTGGGTCGGGGGCCGCGGCCTGCGCCATGGCGACGCGGCTCTTGGCGGAGGGCTTGAAGGTCACGTTGCTTGAAACCGGCGACAACCTCGTCAACTCCGACAGCTCGCCCTTCTTCGAGATCGCCAACCAGGAGCCGTTCGGACTTTCGTTCCAGATCGGCGGCGCGACCAATCTTTGGTCCGGGCGTGTCGCGCCGCTGGAAGATGTCGACCTGACGTCCGGCAACGACTGGCCGCTGGAGCGCGCTGAACTCGATGGATATTACCAGCAGGCGATCGAACTCCTGCAGCTGAAGCCGATCGGCGCCATCGACCAGGTGCCAGCCTATGACGGCGGCTCGGCGCCTTGGCGGGATTTTGTCTCCGACCCGGCCGTCTCGGTCAAGCGGTTCCAGTGGAGCCGTCCGGCCTTCAACGGTCAGGATTATCTGAAGGCGCTTGCGAGCAAGAACCCTGATCTCACCATCGTCTATAATTGCCGCGTCCTGCAGGTGATCCCGACCGCCGCCGGCGATCGCGTCGGTGCGGTGCGGGCGGCGATCGGCGAGGGGCGAACCGTGGAGCTTTCCGCCCCGGAATTCGTGCTTTGCGCGGGGGGGCTCGAAAACCCGCGCATCATGCTGAACAGCCGCCAAGGCGGGTTTTTGGCAAACGACAATATCGGCCGCTTCTTTTCCACCCATCCGAAGGCGAATGTCGGGCGCATTCACCTGTTCAAGACGGTGAAGACGGCAGGGCCGCTGTTCAGCGATCACAAGAGCGGCAGCAGCTCGCTGCGCTTCGGTGTCGGCGTGCGCAAAGGTCAGAAGAGAGACCAGCTGAACCATTATGTTCAGTTTTCGCCGCGCTTTGAATCGATCGGGCTCAAGCTTCTCGAGCATGCGCAGCACGTGGTGGCTGCCGGCGAGGGCGGCGATCGCCCGCAATCGACCTTGCGTCGTCGCCTGACCTCGGCGCTGGCGGTTGTCGGCCAGGTCGCCTTCAACGTCATCGGCAAGATGGGGTTGCTCGGGCCGGGCGGCTCGATCCTCGTGGTGCGCGGCTTCTTCGACCAACATCCCAATGCCGAGCACAGGGTCGAGTTGAGCGAGGCGCGCGATCCCCATGGGCTGCCGAAGGGCGTCGTGCGCTGGTCGCTGACAGAAGATGACCAGGCGTCGATCCGCGAATTTCTAGACGAGCTTTCCGGGCTGCTGCTGCGCCACAATATCGGCAAGCTGATCTCGACGCTGCCGCCGGCAGGCAAGCCCTGGGACATCACCGGCATCCATTCCCATTTCATGGGCACAACGCGTATGGGCCGCTCGGCCGACATGTCCGTCATCGATCGCGATGGCCGGGTGCACGGGGTCGACAACCTCTATGCGGCAGGCGCGTCGGTCTTCACCTCCTACGGCTACGCCAATCCAGTACTGACAGTCATGGCGCTTGCAATGCTTACCGCCGATAAGATATGCCAGCGCCACAAAACAAAGGCGGGTAATCCATGACGGAAATGACTTCCCCGGAACTTAGCGGCAAGGAACAGCGGGCGAAACGCACGCGCTGGCAAAAGCTCTCGCGAAAGAACTACTTCGGGGGCAAGCTTTCGACGAAGAACCTGGTCCGGCTATGCCAGGAAAATGCTTCGAACAAGCGCACGATCATCGTTCACACCGAAGACGTTGACTATACTGAGTTTTTCCCGAACTCGTTCCTGGTCTCGAAGTCCGATCGCAAGAAGGCCGATCTCGTCGTCGACACGCATTACCATCTCGATGCCATCGAGAGCGAAAGCTACGACATCGTGCTCTGCACCGGCCTGCTCGAACATGTTCCCGATCCGCAGCGGCTGATCGACGACATGCGCCGCATCCTGAAGCCGAACGGCAAGCTGATCATCTCCGCCTCGGCGGTGTTCTCCTTCCACGAGGGGCCCGAGAACTATTTCCACTTCACGCCCTTCTCCTTCAAGATGCTGTTCAAGGACTGGAGCGAGATCGAGGACCTGCGCGGCTCGAGCATGCCGTTCGAAACGATTGGCATTCTGATGCAGCGCATTCTGCTGCAGTGCGACGTGTTTCCGCTGGCGCGCCCGTTCATCGAACTCATGGCGCGCTCGGCCCGGTTCTTCGACGTCTTCATTACCCAGCAGTACGATACGACGTGGAAATACACCGACGATCACAAGATCGATTCGATGATGCCTTCCAACATTCAAGCCGTGGTGAGGAAATAGCGCGGGCCCGCCCGCGGCTTGGGCGACGTCCGTCGCCGCTTCGCCTTTAAAATTCCGATGAAGGATCACCCACGGGCGGCGCCCGTGGGTGATTTCGTTTTTGGCGCCGGGTGCTCGCGGGCGTTTACGGGGTCGTCGCGGGCTGCGTCGTGGCCGGCTGCGTGGTTGTTGCTGGCGGCGTCGCCGACTGGTCTGTCGTTGCGGGCTGCTGGGTCGTCGCTGGCTGCTCGGTCGTTGCCGGCTGTGTCGTCGTCGTTGTCGGCGCTGTCTCGGTTGCCTGCTGGTTCGCCCCCGGTTTCAGGAACATCACAGCAAGTACAATGAGCACGACCACAACCACGATACCGATGATGGTGTTTCGATTCATCAAGGCTTCTCCTCAGGTTAAGTGCCTTGAAGCTGTAAATGGAGCGGTTGGTCGAATTATCAACGGGCCGGTTCGCGGGTCGGTTGAAAAACACATGCCAAACGTGGCGTGGGGCGGCTGTGACCGCCCCGACGTGTGCGGCTGTCCCTGAAGTATAAACATGAGCCGGGTGGTTTTCCCCATCGACAGCCGGCTAAGCGAAAGCGCGAACCGACAAACCCGCCTTAGCGGGTGCCTTCGTCGGGAGCCTTCGGGACCGCGGTAATGAAGCCGAGCCGCAGCAATTGCTTCGATCCGTCGAACTTCATCGAAGACTCGGAAAAGAGCTGCAGGGCACCGGTGCTCGAAAGCGCATCCGTCATCTTCGCGTAGGCCGCCGAGCCGTCGAAATACTGCCCATCGGCCACCGCGTCGTTGATGACCTTCTGGTAGTCGGCAAAGAACTTGAAGTGCAGCAGCGTGCCAAGAATAGACGAGAAGTTGCGCTGATAGGGGAGCGGCTGGTGGATGCTGGGGCCGAAGCGACAGTCTTCGTCCCAATAGATCAGCGGATACTTGATCATTTCGAGGTCGGAGTCGAACTCGCGGTGGCGAGCGCCGCCCTTGATGGTGATCGCCCGCTTCGTCGTCGTCAGCGTATAGCCGCGGCTGTCGAAATGATCGGCGACTTCCCAGGGGGCACTTGTCTGCAACTGGTCGATGTCGGCGGCCCCGAGATCGACCGGATACATGTCCAGCATCGGTGCCGGGAGGCGCGAGATCTTCAGGCCCTCGAGCGCGTGGATGACCGACCAGAGCGTGCGGTTTTCGCAATCGTCATAGATCAGGAATTCGTCGGAATCGACGTTCACGTACCAGCGTTCGCCACCATACAGTGCGAACAGCGACTCTCTCCAGGCGCGTCCGCGCCGCGCATCCTTGTAGCGGACCGAGGATGCCCACAGGTCGACATCCGGCTGACAGAGCAGAAATTCGCGGGTGCCGTCGGTCGAGGCATCGTCGACGCAGATGAAGCGGGTGATCCCGAGTGACCGGTAATGGGCGAGGAAGCCCGGCATGAGCTTGGCGTCGTTGCGGGTCAGGAAGATCAGCGGCAGGTCATCGGGATAGAGCGATGTCTGCCCTTGGGGGCTGACACAGCGCAGATCGACCGCGTGGTTCATCCTGCGCTCGCGCCGCTCGACCTTGGTCGTCTCGTACCAGGTCGCGATGCGATCAAACAAGCTTCGATCCGTGATCGACTCGGCATCGGATCGATTCTTGAAGGGATACGCGATATCCGTCATGCTCATTCCGACATTTGTCATAAACAATATGAACCCGGACTAAATCAAAAGCACAGGCGTGGCAATCCATACGATCGCACGGATATGGGGAGCGAAAATCGCTGTGTCGAGTGGCTCGCACACGTGGAGTGCGCCCGGCTGCTACAGTTTCTGCGGGTATCCTTCAATCGCAAAAGGCGGCATTCAAGCGGCTCGGCACTGGTGCGCAGCCTGACGTCAAAGCGTTTTCTGCGAAACTTTTTGGCCGCTATCCTGTTTCTCCTTCATCCACGTTCGCGCTGATGCGCCAAGAAGTGGAGGAGGCAGACATGACAAGCATGATGAGCAAGCTGTTGATGGCGGCCCTGGTGGCCGCGGGATCGGTCACCGCAATGCCGGTCGTCTCGCCGGCGCAATCACTCGACCTCTATATCGGCCGGGACCGGGATTATTACGGCGACGACTTCCGTCGCGAGCGGCGGTATGACGACGAAGATTACGTTCGCCCGCGCGGCTGCAGCACCGGTCAGGCGTTGCGCCGGGCCTATCGCGCCGGCCTGCGCGATCCAGAAATTGCCGCCATGAGCCGCAACCGGATCGTCGTTGAAGGCGAAACCCGGCGCGGCCAATATGCCCGGATCTATCTGGCGAACCGCAGCGGCTGTCCGCGCATCGGATAACGGCTGGGCGGTCGCATGACGATCGCATCGTTCTCTCGCATAGGCCGGTGCCGGCAATCGTTCGGCGTCGGCGGTCGGGTAACGTCGAAGTTTTGCGGGTTTCCTTGCGGCCGGGCACGGTGATAGACCTCGCCGCATGACCGCACTTTCCCATTTCAACGCCACCCCGCTCGCCGAGCGCGCCTGCGGCACCTGTACGCTCTGCTGCCGCCTGCCGGATATCGATGCGCTGGAGAAGCCGGCCAATGCCTGGTGTCGGCATTGCACGGGTGCGGGATGCCGGATCTATGAGGACCGGCCGCAGCTTTGCCGTGACTTTCTCTGTCTCTGGCGTACGGACGAGACGTTGGGCGAGGCGTGGGATCCGGCGCGTTCGCATATGATGATCTATCGCCAGGGACCGCAGGTCACGGTTCTCGTCGATCCGGACCATCCGGACGCCTGGAAGCGGGCACCCTATGCAGCGGTGCTGCAGGGCTGGGCGCGCGAGGGCGAGGGCGGACAATATGTCATCGTCTTTGTCGGCGACGCAGTGTTCAAGGTTGATTGAGACCGGTTGGTAACGACCCGGCAGGCCCCTAGAAAGAAAGAGCCCCGCACGAGGGCGGGGCAAGCAGGCACCCAAAATGGCTCGGGGTGCGGGGAAGCGCAGTCCAGAAAGAACGTACTGCGCGGTACGGAAGCTAACGTGCATCCGCCGGAGCGGGAAAGGCCGGATTCGCTGATTCTGGTACGGTTGCCAAAATAAAGTGGCCCGCGCACGGGCGGGCAGGCGCGCCCCCGTGGTCGCTTCACTGGTCGGTTTTCATGGCTATCGATTGACTTTGCCGGTCGGCGCTTCATTTCCGATTGGAGGAAAAGACGGAGACGATCATGTCAAAGGCGATGCTGACGTTCCTGTGCCTGGCGGTGCTTGTGCTTTCGGCTTGCGCCAACACGGCGCGCGGCTTTCGGCAGGACGGTGTCGAAACCGGCCATGCGCTGGACGATGCGACCCATCGCGTGCTGAAATCGACATCGAAGTGACGCGATACGAGGTGCCCCGGGCTGCAGCGGCCTACCTACCGCGATGGGGCGGTGCTGGCGCGCGCGGGACTTTCAGCGCTGCTGAAGATCACCACGGCAAATAGCAGCACGCCGAGGAAGGCGACGATCGACGCGGCGGCAACGATGGGCTCGATCTCGGGCCTGCCTGTCGTCATCAGATAGAGCGAGGGCACGAGCACCGCGACGCCTGACGTGTAGACATAATACTGGATCAGTGCGAGCCGCCGCTCGGCCTTGGCCGGGTTGAGCGCGTAATAGATGCCGAAGATCGCCATCGTCACCCAGCCGAGCAGGTTCGTATGGGCATGGGCCGGCGTTGCTGCATGGTCCTGGCTGATCGCCATGTGCAGGCCCATGCAGAGGCCGATGATCAGGAAGATGATTGCGGTCTTGAAATAGAGTTGCGCAAGCCTTGGCATGGACTGTCTCCTCCGCGATGCCTTTGCTGTCTATTAGCATGTTCGCAAATGATTGGAGATTGCCAATATTGGGCGTGTGGGGGCGTCCGGGCAGGCGAAGGTCAGGCGGACCGGGCGGTGGCGGCGGCGAGCGCGGCGCGTTTGCGCGTCGCCATGCCGTCGAAGGTGGTGAGCCCCTGGTGCTGCAGGTAAGCCGAAATCGCCGCCTCGATGCCGCGATCGTTGCCGCCTTCGGTTTCCCAGAAGGCTTCGATGGCTGCAAAGAGGGCGGATCTGTCGAGCGTGACGGTCATCGCAAGCTGGTTCCGAACTGCTGGCGGTGGTTGAGGGTGCCGTGGGCGGTTTGGCCGAAAGGCGCGCACTGCGCGCTGAAATCGGCGCACCAGCGTTCCCATGCCTGCGACGTTCGCACGAAAGCGGGCAGTCTGTGTTCCTGCTCGGGGCTCTGGTCGAAACCGTTCAGCCAGGCATCGGCGACGGTCTCGGTAACATCTTCGCCGTGAAGCGCGTCGAGATCGAAGCGGATTAGCCGCTCCACATGCTCGCCGTCATGCACATCGAGCCAGTCGGCTGCGGTTCGGTAGGTGGTGCCCGTCGTGTCGGTCTCGTCGCAGAAGGTGCCGGCACCGAGCGTCATCATGGCGAGAATGATTTCTCGGCGCTTTAGAAAGGGTGCTGCGCTCATCGCCGTTGCGGCGCCCACGGAGATCGCATCCGACATCGTTCACCTCGTCTGTTCGAGGTGCGCACTGGAACACCCTTCGCGGGTTTCCTGTCGGCCCCTCCGGCTGTGTTTCTGATGTAGATATAGGAAAAATCCTATCTTTCAGTCAATAGGAAAAACACTGCCGGCAGGAATTGCCTTGTTCAAGTTGTCGATGACGCACTGTTTGTTCTTGTTTTGTTCGGGTGATTGCGCCACTGTGGGGCCGCCATTCCAGGTGGCGGAAAAGGAGCATGGGATGATCACCTACTTCGTCGTTCAGAGCTTCACACTGGGGAGCCGCGGCGCATTTCTCGCCGACGATCCGGTGCAGGCGACCGGACCCGAGCATGCCCAGCGGCTGGCCGAAAGGCTCGCGGCGACCAAGGTGGGGGTGATCGCCTTCAGCCGCTCGGGCGACCTGGCGACCGGTGAGTTCGAGGATGCCAGGGTGCTCTTTACGATCGGCGACCTGCCCACGGAGATCGAGGAGGCGATGGCGGCGTGACGGCTGTCGCCGGGCAGGGGTGGCCCGTAACGGTCACATCCGTGAGCGGTCGAGAAGGCGCTCACCGCTTGGGCGCCACTCAATGTTCATTGGTTACGAGCCGGGTGCGCCGTGGTAATGTCGTCGCGCAACGTTGGGAGGCGTGAAATGATGTCCGTCGACAGTCGTGCAAGCGGCGAGCCGTCTACCGGTCAATATTGGTCTTCGCCCATTCCGGTTGACGAGGCCGAGTTGAGCCCCGTTCTCCTGCGACAGATCAATTTTTGCGACGACAGGCGCGGATTTCGGGCCTATGTCGTGCAGGTGTTTGCCGATCCTGCCGGGCCTCCAGAGGCCATGTTCGAGCTTGCGTACAATCGCAGGAGCAAGCGCGCCTGCGCCATTTTCGAGGCGGTTCGGGCGGCTGACCTTGGTGGTTCCGGTGATAGGGTCGTCGCTGCGGCCGATCCGATCTGGGTGGTCGCAAACAGCCCTCGGACAGCGGTTGATGCTGCTTTTCAGGCCTTGGTCGATCGGTGTTCCGACTAGGGCAACTCGCTTATTTGTGCTGTTTGCGGCGGCGATGGGCGAAAAATCAAAGACTTAAAGCGCGACGAGGGGGCCGGAAGATTGCGGCGTGCCTTAACGGGCGGCTGCTCGGCGATCCCGACCGGATTGCCGCTCAATCTCTTTAAAATCCTGTGATTGTTTGTGGTGCTCGCCCCGTTTACCGCGCGCTGTATTTGCCGACGACCCGGTGGCAGAAGGACCATTCGACCCGGCTTTCGGTGAACTCCAGGAAGGGGTTGTATTGCCTCAGCGTCCATTCGCGGTCGTTGAACGAGACGAGCCGCTTGATGATTGCCTCGGCATCGTTGGCGGGGGGGACGTGGTAGAGCACCACGTCCTTGTCGCGCGTGGGTGGCAGGTGCGGGTGGACGAGCGCCATGTCGCCCGGCTCATAGGCCGGGATCATCGAGCTGCCGGTGAGGTAGATGCCGTAGGCGCCCTTGACGCCCTCGAGCACGGACGGGCGCTTGACATATTCGACCGCATCGAAGGTGACGATCACATGGCCGTCGCCGCCTTGCGCGGCCGCAAAGATCGGCAGGTCGCGATGGCCGACGAGCTGCTCGCCGGGCACGATCTGCGGCGCAAAACCCGGCGCGCGTCTGGGCGCGGCTTCGCCGGCGGCGGCAGCCCCCTGGATCAGCTCGACGATCGCGCGGGCGTCGCGCTCGCGCAGTTCCCGCGGCGTCTCCCGCTCCACGAACTGCTGGATATAGGCATGGTTCTTCCCGATCGCGATCGACAGATCCTTGTAGGTCGTCTTCTTCGCGTCGACTGCTTCCCGGATGAGGTGGCGCAATTCGTCCATGGCACTGGCATCCCAGATTCCGTTTCCGTCGTCCAATAGGATTTTTCCTCTTGATGGCAATAAGAAATCCTACTATGAATAGGATGTCAACGGAAATGAGCGGCAGAAACCGCTGCAGCAACCGTCACGGCGCCCAGTGGGCAGCAAGCGGACTGGATGCGGATGATCGATCCGTCTCAGCCGATGCCGACCAGGGGGCGCATTCAGCATCGATCGCCGCATCTTGTGCGGTGGTCCAGGCGAGAGGCCGTCGTTTCCTCCCCGGCGACCTCTCGCTTTTCCAATCGATGCCGGCGCGCCGGCGCATGGTTGCCACGCGGGCCGATGACGGTCCGTGGTCGATGACGTGCGCCACGTCGGTGTCGAGCAGCCGGCGCGCAGCCAGTGCGCGCCGGCGGCGCCAAGGTCACGGGTTTCGGCCGTTGAAGTGCCTCCTTCGGCGGAGGCGTGGCCCCCTGACACCGGGAGGGGACGGCGAAGGCGACCGGCTGCTTGCCTGACGGTGGGCGGCAAGGCGACCGGCCAGTGACGGGAAGAACAATCGGAAGCGGGCGCGCGGCAGGCGCGACGAATGGCCGTGCCAATGGGCACGGCCAAAGGGGAAAGCATGGGAAGCGGCATGGCTGACAATGATTTGACAGGGAAGGCGCCGGGAGGGCGCGGGGTTTTGCCGACGTGTGAAACTCCGGGGCGGCTGGCGACCGGGGACGTCGATTCCAAGGCCGGGATTCGTCGTCCAAGCCGGGTGGCGGGCGTCTCCTCCCGCCAGGTGGTGCGCTCTCCTTTCCCCCGGCCGGCGAGGGCTTGAGCGCATGCGCATTACCGCAATCGTCGAAGCTCTTGTTCAATCGGGCGCGTCGCCCGAGATGATCCTTTCTGCCGTGCGCGCTGCCGAGGCGGGGCACGTATCCGAGATCGAGCGCCGCCGGGCGGGCGACCGCGAAAGGCAGCAGCGCCGTCGGGCCCGCGTGACGTCACGCGATGTCACGGTGACGGCCGACGGTGCCCTCTCTGATAAAGAAAGCTCCCCCACACCCCCTAAAGAAACTAACTCTCCCGACCCGAATCCGGGTGGGGACGCCGACCGGCCGGTTCCGGCTGCAGCCGTTCCGGATGCGGCAGGCTCGCGGCGCAACGGGAGCGGCCGGGCGATGCGGCTGCCTGAAGATTTCGAGCCCGACTGGGGCTTTGCCGCCGGCCTCGGCTTCGGCCGGGCCGAGGCCGGCGTCGAGTTCGACAAGTTCCGCGACTACTGGCGCGCCAAATCCGGACGCGATGCGACCAAGCTCGACTGGGCCGCCACCTGGCGAAACTGGATGCGCAATGCCGGCGGCCGCGGGTTGCGCGGTGGCGGACAGGCCCGTCGCGGCCATCACCCCCAGGCGCCGCCACACGAGACCGCCTTTGCCCGCCATCAGCGGGAATGCAGGCAGACAATCGAAAACCAACTGAACGGAAACGAGAACAATGACCTATTCAGAGATGATGATTTCGCCGGCGGAGGCCCGGCTTTCGACCTTGGGCCGGGAGATTACCGCGCTCACTGAGCGGCTGGCTTGCGTCAACGAGGCGGCGGTGCTGCGCAGCCTCGACGCGATGCAGACGGCCGGCATGACCATGCCCCCGACGATCGAGCCGAGGAAGATCATTGCGGTTTACCACTACGCGCTTTCGGGCGTGCCGGCCTCGGGGCTTTCGGCGGCGACGCAGAAACTGATCCGCGGCGACTATGCCGCCAATCCCAACGTGCTTCTCGGCACGATTCCCAAGCCGCCGGTGCTGGCAGCGCTCGCCAAGGCGGAGGCGCTGGGTCTCAGGGCGGATCTTGCCCGCAAACGCGAGATGGTTGCGGCGCTGACGCCGCGCCCGGCCGACGATCGGCGATCGCCGGCAAGCCGCAGCCGGGTGCGGGCGATGGTCGAAAGCTTCCGTCAGGCGCATGCGGCAGCGAAGGCCGGGCGAGATGCAGTTTCCACCGACGGGCGGGCGCAAGGCGCGAACGTCCCGACCGAAAGCGCAGCTGATAGGCAGCCGGATGATACGGCCCCGCAAAATCCGGCGGCGCGGAATGCGTTTCGCGACTGGCTCGTGTCCGGCGTCGAGCGTGCAAATCTCAATCCAGCCGTTTCGAGGGAGGCTTTCCATGCGGTCTGAAGGCACTGAATTGACGACAGGACAGGCACCGGGCCGCGCAGCGGAAGGGTTGGCGGAAAGGATGCTCTCGGGGGACGAAGCGGGGGGCGCGGCTGCAAAACCGGCGACGCTCGACGATCTCGTCGGCATCGTCGCCGTTCAGGTGCGGGCGCAGGCGAGCCGGATCCAGGAGTTGGAACTGGCGCTCGCCGATGCCGAGGCGCGCATCCTCTCTCAGGCGCGGCTGATCTGCGGTGCCACGGCGGTGGCAAACAGCGATCTGTTCAACCGCCGGCCGGTGCGGGCGATTATCGAGGAGGTGCTTGGCGCCTATCCTGGGATCAGCTTCGAGGACATCATCGGGGTTGGCCGCGAGCGGCGGCTGGTCGAGCCGCGGCACCGCTGCATGACCGCCGTTTACGACGAGCGCCCGGATCTATCGCTGCCGGCGCTCGGGCGGATCTTTCGGCGCGACCACACCTCGGTGCTGCACGCCGTCAACAAGCGCGAGCCCGGCAATGCGCGGCGGCGCGGACGGACCCAGCAGCCGGGCCGCTTGCCCGCGAATGCCGGTGCCGACGGGATCGGCGCGCCGGCATTTTGATTTTCCGACGAATTTCAGTCCCGCCCGCGGCCGCAGACACATGCAGCGGGCGAGGGCACATGCAGATTGCAAAAGGAGAAGAGACCATGACATCAAAGGCAGAGCGCATCCGCATCAAGCGCGCCAGCCGGGCGGGCCGGCCGCGCAGGGCCAATGTGGCGCGCTATCCGGGCGGGCAGATCAAGCATGGCGAAAGCGAGCGCGAGGTCTGCTCCGTGGCGCTGGACGCGCGCCGGCGCATGCATTTTTCCGGCAGGCGCGACGCCGATGTTGCCAGCCCCTTTGCCGGCTACACGCTCGGTCGCATGTTCCTCGACGGCAAGCTGACCGCGCATGAGCGCGAGGCGGGCGACGAATACAGCCGGCAGATGGCGCGCTACTACAGCCTCACCGGCATTCCTTTCCCGAGCGTGCGGGCCCAATCGCTGTTCGACGTGAAGGGTTTTGCCGGCGAGACGAGCGCCGAGCGCGCCCGCGGCGCCCGCCAGGCGGCGAACCGGATGATGGAGCTGGAAGGCGTGCTCTTGAAACTGCCGGACGGGCCGCAGGTGAAGACCACTGTCTTCAACGTCTGCATCATGGACTACGAGATGCTGCGCACCATGCCGGAACCGCAGCTCGCCTGGCTGAAGCGCGGACTGATGGAGCTGCACTGGCAGCTGGGGCTTTCGCGGGAGAAGGAAGGGGCGTGAAAGCGAGCGCGAGGATCGGCCGCTGCCAGTGGCGCGGTTTCAAGCCCGGCTCGCGCTTCGCCGCGCCGCTTGCCGCGATGGCGGGTTCGAATGCCCTCGCGTCAGCGCGGCTGCGCACCGCGACGAGCGTCGCATGTTCGGCTGAACACGCGACGCTCGAACCGGCCTGAGGGGGCGGCGGACGCGACCGGAACCGTGTGGATGGGGCGCGCGCCGGTCTCTCAGGCACGGTAACGATTATCCCCGGAAGGCTCTTCCCTCGGTCGTGGTGGCCACCTCCGGTTCGTCGGAAAACATCATGCAGGTGAGCGCTGAACGTTTCGCCGTTCGCAATTGCCGTGTCGCGTTACACTTTTGACCACGAATGTACTGGCACTGGTGTAAGAGCGATGATGAGGAAGCTCGGTGCGATTTCGCCCCGGGCTTTTTTGTTGACCGCATGCGAGACTTTCGCGTCATTGATGCGGCCGATTGCTTTGTCAGCGGTCGCCAGCCGCCTGCGCCCGGGTATCCAGGCCACGAAGGGTCTGCCTCATCTTGGCCTTGAATAGACCTCAATTGACGCGCACCCTGATTAAATCGATTTAAGCCTGCTTGGCTTCTCGCGGCGTCAGAACCTCGACCCGCCATTTCCCCCTTAGATCGCCGCGTCGTAGCGCTGCCGCACGCAGCGGTATCAAACGAGATCGCGTGCCGGCGGCTGCCGGTATCGGGAGGAGATGTCATGTTCGACCGAACGATTCACCGGACAATCCATTTCGACCGACCGTTCAGATTGCCGGGCGTCGATGAGACGATCGTCGCCGGCGCCTACGAAATCGATGACGACGAGGTGCCGATCGAAGGGCTTTCCTGGCTCGCCTACCGCCGTGTTGCCACCTTCATCAAGTTGCCCGCGACAGTCGAGAACCACTACCGCATGCGGTTGATACAAATCGAACCCGACGAGTTGGCGCGTTTGGTCGCGCTCAGCGGCGCCGAGATATCAGATGCGCCCGGACAGTGAGGATAAAACCATGTCCCAACATCGCTATCCCGTCGGACTGTCCGTTCGCCTGCGAGACCGTCATCATCTCTCACCGAGAACCGCCGAAACCTATCGCATCACCGCAAAGATGCCGCTACGCGACAACGCCCCTCAATATCGAATTCGCAACGATGAACTCGGACAGGAGCGGGTCAGCGCTGAAAGCAATCTGGAACCGATCGACTGGGGAATGACCCGCAGCCACTGAGGAATGCCATGCGCTATGTCGAAACATTGAAGCGACTATTCCGGGTTAAACCTGAAATCCGTCACCGTGGTCTTGTGCTGACGGTCGCAAAGCCGGCCAGTCAAAAGGCATGCGAAAGGCCGCAGGAACGTCATGACAGCTCCGGCATATTGAAGCGCAGCCGGGATACGCAGGAGCGCCACCGGCTTTTGTAGAGCAACTGATCTGCGTCAAGACAAGGAGATAGACGCCGATGAAACCGCTCCATCGCACACATCAGATTGGCCCCGCGCTTTGGCTGCGAAACGGTGGGGCAACCGGCAACACGGGCGAACTCGATCAATATGGCAGGCGTGTGGAACGTGACGGGTCCTGGACGGGAGCGCGGTTGTATATCGGCTCCTGGACTATGGCCGGCCTCGACCAGCAATTTGGCCTCCGCTGTGCTTCTCAACGCACCACAGCGGACCTGAAGAAGACGAGGTAAACGCCCGTGTCTGACGCGAATGGAAATGTCTTGATGAGCGTCGCGGAAATCGAGCTGTTGCGGTGTGTGTTCGAGGCGACCTGCGCGGAGCACCAGATACCGCGGGAGGGAAGCTGCGCCGAACATCTTGCCCGGTTTCTTATGTTCGAGTTCAATTTGTCTACCTCAACCGAAAGCTCTCTCCTGGCAGCCGTCGATGAGGTCTATCTCCGACGCGCTCCGCCCCACGAGGAAAGCTAAGCAACGCGCAGCCGGCCGAATAACATCGCCTATCCTACCCTACGAGGCGCCTCGCAACCTTCCGTTCGCGCAGGATGCGAGCGTCGAGTTCCTTCAGCCGGTGCGTGAGGGCGGGATCGCCGGGCAGGAGGGCAAGAGCCTTCGCCAGCATATTGCGTGCGGTGACGAGATCGCCGTCGCGGATGTGGCGATTGGCGCGGTGATAAAGGAAGTTGACCCGCTCCGTTGGCGCAAAACGGTCGCCGAAGCGGGCGTCGAGCGCGTCGGACCAGGCGGGATGCCGGGCCATGGCGGCGACGGCGACCTGATAGGGGCGCATGGGCGCATCGACCCGGGCGGCGCGGGCAAGACCCCTCAGGCGCGAAACGTCATGGGTTCTGCAGGCGGCGATCAGCGAAAGGGCACGTTCGGTGCCGGTAAAGACGCGGACGGTGCCGTGGCCGGTCATGTGAACGCGCACGAGATGCGTTTCGGCCTGAAGTGCTGCGATGCGCTCGGCGTGGCGGCGATCTATCGCGTGGAAGGGATCATAAAAAATGAAGGCGCGGCCGGCGGCCTGATCGGGCGAAATGCCCATATTGGCGTGCAGATCGGGCGAAAAATGCCGGAGGAAGCGATTGTCGTAGGGAACGGATTTCGGGTCGATCGAGACCTGCGGGCAAAAGGCGATGGCCGTGGTGGCATTGAAGCGCCGGCGATAGCGAAGCGCCGCATAACCACCCTGCGAATGGCCGTACAGAATGCGCTCGGGAGCTGCATTCAGAATGGGTGCTGCGGCTTCGACCGCCTTGACCACGCTTGCCGTCGGAAACCAGTTGGGCCGCCTACTGATGAAGCCGAGGGCTGAGATGTCGGCCTTCTCGCAAAAGCGCTGGCCCCAGTAGCGGCTGCCGTTTGCCTGGATCTCCATCTCGTTGAAGGTCACCAGCAGATAGGGGGATGAACCCGGTCGATGGATGACTTCAAGATTTTCGTCCGAGTAGATCAGCACGGTTACTCCAAAACAATTTCAATTCTTGCAGCAATATTATTTGAAAGTTCGAGAATGATTTGCGGTCACCTCGGATTTCTTCAGTATTGCGTATTTGTATCAGATTTCCAGTGCCTGGATCTTTCTGCAAGGCAAATCCAATAATGAGGTCGCGGCTCAAGGGAGGCTCGTTTCCGGTCGATTTCGGCCCGATGCGGTCACTGCGCCACCGGTTGAGCGCCCACGTTTATGGCGTTCGTTACAGTTACGTACTTGATTGCCCGCGCGAAAGGAGCAGCATGCCCGCGCAGACGGCAACGGCCTTTCGCAATCGGTCGTGAGTTGCCGTTTTGGCAGCCGAAATTTGTTTGAAAATTCAGGCATGGCTTTGCGCGTCGAACCTCAATGGAGACGTGCTTCTTCCCAGATCAGTTTTTCGCGCGATGGCTCATCGCAGGAAGGAACCTGACAATGATAAAGGCATCTGATCATTCAAATTCGTCCCGCTGCGTGTCGAGGACTTTTCCGATGAAACTTCTGGCGTCGTGCGTGGCAGGGCTGAGCATTGTCGCTGGCCTGTCAACCCCGGCGCGTGCGCAGCAAGCAACACCAAAACCCAACATCCTTCTGATCGTTTCCGATGACACCGGCTACGGAGACCTCGGCCCCTATGGCGGCGGTGAAGGACGAGGCATGCCGACACCCAACATCGACAAGCTGGCCGAACAGGGCATGCTGTTTTATGATTTCTATGCCCAGCCGAGTTGCACGCCGGGTCGCGCCGCCATGATCACCGGGCGTATTCCCAACCGCAGCGGCATGACGACGGTTGCATTCCAGGGGGAAGGCGGCGGTCTTCCGGCGGCCGAATGGACGCTCGCCTCCGTGTTGAAGCTCGGCGGGTACCAGACCTATTTCACCGGCAAATGGCATTTGGGCGAGGCGGACTATGCCTTGCCGAACGCCCATGGCTTCGACGTCATGAAGTATTGCGGCCTTTACCACCTCAACGCCTACACCTACGCCGACCCGACCTGGTTCCCGGATATGGACCCCAAGCTCAGGGCCATGTTCCAGAAGGTCACCAAGGGCGCGCTCTCCGGTAAGGCCGGCGAAACGGCGGTCGAGGACTTCAAGATCAACGGCCAATATATCGACACGCCCACGGTCAATGGCGCGGCAGGGGTCGTCGGCATCCCCTATTTCGACAGCTACGTCGAAAAGGCGGCAATCGAGTTTCTTGACGACGCGGCGAAATCCGACAAGCCGTTCTTCATCGACGTCAACTTCATGAAGGTGCACCAGCCGAACATGCCGGCGCCGGAGTTCGAGCATAAATCGCTGTCGAAGTCGAAATATGCCGACAGCATCGTCGAGCTGGACACCCGCATCGGCCGCATCATGGACAAGCTGCGCGAGACCGGCCTCGACAAGAATACGCTGGTCTTCTACACGACCGACAATGGCGCCTGGCAGGATGTCTATCCCGACGCCGGCTATACGCCGTTTCGTGGCACCAAGGGCACGGTGCGCGAGGGTGGCAACCGCGTTCCCGCCATCGCCGTCTGGCCGGGCAAGATCAAGGCCGGCTCCAAGAACCATGACATCGTCGGCGGCCTCGACCTGATGGCGACATTTGCTTCGGTTGCCGGTGTCGCTCTGCCGGACAAGGACCGCGAGGGCCAGCCGATCATCTTCGACAGCTTCGACATGTCACCGGTCCTGCTTGGAACCGGCAAGTCGGAACGGAACTCATGGTTCTATTTCACCGAGAACGAACTGTCTCCCGGTGCTGCCCGCGTCGGCAATTACAAGGCGGTGTTCAACCTGCGTGGCGACAATGGACAGGCGACCGGCGGCCTTGCCGTCGACAGCAATCAGGGCTGGAAGGGTCCGAACAAATATGTGGCGACGGTGCCGCAGATCTTCGACCTCTGGCAGGACCCGCAGGAGCGCTACGACATCTTCATGAACAACTACACCGAGCGCACCTGGACGATGGTGACCATCAGCGACTCCATCAAGCAATTGATGATGACCTACGTGAAATATCCACCGCGCAAGCTTCAAAGCGGGACCTATACCGGTCCGATCGAAATCTCGAAGTATCAGCAGTTCCAGTGGCTGCGCGATGAGCTCGGCAAGGAAGGCTTCAGTCTGCCGATGCCGACCGGCAACTGAACCGGAAAATGAGAAGCGGCGCTGTCTGATCACGGCAGCGCCGCTCGATCGTCGGGCTTTCGAGGCGCCGGTCAGATCCGCTCGAGGAAGGCAAGTAACCGTTTCATCGCCAGCGCAGTTGCCGCCGCGTCATAGGAGGGCAGCGAGCTGTCGGCGAAGTAGTGCTGGTCGCCCGGATAGAGGAACAGTTCGGCGTCCTCTGCCTTCTCGACGATCTCGCGGGCGGCGTCGACATCGCCTTCGCCGACGAAGATCGGGTCGTTGTCCATGCCGTGGATTTGAACGGGTACGCCGGCCGGCCAGGGGCCGAATGACCACTGGCCACTGATCGGGATGCAGGAGTAAAAGAGCAGGGCGCCGCGGGCGCCGGGGCGGGTCTGGGCGAGTTTCTGAGCCGGCAGGACACCGAAGGAGAAGCCGGCATAGACGAGGTTTTCGGGGAGGGCATCGGCGAGGCGCACGCCGCGCTCGCGCATCTCTTCAAAGCCGACCGCCTCGATATGGGCAACGCCCTCCTCGATGCTCGCGAATGTACGTCCTTCGAAGAGATTGGGCAGGTGGACGACGTGCCCGGCCGCGCGCAGGTCGTCGGCAAAGGCGTGCATGCCGGGTGTCAGCCCCTGGGCATGGTGGAATACGAGGACCTCGGCCATCGGCAGCTTCTCCTTCAAACCAGTGTTCGCGCATCAATTGTATTTCGTTCGGTGGAATTCAAGCGGCAAGGCTGCCCTTAAGGAAAATATTCCTCCCGCGCTGATGCCGCGTCTCTCGACCTTTTCTTGCCATCTTCGCTCGCTTGGTTGCGCACGATGCACCACGATTCTGGAGGGAAAAGGATCATGACAGGTAAGTTGCGCATTGCCGTGCTGTTCGGTGGCCGGTCGGCGGAGCATGAGGTTTCGCTGATGTCGGCGCGCAACGCCGTCGCGGCGCTCGATCGGACGCGCTACGAGATCGTGCCGATCGGGATCGCCAGGGATGGCCGCTGGATGCTGGTCGATCTCGAAGACGGGGAACTGCCGAAGGCGATCCCCGTGTCGGGAACGCAGGTGGCGCTAATCCCCGGCGGACGGGGGCGGGCGGTCACCATCGCGGCCGACGGCCGCCAAGGGTTGCTGCCGGCGATCGACCTGATCTTTCCGGTTTTGCATGGTCCCTTCGGCGAAGACGGGACGGTGCAAGGCTATGCGGAAACTGCCGATGTCGCCTATGTCGGCTGCGGTGTCGCGGCTTCGGCGGTCGCCATGGACAAGGCGCTCGCCAAGCGCCTGCTGGTGGCCGAAGGCATTGCCGTTGCGCGGGCGATCGGCCTTCATGAGGGCGACGCCTATTCAAGCGAGACCATCCTCGAAAGCCTGGGACTGCCGGTTTTCGTCAAGCCGGCGCGGCAGGGATCTTCCGTCGGCGTCAGCCGCGTCGACAGTCTGGACGCGCTTCAGGCGGCGCTTAACGAGGCGTTCCGGCACGACGACAAGGTGCTGATCGAGGAGTTCGTCCAGGCCCGCGAGATCGAGTGCTCGGTGCTGGAGGATGCGAAGGGACAGCTCACCGTCTCGCGACCGGGCGAAATCATTCCGGCTGCGAGCCACGGTTTCTACAGCTACGACGCCAAATATGTCGATGCCGGCGGCGCAGTCGTCGAGGCGCCCGCCAAACTCTCCGAAGAGGTGATCGCCGAGGCCAAGGACATGGCCGCGCGGGCATTCCGGGCGCTTGACTGCGCGGGGATGGCGCGGGTGGACTTCTTCCTGCGCGCCGATGGAAGCCTCATGATCAACGAAATCAACACCATTCCCGGCTTCACCAATATCAGCATGTATGCCAAGGCGCTGGCAGCCGACGGCATCGCCTACGGCCAGGTGGTGGAGACGCTGATCGCCCATGCGCTGAAGCTGCGCGGCAAGGCGGGCGCGCGCACCTGAGGGGATGACAGGGGCAACCCGGGTATGGCACGCCATCGCCGGGGATGGCGGGCTTGCCGGGCGGCAGTGTCACCCTGGAGTATTGCGATGCTACCTATGAGTTGCGGTCCATATTAGGATTGTCGCATTCATTGTGGGTTCACGTCGCCCCGGCCAAAACTCGCACCTGTTACAAACGGACAGGTGATGAAATGAAGAAGATTGGCATCGTCGTGCTTGCGGCGATAACGGCTCTTTCGGGCATCACGCCGGCAAACGCCCTGCCGGCTGTTGCCATCGAGCGGGTGCAGAAGAGCGACGTTCAACTGGTGCAGCACCGGGAATGGAACGGCGGTCACCATCGCCGACGTCCGCCGGGCTGGCACGGGGGCTATCGGCCGCGCCCGGGCTGGGACGGCGGTTACCGCCCGCGGCCAGGCTGGGATGGCGGTTACCGCCCGCGGCCAAGCTGGCATGGCGGCTATCGTCCGCGTCCGGGTTGGGACGGCGGCTACCGCTATGGCTACTATAACGGCCACCGCGGCTATCGTTACGAGCGCTACGGCTATCGCCGCCACAATGACGGCTGGTGGTATCCGCTGGCGGCCTTCGGCACCGGAGTCATCATCGGCGGCGCGATCGCCGCTCCGCCAGCGCGTCGCTACGAGACCGGCGTCAACCCGCGCCATGCCGACTGGTGCTATGCGCGCTATCGCTCCTACCGTGCCTGGGACAACTCGTTCCAGCCCTATGGTGGCCCGCGCCAGCAGTGCTATTCGCCCTACTTCTGAGGCGAGCGTGTTTTAAGGAGGCCCGCCGGTCGCTGACCGGCGGGCCTCTTTTTTTGTTTTCTGGCATTCACATGCGCTGAGGGAACGCGGCCCGGCATGGGTGGGAACGCAGCCTCTATCGACTGCTGCGCGGCATCTCCTCGTCGAAGCGGGTTTTCTCGCGCCCCGGATCATCCTCGAGGATCTTCTCTTCGCGGTCGTCAGGCAGTGCATCGTCCGGATCGACATTGGCTTCGTCGCGGCTCGGAACGGGCGGCACGCGACCCTGATCGACCGGCGTCGGATCGTCTCCCGCGGGAAGCTGGTCGACGGGGAGCGGCGGGATCTTACCGATCGGCACTGCGCGTGTTTCGCCAGACGGGGGCACGTCTTCCGGTGTCTCTCGGTCACGGGATTTCGGGTTTGCCTTGTTCATCGTCGCATCTCCTTGCTGGCGGTTTACCAGGAATAAGCCGAGGCGAGCGGAAAAGGTTCCGGTCTGGGCGTTCAAGATCTCAAGATTGGAGGTGGTTCAATGAGGGGGCGTGGCCGTGCGGATTGGGGGACATCGCATCCGGCTCCTGTCGTTTTTCAAGTCTTGGCCCGCGATGCAATCGGCATCCCAAGCACGCGCTATCGAGCCAGACATCCTGTCGATGATATCGGGGCGAACTCTGCCGCGTCCATTCTAGCGGGAATTGTAAAAACCGGTCGCGCGTTTGCAGGGGAGGCGTCTGCTAGGAATCGCTCATTGCGGCAACCCCGCGAAGAGGCAGACAAGCGGAGCGGCCGCGGACCGGCAGGTCGGAAAAGCCCGGTCTTCCAGAACGTCAACGTCTTTTAGAACTTCAACCGGGCGTCGTCATGTTCGGGAGGGCGGTGCGCGTCCTTGCGACGAAACCCGTAGGCGAGCGCGAGCCCCAGGATTGCGGAGCCGACGACGATGGCGGCGAGTGCGAAGAAATTCTCCATGGCATTTTCCTCCCGAGCGGAAGCTTAACACAGAATGCGCGCAAACAAATGGCGCGGCAGCGAGAATGCGCGTCATGGTTACTCAACGCATGTCGGCCCAAGATGTTCAATCCGATTGGCTTCGGTGCGCGGTGCGTTCGGCCGAGGCTTTGCACGGGAGCGACACTGCGGGCGGGCGATCTGGACCAACGTCGAGCCCCGCCAGCTTCGCCGTCTACGAAGCATCAGCGACCTCAATAACCGCCAGCACCGCCGCCGCCCTGACTCATGCCCTGGACGCCTTGCATGCCCTGGTAACTGGGGCTCGGAGCAGGAGTGCTGGTGCGACTCGCCTGGTCGGTGGTGCAGCCGGCAGCCGCAAGAAGCGCCGCGCAAAGAGCGGCGATCAGGTATTGTCGTGTCATGGGTATCTCCCGTGGTCGTGGGAGCGGCATCAACCGCTTCCGCATCGAAACGGATCAACCATGCCGCCGCCGGCCCCGGATCCGTTGAGGAAGGAGACATGGCGCCAGCGGCCTTGCATGGCGCTCGCGATTGTACCACCGATCGCGCACATGGGCTGGCAAAGAGGCGGGGCGGGGGTAAAGGAAGAAAACGAACAAAACGGAAACAAATTTTGGCAAAGGGGCTTGCCAAGCGAACGGAAGCGGGCTAAGGATATTACAGGCTGGCCGTTTCGTCATTGAAGCGGCCTTTTTGATTCCGGCGGATTGGCGCGGCCTTGCCTGGGCGCTGATGCCGATATCCAAAAAACTCAAATCCGCGCCGGCGCCGGCTGCGACCGCTGAGACGCGGGTGACGACGGCCGCTACGGCGTCACGGCGCTTCGCGATTTTTCGGATCCGCACTTGGGCTTCACGTCCTCGGCGCCCGCATGCTGCTGTCGCAAGATCGCTGCATGTTCTGGTGCGAAAGCCCTAAAGCTGGTCGCGTGGAAAGGGCTCACGCGACAGGTTTTAAGATCTTGTTTTTATGCATGTCGTTGCGGCAATACCGCTGCCCACTTTTACGCGAAAAGCCTTAGGCTTCCTGCTTGGCGATCTTGCCGGTGACGGAGGCGCCGGTCTCATGTCGCGGGCGGGGCTGCCCGATGCTGCGCAGCCAGCGCGAGGCTTCCTTCGGATCGCGCTCGACGCCGAGGCCTCTCTGATAGATGGTCACGAGGCGGGCCTGGGCAGCCGGATGACCCTGGCGGGCGGCCTGGCGGTTCCAATGAAGCGAGGCGGCATAGTGTTCCGCGCCGCCATCGTTGAAATAGATTTCGGCGAGTTTCGCCTGGGCATCGACATTTCCTGACGTCGCCAGTTCAAGCAACCTGGGCGAGATATTCGTTGCGGACGGCCGCGGGGTGAAAATGGTCTTCAACTTGCTGAACGTGTTGCGGATCATCTGGCACCTGTTGCATTCATTGCATGGTTCCCGCGGCTGGACTGCTAGGCTGAAAAACTGCTTAAAATCTTGAACTAATTTGACTTTTCCCTGGCCACTGCCGGTAGAGCAGGAGCGCTTGCGATGCATTGCGCCAGAAGCACCCGATGTGGGGCAACCCGGTGAGCGGTATTGATGACCGAATGCAACCTGAAGTCAAGGTTGCAAGCGTGACATCCGGCGTGACACACGCATTTTTCTGTGATCGGCTGTCACGCTTGCTAGCTTGAACAGCCGCGGCGACACGATGGTGTCTCCCGCAGGCATTGGCGTTCCCAGCTTGGGCGCCGAGACCTTCGGAGATGTCGGCTCGTCGACTTCGGCCAGGGCCGGAGCCGGCCTCGCGAACATGCCAAGCAGTTTCGTCCACAAACGCCGGATCACCTGCGATCGCCTCCAAAGCCCGCCGCTACCGGTCGGCTTTGATGGCAGAATGCAACTTTTGGTCAAGCGGCGGCCGATCCAACGTGCGCAGGAGGAGCAATCGCCTCGTGCCCCGGAGCAAATCCCATGACAGTGAAACCCGCAAAGGACCCGAAGACCGGGCGCTTTCTGCCGCGCGCCGGAGGGGGTGGGGCCGTCCCCCGGGCGCGCACGCGCAAGGCGGTCCGCACCAAGCTCGGCGAACTCTTTCTCGAGGACATGCTTTCGGCCTGGGAGAGCCGAGGGGCGGCCGCGATCCACGCGCTGATCGAGAAGAACCCAAACGACTTCCTGAAGACGATAGCGGCGCTGATGCCGAAGGACGTGACCATCAATCCAAACCAGATGGGCGAGATGACGGATGAACAACTCCTCGAGCGGATCCGCAAGCTCGACCAGACCATCAGGCCTTTCCTTGCTGCTTCGGGAGCGGATGGAACTGACGATGGAGATCGGGCGCAGGCAGAACACGAATAGGCTGCGCTATTACCAGCCCTACACGAAGCAGACGGCATTTCATGAGGCAGGCGCTACCTTTCGCGAGCGGCTGTTCATGGCCGGCAACCAGCTCGGCAAGACGCTTGCCGGCGCCGCGGAAGCGGCAATGCATCTGACAGGCGACTATCCCTCTTGGTGGGCGGGCCGACGGTTCGACCGGCCGATCACGATGATCGGCGGTTCGGAATCGCACGAGCTGACACGCGATGGCGTGCAGCGGCTGCTCGTCGGCCCGCCGATGAGCGAGGAGGACTGGGGCACGGGCTATCTGCCGAAGGCGGCGATCTCAGGCTGGACCCGGCGCTCCAGCGCTTCCGGCGCGCTCGACAGCGTGACCGTGCGGCACACCGCGGGCGGCACCTCGACGCTGCTCTTGAAGGCTTACGAGCAGGGCCGGGCGAAATGGCAGGCGAACACCGTCGACTATCTCTGGTTCGACGAGGAGCCGCCGGAAGACGTCTATTTCGAGGGCATCACCCGCACCAATGCGACCGGTGGATCGGTCGCCGTGACGTTTACGCCGCTGAAAGGCATGAGCTCGGTCGTCAGCCGCTATCTGCTGGAACCATCAGACGACCGGACCGTGGTGACGATGACGATCGACGATGCCGAACATTATTCGCCAGAGGAGCGGGCAAAAATTGTCGCGAGCTATCCGGCGCACGAGAAGGAAGCGCGCACCAAGGGCGTGCCGACGCTCGGTTCCGGCCGGATCTTTCCGGTGACGGAGGAGCAGATCCGCATCGAGCCCTTCGAGATACCGCGCCACTGGGTGCAGATCGGCGGGCTCGATTTCGGCTGGGATCACCCGTTTGCCGCAGCGCTTTGCGCCTGGGACCGGGATGCGGATGTCTTTTACGTGACCCGCTGCTACCGCGAGCGCGAGGCGACGCCGATCATCCATGCGGCGGCACTCAAACCCTGGGGGCCCTGGCTGCCCTGGGCCTGGCCGCATGACGGGCTGCAGCACGACAAGGGCTCGGGCGAGCAACTGGCGGCGCAATATCGCGGGCAGGGGCTCGCCATGCTGCCCGAGCGGGCGACCTTCGACGACGGCACCAACGGTGTCGAGGCGGGGATCTCCGACATGCTGCAACGCATGCAGACCGGGCGCTTCAAGGTGTTTTCGACTGCCGGCGAATGGTTCGAGGAATTCAGGCTCTACCACCGCAAGGACGGCCGGATCGTCAAGGAACGCGACGACGTGATTTCGGCCAGCCGCTACGCACTGATGATGAAACGCTTTGCCCGGGTGAAGGCGGATAACGCCGCCTGGGCCTTTACCGATCGGAAGGTTCTCTGATCGACCCACCGCAGTCTCCGCTCCTACGCCTCGACCCATGAGGGCCGGTCGCTTCGGCACGAGATACCGGCTCCGCGGACGGACCCGGTGCACTTCCGCTTTCAACGTCAGGAGAATTCAATGGTTACCAGCGTTGTTACCACGTCGGGCAACACGACGTGCATGGATTTCAGCACGAACCAGTGGCACGGCTATGTTGGCGGTAACACGCCCTATGGCCTGTGGGTGGACGGTCCCTTGCATCCGTGGCGCGACGCCAATGGAACGCCGACCTTCATCACCGGCCATTCCGAAGGGTATCGCTACAACGTCCTCTCCGATTGGCACAACGGCCACACCTGGACCAACTGGAATGCCGGCCGGCACTGGAACTCGCCGCGCGACACCGTTGAAGGGCACTATGCCAACCGCCACTGGATCGTGTCACCGTTCGCGCGCGGCTCTCTGGTGGTCGGCCTGACCCACCACGAATTCTATCAATCGTCGACGACGATCGGCGGGGTCAAAGGCTTCAATTCCCACGCCCACGGCTTCAATACCCGCTGGGTCAACGGCATCGGCTATGTGCGCTCGACCAATGACGGTCAGGCCTGGACAGTCCCCAATCCCGGCGATTTCGGCCAGAACCATCACAATGTGCGCTGCGTGCTGATCCCGGAGCCGTGGTCCTACCAGTCCATCGACACGGCCTATGGCTTCCTGCATCCGTCGAACATCGTGCAGGAGGGCAACTACTATTATGCCTTCATCGAGGTCCGCAATCTGCCGGGCAACACCACGCTGCTCGACAACGGCTTCACCATCATCCGAACATCGAACCTCGACGCTTCCGTTGGCTGGCAGTTCTACAACAACGCCAACCAGTGGGAGACGGTGAACCACCAGTACTACCAGGGCAACATCGCGCCGCAGCAGCCGAAAATCTTCTTCAAGGTGGCGGGCTACAACCCCTACACCATGTATGACCAGAACGGCCGCATGGCGCAGAGCATCCGCTACCACGTGCCCACACAGAAATGGGTTCTGTTCGGCTACACTGGCCTGCAGACGCCCGGCTTCTGCTACTGCGTTTCGGATACGCTCGCCAATCCGCAGTTCGAGGCGAACGGGCACCGTTTGGTGAGCCTTGCCGGCGGCGGCGCCACGAACGAATACCACAGCAACCACTACATCAGCGTCTTCGATCCGAACTCTCAGGATCAGAACTACAAGACGATCCTCGGTGACAGCGCGGTCGTGATAACGGCCGACGAAGGCGTGCGCTACAAGATCGGCACGATCCGGATCACCTGATTTCACAAGCAAAACAACGTGATGACGCTCTTTCGGTCGTTATGAGCCGATTGACGGAACGCTGTGCCCGGGCAGGCCACTCATGCCGCCTGGGCCTTTACCGATCGGAAGGTTCTCCAGATGGCAGCGATGACGAAACCGGAACTGACGGAGCTCGTGGGCCAGCTCGTCAGGGAATGCGAGGATTATCGCGACCAGCTTTCCGCGGCGCGTATCAGGGCGATGGAATATTACGACGGCGTGATGGCCGACGTGCCGGCGGAAGCGAACCGCTCCAAGGTGGTTTCGCGCGATGTGCGGGCGGCGGTGAAGAAGGTGCTGCCGTCGCTGATCCGCACCGTGCTCGGCAATGACAAGGTGGTGGAATACCAGCCGGTCAACCAGGGCGACGAGGCCGGCGCCGAGCAGGCGACCGACTACATCAACTATATCGTCTTTCCCGAAAGCGACGGCTATGACGCGGTGCAGGATGCGGCGCACGACGCGCTGAAGCTCGGCAACGGCGTGATCCGCTGGTGGTACGAGAAGAAAAAGAGCGTCGAGGTTTCGACCCATAGCGGGCTCGACGAGGCGGCGCTGGTGCAGCTGATCGCCGATGACACGGTGGAGGTGCTGGAACAGGCGCAATCGGTCGAGCGGATCGAGCTTTCGACAGGACCCGTCGAGCAGCCCGTCTTCACAGTCAAGATCCGTCGCACTGCCGAGCGCGGGGCGACCAGGCTTGCCGCCGTGCCGCTCGAGGAATTCCTCGTGCACCCCGATGCGATCTCGATCGACGACAGCCCGATTGCCGGGATCAAGCGGCGGATGCGCCGCTCCGATCTCATCGCCATGGGCTATGACCGTGATCTCGTCGAAGGCTTTGACCGCGGATGACGACCGGACACTGTTTCCGGAGCGTCTGCTCGCCAAGGGCATTCTCTGGCGATGGAAACGGCAGAAGGGGCTGCCCTTCGATGACAGCCTCGCCGAATTCGAAGCCGATCTTCTACAGGAAATCAACGCCGACCGGGGGGCTTCATGAAGGTTGAACCGAAGCCCGGAAGGATCGGGCAAAGCAATCGCGGCGCCGTCAGCATCGGCAGGGCGCAGACCTCGCAACCCATTACCTTTCCGGCGCCCAGGAACGGTCTGGTGACGACAGCCGACATGGCCTCGCAACAGCCGGGCTCGGCGACCGTCCTTCGCAATTTCCTGCCGACGCTCGTGGGTTGCCGCATTCGCGGCGGCTCGCAGAAACGCGGACGTGCGGCCGATGGCGGCACGATCCGCAGTGCCTTCAGATACAAGTACGGTTCGTTCGAAAAGCTGTTCATGGCGACGGATACGGCGATCTACGACATGACATCGCCGGCCGCACCGCCGGCGGCGATGGCCGCCGCTGTCGAGGGGCTTTCCGGTGGCGACTGGTGCACCTTCCAGCACACCAATGCGGGGAGCTCGTTTCTCGTCTGCCTCAACGGCGCCGACCCGCGGCGGGTGGCGTACAGGCTCTATGGTGACTCGTTCGGCGGCCTATATATTCAGCGATCAACGGATAATTGGGCCAGCGCGAACCAGAACATGGCCTTCTGGGATGCCACCGGGAACGTGAACTTCCCTGCTTCTGTGTCGGCTTCGTCTTTCAGTACGACAGCAAACGGTAACGGCAACAATATTCGAGTAGGGGACGACGCTTGGATTGGCGACATCAACCAAGCCAACACCGTAGCGGTTCGTGGTCAGAACAATTTTAACGCTGGCTGGATTCGCTTCGGGGCTATGGCGAACGGCTTTGGGGTCGATGCAGGCTCACCCGACATCATCCGTTATGCGGGGTGGTCGCTGCAGACGGACGGTAACCAGTACATGCCGTGGGCGGGTCTGTTCCTGCACCAGATCTTCGAGCAGAAAGCTGGCATCTACGCCGGCTCAAACCGAGATGAAACCAATTTCCCAATCGGACATACCATCCTGGTCGAAACGGGTAATGGGGACATCAAAGAGAGGAACTCCGCCCATGCGATCTATCTTAGTTCCAGCTACGGCTACGCCTTTGGCGGGGCTGGGGCGCAACTTGCTGGAACTTGGCGTGCTCGAGGCGGCTACGATTCGCCTGGGTCGGGTGCATGGACCTACTGCTTCGTGAGGACAGCATAATGACATCGATGTCTGTGAACATGGTTTATGCCGTTCGAGCTACTCAAGAGGCTGACGTCTACAACATCCGTTGCAACATCACGGATTATCTCGGCGCGTCCTACGACACCGACTACTGCAGTCGTCCGGATGACACCGTCGGCGTCAATCCCCTGATCCGCCAGTGGTTGCTCGATAATCCCGGCTTCCAGATCGAGCCATACATCCCCCCCGATCCGCCGACGGAAGACGAATTGCGGCAGCGGATGCCCAGTCTGACCGCCCGCCAATTCCGCCTCGGATTGGTGAATGCCGACATCTCGCCGTCGACCGTGACCGCAGCGATCGCGAGGATGCCCGCTGGTTCGGATCAGGACAAGGCTCAGATCGAGTGGGAGTATGCGACCACGTTCAACCGGTTGCACCCGCTGATCGGGACGGTTGGTACGGCGCTTGGTCTTTCTGACACCCAGATCGATGCATTGTGGGTGGCGGCCGCCGCGCTTTAACCGGAAGATCTCCAAAAGGTGAATCCATGAACAGAGCAGCGTTTTACGCGGCCCTGCGCGATCCCGCGTCGGGTGTATTCAAGTCCTATTCTGCAAAGCAGTTCGAAAGCCTGGACGCGGTCGTCCTGGAGGGGCGCCGGCGTGCGGTAGGCCTCTGCCATCTGGCCGCAATTCTCGCCGAGGCCCATCACGAAACCGGCGGCACAATGCGGCCGGTCGAGGAGAATCTGAACTACTCGGCAGGGCGGCTCATGCAAGTATGGCCGGCGCGATTTCCGACGCTTGCGAGCGCGGAACCCTACGCGGGCAATCCGCGCAAGCTTGCGAACCGGGTCTATGGCGGGCGGCTTGGCAATGTCGAAGACGACGACGGGTGGGTCTTTCGCGGGCGAGGACTGGCGCAAATTACCGGTCGCGCGAACTATGGCAAGTTTGGTCTGGTGGAGATGCCGGATCGTGCCTGTGATCCGGCAACGGCCATTCGCATTCTTTTCGACGGCATGGTGCACGGGCTTTTCACGGGCAAGCGACTGACTGATTTCGACACGGACGATAGCCGGTCTCCAGCCGCGACCGGCTATCGTTATGCCGCCTCACGCGCGATTATCAACGGCGATATCAGGCAGAACGGGCCGAAGATCGAGGCCTACGGCCGCGCCTTCGAGGCGGCGCTGCGTGCGGCCGGATATGGTCGCGAGAGCGCTTCGGCCGATCCCTCCGTTGTTGTCGTGCTGCGGCCCGGCTCGGTCGAAAGGGCGCCCGACATGGAAGGCGTCAACGCTTCGCACGGGGCCAAATTCAATCGCCTGCGCCGTCTCATCGAGGCGGTTGCCGGGTTTCTTGGGCGGTGGACGAAATGAGTGCTGTCGTCATCCGTATCCTGCTGCGCTACGGCGCGGGGCTGCTCGTGGCTAAAGGGCTGCTGGCGCCGGAGGCGGGGCTGGTGCTTGCCGATGATCCCGACGTGCAGATGCTGATGGAGGTGGGTATCGGGCTTTGTGCGGGCATTCTCTCGGAGTGCTGGTACGTGCTGGCGCGACGCCTTGGCTGGGCGAAATGATGTTTGCCTGGCCGAAGCTTCTCATCGCCGGCCTCATCGTCTCGGGTCTCGTCTGGCTCATTCATGAAATCCGCGCAGACGGCGCACGATCCTACGCCAATGCCATCGAAAGGCAGAACAATGACGCTCAGAGCCGCGCTCGTGGGAAGCGCCTTGATTACGATTCCTGCCTTGATGCTGGCAGGCTGTGGGACTTCGCGTCCGGCCAGTGCTCCCGGGCTGCGCGCCGTGGTCGGAACTGATCTTGTCGGCGCGCGCGGAGCATCGCCAGCGGATCAGCGCCGGATCGATCGCACGGTCGTCGGCCTTTGTGCCGCGGATATCTGGACGAAGGCCGAATGCGCGAAGCACGGGGGAGATGGTCATGTCCCCGGCTGAAATCGATATCGCCGTTCATCGCCAGTTGGGAGAACTGGTTGCCGGCATGCGCGGCCTGCAGGAGTCCATTCATCGGATCGAGGATGGCGCGAGGCGGGCGGAGGATAAATCTGCCGCCAGTCAGGCCAGCGTTCACCGGCGCATGGATCAACTTGCCGAGCGGGTCAACGAACTGGAAGCGTCGGCTTCCGCTATCGGTGCCGAAATCTCCGATATGAAGCCGGTGACCGATGACGTCAGGCGGTGGAAGCTCATGGGCATTGGTGCCCTTGGGGTGACGGGAATTGCTGCGATGGCCCTCGGTGTCAGTTTTGCCGAAGCGATCCGGCGGATCGTGTTCGTGATTGCCGGAAAAGCCTAGCGCTCAGGGCTGCTTGACCTACGTCTTTTAATCAAAGCGCCGCGCACCCGAAAGGGTGCGCGGCGCTTTTTGCGTTTGGTGCTCTAAAGGGTTTCGCCCGTCGATGATCACACGGCCGGTATCGGATTTGCCGGAGCGCCCAAAGTGCGGACGCTCTCCGAAACCGAGAAGCGAAGACGATACTCCTTCGGTGAGAGACCCAGGATCTTGCGGAAGATCTTGCGATAGGCGTTGGTGTCGTCATAGCCGCTTTGCCAGGCAACCTGCTCGATCGAGAGATGTGAGCGCTCCAGCAGATCGCGGGATTTGGCGATCCGTAGGCGCTGGCAATATTCGGTCGGGTTGAAGCCGGTTGCCTTCTGGAAACGGCGCAGGAAGGTGCGGTCGCCGAGGCCGGCGCGGTCGGCCATCATCTGCAGCGTCACGCCCTTGGTGTTGGCGCCGTGCAGCCAGTGCTGGATCTTCAGGATGATCGTGTCGCCGTGATCGAGCTTCGGAGCGAAGACGCTGTAATAGCTCTGCTCGCGCGCGCCGGGGTCGATGATCATGTAGCGTGCGGTTGCCAGCATGACGTCGGTTCCGAGGAATCGGTCGACGAGTTTCAGGCCGAGGTCGATCCAGGCCATCATGCCGCCGGCGGTGATGATGTCGCCCTCGTCGATCAGCAGCCTGTCGGTGTCGACGCGGATGTCGCTGTAGCGGTTGGAGATCAGGTCCTGATGCGACCAGTGGGTGGTGATGGTGCGGCCGGCGGCGAGGCCGGACTCTGCCAGCAGATAGGCGCCGCCGCAGACGGAGCAGATCGTCGCGCCGCGTTGATGCTGTTCGCGCACGAAGGCGGGCAGGGCACCGATGCGATCGCCGACCGGCAGATCGGAGAGCGTCGGCGGCAGGATCAGGGCCACAAGGCCCGAGGAGGGGCCTTCGTGGGTGTCGCGCGATTTCGATACCGAGCCATCTTCCTGAAGTTTCCAGTGGCTGATGCGGATTTGCGGCGCGTCTCTGCCGCTTTGCTCGACCGACTGCATGCTCGCCACCTGGAACATGTCGGTCAGCCCATGGATCGCCGACATCAGGGCGCGGGGATAGACGACGATGCCGATCTCCGCCGGCTCGTTTTCGGGTCGTTTTGTCACTTCTGCCCCCATCGTTGTCAGCTTTGCCGGTCGAGAGGTTAGGCCCACCGATTTATCAATTCAACCATCGCTTCCACCGAATGGAAGCCCGAGCAACAGAGATCAAAGAGGTGAGGACAATGACACAGGCAAAAGCAGTTTCCGCAAGCGTTTCCAACGGTATCTCCCGCCGCACGGTTCTCTCGGCCGCCTTTGGCGCTGCCGCCACGGCAGCCGCGGTCAATGCCATGAACACGCCGGCCAAGGCCGCATCCAACACCGCAACAACCGCCGGCGCGTCCGGCACTAAGGGAGCAAACACCATGGGCAGCCGCATCATCACCCGCGATGGCGTCGAGATCTATTACAAGGACTGGGGTCCGAAGGATGGCCCGGTCGTCGTGCTCAGCCACGGCTGGCCGCTGTCGTCAGACAGCTGGGAAGCGCAGGCCTTCCACCTTGCCGCCAACGGCTTCCGCGTCGTCACCCATGACCGCCGCGGCCACGGCCGCTCGTCGCAGCCCTGGGACGGCAACGACATGGACCACTATGCCGACGACCTCGCGGATCTGATCAACGCGCTCGATCTGAAGGGTGTCTTCCTTGCCGGGTTTTCGACCGGCGGCGGCGAAATCAGCCGCTATATCGGCCGCCACGGCACCAGCCGGATCGCCAAGGCCGGTTTGATCTCAGCCGTGCCGCCGCTGATGGTCAAGACCGACAGGAACCCCGGCGGCCTACCGAAGGAAATCTTCGACGGCCTGCAGGCGGCAAGCCTGAAGGATCGCTCGAAGCTCTACCGCGACATCGCGTCTGGCCCGTTCTTCGGCTTCAACCGCCCGGGCGCGGTCGCCTCTCAGGGCATGATCGACAGCTTCTGGCTGCAGGGCATGATGGGGGGACACAAGAACACCTATGACTCGATCGTCGCCTTCTCGCAGACCGACTTTACCGAGGACCTGAAGAAGTTCGACGTGCCGACCTTGATCATCCATGGCGACGACGACCAGATCGTGCCGATCGATGCGGCTGCACGAGCCTCGAAGACGCTGGTGCCGCATGCGGAGCTCAAGGTCTATGCCGGCGCACCGCACGGCATCACCGACACCCACAAGGACCAGCTCAACGCCGACCTGCTCGCCTTCGCCAAGGCCTGATGGTTGTTCGCCGGTGCCACCTCACAGGTGGCGCCGACACCCTATGTCAAACGCTTCAGCCAAGGATCAGAGCCATGACCTCTTCCCACAATCCCACCGACGTCTCCGGCCCCGGCCGTCGTGAATTCCTTGCAGGCACCAGTGCGCTTGCAGCCTCCGTCCTGCTGCCGAAAGGTGCCTATGCCGCAGATATCAAACGTTTCCGGCATGGCGGCTTCGATATTTCCGTCGTCAGCGACGGCTTCATCATGCTGCCGGTCAGCATCGTGCTGCCGGATGCAACGGCGGAAGAGCGGCCGGAGATCATGCGCCGGCTTGGCGGCACTCCCGAAAAGGCGCCGTTTCACACCAATATTCCGGTCATTCGCACTGGCGACGATCTGATTGTGGTCGACGACGGCTCGGGCACACGTTTCCAGGAGAGCGCCGGCAAGCTTCACGCCAATCTGCTTGCGGCCGGCATCGACCCGAGTGCGGTGACGAAGGTGGTGCTGACGCATGCCCATCCTGACCATGCGGGCGGCACCGTTGGCGCCGACGGCACGCTCGCCTTTCCGAATGCGCAGTACTTCGTTTCGGAGGGGGAATGGCGGTTCTGGACCGATCCCAACTTCGAAAAAACCATGCCGCAGGTGCTTCATGGCTTTGCCAAGGGTGCGCAGCGCGATCTCTTTGCGGTCAAGGACCGGCTGACCCTGGTGAAGCCCGGCGACGAAATCGTCAGCGGCATGCAGGTGCTCGACACGCGGGGCCACACACCCGGTCATATCTCGCTTCAGCTTTCCGGCGGTGACGGCGCCGGACATGAGGGCTTGGTGATCACGGGCGATGCGGTCACCAGCAACATCGTCTTCTTTGAGCACCCCGACTGGCATTTCGGCTTCGACACAGATGCGGAGCTGGCCTTGAAGAATCGCAAGGCCCTGATCGACCGGGCCGCGTCGGAGCGGCTGGCGCTGCTTGGCTATCATTGGGCCTATCCGGGGATCGGGCGGGCGGAGCGCAACGGGGCGGCCCATCGCTTCGTGGCGGCGGGGTGACCGCCTGGAGCCGGCAATCACTAGGACAGTTGACGGGCGCGCCTCCTGCGGGGCGCGCCCGTTTCTCTGCATTCAGAGAGCCAGTTCGCTGTCCTTGATATCGCTGATCGGCGCAAGGAACGGCAGCTCGAACGGACGCAGAGCGGTGCGTTTCGCGGTGAGCTGTGGCCAGTCGGGATTGACGAGCGCGCCGCGGCCAAGCGCGATCATGTCGGCACCGGCTTCCATCACCTCCTCGGCGCGGGCGAGATCGTGCAGGCTGCCGTTGGCGATGATGAACAGGCGCGGCGCGTGGCGGCGGGCGAGGGAAACGAGCGAGGCGTCGCCGCCCTCGAAGGCCGGCTTCCAGGCTTCGAACTCGGTCACGTGCACGAAGTCTGCCGGGCTTTCGGCGAGCGCCTCGAACACGCGGGCTGCACCTTGTTCGCGTTCTGCCCATTTGTGCCTGAAGTCGTTGACCTTACCCTGGGAGAGCCGCAGCCCCAGCGGGGCGTCGGGGCCGATCGCCACGCGCACTGCCTTCAGCACTTCGAGCGACAGGCCGAGCCGCTCAACGATATCTCCACCCCAGCGATCCGCCCGCCGGTTCGAAAAGTCCGTGAAGAACTGATCGAGCAGATAGCCGTTGGCGCCGTGGATCTCGATGCCGTCGAAACCGGCAACCTCGATTGCAAACCGGGCGGCTCTGGCGAAGCCTTCGATCGCCTCGGCGATTTCGGCATCGCTGATCTCGCGCGGCAGGGCATAGGGGCCGTCGCCGTGATAACCGGTCAACTGGCTGCCCTTCGGCCGGACGGCGGAGGGGCCTACCGTCTCGGGCCTGTGCGGGTTGCCCTGCGCCAGCGCGCCGCCGTGCATCAGTTGTGCGAAGATTCGCCCGCCCTCCGCATGAACGGCCTCGACGATCGGCCGCCAGGCGAGAGCCTGCTCCCGGTCGGTCAGGCCTGGCTGGTCCTTGTAGGTTTGGGAATAGGCCTTGTCGGTGTAGATGCCCTCGGTCGTGATCAGGCTGAAGCCGCCGTGGGCGAAGCGCTGGTAATAGTGCTGCATGCGCTCGCTGGGCGCGCCGGCCGCCGTGGCGCTGATGCGGGTCATCGGCGCCACGGACAGGCGATTGGCGAAATCAAGCCCCTTGAGACGGGTGCCGGTGAAGGCGGGGGACGCGATGCCAAACGGTGCGTTCATGTCACTTGCCTCCATCGAGCGCGATCGCTTCGATCTCGATCAGCGCGTCCGGTGAATAGAGCGAGGAGACCTCGATGATGCTGTCGGCGGGATTGGGGGCTGAAAACCACGTGCGGCGCAGCTCGATGATCTTCGCGAAATTCTCCATGGAGCGCAGGAAGATCGTGACCTTGACGATCTTGTCTAACCCAGAGTCCGCCGCCTTGAGCGCCCGGTCGAGGTTGCGGAACGCCTGTTCGGCCTGGCGGTCGAAGTCACCGACGCCGACGAGCTTGCCGTCGTCGCCGATTGCCGCCTGACCGGAGACGAAGACGAAGCCATTGGCCTTGATCGCCTGGGAAAGCAGGAAGGGCGCGTAGGGATCCGGCTGGGTGACGACCTGTTCGAGAGACATAAGATGTCCTTTCATGCTTGAGATTTTCTCAGCTTGGCGCTGTTGCCTTGGCTGTTGATCCTAATATGCTGGGGCATTCGGCGGCTGACAAAGAGTGATTTCTCAGCCGACAGATGAGCTGAGTTCATCCATTGAGGAAATCATGAGGAAGTTGCCGCCGCTCGGCGCACTCAGGGTCTTTGAAGCGGCCGCCCGGCGGATGAGCTTCAAGCTGGCGGCCGAGGAACTGAACGTCTCGGCCACTGCCGTCAGCCACCAGATCCGCCAGCTGGAGGAGATGCTGGAGACCAAGCTCTTCGAACGAGGGACGCGGCAGGTCCGGCTGACCACTGCGGGAAAGGTGCTCTTTCCGGTGCTGCGTGATGGCCTCGACCGTTTCGAGCAGGCGATCGCCGACATGCGCCGGCAGGAGGCGAGCAAGGTGGCGCGGTTGACGTCCACCGTCGCCTTCGTCGCCAAGCGCCTGGCGCCGCTTGCCGGTTCCTTCCGCGAAGCCTATCCCGAGTGGACGCTGAGGCTGGACGCCTCCCACCGGATGGTCGATCTGGAGGTGGATGCGGATGCTGCGATCCGCCTTGGCGGCGGTGATTATCCGGGCCTCGTCACCGAACCGCTGTTCGCCGATCGTTTCGCCCCGGTTTGCGTGCCGCGACTGGCGCCGGCCAGTGCCGCGGACCTCAAGCACGCGACGCTCATCCACTACGATTGGGGCACGCTGCGCCGCCACGATGCGCGCGCGCCGGTCTGGCGGCAATGGCTGGAACGGGCTGGCGCCACCGATGTCGAGGCCGGCGCGGGGCTTTCCTTTACCGACGAGATCCATGCCGTTCAGTCGGCCATCGCCGGGCAGGGCATTGCCCTCTTGAGCCTCACGCTGGTCGCCGAGGAGCTTGCCTCCGGCATTCTCGTCCAGCCGTTCGACCTGACGCTGGAAAGCGACCGATACGACCTGGTCTACAGTCCGCGCATGGCGGGCCGGCCAGCGACCCGCGTGCTTCGCGATTGGGTGCACGCGCAGTTCAGCGGCGATGCCTGATCCGTGAGGTGATCTCGTTCAGTCGTCGAAGCCGAGGAAGTCCGGCGCCCAACGGCGACTGGTGAGGCGCAACGAACGGTCAGGCTCGATGATATAGGTCTCGTAGACCTTGCGGCCGTAGGAATCGATGAACTGGTGCGGGACGATGCTGCCGACGGGTGCCTTCTTCAGCTTGGTACGCGGTTGCCCGCCATAGGTGATGCTGCCAGGAATCGGTTGCATGTTCGGCGAGTAACCGTAGCTGATGTCGGGGCCGGTGGTCGCCGTGCAGCCACTGAGAAGCAGCACGACGGAGAGGGCGGCAAAAGCGTGTTTCATGTCGGCGATCCTCAGAATGGCTGAGCCTGGCCCACACGGCGTCAAGCGTCAGGCGGAAACGCCTTGGACGATCGTTGCCGGTGCGGTCCAGCACTCTCTTCTAAAGTGTAGCGCTTAAACGGAAATTTCCAAGTTCTGTCATGCGGATTCCGGCAAGCAATGCTTGCAAATGTTCACGGCTTGTCCCAGTTGTGGAATGCCTGATCGCGACAGTTGCGGCGGGCTTGTGCGCAACCTAGCGTTCGGGTGCGTTCCGAGCTTTTTTGGACGCGCCTTTGGGGGCGAAATGGCAGCGTGGCACTATGTGATCGGGTCGAGCGACACGGGCCCGTGAGCGACAACATTTTGCTGGTGATGATCGCGCGGGACGAGCTTTCACCTGCTGGTTTGGCGGCAGGGACACGGGGAGCGGACCCCGGCCTGCGACATGGCCGAAATCAAAGCGGCCTCCGCCGCGCGACGCCAGGACCCGGACCGTCCGCCGACGTGCCGCCGCCAGTGCCCGAATATCCGCTTGCCCGGCCATGGCCCCGTTTTCTGGCGCGCATTTTCGACATGCTGCTGCTTTACATACCGGCTGCCTTGGTGGCCCGCCGCCCCCGATGCAGACCTTCGTCAAACCGGTGATAAGCTGGCAGACGACGTTCGAGGCCGCCTGGCACGTCGAGGATCCCGCGCGCGACAACATGCTCTTCGCGATCAGCGCGGACCAAGCAAACGGCGGGCACGAGCAGGTCCCGGCAACAATGAACGAACGGCCATATGCCGAGGTGCTCGCCGAACTGCAGGCGAGGGCGGGATACGAGGCGAGCGCGGACTGGACGCCGGTTATGATCAACGGCCAAGGGGCGCCTGGCGATGAAGTCGCTCAAGGAACCGGACGCCACCGCCGAGATAACCATTGCGCTGCGCGGGCGAGACGCCTGGCGGATGGTTAGATTTCTGATGAAGGGCAAGAAGCGGGACGAGGCGATCGATACGCTGGAGACGGCCGTATTCGGGACCATCGAGTAGCGGGCGGCAGGGGCTGTCGCCTCGCCGCCGGGCGCGGCCGGCGGTCCATGCGCTTCGCACTCATGCCCAGATTTGTCGCTGAGATGAATTCCGATTTGCCGAAACATGGGTTACGTCTTGTGTGAACTTCTGCGCGGATTGCGCGTTTCGGCTTGTGTCGGCCGCACGTTCCGTCCCGCCCAGTCTCTTTGCTGAACCCGGATATTGCATGACCGCCGAACAGTCTCTCGCGTTTCTCGTCATCGGCGCCATGATGGTCTTCTTTATCTGGGGGCGGTTTCGATACGACGTGATCGCCTGTTCGGCGCTGATGCTGGCGGTCGCCGTCGGCATCGTGCCTTACGATCATGCCTTCGATGGTTTCAGCGACGACATCGTCATCATCGTCGGCAGCGCCCTGATCGTCAGCGCCGGGGTGGCGCGCTCGGGGATCGTCGACGCCGCCATCCAGCGGTTCCTGCCGAACATCTCGTCGGTCCGGGCCCAGCTCGCACTGCTGGTCATTACGGTGACAGTGCTTTCCGCCTTCATCAAGAACATCGGGGCGCTGGCAATCATGCTGCCGGTCGCCTTCCAGTTTGCCCGGCGGTCGAATGTCCAGCCTTCGGTCTTCCTGATGCCGATGGCCTTCGGCTCGCTGATCGGTGGGCTGATGACCCAGGTCGGCACGTCGCCGAACATCGTCGTCTCACGGGTGCGCCAGGAGCTGACCGGCGAGAGCTTCACGATGTTCGACTTCACGCCCGTCGGCGCGACGCTGGCGCTGGTCGGCTGCATCTTCCTGCTCTTTGCCTACAAGCTGGTGCCGCAGCGCTCCAGCAGCCAGGTCTCCGTCCATTCGGCGATCGAGATCACTGATTATACGTCCGAGGCGGTTGTTGCCGCCGGTTCGCCGGCGATCGGCAAGGCGCTCAGCAATCTGGTGAAACTGGGCGACGGCGGCGCTGTCGTCATCGCCATCTTTCGCCGCGGCCTGCATCTGGCGCCGCTTCCCGACGTTACCCTCGAAGCCGAGGACATCCTGATTTTTGAAGGCGGGCCGGGAGCGCTCGATCGCATCGTCTCGCAAGGCAAGCTGAAGATTGCCGGCGACCGCGCGCCGCATGGGCGGGAAAAGGCAGGGGACGAGATCGAGGCGATCGAAGCTGTCGTCGGCAGCGGTTCGCCGCTCGAGGGCATGTCGGCACAGCGCCTGGCGCTGTTCAACACCCACAACATCAACCTGCTCGCCGTCAGCCGCCAGGGCGAGAGGCTGAAGCAGCGGCTCGGCAGCATTCGCTTGAGGGCAGGCGACATCATCGTGCTGCAGGGCGCGCGGCGCGAACTGACGCTCTTCCTGCAGGAGTTCGGCTGCCTGCCGCTGGCGCAGCGCGAGATCCTGCTTGGCACGACGCGAAAGGCACCGCTGCCGCTTCTGGTTCTGGCGGCCGCGATGGGCTCAACGGCGGTTGGACTTGTGCCGGTGCCGATCGCCTTTTTCGCGGCGGCCCTCGCCATGGTCGTCTTCCGCATCATCCCCTTGCGCGATTTTTATCGCTCAGTCGATGGGCCGATCCTGGTGATGCTGGCGGCGCTGATTCCGGTGAGCGATTCCTTGCGCACGACCGGGGGTACCGATGTCATTGCGGCCTGGCTCGGCACGGTTGCCGCGGGCCTGCCGCCGGCCGGCGCGCTGACGATCATCCTGCTTGCCGCCATGGCGGTGACGCCGTTCCTCAACAATGCCGCCACCGTGCTCGTTATGGCGCCGATCGCCGCGAGTTTCGCCGGCGCGCTCGGCTACAAGCCGGAAGCCTTCCTGATGGCAGTTGCCATCGGCGCCGGCTGCGATTTCCTCACCCCCATCGGCCACCAGTGCAACACGCTGGTCATGGGGCCGGGCGGCTACAAGTTCAGCGACTATCCGCGCCTCGGCCTTCCGCTGTCGGTGGTGATCGTGATCGTCAGCATCCCGACACTGATGCTGGTGTGGCCGCTGCGCTAGGTGTGGTGCGAGTGGCGCCTCGCCCGCAGGGATGCTCGCATAAATAGCCGCTACCGTGTACAGGTAGACGCGCGGTAGCGCCCGCCGCAGATTTGCCTATCCGTGAGCGACAACAGGGAGAAGATGGCATGAGCCCCAAGCCCACCGGCCACGTCAGTGGCAATGACCTGATCCTGACGCGCACGTTTCATGCACCCATCGCCGACGTCTGGACGAGCGTGACAAAGTCCGAGAGCACCGCGCTCTGGTTCGGCCGCTGGGAAGGCGAAGCGGGGCCCGGCAAGACCGTGCGGCTGCAACTGCTCCATGAGAAAAGCCAGCCATGGACGGATGTCCTGATCGAGGAGTGCGCCGCGCCGCACCGCCTGGTCGTGGTGATGAAGGATGACGCCGGCGAGTGGCGCATCGCGTTGACGTTTACGCAGACGGGCGACACGACGGAGCTGCGCCTGGTTCAACATCTGAGCGACCCGAAACTCGCAGGCGACGTCGGGCCGGGCTGGGAATATTACCTCGATATGCTGGTCGCCGCGCGCGCCGGCAAGGCTTTGCCGTCATTTTCAGACTATTATCCGGCGCAGAAAGCGCATTTTCTGGAAGGCGTCTAGCCCCTGGAGGTCGTCAGTCGGACGGGCGCGTTCGACACAATTTGCGGGCGCTGCCGCTGTGGGCCGCGCGTTCTTGTGTCGTAACGAGAGGGCGCGCCGCGGCGGCGTTGTCGGGGTCGGCTGGCCCCCTCGCAACCGCACCTTCTCGCAGTTCGACACCGAGCGGTGCCTCGCTGCGCTACGCCAGAACGGTGACGAGAACCGCGCCCCAGAGCGCCAGCAGCACGTTGCCGATCGCGTAACCGAGACCGTAGCCGAGTGTCGGGACCTTGCTTCCGGCCGCTTCCTGCACGGCGGCAAGCGCCGGGGCTGAGGTTCCTGCCCCACAGCAGGTGCCGGCGAGCACGCCTTCGTTCATGCCGAAGACCCAGCGGCCGAGCGCAAGTGCGGCCAGATGCGAGATCAGGCAGATCAGCAGGCTGGCGATGACCAGCGCCGGGCCGGACTGGACGAGGCCGGCGACAAAGCTCGGGCCGGCCGAGATTCCGACGCAGGCGATGAAGGCGCACAGCCCGACGCTGTCGAAGAACCAGAGGGTTGCCTCCGGCACGAAACCGAAGGTGCGCCGGACCGAGCGCAGCCAGCCGGCGCAAAGGCCCGCGATCAGCACGCCGACGGCGACGCCGAGGCCGATTTCGAGCGCGCCGAGTTTCAGGGCAGGGATGCCGATGAGGCCGCCGAGGAAGATGAAGACGCCGACAAAGACCATGTCGGTTGCGGTGGTCTCACGGTCGGCATAGCCGAGCAGCTTCGCCACCTCCTCGACATGGCGTCTGGCGCCGGCAATCGACATCACGTCGCCACGGCGGACGGTGAGGCCAGGAAAGATCGGGATCGGCTGGCCGGCGCGCAGGATGCCGCGCAGGAACACCGAGCGCGCTTCCGGCTGCTGCCTCAGCTGCCACAGGCGTTTTCCCGCAACCTCCTTGTTCGTCACCACGATATCGAGCACTTCAACCGGGATATCGAGCAGCGTGCGGTCGTCGATCTCGGTGCCGATCCGACTGGAATATTCGACGAGGAAGCCGCGAAGACCGGCAACGGCGATGATGTCTCCAGCCTGCAGGCGCTCCTTGGGCGTTGGGGTGATGATCTCCTCGCCCCGGCGGATCTGCTCGATATAGGCCTTCTGGTTTTCGGGAACGCGCGCTTCGGCTTCCGCGACCGTCAGCCCCACGAGGGCGTCGGCGATGACGAAGGCGCGCGCCTCGATTTCGCGCCGTGCGGTGTCGCCGCTCGTCTGCGGCGCGATCTTCAGTTCGGCTTCTAGCTCGGCGCAGGCCTCCTTGAGGCTGCGGCCGAACATCCGCGGCGCCAGTTGCGACTGGACGAGGATGGCGGTGACGACACCGACGAGATAGGCGACGGCAAACCCGGTCGCCACGGCGGATTCGAACTGGCTCGCCGCTTCCGGCGTCGGTGCCGTCTTGCGAAAGGTGTCGATCGCGACGCCGACGGTCGCCGATTCCGTCGCGCCGCCGGCGAGCACGCCGGCTGCCGTTCCAAGATCGAAGCCGAAGAGCATCGAGAGCACGATCGCAACGGCAAGCGCGACGACGCAGAGCGTGACGGTGACGGCGATCTGCGGCAGCGCGTCGGCGTTGAGGCTCTGGAAGAATTGCGGGCCGGTGCGGTAGCCGATGGCAAAGAGGAAGAGCAGGAAGAACGCCTGCTTGACGTCGTTGGAGAGCACAGCACCGGTCTGGCCGATCAGCACGCCCGCCAGCAGGCAGCCGGTGACGGCGCCGATGGTGACACCGAAGATGGTGATCTTGCCGACCGCGTAGCCGATGCCGAGCGCGAGGAACAGGGCAAGCTCCGGATGCGCCCGCAGGATGCTGAACAGGTGGTCGATCACGCGGCGGTTCCTCCCGGTGCCAAGCCGAAGAAAGCCGCTTCAGCTGGATGATGCGCTGGTCGCTGAGCCGGCGGAAAGAAAGTCGCCAGCCGGAGATGCGGGGATGCTTGTCGGCCGAGGGAAACACTGGCCAGGCGTTGGGGAAGGGCGGCCGGCATGGCTGCCGGCCGCCCGATCGGCTAGCTGATCTTCAGGCCTTTGGCGGCCTGGTAGGTCTGGACGTAACCGCGCGCCACCGAGCGCACGGCGCGGCCGATCTGCGAATAGGCTTCGTCATTGAGGTTGGCGAAGGAGACGCGTGCCGACCAGCTCGGCGCATCGAAACCCGAGCCGTTGAGCAGCACGATGCCGTGGTCCTCGGCAAGCCGGAAGGGAATGTCGAGCGGGTGGATGTTGTCCTTCACCCAGGTGACGACATCCTCGCCGACATATTTGCGCAGCCAGAACTCGAAGTCGATGATGCCGTAATAGTGGTCGAAATAGATGCCCGGATTGGACTCGACCCCCATGCCCTCGATCAGGTTCCAGAAGCGCTTGGTGCAGATGGCGATGCAGGCCTTCTGGTAAGCCTTCTCGACGTCCATCAGCTCGACCAGGCCGAAGAGCGTCATCATCACCTGCTGGGGCAGCGACAGGCCGGCGGTGTGGTTCAGCGCCACGTCGCGGCTGTCGGCGACGATGCGGTCGATGAACTTCACCTCGCGCGGCTTCGGCGTCATCGCCTTGTAGCGTTTTTCGAGGAGCTTCTGGATCGGTTCACCATGGGCCTTGATCTTCTCGTCGAAGATGTTGTCCTCGGCGACGGCAATGACGCCGAGGCGCCAGCCGGTGCAGCCGAAGTACTTCGAATAGGAGTAGACGCCGATCGTGTTGCGGGGCAGATGCCCAAGCAGCGACTGGAAGCCCGGAACGAAGGTGCCGTAGACGTCGTCCGTCAGCACGATCAGGTCGGGGCGCTTCTTGTTGACGAGGTCGACAAGGCGCTTGATCGAATCCGGATCCATCGCCACGGCGGACGGGTTGCCGGGGTTGACCAGGAACAACGCCTTCACCTTGGGGTTCTCCAGCGCCTTGATGTCTTCGTCGGTGAACTGGAACCGGTCCTCCTGCTCGGCGCTGACGTTGATCGTCTTGAGATCGTAGTCCTCCAGCTCCGGCATTTCGAGATAGGGCGTGAAGATCGGCGTTCCGAGCGCGATCGTGTCGCCGGCGTTAAGCAGGCGGGCGTTCTTCAGTGCCTTGAAGATGTAGCACATGGCGGCGGTGCCGCCTTCGACCGGGTAAAGGTCGAACTTTGCCTTCGGTCGGTGGCCGGCGCACATCGCCCACATCAGGTATTCGTGGGTGATGATCTCGTTGTGGTGCAGCGCCCGATCGGGAACCGGATAGTTGTCGCCGATGATCGAGTCCGTGAGCTCGTGCACGAAGGCGTCCGCATCGAAGCGGAAGGTGGTGATGGCGTAGTTGACGGCGTCGGAAAGCGTCTTTGCCGGCGGGATGCCTTCATCCTCTTCGTCCCAGTCGGCCGTGTTTTGCAGCAGCTTCTTCGTCCACTTTTCGAACCGTGCGTGGGCGCCGTCCTTCGGCGGCATGCCGGCCACGCCGGCCTTCGGGTCGTAATAGGCGCGCTTGGCTTCCGTCAGCGCAAACTGGCCGAGCAGGAAGAAGGCCTCGCGAGCGCGTGTCGCCGTCCAGTTCGGGTTGCCGCGGCCGGCATTGAGGAAAGCCTTGGCGGATTTCTGTGAGCTCGACTTGGCGAGCTTGATCAGTTCGTCCTTGATTTCGAACGGGCTGAGATCGGATAGGCTGTCGTAGAAATTTCTGTCCAACATGGTCCACACTCCCTGTGATCTATGCATTTTGAACGATGGTCGGCTTCGCCCGTTCGCCTCAGGCGAGCATGATGACGATGACGAGGCCGAAGATGGTCAGCAGCGTGTTTCCGATGGCGTAGGGCATGCCGTAGCCGAGCGCCGGCACCTTGCTCTTGGCCGCCTCCTGGATCATGCCGAGCGCTGCCGTCGTCGTTCGCACACCGGCGCAGGCGCCAAACAGGATCGCCGGGTGGAACTTGAAGACATAGTGGCCGAGGAGCACCGAGGCGATCATCGGGATCGACGTGGCGACCACGCCCCAGATGAACAGCGAAATGCCGACCTCCTGCAGGCCCGCGACAAAGCCCGGGCCGGCGCCGATCCCGACGACGGCGATGAAGATGTTGAGGCCGAGCGTGTTCATCAGCCACAGCGCCGGTGACGGGATGCGGCCGAAGGCCGGGTAGGTGGTGCGCAGCCAGCCGAGCACGAGGCCGGCCAGAAGCGCGCCGCCGGAGGTCGAAAGGCCGATCGGGATACCGCCGATCGTGATCGTCAGCGCACCGATCATCGCGCCGATGAAAAGCCCCCAGCCGAGAAAGGCGATGTCGGTCGTCTCGACAGGCCGGTCGGCAAAGCCGAGCGCCTTGATCGCCGCTTCGACATGGCGTTTCGCGCCACCGATGGTGACGATGTCGCCGCGCTCGACCGTCGTCCCGGGCAGCACCGGGATCTCGACCAGCGAGCGGATGATCTTGCGGGCATAGACGCCGCGCGCCCAATCCATGGTGCTGACTTCCGCCAGCGTCTTGCCGGCGAGCGCCTTGCTGGTCACGTAGACATCGAGGACTTCGGCTTCCGCGTTGAGCAGCTCCTTGTCCTCGACCTCGAGCAGCTTGTTGTCGAGGTTTTCGACGAGCAGCGAACGCCGGCCCGAAAAGGCGACGACGTCGCCCGGCTGCAGCACGGTGTTGCCATCGGCCTCGATGATCTGGTCGCCGCGCCGCAGGCGCTCGACGAAGACGCGGATCCCGGGAAGGATGTCCTTGACCGGTTTCCCGGTGAGCCCGCTTGCCGCGTCGACGCGATAGGCCCGGAGGCCGAAGTCGTGATAGGCGCGGGTAATGCCGGGCTCGCTGCTTTCGCTGCCACCGCCGAGCTTGGCCTCGTATTCGCGGCAGGCCGCCGGAAGGTCGATGCCAAGAAGCTTGGGACCGAGCTGGGCGAGGATGATCGCCGAGCCGATCGTGCCCCAGATATAGGTCACCGCATAGGCGATCGGGATCTGGTCGGCAAAGGTCTTGGCCTGCTCCGGCGTCAGCCCGAGCGAATTGATCTGGTCGGTCGCAACCCCGATTGCAGCCGAGATCGTCTGCGAGCCGGCATACATGCCGGCGCCATAGCCGAGCGGCAGCCCGGCAATCAGCGCGCAGAGATAGGGAACGACGAGGCACAGCACCAGCACGGAGAGCGCAAAGGCGATCTGTTTCGGTCCATCGGTGCTCAAGCCCCGCACGAATTGCGGCCCGACGCCGTAGCCGACGGCGAAGAGGAAAATCAAAAACAGGGTGGATTTCAGGTCGCCGGAAACCTGGATACCCAGCTGTCCGATGAGAACGCCCGCAAGCAGCGTGGCGGTGACATTTCCAAGGTTGAACCCCGCGACCTTGATCGGACCGATGAGGAAGCCGATGCCGAGGGCGAGGAAGACGGCGACAGGCGGATAGGTCCGAAGCGTGTCGACGAAGAAATCAATGGGATTCACTGATGCTATTCCCTTCTGAAAGTTGAGTTGCCGTCACTTCATTTCGGGATCTGCGCGGCTAAGTTGAGCTTGTTTCCGAGGCTTGTCGATGCCCAATCTTAATCCCGGCAATTGTCGCTTCGGTCGTCGAAATTCTCAACGGGCATAGGGTTACGTGAGCGTAACGTATGTTACATTTCAGCGTTTTTACTTGGGGTTGGGGATCGAGGCCGCCGCGATGTGTCGGTCGCATTCGATCGCAAGACCGCGGCACTGGCCCGGATCGCGATGGCACTTCAACTCTGGTGTTGTAATTCGTAACGTTATCTCCCAACGTGAGGCATGAGGCGTTTTCTCTTGGTTATGCTTGGAAAAGTTGCTGGGCACGGAACGGCGCGTCTTTCTGCTTGCGATAGGGGCGGCAGAACTTCGAGGGCTTGAGAAAAAAGCGGTGTCGTCTCCGCAAGGCGGCCGGTTCGTAAGGTGACGAGGAGGGGAAGCAATGATGGACGAGGTTATCCGAAGGCTCGGCGCACTTGGCGTTCAGCTCCCGACGCCGCCGAGGCCGCTCGGCGCCTACCGCGCGGTGATCGAGGCGGGTGAGATGCTTCATGTTTCGATGCAGGGGCCATTGCTGGACGGGCGCTTCGTGCATACGGGGCTGCTCGGGCGCGATGTGACCATCGACGAGGGGCGCAAGGCCGCAGAGTTGGCAGTGCTCAACGCGCTGGCGCAGATCCACGAGCATCTCGGCCGTTTCGAGCGTATTCGCCAGATCGTCCGGCTGGAGGGACATGTCGCCTGCACTGAGGATTTCCTGGAGCACCCGAAGATACTCGACGGTGCTTCCGAGCTTCTGGCGGCCGCCTTTGGCGAAAGGGCTGGCCATGTTCGCTCCGTCTGCGGCGTGCGCAACCTGCCGGGCAACGCCTCTGTCGCGGTGACGCTGACGGCCGAACTCTTCCCGCCGGAGTTCTGAGGCAGCACGGCACGTCTTTTAGCGTGGTCGCTATCGCGGGCGTCGGATTGTGTCCGGCGCCCAATTTTTGGCTTGCGCTACGTAATGTTATTTTATAACAAACGTCGCATGACGAAACGCCGCATGTTGATAGATCCCTCCCGCCTGTGTCGTGCGGTTGTCTCATCCGCCGATTCATGCGAGGAAGGCGTTGATGGTGCTGCGTCCGCGACAATGCGGAAGCGGCTGAAAAGGGAACACGGAACGGACGACCCTGATGGGGCCGAGACCGTGGCTGCCCCCGCAACTGTGAGCGGAAAGCGCATTCACACCATGTCACTGGTCGAAGACCGGGAAGACGTGGATGCGCCACGACCCGCGAGCCAGGAGACCTGCCATCGAACCGATCAACCACAACGGACGGGGTGTTCCGATGGAAAAGAACTGGCTTTCATACGACGGTTTTCCGTCCTCTTGCCGTTTCGCCATCTCTTGCCGTCAGTCCGGCGGAGGGCAGGAATGGCTGAGCCGAATTTCCGACAGCACAAGATAACGGTCTGCACCGATTGCCGCTTCACCGGCGGCCCATGCGTGCCCGGTGCCGAGCTGATCAAGCGGCTCAACCTGAGCATCGCAGCGCTCGGCGCACCGCTCGATCGCGACTTCTCGATCGCCGGAACGGTCTGCATGGCGGCCTGCACGCGGCCCTGCACCATCGCCTTCCAGGCGACGGGGAAGGCGACCTATCTCTTCGGCGACGTCTCGCCGGAAGAGGACATCGACGATCTCGTGCGCTTTGCCACAACCTATGCCGAGCGTGGCGATGGCATGACGCGGGCGGCGGAACGGCCGCGCGGGCTGAAAGGCAAGACGCTTGCCCGCATTCCCGCGGCGATGCTCGTCTCCGAAGATCTTGGCGGGCACTTCCAATGAGGTCGCGCAGAGGAACGAACCCATGAGCTGCAACGCAACGGGTGCAGCCCTCACGGTCGAGGGCCTTCGCTGGGGGCCGCGTTCGGGCCTGACGCTGGTCAACGACATCGGCTTTGCGATCGCGGCCGGCAGCCGGCTTGCGATCCTCGGGCCGAATGGCGCCGGCAAGACCTCGCTTCTGCGCTGCCTCTACCGGGCGGTGCAGCCGAACGCCGGCCGTGTTTCGGTCGATGGCGTCGATCTCTGGTCGATCTCGGCGCGCGAGGCGGCAAGGACAATCGCCGTCGTCTTGCAGGAGATGCCCGGCGATTTTCCCTTCAGCGTGCGCGACGTCGTGATGATGGGACGCATTCCGCGGCGGGAGGGCTTGAGCGGCTGGAACGATTTCGACCGCGAGCGGGTGCAGCATGCGCTCGCGCATCTCGATCTCGCCCATCTTGCCGGTCGCCAGTTCTCGACGCTTTCGGGCGGTGAGAAGCAGCGGGTGCTGATCGCCCGCGCGCTGGCACAGGAACCGCGCATCATCATCCTCGACGAGCCGACGAACCATCTCGACATCCGCCACCAGCTCGAAATCCTCGAGCTCTTGCAGACGCTGAAACTGACAATCGTCTCGACGCTGCACGACATCAATCTCGCCGCCGAGTTTGCGACAGATGTCGCGATCTTGACCGCCGGGCGGCTGACGGCCTTCGGCCCGCCCGAAGAGGTGCTCAGCCCCAGCGAGCTTTCGGCCGCCTTCGGCGTCACCGCCACCGTTCACAATGCCGCTGCCGGCGGCGCCCGCTTTTCCTTTTCACTTCCTCGACAGGGATCGATTTCATGAAGATCAATATTGCCCCATTTTCCCTTCTTTTCGTGCTTGCCGCCGCCACGCCGGCGCTCGCCTATCCGGTCACCGTCAAGAGCTGCAACCGCGAGGTGACCTTCGACGCGGCGCCGAAGCGGGCGATCGCCAACGACGTCAACCTGGTGGAGATGATGCTGGCGCTGAGGCTCCAGGACCGCATGGTCGGCTATACCGGCGTTTCCGGCTGGAAGACGCTGGACGAGAAGCTGCGCGAAGGCGTCAAGGAACTGCCGGAGCTTTCGGAGAAATATCCGACCAAGGAAGTGCTGCTCAACGCCGATGCCGATTTCCTCTTTGCCGGCTGGAACTACGGCATGAAGGTGGGCGGCGAGGTCACGCCCGAGACATTGGCGCCCTTCAAGATCGGCGTCTACGAGCTGACCGAATCCTGCATCCACGTGATGGCCAAGCAGAAGCCTGATATGAACGACATGTTCGTCGATCTTCTCAATCTCGGCCGCATCTTCGGCGTCGAGGATCGCGCCGAGACGCTGGTTGACGGCTATCGCCGCCAGCTTGCCGAGATCACCAAGGCGAACGCCGGCAAGGCTAACCCGACGCGGGTCTTCGTCTATGATTCCGGCGAAGAGAAGCCGTTTACTTCCGGCCGCTTCGGCATTCCGACGGCGATGATCGAGGCCGCCGGCGGCGCCAACATCATGGACGACGTGGAAAAGAGCTGGGTGGAAATCTCCTGGGAGCCGGTGATCGAGCGCAACCCGGAAGTGGTGGTCATCGTCAACTACGGCGAGGTGAAGGCCGAGGACAAGATCGCCTTCATGAAGAACAATGCAGCCTTCAAGAATGTCGATGCCGTCAAGAACGATCGCTTCGTCGTGCTCGATTATGTCGAAGCGACGCCAGGCCCGCGCAACATCGACGCCATTGCCAGGCTTGCCAAGGCCTTTCAGGGCGAGGGCCTGTAAGCGATGCTGGCTGAGGATGCGTCGCCTGGTCCCGTCGCCGTTTCACGCCTAGCGCCGGCACGGGCGCTGAAGGCGGGTGCCGGTCTCATGACGGCGCTTTTGCTGCTGGCCTTGACCGTCACGGCCGGCGTATCGCTCGGCTCGGCGCCGATCCCGGTTGCGACCGTCTGGTCGATCATCGCCAGCAAGATTTCTCCGGGCAGCGTCGAGGCTTTCTGGTCGGCGGGGCGCGAGAGCATCGTCTGGGACGTGCGCCTGCCGCGCGTCATGCTGGCGGGCCTCGTCGGCGCCGGGCTGGGGCTGACTGGCGCCGTGCTGCAGGCGGTCACGCGCAATCCACTTGCCGATCCGCATCTGCTCGGCGTTGCCTCCGGCGGCGCGCTCGGCGCGATCGTGGCGCTGCTGCACACCGGCATGATCCTCGGTCTTGCCACGGTGCCGCTCTTTGCCTTTGCCGGCGCGCTGCTCGCAACCGTGCTCGTCGCCTTCGTCTCCCGCGTGCTCGGGAGCAGCGCCGACCGTCTCGTGCTGGCCGGCGTCGCGGTCGCCTTCGTCTTGACATCCGTCGGCAACCTCATGATTTTCCTTGGGGACCCGAGGGCGACCCATACGGTCATCTTCTGGATGCTCGGCGGTCTTGGCCTGGCGCAATGGTCGCAGCTCGTCTATCCCGGCGTGGTGCTTTTCGCCTCCCTCGGCTGGCTGATGATCCGGGCGCGCGAAATCAATGCGCTCGCCATGGGCGACGAAACCGCGATGACGCTCGGCATTCCCGTGCGCCGCTTCCGGCTGACGCTGTTCGTCGTCACCGCACTTCTGACCGGGGTGATGGTCGCCTTTTCCGGCGCGATCGGTTTCGTCGGGCTGATGGTGCCGCATTTCGTGCGGCTTCTGGCCGGCAGCGACAACGTGCGGGTCATTCCGCTCTCGGCCTTCTTCGGGGCGCTGACGCTCATCCTTGCGGATCTGGCGGCCCGCGTCATCATGGCGCCGGAGGACATGCCGATCGGCGTCGTCACCGGGCTCGTCGGCGGCATCGCCTTCATTGCCATCCTGAAGCGACGCGCGTAAGGCGGGTAGGAACACGTTATGGACAAGGGCCGGTTCCGGCTTATGTGTTAGCGCAGCCGAGGGATCGGCGATTGGCCCGCATGAGGAGCATATGGCGAACGAAGCTGACATCTGCACGCCGCAGGACGTTCTGAATTTCTGGTTTGGCGAACTCACCTATGACGACTGGTTCGGGACGAGCCACGAACTCGACCAGGCCTGTATCAGCCGCTTCCAGGCGTCGCACCTGGCGCTGGCCCGTGGTGTCGACGAGATCTGGCGCGCGAGCCCGGAAAACCGGCTGGCGGCGATCGTGCTTTTGGACCAGATGCCGCGCAACATGTTTCGCGGCACGCCGCTCGCCTTTGCCACCGATTGCCTGGCACTGCACGAGGCCAAGCTCGCCGTTGGCGCCGGTGCCGACATGGCGATCAAGCCGGAATGGCGCGCCTTCGTCTATCTGCCCTTCGAGCATTCGGAAAACCTTACCGACCAGACCATGTCGGTGAAGCTCTTTACCGAGCTCGGCGATGCCGATTATCTCGACTATGCCATCCGGCACCGCGAGGTGATCGAGCAGTTCGGTCGTTTCCCGCATCGCAACGCCTTCCTGGCGCGGCCCTCGACGGAGGCCGAACTTGCCTATCTGGCGCAGCCCGGCGCCGGTTTTTAACGGGAAAGCGGGCGCTGACGGGGATTTATCGCCGTTCTTTGCATCTTTCCGCCGTCTTTCGTATTCACATCGAAACGTGAAGACGGCCGGAGCGATTCCGGACCACGGTCTCAATCTGCAAGGATCATGAAATTGCGTTCTGTCGGAAAACTGCCCGCCATTCTCGTCTGCCTGCTGGCGCTTGCCGTGGGCGGCCCGGTCATGGCCCAGAAGGCGGCGCAGCCGACAGCGCAACAAACCGCACAGGCAAACGGGCAGGCGGGCCAGAAATCGGCACAGCCGGCGCAATCGCCGCAAGGGGCACAATCGTCCCAGACCGCCGCCCAGCCTGCTGCCGGCAAGCCGGCGCAGGAGGCGCAGCCAGCGGAGAACGGGGCGACCCCCGGTGCCACGGAACCTGCGGCGACAACCACACAGCCTGCCCAGAATGCCCAGCCGGCGGCCGATGCCTTGCCGGCGGATGCGACGCCGCCGGCCCAGAGCCAGGCGGCCGAGCAGCTGACCAAGGCCGACGAGGAACTGAAGGGACTGACCGAACGGGTCGAGAAAGCCAAGGACGACGACATCGTGCTTGCCGACCTCAAGGTTCAGGTCGACGCGCTCGCCAAACAGATCATCGGCGTTTCGGTTTCGACCCGCCCGCGCCTCGACGAAATCAAGGCGCGGCTGACCGAACTTGGCGATCCGCCGGCCGAGGGGCAACCGCCCGAAGCCGACATCGTGACGGCCGAGCGCAAGCGGCTGATGGCCGAACGTGGTGCCATCAATGCGCTGACCGGCGAGGCGGAAGGCCTGTCGGTGCAGGCGACGAAGCTGTCCAACGCCATTACCGCGACAAGGCGCGCGCTGTTTTCCAATACGCTCCTGAAGAATACCGAAGTGTCGACCGGAATGTTCGACGACGCGCTGACGGCGACGGCGGACGAGACCCGGGTGCTGTCGCGCAGCGTCGGGAGCTGGCTGAGCTTTGCCTGGAACTACAAGCGCGTGCCGCTCCTGACGGCGCTGTTCCTGTCGCTGCTGGCGGCGCTCGTGTTCCTTTCCGGCAGCCGCAGGCTCTTTCGCCCACTGATCGAGCATGACATTACCGATGAGGAGCCGAGCTACTTCCGGCGGCTCTCCGTCGCATTCTGGTCGACACTGATCCCGACCATTGCGTCGGCCGCCTTCGCGGTCTCGAGCTTCCTGTTCCTGCGCGGCTTCAACGTGCTGCGTTCCGATATCGCACCGATCATTGCAATCACGCTCGGGGTCGCCGTCGTCGTCTTCTTCGTGACGAGGCTCGCTCAGGCCGTGTTGTCGCCGCGCGATTCGCGCTGGCGGCTCGTCCGGGTTTCTGATCGCGGCGCGCGGATGCTGATGATCGCGATCTTCGCCATGGCGCTGGTCAACGGCCTCGACTACCTCTTCGGCGGCGTCAGCGAGGCGCTCGGTTCGCCTGTCGTCCTGACCGTCGTCAAGAGCTACATTGCCTCCATCGTTATCGGCCTCATCATCATGGCTTCGGCCTGGATCAAGCCGACGCTCAGGAAGGATGAATCCTTCGATGCCCATGGCCGCGCCTGGCCGCGGGTGGTGTCTTTCGCGCTGCTCGCGACCGGCGCCTTGCTCATCATTGCCGCTGTATCGGGCTATGTCGGTCTTGCCCGCTTCATCGCCACGCAGATCATCATTACGGGCGCGATCCTCGTCACGATGTATATCGGCATCCTCACCGGCCGGGCGGTTGCCAAGCAGGGCGCCTTTGCGGAGACCGCCGCCGGGCGTTATCTCGAGCGGCGCTATAATCTCGAACAGGTGGCGCTCGACCAGATCGGCCTTGCCGCGGGCCTCAGCATCTACGCGCTGGTCGTGATGTTCTTCATCCCGCTGATCCTCTTGCAGTGGGGCTTCCAGGTCGCCGACATCGAGTCCTGGGCCTACCGGATGGTGACCGAGATCAAGATCGGCTCGATCACGATTTCGCTGGTTGGCATCCTCGCCGGCATCCTGTTCTTCGCGCTCGGCTACGCCGTCACCCGTTTCGTGCAGCGCTGGATCGACGGCAACATCATGGCACGCAGCCGGGTCGATGCGGGCGTGCGCAACTCGATCCGCACCGGCATCGGCTATACCGGCGTCGGGCTTGCGGGGCTGATCGGACTGTCGGCGGCCGGCATCGACCTCTCCAACCTCGCGCTCGTTGCCGGTGCTCTCTCGCTCGGTGTCGGTTTCGGCCTGCAGAACATTGTCTCGAACTTCGTTTCGGGGCTCATCCTGCTCGTCGAGCGCCCGTTCAAAGTGGGGGACTGGATCGTCAGCGGCACGACGGAAGGTTTCGTCAAGCGCATCTCTGTCCGCGCGACCGAGATCGAGACCTTCCAGCACCAGTCGATCATGATGCCGAACTCGCTGCTCATCAACGCCTCGGTCGGCAACTGGACGCACCGCAACAAGCTTGGCCGCTCCGAAATCGCCATCACCGTCACCTATGCCAGCGAGCCGCGCCGGATCATGGAGCTGCTCGCCGAGATCGCGGCCGCCCATCCCATGGTCTTGAAGAACCCGTCGCCGAGCGTCGGCTTCACCGCCTTTGGTGATGACCGCATGACCTTCGAATTGCGCATCTACGTGGCCGACGTCCTGACCGGCGGCGGCGTGCGCAACGACCTGCGTGTCTCGATCTACGAACGCTTCCGCGACGAGGGCATCGGTGCGCCGTTCCCGGTCAAGATCGAGGACGTGCCGGTCGAGGACCAGACCGGCATCGAAAGCCACCACCCGGAAGAGGTCGGCGAGCCGAAGGGCGCCACCTCCGCCGAGGAAAGGGCCGCAGCCAAGTCTGCCGCTTCGGACAAGAAAACTGCCGCTGCGGCGCCGCTCGACGAGGAGCGCGAAGTGGAGGGGGCAAGCAGCCGCCGGAGCGCCAGCCGCCGGGCAAACCCAAACCGCTGATAAACGGACCGTTCAGCCACTATTCAGCCGGCCTGCCATAAAAAGCATGCAATTCTTCTGGTGACCGACTACGCTGGTCATCGGCTGAAGAGGTGGCCGGCGCAGCGTCGCGTAACCGACGGGGCGGCCGGCTCGGCAAGAGGGCGGCGCGTCTGGCGTCGATGGGCGATGAAGAAATTTGTGATTGCTTTGCTTTCCGGTTTGCTGATGGCCGGCGCGCCGATGGCCGGTGCTGCCAGTGCCGCGACTGTCACGAACAAGGACAGCGAGACCGCCGTTCTGATCGTCGTCGAGGGTGAAAGCCGTGTGGAAGTGGCGATCGCATCCGGAGCGACCGAAATGATTTGCCCGAGCGGCTGTTTCGTCACCGCGCCGAGCGGTGACCGCATCGGCCTGCAGGGCGACGAGAACGTCGAGATCGTCAACGGCAACGTCGTCGTCAAGTAACCTTTCATTCCGCGACAGCGGCGCGGCAGGCGCGCCGCTGTCGGGCGGCACTCCATTCGCTCGATAGGTCGGCAGGTGCCGTCGCTGATGGCGCCGGCAACCCCTCTAGTAACGGTCGCGGTGCTTTCTTCGCTCGAAGCCTAATCCCAAGGGATGGGCGCGGGCGCCGAAGCTCTCATTCGTTCGGGCGGGCAAGCCCGCGTCGGGCCTGCCGGACACTCTCCTTGCATTGACAGGCTGCATTGCCGGTAGCACGCTTGGGCGTTGGGGTGACGCGCGTGGTCGCGATCATCCGCGCATTGCCGGGGGGAGCCATGCCATTCCTTCGCATCGCCTTGTCCGTTCTGCTGGTGCTTTTCGCATCGGAGGCGCTGGCCGAAAAGCGTGTGGCGCTGGTCATCGGCAATTCCGCCTATCAGCATGTGGCCACCTTGCCCAATCCCGGCAATGACGCGCGCGACATGGCGGCAAAGCTCGAAGGGCTGGGCTTCGAGGTGGTGACGGGCGCCGATCTCGACCTCTCGGGCGTGCGCCGTGCGGTGCGGGACTTCGTCGGCCGGCTCGACGGCGCCGACCTCGCGTTGTTCTTCTATGCCGGCCACGGCCTGCAGGTGAACGGCGAAAACTATCTCGCCCCCGTCGATGCCACGCTCGCTTCCTCTGTCGATCTCGAATTCGAGGCGGTGCCGATGAACCTGATCCTGTCGGCGATGGAGCGCAGTACACGGGTCAATATCATCCTGCTCGACGCCTGCCGCGACAATCCGCTAGCGGTCAATCTCGCCCGCTCGATGGGCACGCGCTCCGCCTCGGTCGGCCGCGGCCTTGCCAAGGTCGGCACCGGCATCGGCACGCTGATCGCTTTCTCCACCCAGCCCGGCAATGTTGCCCTCGACGGATCGGGGCGCAATTCGCCGTTCACATCGGCGCTCTTGAAACATCTCGGCCAGCCGGGGCGCGACATTACCCGCGAACTGATCGACGTGCGCCGCGACGTGCTGGCGGCAACCGGCGGCAAGCAGGTGCCCTGGGACAATTCCTCGCTGACCGGCGAAGTGGTGCTGAAGCCCGTCGTTGACGGCAAGCCGGCGCCGGCCGAGGCGCCCGCGACGGGTGAGGCCGCCGAGCTTGCCTATTGGGAAACGATCAAGGATGCGACCGACCGCGACCTCTTCGACGCCTATCTGCAGCAATATCCCGACGGTGCGTTCGCATCGCTCGCCAAGGCAAAGATCAAGATCATCGAGCGGGCTTCAGTGCCTACATCCGAAGGCGTGCCCGGCGGATCGGGTGGCCAGGCCGTGGCGGCCATCGATCCGGCGCTGGCCGCGCCCAATGCCGACGACACGACATTGGCCCGTTCCGTACAGGTTGAGCTCAACCGGCTGGGCTGTCGCGCCGGCAGCGAGGATGGCGTCTGGGGTGCCGGCAGCCGCAAGGCGCTCGAAGCCTTCGGCAAGTTCGCAAAGGTCGACCTTGCGACGCTCGAACCCTCCAGCGACGTGCTCGGTCGCCTGAAGTCGGAGAAGGTGCGGATCTGCCCGCTTGCTTGCGGCCGTAACGAAGAGGCGAAGGATGGGCGCTGCGTCACGATCCGGCGCGAGGCGAAGCTGCCGCAACCAGGCGAGACGCAAGGCACGATCAAGGCACCGCAGAAAAACACCGGCACCCGCGCGATCAGCCCACCGGCCGAACTGCAGAAAAAGAGCTTTGCCAATTGCCCCGCAAATGCCGATGTCGCGTTCCGGCAGATGTTTGCCCGCGGCTCGGGCCGGGGCCGCATGACGATTTCCGCCACCCATTCCTGCGGCCGGGCCTTTGCCTGTCATCGCACCGCAAGGGGCCAGCCGTGGGATTGCGGCTGGCGGTAACGCGGACAGCGCATGCTGGCGCCATCGAACGGGGTTGGCGTGAAGGACGGCGGCGTTTCTCAACCCTCGCGCGTCATTTCAGGGCTTGATTTCGCTGCCGCATGCGCAAGGATCGCCGCGATGGTCAAGGCCGGTTTCGGCAAGGGAGGACACCCCATGAAGCTCCAGCTTATCCGCAATGCGACACTCAAGCTCGACTATGCCGGTCACACGGTGCTGATCGATCCCTTTCTAGGGCCGAAGGACAGCCTGCCGTCCTTTGCGGGGCGGGCGCCCAATCCGCTGGTCGGGCTGCCGTTCGACACCGATACCATTCTTGCCGGGGTCGAACTCGTCATTATCTCGCATCTGCACGAGGACCACTTCGACGACACCGCCAAGCACCGCTTGCCGAAGGGGCTGCCGATCTTCTGCCAGCCGGGCGACGAGGAGGCGATCCGTGGCGCTGGTTTTCGCGACGTCACGCCCCTTCTCGGCAAGGCGCAGTGGCAGGGCCTGAAGCTCACCCGACGTGACGGCAGCCACGGCCTTGGTCCTGTCGTTCAGGACATGGGGCCGGTCATGGGTTTCAGCCTTGAGGCCAAGGGCGAGCCGACGGTTTACTGGGCCGGCGACACGGTGCTCTATCCGGCCATCGAAAAGACCATCCACGATACGAAGCCGGATGTGATCGTCACCCATTCCTGCGGCGCACGCTGGGACGGCGCCCTGATCGTGATGGATGCGGCGCAGACGATCGCGGTCTGCGAGGCATCCAAGAAGAGCATCGTGGTTGCAACGCACATGGAGGCGCTCGACCATGCGACGGTCGGCCGAGGTGATCTCCGCGCCGCTGCCAGCGCCCACGGCATCGCTTTGCCCAGGTTGCTCATTCCGGATGATGGCGACGTGTTGACCCTGATACCGCCCGTGGTCTAGGCGGCCGACAGGTCGAAGTAGGCAAGCTGTTGTGCGGCACGGTTGCCGGGGGCGCCTTCTTGACCGGCTGCGGTGTTGATCCGCTCTCGCTTGCCACAGGTATCTGTGAATATTCGAAAATTCGCGCATATTAAACACAACGAAATCCTCCGCCGCAGGAGCGGTCACCGTTGTGGATCGAAAGCTCGCAGCCATCCTTGCGGCCGATGTCGCCGGCTTCAGTCGCCTCGCAGCGCTCGACGAAGAGAACACGCTTCGCGCGCTCGACCTTTGCCGGGGGCGGATTGCCGAATTGGTGGATGACCATGGCGGCCGCATCTTCGGCAGTGCCGGCGATGGTCTCGTCGCCGAGTTTCCAAGCGCTGTTCAGGCCGTCCGCTGCGCGGTGGAAATCCAGCGCGGTCTTCTCGATGCGCAGGAACTGCCCCCCGAACGCCGCCTGCAGTTTCGCATTGGTGTCAATCTCGGCGACATCGTCGTGTCGGGAGACGATCTGCTTGGCGACGGAGTCAATATCGCTGCGCGCCTGCAGGAGATCGCCGTCCCGTCGGGCATCTGTATTTCCGGGGCGGTGCGCGAACATCTCGACGGCAAGGTGCCCTTCGCGCTGACCAGCCTCGGCGAGCGGACCTTGAAGAACATCCCCCGGCCCATTCTGGTTTTCCGGGTCGACTGGCAAGACGAGATCGCTGTCGGAGGTGGCGTCCTCGACGGGGCGCCGCTGGCCGGTCGCAGCAAGGACCAGCCGTCGCTCGTCGTCATGCCCTTCGACAATCTGAGCGGTCCAGGCGACGAGTACTTCGTCGACGGTGTCGTGGAGGAGATCACTGCGGCGCTCTCGCGCGTCCGGGATTTCTTCGTCATCGCGCGCCAGTCCGCCTTCACCTACAAGGGGCGCTTCGTCGACGTGCGTGACGTCGGCAGGGAGCTCGGTGTCACCTATGTGGTTGAAGGCACCGTGCGCCGCGGTGGCGACCGGCTGCGCATTTCCGTGCAACTGGTCGACGCCGAGACGCGGACCCAATCCTGGTCGGATCGCTACGAGGGCGCAATCGAGGATATTTTCGAGTTCCAGGATCGGATCGCCGCGCAGGTGGCAGGCGCCATTCACCCCGCCATCCGCGATGCCGAGATCGAGCTTGCCAAGCGCAAGCCGCCGGCCAGTCTGCGCGCCTATGATTTCGTCATGCGCGCCTTCCCCAATCTCTGGGGGCGCCGCAGGGATAGCAACAACCAGGCGATCGAACTGCTTCGGCAGGCGATCCTGGTCGATCCCGGCTACGGCCGCGCGCATGCGCTTCTGGCGTGGTGCCATGCCTCGAGCGCCTCCTACCTATGGACCGACCGGCCGGAGCAGGAACTGGATCAGGCGCGTTCAGCGATCGAAGGTGCAGGCTCGATCAGCGACGATCCGACCGCTTTGACTGCGGCTGGCGCGGCAATGAGCATCTGCGGCGATCAGGATCGCGCCGCCACCTTTATCGAAAAGGCGCTGGCGCTTGATCCGAACAATGCCTGGGCATGGGCTCGGCTCGGCTGGATCGCGATCTTCACGGACGATCCCGCACGCGCAACGGAGCGGTTCCGGCGTGGGATGACGCTGAGCCCGAGAGACCCGCTCGCATTCAACATGAAACTGGGGATGGCTTTTTCCATGGCCATGCAAGGGGCTCTCTCCGAAGCCATCGCGATCGCCCAGGACGTCGTCAACAACTATCCTGACGTGACCTGGTCCTATCGCCACCTCGCGGCCTGGTCCGCGATGACCGGGGACATGGAGACCGCCCGATGGGCGGCGCAGAAGCTGCTGGCAGCAGAGCCGGGGTTCACGATCGAGCGGTATCGGGCACTGCCCTGGTTTCAGAGGATACCGCAGTGGCAGCATCAGATGGCCGAGGCGCTACGGCAAGCCGGCTTGCCCGAACGCTGATCGCCGCTCGAGGGATATGGGCGTTCCGTTCCCGGCCAGTCTCACGGGATCGAGAAAATGCTGATCTCGTTGGTGATGCCTCTGAGCGCGACATTGTGCGATTGCGGGTTGAGGCCGCGATCGCTGAGCAGGCTCGAGGCGCGCGGATCGTCGAGCACCGAACCGGTCGCAAAGATTTCGCGCGAGCTGGCGAGGTGCTGGACCCGAGAGGCGATGTTGACCGTCTGGCCGAAATAGTCCTGCCGCTCGTTGAGGCTGACGGCGATGCACGGTCCCTCGTGGATGCCGATTTTCAGCAGCAGGTCTTCCGAGCCGCGGTCCTCGTTCAGCTGTCGCATGGCGTCGCGCATGCGCATGGCGGCCGCAACCGCCCGGTCCGGCGTCGGGAAGGTGGCCATGACGGCGTCGCCGATCGTCTTGACCACCGCGCCGGCTTCCGCCGCAACGATCTCGTTGACGACGCTGAAATGGGTCTTCACCAGATCGAAGGCGGCGAGGTCGCCGACCCGCTCGTAAAGCTCGGTCGAGCCGCGCAGGTCGGAGAAGAGAAAGGTGAGGCTGGTGATCTTCAGCCGCTGGTCCACGTCGATCGTGTCGGTGCGGTAGATGTCGCGGAAGGTCTGGTTGGAGAGCAGCCGCTTGGCGGTCAGGAACGGCCGGCGGCGGCCGAGGATATCGTGCAGCGCGTCGTTGGCGATGCAGACCGAGGGCAGGGTGCGGACATCCGTGTGGTTTTCCACCTGGATGCGCAAGGGACCGGGTTGCATGGTCAGCGCTTCGTCGTGGCGATGGCCGCGGTCGAAGACGAGCGACAGCGTGCGCCGCTCCTTGGTCGGCTCGCCCTTGACGTCGATGAACTGCGCAGCATGGGTCACCGGCTCGAAGATGATGATGAATTCCGCCGGCATCTGCAGCGAGATCACCGCCTTTTCGCCGGGCGGCAATTCCAGTGCCTCGATCATGAAATCGTCGACCTGGGCCTCGTAACCCTCCTCGGGCAACTCAATGCCGGAGCCCCAGTAGATCTGCCGGAAATATTCGAGCGGCGTCAGTTCATGCGGGCTGTGGGCCTCGATGTGGCGTATGCGCGGGTTCACGGTGAAGGTCACCTCCACCATCTCGTCCAGTGTCGGCTCATAGCCGGCGGCGCAGAGCGAGCAGGTATAGGTGTCGCTCTGCACGGTTTTCAGCGAGGTGTTGGCATCGAGCACGCCGCCGCAGCCGGGGCAAAGCACATTCCAGGAAAGCTCGAAAAGGCCGAGGCGGGAAGCATGTAGGAAGGCGGCGATCGCCTTCTCCTCGTCGAGCCCGTGCTCGGCGGCAAAGGCGAGTGCGTTGATGCGGCCGAGTTTGCGGTCCGGCGCTTCCCGGACAAATCGCTCCAATACGCCGGCGATTTCAGGCTGCACGGTCTGGCGCAGCATATCGAACAGAGGCTGGGCTTCACTCATGCCGGCATCCTACACCGAAAACGGGCGCCGGGGCAGACGGTTTATCGGTGAGGATTGGTCGAGGGGAAAGCGGCCGACCGCCTTCCCGTCATTCGCTACGCTCTACCTCGCCAGCACTCCTCAGGCTACCTTGCGGTCGCGACCGAAGGGATCGCCAAGCACGGACTCCGTGTGCAGACAGGCCTGCCAACCGCTGTTCTCGCGTATCCAGGTGGTGGCGTCGGCGGCTTTCAGTGTCAAAGGCTGCCCGTCCACATCCATCTCTTCCGTCACCGTATAGGCGATGACGGCGACGTCCTCGCGCGGAAAGACCACGCTGACGTCGTCGAGGCGGAACGATTTGAGCTTCCAGGAACGCTCGGCCTGTTCTGCCATTCTGCGATAGTCGTCCGGCGTAAGCACGGCCGCGCCTTGCGCGCCGACGACGATCGAGCGTTCGGGCAGCATGGCCACGGATGCCTCGGTGTCCTTCTCCAGAATGGTTCGCCAGAATTCCTGTTCGAGGTCGATAATCTCCTGTTCGTCGGCATGTGCCATGGTTCGTACCTCCGTTTGGCATACCGGCAGAAGGCGTCAAACCGCGAAAGGTTCCGCCAAGACAGTCGGGTTCAGGCGATCTCAGAGCGCATCTTGATGCCGGCAACAAGGGTGGAACCGAACAACCGACCACGTCGTTTCCCTGGTCTGGCATCACGGTTGGGACAGGGGGTAGGAACATGACGACGCTATCGGGAAAATGCCTTTGCGGTCGGGTCGCGCTCTCGGTGCACGGCGAACCGATCCGGGTCGGCATCTGCCATTGCATGGACTGCCGCAAGGAGAGCGGATCCGCCTTCACCTTCTATGGCATCTGGCCCGCGGAACAGTTTGAATATTCCGGCGAAGTTTCGGATTTCCAGGGCCGGCGCTTCTGTTCGCATTGCGGCTCGCGTGTCTTTTCGGTCGACGCGCGCGAGGCGGAGGTCAAGCTCGGCATCCTGTCCCAGGCGCCGACGCCGCTGAAGCCGAGCTACGAACTCTGGGTCAAGCGCCGGGAGCCTTGGCTGCGGCCAGTGGAGGGTGCCGCGCAGTACCAGGAAGATCGCGAACGCACCGGCGACGAGGAGCCGTCCGACACCCGCTACTAGGCCTCTTTCGCGACAAATTCGAATCCCCTTAAATGAGCATCGATTCATGCAGTGAATTGTGCTTTAGATCAAAGCGTTGCCGCCCCGTCCGGCCGAGGCGTCGTCGGCGAGCGGACGCTGGGGGAGTGAATGTCGGCACGGCCTTCCTTACGAATTTCCACGCCACTCAACGGATTGCTGGCAGCGCTCGGCCTTGCCGCCGTCGCGGCGCTGACGACGCGCAATATCGGCGCGACGGCGCGGTTGTCGCTGGAGGTGGTGCTTGGCGGCCTCTGGCTTTTCTATGTGCTGCAGCTGGCCGATACGCTCGCCGCCTGGCCCACGGCGGATCGTCGCGCGCTGATGCCGCATCTTGTTATCGATATGGTGGCCGTCGTCGTTCCGCTGGCCGCCTTCCTGTTCGCCGATCCGCGCGACCAGAGCGTTTATTGCGGAGTCTGGCTCTTGAAGCCCTTGCGCCATTCCACCTTCTTCCGGCTGCTCGGCCGGGTGGTGGCGCGCGCCGCGCCCAATCTCGTCGGCGTCACCTCGCTCTTCGGCATCGTGCTCTTCGGCGCATCGCTGGTCGCCTATCTGATCGAGCGCGACATCCAGCCGGACAAGTTTGGCAGCATTCCGCAGGCCATGTGGTGGGCGGTGGTGACGCTGTCGACCACCGGCTATGGCGACGAGATCCCGCAGACACTGGCCGGCCGGGTGCTTGCCGGTCTGGTGATGATGAGCGGTATCGGCATCTTTGCGCTCTGGGCGGGCATTCTCGCCACCGGGTTTTTCGAAGAAGTGCGCCGCCAGGATTTCGTGCGCAACTGGCAGCTGGTCGCGGCGGTGCCGCTGTTCGAAAAGCTCGGCTCGGCCGCCTTCGTCGAGATCGTCAGGGCATTGCGGCCGCGGGCGGTGCCGGCTGGTAGCATCATCTGCCGCAAGGGCGAGCCGGGCGACCAGATGTACTTCATCGTCGAGGGGCGCGTGACGATTGCAACGCCGTCACCGACGCCGGTCGAGCTCGGCCCCGGCAGTTTCTTCGGCGAGATGGCGCTGATATCGGGTGAGCCGCGCTCTGCGACCGTCACGGCTGCCACAGAAGTCTCTTTGCTGTCGCTCTATTCGGAGGATTTCCAGATGCTGTCGAGCAGCAATCCGGAGATCGCCGAGGTCATCCGCCGGACCGCCGAGACGCGGCGTGGCCGAGCCCCGGAGGCATGAGAAAAGCCGGCTTCACGGCGGCCGGATGTCTCAAGCCGGCCCGCCGGTCTCGTTAATTCGCCGGCCGCTTATTAACACCGAAGAAAGCCTTTCTCCTCTAGCATGGCGCCTGCAAGTTACAGCGACTAGGCGGGCATGAAGAACGCGCGGAGCTGTAGGGGGACACTCTTTCACATAGGCGTTCAATGTCATTTTTTGGCGTTTCCGGAATGTATTATTCCGGCGAATCCCTTGCCGAGCACCGCATCGTGCTTGCCGAGGACTCCAACCTCTTTTCCTCGATGGTCTCGAAGCGGCTGAAAGAGCTGTTCGACATCGATGTCATCGTCTGCCGCGACTATGACGATCTGCAGTTCGCCGTCGAAAACGCGACATTCCCGGCCTCGCTCGCCATCTCCAACATCAACCTGCCGGGGGCGGAAAACGGCGAGGCGCTCAACTACCTGATCGAGATGAGCGTGCCGACCGTCGTCTTCACCGGCTCGTTCCAGGAATCGACGCGCGAGAAGATCCTGGCCAAGGAGATCGTCGACTACGTCATCAAGGACAGCGTCTTTGCCGTCGACATGCTGGCAGAATCCGTCTGCCGGTTCCTCACCAACCACAAGCACCATGTGCTGATCGTCGACGACAGTCCGACCGCACGCGCGCTGCTGACGACGCAGCTCAAGCGCTACAACTTCCGCACCAGCTCGGCCGAAAACGGCGCGATGGCGCTGGAGCTCCTCAAGAACAATCCGGATATCGGCCTCGTCATCACCGACTACAACATGCCCGATATCGACGGCTTCGAGCTGACGCGGCGCATTCGCAGTTCCTACGGGCCGCACCAGCTGCGCATCATCGGTGTTTCGTCGTCGACCAACCGGCTTCTGTCGGCGCGCTTCCTCAAGGCCGGCGGCAACGACTTCGTCGTTCGTCCCTTCGTCAACGAGGAATTCTACTGCCGCGTCAACCAGAACCTGGATACGCTGACCAAGATCCGCACACTCAGTGAAAAAGTTAGGGTTCCTGCTTAACCATCAAAGCAGGATGGGTAAAAACCCCTAAGAATTATTGGGTGGGTGCACCAAAAACGCCGCGCACAGGTTGCCGTATTAACGAAATTGCAATCCGAACGGTCTTCAATCCGCCGCAGCAGGAGCGGGGAACCCGGTCACACGGATCACGCCGGCCGAAAGGCCAGGCGCGGCAAGTGGCCGGGTTGAAGATTTCGGGAGCCAGCGTCACCCCTTGAGGGAAGCACGCCTGTGGCTCGAGAGGGGTTGCAGGGACGTGAGATTGCGCCGCGCGCCAGGCCGGGTGAATTCTGTGCAGAAGCACAGTGACAAGCGCATGCTGCTTGTCGAAGATTCCCGGATGTTTGCGACGGCGCTGAAGTACGGGCTTGAGTCCGTCCACGGCATTCGCGTTACCCATTGCAACTCGCTGGTGGCGCTGAAGGAAGCGCTGGAGCAGGCGCCGGAGAGCTTCTCGCTCGCCGTTCTCGATCTCAACCTGCCGGATGCGCCCAATTGCGAGGCGCTCGAATTCATCCTCGACAACCAGGTGCCGGCCGTCGTCTTCACCGCGGCCTTCAACGACCATACGCGCGAGGAAATCCTCAGGCGGGGCGCACTCGATTGTGTCATCAAGCACCAGCCGGAATCGATCAATCTCTTGATTGGCGCCGTTGATCGGGCGCTGACCAACGGCAAGACGACGGTGTTGCTTGCTGATTCCGATGCCGCCTCGCGCAGCGAACTGGCCGGCATCTTGAGGCGCAAGCGGATTTCCGTCTGCGAGGTCGCATCTGCCGCCGATGCGCTGCAGGTACTTGATAGCGGCGAGGCCGTCGATCTCGTCGTCACCGACCTTGATCTCTCCGACATGTCCGGCGCAGCGCTGCTTGCCGAGGTGGAACGGCGGCGGGGCGACGGCGCGGTGCCGGTCATCGGTCTCTCTGACAGCGGCGACCGGCGTGCCGGTGCCCGCTTCCTCGAAGCGGGCGGTACGGATTTCATTCAGAAGCCCTTCCTCGAAGCGGAGTTCAATGGGCGCATTGCGCAGGCGGCCGGTGTGCAGAAGCGGCTGCAGACGCTGCAGCGGCAGGCGGCCAGCGACTACCTCACCGACCTCTACAACCGCCGTCACTTCTTCGTGGCGGGGCCGCGGCTGGTCGAGCAGTGCCTCAGGCGCGGCGAGCCGACGGCGATCGCCGTGCTTGATATCGATCATTTCAAGCGCCTCAACGACACCTATGGCCACGAGATCGGCGACATCGTGCTGAAGCATGTGGCCAAGCGCCTCTCCGTGCTCGTTGGCGAGGACCATCTGCTCGCCCGCCTCGGCGGCGAGGAGTTCGGCATCCTCTTCAACGGCTGCGACGTGCGGCGCGCCTTCGCCTTTTGCGACGCGCTGCGCCTGGAACTCGCAAAATCCCGCATCGTCGCCGACGACGAGGAGCTGACGATTACCGTCTCGATCGGGCTTGCCACGATCGAGACCTCGGAGGCCTTCGAGAACTACCTGCATGCCGCCGACCAGTTTCTCTACATGGCCAAGCATGCCGGCCGGAACCGGGTGATTTCCGAGTTGGCGCTGCTCGACGCGCTGGCCTCGTAAACTGCCGGGCCAGACCGGCAGGCCCACCCTCGGAAATAATGATCCGTCACCTGTCGGCTTGGAACGAAGTCGATCGTCCTTCGGTTACCGCACATGATCAGACGGCACGAGGAGGACCAAATCATGACCAATGTCGTTTCAAATCTCTGGTTTGCGAAGGAGGCGCGCCAGGCCGTCGACTTCTATGTTTCGCTCGTTCCCAATTCGGCAATCATCCGCGTCACCACCTTGCCGGCGGAAAGCCCGAGCGGACCGCCCGGCAGCGTGACGACCATCGAGTTCACGCTCGGCAACCAGGAATTCCTGGCGCTCGAAGCCGGACCCCTCGATCCGTTCAACCATTCCTTCTCGATCATGATCCAGTGCGATACCCAGGAGGAGATCGACCGGATTTGGAACGCGATCAGCGAAAACGGTGGACAGATTGAACAATGCGGTTGGATCCGCGACCGCTGGGGGTTGTGCTGGCAGATCGTGCCAAGGGTGCTCGGCGACATGGTCGCCCATTCCGACCGTGCGCGCGCCAAGCGCGTCACGGAGGCGATGCTCGGTATGATCAAGCTCGATATCGCCGAACTGGAGCGGGCGTTTCACGGCTAGAAGCCGGCTGTCTCGTGGGTGCAGGACCCGCAAGTTATGGAAGCGGCAGGCGGGCCATGCCCCGCCTCCAGCGACGCTCGAGATGCCAGGCACAAGGCCGCCTGCCTGCGCAACCATGGGGCGCTTTTTGTCGCGAAGACATCTACCCGTTTATGAGGGAACCTTTTATAGGATGACAAGGCTGGCCGGCGCGGGGGCACTTGGAAACGCACTGGCTGTTGGGGGGGAGACGACGTGAATTTACAGATGTTTACGAGTGTTCATGGCCGTATCGGACGTCAGGCCTGGTGGTTGGCGCAGATCGTTATCTGCATTGCGGCGATAGCCGCGATGTTCGCCGGCGGGTCGTTGTTGGCGCTTTCGGGCGTCGACAATTATGCCGCGGGCTTCAGCCTTATGCATATGCTTGTCATCCTCATCATCGCCGCGAGTTTCTATTTCGGCTTCACGGTCAACACCAAGCGCTGGCACGACCATGGCCGTTCCGGGTGGTGGAACCTTGCGCTGTTCGTCCCGGTCGTCGGACCGCTCTTGGGCCTCGTCATGTTGGGCTTCCTCGCGAGCGAGGAGGGTGACAACCGCTTTGGTCCGCCGGTCCTACGCTTCGTCGGAGGTGGTGCCGCGCGCTTCGGCCGCGCCGGTCAGTGACGCCGGGCTGTAAGTCAAAGGGCTACGGCGACGTTTGTGTGCGTCCGACAGAACGCGTGTCGCCTTCGGCGTTCATTTTTCGCCCCTGCACGTGCCAAGCGCGTGACGGTGGCGATGCCGGGCATGATCAAGCCGGATATTGCCAAGATTGAGCGTGCGAACAGCTTTGGGCCCCCGGCCGTCGGGCGTCGAGCCTTGCCGGTGCCGGATCGGTCTCGGGCTATGCCGGTCCGCCAGGGCGACGGCCGACCTTTCGGTCGTGCCCCGCAATAGCTTTACTTGCTCTTCTGCGGATAGATCGTTTCGCCGCGCTTCAGCATCTCGACGAAGGTCTCGATCTTCTTCTTGCGCCCGGCTTCGGTCTTCATGTTGTGGGTGCGGAAGGCGAGCGCGAAGCGGTTCTGTGCGCTGAGCTTGCCAAGCATTTCGCGGGCTTCGGGCTCAGCGTCGATCGCCGCCTGCAGGTCGTCGGGGATCTGCATGTCCTTGCCGCTGGCATAGGCGCGGTCCCAGCGGCCGTCGGCCTTGGCGGCATCGACCTGTTTGAGCCCGTGCTCAGTCATCTGGCCCTCGGCAATCAGGCGCGAGACATTGTCGACATTGATCTGGCTCCAGATGCTCTTCTTGCCGCGCGGCGAATAGCGCTGGAGGAAACTCCTGTCGTCGTGCCCCTTGCGCACGCCGTCGATCCAACCCCAGCAGAGCACGGCGTCGATCGCCTCCTTGGGCGTGACCGAGGCGAGGCCGGAGCTGACCTTGTGGGTCTTGATCCACACTTCGGTTTCGCTCTGGTGGTGAGCGGCGAGCCAGTCGTAGAAGCTCTGGAAGTCCTTGAATTCGTGAACCTTGGCGGGATCGATCTCCACGGGGGCCATCGTTCGTTGTGCTCCTCGCTCCGCTGAAACGCCGACCATTCAATCCAAAACAGCGGCGCGTGCAAGCGTCATGACGGCACAAGCGGAAAGTGTCACCAACGAAAGGGCGGAGAAGCTCCGCCCTTGTCTGATCCATATGATCTGCCGCTTATCGCGCCATCTGCAGCGTCAGCTTGCGGTCGGCGCGCTCCTGCTGCGGCGAGCGGTTGTAGAGTTCGCGATAACACTTGGAGAAGTGCGAGGCGGAGACGAAGCCGCAGGCTACGGCCACTTCGACCACCGGCATCGACGACTGGATCAAGAGGTGCCTTGCGCGGTCGAGGCGGATTTCGAGATAGTAGCGCGCAGGCGAGCGGCCCATTTCCTGGCGGAAGAGGCGCTCGATCTGGCGGCGGGAGAGATCGGCGCCCTCGGCGATTTCGAGCAGCGAAAGCGGCTCGGCGAGGTTTGCCTCCATCAGTTCGATGATGGACAGCACCTTGGCGTTCTGCACGCCGAGACGGGCGCGCAGCGGCAGGCGCTGGCGGTCATGGGGCCCGCGCACGCGATCGGTCAGCGCCTGTTCGCAGACGCGGTTGACGAGGCTCTCGCCGAAATCCTGGTCGATCAGGTTCAGCATCATGTCGAGCGAGGCGGTGCCGCCGGCGCAGGTGTAGATGTTGCTGTCGATTTCGTAGAGGTCGGCATAGACGTCGACCTGCGGGAAGCTTTCGGAAAAGCCCGGCAGGTTTTCCCAGTGGATGGCGCAGCGCTTGCCGGTCAGAAGACCGGCCGACGCCAGCACATGGGCGCCGGTACAGAGGCTGCCGACGGCGACGCCGCGATTGTAGACCTCGCGCAGCCAGGCATTGACCGACTTGTTGTTGAAGTCCTCGACATAGATGCCGGAACAGACCAGCACCATCGAGGGGCGGTTTTCGCCGCCGAGAAACTTGCGCTCGTCTGCAAGCGACGAGTTGACCTCGAGCGCGATACCGCTCGACGACAGGACCTTTTCGCCGTCGGACGAAGCGAGGCGCCAGGAATAGGCCTCGTAGCCGAGCATGCGGTTGGCGATGCGGAGCGTTTCGATCGCCGCCGAAAAGGGCAGCATGGAAAAGTTCGGCACCAGGAAGAAGACGAGAGAACGCTTTTTGGTCAGTGGCTTGTTCATGAGGCTTCCCATGCTTGGCGATGCGGTATATTCGTCGCTTGGAAGATACTCTTCGGCTTGTCTGTTTGCGACATTCGCATGGATAGCAGCGACCGCAAAGAGATTTCGCATTGCGACATCGCGCGGTGAAAGGCGGCTCGGCCCCGCTTTCAGGCTTTTGTAAGGAAAGCGACAGTTTTTACAGCGCTGTTGACGCTATCGGACAAGAACTGCCAGAGATACGCAACATTCGCAAAGCGCTCTCCAGGGTTGTGTTTGCCGATTGCGACGCTTCACACGGCTGGTGCGGGTGTCGGTAAAAGACAAGTGAACCTCGTGGGATCGATCGCTAGCCTGATTAACGGCACTGCGAGTAGAGGTGCGAGCCAAATCGGCCGATGATCACACACCATTGGCGGCGCGTGCTTTCGACATTACATGCGATGCGGCGGTCTCTTTGGAAGGGTACTTTGCGTGGGGCAGAATCAGCCAACAGTTCTGAGGCGCGCCGTTTCGCTGCTGAAGGCCCTGTGGACTGTTTCGGTCATCGTCGCGACAACCGCCATCGGTGCCCACGCCGGATGGTTGGGCCACGGCATCGTGGGGTCGTTGGCGCTCGGGTTCGTGGGGCTTGTCGCCGGCTGTTTCCTCTGTCGGCCGTCGCTTCTCGCAGAGTTGCTGACTAGGCCGCATTGCGTTTCGGATTGCGCGGCGACACGTTCGAACGCAAAGGAAAAGGGCACCGCCTTGTCGGCGATGCCCTTCGATTCATCCGGTTCGTGACGCCCTCAGAAGGGACAGATCACGCCGTCATTCATTGTTCGGTCTTATGCACCGCATCGTCCACCGACGGGAAGCCGATGTCCTTCAGCGTGTCATAGGACAGGTTCTCGAGGGCCCGTTCCTGGCGATAACGCTTCCATACTGCCCAGGCACGAACCTGCAGATTGAAGAGACCCGGAAGGGACGAGTGGGAGGATGACCGTTCCGAGGCCGATGAAAACTGAGTGTTGGACATTTCATGGCTCCTTCTGAGTGTCTCAGCCGGTCGCGACCATGATGGTATTTATGGCCTAACCTGACTTATCATTCCAACGAATATGTTTGATGCCTTTCATCAAACATGGTGATTGATTAGCGGGTCCGCAAACATCACGTCGTCACGGACTCTCTGTGGCAGTTTGGCGAGTTCGCGCCGGGCTTCCACCCGATTCCGCGCGATCTGTTTTTCGCGTCGTTGCCTTGCAACACCGTCGAGGACGGCGATCATTTGATTGAGGGCGTTGAGGACCATGTCGTTGCTCCTGCTATGCTCTTTTTTTACCACTGCCTGCGGCAGGCGGCTGTTACGGAGGGAACTCTTCGAAGCGGCGATAACAAGGGCTGCGGTGGACATGCGTTTCTCCTTCCTGCGTCGTCCTTGAGCTTGACTATCGGCCATTGCTGATGTTCAATCAAACGAAATGAAGTGAAGCTATCTTTCAGTTTTTTTGAATGAGGTTGACGCCATGAACATGCTGATGCGCCATGCGCTTCCGCTTCTCGAAATGGACGTGCTGAAGACTTTCATCGCGATTGCCGAGACCGGCAACTTCACCACCGCCGCCGAAACCGTCTACCGCACGCCGTCGGCTGTCTCGATGCAGATCAAGAAGCTCGAGGAGATGCTCGGCTGTACGCTGTTCCTGCGTGACGCGCGCTCGGTCACCTTGACGCCGAAGGGCGAGTTGCTGCTCGGCTTTGCCCGCCGCCTGCTGTCGCTCAACAACGAAACGGTTTCCCGCTTTCTCTTGCCGGATATGAACGGCGTCGTGCGCGTCGGCGCGCCTGAGGACGTTGGCGAGCGCATCCTGCCTGAGGTGCTGAAGCGTTTCGCCGAATCCTATCCGAACGTCACGGTCGATGTGTCGATCGGCATGAGCAACGCCATGCGCAAGAAGGTGGACGAGCACCGGCTCGATATCGCCATCTTCAACAGCCTGACCGAGGGAACGCCCCGCAATGGCGAAATTCTGATGCAGGAAAAGCTGGTCTGGGCCGGCGCAAAGTGCGGCAGCGCGCATCTGAAGGATCCGCTGCCGGTGTCGATGTGGGAGGACGGCTGCGTCTGGCGGGCGGATGCGGTAGAAAAACTCGCGCGCGCCGGCCGCAAGTTCCGCATTGCGTTCCTCAGCGCCTATACCACCGGGCAGCGCGCCGCCGTGCTTGCCGGTCTCGCGATCGCGCCGCTGCCGCGTTACCTCGTCCAGGGGGAAATGGTGCAACTCGGCGAGCGCGACGGCCTGCCGGATCTCGGCCACTACAATATCGGCCTGCAGGTGATCAGCGATGCGCCGGCGCCTGTACTGGCGGTCGCCGACCATGTGCGCGACGCCTTCGCCGATCTGCAGGTCCAGTAAAGGGAGATATCGCGGTTGCGCTCTTCCCGGTCGCTGCCCGCCGCCTTCCTGTCGTCCTGGCCACTTTCGTCGGGTGCCCGGCCATGAGTGAACGGTCGCGCGTCCTCGATCCGATCGACCGCCTGTCGGAGATCATCTTCGGCCTCTTGATGGCGCTGTCCTTCACGGGAACCATGAGCACGGTCACGGCCGGCGAGGGCGGCGTCAATGCCGTGCTCGTCGCCGCCCTCGGCTGCAACATCGCCTGGGGCATCGTCGACGGCGTCATGTATGTGCTGACGACGGTGGTGGAGCGCGTGCGACGGCGCGGTTTTCTCGACAGGCTCAGGTCTGAGCGGCTCGATCGCGCCCGCGAACTGTTTCTCGAAAGCCTGCCGGACGATGTGCGCCGCGTCTCTTCGCCCAAGGAAACGGAAGCGCTGCTTGTCCGGGTGAGGGCCCTTTCCGCCGATCCCAGGCACAGGGTGGTGACCGCACACGACCTTAAGGCAGCCGTCGCGATCTTCCTGCTGGTCGTCGCCTCGACGTTGCCGCCAAGCATTCCCTTCCTGCTGACGGACAATGTCGCGCTCGCCATGCGCGCCTCCAACGCCATTGCGCTCGTCATGCTCTTCGTCATCGGCGCGCGCCTCGGCCGCTACATGGGCCGAAGCCCCTGGCCGATGGCCTTTGCGATGGCTGCGATCGGCGCGGTTCTGGTGGCGGTGACGATCCTCTTTGGCGGATAACTTTCGCCCTTGAGCGACGAGGGTTCGCTCACACCTTGATCGGTGCCTGGCGGATGTGGATTTCGATCAGCCGTTTCAGTTCGGGCAGATCCCGGGCTTCCAGCGCGTCGACCATCAGGTGGTGCTCGCGGGCCGATTGCTCGATGCGGGCGCGGGTGCGCCATTGCGATACCGGGGCCGATACGGTGCGCTGGCGGATTTCGGCAACGACGTCGACGAGTTCGGAATTGCCCGAGAGCATGAGAAGCGCGCGGTGGAAGGCGAGGTTGGCGTCATAGTGCTCCATGATGGAGCCGCGAAACGACATCTCGTCGAACTGCCGGGCGAGTTGCCGCAGTTCGGCGATGGTGGCGGGCGTTGCATTGGCAACCATGCGGTCGGCGACGCCGGTTTCGAGAATCACGCGGATATCGCTGATTTCCTGCGTGCGCTGGTCGTCGAGTTCATAGACCTGGTAGCCGCGGTTGGGATTGTGCTGCACCAGCCTGCGCTGCGACAGCCGGTCGAGCGCCCGGCGCACCTCCGGCCGCGTGCAGTCGTAGCGGCGCTCCAGGTCGATCTGCTTCAGCCAGGCGCCGGCCGGCAGGGTCCCGGTCAGGATGTCGTGCAGCAGGAGGTCGGTAACGTCCTTCTTGTCCTCGGGCTTTTCCTCGGGCGCCAGCATTTCCGTCAGATCGTTGCTCATTCCTGCCTTACACTCTCTTTCCGCCTGTCACCGGCCTCTGACGCACGTTGCTGGTGCATGTCCCAGGTCCCCGGCGCGTGCCTCGCGTCGCCCGCCGCAGCGGAATTGGCTCCATTTTTGGAGAAACTATGATGCCGTCCTGAACAATTCAATGCGGGAGAGCGGCGTTGCCTGCCTGCCTCTCGCCGTTGTGCACATCGCTCGAAATGTTTCAGGACCCTCTTGTGTATCCAAAAATGTTATCATAAATTGGCGCCAATTCTGGTCACTATTGTTGCGGAAGTCAAGAAACGATGAAAAATGCCGATGCCGTCTGGGACCTCCTCGAAGCCAAGCGCGAACGGTTCTTCGTGCTCAGCGACCGGGTCTGGGATACGCCGGAAACCAACTACGAGGAGTTTTCCTCGTCGGCCGAACACGCCGCGCTGCTGGAGGCCGAAGGTTTCCGTGTGTCGCGCGGCATCGCCGGCATGCCGACGGCGGTCATGGGCGAGGCGGGCGAGGGCGGACCGGTCATCGCCATTCTCGGCGAGTTCGATGCGCTGCCGGGCCTCAGCCAGGAGGCCGGCATTGCCGAGGAGCGGCCTCTGGTCGACGGCGGCAATGGCCATGGCTGCGGCCACAATCTGCTCGGCGCCGGCGCGATGATGGCGGCGACCGCCGTCAAGGATTACCTCGCGGCCAGCGGCATCAAGGGGCGGGTGCGCTATTACGGGTGCCCGGCGGAAGAGGGCGGCTCGTCCAAGGGCTTCATGGTGCGCGCTGGTGTGTTCGACGATGTCGATATCGCGATTTCCTGGCACCCCGCACCCTTTGCCGGCGTCAACAACCCCATTTCGCTTGCCTGCAACGAGCTCGACTTCCGCTTCAGCGGCCGGGCGTCGCATGCATCGGCTGCCCCCCATCTCGGCCGCAGCGCGCTCGATGCGCTCGAACTGATGAATGTCGGCGTCAACTATCTTCGCGAACACATGCCATCGTCGGCGCGCATCCACTATGCGGTGACGGACACCGGCGGCAACGCGCCGAACGTGGTGCAGGCCCGCGCCAAGGCGCGCTATCTCGTGCGCGCCCGCAGCCTGCCGGAACTGCTCGATCTCGTGGAACGTGTCCGCAGCGTTGCCAAGGGCGCGGCGCTGATGACGGGCACCACGGTCACGGACGAGATCGTCAGCGGCGACGCCAACCTCGTCGGAAACACCCCGCTCGAAGCGCTGATGCACCGCCAGCTTGAGCATCTGGGACCGCCGCAGTTCGACGAGGACGATCGGCGGACGGCGGCAAAGTTCCAGGAGACCTTTACCGGCGAGGATATCGCCTCTGCCTTCGAGCGTTTCGGGCTCAAGCTGCGACGGGGCGTTTCGCTCTGCGACACGATCTTTCCGCCGGAAAACGGCGCCGGCACGCTTGTCGGCTCCACCGATGTCGGAACGGTGAGCTGGGTGGTGCCGACCGTGCAGATGCGCGGCGCGACCTACGCGATCGGCACGCCCGGCCATTCCTGGCAGCTGGTGGCGCAAGGCAAGCTGCCGGCTGCCCACAAGGGCATGGAGCACGCGGCCAAGGTGATGGCGAGCACGGCGGTGGAGCTCATCCTCGATCCCGCGCTCATTGCCGCCGCCAAGGCCGACCATGCCTTGCGGCTCGAGGGCACGCCCTTCGTCAATCCCATTCCTGACAATGTCGACCCGCCGATCCCCGGGGTGAGCCATGGTTAAGTCATCGATCGGCAAGCGAAGGGAGGCGCTGCGATGACTGAGCCCGGTTTCCTCGACATCATCAGCTTCGGGCCGGACGGCTGGGGGGCGGCGCTTGCCGCCGGCACCTGGATGACGATCCTGATCGCGATTGCCGGTTTTGCGATCGGCGGCCTCATCGGCACCTTCGGCGCCTGGGCGAAGATCTCCGGCGGCCCGGTCGTCCGTGGCTGCGCCGAGGCCTACACGACGGTCCTTCGCGGCATTCCCGACCTCCTGGTCATCTATCTCTTCTATTTCGGCGGCAGCGCCGTCGTGACGGCCGTCGGCCAATTGTTCGGTGCGGAGGGTTTCGTCAGCTTCCCCGGTTTCATCGCCGGTGCACTTGCGGTCGGCATCACCTCAGGCGCCCAGCAGACCGAGGTCTATCGCGGCGCCTTCCGCGCCGTGCATCCGGGCGAGTTGGAGGCGGCAACCGCCTGCGGCATGGGCCGGCTCCTCAAGTTTCGCCGCATCATTGCACCCTTGACGCTGCGTTATGCGCTGCCCGGTCTCGGCAATGTCTGGCAGGTGGTGTTGAAGGAGTCCGCACTGGTGTCGGTCACGGGTGTCGTCGAACTCTTGCGTCAGGCGCAGATCGGCGCCGGATCGACCAGCCGTCCCTTCGACTTCTTCTTCATCGCAGCCATGATCTATCTCGCGATTTCGACCGTGTCGGGCCTGGTTCTTCAGGTTACCGAGCGCCGGTTCTCGCGCGGCGTCAGGAGGGGCTGATGGATATCAAATTTGCCCTCGAAACCTTCTGGAGCTTGGCGGCGGCGCTGCCGCTGACGCTGGAGCTTGCCGCGACATCGATCGCGCTTGGTTCGGTGCTGGCTCTTGGGCTGGCGCTCTCCCGTCTGTCGGGCATTCTTGCGCTCGATCTCTTTGCCCGCACTTACGTGTTCCTGTTTCGCGGAACGCCGCTGCTCGTGCAGATCTTCCTGATCTATTACGGCCTCAGCCAGTTTCCCGCCGTCCGCCACAGCATCTTCTGGCCGCTTCTGCGCGAACCCTACTGGTGCGCCGTGCTGGCGCTGATGCTGAACACGGCCGCCTATGCGAGCGAAATCATCCGCGGCGGCCTCCTTTCGGTTCCGCACGGCCAGGTCGAGGCAGCGCGGGCCTGCGGCATGGGGCGCGTCATGATCTTTCGCCGCATCGTCATGCCGCAGGCGCTGCGCCAGGCGCTACCCGGTTATGGCAACGAGATGATCTCCATGGTCAAGGCGACCTCGCTCGCCTCGATCATCACGCTGATGGAAATCACCGGCGTCGCCGCCAAGCTGATCTCGGAGAGCTACCGGGTGATCGAGGTCTTCGTCGTCGCCGGTCTCATCTATCTCGCCATCAACTTCGCGCTGACCCGGCTCGTTGCGTTTGCCGAACACCGGTTTAACCCGCAGCTGCGCGCGCCATTGCCGATCTCCGCCGAACTCAAGGGAGAAGCCCATTGAACATGTCCGCCGCCGTCACCGCACCGGTCGCGATCCGCGTGCACGACCTTCACAAGAGTTTCGGCCCGGTCGAGGTGCTGAAAGGCGTGTCGCTCGACGCGCGCGAGGGCGAGGTGATTTCCATCCTCGGATCCTCCGGCTCCGGCAAGTCGACGCTGCTTCGCTGCATCAACATGCTGGAGGTTCCGAATTCGGGCACGATCGAGGTCGCCGGCGAGGCGATCCGGCTGAAGACATCGAACGATGGGCGCAGCCGCCCGGCCGACCAGAAACAGGTGGACCGCATCCGCTCCGAACTCGGCATGGTGTTTCAGAGCTTCAATCTCTGGTCCCACAAGACCGTGCTTGAAAACGTCATCGAGGCGCCGGTGCATGTGCTGAAGCGCCCGCGCGTCGAGGCGATCGAGGAGGCCGAAGCCCTGCTTGCCAAGGTCGGCATCGCCGACAAGCGCAACCATTATCCCTCGCATCTCTCCGGCGGCCAGCAGCAGCGCGCCGCGATCGCCCGTGCGCTTGCCATGCGCCCGAAGGCGATGCTCTTCGACGAACCGACCTCGGCGCTCGACCCGGAACTGGTCGGCGAGGTGCTGCGCGTCATGCGCGGTCTGGCGGAGGAGGGGCGCACCATGCTGGTCGTCACCCACGAGATGGGCTTTGCCCGCGACGTCTCGAGCCGCGTCGTCTTCGTACACAAGGGCACGATCGAGGAGGAGGGGCCGCCGCACGAGGTCTTCACCCATTCCAAGTCCGAACGCTTCCGCCAGTTCATCAAGAGTTGAAGCCTGTCGTGATCGGCGGGCCGAAAAACAAAGCAATCAACATCCACAAAAGGGGAATGCTGCAATGAAAAAGACCACCGCAATCATGGCATCGGCGCTTGCCGTTGCCGCGGGGCTGATGTCCATGCCGGCGCAGGCCGAAGACAAGAAGTGGACGAAGGTGACGATCGCCACCGAAGGTGCCTTTCCGCCCTATAACCTGACCAAGGCGGACGGCACGCTCGACGGCTACGAGATCGAGCTCAGCAAGATCCTCTGCGACCACATGAAGGTCGAATGCACCGTCATCGCGCAGTCCTTCGATGGCATGATCCCAGCGCTCAACGCCGGCAAGTTCGACGCGATCATGGCCGGCATGTCGGCCACCGAGAAGCGCAAGGAAGTCATCGACTTCTCGATGTCCTACGGCAGCACCGGCCAGGCCTTCGCGACGCTGAAGGGCGGTGATCTCGAAACCCTGCCGATGAAGGGCGAGCTCTTCTCGCTTGCCTCCAACGAGGCCGGCGCGCGCAAGGCGGTCGACGAGCTGAAGCCGCTGATCGAAGGCAAGACCATCGGCGTCCAGACCGCCTCGATCGCGGCGCGCTTCATCGACGAATATCTGAAGGACGTCGTCGAGGTGCGCGAATACAAGACGACCGAGCAGCACGATCTCGATCTCGTCGCCGGCCGCGTCGATTTCGTCATGGCGTCCATGGGCTACCTGAAGACGACCGTCGAAAAGCCCGCCAACAGCGACATGGTCATCACCGGCCCCCGCTTCCAGGGCGGCTTCCTCGGCGCCGGCAGCTCCGTCGGCCTGCGCAAGAGCGACCCCGAATTGAAGGCGCTGTTCGACGACGCAATTGCCGCTGCCAAGGCCGATGGTACCATCAAGCGCCTGTCGGAGAAGTGGTTCGGCTTCGACCTGACGCCGCAGTAATCCGGGTCGGTTCGCCCTCTCAACCAAAGCACCGCGCGTTCCGTCGAACGCGCGGTGCTTTCTGTGTCTGGAATGCCCGGCGCTTCCTCGCGCGCTTGCGAGGCGGTTGGCAGGGCTGTTTATTTAATAGCGACGCGCAGCGCGTGTGGACATCTTTCGAACACAATCGCTTCGTATAAGCCCATCTGTCGACATTTGCTTATGAGCGCTGAATGTGTTCGCCGCTCGCAACTGTCGCGTCGCTTTAGACTTTTGACCACGGATGTACTGGCACTGGTGTAAGAGCGATGGTGAGGAAGGTCGGTGCGGTTTCGCCCCGGCCTTTTTTATTGCCGGATGATCACTTCAGCGTTTTCGACGCGAGCACAAAGTCGATCAGGTCGCCGACCGTGACGAGCTTTTCGACAGAGTCGTCGGTCAGATAGATCTCGAACTCTTCCTCCACCAACATCGCCAATTGAGACACTTCGAGCGAGTCGGCGCCCAGATCCTCTTCGATCTCGGCATCGTCTTTCACTTCGGAAGCCTTCACGCCGAGCAGCTCGACGAGGATCGCCTTTACGCGTTCGGAAACATCGGATCGTGTGGGTGCCATGGATCTACTCCCTCCCTTAAAGCATAACACAAAGGGCGGTGAACGGCCGTCTAGGCCTATAGGATCATTCGCTGATTTCGTCATGATCCAAATGGGTTAGGCCATTTCGGTGAGGGAGAGCCCCTGGGTGTTTGCCAGTGCCAGACCTCGGCACCTCTGCGAACTCCTGCGATATGTCAGCGGACGCGTCGATCAGGGTGCCGCCGAGCGATATGAAACCCTGAAGATCGACTACAGGCCGCGCTATACGCCCCTGTTGCGCGCGCTTGCCGCCGGCGCCGAGACCGTCACCGAGATCACCAGCAACAGCAGTCTCACCCAGGGCGCGATCAGCCAGACGGTCAGCCTGATGCTGAAGGGCGGGCTCCTTGCCCGGCGCGGCCTCGACGACGGCAGGAAGACCGGCCTGCGGCTGACGAAAAAGGGCGTCGCGCTCCTGACAACTCTGGAGCCGCACCGGCAGATGACATTCCTGGCGATCCGGAGCCTCGAGCTGGAAATCGGATATCCGGTTCTTGCGGTGCTACAGGCGCTCGGGGCGGCGCTGGAGCGGGAAGGGTTCGCGAGCCGCCTGAAGGCCGCCCCCATCGTCAGGAGAAGGAGGCTTCCGGTGGCCGCTGAAGTCGGGACCAGAAACTGGTTCGATGCCGCACCCACCGCCTATGCCCTGTTCCGGCCGGACTATGGTCGGTTCATGGAACGGCTTAAGGAAAAGCCTTCCTCGATCCAGCCTTGAGGGAGGCGCCGCAGCCACCGCGCCAAGCCCAATCCGGCGCGGCAAAGCCGCCCCGGTCACCTTCCAACGATGCCCTATTTCGTCGGAGCAGGCGTCGGCCGCACCAGCGAGACGACGCGCGGCTTCGAGGGGGCGTCCAGCCACTCGATCCACTTGTCCCGTTCCTCGGTCGTGTCGAAGAACCGCCAGAGCTTGTAGTCTTCTTCGGTGGTCTGCAGCATTTCGCCGATCGAAACGAGCTCCATCGGCAATTCCACCTCGTTGCCGTCGTAGCGAATGAAGTAGATCCCCTCGGCGGCAAGCCGGATGATCTGACCGGTGCCATAGGTGCCATCGGGATCGTCGACGGTGAAGTACATGCCGGTCAGGGTATCGAGAATTTTGTCGTTCATGGGTTCTGGATGCCAGTTTAAGGAATAGGTTTCATCAGACCGTCGCCCGCCGCCGGAATTAAGGCAAGCTGAAATCTCCAGTGTCCACATTCACCAAACAGCATAATAGCCCGATGCGCGACCAAACGAGGACTTTCGCTTGTGCGGTCGGCCGCCACGTTCATGGCGAGAGGGCGGCTGGTGCCGCCCTTCGTTTGCGTCAACCAAAGTACGAGGTTTTGCCGCGCGTGAGGTTGGACCTGCCCGTGCCTGGCGTCGTGTTGGGTTTCCCGCTACCGCCCGCCAACTCGATTGCTTCAATGGCTTTGGCGGTCGGCTGATTTTCAGCGGCCCCCGGCGAACTCGCTGCGAAGGCGGAGCCGGCAAATGCAAGCGATGCCGCGACTGCGATGATGATTTTCATTGGTCTCTCCTTGGTTCAAAGCACGCGCAAAAGCGCGCCAACCTCGGCGTAGACCTGCTGTGAGAACGAAGACATACGGCGGTTGTCGTATTTCGACACGTCAGAGACTTGTGAGAGCGCGGAATGGTTACCGGACTACTCCCGGCTCCTCCTCCGCCGCCGTCCGCCGCCTTCACCGTCATCGCTACTCACCTTGCGCTCCGGCAAGGTGACGACGGTCGAAAGCTTCGGGAAGCTGTCGACCTTGTTCGGCATCGCCATGGCGTTGACGAAATGCTCCTGAAACTTTGATTCAAGCGCCGTCTCTATCTTCTCGATTTTGCTGACAGTTTGCTCGATCTCGCGGCGGTGGCCGCGGTTCAAGAGCGCCATCAGTGCGCCGGTACCGGCGGCGTTGCCGACGGCCTTTACGTCGTCGAGATCGCAGTCCGGGATGAGGCCCAGCACCATCGCATATTTGGGATCGATGAAGGAGCCGAAGGCGCCGGCAAAGCGGATGGTGTCGACGTGGTCGACGCCCTGCTTTTCCATGAGCAGCTTGATGCCGGCATAGAGCGCTGCCTTGGCGAGCTGGATGGCGCGGATGTCGTTCTGCGTCACGGTGATGCGCTGCTCACCCTCGTGCAGGAGGTAGGAGAAGGTGCGGCCGTTCGGGATGATGCGCGGGCTTTTTGCCGCCATGGCACCATCGACGACACCGTCCTCGGAGATGATGCCGGAAAGATACATCTCGGCGACGATCTCGATGATCGCCGAGCCGCAGATGCCGGTGACGCCGACTGATGCGGCCGCCTCGGCAAAGCCTTCCTCGTCAGACCACTTTTCGACGCCGATGACGCGGAAGCGCGGCTCCAGCGTTACGGGATCGATGCGCACGCGCTCGATCGCGCCGGGGGCGGCGCGCTGGCCCGACGAAATTTCCGCACCTTCGAAGGCCGGGCCCGTGGGCGAGGAAGCGGCGACGACGCGGTCCTTGTTGCCGAGCACGATTTCGGCATTGGTGCCGACATCGACGAGCAGCATCATCTTGTCCTGGCGATAGGGCCCTTCGGCGAGGGTTGCTCCCGCCGCATCGGCGCCCACATGGCCGGCGATGCAGGGCAGCATGTAGAGGCGCGCGCCGCGGTTGACGTCGATATCGATCTCATGCGCCCAATATTGCAGCGCGCCTGACACGGCGAGCGCGAACGGCGCCTGGCCGAGTTCCGTCGGGTCGATGCCGAGGAAGAGGTGGTGCATGATCGGGTTCGCGACGAAGACCATGTCGAGAATGTCGTGGCGGTCGACTTCACCCTCGGCGCAGACCTTGCCGATGAGACCATTGACCGCCTCGCGCACGGCCTTGGTCATCGCCTCGCGGCCATCAGGATTCATCATCACATAGGAGACGCGGCTCATCAGGTCCTCGCCGAAGCGGATCTGCGGGTTGGAGGCGCCGGACGAGGCGGCGATGCGACCCGAGAGCAGCGACACGAGATGCATGGCGATCGTCGTCGAGCCGATGTCGCAGGCAACGCCATAGGCCTCGTTCTTGAGGCCCGGCCACAGGCCGACGATGAAGGGGCGCGAACTATCCATGTCGCGGTGGATGGCGGCGGTGACGGCCCAGTTGCCTTTGCGCAGGATGCCTTGCACCTGCGGGATCAGGTGCGGCGCAATCAGCAGATCCTTCCAGCCCCAGTCCTTCTCCAGCATCACCTTCAGCCGGTCGAGATCGCCGAGCGGCTTGTGCATGTCGGGCTCGTCCACCTCGACATAGCAGAGCTGAACGGCGGCGTTGCGCTCGATCACCCGGTCGGTTGCGGCCTTGCGCACGACCTGGGCGTTGATAACGGTATCCTGCGGCACGTCGATGACGAGATCGCCGAGGATCTGGGCGGAACAGGAGAGGCGGCGGCCGTCGGGCAGGCCGCGGATCTTCTCGTAGCGATCTTCCTTGGCGCCCTTTTCAGAAATGTGGTCGTTGGACGAGACGATCTTGTGCTTGGCGAAGTTGCCTTCCTGCACCACGATCTGACAGCGTCCGCAGGTGGCGCGCCCGCCGCACACGCTTTCGACATAGACGCCGAGCTTGCGCGCCGCATCGAGAACCGGCGTGCCGACCGGGAAGCGGCCGCGCTTGCCCGAAGGCATGAACAGCACGAGAGGGTCCTTTTGCGCGGCTTCGGTCATGTTGGTCTCGATCTCGGAGGTACCTTCAATGCGCATGCTCTGTGGTCTTTCGTCAGGTCCGCTTCAATGGGTCAAGCGAAGCACGGGTAAACGGTTTCAGACTGCACCGGAACGGCGCCCGATAGTTGTCCAATCCCGACATGGAAGCTTCTGTTTCAAACAGTTAGGCGTGGGGCACGGTGGCGCGTCAGGCTTACTTGCGCGACAGCCGCCGGGCGTTGCTGCGCACGCGCTTGCCATAGGGCCTGAGGGCTGCGGACGCAATCGCCGTTCCGTGGCCAGACGCCGTGCCGCCGGTCATCAGGCGCAAGGTGTTGTCGAAAGCGGCCTTCCAAAGGGCCATGTTCACGGCCATGACGCTCTCGGCCGTGGCGGCGATCTTCTCGGAGACCATGCGATGAAGCTCGGTCACGTCCTGGGTCTTGCCGGTGAGCGCCGCCAGTTGCATCTCCTGCAGTCGGACGGCGATGACGAAGGGGGCCTCGAACCAGAGGGTGGCGGCATCCAGGCGTAGGCTGCGTGTCATGGTGATCTCCACTTTGCGTTGGCGGATGGATGAACCGACGTGCGTTGCTACGGCGCCCCGGCAAGTTTTACGACTGCGAATGTATAGGCAAGAGTCGCGGCCAGCACGGCCGAACTGCCCCAGAGGCAAGCCTTGATCACCTGCTCCTGCGGACCGAGATAGACCTTCCTGGTGACGGTGGCGATCATTATTGTTCCAAGTACGGCAGCCGTCACGATGATCACGGGTGCACCATAGGTGCGGAGCGCGGCGTAGAACCGCTGAAACTCGGCCGCATCGTCAAACAGTGTGTACCTGGCGATAACGACCAGAGGGAGAACGACGGCAAGGAGGCGCAACTGGCTTCTCATCGTCCTTCTCCCTCGAGCGCATCAGCGCCGATCCAGGAACTACTCGCTGGCAGCCGCACCACCCGTGCGGGCCGCGCGGCCACCGCGACGTCCGCCACCGGCGGCTGCCACTGGTGCTGCCGCAACCACGTGGCCACCTTCGGCCGGCTTGTGGTCGCGGTAGGTCTTGATCCAGTGGGTGCAGTTCGGGTCGGTGCCGTTCAGCACGTTTGCCGCACGCACGGCTTCCATTTCCTGCGGGCGGCAGGGGTTCATGATTGCCGACGTCATGCCGGCGCCAATGACCATCGGAATGAAGCCGGCATTGATGCCGTGGCGGTGCGGCAGGCCGAAGGAGATGTTGGACAGGCCGCAGGTGGTGTTGACCTTCAACTCTTCGCGCAGACGCCGCAGAAGTGCGAAGACCTGCTGGCCGGCGGTGCCCATGGCGCCGATCGGCATGACCAGCGGGTCGACGACGATGTCGTGCGGCTTGATGCCGAAGTCGGCGGCGCGCTCGACGATCTTCTTGGCGACGGCAAAACGCACATCCGGATCTTCGGAAATGCCGGTTTCGTCGTTGGAGATGGCAACGACCGGAACGTCATACTTCTTGCAGAGCGGCAGGATCGCTTCGAGCTTTTCCTCTTCGCCGGTCACGGAGTTGACCAGCGGGCGGCCCTTGGCGACGCGCAGTGCCGCCTCGATCGCGGCCGTCACCGAACTGTCGATCGACAGCGGCACGTCGACGAGGCCCTGGACGATTTCGAGTGTCTTGACCAGGAGCGGCGGCTCGGTCTCGTTCGGGTTGACGGCGGTCACGCCGGCGTTGACGTCGAGCATCGTCGCCCCGGCGGCAACCTGCTCCAGCGCGTCCTTGATGACGGTATCGAAGTTGCCCTCGATCATTTCGGCGGCCAGCTTCTTGCGGCCGGTCGGGTTGATGCGTTCGCCGATGACGCAGAACGGCTGGTCGAAGCCGATGATGATCTCGCGGGTGGCGGAAGCGACGATGGTCCGGGTCATGCAGGGTCCTTTGTCATTTGGCGTCTATGTAATCACGCCCGTGAAGTCGATGATAGGCGCCTTGTGGCCGGCGCCAGTTTTGTCTGCGGTCAGTGCGGGTGATGGGCCGCGGCTTCGGCCATCTGTTGCTGGTTTTCTTCCTTGCCCTCGCGAATGTGCTCCAGGCGCTCGGCAACCATCGCATCCTCCGGCAGCGTCTCGTGCTTCCAGGGGCGGCGGCCCTTCAGGACGCCCGATTCATGCACGATTTCTGCGACATATTCTTCCTGGCGGTAGGCCATGACGTGAATGCCGGAGACGCCTTCGATCTCCTTCACCTCGTTGATGATGTCGATGCAGAGCTGCTTGCCTTCCTTCTTCTGGTCCTGCGCGCCCTCAAGGCGGGTAATCACGCTGTCCGGAATATGGATGCCCGGCACGTTGGAGCGGATCCAGCGGGCGGTCTTGGCCGATGCCATCGGCCCGACGCCGACAAGGATATAGCACTTCTCGTGCAGACCGAGGTCGCGCACCTTCTTCATGTATTCGCGGAACATCGGCACGTCGAAGCAGTACTGGCTCTGGACGAACTGCGCGCCGGCCTCGATCTTCTTGGCGAGACGATAGGGGCGGAAATCATAGGGCGGCGCAAAGGGGTTGATCGCAGCGCCGAGGAATACCTGCGGCGGTGTCGTCAGCTTGCGGCCCGAGAGGAACTTCGAGTTGTCGCGCATGATGCGGACGGTTTCGAGCAGCGACATGCAGTCGAGGTCGAAGACGGGCTTGGCGCCTGGCTGGTCGCCGGCCTGCACGCCGTCGCCGGTCAGGCACATGATGTTCTGAACGCCCATGGCAGAGGCGCCGAGCACGTCGCCCTGGATGGCGATGCGGTTCTTGTCGCGGCAGGCGATCTGCATAATCGGGGCGTAGCCCATGCGGGTCAAAAGCGCGCAGATGCCGACCGAGGACATGTGGCAGTTGGCGCCGGAGGCATCGACCGCGTTGATGCCGTCGACCCAGCCGTCGAAGATCGCGGCGCGCTCGTAGACATCCTGCGGGTTTGCGCTGTCAGGCGGGTTGAGTTCGGCGGTGACGGCGAACTCGCCGCGGCGCAAAACCCGCTCAAGACGGCCGCGGGAGGAATGGCCGGGCAGGGGCTCGAGCGGCGCGCCGGGATCGAAGGGATTGATGTCGGGGCTCATGCCTGGCCTTCCTTGGATGCCGCTTCACGGCGCGCTGCGGCTTCCGCCGTCACGCGCAGCCAGGACGAGGTTTCGCGCAGCGACTGGTTGACCGGCTTCTGCACGTTCATGATGGCGTTGCCCTTCTCCATGTTCTGCGAGCCCTTCCAGGCCTGCACCCAGACGCAGGGCATGTCCGGCTCGACCTCGCAATTGCCGTTGGCGCGCACGCCGCCGCAGGGGCCGTTGCGCAGCTGCTTCGGACAGTTCATCGGGCAGGACATGCCGGTCGACGACAGCGCGCACTGGCCGCACATGCGACAGTCGAAGAGGAAGCCTTTCACGTGGCGCTCGACGAAGGTCACCGGACGCTCGACCCGGCCATAACCGATGGCGTTCCACAGCGGGTGAAGCAGCAGGAACAGATCGGCGAAGCGGTGGTAGAACCATTCGAGGAAGCGGGAGTTGCGGACCGCCCAGAGGCGGACCGTATATTTGTGGCGCGAGCGGCGGCTCGGCGAAACGCCAGACGGCGTAAACGCGCCGGTTGCGGCCTTGGCGGCCGGGGCGGCGTTGCCCTTCATGACCTTCGGCTCGCCCGGCGGTTTGGCGTCAGCCATTGTCGCGGCCTCCGGCTTTGACGAGGGCGACGAGGCGTTCGCGGTCATAGGCGGCTTCGAGCTCGGCGGCGGCCTGGTCGGCTTCCGTTTCCAGATCGTCGGAGACCGGCACCGGATCGGCCTTGCGCCATTCGGCGAGGTAGTCGTCGGTTTCAGCCGCACCGGTGCGCATGGCGCACATGTCGATCGCTTCGGTGAAGCGCAGAGACAGCTCGCGCTTCGCCGTCGTGCGGCCCTTCTTGATGATGACCTGGGCCGGAATGTCGCGCCAGTAGACGATAATGCGATCTGCCATGGGGTGTTGTTCTCCTCGTTCTGCGACAATGCGCATGTACCGGCGTCCGGGCTCATCTCGCCACGACGTCGGATATGTCCAAAAACGACGCTGGCGCGGATGCCATATCAGACGTCTTGGCGGTGATGCGCAAGTCGCAGTTGAGGCGCTTCTTGCAGCCAGGAACCATCGGCAAGGATTACCCGCAGTTTCAGGCTTTTAGCCGATGTCGGAAGGAGGTAAGGGCGGCTTGTCAGCCTACCAGATGCCGCGCTTCAGGCCGTTCCATATCCAGGTCCAGATCGGCGGATGATACCATTGCCGTGACGGGCCTGCGACATCGATGACCTGCAGCTTTCCGGCGAGCGCATCGCCGACGGCGGCAATCGCAATATCCGTGGAAGCCGCCGTCTGCAGCAGCGGATAGGTGTGCATCGTATCGTGAGGGGCAGGCTTCTGGCGCGACTGGTAGAGCACGCCGCCGGTATCGACGCCCGCATCGACCAGATGCACGGTCGCTCCGAAGTTTTCGAGGTCGTTGTTGACCCGCGCCCAGTAACCGCCCATCAGGCCGCGATAGGCCGGGTTGATGCCGGCGTGGAAGTTGAGGACCGGGCAGGGGATGGCGGCCAGCGTTTCGGCCTTCAGCATGCGGCAGCTGATGAGGAAGACGACATCGGGTTTGAGCGCGCGCACTTGGGCGGTGGCGTCCGTGTCGTTGATGGAGGCGATGGACTTTACCGGGATCGACGGATCGGGTTTTCCCGAGACTTTGTAGGTCGCGGAGATCTCGTCCGCGCGCTTGCGGGTAAAACGCTTGCCGAAGCGCGAGGCGATCATGGTCGCAAGCTGCCCCAGCGCCGTCAGCCAGCCGAGCTTGCGTGCGCGGCGGCGCAGGAACAGGCCCTTCGATTCCGGCTGCTCCTCGACGACCGTAACGTCGGCGAAATGCGCGGAGAACGCGTTGATCATGATCCAGGGGTTCTCGCCGCCCGCGGTCACCACGACGACGCGGCCGGGGCGTCCGCCTGCGGCTTGATTTTGGCTGGCGATGTCGGTCATGGCGGCCCCGCGGATGAACAGGGCCGAGTTATGAAGGCTTGCCCGTTACCGCCGGCTTAACTGGTTCCAGTACCATTCGGCGACACCGCCACCGAGCACGACGAGGGCGACGGATTCGACCATCTTCACGTCATCCGAGAGGCTGCAGACCGCGCCGACGACCAGCGACAGCAGCAGCCCGGCGGCGCAGCCGATGGCGTAGGGCAGGTATTCGAGGAATTTCACTGGTGTGCCTCCCGTCCCAAGACGCAGCAGTCGCGCACTGAGATGTAACGCAGGGTAGCGCAGATATAGGGATTAGGAAGAGCTTATTTTTCGTTGCAGGGGCGAGCGCTCACGTAAGCCGCTGCGCTTCGGCCAGCATCGGTGGACGAGGCTAGCCGGAGTTCTTGCAAACCGGATTGCCCCTCACCCTAACCCTCTCCGCGCAGGCGGGGAGAGGGGACGTGGCCCGATCTTAGTTTCGCCGAGCAAGCCGCAGCGAGGCGGAAATCGTGGTGTTTATTGTTGGCGGAGTGGGTGCCGCGAATTTCCTCCGCCCCGCTTGCGGGGAGAAGGTGGCCGGCAGGCCGGATGAGGGGCTTTTCTCACGACGCTGCGGTAATCCGCCGGTGGATGCCGCCGAGACTTTCCCTGAATTTTTCGAAGGTGCCGTGCTCCGTCAACTCCCGCAGCACCTGCTCATTGATGCCGCCGCGTGTCGCGTAGTCCTGCGCCAGATGCGCGAAGCTCGCGTGCGGGGTCGTTTCCGGCGCCTGGCCGAGCGCGCCAAACAGGCTGGCGATATAGGCGCGGCCCTTCGCTTCGTCGACGCCGTTGTCCTTTAGCCAGCTATGGATCGTTTCCAGGTACTTGAAGTAGCTGGCATAGGTGGCGGTCGCCACACTTAGCGCATCGAACTCGCTCTCGCTTGTTACTTCGATCGCCGTGCCGAGCCGGCCGAAAAACGCCGCCATATCCGGATCCGGCGGGAAGATGATCGTCGGGCCCTGGCGGAGCGCGATCATCGGCATCGGCAAGGCCTTGGTCACGCGCTTCACTTGGCCGACCATGGCGGCGATCTCGGCGCAGGAGAAGGTCGCAATCAGGCTGACGACGTGGTGATCCGGGCGAAAGCGCAGGGTCGGCAGCACGTCGCGGGCGATCTGCGGGCGGACGCCGAGCATGACCGTGTCTGAGGCGTCGAGCACCGCCTGATTGTCGGCAGCGACAGTCACGTCAGGAAAGCGGGCGGCAAGGCCCGCAGCGATCTCTTCGTTGCGCGGCGAAAGGACGACGGTGGTGATCTCGCCGGGAAGCGTCTTGAGGCCGGTGACGATCGCCGAGGAGAGCGCGCCGGTGCCGATGAATCCAAGTTTCATGAAAGTTCTGTCGCCTGGTGATTTCAGAAGGTCCGTGAAACTGCCGGGTGTGGCATGCACGGGTACGGGTTTGGAATTGGCGGAATAATAATAGCAAAGGCGCCGGCGACAAGCGCTCGCCATGGCGTCGCCCACAGGAGAGCAGGACGCATTTCAACAGTGCGGTTGAGATTGCCACGCCCTTTCGGCCGCTGCGGGGCGTTGCGCATAAGGCGGAGACCCCTGCTAGGCCAAGGGGTGTTAGTCGAACGGGTGCTGCGTTTTGGCCCGGGACCTAGCGAAAGTCATCGGCGGTGAGGACATAGATCGTCCGGCGCCCCTTGGCATAGGCTGCCGTCGCGGCCTCGTGGATTGCGTTGCGCGCGGCATCGAAGGCCAGCAAGCAGGCTGCTTCGGTCGTCCGGGTGGGCGCGCCACGGGAGAGGGCCGCCGCCTCAACATAGAAGGGCACTTCGAACATGCCATCATGGCCAAGGAAACGTACGGCCTTGCGCGCTTCATCGAAGCTTCGGCATGGGTTCGGAAAGGTCAGCGGCATGGTCGTAATCCTTTTGGCGGTAAGCCAGGCCGGCCAGAGACGGGCCGTCACAGGATCCGCCCGAAAAGGATCGTGGTCACGACGACGGCGACCGCCAGCGAAAGGGCGATCCAGGCAAGCAGGCCGCGGTAGTCGAATAGATAGATCTGAGCCGGTATGTGGTACTTCATGATCGCCTCCTGCAGCTGATCTGTTAGGAAGATGGTTTGGATCTAAAGGGCGTGTCTGGACTTGAAGGCCCGTTCGGCCAGGGCCATTCGCTCATCGGCGGGACGAATCAGTTCGAGATTGCCTTCATCGGTCACGCGCTCATGGCATTCGTCGCTGCTGCGTATGCGGTACTGGAGCGCATTGTCGCGGATGGGGAGCGTGGCGGTTATGCGGTAGGTGTCCCCGATGATCGACTCTCTGGTCAGCGCTCCCTTCGAGCGAACAAGCTGGCCGACCTGGAAGCGGTGAACCGGCGACTGGTCGCGGGGGCCGCGGATGATGCGTTTCGTAAAAGATAAAGCGTTCATAGTGGTCTCAGTCCTTTTAGGTGTGGGCAGGCACGGTCGGTCGGCTGCGATGAGCCGGTTATCGACCGATCAACCAAGGTTCGGGGAACGAACAGACGTTACAATGCGCGATGTGCTTCGAGGCGAAGCATGGACCAAGCACTGGATCCGAAGCTTGCGTGTCGTTCGAAAATTTAGGAGAATAGGTGCGGTTAGAAATTCTGATACCGCGAAAGCCACATCGGCCAAATTTACTTGGATATACTATTGCGCGTCGATTGAGTTTCAATTGAGGCGCGTGTGTCGGCCGGCGCAGATTTAAAGTGTTTTTGGCGCGACGCCGGTGTTTCTCGCTGCTCGCGCGATAAAAGCCACGTGCCGATCGAGGATGTGTTAAGCTCGTCGCTTGGAACTGGAGACTGTCATGTCCGAGCCGAACAAACTCTACCAGAGCGAAATCATCACCCTGCACAAGGCGCCGCTGATCGGCACTCTCTGCCTGGAATGCGACGACGGCCAGATCGAGGTCGCCCTGAACCGAGCGGCTGCCGAGACCCTGCAGAAGGTTATTGCGCGCTTTCTTTCTCCAACCGCGTGACACCCCCCAGCCGCGATGGCCTCATTCGATGAAGGAGAGGCGCGATGTCCTCCCGTTTGGTCTTCTCACTGTTTCTGGTCGCCCTGTCGGTTTTTCTTGTCTGGGCCTTCAGGCCACCTCAGGGCAATGCGAGCGATCGCCCCGCCATGCCGCATGTGGCTGAGCAAGGGCAGGCGGTAAACCCCGATTACGGACTGGGCTGATGACAACACTAAGGTACGGTCTCAAGGTCGAAGCCAACAATGTCTGGGCGGTTGTCGATGTCTTCACCGGGCAACCGGTTGTTGTTGACGGTTATCTGATGTCCAACTTGCCGCGCGACGAAGCGGATGATCTTCTCGATATTCTCAATCTCAAAGACCGCATACGCAGGGGCACGATCCAGCTTCCGCCCCGACCGCCGGAAGATAGGGGTTAGATGGGTGGGCTGGAAACCCACGATGGTGGCTCAGCGGGGCACGCTGCCGGTCTTTCGATCAACTGCAGCCTGTCTGAATTGCTCATAAGGCGCCGGACGGGAAGGGGCCCTCGGAAACTCCGCGGCAGTGCCCGGCTCGGCCAGCGCCGCCTCCGGAGTGGCGTGGCTGTCGACGCCGCTTTCGAGTGCCGCAATCAGGAAGCGCGTGGCGGCAAGCCGTCCGCCCGGGTCTGCCGTCGCGGTCGTTCCGTAGTAGCCGGCAGCGGCGAGTACCTCGACCAGAAGGCTGAGGTCGTCAGAGTGAAGACAATGTTCTGGATTGCTGGAAGACATTGCGTCCTCCTTTGGTTGGGGCCCAGGCACGAAGGCCCGTAGGCGACGGCGCCCGCTTCAATCGCCGTCGATGAAGCACCCTGCACGCGTTGTCGCGCCAGCGCAACGAACTTCACTCAAGCACCGGGAGGTTGTTTTGGCCGAGCGCGCGTTTCGCTTCGTCGCCCGTCGCTGTGCTGCGCGCATCCATCGCATTCGCCAGATCGAGCCTGCGCGGGCCGACTTTTGCGAAGATGTCGCGCGCTGCCAGCGGTGCCAAGTGATAGGCTAGAATGAACTCTTCGAGATCGTAGACCGCATCCCCGCCGTGAAGCAGTCTCTTCTTGTCGTTCGTGAAATTCTTGGTCATGGGACGCTCCCGCGTTCTGGCTCGGTGCTTGGCGCAAAGACGGCCAATTGTCAGGTGGCTGAGGAAGCGTCAGGGATGAGTTACGCCAGCTAAACGGGCTGGCGCGAACATGGTTTCAAATTAAGAGTTCAGACGGCGAAGGAGGGGACCTGGCAAGGGGCCTGGCAATGAGGGGGCCCGGGCGGAAGCCGGATCGTCGGCCTCTGACGGAACGCGATCACCGGCGATCAGGCGGACGACGTGCTGTTGCGGCCGGAAGCGTGCGGCCGGCAGGACTTCGCGGTTAATCTGTGAGCTGGCAGTCAGCATGACCGGTCGCCATCGCCGAGCACTGCACGGTTCTCGGCGGCAACGGTGACCTTAAGCAAAGTGCGCGGCAGCGACGCTATTTCAGGTAGGCGCGCACCACATCCACCAGTTCGGCCGCCGCTTCCTCCCGGTCCTTCTGCGACAGCTCGGCTGCGGCGACATGCATGTGGATATGGTCTTCGACCACTTCCGCCATCAGCCCGTTGACCGCGCCGCGGATGCCGGCGATCACCTGCATGACCTCGGCGCAGCCCTTCTCCTCCTCCAGCATCCGCTCGACCGCCTCCATCTGGCCGCGCAGGCGCCGGACCCTGTTGATGAGCTTCTGCTTCTCGCGGATGGTATGGGTCATCGCAAACTCCGGTTTCGGGCGCCGCCGCTATGCGGCCCGTGGTTCCACCTCCACGGTCACATGCGATAAATCGTGAATGGCGGCAAGCTTTTCGCGATAATAGGACGGTGCCCGCGGGTTGTCGGCGACGAGCGAGACGATTGCACCGTGGTGGCCGGGCCCGAGTTGCCAGACGTGCAGATCGACGATCTCGGCGTCTTCCCTGGCGACGATCTCGCCGATCTCGTCCGGCAGGTCTTCGCCATCGGGGATATAGTCGAGCAATGTCGCGCCGGTATCGCGAATGAGGCCGAAGGACCAGCGCGCAATGACAAGTGCGCCGACGATGCCCATGGCGGGATCGAGCCACAGCCAGCCATAGATTGCGCCGAGACCAAGGGCGACGATGGCGAGCACCGAGGTCAGCGCGTCGGCAAGGACGTGCAGATAGGCGGCGCGCAGGTTGCGATCCTGCCCACCATGGTGCCCATGGTGGTGGCCGTGATGATCGTGGTGATGATGGTCGTGATCGTCCTTCAAGAGCCAAGCGCAGACGAGATTGACGATGAGGCCGGCAACAGCGACGAGGATCGCCTCGCTGAAATCGATCGTCACCGGAGCGTTGAAGCGGCGCAGGCTCTCCCAGCCGATCAGAAGCGCGATCAGGGCCAGCACGATGGCACTCGAAAAACCGGCGAGGTCCCCGAGCTTTCCCGTGCCGAAGGTAAAGCGGCGATTGTTCGAATGCTTGCGTGCATAGAGATAGGCAAGCGCTGCGATCAGCATCGCGGCCGCATGGGTCGACATGTGCCAGCCATCGGCAACCAGCGCCATCGAGCCGAAGATCTGACCTGCCGCGATCTCGATCACCATCATCGTTGCGGTCACCGCGATGACAATCCAGGTCCGCCGCTCGTTGCGCTCGTGATTGCCGCCGAGGAAGACGTGATCATGGCTGGCCGCGAGCACGCGCGCGTCGTCATGCGAATGCCCGTGGTGTCCGTGGTGGTGATGATGGTCGCGGTCGTGATTGCCCATGTCGATGCCTCCAATATTATATAGGGGGGTATCCTATATTGGATTCGACGTAAAGTACGTGCTTCCCGATTCCTCGCCGGAGCAACGCTTGATTGCAGATCTCCCCAGGCTTAAGCGTGGTTTAGCGCGCGGTGGGTGCGGGGTGGAGCGAATGCTCTGCCGGTTGAAGGGCGGGGCAGTTGGTGGAAAGGAGCAAGAAAGTTCAGACACTTCAGCAGCTCGCGGAGGGTGTCGATGATGCATCCTTTCAGAAGTTCTATGGATTTTTCCTGGGATGGGGGCCGCTTCTTGCGCTCTTCGGGAGCTATGGTTTTCTGGTCTTGCTGCCGCGGCACCTGTTCGACCTTCCATGGGCGAGGAAAGCGATGACTTTTTTGCCGAAGTTCTGGTTCGAAGCTCGGGAGTTCAAGGCAAAGTACCCCGTCGAAGACATACAGTTCTATTTTTCGGCGAGCTTTATAATTTACTCGCTGGTCGGCCTCATTTTTCTGATTGCCGCTGTGAAGTGTTATCGCACCGGGCGACGCCATCCGTTTACTTTGACGCAGTCTCTGCCGTGGAGACCATTCCGCCACTTTGCATTGCCGGGCCTTGCTGGCATCGCCTTTTCCGTTGGTGTCCCGATGCCGGTCGGTTGGGAAACAACGAGCTCCAGAGGCGAACTTTTTGAGAATCCCATTCTTCTACCGGTTTTCGGTCTCCTCGGCGTCGGGGTTTTGCTATTGGTCGGCGTGGTCGGCGCTCTATGGCTCGGGCGCGAACGGGCCCGCCAAGAAGAGGAGCGCAAGAGGCCCCCGAGGCGAATGATCTCCGTCAGCCTCGACCCGCCTGCGGACCGCTGACCGGCGGATGTCTGAATCCACAGGACCGCCGTTCCTTGTCAGGCGACACTGTCGCCGCCTGGGTGCCGCAGACGAGTGCTTAACCTCACGCGCTTAAGAGTGACCCCGTCAGATCGCCATAGCCGGTAAACCGATATTCGTATTCGAGCCCGAGCCGCTCGGCGGCCTTTCTCGCCTTCTCCTGCAAGCCTTCATCCTCCTGCTGCGAGAGATAGACGAGCTTGCGGTAGTGGCCGAAATACATGTCCCGGAGCTCCGGGTGCCGGTTGAGGCCGAGCGGTTCGATGACGAAGGCCTCGAACTGGCGGGCGAGAAAGTCGGTGAGGAAGAAGGCGGTGAGGTCGTCGTCCCAACGGCGGGCGAAATCATCGTTGCCGGCAAAGAAGGAGTAACAGTGCGGACCGGGGATACGCTCGACCTTTTCCTCCTCCAGAAGTCGGTCGAGCTGGCCGCCGGTGCCGCAGTCGGCATAGGCGACGAAGATGCGCTCGAAGCCTTCGGCGCGGGCCTTGGCGATGGCGTCGCGAATGCCCGGGGTGATCTTGTCGGGCGTGTTGTGCCAGATGGCGGGCAGACAGTTGAGGTCGATATGGCCAAGCCCGTTCGCCTCGCAGATCGCCAGGATTTCGCGGGCGATGGCGCCGCAACCGATCACGTGAACTTTTTCCGGTTGTGCACGTTCTATTGCGGGCGATACTTTTTCCATCTTGATTCCATGTGGCTATCAGCGGGAAGGACCCTGACCATGACAGTAAAGACCCTTGCAACCGTCGGCGCCGTTCTCGTCGCCCTTTCGACGCTTACCGCCTGCGGCAACACCATCCGCGGCATCGGACAGGATACCGCAAACACGGTCAACGCGACACAGTCGGCCGGCAAGAAGGTGGCAAACTCCGTCAACTAACCCGGCAAACCTGCCAGGCACGCTCGCCAGACATAGGAAAGCCGGCCGCGGATTTCACCCACGCGGCCGGCTTTGTCATTTCGGATTGTCCGAAGCTCAGCCGGCCAGGCGGTTGTGCTTGCGCTTCATGAAGTCCTTGGCGGTTTCGACCGCAATCGCCGCATCGCGGCAATAGGCATCGGCACCGACGGCCTTGCCGAATTCCTCGTTCAGCGGCGCACCGCCGACGAGAACGACGTAGTCGTCGCGCAGGCCCTTTTCCTTGAGCGTGTCGATGACGACCTTCATGTAGGGCATGGTGGTGGTCAGAAGCGCGGACATGCCGAGAATATCCGGCTGCTCGCGCTCGATCGCTTCGAGATAGTTTTCGACCGGGTTGTTGATGCCGAGGTCGACGACGTCGAAGCCGGCACCTTCCATCATCATGCCGACGAGGTTCTTGCCGATGTCGTGAATGTCGCCCTTGACGGTGCCGATCACCATCTTGCCGAGCTTCGGCGCGCCGGTTTCGGCGAGAAGCGGGCGCAGGATGGTCATGCCGGCCTTCATGGCGTTGGCCGAGAGCAGCACTTCCGGCACGAACAGGATGCCATCGCGGAAGTCGATGCCGACGATGCGCATGCCTTCGACCAGCGCTTGGGTCAGGACGTCGTAAGGCGTCCAGCCGCGCTTGAGCAGGATGTTGGTCCCGTCCTCGATTTCCTCCTTCAGGCCGTCATAGAGGTCGTCGTGCATCTGCTGCACGAGTTCTTCGTCGGAAAGGTCCTCGAGAATGATTTCATCGTCTGCCATATTGGGGTTCCTCGGTTCCTGGCACGGTCGCGCGAAATTTTCGGACGCGTCCATCAATCCATAGCGGTCGATGTCTAAAAATCTGTTTTCGAAAGCGACGTCGCATATGACAAAAAGCGACGGGAGGGCGGCTTCTTTTGCCGCCTGTATATTCTTAACAAAAACAATATATTCGCGCCACGCGGTTTTTGCGCCCTCTTGTCGCCGCTCGGCAGTGTTCGAGTTGCGCCACGCCTTGGCGCATTGAGACCCGCAAGGCCCCCGATGCTTGGTAGCATTAAGGTCAAATGATGCTTGAAGGCGCAAAAAGTGATGCGCGGGAGAGGAAAAGCGAATGAGCGACGTGACAGATCAGGGCGCGGTTGAAGGCGGCGGTCGCCGCGCACGCGGCGAGGGACGGGGAGCAGCAGCAAGGCGCGCATCGCGCACCGGCGGCGGCCCGGGGCCGTCTTTGCCCTATATCCAGCGCAAGATTCGCGAATACGAGGTGCTCGACGAGGAAGGCCTGCAGCTGATCGAGCGCAATGCCGATACGATCCTCGAGGAAATCGGCATCGAGTTCCGTGACGACGCCGAGGCGCTCGAACTCTGGAAACAGGCCGGCGCCGACGTGCGCGGCCAGCGCGTGCATTTCCCCAAGGGTCTCTGCCGCGAGCTTCTGAAAACGGCACCGTCCGAATTCACCTGGCATGCCCGCAATCCGGAGCGCAGCGCCCAGGTCGGCGGCAAGGCGACGATCTTCGCGCCGGTCTACGGCCCGCCCTTCGTGCGCGATCTGGAAGGCAACCGCCGCTATGCGACGATCGAGGATTTCCGCAATTTCGTGAAGCTCGCCTATATGGCGCCGTCGATGCACTCGTCCGGCGGCACGGTCTGCGAGCCGGTCGACATCCCCGTCAACAAGCGCCACCTCGATATGGTCTACAGCCATATCAAATATTCCGACAAACCCTTCATGGGCTCGGTGACGGCGCCGGAGCGGGCGGAAGACACGATCGCCATGGCGAAGATCGTCTTCGGCGACGACTTCGTCGAAAACAACTGCGTTACGCTGAACCTCATCAACGCCAACTCGCCGATGGTCTTCGACGAGACCATGGTGGGCGCGCTCAAGGTTTACGCCCGCCATAATCAGGCCTGCGTGCTGTCGCCGTTCATCCTGTCGGGCGCCATGAGCCCGGTGACGGTTGCCGGCACGCTGACGCAGATCCTTGCAGAAGTTCTCGCTGGTGCCTCCTTCACCCAGCTCATCCGCAAGGGCGCGCCGGTGCTCTTCGGCACGTTTGCCGCCTCGATCTCTATGCAGTCGGGCGCGCCGACCTTCGGCACGCCGGAGCCGTCGCTCGTCTCCTATGGCGCAGCCCAGCTCGCGCGTCGCCTGAAGCTTCCGTTCCGTACCGGTGGTTCGCTCTGCGGCTCCAAGGTTCCGGACGCGCAGGCAGCGCACGAATCGGCCAACACGCTGAACATGACGCTTCTTGCCGGCACCAACTTCGTGCTGCATGCGGCCGGCTGGCTCGAAGGCGGTCTGATCTCGTCCTACGAGAAGTTCATGATCGACCAGGACCAGCTTGGCATGATGCAGAAGATGGCCGAAGGCGTGGATCTCTCGGAAAACGCCCAGGCGCTGGACGCGATCCGCGAAGTCGGTCCGGGCAGCCACTATCTCGGCTGCGCGCATACCCAGGCCAACTTCCAGACGGCGTTCTACCGTTCTCCGCTCGCCGACAACAATTCCTTCGAACAGTGGGAAGTGGAAGGCGAAAAGCGCATCGAGCAACGCGCCAATGCCCTGTGCCGCAGTTGGCTGGAGCACTACGAGGCGCCTTACCTCGATCCCGAGATCGACGAGAAGCTGAAGGCGTTCATCGCCAGCCGCAAGGACTCGATGCCGGACGCTTTCACCTGAAAGGGTCCCGAGCGAGCCAGGGAGCAAGGCGGCGCGGCGCAGGTGGCCGACATGATCCAGAAGGAGGTCTGGCGCCCGCATTACGAACACCAGGGGCCGAAACCGAAATGACGGCGCCTTCCGCGACAGCGGACAAGACAATCGAAACGATCCGTGCGGCGCTGGCGCCGCACGGTCTTTTTTTGCGCGGAACCGTGAATTTGGCCTCCGGTGAGGCCGCACCGCTGCTCGTCGATGGCCGCCTGGCGGCAAGCGTGGTGCTGATTGGCAATATCGGCGGTTCGCTGTGGCAGCCGTTCAGCGCGTGGCGGCAAGCCCGGTCGGATGGCGGCGGCGCCGATCCGCTCGACAATTGGTCGAAGGCCGTCATCAATCCGGTCGCCGGCGAGCAGGGGGCGACCGCCTTCTTTCCGTCGGATCCCCCGTGGCAGCCGTTCCAGCAGTGGGCGATGAGGGCCGAAGGCCTGAAACCGTCACCGCTGGGCATTCTCATCCATTCGCGTTTCGGCCTGTGGCACGGTTACCGCGGCGCACTTGCTTTCGGTATCCCGATTGGCGAGACAGGTGAAGCGAGCGCCAGCCGCCCTTGCGACCACTGTCTCGAAAAGCCGTGCATCTCGGGCTGTCCGGCGTCGGCGCTTGCAGGGGAACGCTTCGATGTCGGGCGTTGTCGCGGCCATCTGCGCACGGACGCGGGCAGGGCGGGCTGCCTTGCGAATGGCTGTCTATCGCGCGCTGCCTGTCCCATCGGGAGCCAATATCGCTACCCGCCCGAGCAGTTGCGCTTCCATATGTCTGCGCTTGAAGTGTGAGCGCCGGTCTCCACTCTGGCGCGCAAAGATGGTGCAAATCTCCAAAATGACTAAAATTGGAGGTGTCGTGGAAAGGTAATATTATCGAATTTATAACGATCTGGACGGCGTGGCGTTGGAGTCCATCGTATGAGAGGTAGCCCAGTCGTATCCGTGAGCAACTATCCTCCGCACCTGTCGCGCGAGGACGTGCAAGCGCAGATATCTCGGCTTGACAGTATTCACGCGGCCAACAGCCAGGTTTTGGGGGACGCTTTCAAGCGCCTGCTGGCGATCGGCGCTGGCCATGCGGCCGTCATCACCGCCTGCATTGCCGGCTTCGATGCGCTGGTGGACCGCTCGGTTCTCACCGGTGATCTTCTGCCCGATGCCATCGACATCCTCAGGAAATTTGCGCTCACCGTCAGCGCGCTCGGCCTGTTCCTCACGTTCTGGGCGATCGGCAACAATTACGGCGAGGTCCAGAAAGAAGCCAGGCGCCATGCGGTGAAGGTGGCAACGACGATCAGAGAGAAGCGGCTGCTTTTGTCGCTGTCGCAGGATGTGCTGAACCGCGATCCCAAATCCTATCTGCTTGCAGGCGTCGGCGGCTTTGCCTGCCTTTGCGCGATCTTCGGCCTTGCAAGTCTCGCCGGCATCGCCGGTCTCGTCACCACCATGGCGGCGATCGTCGGCGGCTAGTCGCCAAGCGTATGATTTCGCCTGTGCCCGCGCCAGAATAAGCCGCAATCTCAGGCATGCTTGGCGGCTGATTCGATTGGACCTTTCGCCATGCCGCTTTTTCCAAAACCCTTTCTCGTCGGTGCCGTTCTTTCGGCCGGTCTTGCCGGGCCTGCGCTCGGCGCCTGCCGCGATGTCAGCCATCTTGGCCAGGACTATGTCGCCTGCAGCTTCGATCCGGCGACAACCGATATCCGCCTCTACAACAAGGACCAGGCGGGCGTGCCCTTCCGCTCCTTCCGGGCGCTGTCGCTCGAACTGCGCCATCGCGAAGAATACATGAGCTTCGCCATGAACGGCGGCATGTATCACGACGATCTGTCGCCGGTCGGCCTGCATATCGAGGAGGGGCGCGAGCAGGCGCCGCTGAACACCAATTCCGGCTGGGGCAATTTCCACCTTTTGCCGAACGGGGTGTTTTATGTCGACGACGGCAAAGCGGGGGTAATGGCGGCGGAGGCCTATCGCGACGCCAGGCTCACGCCGCGATTTGCGACGCAATCCGGACCGATGCTGGTCATCGACGGCACGCTGCATCCTCGCTTCCTGCCCGACAGCACCAGTTACAAGACCCGCAACGGCGTCGGCGTGACGGCCGAGGGCGAGGTGGTTTTCGTCGTCTCGAAGCGCCCGGTGCGGTTCCACGATTTCGCGACGCTGTTTCGCGATACATTGGATTGCCCCAATGCGCTCTTCCTCGACGGCACGATTTCGAGCGTCTATGCGCCTGATATCAACCGCCATGACCGGCTGTTTCCGATGGGGCCGATCATCGCCGTCGTCGGAAAATTTCCACGCTGACTTTCCTTGGGCGCGGGATTCGGGCGGAAAACCGCACACTTTTCCTCCTCCCCCGAAAAAAAATGTGCCGCCCACCCAAGGAACGGGCAGCCTGCAACGTCTAAGGTTCAAATGAGGTGAGGGCGGGCACGGATTTGGACGCTGAACTCGTCGAAAAGGCGGTGGATGGAGACCGACAGGCTTTCGGCCAGCTGGTCGAGCGACACTATGATTTTGTCCATGCGGTCGCCTGGCGATGGTCCGGAAACATCTCTGACGCAGAGGACATCGCCCAGGATGTCTGCCTGCGCTGGGTGCCGCCATTCGCGGCTTTCGCGGCACCAGCCGGTTTCGCACCTGGCTCTATACGCTGACGTTGAACGCCGCGCGCGACCATAGGCGGCGGCAGGTGCGCGATCACAGCCGCATGCAGGCCTATGCCAGCGAGCAGGCGACGGCAGCGCCCCCTCAGGATCCCGACGAAGAGCAGCGCGAGGCGCTCTGGGCCGCGGTCCGGGAACTGCCGGAAAAGCAGTGCGATGCGGTGCTGCTCGTTTATGCCGAAGGCTTGAGCCATGCGGCGGCCGCCGACGTGCTTGGCTGTTCGGAGGCAACCATATCCTGGCATGTGCATGAAGCGCGCAAGCGCCTGAAGACATTGCTCGGCAAGGAGGCAGTGTGACCATGAGCGACGATTTCGAAAAGCTTGGCCGGATGAACCCGCCGAAGGCTTCTGCGGAAGCGCGCGCCCGTGCGCTCGCCTTGGCCATGCAGGCCTTCGACGAGCAGCAAGAAAATTCGAATGCCACCCAAGGATCGGTTCGGCCGGTTCGTCAAAGCTCCATCTTCAACCGGATATGGAGCCCCATCATGAACCGGAAACTGCTCGCCGGATCGGCACTGGCAACTCTTCTCGTCGTGCCCGCCGCCGCTTTCCTGACGTTTGAACTCACGCGCGACGGTGCGCTCTTCGGCGAGCCTGCGCAGGAGATCGCGCTGAAGGGTGAACTCACCAAGGAAGAGGCGCGGCAAAAGCCGGAGCCCCAGGTCGCCGCCAGGAAGGCGGCCGCCGACGAACGCGCGCGCCAGCAGGAAGCGAAAACCGTGGAGGCGCCCGCGACCGTCGAGGCCGAGAGCGAGGTTGCGGCCCCTGCCGCGCAGGCCGATGCGATGGCCAACAGTGTTGCGCGCGACAGCGTCGCTCCGCTCTCGGCCGTCGGCGGTGCGCAGCCGCAGATGACATACCTGCCGGCGCCCACGATTCAGGATGAGATGCAGCCGGCACCCGTGGAAAACCGCGAGCGCTTCGGCAAGGCCGACAGCAATCCGGTGAAGAGCGTTGCGACCGATCCGGTCTCGACCTTCTCGGTCGACGTCGACACGGCATCCTATGCTTTCGTGCGCCGTTCGTTGATGGAAGGGCAGATGCCCGAGCGCGACGCCGTGCGGGTCGAGGAGATGGTCAACTACTTTCCCTATGACTGGCCGAGGCCGGCAAGCGCTGCCGAACCCTTCAAGGCGACGGTGACGCTGACGCCGACGCCGTGGAATGGTGGCACGCGGCTGATGCATGTGGCGATCAAGGGTTATGACGTCGTGCCGGCGGAAGCGCCGAAGGCGAACCTCGTCTTCCTGATCGACGTATCGGGCTCGATGGACGAGCCCGACAAGCTGCCGCTCTTGAAAGGCGCTTTCCGGCTGCTGGTCGAGAAGCTGAAGCCCGAGGATACGGTCTCGATCGTCACCTATGCCGGCAACGCCGGAACAGTACTGGAGCCGACATCGGTCAAGGACAAGGCGAAGATCCTCCAGGCGATTGACACCTTGCAGCCCGGCGGCTCGACCGCCGGTGCGGAAGGGATCGACGCGGCCTACGGGCTTGCCGAGAAGGCCTTCGTCAAGGGCGGGGTCAACCGCATCATGCTGGCGACGGATGGTGACTTCAATGTCGGCCCGTCGAGCGACGAGGACCTGAAGCGGCTGATCGAGGAGAAGCGCAAGAGCGGCATCTTCCTCTCCGTGCTCGGCTTCGGCCGCGGCAATTATAACGACGCGCTGATGCAGACGATCGCCCAGAACGGCAACGGCACGGCCGCCTATATCGATACTCTGGCCGAGGCGCAGAAGACGCTGGTGGAGGAGGCGGGGTCCTCGCTCTTCCCGATCGCCAAGGACGTCAAGCTGCAGGTGGAGTTCAATCCGGCCGCGATCGCCGAATACCGGCTGATCGGCTACGAGACACGCGTCTTGAAGCGCGAGGACTTCAACAACGACAAGGTGGACGCCGGCGACATCGGTTCCGGTCACAGCGTGACGGCGATCTACGAGGTGACGCCGAAGGGCAGCCCGGCGGTGCTCAACGACGACCTGCGCTATGCAGAGGCGGAAAAGCCGGCGGCAGAGGTGAGCGCAAGCAGCGGCGAACTCGCCTTCCTGAAGATCCGCTACAAGAAGCCGGATGGAGACAAGAGCGAGCTGATCACCACGCCGGTAACCGAGGCCAATGCGGTGCCGTCGCTCGCCGAGGCGTCCAATGACGTGCGCTTCTCTGTGGCAGTGGCGGCCTTCGGGCAGAAGCTTGCAGGCGTGACGGCGCTCGCTGACTATTCCTATGACGCAGTCATCGATCTCGCCGCAGCCGCCAAGGGCGCCGATCCGTTCGGCTATCGCAGCGAATTCGTCAATCTGGTGCGGCTCTCCAAGGGGCTCGGCGGTTCCGGCAAGTGATGTCGGGTGGGGCAGCCCTCAACCGCGTGGTCAGGGTTTGCCCCTCATCCGCCTGCCGGCAGCCCATCGTGAAGGCTGAGATTGTCGCTGACGTTGAGGCTTGGCACCGGAGGGTGCGCCTAGCGGCTCTCTCCCCGCCTGCGGGGAGAGATGTCCGGCAGGACTGTGAGGGGGCACCCGTCACGCGCGAGCGTCGATCCCCTGTCGCCTCAAGCCTTCGGAAAGGCGCGTTCCAGCCCACCGGCCTTCGACAGGCCCGCCTTGAACGCCTGGTAGGCCGCATGCTGGCTGGAGCGGCCGGCTTCCATCAGGCGCATCTGCAGCCGCGCCGGTGCATGGCTGCCGAGCCACTGGCCGAGCTTTTCGAGTTTCAGCGAATTCAGGAACTTCGCCTCCGAGGCGATGTCGAGGTGGCGGTAGAGGCCGTCCATCAGGCGCTCGTCCTGCTCGGGGTTTTCCATCAGCAGGCGCAGGAAGGACTGGTCGGCTTCGCTGAAACTCCCGAATTTTTCGGCGACGGTGTCCCGGTCGGGAAAGGAGGCTGGGCCGGCGTTCATGTCACTGTCTCCCGTCTGCGGCCGCGCGGTGCGTTCTGCGGGACGCAAGGGCGCGGTGTGGCACGTTGAACCGCTGCAAGCAGCGAATCTCTCTTTCATCGGGGATAGGCCAGCGGTCACGGGTGCGCAAGCGGTGGCGAATATGCAGATATTGAACATATAGTCCAATATTGACAATTAATCCAAGTATGGGCATATGCGAGCCATGACCATAGCACCCGCCTTCACCTCGATCCTTGCAACGCACGCGCCGACGGCGGCTGCGATCAGCGCGCTTCTTTATCCGCATGGGGAGGTTGTGCTGCATGATCTCCGAACCGGTACGATCGCGGGGATCTGGAACTGTTTCTCCGGTCGCGCGGTCGGCGAAGATTCGCTGATCGAAGAGGAATTTTCAGCCCTCGGCAGCACTGAAGCGGTGCTCGGGCCCTATGAGAAGACCGGTGCGGATGGCCGGCGCTTCAAGTCGATCTCAGCCGTTCTGCGCGACGGGACGGGCGACGCGGTCGGCCTGCTTTGCATCAATCTCGACATGTCGATGATCGATCAGGCGGTGAAGCTGCTCTCGGCTTTCGCCGGCGCCGAGCAGCCGAAGCCGCAGGCGCTGTTTTCGCGCGACTGGCGCGAGGAGATCAACGCGACCCTGCATGGCTGGCTGAAGGAGCGGGGGCTGGCGCTCTCGGCGCTCAAGCGCGGCGATCGCGTGGCGCTGGTGGCAGCGCTCGACGAACGCGGCCTCTTCCAGACGCGCAACGCGGTCGATCACCTTGCCAGCCTCATCGGCGCCTCGCGCGCGTCGATCTACAACTATCTCGCTGCGGCCCGCGGCGAGGCGCCCTGATTGCTGCGCGCAATATTTCGGACAGAGACCGCTTCGCGGCTCTTCGGACTTGCCTGACCCATAACCGTTCGCGTGCGCCTCAGCCGCGAGAGGAGGAAATATCCATGACGACCTTGCCCGATTTCCGGCTCGAAACCCATTTCTCTCGCTGGGAGTTCAGCGCCCGCCACCATATGACCGCGAGCGACAGCCAGACGACCAGCATGAGCGATCTTCTGGCGCTTGCCGACGCGGAGGACCGCGCCGCCTGGGACAACATCACGCTCGGCTATACCGAGACCTATGGCGCACCGGCGCTGAGGGCAGCGATCGCTGCGACCTATGAAGGGCTGACGGCTGCCGATATCCTCTGCTTTGCCGGCGCGGAGGAGGGGCTTTATTGCGCCATGCTGGCGCTGCTCGGGCCGGACGACCACGCGATCGTGACGGTGCCGAACTACCAGTCGATGGAGACCCTTCCGGTGACGATCGCCGGCGCGGTGACCGGCGTGCCGCTTCGCCCAGAGAACAATTGGCGGCTCGATATCGCCGACGTGCGCGCGGCGTTGAAACCCAACACGAAGCTGATCTGTGTGAATTTCCCCAACAATCCGACCGGTGCCATTGCCGACCAGGAAACCTTCGCGGCGCTCGCCAAGCTCTGCGCGGAGCGCGGCATTCATCTCTTCAGCGACGAGGTCTATCGCGGGCTGGAGCGTGACGCCTCGCTGCGCCTGCCGCAGGCGGCCGAACTTTTTGACCGTGGAATCTCGCTGAATGTCATGTCCAAGGCCTATGGCCTGCCGGGCCTGAGAATCGGCTGGATCGCCTGCCGCGACCATGCGCTTCTCGAACGCATGGAGAAGATGAAGCACTATCTGTCGATCTGCAATTCGCGGCCGTCGGAAGTGCTGGCGACAATCGCGCTCAAGGGGCGTGCCGTTATCCTCGATCGCAACCGGGCGCTCGTTGCCGCCAATCTCGAGAGGCTCGGCGCCTTCTTTGCGGAATTCCCGGATCTCTATGAGTGGCGGGCACCTGACGGGGGCTGCGTCGGCTTTGCCCGCTATCTCGGCGCCGATGGCGTCGAGAGCCATTGCCGGGGGCTGGTGGAGGAGGCTGGCGTGCTGCTCTTGCCGTCGAGCCTCTTCGTATCCGATCTGCTGCCGGTCGCCGCCGATCGCTTCCGCGTCGGTTTCGGCCGCAAGGATATCGAGGTCGGGCTCGATGCCTGGCGCCGGCATATTCGGCGATAGCCCCAGTGTCGCCATCTTCGGCCTGCTAGTTACCCGCAGGTCCCGCTCCCGGGCGTATGCCCCGGGAGCCTTGGAACGCGCGCATGTGGATACGGACCGCGCGACAATGGTTCCATTGTCAAGATTGTGTTAACGAGCGGCCCCCGCCACCGAGTGTTTCCTCTGCTGATGCAATACAGACCCGAAATCGATGGACTGCGCGCGCTTGCCGTCGTCCCGGTCCTCCTGTTCCATGCCGGTTTCGGCCTTGTCTCTGGCGGCTTTGCCGGCGTCGATGTCTTCTTCGTCATCAGCGGCTATCTCATCACCGCGATCATCCACCGCGAGATCAGCGACGGGAACTTCAGCATCGCCCGTTTCTACGAGCGGCGTGCCCGTCGCCTTGCACCGGCGCTGCTCCTGGTCTGCGCCGTCTGCATTCCCTTCGCGCTGATGTGGATGCTGCCGGAGGAACTCAACAGCTTCGGCAAGAGCCTCTATGCGGTGAACCTGTTCGCTTCGAATTTCTTCTTCTGGGACCAGACCGGCTATTTCGCGCCGAGCACGGCGCTGCTGCCGCTGCTGCACACCTGGTCGCTGGCGGTCGAAGAACAGTTCTATCTGGTCTTCCCGCTGCTGCTTTTGCTGCTTCACCGCTTCTCGCGGGCAACGCTGTTGAAGGTGGTGGCGGCGCTCGTGCTCCTGAGTTTTGCGGCGACCCAGGTCTTTGCGAACCTGGACCCGGCCGCGAATTTCTACCTGCTGCCAAGCCGGTTCTGGGAACTCGGCGTCGGTGCGCTGCTTGCGCTCGTCGGCGTCGAAAAGCTCGATCTTTCGAAAGGCAGCCGCGAGATTCTCTCGGCCCTCGGCCTGCTGGCGATCGTCGCGAGCTATGTCTTCGTGGTGGAATCGGCCTTCTATCCCGGCTGGACGACCGTGCCGGTGGTGCTGGGCACGGCGCTGGTTCTCGCCTTCGGCCGCAGCGATACCGTCGTCGGCCGGCTACTGTCGCTGAAGCCGCTGGTCGCGATCGGGCTCATCAGCTACAGCCTCTATCTCTGGCATCAGCCGGTCTTTGCCTTCGCGCGCTTGCGGTCGATCGAGGGCATTCCGGCCGAAGGCTACGCGCTCCTGATCGCGCTCTGCTTCGTACTTGCCTATCTCAGCTGGCGTCTCGTCGAGCAGCCCTTCCGCAAGCCGGGCCGCTTCAGCCGTCGCGCGATTTTCGGTGCGACGTTTGCGGCCGGATCGGCGGCGATCGCCTTCGGCTTCACGCTCGACGGTTCCGACGGTCTCGCCGCCCGGAACCGCGAACTTGCGCAGCTTTCGGAGCCGAGCGTCGGCCTCGGCAAGAAATGCGATGCCGTCGCCGACCTGCGCTGCGCCTCTAACCCGAAACCCGAGGTCGCCGTCTGGGGCGATTCCTTCGCCCGGCACCTCGTCGACGGCATTATCGCGTCGAAGCCGGACGTGCGGCTGGTGCAGCTTGCCAAGAATAATTGCGGGCCGTTTTTGAACCTGTCGCCGATCATGCCGCGGCTCGGTCGCGACTGGTCCGACGATTGCGCCCGCTACAACGAAGAGGTCCGCCGTTTCCTGCTTGCCAACCGGTCGATCCGCTACGTCGTTCTGTCCTCGCAGCTCAGCCAGTACCTGAAGGAGGAGAAGGTGCTGGTCGATGGCCGCAGCGAGGTGACGACCGAGACGAAGCTTCTCATCGACGGCCTGCGGGCAACCTTTGCCTGGCTGCGCTCGAACGGCTTCGAACCCGTCTTCGTCGCGCCGACGCCGCATGACGGCCGCGATACCGGGCTCTGCGTTGCGAGAGCCCGCCTGCTCGGCCTGTCGGACCGGCATTGCGAGCCGGTGCTAAAGACCGTTCGCGAATATGACCGCGATGTCCTGAACGTGGTTGCGGATATCGCCGACGAGTATCCCGTCGTCAGCTTCATGGACTATCTCTGCGACGACGACAGCTGCAAGATCGAGGACAAGGGCGTCGCGCTCTTCGAGGACTTCGGGCACTTCTCCAAGGAAGGGTCCCGCCAGATGGGACGCGCCTTCGATTTCTACCGAGCTTTCATCGAGGCGGCGAAGGGCAGGCCCGTGGCTGAGCGGGCAACGGACGCCAAGGCCTTCGACAACGCCGCGCTTTAAGACAGCCGCCACATCGACGCATAAACAAAACGCCCCGGATCTTTTCGATGCCGGGGCGTTTGCTTGTCGATTTGCCTTGCCTGGCTTGATCAGGCGCGGCGGCTGCGGCGCTCGCGGGCAGGCGCGGCCGCCGTTTCGTTGGCGGTCTTGTTGCGCAGCGGGCCGATCTTTTCGATGATCAGGTCGAGCGTCGGGCGTTCGCGGCGCACATGTTCGTCGAGTGCGACGCGCATGGCGGCGAGGTGGCCGCAGGTGGTGCCGCAGCAGCCGCCGATGATCTTGGCGCCGGCATCGGCCGCAAGGCGCACATATTCGGCCATCAGCGGCGGCGTGCCGGAATAGTGGATCTCGGAGCCGCGGAATTCCGGAATGCCGCAATTGCCCTTGACGATCACGGTCGCCTCGGGTGCTGCCTCCGTCATGTCGAGCAGGGAGGAGAGAATGTCGGAAGCACCGACGCCGCAATTGGCGCCAACGGCGACCGGGCCGTCACCGAACTCGGTGGCAACGCCATGGATATCTTTCGGGTGCAGCCCCATCATCGTCTTGCCGGCGGTATCGAACGAGCCGGTATAGACGTAGGGAAGGCCGACCTTGGCGGCCGCTTCGGCGGCCGCACGGATCTCGTCCGGCGAGGACATGGTCTCGATCCAGGCGACTTCGGCGCCGCCAGCCTTCAGGCCCTCGATCTGCTCGACGAAAGCGGTAACCGCATCTTCATAGGAAAGTGCGCCAAGCGGGATCAGCAGTTCGCCGGTCGGGCCGACGGAGCCGGCGGTGATGACCTTGCGCGATGCCTTGTCGGCAACCGCACGGGCGATCTCGGCGGCGCGCTTGTTCAGCGCATGCACGCGGTCGTCGGCCTGGTGCAGTTTCAGCCGGTGACGGGTGCCGCCGAAGGTGTTGGTGAGGATGATGTCGGCGCCGGCATCGACGAAATCCTGGTGCAGCTTGGTGATGTTCTCCGGCTTCGTTTCGTTCCAGAGTTCCGGCGCTTCGCCTGCTTCGAGGCCCATGGCGAAGAGGGATGTGCCGGTGGCGCCGTCGGCGAGAAGAACGCCTTTTTCGGCGATGAGAGCGGAGAGGGCATTGGAGGCTGCGGTCATCGGTTTTTCCCGGCTAGAATAGATTGCAACAAGATATAAAGATATCTTTATGTCTTGGCAAGCGTTCAGCGACGGGAGGCTTCCGGTTCGGCGCGCATGCTCATGCGGCCGGCGAGCCCAAGGCCGAAGACGGCAAGTGCCGTCAGCAGCCACATCGGATCGGCGCGATTGAGGAAGAAGCTTTCGAGCATGGCGTTGTAGGTCATGAAGATCACCACCATGACGCAGAAATCGGCGAAGATGCGGCCCTGCGGTCGGCGATAGGCCCGTGCGTAGTCGAAGAGCGGTTTGACGAAAAGCAGGGTGGTCATGAGGATGCCGCCGGGCAGGCCGAACATCAGCACCGCGTCGAGATAGCTGTTGTGGCCGGTGACGATGCCGCGCACGTCCCAGCTCGCCTCGAAATTCGCCTCCATGCCCATGATCACGGGCGACAGCCAGAAACTCGCATAGCCCTGGCCGAGCCAGGGGCGCTCGGCGATGCTGGCGCTCGCGAATTTCCAGATGTCGTCGCGGCCGGTGAAGGTCGCATCGTCGATCAGCCCCTTGGTGATCGAAAGCAGCGTGTCGGAATAGATGGTACCGAGCGTCAGGCCGAAGACCAGCACTGACATGGCGAGATGGGCAAGGATCATCAGCCCGGGGCTGCGCACCGCACGGCCGGCAAAGACGAGGCCGATCGCGATCGGCAGGAATCCGATCGTCGTCTTCGATCCGGTGTGCAGCACGAAATTGGCCGCCAGCAGCGTGATCGCCCAGCCGCGAAGCGGCGCGCCGGCACGCAGGCAATAAATGCCGAACATGCAGAGGATGGAAAAGACCGGCGCCGAGACGTTCTTGTGCAGGAGGTGGCCGCGCCAGAAACCGGCATGCCAGGGCTCGTCGCCGAAGGCCGAATGGATGGCGCGGTCGGGTGCCACGAAGAGAGCGGCGTAGTCGATCAGGATCAGAAGCAGGATCGCATTGGCGCCGGCGTTGACGAAATCGCGCTCGCTCTTCGGCAGCACCAGCACGCCCGCCACCATGATCATGGCGACGAGGCTCAGCGTCAGGCCGCGGGCGGAGGCGGCCGGGTCGTAGGACTGCAGGCAGGAGAGGTAGGCGATGGCGAAGATCGCGATCCAGGCCGGAGAGACGAGACGGGCGAGCACCCGCCGGTCGACGGTGAGCAGCATGGCGAAGAGATAGACCGCGCCGAGCACCAGGTAGCCGACCTGGTTGATGATGTTGCCTTCGTTCGCCGCGTTCGGATCCGTCGTCACCGCGCCCTGAAACGGGATCAACGTGAAGACGATGAGGAGCAGACCAAGGCCCGAAAGCAGCGCGGCAAGGCCGTTGACGAGTTCCGCCAGCCCGGCATCGAACGCCTCCGGCACGCGCTGGCGCGCGGTGGAGGTGTCTGCCGTGGCTGTGTTCGGGTGCATGGCGGCTTAAAAAACGAATGACTGGGACGCGGTTCGGCATCGGTGATCATGACCCCGGGCCGTCCTGCCGTTCGGACAGGGCCGGCCTTGGGAGATCCGCACCTTGGCGCAATCAGGTTAAACCTCGGTGAAACGGTGGACGGGCCGCCCAGGCGGGATTGGCAGGCGCGGCATTACCGGTCCCGATATTTGCGCGCCGATTGCCGCAGGTGCTTGCCGCCCGGTCGCCATGCCCTTAAAAGGCTAGGGTATATTGGCCGTGTGGAAAACGCGGCCCTTGCCGTATTTCGCGGTCCGTCTTCCATAATTCGATCTCGATTTTCGTCCCGAGGTCGTTCGATAGCGTCGAAACGAGAAAACACGATATGCAGTCCCTTATCCGTATGGTCGCGTCCGCGGCGGTCTCCGTCAGCCTGCTGCTTGGCAGCGCGTCCTTTGCCGCAGCCGGGCAGGCCCATTTTGTCGTCAACGCCGACACCGGCTCGATCCTGGAGGCCGACAATGCCGACGAGCTGAACTTCCCGGCGTCGCTGACGAAGATGATGACGATCTATCTCGCCTTCGAAGCGCTGCGCAGCGGCACCCTGCAATGGGACCAGAAGCTGACGGTTTCCGAGCACGCCAACAGCCTGGAGCCGTTCAAGCTTGCCGTCGGCGCCGGACGCCAGATCACCGTGCGCGAAGCGGTCATGGGCATGGTCGTGCTTTCGGCCAATGACGCAGCCGTCGTTATCGGTGAGACGCTCGCCGGCAACGAGACCGCCTTCGGCCAGATGATGACCCGCAAGGCCAAGACGCTCGGCATGACCAGCACCGTCTTCAAGAACGCCAACGGCCTGCCGGACCCGGCCCAGGTAACCACGGCGCGCGACATGGCGACGCTCGGCCTCGCGCTGATGCGCGACTTTCCGCAGGAATTCCAGCTCTTCGCCAACAAGACGATCGAGTTTCGTGGCATGAAGCTGCGCGGTCACAACGGCGTGATGAAGCGCTACGAAGGCGTCGACGGCATCAAGACCGGCTACACCGACGCCTCCGGCTACAATCTCGTGACCTCGGCCAAGCGCGGCGACACCCGCCTCGTCGCCGTCGTCATGGGTGGCAAGACGGCGCAGTCGCGCGACGACGACATGATCGCACTGCTCGACAAGTTCCTGCCGCCGAAGGAAGACGCAAGCGCTGCCAGCGTCACTGAACCGGCTGCTGCAGCGGCGACGACCACCACGAACTGATCTCTCAGACCACTGAGATTTGCCCTTCACCCTAACCCTCTCCCCGCACGCGGGGCGAGGGGACGAGGGCTGACGTTCGCCGTCCGTTGCATGGCCGCCGCCAGAGACGGCCATGATGAGGTCGGGAAAACGATAGGATGTCGTCGGGCACTGACCGCCGGGCAGCCTGTCAGAGATTGGGAGCGCTGCATCGCCGCAAATCCCTTCTCCCCGCGGGCGGGGAGAAGGTGCCGGCAGGCGGATGAGGGGCCGCGTCGGTCGCTGCCCCAATCATCGCTTGTCTCAAGCCGCAGCGCGATCCTCGTGGCTGACCGGCGTGACCATCGCGGCGATGACCGTCGAAAGGTCGAGGGCGCCGATCGGGCGGCCGTTTTCATCGACCACGTGGGCGGTTCCCACACGGGCAGCGGTCATCGTGCGCGCCGCCGATTCCAGTACCGTGCCGGTTGCAAGCGGCACGCCTTCGGCATTGCCGGAGATCGGCCGCATGATGGTCTCGACATTGATCACCCGGCCGCGGTTCACTTCCTTGACGAAGGCGGTGATGTAGTCGTCGGCCGGCGACAGCACGATTTCCTGGCCGGTGCCCTGCTGCACCACGCGGCCATCGCGCAGGATCGCGATCTTGTCGCCGAGGCGCAGCGCCTCGTCGAGGTCGTGGGTGATGAAGACGACGGTCTTCTTCAGTTCCTTCTGCAGGTCGAGAAGCACCGTCTGCATGTCGACGCGGATCAGCGGGTCGAGCGCCGAATAGGCTTCGTCCATCAAGAGAATGTCGGCATCGTTGGTCAGCGCGCGGGCGAGACCGACGCGCTGCTGCATGCCGCCCGACAGCTGGTTCGGGTAATGGTTCTCGAAGCCCTTGAGACCGACGCGCTCGATCCAGCCGCGGGCGCGCTTCTCGCTCTCCTTGCGTTCCACACCCTGGATTTCGAGACCGTAGACCGTGTTGTCGAGCACGGTGCGGTGCGGCAGCAGCGCGAACTTCTGGAACACCATCGCCGTCTTGTGGCGGCGGAATTCGCGCAGATCGTTGTCGTTCATCTTGCAGACGTCGACGCCGTCATAGAGCACTTCGCCGGCGGTCGGGTCGATCAGCCGGTTGATGTGGCGGATCAGCGTCGACTTGCCGGAGCCCGAGAGACCCATGACCACCATGACGCTGCCGGCGGGCATGGAAATGTTGATGTCCTGCAGGCCGAGCACGTGGCCGTGCTGCTCGTTGAGCTCGGCCTTGCCCATGCCTTTCTTGACGGCATCGACGAAGTCGACGCCGCGGGGGCCGAAGATCTTGTAGAGGTTCTTCACCTCGATCGCGTGACTAGCCATGGATAACCTCCGAGTGCTTTTGCAGCCGCTTGCCGAAGGCCTGGCTGGTACGGTCGAAAATGATGGCGATACCGACAAGGGCAAAGCCGTTGAGGAAGCCGACGGTGAAGAACTGGTTGGCGATCGCCTGCAGCACGTTCTTGCCGAGGCCGCCGACGCCGATCATCGATGCGACGACGACCATCGCCAGCGACATCATGATCGTCTGGTTGATGCCGGCCATGATGGTCGGCAACGCCAGCGGCATCTGCACGTTCTTCAGCTTCTGCCAGGTCGAGGAGCCGAAGGCGTCGGCCGCTTCCAGCACTTCCTTGTCGACGAGGCGGATGCCGAGATTGGTGAGCCTGATCATCGGCGGCACCGCGTAGATGACGACGGCGATCAGCCCCGGCACCTTGCCGATGCCGAAGATCATGACGACCGGGATCAGATAGACGAAGCTCGGCATCGTCTGCATGACGTCGAGGATCGGATTGACGAAGGACTGCACCCGGTCCGAGCGCGCCATCAGGATACCGATCGGAATGCCGATGAGGATGGAGATCAGCGTGCAGACGGTGACCATGGCGAGCGTGACCATGGTGTCATTCCAAAGCCCGACAAGGCCGATGGCGATCATCGACAGCGCGGTGCCGATGGTGACGTTGATGTTGCGGCTGCCGAAATAGACGATCGCGGTCATCGCCGCCAGGATCACAATCCAGGGGGAGCCGACGAACAGGCTTTCGAGGTAGTTCAGGAACCATTGAAGCGGCTGGACCACCGTGTCGATGGCGTTACCATAGGATCGCACGAAGCCCTTGAAGCTATCATCGACAGCCTTGCGGGCGAGCCGGATCGTGCTCTCGTCAATGGCAGGGAACTTGCAGAGCAACGCTGGCAAGACACTGCAGATGGAGGCCATTTGTTTCCCCTTCTTGGCCGGAAGTTTTTTTTAAGCCGGCCGCGTCTCGGCATCGAACGGGTCGATGACGGCGCACACTTGGGTGACCTCTTTGGGTCCCGGCACTTAAACTGTGGCAGCGAAATGTGTCGCCCGCTTACCTGATAGCGACGCGAAGGCTCCCGGTTCGCCGCCTCTGAGACGATGAACGTTCAAACGAAACCCGCAAGGACGCCCCATCGTTCCCTGTCCCGGCATTAAAACCGGAACGGGCAGGCGGCCGATTCCACGGTCCGCCTGCCGTCATATTCGATCAGAGCGCTGCCTTGACCTTTTCGGCCACTTCCGGGCTCACCCACTGTGTCCACATATCCGGGAACTCGGCGAGGAAGTGCTTGGCGCCGTCCTCGTTGGTGCCCTGGTTCTGGTCCATCCAGGCGAGAACCTTGTTGACGGTGCCATTGTCCCACTTGCGCGCCTTGACGTAGTCCATGGCGACGCTCGCCTTGTCGGCGAAGGACTTGGTCACGACGGTGTAAACGTCGGAAACCGGGTAGGAATTGACTTTCGGGCTCGGGCAATCCGGCACGGCGGTGCAGGCGTCCCAATCGGCCTTGTCGTGATCGACGCCGAAGGAGAGGCGGGTCATCTCGTATTTGCCGAGGATGGCGGTCGGTGCCCAGTAGTAGCCGAGCCAGCCGGTCTTCTTTTCGAACGCGTTGGCGATCGAGCCGTCGAGGCCGGCAGCCGAGCCGGTATCAACCAGCAGGAAGCCGTCCTTCTCCGCGTTCAGCGCGCGATAGAGATTGGCGGTCGAGACCTGGCAGTTCCAGCCAGACGGGCAATTGTGAACGGCGGCCTTCGACGAGTCTTCCGGTGCCGGGAACAGTTCCGGGTGCTTCAGCGCGTCCTGCACCGTCTTGATGTCCGGGTGCGCGTCGGCGAGGAATTTCGGGATCCACCATCCTTCGACGCCGCCTTCGCTCAGGATCTTGGCGGCTTCGATGAGACGGCCTTCCTTGATCGCAGCGTCGAGCGGCGTGCGCACGGCGTTGACCCAGAGTTCCGGCGCCATGTCGGGCTGCGCCTTTTCATTCATGGAAGCGAAGGTCGGCATGGTGTCGCCGGTGACCAGCGTCACCGTGCAGCCGTAGCCGTTCTCCAGAATGAACTTGTCCACCTGGGCGGCGACGCCGGCAGAAGCCCAGTTCATTTCGGCAATGCTGACTTCACCGCATTCCGCGGCCTGCGCGGAACCCGCCATGGCATAGAGGCCAGCGGCGAGAATGGTGGAAGCGAGGAGTTTCTTCATGTTGCAAGACCTCCCAGTCTTATTTTGCAGCCAAGATCCAAACGGGAATCCACGGCGGACGCGACATCCTCCGTCACCCGAAACAACGATGCAGCCGGGGGTTCGGCATCAAACAAGCCAAGGTTCACCCTTGCTGCGGACGGTGCGGGAGTTCGTATTCAGCCCTGGCCGCGGAACCCTGTCGCCAGCCAATCTCCTCTTATACCGCAAACCAAGCCTAAGGTTTCTCGCTGAGAAATCAACCTCTTCAATCGGTTGACCGGGAAGGACGGGGTCTCGTGCGTTCTGTCTGCGACATCGCCGAAGCGCGTATTTTGTGCGTGAGAGACCCCGAATTTAAGCAATAGCGACAATTCTTGCCGCAAAAAATGGCGCTGGGCGCCACGGACCTCAGAACCCTGTCGAGATCCTGACGTTTCCTGTCGTGATTGCGTCACGCCAAATGGCGCGCATGTCGCGAAAAATTTACAAAAAAGTCCGGAATTCATCTTTGGTTAAATCCTCACTAACCATCCGGTAACGATGTCCAGCTAATTGTTCTTCTCGCGGCGGGGGACTGCCGCCGGTCCGGATCAGGTTTGTGCGTCCCGGACTTTGAGCGAACCTTCGGTGTGTTTTTCCGAAGTGACCAGGCGTTTTTTGGCGGCCGCATCCCTCTTGAAGAGGTTGATGCGGCCTTCGCATTTCAGGGCCAATGCCGGACATAAAAAAAACCGCCCCGAAGGGGCGGTGGAGGAGGCTCTGGGAGGAGAGCTCGAAGGGGCTTCCGCCCCGATCGCTGGCGTTAGCCGACGTTCGACGTGCGGATGACGCCGAGCGGGCCGAAGGGCGCGTCGACGACGAGGTTGCGTACGCGCGACTGGCTGGACGGAACCTTCGAGTTCCAGGCGATCTGAACGAAATTGGGCTTGCTGAAAATATACAGCATGGACATGAACCTTGAGAGGCCGGAGGCCTATCCTCCGGGGCGTGTTGCTATGCCGCTGATATAGGTGTGCGCTGCAAAAAATTGAATGCCAAACTCGCCACGCCATGTCGCATTCTGGCTATCGGCCGCGACATTTTCGACAAGCCTTGCGAAAGCGCGAAACAATGCGTGAAAGGGCTTTGTCAATTGCGGCGAAATCGTGTCGAAACAGACCTTTGCCGCTGCCCGTTTCAGTGTTACCGATGGCCGCATGACACGCAGGATCATGTTGCAGGGAACCGGCTCGGATGTCGGAAAATCGGTATTGGTGGCGGGGCTCTGCCGGCTTGCCGCCAATCAGGGCCTGAAGGTCCGGCCGTTCAAGCCGCAGAACATGTCGAACAACGCCGCCGTTTCCGACGACGGCGGCGAGATCGGCCGCGCGCAATGGCTGCAGGCGCTGGCCGCGCGCGTGCCGTCGTCGGTGCACATGAACCCGGTGCTCCTGAAGCCGCAGTCGGACGTGGGCAGCCAGATCGTCGTTCAGGGCAAGGTCGCCGGGCAGGCTAGGGGGCGGGAATATCAGGCGCTCAAGCCCAAGCTGCTGGGCGCCGTCATGGAGAGTTTCGAACAAATATCGGCCGGTGCCGATCTCGTGGTGGTCGAAGGCGCCGGCTCGCCGGCCGAAATCAACCTCAGGCCCGGCGACATCGCCAATATGGGCTTTGCGACACGGGCCAACGTGCCGGTCGTGCTGGTCGGCGACATCGACCGCGGCGGGGTGATCGCCTCGCTGGTCGGCACGCATGCGATCCTGGCCGAGGAAGACCGGCGCATGGTGACCGGCTATCTCATCAACAAGTTCCGCGGCGACGTCACGCTGTTCGACGACGGCATTGCTGCCGTCAACCGCTACACCGGCTGGCCCTGCTTCGGCGTCGTGCCGTGGCTGAAGGCGGCGGCACGCCTGCCGGCGGAAGATTCCGTCGTGCTGGAGAAGCTGACGCGCGGCGAGGGGCGGGCGCTGAAGGTTGCCGTCCCGGTACTGTCGCGCATCGCCAATTTCGACGACCTCGATCCGCTCGCCGCCGAACCGGAGATTGATCTCGTCTTCGTGCGGCCTGGCAGTCCCATTCCGGCAGACGCTGGCCTCGTCGTCATTCCCGGGTCGAAATCGACCATCGGCGACCTCATCGATTTCCGTGCGCAAGGGTGGGACCGTGACCTCGAACGTCATGTGCGCCGGGGCGGCCGGGTCATCGGCATCTGCGGCGGCTACCAGATGCTCGGCCGGCGCGTCACCGATCCGCTCGGCATCGAGGGCGGCGAACGTGCGGTCGAGGGCCTCGGGCTGCTCGACGTCGAGACCGAGATGGCGCCGGAAAAGACGGTGCGCAACAGCCGCGCCTGGTCGCTGGAGCATGATGTGGCGCTCGAAGGCTACGAAATCCATCTTGGCAAGACGCAAGGTGCGGACTGTGGCCGGCCGTCGGTGCGCATCGACAATCGCGCCGACGGCGCGCTTTCGGCCGATGGCCGCGTGATGGGCACCTACCTGCATGGGCTCTTCACCAGCGACGCCTATCGCGGCGCGCTGCTCAAGAGTTTCGGCATCGAAGGCGGCGCCAACAACTACCGCCAATCGGTCGATGCGGCGCTCGACGATGTCGCGAACGAACTGGAGGCTGTGCTCGATCGTCGCTGGCTGGACGAGTTGCTCAGGCACTAGGGACGCGGCAACGGTCAGCCAGCAGGTCCGGTACGTCGGGCCCAACAGGAGCAACGAGCTTATCCGACGGAACTACGCTGCGACATCGTGCTCCTCGCTTGCGGCTTCCCAGACTTCCCGCGCGGCATCCAGGTTCATCAGGGCAATCCCCAAGCCGACAATCAGGTCCGGCCAGGCCGACTGCCACAGATAGGCTGTCGCCAGACCCGCGGCGATGATGGCCACATTGGCGAAGGCATCGTTGCGGGCGGAGAGAAATGCTGCCCGCGTGAGGCTGCCGCTCGTGTGACGGTAGGCGACGAGCAGATAGGCGCAGAAGAGGTTGACCACCAGCGCCCCAAGTCCGGTCAGGGACAGGGCAAAGGGCTCTGGCGGGACCGGATCCATGAACTTCGCCCAGGCCGTCCAAAGGAAGGCCAGCGCCGGTACCAGTAGAATGAACGCCATCGCCATGCCGACCCGCGCGCGGGTCCGCGCCGTCCAGGCCAGAGCAAAGAAAATCAGCATGTTGACGGAAGCGTCTTCGAGGAAGTCGACGCTGTCGGCCATGAGGGACACCGAGCCGATGGAAAGCGCGACAAGGAGTTCGACCCCGAAATAGCCGAGGTTCAACAGGGAGACGATGAGGACGACGCGGCGCAGGTCGGTATCCACTCGAAAGGTTCCTTTTCTGGCGAAATTCGCCCTCGGCACTTTGACACAGGTGTTAGCAGCAGTTTGCTATCCATAGCACTAGGTTTCGACATCGGTTCCGTTCACACTGCCGTCGTGCCTGACGCCCGACAAATCGTCGCGTGGCGCAACTCGGCCGGGGAGGCGTCGCATGCGTCGATTGACTTTGGGCTGCCCGCTTCCTAATCATCAGGTGTTGGATGGTTCCCCCTTGTCGTGGCGATCTGGGGGAATAATTGGGAATGTGACGGATGGACCCAAATCGGGCATCCTTATCGCAGCCGACCCCGCGACTGTAGAACGGTCAGGGTTCGCCATCGGGTTTGGTGCCGGGCTGTCGGCCGGTTGCACGGGCAATCGGGGCAGGTCGGGGATCAAGCCGGAAAAGCCACTGGCGTGGCATCGTGATCAGCCGGGTTTGGACGCCTCTTCTTCTACGAATCGTCCGCCTTTCACGATGTCCCTCACAGCGCCCATGCGTCGGAGACGACGCGCAAAGGTTCGCTGTGGCACCGGAAAGACGCCGGGAAGGTGAGGCGGGCCGCTCGGGCCCTGACATCGGAACCTTGCCCTTTAAGGGCGAGGCGATGTTCGGCCCGTGACGCCGTGAGCCAGGAGACCTGCCATCCGGCATGGGCATTCCGCCCGAGGGGACTTTTGTCTCCAACGCCATCACGGAGGTTGTTTTGGCTCGCAGATGTTTTCAAGAACGCGCCCGTGGCGCGTCCGATGGCTTTTGCCACCGACGGCTGATTTGGGAATGTTGAGGCAGCCACGATGAGCAGTCTCAGCGCCGGGCCCGTGCTGGTCCTTGGCGGCGCCCGTTCCGGCAAGTCCAGCTTTTCCGAGAGGCTCGTCGAAGCGTCCGGTCTCACCATGCATTATGTCGCCACGGGCCGCGCCTGGGACGACGAAATGCGCGAGCGCATCGACCATCACCGGACGCGCCGCGGCGAGGGCTGGACGACGCATGAGGAGCCGCTCGATCTCGTCGGCATCCTCAGACGCATCGATGATCCCAGCCATGTGGTCCTGATCGACTGCCTGACGCTATGGGTAACCAATCTCATGCTGGAAGAGCGCGACATGACGGCGGAGTTCGCCGCCCTTGTTGCGTATCTGCCTGAGGCGCGGGCGCGCCTCGTCTTTGTTTCCAATGAGGTCGGCCTCGGCATCGTGCCCGAGAACCGCATGGCCCGCGAGTTTCGCGACCATGCCGGCCGGCTTCACCAGATCGTTGCGGAGAAATCCGCTGAAGTTTACTTTGTCGCGGCCGGTTTGCCGCTGAAAATGAAGGGTTGATCCATGACCACTGCGAGAGCCAACCAGGGCAAGATCCCGGCGACCGTCATCACCGGCTTCCTCGGCGCCGGCAAGACGACGATGATCCGCAACCTGCTGCAGAACGCCGACGGCAAGCGCATCGCGCTGATCATCAACGAGTTCGGCGATCTCGGCGTCGACGGCGATGTCTTGAAGGGCTGCGGTGCCGAGGCCTGCACCGAGGACGACATCATCGAGCTTACCAATGGCTGCATCTGCTGCACCGTGGCTGACGATTTCATCCCGACCATGACGAAGCTGCTCGAGCGTGAAAACCGCCCTGACCACATCATCATCGAAACCTCGGGCCTTGCCCTGCCGCAGCCGCTGATCGCCGCTTTCAACTGGCCGGATATCCGCAGCGAAGTGACCGTCGATGGCGTCGTCACCGTGGTCGACAGCGCCGCCGTTGCCGCTGGCCGCTTTGCCGACGACCACGACAAGGTCGATGCGCTGCGCGTCGAGGACGACAATCTCGATCACGAAAGCCCGATCGAGGAGCTGTTCGAGGACCAACTGACGGCTGCCGATCTCATCGTTCTCAACAAGACCGATCTGATCGATGCCTCCGGCCTCAAGGCCGTACGCGACGAGGTGTCTTCGCGCACCAGCCGCAAGCCGACGATGATCGAGGCGAAGAACGGCGAAGTCGCCGCTGCCATCCTGCTTGGCCTCGGTGTCGGCACGGAAAGCGATATCGCCAACCGCAAGTCGCATCACGAGATGGAGCACGAGGCAGGTGAGGAGCACGATCACGACGAGTTCGACAGCTTCGTCGTCGAGCTCGGTTCGATCGCCGATCCCTCGGCGTTCATCGATAGCCTGAAGGGCGTGATCGCGGAGCACGACGTTCTGCGCCTCAAGGGTTTTGCCGACGTGCCCGGCAAGCCGATGCGCCTCCTGATCCAGGCGGTCGGGGCCCGCATCGACCAGTATTACGACCGCGCCTGGGGCGCCGGCGAAAAGCGCGGTACGCGCCTCGTCGTCATCGGCCTGCACGACATGGACGAGGCGGCGGTGCGCGCTGCGATTACCGCGCTCGTCTAGATCGTTCTTTGAGTGAAATGATCTAACGCATTGAAATGATGCAGTTCCGGATGGAAAACGCTTTTAGCGTTTTCGTTCGGAATTGCCCCACCGGACAAGACGAATGCATCTGCTTCTCGCCCAGAAAGGAACGATCGCCGACGGCAACGAGGCGATCGACCTTGGGCAAACGCCGGCCGATATCCTTTTCCTATCAGCCGCCGATACCGAGCTCTCCTCGATCGCCGCGGCTCACGGCCGACGCGACGGAGGCTTGAGCCTGCGCATCGCCAGCCTGATGAGCCTGATGCACCCAATGTCGGTCGACACTTACGTCGAGCGCACGGCGCGTCACGCCAAGCTGATCGTCGTCCGGCCGCTCGGTGGCGCCAGCTATTTCCGTTATCTGCTGGAAGCCCTGCATGCGGCTGCCGTCACCCATCGTTTCGAGATCGCGGTTCTGCCGGGTGACGACAAGCCGGATCCGGGGCTGGAGCCTTTCTCCACCGTCGCAGCCGACGACCGCCAGCGCCTTTGGGCTTACTTCACCGAAGGCGGCTCGGACAATGCCGGGCTGTTTCTCGACTATGCGGCCGCACTGGTCACGGGTGCGGAGAAGCCGCAGCCGGCAAAGCCACTGTTGAAGGCCGGCATCTGGTGGCCGGGTGCTGGCGTGATCGGCGTCAGCGAATGGCAGTCCCGTATTCAGGGACGGATGGTAGCGAGGGAGGGATTCGAACCCCCGACGGTTGGGATCTGCTTTTACCGCGCGCTCGTGCAGAGTGGCGAGACACGGCCGGTGGAGGCGCTGATCGATGCGCTGGAGGCTCAAGGTGTGCGGGCACTGCCGGTGTTCGTCTCAAGCCTCAAGGATGCCGTTTCCGTCGGCACGCTGCAGGCGATTTTTTCGGAGGCCGCACCCGACGTGGTGATGAACGCCACTGGCTTTGCGGTCTCGTCGCCCGGTGCCGACCGTCAGCCGACGGTGCTGGAATCGACCGGTGCGCCGGTGCTGCAGGTGATCTTCTCCGGCTCGTCGCGGGCGCAATGGGAAACGTCGCCGCAGGGGCTGATGGCGCGCGACCTCGCCATGAACGTGGCACTACCCGAAGTCGATGGCCGCATCCTTGCGCGCGCCGTCTCCTTCAAGGCGGCGTCGATCTATGACGCCAAGGTGGAGGCCAATATCGTCGGCCATGAGCCGCTCGAAGACCGGGTGCGCTTTGCCGCTGATCTTGCCGTCAACTGGGCGAAGCTGCGCCGGGCAGAGCCCGCCGAGCGCCGCATTGCCATCGTCATGGCCAACTATCCGAACCGCGACGGTCGCCTCGGCAACGGTGTCGGGCTCGACACGCCAGCCGGTACCGTCGAGGTGCTTAGCGCCATGGCGCGGGAAGGCTATGCGGTCGGTGAGGTTCCCGCCGATGGCGACGCGCTGATCCGCTATCTGATGGCCGGGCCGACCAATGCGGCGAGCCATGACCGCGAAATCCGCGAGCGTATTTCGCTGAACGATTACAAAACGTTCTTCGATTCGCTTCCGAAACAGATAAAGGATGAAGTTACCGGTCGCTGGGGCGTGCCGGAGGCCGATCCCTTCTTCCTCGATGGCGCCTTCGCGCTGCCGCTCGCCCGCTTCGGCGAGGTGATCGTCGGCATCCAACCGGCGCGCGGCTACAACATCGATCCGAAGGAAAGCTACCATTCGCCGGACCTCGTGCCGCCGCATGGCTATCTCGCCTTCTACGCCTTCCTGCGCCAGCAGTTCGGAGCGCAGGCGATCGTCCACATGGGCAAGCACGGCAATCTCGAATGGCTGCCGGGCAAGGCGCTGGCGCTGTCGGAAACCTGCTATCCCGAAGCGATCTTCGGGCCGCTGCCGCACATCTATCCCTTCATCGTCAACGATCCGGGCGAAGGTACGCAGGCCAAGCGCCGCACCAGCGCCGTCATCATCGACCACCTGACCCCGCCCTTGACGCGCGCCGAATCCTACGGCCCGCTCAAGGATCTGGAAGCGCTCGTCGACGAATATTACGACGCCGCCGGCGGTGATCCGCGCCGCCTCAGGCTGCTCAGCCGCCAGATCCTCGATCTCGTGCGCGACATCGGCCTCGACAGCGACGCAGGCATCGACAGGGGCGACAGCGACGACAAGGCGCTGGAAAAGCTCGACGCCTATCTCTGCGACCTCAAGGAAATGCAGATCCGCGACGGCCTGCACATCTTCGGCGTCGCGCCGGAAGGGCGGTTGTTGACGGACCTCACCGTAGCGCTGGCGCGCGTGCCCCGCGGTCTCGGCGAAGGCGGCGACCAGAGCCTGCAGCGGGCGATCGCAGCGGATGCGGGGCTGCGTGGGTTCGCTATTCCCATCTCCGCGGGCGGTAACCCCGCATGCGACGCCCAACCCTTCGACCCGCTCGACTGCGTCATGTCCGACACCTGGACAGGCCCGAAACCGTCCATCCTCGCTGACCTCTCGGACGCCCCCTGGCGCACCGCCGGCGATACGGTCGAGCGCATCGAGTTGCTTGCCGCAAATCTCGTGTCGGGTGAACTGGCTTGCCCGGACCACTGGGCCAACACCCGCGCCGTGCTCGGCGAAATCGAAACGCGCCTGAAGCCGTCGATTTCAAACTCGGGTGCCGCCGAGATGACCGGCTTCCTCACCGGTCTCAGCGGCCGCTTCGTCGCCCCCGGTCCATCGGGCGCGCCGACGCGTGGCCGGCCGGATGTGTTGCCGACGGGGCGCAATTTCTACTCCGTGGATAGCCGCGCGGTGCCGACGCCGGCGGCTTACGAGCTCGGCAAGAAATCGGCCGAGCTTCTGATCCGCCGCTACCTGCAGGACCACGGCGAATGGCCGTCCTCCTTTGGCCTTACCGCCTGGGGCACGGCGAACATGCGCACCGGCGGCGACGACATCGCCCAGGCCCTGGCGCTGATCGGCGCCAAGCCCACCTGGGACATGGTCTCTCGCCGGGTGATGGGCTACGAGATCGTGCCGCTCGCAGTCCTCGGCCGCCCACGCGTCGACGTGACCTTGCGCATTTCCGGCTTCTTCCGCGATGCCTTCCCGGACCAGATCGCGCTCTTCGACAAGGCGATCCGCGCCGTCGGCGCGCTGGAGGAAGACGATGCCGACAACATGATCGCCGCACGCATGCGGGCGGAAAGCCGACGGTTGGAAGCGGAAGGTGTCGAGGCTGCCGAGGCCGCGCGTCGCGCCTCCTACCGCGTCTTCGGCGCAAAGCCCGGTGCCTATGGCGCCGGCCTGCAGGCGCTGATCGACGAGAAGGGCTGGGAAACCAAAGCCGATCTCGCCGAGGCCTATCTTACCTGGGGCGCCTATGCCTATGGCGCCGGCGAGGAGGGCAAGGCCGAGCGCGATCTTTTCGAGGAGCGCCTGCGCACGATAGAGGCGGTGGTGCAGAACCAGGACAACCGCGAGCACGATCTGCTCGACAGCGACGACTACTACCAGTTCGAAGGCGGCATGAGCGCTGCCGCCGAACAGCTCGGCGGTCACCGTCCGGCGATCTACCACAACGACCATTCCCGTCCGGAAAAGCCTGTGATCCGGTCGCTCGAAGAAGAGATCGGTCGCGTGGTCCGGGCCCGCGTCGTCAATCCCAAGTGGATCGATGGCGTCATGCGCCACGGATACAAGGGCGCCTTCGAGATCGCTGCCACGGTCGACTACATGTTCGCATTTGCCGCGACCACGGGTGCGGTGCGCGACCATCATTTCGAGGCCGCTTATCAGGCGTTCATCGTCGACGAGCGCGTGGCTGACTTCATGCGCGACAAGAACCCGGCCGCCTTTGCCGAGCTTGCCGAACGCCTGCTTGAAGCAATCGACCGCAATCTCTGGACGCCGCGCTCGAATTCGGCGCGGTTTGAACTTGCCGGCATCGGCACGGCAGCAACCCGGCTTCGTGCCGGCAATGAATAGAGCGGTTCCGGGCTGGCGGTAATCCGTCCGGAATTGCTTGCAAACAAAGACCTGGTTCCGTTTCGCTGCTCAGTGAAGTGCGAAAAGGAACCGAAGCGGGACGAGGGCGTCTGCCCATCCCGAACTTGAGAACTGAGGGAGTGATCATGAGCGACGAGACGACAGTAGGCGGCGAAGCCCCGGCCGAGAAGGACGATGCCCGCCACGCCATGAAGATGGCGAAGAAGAAGGCAGCGCGCGAAAAGATCATGGCGACGAAGACCGACGAGAAGGGTCTGATCATCGTCAACACCGGCAAGGGCAAGGGCAAGTCGACCGCCGGCTTCGGCATGATCTTCCGCCATATCGCCCACGGCATGCCCTGCGCCGTCGTGCAGTTCATCAAGGGTGCGATGGCAACCGGCGAGCGCGAGTTGATCGAGAAGCATTTCGGCGATGTCTGCCAGTTCTATACGCTCGGCGAGGGCTTCACCTGGGAAACGCAGGATCGCGCCCGCGATGTTGCGATGGCTGAAAAGGCCTGGGAGAAGGCGAAGGAACTGATCCGTGACGAGCGCAACTCGATGGTGCTGCTCGACGAGATCAACATTGCTCTGCGCTACGACTACATCGACGTCGCCGAAGTGGTTCGCTTCCTGAAGGAAGAAAAGCCGCACATGACGCATGTGGTGCTCACCGGCCGCAACGCGAAAGAAGACCTGATCGAAATCGCCGATCTCGTCACTGAGATGGAGCTGATCAAGCATCCGTTCCGTTCCGGCATCAAGGCGCAGCAGGGCGTGGAGTTCTGATGAGCCAGAGCTGGCAGTTCTGGGCGCTGCTTTCGGCCGCCTTCGCTGCGCTCACGGCGGTGTTTGCCAAGGTCGGGGTTGCGCAGATCAACTCCGACTTCGCAACGCTGATCCGCACCGTCGTCATCCTCTGCGTGATCGCCGCCATCGTGGCGGCGACAGGGCAGTGGCAGAAGCCATCGGAAATCCCGGGCCGCACCTGGCTGTTCCTGGCGCTGTCAGGGCTTGCGACTGGCGCTTCCTGGCTTGCCTATTTCCGCGCGCTCAAGCTCGGCGACGCCGCCCGCGTGGCGCCGCTCGACAAACTCTCGATCGTCATGGTCGCGATCTTCGGCGTGCTCTTCCTCGGTGAAAAGCTCAACCTGATGAACTGGCTCGGCGTCGCCTTTCATTGCCGCCGGGGCGCTGTTGGTGGCGGTGTTTTGAGCGCGCCTGCTCTGGTGCCTGTTCACTGAATGCTCGCCTCAATCAATCCGTAATCCCGACACATGCAGTGGTTGTGACGAGCGGGAGGACGGCATGCAGATTGAAGGCAATTGGAGCGAGCGCCTTCCTGATCCGTCGGGCCAAGTCGCGCAGTTCGGCAGACGCTGGAAGCGTCGCAGCCTGAGGGTGAGCCCTGCGTCAAACCCACCGGCGGACACGCCTGCAATAGGCACCGTAGGCGTCGCCGAAGACCTTGGCGAGGTGGGTTTCCTCCATGCGGATCTGGTAGGAAATCGAGATCCAGGCGGAGAGCGCCAGCGCCACCGAGATGACGTTGGGCACCGCCAGCACCGTGCCGATCAGCGCGGTCACCATGCCGACATAGATCGGGTTGCGCGAGAAGGCATAGAGGCCTGAGGTCACAAGCGGCGCGTCCTGCTTTTCAGGGATGCCGATCTTCCAGGAATGACGCATCGCCCATTGCGACAGCATCGTCAGCCCGCCGCCGAGCGTCATCAGCGCCAGGCCGACGGCGTGAAGGATGGGCGTGTCGAGCGCCGGGATCCGGCCGAGGGCGGCATCGACGGAGGCCGGGAGCATGGCGACCGCCAGCAGGTGGATCACCAGCGCTGCGACGATCAGGCGGAAAAGCCTGCCCGCAAACCCCTCCGCATCGTCGCCATAGGTCAGCACGACCGGCGAGCGGCCGGATTGCACACGGCGGAGGATCGCCAGCGCGAGCGTGGACAATCCCACGACGAGCATCAGGATGGCGGGAAGGGTGGTGGACATGGAAACCTCTGGAGCGAGCTGACAAGACAGGAGCGCACGACGGGTAGGCGGCCCATATGAGCGTCTACCCGGCGAAGCATTCTGATCACCTTGCAATCTCTAGTAACTAGAGGTTCAAGCGCCGGACCTGTCCGACTTTCGTCGTGGTTACCGGATCTTATTGCCAAGCGTTGGAGGCTGTCATCGTCGCCCTGCAGTGTCGGAAGGTCGGCAAAATTCGTGTCTTGACGGCTGCTCCTTCCGCCGAGCGATTGCATAGGCAGGAGGCCGCACCCATGTTAGACCGTCGACAGGCTAAATACGGGTGAACCTTGAAGAATACTCTCAGAGCTGCGGTTGGTGTCGCATCGGTCTTGCTGTTCTTGTCATCAGGTGTGGCGGGGCAGGCGCAAACCGTGAAGAGCGGGGCGTCACGAGCTCAAGAAACGACGGCCAGCCAGAAGGCGAAACCGAAAACTAAAACGACGCGCAAGCAAAGGGCTGCGGATGAAGCCAAGGCCAAGGCGCTCGCCGAAGCGCGCCGTCCACGGATTTGCAAGACGCGGGAGAACGAATGCAGCTATGGCGCAGGTCCGGTCGGAGAGCAGTGCTCGTGCTGGTCGAAATCCGGTGCGCCTGATCTTGGCATAACTGTCAGGCGTTGACCGCCCGCGACATTCGCGCGGGCAGGCAAGCGTGCGTCGCTCGAAGCGACGCCTGACGCGATAGAAATCACGGGTCGCCTGGTTCGTTCTGAAAGCTTGGGATTGGGTTTAGGTGATGGAAGCCGGCGTTGAACGCAAAATAATGACCGATCTCGAGAACAGCGCGCTCCAGTTTGCAACCCGAGCACACGGCGAACAGAAGCGTAAGTATGACGGTCGGCCCTATATCGTTCATCCGATTGCGGTGGCGGAGATTGTTCGAAGCGTGCCCCATACGCCCGAAATGATCGCCGCAGCGCTGCTTCACGATACGGTCGAAGATACCGACGCGACGCTGCTGGAGCTCAATGAAGCGTTCGGCCCCAAGGTCGCAACACTGGTTGCGTGGCTCACCGACATATCCACTCCGTTCCACGGCAACCGACAGGTGCGCAAGGAACTGGATCGCCAGCACCTCGCATCGGCGCCCGCCGCGGCGAAAACCGTCAAGCTCGCCGACCTGATCGATAATGCGATAGCGATCAAAGCCGGCGATCCGAATTTCTGGAAAGTGTTCGGCGCCGAGATGAAACGCTTGCTGGAGGTCTTGGGCGACGGCGACGAGACCCTTCTCGCAAAGGCCCGTGCATTGGCGCCGCAATGAGAGTGCCGCCGTTTATCGGCAAGCATGTCTGCGCCATGTCGACCCGGTCAACCGGTCATCCAAGATCGCAGAACGGACATGCATTTGCGGTTTTGCCCGCCGGTGTGGCCCAGCCACGCCTAACAGGCTGCGCGGTTGCGGCCGTTAGGACAGCGCAGAATTTGCCGACCGCGCCGCGCCTCAATGCCCCAGCCAGATCCTCAAGGGATGCGTCGGATCTGCGAGCAGCCGGATAGCGAGCGCGATCGAGACGATGACGAGCAGCGGCTTGATGATCTTGGCGCCCTTGGCCATGGCATAGCGCGAGCCGACCTGGGCGCCGAGGAACTGGCCGAGGCCCATCAACAGGCCGACCTTCCAGAGGATGGCGCCGAAGAAGAGGAAGACGCCGAAGGCGCCGACGTTGGAGCCAAAGTTGAGGAACTTCGTGTGCGCCGTCGCCTTCAACACGCCGAAGCCGGCGAGGGTAACGAAGCCGAGCATGAAGAACGAGCCGGTGCCGGGGCCGAAGACGCCGTCATAAAAGCCGATTAGCGGCACCAGTGTCAGCGTGAAGACGAAGGGGGTGACGCGGCTGTGCTGGTCGACGTCGCCCATGTTCGGCTTCAGGCCGAAATAAAGCGCAATGGCGATCAGCAGAAAGGGCAGGATCGCCTTCAGCACGTCGCCGGGAACGATGGTTGCGAGCAGGGCGCCGAGCACGGCGCCGGCGGCCGACATCAGCGCCATCGGCAGCTGCTCTTTCAGGTTCACGTGGCCGCGCCGGGCATAGGACAGCGTGGCCGAGCCGGAGCCGAACAATCCCTGCAGCTTGTTGGTGCCGAGCGTCTGCAAGGGCGGGATGCCCGCAATGAGCATGGCCGGAATGGTGATCATGCCACCGCCGCCGGCGATCGAATCGATGAAGCCTGCGATGAAGGCGGCGACGAACAGGAAGGCGAGCAGGTGGAAGGCGAGATCTTGCACGGCGGGGACTCGAGAGGAGAGCTGTCAGGCGGGATTTTCCGCCTTGTGTCAGAGCCCGGCGCGATTTGCAAAGCCTTCTGTCGCGGTGTTGCTGTCCATGCAGGTGTCGAAATTGAAAAACCGACAAAGATTCAAAGCCTTGTTCCATCTCGCTGTCTTTCTGGATGGAGGCGCTCTCGCCCGCATGGTGCCGAAGAAGGGCTGTCCTTGCGATACGGCAGGCGGATGACGAGTTTCCTCAAACGCGACATGGCGATGGCGCAATCCGGTTTGACCGGCCTTCCGCGCTCCGGTAAAAATGAAGGATATGCGACGGCGTCCGCTTTGGCGGACTGAAAGAGCGTCCGGTGCGGCCGACCCAGCCAGGGGGCCATCAGCCGGTGCTGTCCAGATCGGCCGGGACGGATCGTCCCAGCCGGCGCTTCGTTAAGGAGAACCAACGAAGGGAGCCGGCCGCCGATGCCATCGGGCCAACACTCTGCACAGACGACGAAAGCAGGAGCCGGGCTGGTGCTCGGGCTCGGCTGCGAGCGTCGCACGCCGGCCGAAGAGGTGATCGCCCTTGCCGAGCGTGCGCTTGTCGATGCCGGTGCTGCGCCCGGCGACCTGCGGCTGGTCGCCTCGCTCGATGCTCGCGCCGAGGAGCCGGCGATCCTGGCGGCCGCTCAGCATTTCTCGGTTCCGGCCGCGTTCTACGATGCCGCCACGCTCGAAGCCGAAGCTTCCCGGCTCGCCAACCCCTCCGAGATCGTCTTTGCCTACACGGGTTGTCATGGCGTTGCCGAGGGTGCAGCGCTCGTCGGCGCCGGGCGCGAAGCCGTGCTGATTGTGCAGAAGATCGTCTCCGCCCATGCGACGGCCGCACTTGCCGGGCCGGCGACCTTGCGCGCCGAAAAGCGCATCCAGGCGGCGGAGGCTGTCTGATGCGTTCTTATGTTGTTGAATTGAATCAATCTTTTGCCCGGGGTTTCTCTCAATTGGAATCCGGTTCTTTAGAGAGCGCGTCAGGCGTGCCGTTGGGTGGCGCCGAAATACAGGTGGGACAGCACGCATGATCGACGACCTCTTTGCCGGATTGCCGGCGCTCGAAAAAGGTTCGGTCTGGCTGGTCGGCGCCGGCCCCGGCGATCCCGGCCTGTTGACGCTGCATGCGGCCAATGCGCTGCGCCACGCGGATGTGATCGTGCATGATGCGCTGGTCAACGAGGATTGCCTGAAGCTCGCGCGGCCGGGCGCCGTGCTGGAGTTTGCGGGCAAGCGTGGCGGCAAGCCGTCGCCAAAGCAGCGCGACATCTCGCTTCGCCTCGTCGAACTCGCGCGCGCCGGCAACCGGGTGCTGCGCCTCAAAGGCGGCGATCCCTTCGTCTTCGGTCGCGGTGGCGAGGAGGCGCTGACGCTGGTCGAGCACCAGGTGCCGTTCCGAATCGTGCCCGGCATCACCGCCGGTATCGGCGGGCTTGCCTATGCCGGCATTCCCGTGACCCATCGCGAGGTCAACCACGCGGTCACTTTCCTGACTGGCCATGATTCCTCCGGCCTGGTGCCGGATCGCATCAACTGGCAGGGCATCGCCAGCGGCTCGCCTGTCATCGTCATGTACATGGCGATGAAGCATATCGGCGCGATCACCGCCAACCTCATTGCCGGCGGCCGCTCGCCGGACGAACCGGTCGCCTTCGTCTGCAACGCCGCGACGCCGCAGCAGGCGGTGCTGGAAACGACGCTTGCGCGTGCAGAGGCCGATGTTGCGGCGGCAGGGCTGGAGCCGCCGGCGATCGTCGTCGTCGGCGAGGTGGTGCGGCTGCGCGCAGCACTCGACTGGATCGGCGCGCTCGACGGGCGCAAGCTTGCCGCCGACCCGTTCGCCAATCGCATTCTCAGGAACCCGGCATGAGCGGATTGCTGATTGCCGCGCCCGCGTCCGGCTCCGGCAAGACGACGGTGACGCTCGGGCTGATGCGCGCCCTGAAGAGGCGCGGCGTGGCGATCGCGCCCGGCAAGGCAGGGCCGGACTACATCGATCCCGCTTTCCACGCGGCGGCGACCGGCGAGCCCTGCTTCAACTACGACCCCTGGGCGATGCGCCCGGAACTGCTGCTTGCCAATGCGTCGCATGCCGCCTCCGGCGGGCGCACATTGATCGTCGAGGCGATGATGGGACTGCATGACGGTGCTGCCGACGGCTCGGGAACGCCAGCGGACCTCGCCGCGACGCTGAACCTTGCGGTCATTCTGGTGGTCGATTGCGCCCGCATGTCCCAGTCGGTTGCCGCCCTCGTGCGCGGCTATGCGGATCATCGCGACGATATCCGGGTGGTCGGCGTCATCCTCAACAAGGTCGGCAGCGATCGGCATGAAATGATGCTGCGCGATGCGCTCGGCAAGGTGCGCATGCCTGTCTTCGGCGTGCTCCGGCAGGACAGCGCATTGCAACTGCCGGAGCGCCATCTCGGGCTCGTGCAGGCGGGCGAACACTCAGCGCTTGAGGGCTTCATCGAGGCGGCGGCCATGCGGGTCGAGGCTGCCTGCGATCTCGATGCCATCCGTCTGATCGCGACGATTTTCCCGCAGGTGGCCGCGGCGGCCGATGCCGAGCGGTTGCGGCCGCTCGGTCAGCGCATCGCGGTCGCGCGCGATATCGCCTTTGCCTTCTGCTACGAGCACCTGCTTTACGGCTGGCGGCAAGGCGGCGCGGAGATTTCCTTCTTCTCGCCGCTCGCCGACGAGGGGCCGGATGCGGCAGCCGATGCCGTCTATCTTCCGGGGGGCTATCCGGAGCTGCATGCGGGGCAGCTGAGCGCCGCCGCCCGATTCCGTTCCGGCATGCATTTCGCGGCGGAACGCGGCGCCCGCATCTTCGGCGAATGCGGCGGCTATATGGTGCTCGGTGAAGGGCTTGTCGCTGCCGATGGCACACGCTACGACATGCTCGGCCTGCTGCCGCTCGTAACCAGTTTTGCCGAGCGCAGGCGGCACCTCGGCTATCGCCGCGTCGTGCCTGTCGACAACGCCTTCTTCGATGGACCCATGACGGCGCACGAATTCCACTATGCGACCATCGTCGCCGAAGGGGCGGCCGATCGGCTGTTTGCGGTCAGCGACGCCGCCGGCGAGGATCTCGGCCAGGCGGGCCTCCGGCGCGGCCCTGTCGCCGGTTCCTTCATGCATCTGATCGACGTCGCAGGTGCTGCATGAGCGCACCGATCGTTCATGGTGGCGGCATCACCGAGGCCGCAGCGCGCTATGGCGGCCGGCCCGAAGACTGGCTCGATCTGTCGACCGGCATCAATCCATGCCCCGTCGCCTTGCCCGCGGTCCCTGAGCGCGCCTGGCACCGGCTGCCGGATCGGCAGACGGTAGATGATGCGCGGAGCGCCGCCGCCGACTACTACCGCACCAACGGCGTGCTGCCTTTGCCGGTGCCGGGCACCCAGTCGGTGATCCAGCTCCTGCCACGTCTTGCTCCGGCCGACAGGCACGTCGCGATCTTCGGGCCGACCTATGGCGAGTATGCCCGCGTGCTTGAAGCGGCCGGCTTTGCTGTCGATCGCGTCGCGGATGCCGACGCGCTCACGGCCGAACATGGGCTTGTCATCGTCGTCAACCCCAACAACCCGACCGGCCGCGCCTTGGCGCCGGCGGAGCTTCTGGCGATCGCCGCAAGGCAGAAGGCGAGCGGCGGACTGCTGCTGGTCGATGAGGCCTTCGGCGATCTTGAGCCGCAACTGAGTGTCGCTGGTCACGTGCCAGGGCAGGGCAACCTCATCGTCTTCCGCTCCTTCGGCAAGTTCTTCGGCCTTGCGGGCCTGCGCCTCGGCTTCGTCGTTGCGACCGAGCCAGTGCTTGCGTCCTTTGCCGATTGGCTCGGTCCCTGGGCTGTCTCCGGCCCGGCGTTGACGATCTCGAAAGCGCTGATGCAGGGCGATACGAAGGCGATCGCGGCGGGCATCCTCGAGCGTCGCGCCGGCCTCGACGCGGCTCTCGATGGGGCAGGGCTCAACCGTATCGGCGGCACGGGGCTATTCGTGCTGGTCGAGCATCCCAGGGCGGCTCTGCTGCAGGAACGGCTCTGCGAGGCCCATATTCTCACGCGCAAGTTCGACTATGCCCCTACCTGGCTCAGGATCGGTCTTGCGCCTGACGCGGCCGGTGACCGACGGCTGGCGGACGCGCTTGCCCGCATGGAGCTCTGAGGTGTCGGAGACGATCCTGCTCATTCTCGCGCTGGCGCTGGTGATCGACCGCGTTGTCGGCGATCCGGACTGGCTCTGGGCGCGCATGCCGCATCCGGTCGTGTTTTTCGGCAAGGCCATCGGCTTTTTCGACGCCCGGCTGAACCGGGAGGACCTCGAGGATGGTGCCCGCAAATTTCGTGGCGTCGTCGCGATCCTCCTGTTGCTTGGCATCAGCGCCTGGTTCGGCCATCTGCTGCATCGCCTGTTCGCCGTCCTCGGACCGCTCGGCTTTCTGCTCGAGGCGGTTGTGGTCGCGGTCTTCCTGGCACAGAAGAGCCTCGCCGATCACGTGCGTCGCGTGGCCGGGGGCTTGCGACAGGGCGGGCTGGAAGGCGGGCGTGCCGCCGTGGCGATGATCGTTGGTCGCGATCCAAAGACGCTCGACGAGCCGGCGGTCTGCCGCGCCGCGATCGAGAGCCTTGCCGAGAATTTCTCCGACGGCGTCGTGGCGCCGGCCTTCTGGTACGCGGTTGCCGGCCTGCCCGGGCTTCTTGCCTACAAGATGCTTAACACCGCCGATTCGATGATCGGCCACAAGTCACCGAAATATCTGCACTTCGGCTGGGCCTCGGCCCGACTCGACGATCTCGCCAACCTGCCGGCAGCGAGGCTCTCGATCCTTTTGATCTCAGCCGGTGCGCTGATCCATCGTGGCGTAAGCGCCGCCAAGGATGCGCTGGCCGTGGCCCTTCGCGACCATGGTCTGCACCGCTCGCCGAACTCTGGCTGGCCGGAAGCGGCCATGGCCGGCGCGCTCGATCTGCAGCTTGCCGGTCCGCGGATCTATGGCGGCGTCAAGGTCAGCGAACCTATGATCAACGGTCCGGGCCGAGCGGTTGCAACAAGCGAAGACATCGACGCCGGTATTGCTGTATTTTATGGCGCCTGTACGGTCATGGCCGGGTTTGTTCTTGCAATCGCAATGATTTGATCGCGGAAGTTGACCTTCGCATTAAGACTCTGCTTTCCATATGTATTAAGATCGTATCATATTCGATCAGTTATTCTCCTGGAACGTTTGGTTCCACCGGTACGTGTTCGTCTTCCCGGAGAGAGAAGCATGCGCAAAAGCTTTCTGACTGCGCTGATTGCCGCTCTGCTGCAGTTTGCCGTTCAACCCGCGAACGCCGCCAATCTCATTGCCGATATCAGCCTGTCGTCGCAGACGATGACCGTGCGACAATACGGCGTCGTCATGTATCGCTGGAAGGTGTCGACGGCGCGCAAGGGCTATGTGACGCCACGCGGCAGCTGGAGCGCCAAATGGCTTTCCCGCAATCACCGTTCACGCAAATACGACGACGCGCCGATGCCATATGCCGTGTTCTTCAACGGCGGCTACGCCATCCACGCCACCTACGACATCAAGCGGCTCGGCCGCCCGGCATCGCACGGCTGCGTGCGGCTCCATCCAAACAACGCGGCGGAGTTTTTTGCGCTGACGCGGGAACATGGGCTGAAGAACACGCGGATCGTAATTACGCGGTGACGCCTGCCTAGCCAGCCCCTCATCCCCCTGCCGGGACCTTCTCTCTGTTTTGAAGGGGAGAAGGGATCCGAGGCACCGTTTCCGCTTCATCTCCGATCGTTTCGTAAGAAGTGAACGGTAGAATGCGCGTCCCCATCTTCAACGTGACTGCTTGGCTTTCCTCGGGGTAAACCCGAGGAGAGGGCAATTCTGTCGGGCACTTGATGAGGCAGCTAAGCGCCGCTGGCGACCGTCAGTCGATGCCTGCCACATGCATCAGCCGGTCGAGGCTCGGCACGGTGACGTGGCGGCTGTTTTCGATGCGGATGACATTCTCCTTGCGGAGCTTGGTGATCTGGCGGCTGACGGTCTCGATGGTCAGGCCGAGATAGTCGGCGATGTCGGCGCGCGACAGCGGCAGGTCGAACACGTTCGAGGTGCCGTTTTCCGGGTCGATGTGAGTCGCGATGATGTAGAGGAAGCTTGCGACCTTCTCCTGCGCGGTCTTGCGGCCAAGGGTGAGCATCCAGTCGCGCGCTTCGTCCAGTTCCTTCAGCGCCTGCTCGTGCAGCCGGTGTTCCAGCCCGGGAGCCTCGGAGACCAGCCGCTCGATGACGTTGCGCGGGAAGCAACAGATGTCGGTGTCGACAGCCGCTTCCGCCGTCAGCGCGCTTTCGCGGGTGAAGGGCCGGCCCATGAAATCAGGGGCGAACTGCAGGCCGACGATCTGCTGGCGGCCGTCGGCCAGCACCTTGCTGAGCTTGACGACGCCGGAGATGATATTTGCGTAGCTGTCGGTGGTTTCTCCCTGGCCGATGACCTCGCGGCCGGGCTCGATGCTGCGGCGGGTGGAGTGACGGCTGAGGTCGAGAAGCTGATCCGGAGAGAGCGTACCGCAAACGCCGCCATGGCGCGCCTCGCAGGCGGAGCAGACGGCTGGAACGTCCGAATTATGGATATCCTTGCGGCGATGTTCGTTCACGATCTGCAATTCTTTCTACCTGCATTCCATTGCTCCCTGGATGACCAAAGAGGATGCGGGTCGTTAAATCAAGAGTTGACAGGTGCTAATTCCGAAAGCGCGAAACAATGTCTCATGCTGGCTTGAGCATTGTCAATTTTAACGTGTTAATTCGCCGACTTGATCAAAATCAAAGGCCTCATTGCCGATCCGTCCTAAGCCGTTTTCACGACAGCGGAGAGACTGATGGACGACGCGCTAATCCTCAAGCATGCGAACCCCGTGCCACGCTACACCAGCTACCCGACCGCGCCGCATTTTTCCGAAGCGGTGGGGCCGGTTGACTATCAAAGCTGGCTCGGGGCGATCGGTCCGGATGAGGCGATCTCGCTCTATGCTCACGTGCCCTACTGCGACCGGCTCTGTTGGTTCTGTGCTTGCCATACCAAGCAGACGCTGCGGTATGATCCGGTGGCAACCTACCTCACGGGCCTGCATCGGGAGATTGCAGAGATTGGCGGGCGGGTGAGCCGCGAAGCCAAGGTAACGGCCCTGCATTTCGGCGGCGGCTCGCCGACGCTCGTCAGGCCCGACGACCTGATCGCGCTGAAGCGCGCCTTTACCGATCACTTCACCTTCGCGGCTGATTGCGAGATCAGCGTCGAGATGGATCCGAACGATCTCGACGAAGCGCGCCATGATGCGTTGGCGGAGATCGGTATGACGCGGGCGAGCTTCGGCATCCAGGATTTCGACCCCGTCGTGCAGAAGGCGATCAACCGCATCCAGACCTTCGAGCAGACGCGTGACGCGATCGAGGCATCACGGGTAAGGGGCGTGCATTCGGTCAATTGCGACGTGCTCTATGGTTTGCCCTATCAGAGCCTCCAGTCGCTTGAGCGCACCATGGAGGCGGTGCTTTCGCTCGACCCCGATCGCGTCGCACTCTTCGGCTACGCCCATGTGCCGTGGATGAAGACGCATCAGAAGATGATCCCGGACGAAAGCCTGCCCGGCATCGTCGAGCGCTTCGCGCAGATGAGTCGCGCGGCCGAAATGCTGGCTGCCGCCGGCTACGAGGCCATCGGTATCGATCATTTTGCGAAGCCCGATGACAGCCTGGCGCGGGCCAGCCGGGAAGGGCGTCTCCGTCGCAATTTCCAGGGCTATACCGACGATGCCGCCGAAACGCTCGTTGGGCTTGGCGCCTCCGCGATCGGCCAGTTTCGTCAAGGTTATGTCCAGAACATGCCGGCGACCGGTGAGTATCTGCGCCATGTTGAAAACACGGGGCTCGCTGCGGTCCGCGGTTATCGCTTCACACCGGACGACACTTTGAGAGCAAAAGTGATTGCCGACGTCATGTGCCGTTTTGCCTTCTCCTTTGCTGAGGTTGAGGAAGCGTTTCCCGGGCTGGCAGGGGCTGTGATCGAGGAGGCACGGCTGTTTCGGGCGCGCGACGTGGATGGGCTGACGACGATCGAAAACGGGGTTTTCCGCCTGACTGAACGCGGCAGGCCCTTTGCCCGCTCGGTTGCAGCCACCTTCGACGCCTATCTCGGCAACGGTCGGGGCCGGCATTCGGTGGCCGTCTGACCCCATGCTCTGTCGCAACACCGTTTTCCAATTCGAAAGCCTTTGCCATCAAGGCCATTGGCTTTTGCGGCGCATTTACCTATAGGATCGCCGAGACTCGACTTAAAATATTAGAGGTATGCGCGTGACAGCTACATTCGACAAGGTTGCCGACATCATCGCGGAAACGAGCGAGATCGATCGCGAGACGATTACGCCGGAAAGCCACACGATCGACGATCTCGGCATCGACAGCCTGGACTTCCTCGACATCGTGTTTGCGATCGACAAGGAATTCGGCATCAAGATTCCGCTCGAGCAGTGGACGCAGGAAGTCAACGAAGGCAAGGTTTCGACCGAAGAATACTTCGTTCTGAAGAACCTCTGCGCCAAGATCGACGAACTGCGGGCTGCCAAGGGCTGATCGGGCTTTCGCCCGAGCCTTGCCACTCGATTTCCAATGCCGCCCGTCGCGCCCCGCGCTTGACAGGCGGCATTGGCGTTTTTACTTGAGCCCGAAACCAACAGGGTGAGCCTCAATGCTCCTTGAATACTTCCAGATGATCGACCGTGTCGAAACGGTCGATCTTTCGGCTGGCCGGCTGACGGCGCGGTCCGTCGTGCCGGAGAAGAGCCCGGTGTTCGAAGGCCATTTCCCAGGCTACCCGCTGGTGCCCGGCGTGCTTCTGATCGAGACCATGGCGCAGGCCTCCGGTTTCCTGGTGCTCGCCGCCACCAATTTCGCCGCCATGCCCTTCCTGATGTCGGTCGACGGCGCCAAGATGCGGACCTTCGTCGAGCCCTCGGCCGAACTCGAGATCGAGGCTTTCCTCGAGCATGAAGGTTCGGGCTTTGCCGTCACCAAGGCGAAGATCACCTCTGGCGGCAAGAAGGTCTGCGATGCCCAGCTGAAACTGAGAACGATGCCGTTCGATCAGGTTCCGCTCGGCGATATCGTGCGCAAGCGGGCTGGAGAAGTGGGTCTGATGGCGGCGCTTTCGGCGGCAGCCGGTTCGGAGAAGTAAGATGAGCAAATCTGCAAACGACGTTGTCATTACCGGCGTCGGTATCGTCACCAGCCAGGGCGTCGGCGTCGAGCCGCATCTGGCGCTGCTTACCGCCGGCACGTCGCCGGCCGTGCGCGTCGAGACCGAAAAGTTCAGCCCCTATCCGGTGCACCCGCTGCCGGAGATCGACTGGTCGCAGCAGATCGCCAAGCGTGGCGACCAGCGGCAAATGGAAAACTGGCAGCGTCTCGGCGTTTTTTCCGCGGGCCTGGCGCTCGATGACGCCGGTCTCAAGGACAATCTCGAAGCCTGCGGCAGCATGGACATGATCGTCGCTGCCGGCGGCGGCGAGCGTGACATCAACGTCGATTCGCTGATCGTCGACGAGGCGCTGAAGCGCAACGACCGCGAACAGCTCCTCAATGAAAAGCTGACGACCGAACTGCGCCCCACGCTGTTCCTGGCCCAGCTTTCGAACCTGCTCGCCGGCAACATCTCGATCGTGCACAAGGTCACCGGTTCGTCGCGCACCTTCATGGGCGAGGAAGCGGCCGGCATCTCGGCGATCGAAACCGCCTTTGCCCGGATCAAGGCCGGCCAGTCGACCCATACGCTCGTCGGCGGCGCGTTTTCGGCCGAGCGCCTCGACATCATGCTGATGATCGAGGCGATCCAGGGCCAGGCGACCGGTGACTGGCACCCGATCTGGTCGCGCAGCCGCGACAACGGCGGCGGCATGATCCCCGGGTCGGTCGGAGCCTTCCTGGTGCTGGAATCACGCGAGTACGCCGAAGCCCGTGGTGCCCGCATCTATGCGACGATCGACGCGATCGGCAGCGACCGCGGCAGCCGCGCTGACGGCAAGCTCGAAGCACGCCTTGCGGACCTTGCGAAACCGGCCGAAAAGCTCGACCCGGCAGGCACCGTGGTCTTTTCCGGCACGTCAGGCTTTCATGATCTCGTCGCCAGCGAAAAGGCGTTCCTGCAGGCCAAGCTGGCCGGCGCGCCGGTGCGTGCCTATGGCGGCGTCGTCGGGCACAGCATCGAGGCGCAGTTTCCGGCGGGCCTCGCGCTTGCTGCACTCACGCTTGGCCACGGCGCCAAGGTACCGGCCTTCGACGGCAGCTTCGAAAAGCCGATGACGGCTGCTGCCCGGTCGGCGGTCGTGACCACCGTCGGTCATTCACGCGGCGAAGGCGTCGCGGTCCTTTCGGCCGAATAAGAGGAACGATTGATGAGCAACGCTTACAAGGATCATCTCGGTCGTCCGATCGTCGCCGTCACTGGCATGGGCGTCATCACCTCGCTCGGGCAGGGCCTGGAAGACAACTGGTCAGCGCTGACCGGCGGCGTCTCCGGCATCCGCAAGATCACCCGTTTCCCGACGGAGGGTCTCAACACCCGCATCTCCGGCATGGTCGATTTCATCGAGGTGCCGGCGGCCAACTCCGTCGAGCGCTCCTACGCCATGGCGCGCGAGACGACGCTGGAAGCGCTGGCGCAGGCCGGGCTTTCCGGCGACTTCAACGGTCCGCTGTTTCTGGCCGCCCCGCCGATCGAGCCGGAATGGAGCGCGCGCTTCGAGCTTGCCGACCGCTCGCCGCCTTCCGAACAGCCGGGCGATGCGTACAACCGTTTCCTCGCCGCGATGCGCCAGAAGGCCGATCCGGTGTTCCATGAGGCCGTGCTCTTCGGCTCGATCTCCGAGCGCCTTGCCGATCGCTTCGGCACGCGCGGCCTGCCGGTGACGCTCTCGACGGCCTGTGCCTCGGGCGCGACCGCGATCCAGCTCGGCGTCGAGGCGATCCGCCAGGGCCGCACCGATCGTGCGCTGACGGTAGCGACCGATGGTTCGGTCAGCGCCGAAGCACTCATCCGCTTTGCGCTGCTTTCCGCGCTCTCCACCCAGAACGATCCGCCGGAGAAGGCCTCCAAGCCCTTCACAAAGGATCGGGACGGCTTCGTCATCGCCGAAGGCGCTGCGACCCTGGTGCTCGAATCGCTGGAAGCTGCCGTTGCCCGCGGCGCCCGCGTCTACGGCATCCTGAAGGGCTGCGGCGAGAAGGCCGATCTCTTCCACCGCACGCGCTCGTCGCCCGACGGCGGCCCGGCGATTGCGACGATCCGCGCGGCCCTTGCCGACGCCGGCATCGACGAAGGCGGCATCGGCTACATCAACGCGCACGGCACCTCGACGCCCGAAAACGACAAGATGGAATATCTGTCGATGTCTGCCGTCTTCGGTGAGCATCTGCCGTCGATCCCGGTCTCGTCGAACAAGTCGATGATCGGCCACACCCTGACGGCCGCCGGCGCGGTCGAGGCGGTGTTCTCGATTCAGACGATGCTGACGGGCACGCTGCCGCCGACGATCAACTACCAGAACCCCGATCCGGCGATCGTGCTCGACGTGGTGCCGAACGTGAAACGCAGCCAGCAGGTGTCTGCGGTGCTGTCGAACTCCTTCGGTTTCGGCGGCCAGAACGCCAGCCTGGTGATGACGGCCGAGCCGGCTTGAGCCGGACCTGGTGAAACGAAATACCCCCCTCTGGCCTGCCGGCCATCTCCCCCAACAAGGGGGAGATCGACGCGCGGCCGGCCGATCGCTCCAATAACAAGGCCCGATTTCGGTGCTTTTCGTGAAGGGCAAAGGGGTGCCACATCCAATCTCCCCCCTTGTGGAGGAGATGCCCGGCAGGGCAGAGGGGGCTAACGCGCCGCTCTCTGTAGAATGGCGACATGCCCACAAGACGTGTATATGCCGCCTGTCGATCTGAACATTTAAAGGAAGAACCATGCGCGCCCTGCAACTGCTCGATGACCGCAAGCTCGAAATCACCGACATTCCGGAACCGGAAGCACCCGGCCCGGGCGAGGTGACGTTGCGCGTCAAGGCGGTTGCGCTCAACCATATCGACGTCTGGGGCTGGCGCGGCATGGCATTCGCCAAGCGCAAGATGCCGCTCGTCATCGGCGCCGAGGCAGCAGGCGTCGTCGACAGCATCGGTCCCGGTGTTTCAAGCGTGCTTCCGGGCCAGCTCGTCTCGATCTACGGCGCGCGCACCTGCGGCCTCTGCCGTCCGTGCAAGGAAGGCCGCGACAACCTCTGCGAACATGTCGGCGGCGTTCACGGCTTCCACCTCGACGGCTTCGCACAGGAGAAGATCAACCTGCCGGCGCGCCTGCTGGTTCCGGCACCTCCGGGCGTCGATGCGGTCGCCGCAGCCCTTGCTCCGGTCACCTTCGGTACCGTCGAGCACATGCTGTTCGATAACGCCAAGCTTGAGCCCGGCGAAACCATCCTCGTGCATGCTGGCGGCTCCGGCATCGGCTCGGCGGCGATCCAGCTTGCCAAGAAGATCGGCTGCACCGTGATCACCACCGTCGGCTCCGACGACAAGATCGAGAAGGCCAAGGCGCTCGGCGCCGATCACGTCATCAACTACCGCACCGACCGCTTCGAAGGCGTGGTGCGCAAGCTCACCAAGAAGAAGGGCGTCGACGTCGTGTTCGAACACGTCGGCAAGGACACCTGGGCGGGCTCGATGCTCTGCATGAAGCGCGGCGGCCGCTTGGTCACCTGCGGCTCGACCTCGGGCGTGTCCACCGACATGAACCTGATGATGCTGTTCCAGCAGCAGCTGAAGCTGCTCGGCTCCTTCGGCTGCCGCATGGAAAACATGGCGAACGCCATGCAGAAGATGGCGCGCGGCCTCGTACATCCGGTCATCGACACCGAAATCGGCCTGGACGAGATCGACCGCGCGCTGGAGCGCATGGAATCGCGCCAGATCTTCGGCAAGATCATCCTGAAGATGGATTGATCGACGTGCGCATGCTGATCACACGGCTGGTGCTGGCGGCGGATCGTTTCCGCCAGTGGCTGATTGCGCAGTTCGTGTTTCTGCTTTTGACGATCCTGAAGATGTTTCCCGCTGACGGCGCGATCAACTTCATGGATCGCGCCCTGCGGTTCATCGGCCCGAAGACCAGCCGTCAGAAGCTGACGCTGACGAACCTGCGCAATGCATTCCCGGAAAAGAGCGAAGCGGAGATCGAGCAGATCGCGCTCGAAAGTTGGGGCAACATGGGCCGCATGGCGGCCGAATACGTGTTCCTCGACCGTCTCTTCGATTTCGACCCGGAGCGCACGACGCCCGGGCGCATCGAAGTCTCGGGCATTCCCTTGTTCCTCGAGCTTCGCGACAATCCGCGCCCCTTCATCGTCTTTACCGCGCATAGCGGCAATTTCGAAATGCTGCCGGTCGCCGGCTCAGCCTTCGGGCTCGACGTGACGGTGCTGTTCCGGCCGCCGAACAATCCTTACGTGGCCGAGAAGGTCTTCAACTTCCGCGCCGAACGCATGGGCAAGCTCGTGCCGTCGCATGCGGGCTCGTCCTTTGCGCTTGCCCGCCAGCTGGAGCGCGGCCAGGGCGTCGGGGTTCTCGTCGACCAGAAGTTCCGCAAGGGCCTAAAGACCAAGTTCTTCGACCAGGACGTGCAGACCAACCCGCTGCTCGCCAAGCTCGTCCGCCAGTTCAACTGCGAGGTCTATCCGGCCCGCTGCATCCGCTTGCCGGGTGGCCGTTTCCGCCTGGAGATCGAACCGGCGATCGCCATCCCACGCAAGGCCGACGGCAGCGTCGACGTGACCGCTACGGCGCAGGTTCTGAACGACAAGGTGGAAAGCTGGGTGAGGGAGTATCCCGGCCAATGGCTCTGGTATCACGACCGCTGGCACATCAAGCGCTACCTGAAAGACTGATTCTCGTTCGCCCGCGACCCCAGCCTGATTGCGTCTTGCGCAAGCAGACTTGATCTTCCTGCAAGCCCGGCACCCCGTGTGCCGGGCTTTGCGTTTTGCCAAGTACGCGGGGGCATCGGCGCCGATCTTCCCTCGAAAACGTGCGTAAACGTTAAGTTTTTCTTTCTGCTGTTGAACGCTATCGCAATGAGTGTAAACTTATGCCTGTCGCGTGAGAAAATGCCTGCAAGCGCTTTGGATGACCCGAGCAGTGCGGTTTTACGCGGAAGTGGTGGGGGAAACGTCAAGAACCAGATCAGTGTCCTGAGCATCTACGCCTGTTTTGTAAGTGCATCGAAGCGGTTTTGCCGTGGGGGAATTGGGGTTTCGAATTGAACGCACTGATTGAGCTGTTCTGGTTCAAATATTCGCAGCTGCAGTATGCCGTTCGTACGGCAGACGAGCATTTGATCAGCATTCTGGATCGCGAATTGGATCCGATCTTGAGATCCGTCTACGACGAGAAGGCGGTGAGCGTCGAAGATGCCCGGCTTCAGTTTCAGTTCCTGATCGACATTCTGCGCGTCGAAGCCGACGACATTTCCTGCGTGCTGCGCCATTCGCAGTTGCTGCAATCGCTGATCAATCGCTACTTCGCGGCGACCGGTGCGGAGAACCTCGCCGACCTGCAACTGGAGCGCCTGCCGGCGCAGCCGAACAAGGGCAGGGCGGACGAAGGATTGCTCAACGAGGCGATCCTCGACAGCTTCCCGGACCGGCTTGCGGTGATCACGCCCGACTACCGCTATCTTTACACCAATCCGCGCAATGCCGAGCATCTGGAAAGCCGCCCGATGGACCTGATCGGCCGGCATATCGTCGAGTTCATCGGCATCCAGCGGTTCGAGCTTCGGGTGAAATCCTATCTCGACCGGTGTTTCGCCGGCGAGGTGGTGGACTACACCTTCGCCAAGACGGTCGACGCGCGCACGGTCGTCGTGCGCTGCCGGCTGACGCCGTGCATGTCGAGCACCGGCAAGCTCATCGGCGCTATTCTAGTGATCCAGGAACATGCCGACCGCCGCCGCGCGATCGCGGCCTGAGGCGCCGGTTCCGGCGGTATCAATCGAAAATGCATGAGGGGATGCGCGGCCGGGTAACGGCCGCCTTGCATGTCCACCTGCCGCGAAGGCCGGTTCACCCGACCGGCGCGGTGATGCTGCGCAGACATTCCTGCTCGAAGCCGACGTGCCGCCTGAGGCTCGTGAAGAAGCCGCGCAGCATGTAGCCGGCGGTCTCGGCATTGACCGTCTGGTCGGCAGTGCCGAGGCGCTCCAGCATTTCGGTCAGCTCCTCGGCGAAGCACTCGTCCTCGCAATGTTCGTATTTCAGCCGCTCCAGCGTCGCGCCGAGCGTCGGATCGCCGCGGTAGGTGCGTTCGATCCAGGAGAAGACGAGGTTTTCTTCGCCCGAGTGCATCTCGCGGATCAGCGGCTCCAGCACCTTTGCGGCATAGAGGCATTTCTGCCGGTCGATTTCCGCAGGCAGGCTGTCGGCGATTTCCTCCAGGCAATTGCAGAGCGCAAGCTGCTCCTCGTGGGCGCGGGCAAGCCAGGCAAACGGCTCGGCCACGGACTCCCGCCGGGGGGCCGGGTCCAGCCGGCTGCGGATTCGTCCGTCTTCAAAAGTCTTTTTCATCGGCTTCAGACGCCAGCTCCCACGGCGCTCCCTATTGTTTGCCGAGGATGATCCAAACGAGGTGACAAAGCCTTGATCTGAATCAAGGCCGGGCTGCCCCGATTCTGACACTTTCGGGCAAGCTGCGGTGACACCCCTCGTTTCGGGGTGTTGTCGCGTGCGTTCGGATAAAGTTGGGGACCCAACCATGAAATACACATTCGAGATGATCCTGCTCGGGGTCGGTGCATTCCTGGCGCTTGTCGGCGCCGGGTTTGCCCAGGACCGGCACTTCGAAGCCCATATGTGGGTGCTGTTCTTCACGCTTCTTGCCGGCACCATCCTCCTGATGCGCCGCATCGAGTTCAGCCCGGCTTCCGGGGGCAGGGCGTCACCGCCGCCACCCCAGTCGGAGTATTTTGACGAGGTGGTCAAGTACGGCGTGATCGCCACCGTCTTTTGGGGCGTCGTCGGCTTTCTCGTCGGTGTCGTGGTTGCACTCCAGCTTGCCTTCCCGGACCTCAACATTGAGCCCTGGTTCAACTTCGGCCGCATGCGGCCGTTGCACACCTCGGCGGTGATCTTCGCCTTCGGCGGCAACGCGCTGATCGCAACGTCCTTCTACATCGTCCAGCGCACCAGCCGTGCCCGCCTTTTCGGCGGCAATCTCGGCTGGTTCGTGTTCTGGGGCTACCAGCTCTTCATCATCATGGCCGCCACCGGCTATCTGCTGGGCATCACCCAGTCGAAGGAATATGCGGAGCCGGAATGGTATGTGGACCTGTGGCTGACGATCGTCTGGGTCGCCTATCTCGCCGTCTTTCTCGGCACGCTGCTGACGCGCAAGGAGCCGCATATCTATGTGGCCAACTGGTTCTACCTCGCCTTCATCGTCACGATCGCGATGCTGCACATCGTCAACAACCTGGCGGTTCCGGTCTCCTTCCTCGGCTCCAAGAGCTACTCGGCCTTTGCCGGGGTGCAGGATGCGCTGACGCAATGGTGGTACGGGCATAATGCCGTCGGCTTCTTCCTGACGGCCGGCTTCCTGGGCATGATGTATTACTTCATCCCGAAGCAGGCCAATCGCCCTGTTTACTCCTACCGCCTGTCGATCATCCACTTCTGGTCGCTGATCTTCATGTACATCTGGGCAGGCCCGCACCACCTGCACTATACCGCGCTGCCCGACTGGGCGCAGACGCTCGGCATGGTGTTCTCGGTCATGCTCTGGATGCCCTCCTGGGGCGGCATGATCAACGGCCTGATGACGCTTTCGGGCGCCTGGGACAAGATCCGTACCGACCCGATCATCCGCATGATGGTCATGGCCGTTGCCTTCTACGGCATGGCGACCTTCGAAGGTCCGATGATGTCGATCAAGACGGTCAACTCGCTCAGCCACTACACCGACTGGACCATCGGCCACGTGCATTCCGGCGCGCTCGGCTGGAACGGCCTCATCACCTTCGGCGCGATCTACTATCTCGTTCCGAAGCTGTGGAACCGCGAGCGCCTCTACAGCGTGCGCATGGTCAACTGGCACTTCTGGCTCGCCACGCTCGGCATCGTCGTCTACGCGGCGGTCATGTGGGTTGCCGGCATCCAGCAGGGGTTGATGTGGCGCGAGTACGACGACCAGGGCTTCCTCGTCTATTCCTTCGCGGAATCGGTCGCGGCCATGGTTCCCTACTACGTGCTGCGTGCCCTTGGCGGCGCACTCTTCCTCGCCGGAGCTCTGCTCATGGCCTTCAACGTAACCATGACCATCCTCGGCCGCGTGCGCGATGAAGCCCCGATCTTCGGTGCGACGCCCGCGCTCAAGGCTGCGGAATAGGAGGGCATAGAGAATGTCCATTCTCGACAAACACGCGACGCTCGAACGCAACGCGACCCTGCTGCTCGTCGGCTCGCTGCTCGTCGTCTCCGTCGGCGGCATCGTGGAAATCGCGCCGCTCTTCTACCTCGAAAACACCATCGAGAAGGTGGAGGGCATGCGTCCCTATTCGCCGCTGGAGCTTGCCGGCCGCGACATCTATGTGCGTGAAGGCTGCTATGTCTGTCACAGCCAGATGATCCGCCCGTTCCGCGACGAAGTGGAGCGCTACGGTCACTACTCGCTGGCGGCGGAATCCATGTACGACCATCCGTTCCAGTGGGGCTCCAAGCGCACTGGGCCGGACCTGGCGCGCGTCGGCGACCGCTACTCCAACGAGTGGCACGTGCAGCACATGATCGAGCCGCGCTCGGTGGTGCCGGAATCGGTGATGCCGAGCTACGCCTTCCTCAAGGCGACGCCGCTCGATGTGAACAACATCGCCGCGAACCTCAAGGCCAACAAGGCGGTCGGCGTGCCCTACACGGACGAGATGATCGACAACGCGCTTGCCGACATCAAGGCGCAGGCAGATCCGAACGCCGACACGTCCGGCGTCGAGGGCCGCTATCCGAAGGCCAAGCTCGGCGACTTCGACGGCGATCCGCAGAAGCTGACGGAGATGGACGCGCTCATCGCTTATCTGCAGATGCTCGGCACGCTGGTCGACTTCTCCACCTATGACGACACCACCGGCTATCGGTAAGGAGACCGCACCATGGAAACCTACACGGCCATGCGCCAGTTCGCCGATAGCTGGGCGCTCCTTGCCATGACGCTCTTTTTCCTGGGCGTCGTCGCCTTTATCTTCCGGCCCGGCGCCAAGAAGGCCGCCGATGATGCCGCAGCCATCCCCCTGAAGGAGGATTAATAGAATGGCGGACAAACACGTCGACGAAATCAGCGGCGTCGAGACCACCGGCCACGAATGGGACGGTATCCGCGAGCTTAACAACCCGATGCCGCGCTGGTGGGTCTATACCTTCTACGCGACCATCGTCTGGGCGGTCGGCTACATGATCGTCTATCCGGCCGTGCCGCTTCTGACCGACGCCACCAAGGGCGTGCTCGGCTATTCGAGCCGCGCCGAGGTGAGTGCGGAGCTTGCCAGCGCCAAGGCGGCGCAGGCCGGCAACCTCGAGAAGATCGCGTCGAGCTCGCTCGCCGACATCATGGCCGATCCGCAGCTGCAGCACTTCGCCGTTTCCGGCGGTGCCTCGGCCTTCAAGGTCAACTGCGCCCAGTGCCACGGCTCGGGTGCGGCCGGTTCTGCCGGCTTCCCGAACCTGAACGACGACGACTGGCTCTGGGGTGGCAAGCCCGAAGAGATCTACCAGACGATCGCCCACGGCATCCGCTATAACGGCGACGACGACACCCGCGTCTCGGAAATGCCGTCCTTCGCGGAAATCCTGCAGCCGGAAGAGATCAAGCAGACGGCGGCCTATGTCGTCAGCCTCACCGGCACGCCGTCGGATGGCTCCATGGTAGAGCCGGGCAAGGCGCTGTTTGAGGCAAACTGCGCCTCCTGCCACGGTGCCGACGCCAAGGGCAACCGCGAGTTCGGCGCGCCGAACCTTGCCGATGCGCTGTGGCTCAACGGCTCGAGCGAACAGGCGATCGTCGCCCAGATGAAGGCGCCCAAGCACGGCGTCATGCCCGCCTGGCTGCCACGCCTCGGCGACACCACCGTCAAGCAGCTCGCCATCTTCGTGCATTCGCTGGGTGGCGGCGAGTAAGAGGAACGAGCGGCTTGCGGACCTGCCACGCATCCGTAGGTGATGGTGGCGCCCCTCATTCGCCTGCTGGCCCTTCTCCCCGCCAGGCGGGGAGAAGGGCGCAAGCCGCGCTAGCCTCGCCAGGTTAAACGTAAGGTTGGCGATGGGGCCGCCCATCACGTTCTTGAGCGGGCTACCGCTCAGACTTTTCAGGCTTGATGCCGGGCGGGTGCCCCCAGCGTTTCTCTCCCCGCCAGGCGGGGAGAGATGTCCGGCAGGACAGTGAGGGGCAGCTCTCATCCATCCAGTCGAAAAGGCCGCGCCAAAGGGCGCGGCCTTTTTCATCTGGAGACGCTTCGCCATTGAGGGGAGATGTCAATGAAATGGCCGACGTGTCCTCTCAAGATCTCGCCTTTTCGCCGACACGCCTTCGCAACGAAACCACGGCCAGCGTCGCCATGATCGCGATGGCGACGGCGCAAACGGCGGCGGCTGCGTTGAAGCCGGTCATGAAGGCGGCCTGCGCTTGCTCCAGCATGCCCGCCGGTAGCTCGGTCGCGACGGATACGGCGCCGGCGAGGCTGTCCGACAGCCTGTTGCCGATCTCGCCGGGGATCAGCGTCTGCCCGGCCATTTCGGCGCGATAGACGGCCGTCGTCAGGCTGCCGAGCGTGGCGATGCCGACGGCAAGGCCGAGTTCCTGCACCACTTCGGAGAGGGCCGAGGCCGTTCCGGCCTTTTCGGCGGGCGCTGCACTGACGACGAGATCGGTGCCAAGCGCGGCAATGGTTCCAAGGCCGAGATAGACGAGCGCAAATGCGGCGGTTACCAGCCCGACCCCGTATGGCGTATGGCCGAGCTGGGCGAGCAGGAGGTAGCCGACCACCGAGAGCGCCAGCGCCGCTGCGATCACGGGGCCGGGGCCGAAGCGCCTGGCGATGAGCGGTGCGGTGATGCCGGCCAAAAGCATGGCGAGCGCCGGGGGGCCCATTCTCAGGCCCGCCGACAGCGGAGAAAGCCCGACGACAAGCTGCAGATACTGGGTGACGAGCAGCATCGTGCCGCCGACAGCCGTCAGGCCGATCAGGAGGATCAACAGCGCGGTGCGGAAGGCGCGGTCGGAGAAGAGCTCGAGGTCGATCAGCGGGCTTCGAAGCCGGCGTTGTCGCCGGATGAAGAGGAGCGTGGCGACGAGGCCGACGGTCAGGCCGAGCGTGGCGCCGAGCCCAAGGCCATCCTTGGCGATCTGCTTGATGCCGTAGACGATGGGCAGCAGCCCCGCCAGCGACAGCGCCACACTGGCCATGTCCAGGCGGTCCGATTGCGGGGCACGATATTCCGGCAGCAGAAACGGCGCGACGATGAGCAGCAGCCCGACGATCGGCAGTGCGACGAGGAAGGCAGCCCCCCACCAGTAACGTTCGAGCAGGATGCCGCCGACGATCGGCCCCGCGGCCATGCCGAGCGCGAACATGGTCGCCCAGACGCCGATCGCAAGCGCGCGCTGGTGCGGGTTCAGGAACATGTTGCTGATCAGCGCCAGGGTCGGCGGCATCAGCGTTGCGCCGGCAACGCCGAGTGCCGCGCGTGCAGTGATCAGCATGGTAGCGCTGGTGGAATAGGCCGAAAGCACCGAGGCGACTGCGAAGGCGGCCGCGCCCAGCATCAGGAGCTTGCGGCGACCGATGCGGTCGCCGAGCGTTCCCATCGTGATCAGAAAGCCGGCGATCATGAAGCCGTAGGCATCGACGATCCAGAGCGCCTGGGTGCTGGTGGGCTTCAGATCCGCCGCGAGCGCCGGAAAAGCGAGATGCAGCAGCGTCAGGTCGAGCCCGAGCAGGATGGTGGGGAGCGCGAGCAGGGCGAGCCCGGCCCATTCTCGCAGGGCCGCGCGCGTTTCACCGGGATCGGCATGGTCGGTGAGGTGGGATGGTCGGTCGCTGAGAATTGTCAAAAGTGGCCTCCGTCTTCGCTTGGGCTGGTTGCGGAGACCACATCTTCAGGGCACAATCATCCTGTTACAATTTAAGTAGTTATCCTATTACTGAGAGCAATAGCGTGAACGAACGAAGTCTTGAGCGAAGCAAGAACGAGCTGTCGGAGTTTTTGACGAGACACAGGGCGAAGCTGACGCCGGCCGATGCCGGCCTTGCCTTCACCGGGCGGCGGCGCACCCCGGGCCTCAGGCGGGAGGAGGTGGCAGCGCTCGCCGGTGTCGGGCTCACCTGGTACACGTGGTTCGAGCAAGGGCGCGACATCAAAGTGTCGGAGGCGTTCCTGCTGAATGTGGCGCGAGCGCTGAAGCTCGACGACGCCGAATGCAGCCATCTGTTCCTGCTTGCCCACAAGCGGCCGCCACCGCCGGAGGCACATCATCGCGTCACCGTTTCGCCGCTGATCCAGACGTTGCTGGACGAGCTCACGGTCCGGCCGGCCCATGTGATCAACCTGCGCTGGGATGTCGTTGCCTGGAACGCTTCGGCAGACGCTCTGTTCGGCTTTAGCGCCCGGCAGCCGGAGCTTGGCAATATCCTGCAAATGGTGTTTGCCGATCCCGAGATACGGAGGCGCATGCCTGCCTGGCGCGAGGACGCGCCGAAGCTGCTTGCCCAGTTCCGATACGATTTTGCCGTGGCGCCGGATGATCCGTCGATGCTGGCCCTGGTCGAAAGCCTGAAGGACCTGTCGGCCGATTTCAGGCGCTGGTGGGCAGCGCCTGGCGTTGACGAGGTCCGTCGCGGGATCGGTTCCCTGATCGATGCCGGGGGCGAGCGCCTGTGTTTCCGCCACGAGACGTTGGTTGTGGACGAGCACCGGCATCTGCGGATGGTGGTTTACTTCGCCGAACCGGCGCTTGCCTGACGGCGACGCCCGAAGCGGCAGGCGCCGGGCCTTCTTATTCGAGGGCTGCGGCGATGGTAGCGCCGACCACGACGCTCGATAGCGCCGTGCCGAGCAGCAGCGAGGTGTTGACCGGCTTTCTCACGACCGTGCCGAAGTTGAAAAGGTTCATCGGCAGGAGGTGAAAACCGCCGCTTTCCGGCTTGCTCGACGGCGCTTCCATGAAGCACTCGTCGTCGAACCAGATCCAGTCGTCGCGCCAGGTCCAGCAGCCGTGCTGGCGGTAGATGTTTGCCACCTGCTCGGCGAAGCCCTTGTCGGCGGGCAGACGGATATAGTCTTGCGGCCTGCGGCTGAAATACTGCATGGCGAGCGGCATGGAGCGCTCGGTGCAATAGTTCGACATCCAGAGCTTGAAGCCGATCTCGTCGCGCAGCCGATCGAGCACCCGGAAGACCTGGACGTGATCCTCATGGCCGTATTCGCCCCAGGGATTGTGGGTGAAGACGTTCATGTCGGGCTTCAGGAGCGGCAGCAGCGTGCGATAGAGCGTTTCGTAATTGTCCCGGTAAGCCTGGGCGATCGGCCGGGTGGAGTGGCGGAAGCTGCCGGGCATGATCTGCGACAGCGATTTCTTGACGATGCGCTTGGCTTTGCGGCGCGTGCCTTCGGTGCCGAATTCCATTCCGAAGGGACCGGGCTTCGGGTTCGTCCAGTCGGCGCAATCGAAGGAGCCGGTTTCTGCCATTTCCAGAAAGCGCACGTTGCCGCGCGGGTAGGCCTTGATCGCAGCGGCGCGTGCGTCGCCCATCTGCGGCTCCGACCAGATATCGCGGTAAAGGATGATCACCTCGTCGACTTTTCGGAGGATCGAGGTGAACCACAGCAACTCGTCATCGGGATGGGCGCCGATGATGACGGAGTTCTTCAGAAAATCATGCGTGTCGGCCATGCTCTTGCGCGCCCTCGTGTTCGTTGCGCGCAATTCTGACGTGTAGAGATTAAACCGGCGTAAAGCGGGAGCGCGTGTCCACAGGGAAGCGGTGCGGTCGTAGCGCCACCGCCCTACTGGCCTGACCCTCCCGGCAATTTACTGCGCAGACCAGACCGCCAGTTCGTAACCATCCGGGTCGGCGAAATGAAAGCGCCTTCCGCCAGGGAAGGTGAAGATCGGCTTGACGATCCTGCCTCCGGCCTTTTCGACGCGGGCGAGCATATCCTCGAGCTTGTCGGCATAGAGGATGATCAGCGGTCCGCCGTTGCCGACGGGGCCGGTGGTGGTAAAGCCGCCGGTCAGTCGGCCGTCCTGGAATTCGCAATATTCCGGGCCGTAGTCGGTGAAGGTCCAGCCGAAGGCGCTGCCGTAGAAGGCCTTGGTGGCGGCGATGTCGGAGACATTGAACTCGACATAGTCGATGCGGCTGTCGTTGCCCTTGTTACCCATTTTTCTACCTGTCTTCTCCGGATTCCATGATCGATTTCAAGGTGGCGAGATCCTTCGCCACCCAGCCGGCATCGCCGGCAAATTGTTCGGCGCTCATGCCCGGCTGCCGCAGCAGCGTGAACATCACCTCCGCGCCGTCGCCGTTCGGCACGACGCGCAGCGCATTGTGGACCTCTGTGCCGTCTTCCAGCGTGACGAGATGATCGGTGACGCCGAAGGCGTTGTCAGGCGCAAAGCGCACGCGGGCATTACCGAGCGGACCCGGCGCCAGCCAGTGATCACCCTCGCGGGTCAAGCCCGACGACAGGCCGGACGCCCAGCGCGGCATGTTCTCGGGCTTTGCCATGAAGGCATAGACGTCGCGCCAGTCGCGGTCGATGGTGGTGTGAACGATCTTTGCTTCAAGTGTTGCCATGCTTTGTTCTCCTGCATGACGGAGTAGCACGGGTCGCCCGACCGGTCTTGAACGAAACGGCCAGTCAGGCCGCCCGCCGGTCACCGACGAGCTGGCGGCGGATTTCGGCGGGTGAGAGCGAGGTCAGCTGCCTGGCCTCGCGCGACAGATGCGCCTGGTCGGCATAGCCGGCATCGAGCGCAAGCAGGCCGAGCGTGGCGGAGGGGTCCCTTTGGCAAGCCCCGAGGAAGCGCTGCAGGCGCAGGATGCGGTCGAGCGTCTTGGCGCCGTAGCCGAAATGCTCGTGGCAGCGGCGCCTCAGCGTCCTTTCACTGGTGCCGGTGACGGCAGCGAGGGCGCGGATGGGGTTGTTGTCGGACGAGCCATGGCTCTGCCGCAGATGGGCGAGGGTGGCGGCGATATCGCCTGATGGCGGCGAGACGGCCGGCAGGCGCTCAAGCACCGCTTCCGTGAGCATCTCGGCGCGGCGGACCGCATCGGGCGCGTCCTCAATCCTGGTTTCGAGTTTGCGCGCGGCTGGACCCCAGAAGGCGTCGAGCGGAACGACCTCGCCGATGATCTGCGAAAGCGATGTGTGCAGGAAGGACGCCGCGATGCCCGGGCGGAAGCGCAGGCCGATGATGTCGGTGCCGGGCGCGAAGACGGGGAAGGCGGCCACCCGGTCGGGCCCGGCAACCGCCAGGCCGTGCCTGGACCAGAGGATATCGACACAGCCGTCGGGTACGACCGCGATGGGTGCGGCCGTCCCCTCCGGCAATTGGTGGCGCCAGAGGCATTCGACATGGCCGCCGAGTGCGCCGGGCGCGGCATACTCTCGATAGATACCGCGCCGCTTGGCCAGTGTCGGCTCCGTCGGAGCCGGCTCCGTCTGTCTCAGCGGCCCGTGGGCGCCGTCCATGCCTTGTCCTCCACGCTTCGGACCGTGCCGGCCGCCTCTTGGCGCGACCAGATCTCGCCGTCGATCTGGCCCTGCAGCTCCGGATAGTCGGCCGCATGGAACACCGGGTCGAGACCCTGCCGGCGCTGGGCGAAATAGTCCTTCGTCAGTTTGGCAATGGTACCGGAGAGGAGCACGATGGCAATGAGGTTGATCGTTGCCATCAGCCCCATCGAGGCGTCTGCCGCGTCGAACACGGTGGTAATGCTTTCGGACGCGCCCCAGACGACCATGACGAGCACGGCGCAGCGCATGACCAGAACGCCGACGCGATTGGCGCCGCCGAGATAGGTGAGCGCATTCTCCGCATAGGAATAGTTGCCGATGATCGAGGTGAAGGCGAAGAAGAAGATCGCGATGGCAATGAAGTAGCTGCCGGCCCAGCCGATATGCACGTTCATGGCCGCTTGCGTCAGCTGCGTTCCGGTGACGCCGGAACCGGGTTCCAAGGTGCCCGACAGCAGGATCATGACCGAGGTCGCGGTGCAGATCAGGATCGTATCGATGAAGACGCCGAGCGACTGCACGAAGCCCTGCGACGCCGGGTGATGCGGCACGGGCGTGGCGACGGCCGCGATGTTCGGGGCCGAGCCCATCCCGGCTTCGTTGGAAAACAGGCCACGCTTGACGCCGTTCATCATCGCAGCCGTGACGCCGCCGGCGACACCGCCTGCCGCTTCCTGCAGGCCAAAGGCGCTGGAGATGATCGTCCACAGCACGCTCGGCACGATCGACGCGTTGACGACGAGCACGTAGATCGCGGTCAGGAGATAGGCGATCGCCATGAAGGGCACGACGATTTCGGCGACGCGGGCGATCTGGCGGATGCCGCCGAAGATGACGATGCCGGAGATGGTCGCAACCGCGATACCGACGGCGATCTTGGGCACACCGAACGCACCCTGAACGGCGTCCGCGATGGAATTGGCCTGCACGGCGTTGAAGACGAGGCCGAAGGAGAGGATCAGGCAGACGGAGAAGATCGTCGCCGCCCAGGGCGCGTTGAGGCCGCGGGCGATGTAGAAGGCGGGACCGCCGCGATATTGACCGTTTTCGTTGCGCACCTTGTAGAGCTGCGCCAGCGCGCTTTCCGCATAGGCCGTCGCCATGCCGACGAGCGCCACCATCCACATCCAGAAGGTGGCACCGGGACCACCGAGATAGAGCGCAACGGCAACGCCGGCGAGGTTGCCGGTGCCGACGCGCGAGGCGAGGCTGACGGTCAGCGCCTGGAACGGGCTGATACCGGCCGCATCCTTCGAGCCGCCGCTGCTTAAGACCCGGAACATCTCGCCGAAATGCACGATCTGCGGAAAGCCGAGGCGCAGGGTGAAGTAGATGCCGACGGCGAGCAGGCCGTAGATCAGCACGTAGCCCCAAAAGATCGTGTTCAGAAAGCCGATGATCGTGTCCATGCGGTTCCTCATTGGTATTGCAAGGTGTGGTGATGTGGCGAACCGCGGTGCGGATCGGATGGGAAAGGCCGTTTACTACTTTTGAGCCTGGCATCTCTTTCGAGCGCCTGGACCTTTCGCCGCATGCTGGCGCTTTAGCCCGCAAACTTGACACAGATCAACGTTTTCGGCCGCCAAATCAGGCAAAACGTGGTGCAATACATGACATATCCGGGGATTTCCCACAAATGAGCCCACAATCCGCCGCAAATCCAGCCTCCGTCGAACGTCACGAGGCCGAACCGGTCAATGCGGCGCATGTGCGCAAGCCGCTCTACGAAAAGCGCAAGAAGATCTTCCCGAAGCGTGCCGAAGGCAGCTTCCGCCGCTTCAAGTGGCTGGTGATGCTGGTGACGCTCGGCATCTATTATCTGACGCCCTGGATCCGTTGGGATCGTGGCGAGCATGCGCCGGACCAGGCTGTGCTCGTAGATATCGCCGCCCGGCGCTTCTATTTCTTCTTCATCGAGATCTGGCCGCAGGAGTTCTTCTTCGTCGCAGGCCTGCTCGTCATGGCCGGCTTCGGCCTGTTCCTGGTGACGTCTGCCGTCGGCCGCGCCTGGTGCGGCTATACCTGTCCGCAGACGGTATGGGTCGATCTCTTCCTGGTGGTCGAACGCTATATCGAAGGCGACCGCAATGCCCGCATGAAGCTCGATGCCGGTCCCTGGACGTTCGACAAGATCGTCAAGCGCGTGTCGAAGCACTCGATCTGGATCATGATCGGCATCGCCACGGGCGGCGCCTGGATCTTCTATTTCGCCGATGCGCCGACGCTTTTGAAAAGCTTCGTTTCGCTGGAAGCGCCCATGGTCGCCTACATGACCGTCGCGATTCTCACGGCGACGACCTATGTCTTCGGTGGACTGATGCGCGAGCAGGTCTGCACCTATATGTGCCCGTGGCCGCGCATCCAGGCGGCAATGCTCGACGAAAACTCGCTGGTCGTGACCTATAACGACTGGCGCGGCGAGCCGCGCTCGCGCCACCAGAAAAAGGCCGTCGCTGCCGGGGAGGCCGTCGGCGATTGCGTCGATTGCAACGCCTGCGTCGTCGTCTGTCCCATGGGCATCGACATTCGCGACGGCCAGCAACTCGAATGCATCACCTGCGCGCTCTGCATCGATGCCTGCGACGGTGTCATGGACAAGCTCGGCCGTGAACGCGGGCTGATTTCCTACGCGACGCTCAACGATTATGCCGCCAATATGGCGCTTGCTACCAATGGCGGTACGGCGGCGATCGATCCGGGTCGGGTGCGCAACGCCGACGGCGCATTTTCGGACAAGGTTCGCCACTTCAACTGGAAGATCGTCTTCCGGCCCCGTGTGCTCGTCTATCTCGGCGTCTGGACGCTGGTCGGTATCGGTCTGCTCTATGCGCTCCTGTCGCGCGACCGGCTGGAACTCAACGTGCTGCACGACCGCAACCCGCAATTCGTCGTCGAATCCGATGGTTCGGTGCGCAACGGCTACATGGTCAAGCTCTTGAACATGATCCCGGAACAACGCACGATCACGCTCGCAATCGACGGGATGCCCTCTGCTACGATGCGCATCGCCGGCCAGGCGGCGGGCGACGGCCGCACCTTCGCCCTCGGTGTCGATCCGGACAAGGTGACGGCAGTCAAGGTGTTCGTGACGCTGCCAAAGGACAAGCTTGGCGAGGCGGACGACGGTTTCAGCCTGATCGTCGAGGATCCGTCGAGCCATGAGCGCGACGTCTACAAGGCCAACTTCAACAGCCCGGGAGCCGCAAAATGACGATAAACCAGGCAGGGGCAAAACAGGCAAAGGCACCGCGGCCCTTCACCGGCTGGCACATGCTCGGCGTCATGGTGCTGTTCTTCGGCACGATCATCACCGTCAATCTGATTATGGCCTGGAACGCCAGCCATAGCTGGAGCGGATTGGTGGTGCAAAACACCTATGTCGCGAGCCAGCAGTTCAACGGCAAGGTGAAGGAAGCGAAGGCCTTTGTCGCCGATGGCCTCGACGGCAAGCTCAGCGTCGAAAACGAGGCGCTGCGCTACACGCTGACGCGCCGGGGCAACCCGGAGATGACTGCCGACAAGGTGGTGGCTGTGCTGAAACGCCCGGTCGAGGAGCATGAGGACGTCACGGTTGAAATGGCGCATCAGGGCGAGGGCGTGTTCGTTGCCGCAACCGCGCTGAAGCGCGGCCAGTGGATCGCCGATATCACCGCGACATCAGGCGAGACCGTCGTCTACCGCCAGGCCATCCGCTTCATGGTGCCGGGAGCTGCGAAATGAGCTGCTGTGCTCCCGGAACCGAAATGGCTCTGGAGGTCGACAGGGCCGGGCAGGGACTGCCGACAACGGAAGAGCTGTGGTTGATGAGCCGGTCGCTCGGCGGCGGCCTGCGCCAGACGGATTTGAGCGTGCCCGGCGTGCATTGCGGCGCCTGCATTACCACGCTCGAGGGCGCCTTGAAGACACGGCCGGAGGTTGACCGGGCGCGCGTGAACCTTTCGTCGCGGCGCGTGTCGATCGTCTGGAAGGAAGAGGTAAATGGCGCCCGTACCGATCCGCGGGAACTGGCGCGGGCCATCCGTTCGCGCGGCTACGAGACCCATCTTTTCGCGCCGGGCGAGGAAGACGGCGATCAGACGCTGAAGAAGCTGGTGCGCGCCGTTGCCGTCTCGGGTTTTGCCTCGGCCAACATCATGCTGCTTTCGGTCTCGGTGTGGTCGGGGGCGGAGGCGGCGACCCGCGATCTCTTTCACTGGATCTCGGCGCTGATTGCCGCCCCGACGCTGATCTATGCCGGACGCTTCTTCTATGCGTCCGCCTGGAACGCGCTGAAGCACGGCCGTACCAACATGGACGTGCCGATTGCGCTGGCGATAACGCTCTCCTATTCGATCTCGCTCTACGAGACGATCACTCACGGCACCCATGCCTGGTTCGACGGCACGGTGATGCTGCTCTTCTTCCTGCTGATCGGCCGCACGCTCGACCATATGATGCGCGGGCGCGCCCGCTCGGCGATCAGCAGCCTGGCGAGGCTCTCGCCGCGCGGCGCCATGGTGGTGGATGCCGAGGGCGGACGCGAGTATCGCCCTGTCGACGAGATCAAGCCCGGCGAGAAACTGGCGATCGCTGCCGGCGAGCGCATTCCCGTCGACGGCCGCATCCTCATGGGCACCAGCGATCTCGATCGCTCGATCGTCAATGGCGAGAGCGCGCCGGCGCCAGTCAAGGTCGGCGACGCCGTCGAGGCGGGTACGCTGAACCTCACCGGACCGCTGACGATCGAGGCGACGGCGGCGGCACGCGACTCGCTGCTTGCCGAGATCATGGGGCTGATGGAAGCCGCCGAAGGAGGCAGGGCGCGCTACCGCCGCATCGCCGACCGCGCGGCACAATACTATTCGCCGGCGGTGCATCTGCTGGCTCTGCTCAGCTTCATCGGCTGGATGTTCGTCAACGGCGATTTCCATCATGCGATGCTGGTCGCCGTCGCGGTCCTGATCATCACCTGCCCCTGCGCGCTCGGGCTTGCGGTACCTGTCGTGCAGGTGATTGCCGCCGGACGGCTCTTCCAGAACGGCGTCATGGTCAAGGACGGCTCGGCGATGGAGCGGCTTGCCGAGATCGATACGGTGCTGCTCGACAAGACCGGAACACTCACGGTTGGCGAGCCGCGGCTCGTCAATGGCGGGGACATTCAGCCATCGATCCTCGCGACGGCGGCGGGGCTCGCCGTGCATTCGCGCCATCCGCTGGCGATGGCCATTCATGATGCGGCGGCGATCGCGCCCGTCGTCAATGGCGACATCCGCGAAATCCCCGGTGCCGGCATTGAAGCGCAGACGCAAACCGGTCTCTACCGGCTTGGCAGCCGCGCCTTTGCCTGCGGCGATGCCGGCGAGGCGACCAGCCAGTCGGAAGTGATCCTGTCGCTCGATGGCCGCGAACTCGCCTGCTTCCGCTTCGAGGACCGGCTCAGGCCGTTCGCCCGCGAGAGCATCGAGGAACTTGGACGGCTCGGCCTTTCGACGGGCATTCTTTCGGGCGACCGTGCGCCGGTCGTCGCCGCCCTTGCCAAGCGGGCCGGCATCGAGCGCTTCAAGGCGGAACTGACGCCACGCGGCAAGGTCGATGAATGTGCGGCCGCCGCTGAGGGTGGTCACCGCGTGCTGATGGTCGGTGACGGCATCAACGACGCGCCGGCGCTGCGCGCCGCGCACGTCTCGATGGCGCCGGCAACGGCCGCCGATGTTGGCCGCCAGGCGGCAGACTTCGTCTTCCTGCACCAGGGGCTGAACGCCGTGCCGATGGCGATCGATACGTCGCGCCGGGCCGGGCGGCTGATCCGCCAGAACTTTGCCCTGGCGATTGGCTACAACGTCATCGCCGTCCCGATCGCGATCCTCGGCTATGCCACACCGCTGATCGCGGCCGTCGCCATGTCAACCTCGTCGGTGATCGTCGTTGCCAACGCCTTGCGCCTGCGCGCGGCGACCGGCAATGTCACGGAGGTCGCCGAACAGAAGGCACCTGTCACGCTGCGGCCGGTAGGGAGCGCCTCATGAACACGCTGATCTATCTCATTCCCATCGCGCTGTTTCTCGGTGGGATTGGCCTCGTCGCCTTCCTTTGGGCACTGAAGAGCGGCCAATACGAAGACCTCGAAGGCGCCTCCTGGCGGGTGCTCGACGATGGCGATGGCAAGCCTGAAAAGAAGTGATTTCGTCAGTAATCACTTGTCCTTAATCGATTTGAATGCCAAAACAGCCTCCGCCGTCGCTTCTCGCGCCTGGGCCCTTCGACAGAGCCCCGCGCGAGGGGGCGAAGTTCAATTCGAAGGGCCGGCACAGACGCGTTTATCCCGATCGCGCCCGGCACTTCTGTCCAATGGAGGCAATCACGTGTCACAGGCGGAAATCGGCCTAATCGGTCTCGGTGTCATGGGCTCGAACCTGGCGCTCAACATCGCTGAAAAAGGCAACAAGATCGCGGTGTTCAACCGCACCGTCGAAGCGACGCACAAATTCTACGCGGAGGCCGGCGACCTCCAGGGCCAGATCGTGCCCTGCGAAACCATTGAAGAGTTTGTCGCCGCCATCCGCCCGCCGCGTCCGATCATCATCATGATCAAGGCCGGCGAGCCGGTCGACCAGCAGATGGAAATCCTGAAGCCGTATCTCGCCAAGGGCGACATCATGATCGATGCCGGCAACGCCAACTTCCGCGACACGATGCGCCGCTTCGAGGCGCTGAAGGATTCGGGTCTTACCTTCATCGGCATGGGTGTTTCCGGCGGTGAGGAAGGTGCGCGCCACGGCCCGTCGATCATGGTCGGCGGCAAGGAAGAGTCCTGGAAGCGCGTCGAGACCGTGCTGACCTCGATCGCCGCCAAGTATGACAACGTGCCTTGCGTCGCCTGGCTCGGCGAAAACGGCGCCGGCCACTTCGTCAAGACCATCCACAACGGCATCGAATATGCCGACATGCAGATGATCGCCGAAATCTACGGCATCCTGCGCGACGGCCTGAAGATGTCGGCGAGCGAGATTGGCGAAGTCTTCGGCACCTGGAACAAGGGCCGCCTCAATTCCTACCTGATCGAGATCACCGAGAAGGTGCTGAAGGCCGCCGATCCTTTGACCGGCAAGCCGATCGTCGACCTGATCCTCGACAAGGCCGGCCAGAAGGGCACCGGCAAGTGGTCGGTGATCGAGGCGCAGAACATGGGCGTGCCGGCAACCGGCATCGAGGCGGCGGTTGCAGCCCGCAGCATCTCCTCGATGAAGGACGAGCGCGAAGCGGCCGAGAAGATCCTCGGCCTTCCCGCAGTCGGCGAGTTCAAGGTTGCCGACAAGGCAGCCTTCATCAAGGATCTCGAAAGCGCGCTGCTTGCCGCCAAGATCGGCGCCTATGCGCAAGGCTTTGCCGTGATGTCGGCGGCGTCCAAGGAGTTCAACTGGAACCTGCCGATGCCGACGATCGCCAAGATCTGGCGCGCCGGCTGCATCATCCGCTCGCAGTTCCTGGACGAGATCACCACCGCCTTCACCAAGGCGCCTGACGCCGCCAACCTGATCGTGACGCCGGCCTTTGCCGCCATGGTGAAGGACACCGACGGAGCGCTGCGCCGCGTTGTCTCGGCAGCCGTTCTCGGCGGCCTGCCGGTTCCGGCACTCGCCTCCGCACTCGGCTATTTCGACAGCTACCGCCGCGGCCGCGGCACGGCCAATGTCATCCAGGCGCAGCGCGACTTCTTCGGCGCCCATGGCTTTGACCGCGTCGACGGTGCCGACAGCCATCATGGCCCGTGGGGCAGCGGCCTCAACGCCTGACCGTTCGGGTAAACAGATCAATGCGGGGCGGCCTTCGGGTCGCCCCGTTTTCGTTTGGGTCTCGTTTTGCCTGGACGGGGTGCTAGCCTGTCATCGAGACGGGTACAGATCGTTCTGTGGTTCCCCCGCCGCCTGACGCGGTGGGATTGGAACAGGACTTGATCGGCAGGACGGCGAAAAGCGAGGCAATCATCAGCACAACGATGATCAGCACCAGCCTGTCGGTGAAGGCGGCGCGAAAGATTTGCAGCACGTAGTGTTTCGTCTTCATCGTGCCCACGCGCTTTCATCGCCATCTCATGCTGGATGGCTTGGCTGCACCGTGGACGTCATGCGTCCGTTCATGGGAATGTACGTCAGACGGAAAACGGCCGAAAGGGCCGATTGTTGCGGGCTGAGGCTTGTGCACCGCGTGACGCCAGTTGTCCCAAAGACCCCTGGCGGGCGCGGCTAGCGCCGAGAAGCGTGGCGGTCGTCGCGGGTTCGGCTGCGTTCGCCAGGGCGCTGCGAACCCCGCATCGTTTCGCGCTCATCCGTGCGACGCGGGAATGGCGTAACCGTGTTTGCCGGTGACGAGCGGCGGCGCCGTTGCCGCAGCCTACCCAGCCTCTTTGGCGGATCGACAAAGATCACCAGCAGAAAGCCGATGGCCATAAGCAGATAGGCCGGGACACCGGTCGTTGCGCTGCCGACGAAGGCGCAAAGCATGGCGAACGCAAGATAGATGCCGATGGTCAAGGGATTGGACAGGAAGGCCCACGCGCGGTCAGTCAGCCTGTCTTTCCATGCAATTCTCGATGTCATGCCGAACATCACCTGTCTGAAGTGATTGGCAGCTTTTTTGTTTGCTGCGATGGCGCCCCAGCCCGTGCAATATGTGACCGGTGCATGGCGCGGCAATGACACTCAGACCTTTGGCAGCAAGAGTCGGACCAAAGTCCCATCGATTTCACGGCGCGATAAGTTAGGATCGGTGGGCGTTGCCACGGCAGCGCCACAAGAACCTAGTTTTTTCAGTACCGATTTAGAGCAGGGTCGCGTTATGCGTTTGGGTTCTGCTTGCAGGTCCTCGGTCCCGCCGAGGAAGGCGGTGACTGCGAAATGCTGGGCGCCGGCGCGCGACGCCCAGCTTGCTTTGCTTCAGCTGCGAAGACCCGGCGCTTCCTGGCCGGTCCGCTCGACATATTCCGTGTAACCGCCGCCATACTGATGGATGCCCTCGGGCGTCAGCTCCAGCACACGGTTGGAAAGGGCTGCGAGGAAGTGGCGGTCGTGCGAAACGAACAGCATCGTGCCTTCGTAGTCCGCGAGCGCCTTGATCAGCATTTCCTTGGTGTCGAGGTCGAGGTGGTTGGTCGGTTCGTCGAGAACAAGCAAATTCGGCGGGTCGAAGAGCATGATCGCCATCACCAGGCGCGCCTTCTCGCCGCCGGAAAGCACCCGGCACTTCTTCTCGACATCGTCCCCGGAAAAGCCGAAGCAGCCGGCAAGCGCGCGCAGCGGCGCCTGGCCCGCCTGCGGGAAGGTGTCTTCGAGCTGCTGCAGCACCGTGCGGTCGCCATCGAGCACGTCCATGGCGTGCTGGGCGAAGTAGCCCATCTTGACGCTGGCGCCGAGCGCGACATTGCCTTCGTCCGGTTCGGTCGAGCCGGCGACAAGCTTCAGCAGCGTCGACTTGCCGGCGCCATTGATGCCCATGATGCACCAGCGCTCCCGGCGGCGCACCATGAAGTCGAGCCCTTCATAGATGCTGCGGCTGCCATATTTCTTGTGCACGCCCTTGATGTTGATGACGTCTTCGCCGGAGCGCGGCGCCGGACGGAATTCGAAGTTGACCGTCTGGCGGCGCTTCGGCGGCTCGACCCGGTCGATCTTCTCGAGCTTCTTTACCCGGCTCTGCACCTGGGAGGCGTGCGAGGCGCGCGCCTTGAAGCGCTCGATGAACTTGATTTCCTTGGCGAGCATCGCCTGCTGGCGCTCGAACTGCGCCTGCTGCTGCTTCTCGTTCTGGGCGCGCTGCTGCTCGTAGAAGCCGTAGTCGCCCGAATAGGCATTGAGCTGACCGCCGTCGATCTCGATGATCTTGGTGATGATGCGGTTCATGAACTCGCGGTCGTGCGAGGTCATCATCAGCGCGCCGTCGTAGTTCTTGAGGAAGTCTTCGAGCCAGATCAGGCTTTCGAGATCGAGATGGTTGCTCGGTTCGTCGAGCAGCATCACGTCGGGCCGCATCAGCAGGATACGGGCAAGCGCCACGCGCATCTTCCAGCCGCCCGAGAGCTTGCCGACGTCGCCGTCCATCATCTCCTGGGAAAAGCTCAGGCCCGCCAGCACTTCGCGGGCGCGGCCCTCGAGCGCGTAGCCGTCAAGCTCTTCATAGCGTGCCTGCACCTCGCCGTAGCGCTCGATGATCGCGTCCATCTCGTCGAGGCGATCCGGATCGACCATGGCGGCTTCGAGCTCGCGCAGCTCGGCGGCGACTTCGCTCACCGGTCCGGCGCCGTTCATCACTTCGGAAACAGCGCTGTTGCCGGACATCTCGCCGACGTCCTGGTTGAAGTAGCCGATGGTGACGCCCTTATCGACGGCGACCTGGCCTTCGTCCGGTATTTCCTCGCCGGTGATCATGCGAAAGAGCGAGGACTTGCCGGCGCCGTTCGGGCCGACGAGGCCGACCTTTTCACCGCGGTTGAGCGCGGCGGAGGCTTCGATGAAAAGGATGCGGTGGCTGAGCTGCTTGCTGATGTTTTCGATACGGATCATGTCTGCGGTAGCCTGAAGGGAGGAGCGGGGCGCAGTCGCGCCCAATTGTTGCCCCGGCCTGTCGCAGGTTTCTGCGTCACAAGCAAGACTTGAGGGCTGTTTTCAGCCTTTCCTAGGCGCGCAAACCGCGGGTGATTGGCGGCTGGAACTCGGGCTGGCTGAGGCTCTGCAGCGTTTCTGGCGGCTGGCCGTCGATGTGGCCGATGACTGCCTTGGCCAGTTCCCGACCGGCCACGCGGATGTCCTCGTACATGGTCATGACTTCCGGGCGCAGCCAGCGCAGGAAGTCGCTCGGTGACTTCGAGACCATGTCGCAGTCTTCGCTGAGCTTCTTCTTGGCCATTTCCAGGCCGGCAATCAAAGCGATCGCACCGGAGCCGCTGCCCGAAACGATGCCGTCGGGCGCGTCCGCCGAGCGCATCAGGGGCTCGAAGGCGTCGCGGATCTCGACCAGCGAATGGTCAATGTTGGTCTGGTGGAAGCCGACTGCATCCGCCTGGAAATCGCGAAGTCCACGCTCGAAACCGGCGCGCATGTGTGAATAGAAGGTGAGGTGCGGCGGCGGCTCGAGCAACACCAGCTTCCGCCGGCCGCGCGCCACCAGTTTGCGTACCGCCTCGTAGGCGAAACGCTCGTTGTCGAAGTCGTGATAGGGGTGAACGATGCCCATCTCCGTGCGGCCATGGGTGACGAAGGGCAGGCCGCGCTCGGTCAAAAGCGCCACACGCGGGTCGTGCGGCTCGGTTCGCGAGATGATCACGCCGTCGGCAGCACCCGTGTCGAGGATATAGCGGATCGGCGCCAGAGCGTCCTTGACGGCGCTATAGGGGGTGACGACCAGGTGGTAGGGCGTGCCGGCAAGGATCTCGGTGATGCCGACGACCATCGGGCTGGTGATGCCCATGATCTCTTCTTCCAGCGTCAATACGAGACTGATGACGTTGGTCTTGCCGGTCCTCAGGCGCACGCCGGCGCGGTTCGGCTGGTAGCCGATCTGTTTGGCGACGAGCCGCACACGCTCCTTGGTTTCCGCACCGATATCGGGCGCATCCTTCAACGCCCGCGAAACCGTAGTGATGCCGAGCCCGGTCATGAAGGCGATCGTCTTCAGTGTCGGACGGGCTCCATCCGGCAGTGTCTGCGGCCTGTTTTTCGTCTTGTTGTCCATTGCCGTCACCCGCCCACTCTCTTGCCGCCCGCCGCCAGATTGCCCATTCGGCAGCGAAACGCGTCGGTTCAGTTCCATCCGCCGCGCCGTCGCCCAGTCACGTCATCGCGTTATATACGAAAAGTCGGTGGCGGCTATGCTGCTTTGGATGGATCAAATTGCTTCAAATCTGTAACGATACAGTTGCGATGTCGAGCGTTTTCGTTGCTGCGCTGCGAAAGATGGAGCGGACTGGTTGAATCGGAAGTTTTGCCGCATGTTTTTTGCGCTTGCGAGATGGCGCCTCCTATGCCGGTGCGCCATTGTTGCGGAAAATATATGTATTTCAGCGCGATGTAAGGGATTCTTGTCGGCTGCGTGGGGGCCGGCACTGCGCGCAAAGCGCTTTGGAACGCGGCTGTCGTATGCACGCAATGGGTGTTTTTTAAGATTCTGTTTAAATCGATTGTGGTGGGTGTTGCGTCCTGTAATCGATTGCACTAAGTTTTTTACGGTAACGTTACAGTGAGGGAGGAGACTCATGAATTTACGTTCTTTCGCCGCCGTGCTTTCAGCCGCCGTGGCCCTGCCGTTCAGCGCAGCCAACGCTGTCGATCTTGAAGTGACCCATTGGTGGACCTCGGGCGGCGAAGCTGCCGCGGTCGCGGAACTCGCCAAGGCCTTCGATGCGACGGGCAATCACTGGGTCGACGGCGCGATCGCCGGTTCTGGCGGCACCGCCCGTCCGATCATGATCAGCCGCATCACCGGTGGCGACCCGATGGGCGCCACGCAGTTCAACCATGGTCGCCAGGCTGAGGAACTGGTTCAGGCCGGGCTGATGCGTGATCTCACCGATGTCGCAACCCGCGAGAAGTGGAAGGACATCATCAAGCCGGCGAGCCTGCTCGATTCCTGCACGATCGACGGCAAGATCTATTGCGCCCCGGTCAACATCCACTCCTGGCAGTGGCTGTGGCTGTCGAATGCCGCCTTCAAGACGGCCGGCGTCGAGGTTCCGAAGAACTGGGATGAATTCGTGGCCGCGGCGCCCGCGCTCGAAAAGGCAGGCATCGTGCCGCTCGCCGTCGGCGGTCAGCCGTGGCAGGCAGCCGGCGCCTTCGACGTGCTGATGGTGGCGATCGCCGGCAAGGACACCTTCCAGAAGGTGTTCGGCGACAAGGACGAGGAAGTGGCAGCGGGTCCTGAGATCGCCAAGGTCTTCAAGGCTGCCGACGATGCCCGCCGCATGTCGAAGGGCTCCAACGTCCAGGACTGGAACCAGGCGACCAACATGGTCATCACCGGCAAGGCCGGCGGCCAGATCATGGGCGACTGGGCGCAAGGGGAATTCGCGCTTGCCGGCCAGAAGGCCGGAACCGACTACACCTGCCTGCCGGGTCTCGGCGTCAACGAGATCATCTCGACCGGTGGCGACGCCTTCTACTTCCCGCTTCTGAAGGACGAGGAAAAGTCGAAGGCGCAGGAAGCGCTGGCCTCGACGCTGCTCGATCCGAAGACGCAGGTCGCCTTCAACCTCAAGAAGGGTTCGCTGCCGGTGCGCGGCGACGTCGATCTGGCGGCTGCCAACGACTGCATGAAGAAGGGGCTGGACATTCTTGCCAAGGGCAACGTGATCCAGGGTACCGACCAGCTGCTTTCGGCCGACAGCCAGAAGCAGAAGGAAGACCTGTTCTCCGAATTCTTCGCCAACCCGTCGATCACGCCGGAAGACGCGCAGAAGCGCTTCGCCGACATCATCGCGAACGCGGAGTAACCGCAACTGCCTTGGCCGGCCTCTTTGAAAACGAGGCCGGTCAAAGCCTCCCATTCGGCAGGATGTGCCGGTCGTCCGCGCGTGATGCGTTTGCGGGCCCCATGGGAGTGGTTGTCGCCCTGATGTGGCAGAGCGCTGCGCGCTGAGTGCGCGGGGCTGCCCATCGTCCGAAACCCAATGCAGTTCCGGAGGAACGAAACATGGCGGGTTACACACAAGGTCCGGGCCGACCGAACCAGTGGCTGCGGAACCTGAACGCGAAGATTGCCTCCGTCCCGATGATTCTGACGGCCGTGGTGATCTTCCTCGGCGGCACGATCTGGACGGTCGTCTATTCCTTCACCAATTCCAAGCTGTTGCCGCGGCTCTCATTCGTCGGCCTCGATCAGTACGAGCGCCTCTGGGCGGCGCCGCGCTGGCTGATTTCGGTGCAGAATCTGGCAATCTACGGCATCTTCTCGCTGATCTTCAGCCTGCTGATCGGCTTCGTGCTGGCCGCATTGATGGACCAGAAGATCCGCTTCGAAAATACCTTCCGCACCATCATGCTCTATCCCTTCGCCCTGTCCTTCATCGTGACGGGCCTGGTCTGGCAATGGCTGCTCAATCCGGAATTCGGCATCCAGTCGGTGGTGCGCTCGCTCGGCTGGGAAAGCTTCACCTTCGACCCGCTCTATAATGCCGACATCGTCATCTACGGCATCCTGATCGCAGCCCTCTGGCAGGGCACCGGGCTCGTCATGTGCCTGATGCTCGCAGGTCTTCGCGGCATCGACGAGGACATCTGGAAGGCCGCGCGCGTCGACGGCATACCCATGTGGAAGACCTACATCTTCGTCGTCATTCCGATGATGCGCGGCGTCTTCATCACCACGCTGGTGATCATCGCCAGCGGCATCGTCAAGGTTTACGACCTGGTGGTGGCGCAGACGAGCGGCGGTCCCGGCATCGCGTCGGAAGTGCCTGCAAAGTATGTCTACGACTACATGTTCCAGGCGCAGAACCTCGGTCAGGGCTTTGCCGCCTCGACGATGATGCTCATCACCGTCGCCATCATCATCGTGCCTTGGGCCTATCTGGAATTCGGGGGAGGGCGCAAGCGTGTCTGATATCGTTGCTTTCAATTCGGTGACTGAAGAGGCCGCACTGCAGGCGCAGACAAACCGGGTCGTCGCCGGCCCCCGCGGCGCCAAGCCCCGCCGGGCGTTGTCTGGCCGCAACATCATGATCTACGGCACGCTGATCGTCGTGGCGCTGTACTACCTGCTGCCGCTCTACGTGATGGTCATGACTTCGCTCAAGGGCATGCCGGAAATCCGGCTCGGCAACATCTTTGCCCCGCCGGTTGAAATCACCTTCGAGCCTTGGGCAAAGGCCTGGGCGAGCGCCTGCACGGGGCTCAACTGCGACGGCCTTTCGCGCGGCTTTTGGAACTCGGTGCGCATCACCGTTCCTTCGACGATCGTCTCGATCGCGATCGCCTCGGTCAACGGTTATGCGCTCGCCAACTGGCGCTTCAAGGGGGCGGAGCTGTTCTTCACCATCCTGATCGTCGGCGCCTTCATTCCCTATCAGGTGATGATCTATCCGATCGTCATCGTACTGCGGGAAATGGGCATCTACGGCACGCTCACCGGCCTCATCCTCGTGCACACCATCTTCGGCATGCCGATCCTGACGCTGCTCTTCCGCAACTATTTCGCCGGCCTGCCGGAGGAACTGTTCAAGGCCGCGCGCGTCGATGGCGCCGGCTTCTGGACGATCTACTTCAAGATCATGCTGCCGATGTCGCTGCCGATCTTCGTCGTGGCGATGATCCTGCAGGTCACCGGGATCTGGAACGACTTCCTGTTCGGCGTCGTGTTCACCCGGCCGGAATACTACCCGATGACGGTTCAGCTCAACAACATCGTCAATTCGGTCCAGGGCGTGAAGGAATACAACGTCAACATGGCGGCGACGATCCTGACCGGGGCGGTTCCGCTCTTCGTCTACTTCGTTTCCGGACGGCTTTTTGTCCGCGGCATCGCCGCCGGCGCAGTGAAAGGGTAACAACATGCAAAACGTCAGCGTATCGGTCAAAGACCTGTCGTTGAGCTTCGGTGCCGTCACTGTGCTCGACACGCTTAACCTCGACATCAAGGACGGCGAGTTCCTGGTGCTGCTCGGCTCGTCCGGCTGCGGCAAGTCGACCTTGCTGAACTGCATCGCCGGGCTGCTCGATGTCAGCGACGGGCAGATCTTCATCAAGAACAAGAACGTCACCTGGGAGGAGCCCAAGGACCGCGGCATCGGCATGGTGTTCCAGTCCTACGCGCTCTATCCGCAGATGTCGGTGGAGAAGAACCTCTCCTTCGGCCTCCAGGTCGCCAAGGTGCCGAAAGAGGAGATCGACAAGCGCGTCAGCCGCGCCGCCGAGATCCTGCAGATCCAGCCGCTCTTGAAGCGCAAGCCTTCGGAACTCTCGGGCGGCCAGCGCCAGCGTGTGGCGATCGGCCGGGCGCTGGTGCGCGATGTCGACGTGTTCCTGTTCGACGAGCCGCTCTCCAACCTCGACGCCAAGCTGCGCTCGGAGCTGCGCGTCGAGATCAAGCGGCTGCACCAGTCGCTGAAGAACACGATGATCTACGTCACCCACGACCAGATCGAGGCCTTGACGCTTGCCGACCGCATCGCGGTCATGAAGAGCGGCGTGATCCAGCAGCTTGCCGATCCGATGACGATCTACAACGCGCCGGAAAACCTGTTCGTCGCCGGCTTCATCGGTTCGCCGTCGATGAACTTCTTTCGCGGCGAACTGCAGCTGCGCGACCAGCGCGCCTACGTCCACGCCAACGGCGTCGATTTCGACGTGTCGGCCTATCCGTCGCGCGCGCCCTTCGTGCATGGCCAGAAGGTGGTGCTGGGCTTGAGGCCCGAGCATGTGCGCGTCGACGAAGCGGCAAGTGGCGCGCCGGCCTCGCACCGGGCGGTCGTCGATATCGAGGAGCCGATGGGCGCCGACAATCTGCTGTGGCTGAAGCTTGCCGGACAGTCGATGTCGGTTCGTATCGCCGGCCAGCGGCGCTATGCGCCGGGCACGGCGGTCACGCTCTCCTTCGACATGGGCGTCGCCTCGATCTTCGATGCGACAAGCGAGAACCGACTCTGAAATAAGGAGATGCCGGGCGGCCACCTCTGCCCGGCGCCTCCCAGCAATGACTGTGCCGGCGTGGCCGGTCGATCTATGGAACCATGTGCATGCTCTCTGAGGATTTCACCCGCACCGCCATTCGTCTCGATCTCTCAGGGGATTGGCAATTTTCTTCCGTCGACAATAGCCATGCGCTGGCAATGGAGTTGCCGGGCGATGTGCATTCGGCGCTGCTGAAGGCCGGCGTGATCGACGACCCGTATGTGGGGCGCAACGAGAACGACGTGCAGTGGGTGGCGCACAAGGACTGGGTGATCGAGCGCACGGTCACGGTCGGTGCCGACGACATTGCCGGCTACTGGTATCTCGACCTTGAATACCTCGACACGGTTGCCTCGGTGTTCGTCAATGACAAGCTGGTGCTTGAAGCGGAGAATTGCTTCCGCCGCTATCGCCCGGATGTCTCGAAGACGCTGGTTGCAGGCGAGAACCGCATCCGCATCGTGTTGCATTCCTCGATTGCCGAAGGCGCGCGGCGGCAGGCGGAGCAGCCCTTCTACGTGCCCTATCACCCTGGCAATTCACCGATCGCCAACGGCAATATGCTGCGCAAACCCCAGTGCCATTTCGGCTGGGACTGGAACCTCGCGATCGCGCCGCTCGGCGTCTACGGAGAGATCGCCCTTTGCCGGCTGGAGATCGCGCGCATCGAGCATGTGACGAGCAAGCAGGTCTGGCTGGAGGATGGCAGCGTCGATCTGGTGGTGACGCTGACGCTCTTTGCCGATGGGCCGGGCATTGTGCCGGTGCACTTCTCGCTCGACGAGGACCGCGAACGGCTCGATTGCGCCGTCGGCAAGGGCGAGACCCGCATCACCCATGTCTTCTCCGTGAGCGAGCCCAAGCGCTGGTGGCCGGCTGGAAGCGGCGAGCAGGACCTGTCGCGGCTGACCGTCGAGGTGCCGCAGGAGCAGGTGACGCGTCAGATCGGTTTCCGCACCGTCGAGCTTCTGACCGACAAGGACGAGGCCGGCAGCCGCTTCGCCTTCCGCGTCAACGGGCGCGAGATCTTCTGCAAGGGCGCCAACTGGATCCCGGCCGATGCGCTGGCGTCGCGGGTGACCCGCGAAGGCGTCGAAGACCTTTTGACCTCGGCTGTCGATGCCAACATGAACATGATCCGCGTCTGGGGCGGCGGCTTCTACGAGCCGGACTGGTTCTACGATCTGTGCGACCGGCTGGGCCTCATGGTCTGGCAGGACTTCATGTTCGCCTGCAACCTCTATCCTTCGACGCCGGATTTCCTGGAGAATGTCGCAGCCGAGGTGGACTACCAGGCCAAGCGCCTGTCGTCGCATCCGTCGATCGCGGTCTGGTGTGGCGACAACGAGCTCGTCGGCGCGCTCACCTGGTTCGAAGAGCCGCGCAAGGATCGCGACCGTTATCTCGTCTCCTATGACCGGCTGAACCGCACCATCGAGGTGGCGCTGAAGGCGGCGCTGTCCGAAGCGATCTGGTGGCCGTCGAGTCCGGCGTCGGGATATCTCGACTTCGGCGACGCCTGGCATGCCGATGGTTCCGGGGACATGCACTATTGGTCGGTTTGGCACGAAAACAAGTCATTCGACAATTACCGCACCGTGCGGCCGCGCTTCTGCTCGGAGTTCGGCTTCCAGTCCTATACGTCGATGCCGGTCATCCGGCAGTTTGCGGCCGAGAAGGACCTCAATATCGCGTCGCCCGTGATCGAGAGCCACCAGAAGAATGTCGGCGGCAACGAGCGCATCGCCGGCACGATGTTCCGCTACTTCCGTTTCCCCAAGGATTTTCCGGCTTTCGTCTATCTCAGCCAGGTGCAGCAGGGGCTGGCGATCCGCACGGCCGTCGACTACTGGCGCTCGCTGAAGCCCCATTGCATGGGCACGCTCTACTGGCAGCTCAACGACACTTGGCCGGTCGCCTCCTGGTCGAGCCTCGACTATGGCGGCAGCTGGAAGGCGATGCACTACATGGTCCGTCGCTTCTTCCAGCCGGTCTCGGTCGCAGCGATCCCATCGGCAGATGGAAAGGAAATCGCGTTCTCGATGGTCAACGATACGGCAGAGCCGGTGACCGTCGAGCTGCAAACCTTCCTGGTTTCGCTCGATGGCCAGCGCACGCCGCTCGCGGCGGTCGCCGGTACCTGCAGCCCGGACCGGGCAGCAACGCTGGCGACGATCGCGGCTTTCGACATTCCGGAAGGCGACCTGCTGTTCTGGTCGTTCGAGGCATCGAACGGCATGCGCGGTGAGGGGCACCACGTCAACGGCACCTATAAGGCGCTCGACCTCAAGCCGTCCGGCCTGACACTCGATGTCGCGCCCGCAGGCGAAGGCGCCTTCGACGTCACGGTCAAGGCGAGCGGCTTGGCGCTGCATGTGATGATCGAGGCGGATGTCGCCGGGCGCTATTCCGACAACGCCTTCGACCTCTTGGCCGGCGAGACGAAGGTCATCCGTTTCACCCCGAAGGTGCTGTTTGACGCAGGTGAGCTGCCGCGCTTTTCCGCCTTCGATCTCGAATCCTGCCAGGGAAAGGGTTGACCGCCATGAAACGCAGCCACGTCAACGACATCATCGCCGAGAGCGATGCCTTCATGAAGAGCTTCGGCTTCACCCTGCCACCCTTTGCCTACTGGTCGCCGGAGCAACTGAAGGCGCGCGTCGCTTCCGACAGTCCGACGATCTTTGATGCCCGGCTCGGCTGGGACATTACCGACTATGGCAAGGGCCGCTTCGACGAGTTCGGGCTGGTGCTCTTCACGCTGCGCAACGGCAATGCCGCCAATCTGAAGACCGGGCAAGGCATGGTTTACGCCGAGAAGCTGATGATCACCGCCAAGGACCAGGTCAACCCGCTGCACCGTCACGCGGTCAAGACCGAGGACATCATCAACCGTGGCGGCGGTTCGCTGGTGCTGCAGATGTACAATTCCAAACCGGACGGCTCGGTTGACGAGGAGAGCGACGTCGTTGTGGCGACCGATGCACGGCTGCGCACGCTGAAAGCTGGCGGCCTGCTGAAGCTCAAGGCCGGTGAAAGCGTCACGCTTCTCCCTGGCAACTGGCACGCCTTCTGGGCCGAGGGCGCCGACGTGCTGATGGGCGAAGTATCGACCGTCAACGACGATCTCACCGACAACTATTTCCGCGAGCCGGTCGGTCGCTTCTCGGCGATCGAGGAGGACGCAGGCCCCGCCCACCTCTTGGTGTCGGACTACGATACCTGGCTCAGGTGATACCGAGACCCCAACAACCCCAAGATCCCACTATCCCAAGACCCTCAGGACGAAATCGAGGAGGATTTCATGAAGGACGTCAGTTTCCAGCTTTATAGCGCTCGCAATTTCCCGCCTTTCGCCAATGTGCTGAAAGCACTCGGCGACGCCGGCTACAGCCAGGTCGAAGGTTACGGCGCGCTTTACGCAGCGCTCAGCGACGCCGAGATCGCCAGCTTCAAGGAAGGTCTCGACGACAATGGTCTCGCCATGCCGACCGCGCACTTTGGCCTGGACATGCTCGAAAGCGATCCGGCGCGCGTGCTCGAAATCGCCAAGGCGCTCGGCATCAAGGCGATCTATTGCCCCTACCTGATGCCCGACCAGCGCCCGACCGATGCCGCCGGCTGGCGCGCCTTCGGCGAGCGGCTGCAGAAGGCCGGCAAGCCCTATCGTGATGCCGGGCTGATCTTCGGCTGGCACAACCACGACTTCGAGTTCGCGGCCCTTCCGGATGGCAGTATTCCGCAGGACCTGATCTTTGCGGGCGGACCGGATCTCTCCTGGGAGGCCGATATCGCCTGGATCATCCGCGGCGGCGCCGATCCGATCGCCTGGATCAAGAAGTATGGCGACCGCATCACCGCCGTGCATGTGAAGGACATCGCGCCGACAGGCGAGAAGAAGGACGAGGACGGCTGGGCCGATGTCGGCGAGGGCACGGTCGACTGGAAAGGCCTGTTTGCGGCACTTTCCGGCACGAAGGCCCGCTACTTCATCGCCGAGCACGACAACCCGAGCGATTTCAAGCGCTTCGCCAAGCGTTCGCTCGCCTCCATCCAATCCTATTGAGAAGCAGGTTTATCCATGACCAAGGAACTTGGCGTCGGCATCATCGGATGCGGCAACATCTCCACCACCTACTTCAAGCTTGCCCCGCTTTTCCGGGGCATCAAGGTTGTCGCCTGCGCCGACATCAATCCGGCGGCAGCCGAGGCGCGGGCGGCCGAATACGGCGTTAAAGCTGAGAGCATCGAGGCGCTGCTCGCCAATCCCGATGTCGACATCGTCGTCAACCTGACCATTCCGGACGCGCACTATCCGGTCTCCAAGGCAATCCTCGAAGCCGGCAAACACGTCTATTCGGAAAAGCCGCTGGTGCTCTCCCTGGAGCAGGGCGAGGAGTTGAGGGCGATCGCCAAGGCGAAGGGCCTTTCCGTCGGCTGCGCGCCGGACACCTTCCTCGGCGGCGCGCATCAGCTTGCCCGTAGCTATGTTGACGCGGGCAAGATCGGCCGGGTGACCTCGGGCACCTGCCACGTCATGAGCCCGGGCATGGAGATGTGGCATCCGAACCCGGACTTCTTCTTCCTGCCCGGCGGCGGCCCGATCCTCGATCTCGGTCCCTACTACATCGCCAACCTGATCAACCTGATCGGTCCGGTGAAGCGCGTGGCGGCGCTCGCCACCATGGCCAACCCGACCCGCACGATCACCAGCGAACCGCGCAAGGGCGAGGTGATCCCGGTCAGGACGCCCACCAACATCCACGCGCTGCTCGAATTTGAGAACGGCGCGACGATCACGCTGTCGGCCAGCTGGGATGTCTGGTCGCACCGCCATGCCAACATGGAGCTTTACGGCACCGAAGGCTCGCTCTACGTGCCCGACCCGAACTTCTTCGGCGGCACGGTGGAAGCAAGCGGCCGCGACAAGAAAATCGAGCCGCTGGAGCCCTGGGATCATCCTTTCGGTGTTGCCAACCAGGAGCATCCGCAGGGGCCGATGGCGAATTACCGCACCGCCGGCCTTGCCGACATGGCGCTCGCCATCCTCGAAGGCCGCGATGCCCGCTGCTCGCTCGACCGCGCGCTGCACGGCGTCGACGTCATGGTGTCGATCCTGAAATCTGGCGAGGAGGGACGTTTCGTCGAACTCTCCACCACTTGCACCCAGCCGGCCGCCCTCGGCATCGAGGAAGCTCGGGCACTCTTGCGCGAGACCGAAGAAGAAATGTCGGGAAATCGCGTCGCTGCCGCTTCATAGCGACACCGGAGAGGTTTAGACCTTTGTGAACTGAGGTTTCCGTAGCGGCCAACCGCTACGGAAACCGTTTCATTTTTGAGGGTGGCGGACGAGTTCGCCATCCGGAGATCGATCGCGGAGGATTGTGCGATGACCTGGCTACCGGCGGAAAACCGCTACGACACCATGAAATATAACCGTCTCGGCCGTTCCGGCCTGAAGCTGCCGGCGATCTCGCTGGGGCTTTGGCACAATTTCGGTGGCGACACACCGCATGACCGCAAGGTCGACATGTGCCGCACGGCGTTCGATCTAGGCATCACCCATTTCGACCTCGCCAACAATTACGGCCCGCCTCCGGGCTCGGCCGAGACTGCCTTCGGCGAAATCATGCGCACGGACTTCGCGCACTTGCGCGACGAACTGATCATCTCGTCCAAGGCTGGCTACGACATGTGGGCCGGCCCTTACGGCGAATGGGGCAGCCGCAAATACATGATCGCATCCTGCGACCAGAGCCTGAAGCGCATGGGCCTCGACTATGTCGACATCTTCTATTCGCACCGTTTCGACCCTGAGACGCCGCTCGAAGAAACCTGCGGTGCGCTCGACCATATCGTGCGTTCGGGCCGGGCGCTCTATGTGGGGATTTCCTCCTACAACTCGCAGCGCACCCGCGAAGCCGCCGCGATCCTTAAGGATCTCGGCACGCCTTGCCTCATCCACCAGCCGAGCTACTCCATGCTCAACCGCTGGATCGAGGACGATGGGCTGATCCATACGCTCGAAGATCTCGGCATCGGCTCGATCGTTTTCTCGCCGCTCGCCCAGGGCATGCTGACGACGAAGTATCTTGGCGGCATCCCGTCTGATAGCCGCGCGGCGCAGAACCACTTCCTGAAGAAGGACTTCATCCGCCCCGAGATCATCGACAACATCCGCAAGCTGAACGGTATCGCCGAAAAGCGCGGCCAGACGCTGGCGCAGATGGCGCTTGCCTGGGTGCTTCGCAACGGCCGGATCACCTCGGCACTGATCGGCGCCAGCCGCTCCGAGCAGATCGTCGATTGCGTCAAGGCGCTCGAAAACGACACGTTCACGGCCGACGAACTGGCCGAGATCGATCTCTATGCGCGCGAGGCGGACATCAACCTCTGGGCCAAGTCGGCCGAGCTCTGAGTTCGACCGAAAATATTGATTTGCCTGCATTTTAGGCAAAGCACATCGCTTTCCGGCGTATTAGACAAAAGTCGAATAAACGCCGGAAAGCGGCTTCTGGACATGGTCCGGTGTTTCTGTAAGGTGCGACAATGCCTGCCGGTTGCGGTGCTGATCGCAGTCGCTTTCGACGGGTAACGAGGAGGAGAGCCACCGTTTGTCCGGGAAGGGGCAGGGTGGATTGATGGGTAGAGGCGCGCTGCGCCCGCCCTTTGGCGAGAACTAGGGGAGGAACCATGGATCGCCGTTCATTCATTAAAAACGCAAGCCTCGGCGGCTTGGCGGCCGCAGGTGCAGCCGCGCTTGCGACACCGGCCATCGCGCAGGCAAACCCGAAGGTGAACTGGCGCCTGGCGTCGTCGTTCCCGAAGTCGCTCGACACGATCTATGGCGGCGGCGAAGTGCTGTCGAAATACGTCTCGGAGGCAACCGACGGTGCTTTCCAGATCCAGGTCTTCGCTGCCGGCGAAATCGTTCCAGGCCTGCAGGCCGCTGACGCGGCTGCTGCCGGTACGGTCGAGGCCTGCCACACGGTCGCATACTATTACTGGGGCAAGGACCCAACCTGGGCGCTCGGTGCAGCCGTTCCCTTCGCGCTCAACGCGCGCGGGATGAACGCCTGGCACTACCATGGCGGCGGTATCGACCTCTTCAACGAGTTCCTCGGCACCCAAGGCCTCGTCGGCTTCCCCGGCGGCAACACCGGTGTGCAGATGGGCGGCTGGTTCCGCAAGGAAATCAAGACGGTCGCCGACATGCAGGGCCTGAAGATGCGCATCGGTGGTTTCGCCGGCAAGGTCGTCGAGAAGCTCGGCGTCGTGCCGCAGCAGATCGCCGGCGGCGACATCTACCCGGCGCTGGAAAAGGGCACCATCGACGCTGCCGAATGGGTCGGCCCCTATGACGATGAGAAGCTTGGCTTCTACAAGGTTGCGCCCTACTACTACTATCCCGGCTGGTGGGAAGGTGGTCCGACGGTCCACGCCATGTTCAACAAGGCGGCGTTCGAAGGACTGCCGAAGAACTACCAGTCGCTGCTGCGCACCGCCTGCCACGCCACTGACGCGAACATGCTGCAGAAGTACGATTACCTGAACCCCTCGGCGATCAAGCGCCTGGTGGCTTCGGGTGCCAAGCTCAGCCCGTTCAGCGCCGAAATCCTGTCAGCCTGCTTCGACAAGGCCAACGAGGTCTACGCGGAGATGGAAGCCTCGAACCCGACCTTCAAGAAGATCTGGGACTCGATCAAGGCTTTCCGCGGCGAGTACTACCTCAACGCCCAGATCGCCGAATACAATTACGACACCTTCATGATGATCCAGCAGCGCGGCGGCAAGCTCTAAGCTTTTCCCTCATTGCCGATTGAAACGAGCCGTTCGCGATATCCGTTGCGGGCGGCTTTTTCGTTGCCGCGCGCACGGCGTATTGCTGCGCGCCGTACTGAACGCATTTCGTGGTAGGGTTGCTGCCTCAACAGGACGGAGGAAGAACTATGCCAAGCGAAGGCCAATCGGTCGTGCTCGGTCCCGACGAGGGCCGCCGCTACGACATGGGCGCTATCCAGGCCGTCTTCAAAGCCGACGGCGCTGAAACCGCTGGTCGATTTTCGGTCTCGGAATGGTGGCTCGATGCCAGGCACGAGGGACCGGGCGCCCACAAGCACGACGACAACGACGAGATCTTCTACGTGATCGAGGGCACGGCGAGCGTGCTCGTCGGCGACATCTGGCACCAGAAGCCGAAGGGCTCGCTGTTCGTCATCCCGCGCGGGACGATGCATGACTTCAAGAACGAGAGCGAGGCGCGCATGGGGCTGCTCAACGTTTATGTCGGCGGTCCATTCGAGGAGGCGATGCCGATGATCGTCGACTGGTACCGCGACAATCCGGCCAAGCGGCTGGATTGAACGAGTTCGGTCGTCGTCTCAGCGATTGTAGAAATGGAAAGGGCGGCTTATCGGCCGCCCTTTGCTTTTCTGTCTGCCGGCGGTCCTACTTGAACGACGGCGGCTGGCTGAGGTCGTTTGAGGGGGCCGGCTGTGGCTGGGCACCCGGGCTGCCAAACGACGGAGGCTGGCTGAGGTCGTTCGACGGAGCGGTCTGCGGCTGGGCGCCACCCTGATCGGCCGGCTTCTGGTCGAGCGGGCTGCCGCCTGGAAGCTGCAGGCCGCCGGGCAGGCCGAGACCGCCACCGCCGGCGCCGAAGCCGGGCACCTCGATCTTGATGGTGTTCGGATCGACGCCCGTTCCGGTTCCCTTGTAGTGCATGACCATCTGCGGGAACATGATCGTCAGGCCCACCATCACGATCTGGATACCGACGAAGGGTACGGCACCCCAGTAGATCTGGCCGGTCGTAACGGGCTGGATCGACTTGCCGGTGATCTTGTCGAGATAGGGCACCTTGGCCGCGACCGAGCGCAGGTAAAAGAGCGCGAAGCCGAAGGGCGGGTGCATGAAGCTCGTCTGCATGTTGATGCCGAGGAGCACGCCGAACCAGATGAGGTCGATGCCAAGCTTGTCGGCAGCGGGCGCAAGCAGCGGCACGATGATGAAGGCGAGCTCGAAGAAATCGAGGAAGAACGCCAGGAAGAAGACGAGCAGGTTGACGGCAATCAGGAAACCGGTCTCGCCGCCCGGCATCGCCGTCAGCAGGTGCTCGACCCAGATATGGCCGTTGACGCCGTAGAAGGTGAGCGAGAAGACGCGCGCACCGATCAGGATGAACAGCACAAAGGCGGAAAGCCTTGTCGTTGCCGTCAGTGCGCCGCGCACGACGTCCAGATTGAGACGACCCTTGGCGGCCGCCATGATCAGCGCGCCGACTGCACCCATGGCGCCGCCTTCCGTCGGCGTTGCGATGCCGAGGAAGATGGTGCCGAGGACGAGGAAGATCAGCGCCAGCGGCGGGATCAGCACGATGATGACCTGCTGGGCAAGCCTCGACATCGCATTGATCTTCAGGCCGCGGTCGAGCAGGGCGACGATATAGATGAAGGCAACGCCCACTGTGCCGCCGAGGATGTCGGCGTTCTCGCCCTGGGTCGGGTAGAGATAGACGTGGGCGGCATAGGCAATGCCGGCTGCGACCGCGAGCGCGATGAACAGCGAGGTAACGCCGGAGCCCAGCGTGCGGGCTTCCAGCGGCAGGGCCGGCATGGAATCACGCTTCAGGATCGTCATGATCAGGATGTAGACCATGTACAGTCCGGTCAGCACCAGGCCCGGGATCAGCGCGCCGGCATACATGTCGCCGACCGAACGGCCGAGCTGGTCGGCAAGAACGATGAGCACGAGTGACGGCGGGATGATCTGGGCGAGCGTGCCGGAAGCCGCGATAACGCCCGAGGCGACCTTCCGGTCATAGCCGTAGCGCAACATGATCGGCAGCGAGATCAGGCCCATGGCGATGACCGAGGCGGCAACGACGCCTGTCGTGGCTGCAAGCAGCGCGCCGACGAAGATGACCGCATAGGCAAGACCGCCGCGGATCGGGCCGAAGAGCTGGCCGATCGTGTCGAGCAGGTCTTCCGCCATGCCCGATTTCTCGAGCACGATCCCCATGAAGGTAAAGAAGGGGATGGCGAGCAATGTGTCGTTCGACATCACCCCCCAGAACCGGTCAGGCAGCGCGTTGAGCAGGGGCCAGGAGAGGTTGATCGAATCCGACAGCGGCGCGAGCTCGACGCCGATGATGAAGAACAGCAGGCCGTTGGCGGCGAGCGAGAAGGCGACCGGGTATCCCAAAAGCAGGAACACGATCAGTGACGCGAACATGATCGGCGCCAGGTTTTCAGCAATGAATTCGATCATGGACGGGTCTCCGGAGACACGACATCGTCAAGCGGCGCATGGGTCGGCACATAGGGTGTCGGGTCTTCCATGTTTCCGGTCATGATCGCGATTTTCTTGATGATCTCCGACACGCCCTGGAAGGCCAGCAGCAGGAAGCCGAAGAGCAGGATGGCCTTGGCCGGCCAGATGATCAGGCCGCCGGCGGACGATGAGACCTCGCCCGAGACGTAGGACATCTTCACATAGGGGAAGAGGTAATAGAGCACGAGCAGCACGAAGGGCATCAGGAAGAGGAGGTGCCCAAGAAGGTCGATCCAATGCTGCACGCGGCGCGAGAACTGACCGTAGACCACGTCGATGCGGATGTGCTCGTTCTGGCTCAGCGTATAGGCGGCCGCAAACATGAAGGCGGCGCCGAACAGATACCATTGCGCCTCGAGCCAGGCATTCGACGACATGTTGAAGATCTTGCGGATCACTGCGTTGCCGGCGCTGACGAGAACAGCGGCCAGGATCAGCCATGAAACGCTCTTTCCGATAAATTCCGTGATCGTGTCTATAAGTCGGCTAAAGCCGAGCAAAGCTCTCATCGATTTCCTCCCCGCGATGGCTTTTATGGTTCTTGTGCCAAGCATAGCCAGAGTGCCGATTTCAAGCGCACGTTCAAGTCTGAGGCGCGATTTTCCCGTGTAGTTCGGCCGCCTCCGACTAAAGTAGAATAGGGTGATCCAGCGCTTTGCCCATTGTTTGTGCAATCCGGTTGCAGACGGCGAGGCACGGCGATCGTCAGCCGCCTTAAGGTGCGCATCGCCGAGCGAATCGATGTGGAAAGCCGGTCACAGGCGATACGACGCGCGAATTACTGCAACGTTGCAGGCTTGAATTTGTATGATTTTTGAGGTCGGATGGCGCCGCCAAGGGAGGACACCTGAACCATGACTGCCATGATCCGAAACCCCATTCTGCCGGGCTTCAACCCGGACCCTTCGATCTGCCGTGTCGGAGACGACTACTACATCGCGACCTCCACCTTCGAATGGTACCCGGGTGTGCAGATCCACCATTCGCGGGATCTGGTGAACTGGCGACTCGTCCGCCGGCCGCTGGAGCGGGCAAGCCAGCTCGACATGCGCGGCAACCCGGATAGCTGTGGCGTCTGGGCGCCGTGTCTTTCCTATGACGATGGCCTGTTCTGGCTGGTCTACACCGACGTCAAGCGCTTCGATGGCAACTTCAAGGACGCGCACAACTACATCGTCACGGCTGAGGCGATCGAGGCGACCTGGTCGGATCCGGTCTACGTCAATTCCTCTGGCTTCGACCCGTCGCTCTTCCATGATGACGACGGCCGCAAGTGGTTCCTCAACATGCAGTGGAACCACCGCACCGAAAGCTTCGGCGGCTCGCCGAAACATCCGGCCTTTGACGGCATCCTGCTGCAGGAATGGGACGAACGGACACGCAGGCTCGTCGGCCCAGTGAAGAACATCTTTGCCGGCTCACCACTCGGCCTCGTCGAGGGGCCGCATCTGTTCAAGCGAAACGGCTGGTATTATCTGACGACGGCGGAAGGCGGGACCGGCTACGATCACGCCGTCACCATGGCCCGCTCACGCGCGATCGACGGCCCCTATGAGATGCATCCGGATATCTATCTGATCACGTCGAAGGACCACCCCGAAGTGCCGTTGCAGCGCGCGGGCCACGGCCAATATGTCGAGACGCCAGATGGGCAGGCCTATCATACGCATCTGACCGGCCGACCGCTGCCTCCGGGACGCCGCTGTACGCTCGGTCGCGAGACGGCCCTGCAAAAATGTGTCTGGCGCGATGATGGCTGGCTCTATCTCGAAAACGGCGGCCCGGTTCCGGAGGTGCTCGTGCCGGCGCCGGGACCGGCGGGGCGGGTGGCGACACCGGTGGTTACGGAAACGCATTTCGACGGCCAGGCATTGCCCGTCGAGTTCCAATGGTTGCGTACGCCGGAACCGGAGCGGATCTTCTCGCTCGAATGGCGGCCGGGCCACCTCAGGCTGTTCGGCAGAGAGAGCATCGGCAGCTGGTTCGAGCAGGCGCTGGTCGCGCGGCGGCAGGAGCATCATTCCTTCCGCGCCGAGACGACGGTCGATTTCACGGCCGTCACCTACCAACAGGTTGCTGGTTTGACGCATTACTACAATCGCCACAAGTTCCATGCGCTCGGCATCACCTGGCACGAAACGTTGGGCCGGGCGCTGACGATCCTCTCATGCCCCGGCGATTTTCCGCACGGCCGGCTGCAGTTCCCCGTCGGCAGCGGCATCGCCATTCCCGATGGTCCGATCGACCTTGCCATGGACGTTCGCGACAATGACCTGCAGTTCTTCTGGCGGGCGACCGCAGCGGTGGATTGGCAGCCGATCGGCCCGGTTCTCGATGCGGGCGTGGTCTCAGACGAGGGCGGCCGCGGCGAGCATGGATCCTTCACCGGGGCCTTCGCCGGCATGTACGCCTTCGACACCTCAGGCGCGGGCAAGGCTGCCGATTTCGACCGCTTCCGCTACGTCAGCCTTGTGGCAAGTTGATCCGTAAACATTAGAATTATGGAATAAGTGATGGATATCATTACGCATTTGTAATGTAGAGTTTCATATTCGGTTCAGGAAGCGGGGTCTAATTTTCGGGTGCAGACAAAGAAAGGACACCCGAATGAAACGTCTCCTGATCGCGCTCGTCGCCAGCTCCGTTCTGATTACGCCGGTCGCAGCCCTTGCCCAGCCGGCAGGATCCTTCGAGGTGGCGCAGAACTATGATCGTTCGCGTCGATCCGTCGATCGCGATTACGATCGTCACATGGACCGCCGCGTGGATCGTCACGTCGACAAGCACGTCACGATCGAAAAGCGGGTGATCGTCAAGAAGAAGGAGCGCTGGGCGCGCGGCCATCGCCTGTCGCCGGCCGAGCGCCGCCACATGGCGCAGGTGCGCGACTACCGTTACTACAAGCTTCGCCAACCGCCGCGCGGCCAGCAATGGGTACGGTCCGGCAACGACTTCCTGCTGATCAGCCTTGCCACCGGCGTCATTGTCGGCCTGGCGGCAGCACGCTGATAAGGCGCTCTGGGTTCAGCGAAGGGGCGGCGTTTTCACGCCGCCCCTTCGCCTTTTCGGTAACCGGCGCGTGGGTTTTGCCGGTCGCCAAAAAGCAGGAGTTCGATAGCGCCTGCCGCTTCCGGCGCGTCCCCATCTGCGGGTTCATCTCCCAGAAACGGATCGAACATCGGCACCGGCCGCCCGGCGGCGTTGAGCGCCATGCAGGTGAAGCGCGGTCGGCGCGGTACGCGCGCGGCGTCTGCCATCAGGCGGCCCGTGGCGACCAGCTGGCGAAGGGGTCGGCAAGATCGCGCCAACGTTCCGGACGAAAGCGCTCGTCGGCGATCAGGCAGGCATCGAGTTCGGCACGAAGCTCCGCCTCGTCCATCGGGTCGGCGCCGATGAAGACGATCTCCTGGCGACGATCACCCCAGACCGGGTCCAGGTAGGGACCGACCGCCTTCAGGAAACCTGGTTCGCGCGGCCATTGCTCCTGAGGCACGGCCGACCACCAGAGCCCCATCTTGCCGGTCCGCACAAGCGGGCCGGCCTGGCTGATCTCGCCGACATAATGCGGTCGGGTGGCGAGCCAGAAGAAGCCCTTGGCGCGAAGCACGCCCGGCCAGGAACGGTTGAGGAAGGCCTGGAAGCGCATGGGATCGAGCGGGCGGCGGGCGCGGTAGACGAACGAGCGGATGCCGTATTCCTCGGTCTCCGGGATATGGTCCTTGAAGCCGTGAAGTTCCTTGTACCAGAGCGGATGTTCTTCGGCCTTGGCGAGATCGAAGCGGCCGGTTCCAAGCACCTCGCGCAGTTTCACCTTGCCGAAATCGGTTTCGATCAGCCGCGCATCGGGATTGAGCCCGACGATGATCTTGCGGGCGGCATCCACCTGCTCGGGCGTCGCAGTGCAGACCTTGTTCAAGACCACCACATCGGCGAACTCGATCTGCTCGACCAGGAGGTCTACGAGGGTGCGTGTATCGCCTTCGCCCGCCGTTTCGCCACGGTCGGCGAGGAAATCGAGCGAGGAATAGTCGGCCAGCAGGTTCGCGGCATCGACCACCGTCACCATCGTGTCGAGCCGCGCGACATCGGCCAGGCTTTCACCGTCCTCGTCGCGAAAATCGAAGGTGGTGGCGACGGGCAGGGGCTCGGAAATGCCGCTCGATTCGATCAGCAGATAGTCGAAGCGGTTCTGTTCGGCGAGGTTGCGGACTTCCTTCAGGAGATCGTCGCGCAGCGTGCAACAGATGCAGCCATTGGTCATTTCCACCAGTTGCTCTTCCGTGCGCGACAGACCGGCACCGCCATCACGCACCAGTGCCGCATCGATGTTGACCTCACTCATGTCGTTGACGATGACGGCGACGCGCAGCCCGTCGCGGTTGGAAAGCACGTGGTTGAGCAGTGTCGTCTTGCCGGCGCCAAGAAAGCCGGAGAGAACGGTGACAGGGAGCTTGTCCATCGATTGGTTCCTGTATGTTATATCGTTACGAATACCGTCGGTAAAAAAGGCGAGCGCGTTTGCTCGCCTGATACGAGTGCGAAGTTTGGCACCGGACCTCTGGGCTGAACCCAATTTGCCTGCAGGTCGCCGTTCCAATCTCTCGGTCGCCTGTGGCTAGTCTTTCCGTCAATCCTCCTTGACCCGAGGTTCCAGCAGGCGGCCCGGTTCCGCACCATCTCGCCGAGAATGCCAATCCCGAGAATGATAGAGAGAGGGGCGGGCGCCCGTATAGCCGAGCCAAGCGAGCGCCCACCGATACCGCCTTGGGAGGACGGGTCAGCTTGCCGAGGCGAGGCAGGTCTTCAGCGAGGTGCCGATCCCTTCCATCATCTGGAAATAGAGATCCGGGCCGGCCTCCAGCGTGCCGGCTTCCGGGTCGAGCGTACCGGATTTCGCCGGCGTTCCCTCGATCACCACATTGATCAGCTTCGGCTCGAACTGCGGCTCGGCAAAGACGCAGGTGGCACCGAGTTCCTTGATCTTGGCATGGATCTGCGACACCCGATCCGCGCCAGGCAGGACCTCAGGGCTGACGGTGATCGAGCCGGCGACGCGAACCTTATAGCGGTGCTCGAAATACTGGTAGGCGTCGTGGAAGACGACGAAGGGCTTGTCCTTCACCGGTGCCACGGTTTCCGTGAGCTTGGCGTCGAGCGCATCCAGGCGCTTGTTCAGGGCGTCCAGATTGGCCTTGTAGGCGCCCGCATTGGCAGGATCGGCCTCAGTGAGCGTCTTTTCGATCTCGGCAGCCATCGCCTTGGCATTCATGGGATCGAGCCACATGTGCAGATCGGCATCGCCGTGGCCGTGATCGTGGTCATGGCCGTGATCGTGCCCCGCTTCGCCCTCGGCATGCTTGTGGCCTTCCTCGCTCTGGCCTTCTTCACTGTGGCCTTCGTCGCCGTGGTCATGCGCCTCGAATGCACCGCCTTCGCGGAATTTCAGCTTCTCGATGCCGGGCGCTTCGCTGAGCTCCACCACCTTTGCGCCGCTGCTCAAGGCGTCGAGCGGCTTGTCGAGGAAGGCTTCGAGGCCGGGACCGACCCAGAAGACCACCTTTGCCGCCTGCAGGGCCGAGGCGTTCGAAGGCTTCATGTTGTAGGTGTGCGGCGAGGCGGCGCCCTCGACGATTAGCGACGGCTCGCCCACACCCTGCATGATCGAGGCGACAAGGGAGTGGATCGGCTTGATCGAAACCACCACATTGGGACTGTCCGCTGCGGCGGGTGCCGCAAGAAGCATGGTAGAGGCAAAAAGCAGGGCGGATGTCGATTTCATCGGGTTCTCCGGGCTTGATTGGCGTGCCTGCCACATCGGCCAGGCGCGCTTCGGGCATGCAAAACTGTTACTCCAACGGGCCGTTGCCAGCCTTGAAGTCGCCATGTAATGTTATTACATCAATTGCGTTATGCTATAACGTGTGCGATAGCCAGTGGCAACCATGCAATCCGGAATTTTTTCATGCTGAATTTCCGTTCCCCAGAAGCGCTGCCGCTGGTCAATCTCAGCAATGCCGGCGTGCGCCGCAACGGTCGCTGGCTGGTGCGTGGCGTCGAATTCTCGATCAGCCCGGGCGAGATCGTCACGCTGATCGGCCCGAACGGCTCGGGCAAATCGACGACCGCGAAGGCGGCGATCGGCGTTTTGAAGCCGGATGAGGGCTATGTCGAGCGCAAGCCGGGCCTGAAAGTAGGCTACGTGCCGCAGAAGCTTGCCGTCGACTGGACGCTGCCTTTGACGGTCGAACGACTGATGACGCTGACCGGCCCCTTGAAGGGGCGGGAGATCGAGGAGGCGCTGTCGGCGACCGGCGTGCTGCATCTGGCGAAATCCGAGGTGCAGCATCTCTCCGGCGGCGAGTTCCAGCGCGCGCTGCTCGCCCGCGCGATTGCCCGCAAGCCGGACCTGCTGGTGCTCGACGAGCCGGTGCAGGGCGTCGATTTCAGCGGCGAGATTGCGCTCTACGAACTGATCAAGCAGATCCGCAACCGCACAGGCTGCGGCATTCTCCTGATCTCGCACGACCTGCATATCGTCATGGCCGAGACCGATACGGTCGTTTGTCTCAACGGCCATGTCTGCTGCCGCGGCACGCCGCAGGCGGTCAGCCAGAGCCCGGAATATCAGAAGCTTTTCGGCAGGCGGGCCGCCAATACGCTTGCGGTCTACAGCCACCACCACGACCACACCCATTTGCCCGACGGCCGGGTGCTGCATGCGGACGGTTCGATCACCGAACATTGCTATCCCGGTGACGGCCATCACCACGACGATGAGGAAAACGTGCACGACCACGGCGAGGATTGCGGCTGCGGCCACCATTCGCGGCTGCACGGCTATGACGTGAAGGAGAAGCGTGATGCTTGACGATTTCTTCGTGCGCGCGCTGATCGCCGGCATCGGCATCGCCGTCATGGCCGGGCCGCTCGGCTGCTTCGTCATCTGGCGGCGCATGGCCTATTTCGGCGACACCATGGCCCATTCGGCGCTGCTCGGCGTGGCGCTATCGCTGCTGCTCGAGCTCAACCTGATGCTCAGCGTCTTCATCGTCGCGGCCGTGGTCTCGGTACTGCTTCTCTTCCTGCAGCGGCGCGGGGCGCTGTCGACCGATGCGCTGCTCGGCATCCTCTCCCATTCAGCACTTTCCTTCGGCCTCGTCATCGTTGCCTTCATGACCTGGGTGCGCATCGATCTCGTCGGCTTCCTCTTCGGCGACATTCTGGCGGTCTCCGAGTCCGACATCGACATCATCTGGGGTGGCGGCATCCTCGTCATATTCGCGATTGTCTATCTCTGGCGGCCGCTCCTCGCCTCCACCGTCAATCCGGAACTGGCGGAAGCCGAGGGGCTGAAGCCCGAACGCACGCGGCTCTTTTTCATGCTCTTGATGGCGCTGGTGATTGCGATCGCCATGAAGATCGTCGGCATTCTGCTCATCACCTCGCTGCTGATCATCCCGGCGGCAACGGCACGGCGCTTCTCGACCTCGCCGGAAGTGATGGCGGTACTCGCATCGGTCATCGGCGCGCTCGCCGTCACCGGCGGACTTTTCGGCTCGCTTCACTGGGATACCCCGTCGGGACCGTCTATCGTTGTTGCCGCGGTTGGGCTTTTCGTTCTGAGTCTGCTACCGATCGGCCGCCGCCCGCTCGAGGCGGCGCATCATTCCACGCCTGGAGGGCACCACTAATGGCTACGCCGCAACTGACCAAGAACCAGACGTTGGTGATGGATGCGCTCAGCCACTCCGAAGGGCCGATGAGCGCCTACACCATTCTCGACAAGCTGCGCGATCACGGCTTCCGCGCCCCGCTGCAGGTTTACCGCGCACTCGACAAACTGCTCGAATATGGCCTCGTGCATCGGCTGGAAAGCCTGAATGCCTTCGTCGCCTGTTCTTGCCCGCATGACCACGAACACGATCACGGCGTCACCGCCTTCACCATCTGCGAAGGCTGTGGCCAGGTGATCGAGTTTCATGACGAGGCGATCGAGCAGCGGCTTTCGGCGCTGACGCGGGCGCAGAACTTCAAGACCGAGAAGACGACGATCGAGATCCGCGGCCATTGCCAGAGCTGCGCATAAGGGCAACTCTTCAGGGCCCGTGGAAAGCTTACCTTGAGGTGTTTGGCGCTCAGTCCAGCCGGGTGAGGTCAGCGGCGTAGCGCCGCCAGTTCTTGACGTAATGCGCTGCCGAGCGTTTCAAGCCTTCGACCGCCGCATCATCCAGCGTGCGGATCGCCTTGGCCGGCGCGCCGACGATCAACGAATTATCCGGAAATTCCTTGCCTTCGGTGACGAGCGCATTGGCGCCGACCAGGCAGTTGCGGCCGATCTTGGCGCCGTTAAGCACGGTCGCGCCCATGCCGATCAGCGAGTTTTCGCCGATGGTGCAGCCATGGATGATGGCGCCGTGCCCGATGGTGCAGCCTTCGCCGATCGTCACCGGGAAACCGGGATCGACATGGATGACGACGTTTTCCTGGATGTTGGTGCGCGCCCCGAGCCGGATGGGATCGTTGTCGCCGCGCAGGGTTACGCCGAACCAGATGCCGACCTCTTCGCCGATCTCGACCTGGCCGATGACATTGGCGTCCGGGGCCACCCAATAGCTGCCCTTCGGCGGCGTCTGTGGGCGAAGTGATCCAAGGGCGTAAAGCGGCATCCATTCTGTCCTTTCGCAACATGCCCGATCGGGGCCGGCCGGCAGGCGGCGGGCCGCCTGCCGGAAGTGAGCCGGTTAGACGACGCTGACGGCGAGCGCCGCAACCCCATCGACGCCGCAGGTGACCTCGTCACCGCGCGCGACCGGTCCGACGCCCGAGGGCGTGCCGGTCATGATGACGTCGCCGGGGGCCAGCGTGAAGAGTTTGGAGAGTTCGGCGATGATTTCCGGCACTTTCCAGATCATCTGGTCGAGATCGCCCTGCTGGCGGAGTTCACCGTTGACCTTCAGCCAGATATTGCCGTTGAGCGGATGGCCGATCGTTTCGGCCGATGCGATCGCCGAGAGCGGGGCGGAATGCTCGAACGCCTTGGCTGCAGCCCAGGGCTTGCCAGCCTTCTTCGCCTCCGCCTGCAGGTCGCGGCGGGTGAAATCGATGCCGACGGCATAGCCGTAGACGCAATCGAGCGCGTCCTCGACGGCGATGTTGCTGCCGCCACGTTTCAGGGCGACGACCAGTTCGACCTCGTGATGAACGTCGGTGGTCAAGGGCGGGTAGGGGAAGGCGCTACCGGCTGCAAGCAGGTTGTCCGGGTTCTTCTGGAAGAAGAACGGCGGCTCGCGGTCCGGGTCGTGGCCCATTTCGATCGCGTGGGCGGCATAGTTGCGGCCGACGCAATAGACCCGGCGAACCGGAAAGCCGACGAGGCTGCCGGAAATCGGCAGCAGCACGGGAAGCGGTGGGGGGATGATTGTTTCCATGATCGTCCGGTCTTGGGCGTCCGCCTGTCGCAACCGACAGGAAGAGCACCGCGCGTTTGTTGGGCGTTCGCCGTTGGCCGATTTCGGTTGAGGCGAGGCAAGAGAGAATCCGGACGTTACTGCATAAATCCGCGAATCGGAATCGATCCGCAGAAAAATTAAGAACAAGGATTGGGGACGAAGATTTTGATTAAGGCGCGCCCACCAGGGCGCGCGCGATCACGGCATCCGGAAGGATGCCATCATCGGCAAAGTCAGGCGCAATGAGCGTAGGCCTGAAGCTGGTCTCGGGTCAGGAACCGACCGTCCGAACGCGAGTTGAGTTCAGGATGGCTGTATTCGAGGCTGGGGACCTGGGGAAGCTCAAGGGCCTGGCGCACGGTCATGATGCCGAGATCACGACGGCCACCTTCACGCTTCACGGTGACTTCAACGATGCGATAGAGATTGCTCTCGCTCATATGTTCTCTCCCGTATATCGTTTTTCTTGAATTCCCTTAATGGGACTAAGGCGCTCCGAAATTGGTTTTTGTGAGGCACCTCAGAATATAGTAGAAAGAAATGAATGCTTCACGACAGAAATCGGGCCATTTCTGGAAAAATCACCCGAGATTGGGCAGTAATGTGCTGAAATGATGCGTTTGCTGGGCGAATGCCCGGAGCCTGAATAATCGTACGCGGCCGTCAAAGGCCGAAGCTTTCAATCAAAAAAGTCATCGTGTCGCTTGCCCGATGGCAAACGCTCGCCGCCTTCCAGCGGCACTTTTCGTTCAGCGCCGGTAGGCGCGTTAGTGCGTAGGCAACTCGGCTTCTTCGGCGGCCGAGATGAACAGCGATCGGGCCTCTTCTGCGGTGCGACGGCCGTCGATGGCGGCGCGGCAGGCACTGCGGGCGGCCACATAGAATGGTCCGCGGCGAGGCCAGTGGTCTGCAAGGCAGGCGAGGGCGTCTGAGGGGCCTTTGACGGTGCGGCAATCGCCGCTAACGAAGTCGAGTTCGATCGGCTGTTTCCAGACTAATTGCATGCGTCTCCTCCTCGAGATCATCTCAATGAACATCGGCATTTGCGACCGCCGGCCTCTGGCTCCTCTCGAGAAGGTCGGCAGTCGATCTTGCTAATGTAGCGCAGGAGTTCGCTTTTGTAAGCAGCTTTTCGGTTATGGCAGGACAGGCTGCCGCCGGCGGCCGCTCCGCCTGGCGCGAATGCCGCGATTGGCGTTATCTGGGGATGCCACGCTGCAAGCTTTCGGCGAAGGCGCGACCGGCAATAAGCAGGCGTCCTTCGCTGGTATTGCCTGCGAGATAGTCGTCGATCAGCATCCTGGCATGCCGCCGCGCAGGCTCCCCGTCTCGCGCCCAGCCCTGTTCGATGCAAAGCGCGTCAAAGACGCGCTGCAACCGCTCCATGTCGGCCTTCGACAGCGCCAGGCATTGTGTCGCTCGCAATGGGGCCACCCGTCCCTCCCACAAGGCCGCATTCCCGCGCGCACTATGGCAGAAGGCCGGCGAATTGAACCCCTCGGGAATGAGGGGTTATACGGGCACGCCCGTTGCCGTCGGAATTGTCAGGCCGCCGGGACGACGCGGTCCACCTTGGTTCGGCGACCGCCTTCCTCGATCCGGTAATAGTCGGAGCCGATCTGCGCATACTGGTCGCAGCGCCGGCCGCCATCCTCGAAGGTGATGCAGACCTCGTCGCCGGTGATCGTGTAGCTGCCGCCATCGCGCACCTCGTAGTCACGATAACCGTAGCGGCCGTCGGGGAAGAAGGTGGAGTTGACGCCGTTGAGATTGTACCGCAGCGTCTTGCCGACGAGGAAGGCCTGGAGCGCATCGCCCGAAAGCGTCGGAACGGACGGGGCGGTCGGCCGGGGTTTTGCGACCTCAGGCGCCTCCAACTCCATCGATTGGCACCCGGCCAAGAGAAGCGTGAGAAGTGCCGCGATCGCGCGTTTCATGCCGTCTGTCCTTATTCCTGTGACCGGTAACGATACAGGAACGCTGCCCTAGTCCTGTCCGCGGTCGCCGTCAACCCCGTGCTGTGCGTAGCGGCCGGGCTGAGGCGAGCTGATCATCTGCCTTCTTTCCGTTGGCAATCGCGAGTTTCGTCTTTTGTGAAACGAAGGCGCAAAAAGCGCCTGTCGCTCAAAAAAGGCTCGTGCCAACCGCGGCAGCGACCGTGGCCGCCAGCGCCAGCAGCAGAAATGCGGCGCCGATGACGGTCGCTATTGTCCGTCGGCGCCGTGCGCCGCTCCAATCGTAGCTCATGTTTCGCTCCGATGACGATCCAGTCGAGGCGGCAAGATGTGCGATTCTTCTTAACAAAGTGGAAACCATGCCCGGCGGGGAGCCGCCGTCGGCAGGAGGCTATCGACGGCGACCGTGTTGCTGGCACCTTGCTGGTGGCCTCGTCCGTGCCGTATCGCGAGGAGCTCAGGGGAGTTGTCGTAACGCAGGCGCTTGTCGCTGCAGCGCTGATCGTTGTGACGTCGTGCGATCCGTGGTAGCTCGTCGCGCAGTTGTACGAATCCCGACGATGGGTTCGGTTACCCTGCCGTTGATTTCGGAGCGTTTTTTCGCAGTTCCGAGGATCGGGCGCGATAGGCTGACCAAGCGGCGTGCGCCTTCGGCCCACACACGTCAAGATGGAAGGAAGCAAGGGGTATCCATGCGCTGCCTGGTGATCAATCTCGACCGTTCCCCTGGGCGACTGATCCACATCGGAAGCCAGTTTTCCACCTTCGGCCTGAATTTTGAGCGCGTGGCTGCCGTTGACGGGCGAGAGCTCGATGACGCCGTGTTGGCGATGCAGCCGGTGTCGAAGCAGTGGAAGAGGATGAACAAGGCTGAAATCGCCTGCTTCATGAGCCATCGGAAGTGCTGGGCCATCATCGCGGAAGGGAGCGATGCCTATGGCGCGGTGATCGAGGACGATGTCTTCTTTTCGCCGAGCGCAACCCAGGCGCTGTCGTCATCGGATTGGATCCCGGCCGAAGTGGGCCTGCTGAAGATCGAAACTTTCCGGCAGAAGGTGTTTCTCAGCCGTGCCCGTGTGCTCGCCGATGCCGGGCGCACGATCCATGCATTGCGGGGATGCCATGTCGGCACGGGCGGCTATGTCATCTCTCGGGACTATGCAAAAAGACTGCTCGAGCTTTCGGAAGGGGCGTTTCCATGCCCTGTCGATCATTTCATGTTCGACGATGAGGTGCCGCGGCCGGACGACTGCCGCATTCATCAGCTCTATCCGGCCGTCTGCATCCAGGGCATGCTTCTCGACAGCGCCGACCCGGCGCACGGAAGCACGATCCGCAAGCCGGCGGGAGCAGCGGCTCGCGTGAAGTTGAAGCTCAAGATACATCAGAAGCTCTGGCGCGAGTGCAAGCGACTGTCACTGCAGGTGGCGGCGTTGCCGCCGTTCCTCTTGCGCAGCATTCGCTACCGCTGGACGACCGTTCCCTTTGGGTGACGGGTCGCGTTGCTGAGGCCTCCTCGTTGCCTCTCATTGCCGTAGGTGTCTAAAGCTCGCTTTCTTCGGCGTCGCGTTATATAAGCCCGGCAACACTAGATAATGCCTGCTGGCGGCATGCGCGAATTTTCGGCGCTGCCCTTGCCGCGGCCATTGAACAAGAGACGCACGAAAGATGACTGAGACCGCAGGAAAAGCTGCGCGCACTAAGGCGTATTTCAACGCACCGGTCTTCGCCGTTGCGCCCATGATCGACTGGACGGACAGGCACTATCGGTTTTTCGCGCGGCAGCTATCGAAGCATGCGCTGCTCTATACGGAAATGATCGTCGCCGAGGCGATCCTGCGGGGGGACCGGCAGAGGCTGCTCGGCTTTGACGTATCCGAGCATCCGGTGGCGCTGCAGCTCGGCGGTAACGATCCGGCGAAGATGGCGGAGGCGGCACGGATCGCCGAAGGCTTCGGTTATGACGAGATCAACATGAATGTCGGCTGCCCGTCGGACCGGGTGCAGTCCGGCACGTTTGGCGCCTGCCTGATGCAGGAGCCGCAAACGGTGGCCGGCTGCGTTGCGGCGATGAAGGCGGCGGTAAAAATCCCGGTTACGGTCAAGTGCCGTATCGGTGTGGACGACCAGGATCCGGAAGTGGCGTTGCGCACGCTCGTCGCGCAGGTGATCGATGCCGGCACAGACGCCGTCTGGGTGCATGCCCGCAAAGCCTGGCTACAGGGCCTGAGCCCCAAGGAGAACCGCGAGGTCCCGCCGCTCGACTATGGCCTCGTGTATCGGCTGAAGCAGGAAAATCCCAATCTTTTCATCGGTATCAACGGCGGTCTTCAGACCCTGAATCAGGCGCTTGAGCAGCTTCCGCATCTGGACGGCGTCATGCTCGGCCGTGCTGCCTATCACGACAGCGCCATGCTGACAGCGGCCGATCGCCATTTCCCGCATCCGCTGACTGGCGCCAAGCCAATCGTCGAAGACGGAGCCACCTTCTCAGAGCGCGGCCATCGTCTCGATCTTGATTTCTGGGCGGAGGTCCGTGACGCCATGGCCGATTACGCCGCCGCGCATATCGCCAATGGCGGCCGGCTGATCCACGTGACCCGCCACATGGTCGGCCTGTTCCAGGGCTGGGCGGGTGCGCGACGCTATCGCCAGATCCTGTCCTCCGATGCGACCCGCCAGGGCGCGGGGCCGGACGTAATCCACGCGGCCTTCGACGCGGTCTTCGAGGCGACGGCGGCCAAGCAGGCGGCGGAGTAGGCGGTCATCGAGTGTGCGGGCGCCCGCGGGGCGTTCGAGGGTAAGTGCCGCAGACCTCTCCGTTTGTCGTCCTCGAGTTCGCCCGAGCGCTCATTGGGCCGCGCGTCCGGCGCAGGCTTTGCTGCGTCGAGAGAAGATGGCGCCTCTGGTTCTGGATGCTCGGGTCGAGCCCGAGCATGGGGGCTGGAGCTGCTTCTGGAGACCCGCTGCCTATAAGGCCGGGTTAGGAGCTGATCCGTGGGGGCTGAGGCGCCCCCCAAACGAAAACGGCGCCCCTTGCGGAGCGCCGTTTCCAAATGAATGTCCGACTGGACGATCCGGCTTAGGCAGCCTGGATGTTGACGGCCTTCGGGCCCTTGCCCATGCGATCCGGCTCGGTGTCGAAGGTGACCTGCTGGCCGTCCTTGAGCGTAGCGAGGCCAGCGGCCTGAACGGCGGAGATGTGTACGAACACGTCCTTCGCGCCGCCATCCGGCGTGATGAAGCCGAAGCCCTTGTCCTGGTTGAAGAATTTTACGATGCCCTTGGTGGCCATGGAAGAAGTCCTTTTCCTTCAGTCAATTTGCGTTGCCCGCGCCCCCTGGGGGATGTGGGCATCTCGTCTTCCGCTTGCAAGCGGAAAGGCGTCGAGTGGTCACGATATCGGGGAAAAGACGTCTACGGTGCCGCTGCCGGCGGTCCCGACACAAGGCCGGGCGCAGTTGAAAGTCCAGTCTCCGGGATAGAAATCGCCCGAACGGGGCAAGAAGTGACAGGATTTGCAGAAAAAGGCAAGCGCCTTGTGCGCCGCGGGAAGCCGTCCAGCCTCTGTCTTTGCAGGGCTTTGGCCCGTTCTCGACCGTCGCTTTCCGGGCAGGGAGAAAAATCGGGGACGGCCGGTTTCCGGACACAATTTCGTCCCGACCGCGACCGAACGTGCGCGCCACCAACGGGCGTTTGCGTTTTGGGGGCGGACTGCCGGGGGGAAGGCTTGCGCCTCTCCATAACACTTGCGCATCCCCGGGATAACGCGCAGGTTTTACCGAAGGTTGGTTCCGTCTTGGCCGCCGATGGCGTAGCCAGTGGCGCAGACGGGCGGCCGCGAGGACGGACGAAGTATCGCCGTGCGGACGAGGTGTCGCCGTGCGGACGAAGTATCGCCGGGGCTGAATTGGTGAGAGTGCGCCGGCCAGGTCTTGCTGGTGGCGAGAGTGACATACGGAGAGGGACAGCGTGATCGACCCTTACGAACTGCTTGGACTGGAACGCGACGCCGACAATCAGGCGATCCGCAACGCCTATCGCAAGGCGGCGAAATCCGCGCATCCGGATTCCGGCGGCGATCCCGAACAGTTCGCGCGACTGCAGGTGGCCTATGAGCTGCTCAAGGATCCGGTGCGCCGCAAGGTCTATGACGACACCGGTTACGATCCGCAGCTGGCCGACGCGCGCGATCTCAAGGGCCTGATGATGCTCGAAACGCTGGTCAACGAGTTCATCCTCGACGAGCGCGAGCCCGGCAGCTTCGATCCCGTCGCCGCCATGCGCCGCAAGCTTTCGGACGATATCGTCAAGAGCCGGTTCCACATCCTTGAGCTCGAGCGCCACCGGGCCCGCGTGCGCAAGCACCTCGACCGCCTCGGCCGCCGGCCGGAGACCGACGTGCTCGGCTCGATGCTGCGCGCCCGCTCGCGCTCGATCGCCGAGGCGATCAAGAGCACCGACGAGCAGATCAAGACGATCGAGCAGGCCTATGAAATGCTGGAGGGGTATTCCTACGAGCTTGAGGCACTGGAGGTGAAGGCGCACGCGGCGGAGTAGGCGGCGCCGTCTCGACTTTGCCTGTGGTAAGTACGCCGGGACGACGACGACACCCGTGATCCGGACACCTGGCTGTCGGCCGGCGCGATCGCCGGCGTTGATATCACTGGCGTTCGCCTTTGTGGCACCGCTGTCCAGTCGCCTCCATCGGTGCCATAGTCTTCGTCTGTGTCCTATAGCCGGGACCTCTGCCATCGTCTGGAGCGAAGGAGAGTGGCATGAGCCGCTCACACATGCGTGCAGCCGTTCTCCTGCTGGCGACCATGCTCGCCGCCTATCTCGCGGTCAGCTATTTTCTCGTCCCGGAACTCTGGGTCTTCCATGATTCCAGGCGCAGGGCTCCGCTCAATCCCATGGTAACGTCCACGGAGCAGGGCATTCCCGGCGACCCGATCAATGTCGGGCTGGTCGGCTCCAAGGAGCAGATCATCCGCGCCTTCGCCGCGGCCGGATGGGACGCCGCCGACAAGGTGACGCTCAGGTCCTCGGTCGATATCGGCCTCAGCGTCGTGCTCGACCGGCCAGATCTCGACGCGCCCGTCAGTCCGCTGTTCTATGAGGGGCGCAAGCAGGACCTGGCCTTCGAGAAGCCGGTCGGCCACAGCGCCGACCAGCGCAACCATGTGCGCTTTTGGCAGACGACCAAGCCTGTGGAGGGCAGCGGCCCGCTCTGGCTCGGTTCGGCCAGCTTCGACCGCGGCGTCGGCCTCAGCCACGATACCGGCCAGATCACCCACCACATCGGCCCCGATCTCGATGCCGAACGCAATCTGGTCATCGACGACCTCGACAAGGCCGGGCAGGTGGCATCGACCTATGAGATCCCCGGCGTCGGCGCCACCACATCGGGCCGCAACGGCGGCGGCGATCCTTACTTCACCGACGGCAAGACCTTGGTCGGAGTACTCAAGCCGGCAGGCGAAGGGGGCGGTGCGGAGGCCGCGAAATGAGTGCCTACCGCCGCACGCGGAGCAAGGACGCGGCAGGCGCAGAACGCGGCGATGGATCAAAGGCTTAAAGCGCAAATCTGAAAGATTGTGGCGCGGGGCGGCACAGCGGACGGCGCGCGCCCCGTCACCTACCCGTTACGGACGCCCCATGAACAGCGACAACGATGCAAAATCGTCGTGCAGGTGGCCGGCGTCGATGGCACGGCGGAAGATCGCCTCGTAGCCGTCGGTGATCGTCCGGTCGATGCCGCGGGCGGCCATCAGCTCGACCAGATGGTGGAAGGCGCCATAGTGCGGCGAGACCGAGGAAAGCGTGTCGTCGTCGGCCGCATAGCGCCCGGCGGCGCTGCGCTTGATCAGGTCGGCGACGAGGCCATCGATGACAGGCGCCGTCGCCGACCATTGCTTGCCAAGCGTTTCGAGATCGATCACCTCGGCGCGGCAGACGGCGATCGATTGCAGCGCGCCGAACAGCGCCCCCCACATCAGGGCGAGCACCGCGCTGTCGAGCGCGTTGGCAAGGCCCGGATCAGCGCCGATATGCTGCACATTGCCGCCGAGCGCGCCGAGCACCGCGCGGCTTTCCTCAAACGCCGCGGCCGGGCCGGAGATGAGCAGCGTGCCCGCTTCGGTGCCGATGAAATCGGGCGTCGCCAGGATTGCACCGTCGAGGTAGTGGATGCCATGTCGCCCGGCCCAATCCTGCACCTCGCGGGCGCCGGCGGGCGTGCCGGAGGTCAGCTCGATGATCAGCTTGCCCTTGAGGGTGCCCGTGACGTCAGGGGCGCGCAGCAGGCTCTGCGTCGCCAGGTAGTCGCTGACATTGACGATGACGATGTCGGAGGCTGCGACGGCGTTGCGTACGCTGGCCGCCACTTCGGCTCCGGCTGCGGCGAGCGGCGCGGCCTTTGCCGGCGTACGGTTCCACACCGTCGTCGGGTGCCCGGCCTTGAGCAGCGCATGCGCCAATGCCGACCCCATCCGCCCCATTCCCAAAACGCTGATTGCAGGTTGCATATCCAGTCTCCATATCCTTGGTGCGGGATCGGCGCTCGCTACGCGCATCCCGCTTCGCTTGTTCGAGGCGACGCATTTGTCGTCGCGGCTGAGACGTAAGACGGGACCATCGGGTCGCAATACGCACCCGCGGGTAAGTGGTTACCCCGGCGTAAGGGAGGATGACGTGACGGATGCGATGGAAAACTGCGGTTTCATGACCGCGCTGCGGGCGATCGAGGGCAAGTGGAAGGTCGATATCCTCTGCGAACTCGGCAAGGCGGCGCGCCGCTTCGGCCGCCTGCGTCAGGCGATGCCCGCCATCAGCGAGAAGATGCTGGCGCAGCAACTGCGCGAACTGGAAGCCGATGGCCTCGTCAGCCGCACCACCTATCCGGAAACGCCGCCAAAGGTGGTCTATTCGCTGACCAAACGCGGTGCCGCGCTGAACGTGGCGGCGGATGCGCTCTGCAAGTGGGGCGAGGAGTTTGGCGACGACGCAGGGCAGGTCGAGGCGAGGGCGGTTGCGGTGGGCTGACCGCCGCGACGTCGGCGTGGCCGTGGGCGGGCTCACTTTCGAGCGGCATTGGCGCCACGATGCCGCCCGCCACAGCCCCGATGTGTTGTCCGGGCCGTTGGAGCCGCGATCTTGGCGGCTGCAGCCCCGTCCATCTCTGCTCGTCACAGGGATCCCGTACCAATGCGGCCGCACGGCGGAAAACTGCGGCGGCTCGTTCCGGCAAACTTTTTGGCAGTAGGCCTTTCTCGCCGCAGATGCGGCGCTGCTGGACTCCTGTGACGGGCACAGGAATGAGGGCGGTCGGGTAATCCCGGCACTTCTTTGGCCAAGGTGGTTCGCTGCGAGCCGATTTCATGAGAGCGTCGCCGGTGACCGTCGTTACGCCCATGCAGCCACGATCTCTGCGGCTGCATCATCTCCACCCTCATCTCTGTGCCTGTCACAGAGATCCAGCCGCCGCGCGTCGGCGCGGCAGGAGATACCGACCCAGCGCACACAGGCGCTTTGGCTTGCCGACGCATCCCTCGCGCCGCAGATGTGGCGCGAGGAGGGTCCAAAACAAGCGCCGGGTTGAGGGCGGTGAGGCTGTGGTCGTCGCGGAGAACCGCTACTTCACCACCACATGGCGCTTCTTGCCGAGCGAGAGCCGCAGCGGGCGCCCGTCGACGGTCAGCAGTCCGTCGCCATCCTCGACGACCTCGCCGTCGATGCGGACGCCGCGGCCTGAGATCGCCCGCCGCGCTTCGCTCTTCGATGCCGCCAGCCCGGCCCGGACGAGAAGGTCGATCAGCATCACGCCGGCAGTGCGCTCGGCGTCGTCGAGTTCGACTGTGGGCAAGCCCGCGGCGGCTTCGCCTTGCCCGAAAGCCTGCCGCGCCGTCCGCTGCGCATGATCGGCCGCTTGCCGCCCATGCACCAGTGCCGTCGCCTCGTTGGCAAGCCGCTCCTTCACCGCATTCAGTTCCGCCCCTTGGGCGCGACCGAGCCTTTCGATCTCGTCGAGCGGCAGCTCGGTGAAGAGCTTGAGGAAGCGCACGACATCGGCATCCTCGGCGTTGCGCCAGAACTGCCAGTAGTCGTAGGGCGACAGGCGGTCCGCGTTGACCCAGACGGCGCCGGCTGCCGTCTTGCCCATCTTGACGCCCGAGGCGGTGGTCAGAAGCGGCGTCGTCATGCCGAAGACCTCGGCGCCCTCGATCCGGCGCAACAGATCGACGCCGCTGACGATGTTGCCCCACTGGTCGCCGCCGCCAAGCTGCAGCCGGCAACCGGTGCGGCGGAACAGTTCGAGGAAATCGACGGCCTGCAGGATCATGTAGTTGAATTCGAGGAAGCTCAGGTTCTCCTGCTGCTCCAGCCGCGACCTGACGCTGTCGAAGGAGAGCATGCGGTTGACGGAGAAATGTTTGCCGACGTCCCGGAGCATGTCGATCCAGGCCATCCGGTCCAGCCAGTCGGCATTGTTGACCATGACCGCATCGGTCGGCCCGTCGCCGAAGGTCAGCAGCCGCTCGAACACTTTCCTGATGCCGGCGACATTGGCCGCGATTTCCTCCTCCGACAGCATCGGCCGCGCCGCCGAGCGAAAACTCGGATCGCCGATGCGCGTGGTGCCGCCGCCGATCAGCACGATCGGCTTGTGGCCGGCCTGCTGCAGCCGCCGCAGCGCCATGATCGGCATGAGATGGCCGACATGCAGACTGTCCGCCGTCGCATCGAAGCCGGCATAAACCGGCACGATCCCGGCCGCAAAGGCGCCATCGACACCCGCAAGGTCGGTTACCTGGTTGACATAACCGCGCTCGACCAGCGTCCGGGTGATCGCGGAGCGCGGCTCAAAGGCATCGGTGGGGTTGTCGGAAATTGTCATCGGTACTCTCCGTGGCATTGCCGCCAGGGAGCACTGAACAAAACAAAGCCGCCTGACGGCGGCTTGTTTCAAGACATGATCGAAACGCGCCGCTCCCTATGGAGACGTCACATAATAGGTGGCAGCGATGAGCGCGGTGTTGATCATCGTGTGGTTGTAGCGGGGAATGGGGGAGGCGGCAAGGCCAAGGTTCCCTGCGCCACCGTGAGTACGTCGGAGTTGGCCGGGGCGCTCTCCGAGAGTCTTGACGATCGCAGAGTATTGTGCCAGGCCGACCGTCATCTCAATCAACTTTTTCTAAAGCTTCCACCAGCCGCCGAAGTGAGCGACAACGAACAACAGGCTGAGCTGCATCGTCTTGAAGGCGCCATAACCTAGCGCCGAGATTATCAAATAAAACAGGATTTGGTGTTCGGCGACGGTAAGCGTGTGGTGGCCGGGCAGTTCACCTGCGATGAAACGCGATATCACAAAGCCGGCGAAGACAGGCCCGATTAACAACATGCCGACAACGGCAGCGGCGCTTCCCCATCGATCAGTTCGCGGAGATTGTTCTCAGCGTTCGTCATGCAAACCACTCCATCGAAGTTCTACCTCACCGCCCCGGGCGCCCGGTCTTGCCCTTCGTCCGACCCTTCTGCCGCTTTTGGTCTGCCGGGTCCTCATACGACCCGACACCCGGTTTCGCCCGCGTGACGATCGGTTTTTCCGGGACGTGGCCGATGACTGGCTTTTCGGTGCGGCCGACGGTCATTTCGTCGAGGGTGTTCCGGCGGAACAGCGATTTGTCCGCGCCGGCGGGTGTCGCGACGTCGCGGCCCATTTCGTCGAGGTCGGGCTTGCGGAACAGTGGGGTCTCCGTGTCCGTGCCTGGGCCCATGTCGTCGAGGGACGGCTTCTGAAATAGGGATTTGTCGTCGGTGGATTTGGATCCTCGGGTCGAGCCCGAAGATGACGTCGAGGAGCCGGACCGCTTGCCACCCTCCTGCGACCGTGCCTCTTCCCGCGCCATCGGGTCGTCCATCGCGGCGAGTTCGGCGGCCTTGAGGCGTTTGATCTCGTCGCGCAGGCGCGCGGCCTTTTCGAAGTCGAGGTCGGCGGCGGCGTCGCGCATCTGTTTTTCCAGCGCGTTGAGGTGCGCCTGCAGGTTGTTGCCGACGAGATGGCCGCCGTCGGCAAAGCCCTTGCCGGCGACGCCGGAGATGTCGGCGCGGACGTGGTCCTTCTCGTAGACCGAGTCGAGAATGTCGGAGATCTTGGCCTTCACCGATTCCGGGGTGATGCCGTTGGCCTCGTTATAGGCCATCTGCTTTTCGCGGCGGCGGCTGGTTTCGTCCATGGCGCGCTGCATGGAGCCGGTGATCTGGTCGGCATAGAGGATGACCTTGCCGTCGACGTTGCGGGCGGCGCGGCCGATGGTCTGCACCAGCGAGGTCTCGGAGCGCAGGAAGCCTTCCTTGTCGGCGTCGAGAATGGCGACGAAGCCGCATTCGGGGATGTCGAGGCCTTCGCGCAGAAGGTTGATGCCGACGAGCACGTCGAATGCGCCGAGACGCAGGTCGCGGATGATCTCGATGCGCTCCAGCGTGTCGATGTCGGAGTGCATGTAGCGCACGCGAATGCCCTGTTCGTGCAGGTATTCGGTGAGGTCTTCTGCCATGCGCTTGGTGAGCACGGTGACGAGCGTGCGGTAGCCGGCGGCCGCCGTCTCGCGGATTTCGCCGAGCACGTCGTCGACCTGGGTTTTCGCCGAGCGCACTTCCACCGGCGGATCGATCAGGCCGGTCGGGCGGATGACCTGTTCGGCAAAGACGCCGCCGGACTGTTCCAGTTCCCAGGAGCCGGGGGTCGCCGAAACGGCGATCGTGTCTGGGCGCATTGCGTCCCATTCCTCGAAGCGCAAGGGGCGGTTGTCCATGCAGGAGGGCAGGCGGAAGCCGTATTCGGCCAGCGTCGCCTTGCGGCGGAAGTCGCCGCGATACATGCCGCCGATCTGGCTGACGGAGACGTGGCTCTCGTCGATGAACAGCAGCGCGTTGTCGGGGATATATTCGAACAGCGTCGGCGGCGGCTCGCCGGGATTGCGGCCGGTCAAATAGCGCGAATAGTTCTCGATGCCGGCGCAGGAGCCGGTCGCCTCCAGCATCTCGATGTCGTAGCGGGTGCGCTGCTCCAGCCGCTGGGCTTCGAGCAGGCGGCCGCCCTTTTCCAGCTCGGCAAGGCGGTGGACCAGCTCTTCCTTGATCGCCTTGATGGCGCCGTTCAGCGTCGGGCGTGGCGTGACATAGTGCGAGTTGGCGTAGATTTTTACCGATTTCAGGTCGCCGGTCTTCTGGCCGGTCAGCGGGTCGAACTCGGTGATGGCGTCGATCTCGTCGCCGAACATGGAGATGCGCCAGGCGGCATCCTCCAGGTGGGCCGGGAAGATTTCGATGGTATCGCCGCGCACGCGGAACGAACCGCGCTGGAAATCCATGTCGCGGCGCTTGTACTGCTGCGCCACCAGGTCGGCGAGCAGCTGCCGCTGGTCGAGCCGGTCGCCGACGCTCATCTGGAAGGTCATGGCAGTATAGGTCTCGACCGAGCCGATACCGTAGATACAGGAGACCGAGGCAACGATGATGCAGTCGTCGCGCTCGAGCAGCGAGCGGGTGGCCGAGTGGCGCATGCGGTCGATCTGCTCGTTGATCGAGGATTCCTTCTCGATGAAGGTATCCGAGCGCGGCACATAGGCTTCCGGCTGGTAGTAGTCGTAGTAGGAGACGAAGTACTCGACCGCGTTGTCCGGGAAGAAGTTCTTGAACTCGGAATAGAGCTGGGCGGCGAGCGTCTTGTTCGGCGCGAGGATGACGGCGGGGCGCTGCGTCGCCTCGATCACCTTGGCCATGGTGAAGGTCTTGCCCGAGCCGGTGACGCCGAGCAGCACCTGGCTGCGCTCGCCGGAGTTCAGGCCCTCGACGAGATCGGCGATTGCCGTCGGCTGGTCGCCGGCCGGCTGGTAGTCCGACGCCATGCGGATTTCGACGCCGCCTTCGGATTTCGGCGGCCGGGCCGGGCGATGCGGCGTCCAGAGCTTGCCGTCCTTGAACAACGGGTTGCCGCTCTCGATCAGCGCCGAAAGCGCCTCGACGGTGGCGGTGACGCCCGAGGTGGAGGTCAGCTTGGCGGCGTCTTCCAGCGAGACGTCGAGGCCGGCCACCGGATTGAGGCCGGCGGCGGCGCGGGTCTTCGGGTCGGTCGAACCGCCCATGGAGGTGCCGCGCGCCGACTTGCTGCCAACGATCTCGACCTTGCCTTTCTTGCCCGCCTTCTTCGGCCCCGCCTCGTCATCGGCGCCCGCTGCCTTGCGCGCCGCCTTGGAGGCGGCGATCTCCACCGTCTTGCGGTGCTTGCCGGCCTTGGAGGCGATCTGGCGCTGGGTTTCGAAGGCCGAGGCTTCCGCGTCCGCCTCAAGCTGCTTCACCCAGTCGGAAACATTGCCGGATAGAGGCGTGCCTGACAAAGGCGCCTGCGGCGCTTCTTCGAAACCGGACGGGGTGGAGGGCTTCGGCGGGGCATTCTTCGGAGCTTTGGTCATGGCGGGGAATATGGAGAGAGTCCGGCGGAAAGTGAAGAGGCGAGGGAGTACAAAAGGGCAACATTTCGCCCCGGGTTGCCGAAGTCGATTCCAGCGCCGTTTGCGCCTTGAATCGCGGGCTTCAACCGAGGCGGGTCGGATTCCTGTCGCATTGTAACCCTTACGGTTGCGGGCCTGACGCAGCGTTACCCCGATTGGGCGAGAAGACAGCCAAGCCTGCCGCGTGATAACAATAGTTCTTTGGAGGGTGCCATGTTCTGCTTGCGTGGTGCCGCACTTGGGCTTTGTGCCGTGGTCCTTGGTCCGATGTCCCTGTTTGCCGCCGAACCGGTCGGCAAGGCAGTGGAGATCCGGACAGCGGTCAACGGTGCGCGGGGTGCGATTGCGGTCAGAGACCCTGTCTACAAGAACGAACGGATATCGACATCGAAGTCCGGGCTCGGGCAGTTTGTCTTCGAGGACGGCACCAAGCTTGCCGTCGGCTGGGGGTCTTCCGTCGTCATCGACAAGTTCGTCTATGACGACAAGAAGTCGGTGAAGAAGCTGACCATCATGGCCGCCAAGGGCACGTTCCGCTGGATCAGCGGCAAATCCGGCCATTCCGCCTATGAAATCGTTACGCCGGCCGGCACCATCGGGGTGCGCGGCACCGCCTTCGACTTCTTTGTCGGCCCGGATGGCACCACCGCTGTGGTGCTGCTCAGCGGCGCGGCGGATTTCTGCGGTCCAGGCGGCTGCCGGCAGCTGACGCAGCGCTGCGATTGCGTTGTCGCCAAGCCTGGCCGGAGGGCCACCGAACCGAAACGGGTCAGCCGCACGACGTTGAAATCCCTGGGCAATGCCCAGGCGCTGCCGTTCCTCTCCGGAGGTCAACGCCTGTCCGGAGCGATCGGCTGGGTGGGCGGCGGTTGCGGGCTGCGCGCGGCGCAGTTCGAGGGCACCACCCGTACCATCCCAGAGCAACCGGCTCGCGTTGAAGAAAAGCCGCGTGAAGAGAAGCCGCCGCCGGAAGAAAAGCCCCGGGATCCGGGCCCGCAGCCGGAGAACCCCGGCGATCCCGGACCGCAGCCCCAGAACCCGGGCGATCCCGGCCCGCAGCCGCAAAACCCGGGTGATCCCGGACCGCAGCCCCAGAACCCGGGCGATCCCGGCCCGCAGCCGAACAACCCCGGCGACCCAGGACCGCAAGACGGCGGTGGCGGCGATCAACCGAGCCAGGATCAGGGGACGCAGGATCAGGCCCCAAGCCACGATTGAAGGGGCGGCGAAGGCTTTGCTGACGCGCGCCTGATCTCAAAGCCGAGCCGGTGCGCCTCGCCGCCTTCCTCTGGCGAGCCGTGTTTCTTGAAAAATGCTCTGAATCAGAAGGCTGCGGTCGTTTCCGCATGTGCTCCGTGAGGTGGCTTTCGGCTGCCGTTGGCAAGCTCATTCGGCAGGACGCTTGGTATTCTCGTCGGTCGTCTGGGCGAAATGGTCGGCGCGGCGGCCGATCCGGGCGTAGAAACCGGCGAGTGCCGGCGTCAGCGCCGTTGCCTTCAGCTTGGCGGCGTTGATGATGCTGCGGCTGGTCTGCGTCCGAGCGCCGAGTGCGGCGACCAGCCGATCGTGCAGGCCGCGCAGATCCGCGAAGGCGGGCGAGGCAGCGAGGTTTTCGTCGCCGGCGACGGCATAGACCCGCGTTCGCGTCGTCTTGCCCTTGAGCCCGAGGGAGCCGGCGTCGAGCATGGCATGGTCCGGCAGAGCCTGGGCGGTCGCCTCGGACACCAGAATGTCGATGTTGACGTCCTTGCAGGCCGCTTCGATGCGCGCGGCGATGTTCACGGTGTCGCCGACGGCGGAATAGTTGAACCGCGTCTCGGCGCCCATGTTGCCGACGCAGGCAAGCCCGGTGTGGATGCCGATGCCGATGCGCACTTCCTGATCGGCGCCGAAGCCGAAGGCATTGTCGGCGTTCAGCCGCGCCAGCGTCTCGCGCATGCCAAGCGCTGCACGCACTGCCTTTTGCGGATGGTTGGCGACGTCGACCGGCGCATTCCAGAAGGCCATGATCGAATCGCCGATGAACTTGTCGAGCGTGCCCTCGTTGGCCAGCACATGCCGGCTCAGCGCATCGAGCAGCGTGTTGAGAAAGGCGACGACCTCGGTCGGCGTCATGCGCTCGCTCATTTCGGTGAAGCTGCGCACGTCGACGAACATCACGGTGAGCTCGCGATCGTCGCCGCCGAGGCTGAGGGCATTGCGCGTATGCTCGATGCGGTAGAGCAGCGACGGCGAGAGATAGCGGCCGAAGGCCTGCCGCACCTCGCGGCGTTCGCGATCGGTCACCAGGAAGCGGTAGGCAGTGGCCGCGAAATGGGTGATCGAGGCGGCGAGGATCGGCGCCAGCGGATCGAAAAGCCGTCCGCCATAGTAGAAGGCGATCCAGGAGGCGACGAGCGCCAGCGCCGTCACCGCCATGCCGCAGACGAGTGCGACCACGGGGCTGACGAAGGTGGTGAGCAGCACCAGCAGCGTTCCGGCGAGCGCGATCGAGAGGATTTCGAGCCCGTTCGCCCAATCCGGGCGCGAAAGATAGCGACCCGACAGGATCTGCTCGACGATCTGCGCGTGGATCGAAACACCGGGCACGTTCTGGCCGAGCGCGGTGGTGCGCACATCCTGCAGTCCGGCCGCCGAAGTGCCGATAAAGACGATGCTGCCTTCGATGCCGGCGCGGATATCCGGCGAAGGCTCGCCGTCAGCGAGTATGCGGCGCGCCGAGATATAGCGTTCCGTCGTGTCCGGTGTGACATAGAGCCAGACCTCGCCGGTCGACATCAGCGGTACGACGAAGTCGCCGATCTTGACGGCGGTCAGCGTGTTGGCGACGTCGGGTGCAGCCGCCAGCACATAAGTCGAAGCGCCCTGGGCCACCCGCAGGGCCTCCATGGCCAGGCTCGGATAGAACTGCTGGCCGTCGCTCAGGAATAGCGGGGCGGTGCGCACCACCGCCGAGGACGAGCCGGGATTGAGGCTGATGTGGCCGAGGCCGGCGGCATTGGCCTCGAGCTGCGGCCTGAGCGGCGTCGCGGCCCGCAGGCGTGGCGGCGCTTCGTTGGCGCTTTCGCCGGTCAGGGCAAAGCCGGCCTTGACCGGCGGCAGGTAGCTGCCCTCGTTGGTCAGGCCGAAGCCAAGAACCACGGGCTTGTCGCGGATCGCCTCGGCGAAGATCTCGTCATTGTCCGGCAGGGCGGCAAGGAAGGACGGATCGACGCCGCCGACATCGCGCACCACCGTGCGCGGCGACAATCTGTCCGGCTCGGCAAAGAGCACGTCGAAGGCGATCGCGGCCGCACCCATCTCGCTCAAGCGGTCGGTCAGCTTCGCCAGCCGATCGCGCGGCCAGGGCCATTGGCCGAGCTCGCGCAGCGACGCCTCGTCGATGTCGATAATCTTGACCGGCATGGGCTCGAAGCGGCGCGGCGCAATGCGCTGGTATTCGTCGAAGGTGACGTCGCGCGCCTGGCGCAGCAACTGCGGATCCTGGGCGCGCAGAATGGTGAAGAACGCCACCACCGTCATGCCGATCAGAACCCCGAACAGTTGCGATCGTGTCATGGCGGCCTACGGAACCATGGACAGGCCCGCCTTGACGAGCCCGTCGTTGAAATGCGCGTGGTCGGCAGGATCGACATAGGCGGTAAAGAAGCGCCAGTAGCGCGGCACGTCGCTCGGTGCGTTGGCGATCGCTTCCGGAAGAAGCTTGCGCGCCTCGTCGATGCGGTCGAGCTGGCCGAGACAGGTGATCAGCATCACCAGGTTGAAATAGGTGCGGCGCAAGAGCAGCGCCCGTTCGGCGCAGCGCAGGGCTTCGTCGTAGTTGCCGAGATGGTAGTGGGCGAGCGCCATGCGGTTGAGGAAGAGATAGGTGAGCGGATCGTGCGGGCTCAACCGCAGCGCCTTGTGCAGCGGGTCCAGCGCCTCGGCGAAGCGGCCGATATAGATGCGCGCCCAGCCGAGCGCCATGTGGGCGAGCGCGAAGTTGGAGTTGATGTCGATCGCCTGTTGCGCTTCCTCGACCGCGGCGTGCGGCCGCTGGGCCGCGAAGTTGGCGAGACACATGACATAGTGACAATAGGGGTCGTGATCGTCGATCACCACCGCGCGCGCGGCCTCCGCCTGCAGCTCGGCGCTGTCGCGGTCGATGTCCTTGCTGAAGCCGAAGAAGCAGCGGGCAAACAGCGAGCGGGCGAGCATCATGTGCGCGCGGCCGAATTCCGGATCGAGGGCGATGGCGCGGCGCTGCCATTCGATCGCCTCGTCGAAATGCGCGGCGGAATCCTGCGCATTGTGCAGCAGGGTGCCGCGCATGTGGCATTCATAGGCGCCGAGATTGTCGGTGCCCCGCAATTGCGCGCGCCGGTTTTCGCCGATCAGGATCTCCGGCTCGATTGCCGCGACCACATGCTGGGTGATTTCGTCCTGAATGGCGAAGAGGTCGGCGAATTCACGCTCGTAGCGCTGTGCCCAGAGGTGGTTGCCGGTCTCGGCCTCGATCAGCTGGCCGGTAACGCGCACGCGGGAGCCGGACCGGCGCACGCTGCCTTCGACGATGTAGCGCACGCCGAGATCCCGGCCGATCTGTTTGACGTCGACGGAGCGGCCCTTGTAGGCGAAGGAGGAGTTGCGCGCGATGACGAAGAACCAGCGGTAAAGCGACAGTGCGGTGATGATGTCCTCAGTCAGTCCGTCGGCGAAGAAATCCTGCTCGGGATCGCCGGACATGTTGACGAAGGGCAGCACTGCAATCGATGGCTTGTCGGGCAGGGAAAGCGGCATGCCGGGCAAGTCGCCGCCCGCCGGGTTCTCGCGCCACTCGACGCGGTGGACCAGGACCGGACGCGGTATGTTCTTCAGCGCGCGCTCGCCGAGGCGCTGCATCGGAAACTCGAGCTTGCCTTCGATCTGGTCGTGCAGCGCGCCGGAAATGCAGATGTCGTTCGGCTGCGCCACCTGCTGGAGCCGGGCGGCGACATTGACCCCGTCGCCGAGCAGATTGCCGCCGTCGACAACCACGTCGCCGAGATTGAGGCCGATGCGGAACTCCATGCGCCTTTCTGGCGGTAGGTCGGCATTGCGGCGCTGAAGGGTTCGCTGGATGGCGACCGCCGCCCGCACGGCCTGCACGGCGCTCTGGAATTCCGCGACCAGGCTGTCGCCGGCCGCGCCGAAGACGCGGCCCCCGTGCTCCGCAGCAAGGCCGGAAATCGTCTCGCAGTAGGTGGCCAGGGTCGCAAGCGTGCCTTCCTCGTCGGTCGCGACAAGGCGACTGTAACCAGCGACATCGGCAGCAAGGATCACGGCGAGCTTCCGTTCCAAGGCGGCGGGCCCCTCCTGCGGCATCTGGTCAGAAGGAAATTAAGCGTAACTTAAATTAGAAAGTCCGAGAAGCGTAAATCGCCCTGATCGGGCCTGAAGACGCTGCTCAATGCGTAAAAATGCTCCACGCGGCTTCTACGCGAGATTGTACTCGCCGGTGCTTCCACGGAGCGGCCGATTGTGCAAGGTTTGCGGCCTTCATGCCGCCGCGCTTGGTTCAGGCCGGCAACCTCTATCGCGCACGGGATCAACAGTGATGGCGCCTTTTTCCATTCGCCGGCTCACCTCCAGTGATGCCGAGGCCTATCGGGCAGTTCGGCTAGACGGCCTGCTGAAGCATCCCGAAGCCTTCGGTTCATCTTACGAGGATGAGGCCAGCCGGCCGATCGAGGTCACAGCGGAACGTCTTGATAGCGGCTTCGTCCTCGGCGCCTTCGATAGCGATGAAAAGCTCATGGGTGTTGCTGGCCTCGCGATCCAGACGGCGACAAAGGCAAAGCACAAGGGGACCCTCTGGGGCATGTATGTCTTGCCAGAGGCACGAGGAACCGGGCTATCGCGTTTGCTCGTCGACGGGATTATCGCCGAAGCGCGGGGCAAGGTGGAGCGGCTGTTGCTGACAGTCGTCTCGTCGAACGCTGCTGCCCTCAGCCTCTACCGGAAGGCGGGATTTGTCGAATACGGCCTGGAACAGCGCGCGCTGCGGGTCGACGATGCCTATTTCGACGAGATGTTGATGGCGTTGTCGCTTTAAGCGGCGTGGCGGTCAGCTAGGGAACACGCAGCGGGGTCGACGCGGCGCTGTGCAGCGGTAGGATGGCGCCACCATGCCGCTGATTCGACCCACACGCGAAAGCGACCTTTCTCTTCTGCCCGCCATCGAGCGCTCCTCCGGCGAGGTGTTCCGCACCGTCCCCGAGCTTGCCTGGATTGCCGACGACGACGTGCAATCGGCAGAAGCTCATCGCGAATTCCTGCGCACCGGACTATCGGTGGTAATGGTCGACGCCTCCGATCGGCCGATCGCTTTTCTTTGCGCTACGGTTGCCGACGATGCCATGCACATCTGGCAGCTTGCCGTCGAGGCGGAACGTCAGGGGCAGGGGCTTGGGCGCACGCTGATGCTGGCGGCAATCGCGCATGCGCGCGTGACGTCACGCGCCGCCGTCACGCTGACGACGTTCCGCGATCTTGCCTGGAACGAGCACTTCTATCGCAAGCTCGGCTTTGTGACGCTCGATGCAGGCGAACTCGATCCGCGTCTTGCTGAAATCCTTGCCAACGAGGCGGCGCACGGGCTGCCGGCAGAGCGGCGCTGTGCCATGCGGCTGAAGCTCGCTTGAGGGCGCAAGCCAGCATTCCGGAAAGCCGGCGCTGAAAGAAGCTCGCTCGGGCGCGGTTGTGGCCGCGCTACCGTCTGATGGCGACCACCTGGCCGCGTGCGAACTGCGAGACCCTGACGCCGCCGGACTGGTTGCCGCCGATCAGCTGGGCCGTCGATTTCGACAGCATGGACAGGATGCCGACGTGATAGCCGCGGCCGGTGCGCACGACGACGACGTCGCCGGGACGGGCATAGGAGAGCTTCACGGGCGCGCCAAAACGCAGCCAGGAACGGGCGATGCCGAAACTCTGCGGCGGACTGCGCCCGGCCTTGCGGGCGACCATGCCCATGAAATGGCCGCACCAGGGGGTGCGGGCCGGGTTGATGCCGAGCGCTGCACGAAGGGTCTTGTTGTTCTTGACCTCGTGCAGGCCCTTGTATTGCTGCGCCTGGGCAAGCATGCCCGCATTGGCGAAATCAGGTGTCAGTAGCGCGACATAGGCAGCCGCAAGAAACGCCAGGACCTTCATGGTCAGGTCTCCTTGACAAGTTGCTTGGTGCGAACGGTCGGGGCGGCCTGGCAATCGCCGGCATGGCACCCGGTTGCTCAACGGTTTCCAATGTTGGGCGGGGAGATATCAGCGGACGCGCGCGTGCAGGCGTTGAAAAACGCCGCATCGGGCACGCCGGCGAACCGCGGCAAAACGCGGAGCCAGCTTCACGGCAACTGCCGTTTCGAAGTGTGGTATTCCCCTGTCTGCCCCGTCGGGCAGCAAAGCTTCATTCACCATGCGCCGGTGCAAAATTGTGGCAAAACCCGTAAAATATTAGGGAAGGGATTGCTAATCGCCGAAATAGCTGATGCGAAACGGCGATTCGCCGCATCAGACATCAAAAAAATAGTGGGTCGGTGCCTTCCAAGGCAGGTCTTTACGCCGGAGAAGCGGCGGCACTTGCGCGCCTACGGGGCGGCGGCGCATCGTCACAGCGTGATTCGCACGCCGAGGTTCTTCATGTCGTTCACCCTTTCTCCGGCCTATCTCTGGCCCGTTCTTCTGCTCCTGATCTCCAACGTCTTCATGACCTTTGCCTGGTACGGGCACCTGAAGTACACGTCGTCGCCGCTTTACATGGCGATCGTCGCCAGCTGGGGCATTGCCTTCTTCGAATATTGCCTGGCGGTGCCGGCAAACCGCATCGGCCACCAGGTCTATTCGGCGGCCCAGTTGAAGACGATGCAGGAGGTGATCACGCTGATCGTCTTTGCAGCCTTCTCCGTCTTCTGGCTGAAGGAGTCGATCGGCTGGAACCATCTGGTCGGCTTCGCGCTGATCGCGGCCGGTGCTTCCTTCATCTTCAAGGGCTGACACACCCCCAACGGACACAAAGAAAAAGGCAGGGCGTAAACCCTGCCTTTTCAGCGAAAAGCGGTTGTCGTCGGCGTTGCGGCAACTACATCACCGCCGCCACGGCCGGGGCCAGATGCGGCCAGACCTCGACTGCGCCGCGATAGATCATGTCGAGCGCGACATAGAGGATGATCACGAGACCGATATAGGCGATCCAGTGATAGCGGTTGAGCAGCCGGGCGATAAAGCCGGCGGCGATGCCCATCATGGCGATCGAAAGCGCAAGGCCGATTACCAGGATCGTCGGATGTTCGCGGGCAGCGCCGGCAACAGCGAGCACGTTGTCGAGCGACATCGAGACGTCGGCGACGACGATCTGGATGGCCGCCTGCATGAAGGTTTTCCTGGGCGCCTCGGAGCCTTGTCCGCTTTCGCCCGCAGCGTTTGCTGCCTGCTGTTCGCGAATTTCGCGCCACATCTTCCAGCAGACCCAAAGCAGCAGGATGCCGCCGGCGAGCAGCAGGCCGATGATTTCGAGCAGTTGCACCGTGACGCTGGCAAGCGCGATGCGCAGCACCGTGGCGGCGATGATGCCGACGAGAATGACCTTCTTGCGTTGGTCCGTCGGCAGGCCAGCGGCGGCAAGACCGATCACGACGGCGTTGTCGCCGGCGAGAACGAGGTCAATGACGATGACTTGAAGAAGCGCCGCCAGGCCGGCAGCGGTAAAGATTTCCATGATGCAACAGTCCCCCGACCTGCATATGCGAGATATAGATATGACTAACGGATAAAGCACTGCCGTGCCGCTGGATCAAGACCACTGGACGGAAATCCTCAACGACGGCCCTGCCGCGTCTCAATCGAGAAGATCGAAAGCCCGGTACATCCAGACGAGCTGGTAGGCGACGGCTGCGACGACGAAGACCGCGTGAAAGCGGCGGCTCGGGGTCCAGGCGGCGGCAATGCAGAGCAGGATGTAGGCGGCGTTGCGCGCCGGGTACTCAAAGCCGTAGGACGCGAAATAGGCCTTTCCCTTCAACGCGGTGTCGACGAGATCGACCGCAAAGGCAAGCGCCAGGGCACCAAAGAACCAGGCCCGGCGCGACATGAAATAGTGTTCGTAGTCGCTGTAGTCGTCGAGCGTCGTTGGAAACAGCATGACGCAGAGAAAGAAGAAGACGCAGCAATAGAGGACGACGAAGAGGTAGACGCTGACATCGATCACCGCCAGCGAGTGCAGGTGGAACTCCCACCACCAGAAGTGCACGAGGAAGACGAACATGAACAGGACCCAGCCAAGGTGGATCCAGTAGACGCGCGTCTTGCCGGGATGCTGGACGAAGAGTGCAATGCCGCTCAAGAGCCGAGCGAGACTCAGGCTGACGATCATGCCCATGACGACGCGGATATGCGAGAAGATCTCCGGGTCGGTATGGGCAGGCTCCATGCGCCGCGCTCCTATTCTTCCGCCGGCACCGGCTTCGGTTTGCCGTTCTCGTCGAGCGCGACCATCACGAAGATCGCGTCCGTCACCTTTTCCATCAGATGCGAGAGATAACGCTGCGCCCAGGCTTCGACCTTGAGCGTCATCGAGGTGCGGCCAACCTTGACCACGTCCGTATAGATGCAGAGCGTGTCGCCGATCTTGACGGGCAGCGCGAAGGCCATTTCCTTGACCGCCGCCGTCACGACGCGGCCGCGGGCGCGTTCTGCCGCGCGGATGCCGCAGGACAGGTCCATCTGCGCCATCACCCAGCCGCCGAAGATGTCGCCCGCCGCATTGGCATCGCCCGGCATGGCGAGCGTGCGCAAGGTGAGTTCGCCGGTCGGTCTCGTCTGTTCGGTCATGCAGCCTGTCTCCCTGTTGGAGACAAGATGTAACCCGAGCGCACTTGTGGAGGGAAGACCCCGCTGCCGCACAAATGCCGGCAACGTCCTTGAGGTGCCGGCTCGTTATACTTTCGCAGGGGGTGAATGAGGAATGCCAAATTTAGGGGTTCCTCGTTAGGAGCTTTGCAAAGACCTCATCCTAACCTGCAGGCTCTGGGAGTGCCTGCCGGCTATGCCGCGGCAGCCAGGATTGGGGGCGGCGCGGGGAGCGCCGAGGGGCAGGGGATTGGGAATGAAGAAATTCAGGATTTCGGCGCGTCTCTACGCGCTGGTGGCATTCGCGCTTTTGACCATGGCGGCGGCGCTGACGTTCGGTCTGTTCCAGGCGCAGGAAACGCTCGTCGGCGAACGGAAGGCGATGCTTGCGGCGATGGACGAGAACGCGATCGCCGTGTTCGACGCCTATCACAAGCTGGAAGTGGCCGGCACGCTGCCGCGCGAGGAGGCGCAGAAGCGCGCGCTCGAAGCGATCAAGGCGATGCGCTACCAGGGCAGCGGCTATTTCTGGGTCAACGACATGCATCCGACCATGATCATGCATCCGATCAAGCCGGAGCTCGACGGCAAGGACCTCACCGAAAACAAGGATCCCAACGGCAAGCAGCTCTTCGTAGAGTTCGTAAAGACCGTCGAAAAGAGCGGCCAGGGTTTCGTCGACTATTACTGGCCGAAGCCCGGTGCCGACGCGCCGGTGCTGAAGTATTCGCACGTTGCCGGCTTCAAGCCCTGGGGCTGGGTGGTCGGGACCGGCGTCTATGCCGACGACCTGGCGGCGATGTTCCGCGACCGCGCCTGGCAGGTTGCCGGCATTCTTGCCGCCGCCGCTCTTGCCATCCTGATGGCGGCACTGGCGATCGTGCGCAGCGTCGTCAAGCCGGTCGAAAAGCTGAAGGCCTCGATGCGGGCGATCGCCGACGAAGATCTGTCTTCGGAGGTGCCGGAAACCGACCGTGGCGACGAGATCGGCCAGATGGCCAAGGTCCTCGTTGTCCTGCGTGACTCGGTGCGCGAACGGCTGGAGTTGCGCTCGCGTGAGGCAGAACAGCAGGAGCGACTGAGTTCCGAGCGGCGCGGCAACGAGCAGCGCCAGCGGGCGACGGCTGAGGCGCAGGCCGAGACGATGGAAACCGTTGGTGCGGCGCTCGAACTCCTGGCGAGTGGCGACCTCACCGCCGAGATCAGCCATATCGCGCCGGAATACGGCAAGCTGCGGGACGACTTCAACACCGCCGTCGCAGCCCTTCGCGATGTCATCGGCTCGATCTCGCATTCGACCGAGATCGTCACCGCCAGCGCCGGCGATATTTCCGAAGCGGCAAACAATCTCTCCCGCCGGACGGAGCAGCAGGCAGCCGCCCTTGAAGAGACGGCCGCGGCACTGGACGAAATCACCTCGACGGTTCGCCATGCCTCCGAACGGGCAAACGAAGCGCGTGAGATGGTCGACCGGACCAGGACCAGCGCCGCAAAGTCCGGCGGCATCGTGCGCAATGCCATCGACGCCATGGGGCGGATCGAAAGCTCGTCCGGCCGCATCGGCCAGATCATCGGCGTCATCGACGAGATCGCCTTCCAGACGAATCTGCTGGCGCTCAACGCCGGGGTCGAGGCAGCGCGCGCCGGCGAGGCGGGCCGCGGCTTTGCCGTCGTCGCACAGGAAGTGCGCGAGTTGGCGCAGCGTTCGGCCGGAGCCGCCAAGGAGATCAAGGAACTGATCGGCGCCTCGGTGCGCGAGGTCGGCGCCGGCGTCGATCTGGTTCGCTCCACAGGCGAGGCGCTCTCGGAGATCGAGGCGCAGGTCAACCGGGTCAACGAGCAGGTGGCCTCGATCGCCACGGCCGCGCGCGAGCAGGCGACCGGGCTGCAGGAGGTCAATGTTGCCGTCAACAGCATGGACCAGATGACCCAGCAGAACGCGGCGATGGTGGAGGAAACCACGGCGGCGAGCCAGACGCTGGCGGCCGAAAGCCGCGAGCTGAAGTCGCTGCTGACGAAGTTCCGGCTGCAGCCTTCAGGCTCGCACGCGGGTTACGGCCGCGCCGCCTGACGCCACAGGTTTGTCGATTGCGACCCGCGCGCTACGTCGCGCGGGTTTTTCATTCGGGGTCGGCCGCAATGCTGTCGCAAGGATACGCGTTTAGGTGCCGCCGTCGTCACACCGGTTGTCGTGCACGGAGACATTCTCCGTCTTGACCTCAGCACCGCCGGGGATAGATACGCGAGAAGCGGGAGGTGTTCGACGGGGCGTCGCTCCGGTTGCCGGCCGCTGCACCAGAGGGGACACCATGGCACTTCTCAAACTACTTCTGACCCGGCCGATCGCGCTCATGATGCTGGCGCTCGGGTTTCTTTCCGCTTGTACCGTCGTCGTCGACGAGCCGCGGCCGGGGCCGAGGCCCACGCGCCCGCAGGTCTGCACGATGGAATATGCGCCGGTTTGTGGCGAGCGCGGCAATCGTATGCGCAGCTTCCCAAACTCCTGCCAGGCGCGCGCTGACGGCTTCAACGTCATCCACCGCGGCGAGTGCCGTCCGGACTATCGCCCGCCGGATCGCGAGCCGCAGGCCTGCACGATGGAATACAATCCGGTGTGTGGCCAGCGCGGCCGCCGCACGCAGACCTTCTCGAACGCCTGCCAGGCGCGTTCCGAGGGCTTCCAGGTGATCGGCCGCGGCGAATGCCGCAGGGAGGACGACCGTCCATCCGAGGGCCAGTTCTGCACCCGCGAATATGCCCCGGTCTGCGGCCAGCGTGGCAGCCGCATCGAAACCTTCTCCAACGCCTGCGAGGCGGGCGGTGCCGGTTTCCAGATCGTCCATCGCGGCGAGTGCCGCTAAGGCCTAAGCGATCACGCCTTCAGCATGCGAGCCCGCGTCCGACGAGGACGCGGGCTCTTTTTTGTCGGTATGGATGGACCATTCGCAGCGCGGACACCCCATTTCCAGCGGTTGGCGCGCAAGCCTTCGTTTACCGTATTTGAATAAAATGCCAGGCAAATCAGGCTTTTTGTCCGCTGTGCCCGGTTTGCGACACAGGCAAAAGGCAGCAATTGCAGGTGCTGTAGCAACCATTGCGTGCCAATTGAACGCGGTGGCGGCGGCAGGGGCAGCGGGGCGGTGACGGTGGTCTTTTTCGGGCCGCCTGGAGGAAGGCGCAGTTCGGTATGGCCTATGTTACTCGTCTCCATCGCCCGCTGACGGCGCTCGTTCTTTCGTTTTCGCTCGTCACCTGCTCGACCGATGACGCGCTTTCGCCGCCCGGCCGCATCGATGGCGGGGCGCGGGTCGGGTCGATCGGGCCGGTTCCTGTCGATGCCGTGCCGGCACAGGAGGTGGCCGCCTATCCGGCCGCCACGCAGCCTTCGACCTTCCAGACCAATCCGCAGCACGCGGCGCCTCAGCAGACGCGCCGCGCGCTTCCGATGCTCGATAGCGACGAGGCGGTGGCGACGGGCGCGCAGCCGGCAAGCGCCGGCTCGAGCGCTATTCCCCAAGAGGGCGTCAACATGGATGCGATGCTCGGCGTGGAGCAGCCGGTGGTGGGGCTTGCGGAGGAGCAGAGCAACGACATTGCCGAGGGCAATGCCAGCCAGCCGGTGGTCGGCGGCATTGGTGACGAGAATGTGCGCCAGCTCGGCGGCGCAAACAGCGCCGCGCCGGCCGAAGCGAACCTTGGCTATGACCCGGATCTGCCGCCGCTGTCGCCGGACAAGATGGCCGCCGAACAGGCGCAGCGCGCCCGCGCCATGGAACAGCAGCGCCTTCAGCGCACGCAGGAGCCGCAGCAGGTCGCCTTCCTGCCGCGCGCCAACAATCCGATGTCGACGCCCGAATATACCGGCGCGATGCCCGGTTCCGAGATTGCTTGCCGCCAGCGCCTGAAAAAGCTCGGCGTCACCTTCCGCGACATTCCGCGCATCAGCAACGGTCCGTCCTGCGGCATCGACTATCCGATCGAACTCAGCGGGCTGTCCGGCGGCATCGGTGTGAAGCCGGCGGTCAAGCTCAATTGCGAGGTGACCGAGGCTTTCGCGAAGTGGGTGAAGTACGAACTCGCCCCGTCGTCACGCTACCGCTACTGGTCCGGCATCAAGACGATCAAGCCGCTTGGCGGCTACTCCTGCCGCACGATGAATTCGCGTCGCGGCAATCCGATGTCGGAACACGCGCGCGGCAACGCCATCGATGTCGGCAAGTTCGTGCTGAAGAACGGCAAGGAAATCGACGTGCGCAAGAAGGGCTTCTTCGCCTTCCGCGAGAAGGCGTTGCTGAAGGCCGTGCGTTCCGACAGCTGCAAGTACTTCAACACCGTGCTCGGCCCGGGCAGCGACCCCTTCCACAAGGACCATTTCCACTTCGACCTGAGGACGCGCAAGACCGGTTATCGGCACTGCGATTAGGTGTTCAGCCGGTTGGCACCAGTGGTTCCCGGCTGCCGGCTATCGAAGCTTGGAAGCCGGCAAAAAAAGAGGCCGGCGGGGAGGCCGGCCCAACGACCGGAGCAAAAGGGGGAGGCTCCGGCCTGCAAATCACGAGCGCAAATCAAAGGGCGATGTTGCGGCCCGCGCGTTGCAAACTGATCGAAGAGCGTCACGGTTTCGTGACAGTTGGGCGTGATTGCTGTGGTCGGCCGAGCAAATCTTGCGCCGGCTTTCGTTCGAGTGCGTTCCTGGCCGGCTGTCGGCGAAGATCTGCGAATCGACCTGATTCCCTAAATAAGTAGTATTATACTTTAGGTTTTACTCGTCCGGGTCGCGTTCCGATCGGTTGCCCCAAATATGGCGATTCCCGGCATTTTCGGATCCAATTGTAACAGACTGAATTTTCTATATGTTTTTCTGCAGATGAGAAAACCTCGGGTTGGCGAGGCCGTGCCGATCTCTCCGTTTCGTCTGGTTTTGTAATAAGTAATACGATATTATATTATTTCGTATAACAATCTTGGATAGTGTCTGGTTGGCCGCTACAAGCATTGGGGGCCCTACTCACTCCTTGACGCCACAGGAGGACGAAATGGGAACGGTCATGCAATTTCCGGGAATGCGCAGCGATATGGCTGTGCATGCCGCCGAAGTTTCTAAAATCCTCAGGACACTTGCCAACCGCAACAGGTTGCTGATCGTGAGCGCGCTGCTCGAAGGCGAGCATTCTGTCGCAGCGCTCGAGGAAATGCTGGGCATTCGCCAGCCCACGCTTTCACAGCAATTGACGGTGTTGCGGGATGCCGGCATTGTCGCGACCCGTCGGCAGGCCAAGCAGGTTTTCTATCGGCTCAGCCACGACAAGGTGGCGCGCCTCGTCGGCTCGCTCTATCAGATCTTCTGTCGGGATGGTTCAAAAGCATGAATGAATACGGGAATGCGCTGGTAGGCGGGCTGTTGATTGGCCTGTCGGCGGCGATCCTGATGGTGGCCAATGGCCGGGTGGCCGGCATCAGTGGCATCGCAGGGCGCCTGCTGCAGGGCGTACAGGCTTCGTCGGGCGCATTGTTCGTACTGGGGCTGATTGCCGGACCGGTGTTGTACCGCCTCATTTTCGATGCCTGGCCGCCGGTGACCGTGACGGCCTCCTGGCCGCTTCTCGTGGTTGGCGGCCTGCTGGTGGGCTTCGGCTCGCGCATGGGCTCGGGCTGCACCAGCGGTCATGGCGTTGTCGGGCTTGCAAGGCTGTCGCGCCGCTCGATCGCCGCGGTCGCCACCTTCATGGGAGCAGCGATCGTCACGGTCTTCGTTGCGGGTTTCTTCGCATGAACAGCGCCTTGCTCCGCCTTGCCGCGACGCTCGTCTCCGGCGTCGTATTCGGGTTCGGTCTTTCGCTGTCGGGAATGCTCGATCCGGCCCGCGTGCGGGCTTTTCTTGACATAACCGGCAACTGGAACCCAAGCCTTTCCTTCGTGCTCGGCGGCGCTGTCTTCGTTTCGGCGCTCGGAGTTCTGGTGACGCGCCGGTTGGAACATCCGCTGTTCGACGGGACCTTTCATCTGCCCAACAATCAGGTCATCGACCGGCGACTGATCGTCGGCTCGGCGATCTTCGGCGTCGGCTGGGGGCTGGTCGGGCTTTGCCCGGGCCCGGCGCTCGCCTCGCTGTCGCTTGGCTTGCCGGCAACGGTCCTCTTCGTGGCGGCAATGCTGGCCGGGATGCTGGTCCATGACCGGCTGGTTGACCGCAAGCTCCCGAGGCAGACATCGGCCGGAGCGGGCGCCGATACGGGACTGTCTCAGCCGCGTTGACGCACAGTGATCTTGTTTTTTCATTCCAGCCGGCTGCAAATCGGAATGAATTGTCCCATATAGGGCGGGACCTCAAGACTCTGCCCCTCCTTCCGGATCAGTTTTCATGGCGCCAATCGTTTCCGTTTCCAATCTGTCGAAGACTTATGCCTCCGGCTTCAAGGCGCTGAAGGGCGTCAGCCTCGATATCGAGGAAGGCGAGATCCTGGCGTTGCTCGGGCCGAACGGCGCCGGCAAGACGACGCTGATCTCGATCATCTGCGGCATCGTCAATCCGAGCGGCGGAACGGTGATGGTCGGGGGGCACGACGTGGTGCGCGATTTCCGCGAGACCCGCGCGATGATCGGGCTCGTGCCGCAGGAGCTGACCACCGACGCTTTCGAAACCGTCTGGAACACGGTCACCTTCTCCCGCGGGCTGCACGGCAAGAAGCCGAACCCCGCCCATATCGAAAAGGTGCTGAAGGACCTGTCGCTCTGGGACAAGAAGGACAACATGCTGCGCGAGCTTTCGGGCGGCATGAAGCGGCGCGTGCTGATCGCCAAGGCGCTGTCGCATGAGCCGCGGGTCCTCTTCCTCGACGAGCCGACGGCCGGCGTCGACGTCAACCTGCGCAAGAGCATGTGGGACGTGGTCGAGCGGCTGCGCGCCTCGGGCGTGACGATCATCCTGACGACGCACTACATCGAAGAGGCGGAAGAAATCGCCGACCGCATCGGCGTCATCAACGGCGGCGAGATTCTGCTGGTCGAAGACAAGGCGGCGCTGATGTCGAAGCTCGGGCGCAAGCAGTTGCGCGTCGATCTCGCCCATCCGCTGGACGGCGTGCCTGACGTGCTCTCGGGTTACAACCTGACGCTCGAAGGCGACGGCCATTGTCTGATCTACGATTATGACACCAGCGCCGAGCGGACCGGGATCACCACCTTGCTCGCCGCCTTGGCCGAAGCCGGCATCAGGCTCAAGGACATTTCCACGCGACAGAGCTCGCTGGAAGACATTTTCGTCGAAATCGTGGGGGCAGGGCGATGAACATCGAAGCGATCAAATCGATCTATTTCTTCGAGATGGCCCGCACACGCCGCACACTTCTGCAGAGCGTGGTGTCGCCCGTTATCTCCACGTCGCTCTATTTCATCGTCTTCGGCGCGGCGATCGGCGGCCGCATCCAGGAGATCGACGGCGTTTCCTATGGCGCCTTCATCACGCCCGGCCTGATGATGCTGACGCTTCTGACCCAGTGCATCGGCAACGGGTCCTTCGGCATCTATTTCCCGAAATTCACCGGCACGATCTACGAGGTGCTTTCCTCGCCGGTCTCGATGGTGGAGATCGTGCTCGGCTATGTCGGCGCCGCGGCGACCAAGGGGATGATGATCGGCACGATCATTCTCCTGACGGCATCGCTCTTCGTCGACCTGACGATCGCTCATCCCTTCGTCATGGTCTTCTTCTTCGTGCTGACGGCGATTTCCTTCAGCCTGTTCGGCTTCATCATCGGCATCTGGGCCAAGGATTTCGAGCAACTGAACCTGATCCCCATGCTGGTGATCCCGCCGCTCGTCTTCCTCGGCGGCAGCTTCTATTCGGTGAAGATGCTGCCGCCCTTCTGGCAGGCCGTCAGCCATTTCAACCCGGTGCTGTACCTGATCAGTGGTTTCCGCTGGAGCTTCTTCGAGGTGTCGGACGTCAACCCGATCTTCAGCGCGGTGATCATCATTGCCTTCCTGACTGTCTGCATGTCGGTGCTCGCCTGGATCTTCCGCACCGGCTACCGCCTGCGTAACTGACTTCCATCGGTCGTCAGGGTGCTAGCGCCGGCACGGCTCCACTGGCATAGGCGATGATCGTGCTGGCGACGGCCATCGCGAGCAGCGCCTGAAGAATCGTGACCACGACGTGGAGGAGCGACCGCACGGCGGAGAGCCCGAGGTCGGCCATGAACCAGCGCGTTTCGGCAACGATGTACCAGACGATCGAAGCGACCACGAAGGCGGCGCCGACAGTGGTGAAGGCGTTGTGCCCGGCCAAGAGCAATTGGCCACCGAGGCTGATGGCAAAAGCGAAGGGTGCCGTGACGTAGCACTGGCTGAAGAAGGGCGGACGCAGCGTCTCGCGTGTCAGCTTGGCACCCTTGTTGCGCAAGAGCTTCACGGCCATCAGCAGAGGCAGAATACTGAAGGCGACAGCCCGAAACATCAGCAGGTTGGAGTCGGAGGCAAGCAGCGACGTCGGCGCCCAGGGAACTGCGCGGCTGACGAGGCCGAGCTCCAGCCCATGCGCCAAGAGCAGCGTGATCAGCAGAAAAAGCGGCGGGCTCAGCGCATCCGAGTACTGCTCCGGCAGGTCGTCGCCGAGCTCGACGTCGGCATAGCGCATCATCGCCTGCGGGTGGCGCAGCGTGCGCCACAGGGTGAGCGGATAAAACAGCAGCCAGCAGACGAGCTCATAGAGCAGTTCCTCGATCGACTTCAGCAGTCGCATGAAATCCATGCCGTGCTCCCCTTGCTTCTATGCGTGGCACGACCGCGCGCCGGGGCCGATGCCGGTCAGTCGCGCAGACGCAGCTCGTCGGTACGCATCTGCAGCATCTCCAGCGTCGACAGGAAGCTCATGCCGAGCAGGCTCTGATCGAGCTTGCCCTTGGCTGCGACCGTTGCGCCGATGTTGCGGCGGGTGATCGGGCCGATCGAGATCTCCTGAAGCATCACGGGGGCTGCCTGGGCCCGGCCATTGGCTGTCATGACCGTAACGATATAGTTGAGGTTGGCCGGGTCGAGGCCGATCTTTTCCGCATCTTCATAGGTGAGCGCGATGTTGCTGGCGCCGGTATCGACCAGCATGCTGATGTCCTTGCCGTCGACCGTCGCAGTGGTCTCGAAATGACCGTTCAGCATCTTCTGCAGCACCACTTCCTGCTGTCCCTCGCTGTCAGTGATGATGGTGGCGCGGCCGGGGATGAGGCCGGCGAGCAGGCGGTTGCCGAAGCCCTCCAACTCGAAGCGGTAGACATAGGCCGAGACCAGCGCCAGAACGACGAAGAGCCAGATGGCGATCTGACGCAGGCCTTCGCCGAAGCGGTGGCGGCTCTGCAGGATGCCGGCGCCGATCAGCGTGGCGATGGCGCCGAGCGAGACCAGTTGCCCGAACTGGTCATTGGCAAGCCCCATGGTGCGGCCGGTGTCGTGGTTGATGATCAGCAGGATGAGGCCGATGGCCAGGATCGAGAGCAGGATGGCAAGACGGGTCATGCTTCGCCGCGTTCCCTCGCCATGCGCGTGCGTCGGGTTTCGCGCCGCGGCTTGCGTTCGACGGTCTCAAGCCGCGCAGGCAACGCGCTCATGATCGCGCGGCGTTCGGCATCGGTATAGAGCGTCCAGCGTCCGACTTCGTCGCGGGTACGGCCGCAGCCGAAACAGTAGCCGGTCTTGTCATCGATCGAACAGACGAGAATGCAGGGAGATTCCATGGGCGTGCTCAGTTTTCCCTTGATATATCGATGTTTCAAACCGTCAGCGCAAGGGCACCGAGCACGGCGATTTCGGTCAGTTGCTGCGTCGCCCCGATCGTGTCGCCCGTTTGTCCGCCGATCTTGCGCATCGCCAGCCGAGCGAAGCCCTTGACCGTGGCAAGGAATGCGACGAGCGCCGCGATGACGCCGAGCGCCGGGACCTGCGCGAGATAGAAGAGCAGCATTGCGACAAGAAGTCCGAAGGCAAGCGCGAAGCGCGTGGCCGCCGGTTCCGGCTCGCCAGCCGAGGCCGCGACGCCGCTGCTGCGCGCCGGCGGAAGCGACGACCAGTGCCAGACCATGGCGGCGCGGCTGAGGCAAGCTGCGCCAAGGATCGCCATGGCGGCGCCCAGCGGCGAAAAGAGCGGCAGGATCGAGGCGAACGCCGAGACGCGCAGGCCGAAGGAGAGGATGAGGGCGACGGCCGCATAGGTGCCGATGCGGCTGTCCTTCATGATCGCAAGCGCCGCTTCGCGGTCGCGACCGCCGCCAAAGCCATCGGCCGTGTCGCCAAGCCCGTCTTCGTGCAGTGCGCCGGTGACAAGCGCCTGGATGGCGACGACGACAAAGGCGGCAAAGAGCGAGCTCACCTGCAGCGCCATGAGGGCCATGGCGACGGCCGCCGATGGCAGTGCGATCGCCAGGCCGGCGAACGGGAAGGCGCGCACGGCACGGCTCAAGCGCCCGTCATAACCTTCGAAATGACGCGCAGGCATCGGGATGCGGCTGAGAAAGCCGATCGACCGCGCCACATCGTCACAGAAATCGCCAACGAAGCCCATGGCTCCTCCAAGGTTGCGGCCATTGACCCGGCCGCTGCCAAACTCGCCGACTGCGGCGAGTCTCGCAAGCCGGGCGGGCGCACCCGCGAGGGCCGCGCACACTTTTCCCAGACCTTTCATAGGCCGTCTGCGACCGCTCGCGGATCGAGACGGCGACGCCGATTGGCGCAAATGTCGTTGCCCGAATTTTCGGCGCCCTCTATGAGGGGCGTAGATAGAGCTTCACGATGATGCAAGGATTCCTCCCATGAGTGCCAGCGGCCTGCCGTTTGATGATTTTCGCGAATTGTTGCGCAACCTGCCGGGCCCGGATGCGGCAGCCCTCGTTGCCGCGCGGGAGCGGGACGCCCAGCTGACGAAGCCGCCGGGCGCGCTCGGCCGCCTCGAGGAAATCGCCTTCTGGCTCGCCGCCTGGACGGGCAAGGCGCCGGTGGTCAACCGGCCGCTGGTGGCGATCTTTGCCGGCAACCACGGCGTCACCCGCCAGGGGGTGACCCCGTTCCCGTCATCCGTCACCGCACAGATGGTCGAGAATTTTGCCGCCGGTGGCGCTGCGATCAACCAGATCTGCGTCAGCCACGACCTCGGGCTGAAGGTCTTCGACCTCGCACTCGAATACCCGACCGGTGATATCACCGAGGAAGCCGCGCTGTCCGAGCGCGATTGCGCCGCGACCATGGCCTTTGGCATGGAGGCGATTGCCGGCGGCACGGATCTTCTGTGCATCGGCGAAATGGGCATCGGCAACACCACGATCGCGGCCGCGATCAATCTCGGCCTTTATGGTGGCACGGCCGAAGAATGGGTCGGTCCGGGTACCGGCTCCGAAGGCGAGGTGCTGAAGCGCAAGATCGCCGCGGTCGAAAAGGCCGTGGCGCTGCATCGCGATCACCTGTCCGATCCGCTCGAACTGATGCGTCGCCTCGGCGGTCGTGAGATCGCGGCCATGGCTGGCGCCATCCTGGCCGCCCGCGTCCAGAAGGTACCTGTCATCATTGACGGCTACGTGGCGACCGCTGCGGCTTCGATCCTGAAGGCGGCCAACCCGTCGGCCCTCGACCATTGCCTGATCGGCCATGTTTCGGGCGAACCGGGGCATTTGCGCGCGATCGAGAAGCTCGGCAAGACGCCGCTGCTGGCACTCGGCATGCGGCTTGGCGAAGGCACGGGCGCGGCCCTTGCCGCCGGTATCGTCAAGGCAGCGGCCGCTTGCCACAGCGGCATGGCGACCTTTGCCCAGGCCGGCGTCAGCAACAAGGAATAGTGAAGTTCCGGCCGGGCTTTGCAGGAAGGCCGGCCGGTTTCTGTCCAAGGCCTGTCACGGGCGCGAAGCTGTCGCGTGCCGGGCCTTGATGGATGCGTCCTTCTCGCCTATCCAAAGCGCAAATGCGCGCCCTAGCTATAGTCTTGGGTGCCTGCAACCGAGACCGCCTTGCATTCGCCTTAATCACGATGTCGAAGCAAGCACAGTTTCAAGCCCTGTCGAGACGAAATGGACGCCAAGAACACCACGCACCGCATTGGACAGACGGGTCCTGTCGAGAAGCAGACCGGCATTCGGCATCTCTTTGCCGCTGCGAGCTATTCGCTCGGCGGCGCCAAGCGGCTGATCGGCGAGGCTGCCTTTCGCCACGAGCTGATCGCCTTTGCCGCCGCGATGATCGCTTTCATCATCGTCGGCGCAACCTTCTTCCAATATGTGGCGATGGCGATCCTGTTCCTGCTGATGATGGCCTTCGAGGCGATCAACACGGCAATCGAGGAAATTGTCGATCGCGTTTCTCCCGAAATCTCGGAAATGGGTAAGAACGCCAAGGATCTCGGCTCCTTCGCCTGCCTCTGCCTGATTGTCGCCAACGGTGTCTATGCCGCCTATGTCGTGATCTTCGACGGCTTCATGAACTGACCGGCTAACGGGCCGGCGCCTTCACCCGATAAAGCACATGCGGACGCAGCGGGTTGCCCCCGGGTACCGTGACGTCGTCGAAATCATCGGCCGGATCCGAGCGCATGCCCAATCTTTCCATCAGCGCCCGCGAAGGCTGGTTGATGCGCGAGGTATAGCCGATAACCTCGGCAAGGCCGAGTGTGCGCCATGCATGGTCCAGGCAGGCGCTCGCCGCTTCCAGCGCGTATCCTTGCCGCCAGTACGGGCGGGCAAGGATCCAGCCGATTTCGACATGCGGTCCGCCGGGGATTTCGTCTCCAGCCTCAGAAAGGCCGAGACCGCCGATCAGCGCACCATCGGATTTGCGTTCAACGGCGAGGAAGCCGAAGCCGCGGTCGGCGAGATGGCGGGCGCAGTCGGCAATCATCGTTGCCGTTTCGTCGCGCGTCAGAATGGCCGGATAGTAGTAGCGCCGGACTTCGGGATCGGCATTGGCAAGCGCGAAAGGCGCGATATCGCGTTCTTCCCAGGGCCGAAGCCTGAGGCGCTGCGTTTCGATGTGCATGGATCAGGCGAAGCTCTTGCGGCGGCGAACCGGGGCTGCGACATCCTCGATCGCCGGCAGGCTTTCGAGCACGCGGCGCGCCGGCAGGATGGCGATCGCCTCTGTACCTTCGCGCAGCTTCGAGCGCAGGATGAATTCGCCATTGTGCTTGGCGAGGATGGCCTGGACGATCGGCAGGCCGAGACCCGTGCCCTGTTCGGCGCTCTTGATGGCGATCGAGCCCTGGCCGAAGGCCGAGAGCACGATCGGGATTTCTTCCTCGGGAATGCCGGGGCCGTTGTCCTTGATCGAGAGATACTGGCCGCCGCCCGCGGTCCAACCGACCTTGAAGGTGACTTCGCCGCCGGTATTGGTGAACTTCACGGCATTCGACAGCAGATTGAGAATGACCTGGCGCATCGACTTTTCGTCGATCCAGACCGAGGGCATGCCGTGTTCGAACTGCTGGTGGATGGTGATGTTCTTGGCGCGGGCCTTCAGTTGCACCATGCCGATGCAATCCTCGGCGATATCGACCAGGCTGACCGAATCCTCGTTGAGGTCGTAGCGGCCGGCCTCGATGCGCGACAGGTCGAGGATCTCGTTGATGAGGTTCAGCAGGTGCTCGCCAGAGCGGTGGATGTCGTTGGTGTATTCCTTGTAGGTCGGGTTGCTGAGCGGGCCCAGAACCTCTGTCGACATCACCTCGGAGAAGCCGAGAATGGCGTTCAGCGGCGTGCGCAGCTCGTGCGACATGGATGCGAGGAAGCGCGACTTGGCGAGGTTTGCTTCTTCGGCACGCCGGCGGGCTTCGTCGGACATCGACTTTGCAACTTCGAGTTCCGCGATCAGGTCGTCCTTTTCCGATTGAACGGAGAGGATGTGCACGCTTGCGCGGTTCATGCGGTCCGTCATCAGCACCAGAAAGAGCAGCGACAGCGAGATGACGCCGGTGAGCCCCATATAGATCACGTCGCCGGTCGTGAGCGATGCAAAGGCGAGGGCTGCCACGACCGGGGCGAAAGTGTAAAGGAGCGCATTGCGCAGCAGGAACGTGCCCATAGCGGTCGCAGCAAGCGCGACCAGCAGCACCGTGCCCTCGAAGAAGCCGAAGCGCACGTTGCCGCAGCTCGCGCAATCCTGTGCGACGAAGGTCGCCCAGCAGAGGCCCATCAGCACCTGGCCGAGTAGGAAGCGGCGGCGCCAGACCGGAACCTTCTCGGCGCTGATGTCTTCCCGGCGTGCCTTGCGCGCAAAGAAGAGCGTGACGGCATGGGCCGAGAGCGTCATGACCGCCCAGAGGACGAAACCGAGATTGCCGGAGAGATAGATGCCGACCGCCGCAATCAGCGTAACAAGCACCGGAATGGCGATCGCGCCATGCAGAGCACTGTCGATGTAGAGATTGAGCATCTCGCGCTCGAAGCCCGAGGGCACCGACGAGCCTGTCTGCAGCCGCTCACGCGTCGCGCGGACCGTCCTCGAAACGGCCTTGTTTCGATGGCTACGCGATTTGTCGACGATAATCTTATCGGTCGATGTGCTGGCAGCGATACTCATGCTCATATGCGACGGTTGCGATTGCGTTGCAGTCTAGTGAGCAATCCTTAAGAAGTTGCTGCGGTGCGTGAAGGATTCGACAACCATTGTGGCGCAGCCGTGTTCAGGTCGTGATGGATCGCGCTGCATGTGAGGTTCCTTCTCTAATCTTTTGGAATCGACCATGTTTATGACGCGCTGGTCTGCGAGGCAGTCCCGCGGCAATCGAGGTTAGGGCAGGCGTGAAATTCGGACGGACGACATATCGGTTTCCCAAGGGCCGCGGCAGGTCCCGCGGTCATGCGCCGTCCGGCGGACGTGGCGGCATGGCCGGCGGATGGATCATTCTCATCCTCTTGGCGATCGGCGCCTTTGTCGCCGACAGGCTGCCCGTCGGAGAGCGATCTGCGACCGGTTCGGCACGGGGCGCGGCGATCGCGAGCGACGGCGACAGCCTGCGGATCGACGGTAAACGCGTCCGCATCGAGGGCATCGACGCGCCGGAGCTCGACCAGACCTGCAGGCGCGATGGCGTCGCCTGGGACTGCGGCCGCGAGGCGCGCGACCGATTGCGGGCGCTCGTCTCGGCGGGTGATGTGCGCTGTCGGTTTCACGGCCGCGACAAATACGGCCGCGAGCTCGGTGTTTGCGATGCGGCCAACCGCGATGTCGGGCGCGAGATGGTGCTTTCGGGCTATGCGGTGAGCTACGGGCGCTATGAGGCTGAGGAGGCAAGGGCAGAACGGGAGCAGCGCGGGCTCTGGGCCGGCGAGTTCGTGAAACCGCAGGAGTGGCGCCGGACGAACGGTCATCCCGACGAGGGGCCGCACCTCATCGATGGCTGGCTTGCGGCGATCCGCAGCTGGCTGCTCGAACGCCTGACCGCACTTTTTTCCGGTATCGCCGATGCCTGACGACCGCATTGCTCAACTCGATCGGTTGCGGGCGGAAATTTCGGCCTGTCGCATCTGTCGCGACAGCCCGCTGCGCGGCGAGGCCGACCGGCTGCCGCACGAGCCGCGGCCGGTGGCGGTGATCTCCACTGCGGCGCGCATCCTGATCGCCGGGCAGGCGCCCGGACTGCGCGTGCATGACAGCGGTCTGCCGTTCAACGATGCGTCCGGCGATCGGCTGCGGCAATGGCTGGCTGTCGATCGCGAGAGCTTCTACGATCCGGGGAAATTCGCGATCGTGCCGATGGGTTTTTGCTTTCCGGGCTATGACGCGCATGGCAGCGACTTGCCTCCGCGGCGCGAATGCGCGCCGCTTTGGCGCCACAGGGTGATGGAGCAGATGCCGCAGGTGGAGCTGGTGCTGGCGATCGGCCACTATGCGCAACGCTGGCATATCGGCCCGGACTGTCCGAAATCGATGACCGAGACGGTGAGGAACTGGCGGCGCTACGCGATGCGCAACGCCGTGCCGGCGATCCTGCCGTTGCCGCATCCGAGCTGGCGCAACACCGGCTGGCTGAAGCGAAATCCCTGGTTCGAAGCGGACGTGCTGCCCTTCTTGCGCGAACGTGTTTTCGTTCTCACGAACTGAAACAATTTTCTTTATCTTCATCAATTTCGCGCTATAGAGGAAAAAATAATTCGAGAGGGACTTTTATGGATCGCCTAGACCGCAAAATCCTGCGCCTGCTGCAGGAGGATTCCACGCTGGCCGTTGCCGACCTTGCCAAGAAGGTCGGGCTTTCGACTACGCCGTGCTGGCGGCGTATCCAGAAGATGGAAGAGGACGGCGTCATCCGCCGCCGCGTCGCGCTGCTCGATCCGGTGAAGATCAACACCAAGGTCACGGTCTTCGTGTCGATCCGTACGAACTCCCATTCGATGGAGTGGTTGCGCCGCTTCTCCGAGGTCGTGTCCGAATTTCCGGAAGTCGTCGAGTTCTACCGCATGAGTGGCGACGTGGACTATCTGCTGCGTGTCGTCGTGCCTGACATCGCGGCCTATGACGCCTTCTACAAGCGCATGATCGCCAAGATCGAGATCCGCGACGTTTCCTCCGTCTTCGCCATGGAGCAGATCAAGTATACGACCGAGCTGCCGCTCGACTACATGATGATCGACCAGGCGAAGTCCAGCGAGGACTGACCTCAGCTAGCAGACTCAGGCGAGGCCAAGCCTTGCCAGGATCTTGTCGTTCGACAGTTCGCGAACCGCGTCCTTGCCCGTCCAGCGGGCGGCGCGGTTCGAGCTTTCCGCCAGTCGCTTCGCAAGCGCGAGGGCCGGGCCGTGGCAGGCGGCGTTGCGCTTGCCGATCTGCCGGAGCGCCCAGTTGACCGCTTTCTTCACGAAGTTGCGCTCGTCGCCAGAATGCTGCTCGATCAACGGCAGCCAGGCGAGAAGCGCTGCGTCCGGTTCTTTCTTCAGGTGAACCGCAGCCGTCGCGATCATCGCAAAGGCGATGCGGCGGACGAACTCACGTTCGTCGGCTGAAAATTCCGGGATCAGTTCGCGCTCGAAGCGCGCGGCAATAAAAAGGTCGGCGACGGTATCGACCACTTCCCAGGAATTGCAATCTTCCGCCCAACGGCGCGCCTCGGCGAGCGTCAGTACTTTCGGGTCGGCGGTGAAGGCGGCCAGGATGCGCGCCTCGCGAATGCCGGTTTGCCAGAGCGCCAGCGCCCGGCGGTGATCGGTCTTCACCAGCCGGGTGATCTTGTGAAGCTCGACGTTGGAAAGCCCGATGGCGGCGTCGGTGACGATACCGAAACGCGCCATGCCGGCGAGATTGTCTTCAGAGCCCAGAGACCGCAGGTGAGCGATGATCTCGCCCGCGGTCGAGGACGGGCTAAGGCTCACTTTTCGAGGCGGGCGAGCAGCGAGGACGTATCCCAACGGTTGCCGCCCATTTCCTGCACATCACCGTAGAACTGGTCGACCAGCGCGGTCACCGGCAGCTTGGCGCCGTTGCGGCGGGCTTCGGCGAGCACGATGTCGAGGTCCTTGCGCATCCAGTCGACGGCGAAGCCGAAGTCGTACTTGCCGGCATTCATCGTCTTGTGACGGTTTTCCATCTGCCAGGAGCCGGCTGCCCCCTTGGAGATGACGTCGACGACCTTCTCGATGTCGAGACCCGCCTTCTTGCCGAAGTGGATGCCTTCGGCGAGCCCCTGGACGAGGCCGGCAATGCAGATCTGGTTGATCATCTTGGTGATCTGTCCGGCACCGGCCGGACCCATCAGGCCGACCATGCGGGCAAAGGCTTCGATGACCGGCTTGGCGCGATCGAAGGCGGCTTCGTCGCCGCCGCACATCACCGTCAGAACGCCGTTTTCGGCGCCTGCCTGGCCGCCGGAAACCGGGGCATCGATGAAGTGGGCATTGCGGGCCTTGGCCGCTTCGTAGAGTTCGCGGGCGACCTCAGCGGAGGCTGTGGTGTTGTCGATGAAGATGGCGTTGGCCTTCAGCTTTTCGAAGGCGCCGTCCTTGGCCGTCGTTACAGAGCGGAGGTCGTCGTCGTTGCCGACGCAGCAGAAGACGAAATCGGCGCCATCGGCGGCTTCTGCCGGGGTGCGCGCCGCGCGACCACCGAACTCGGCCGCCCACTTTTCGGCCTTGGCGAAGGTGCGGTTATAGACCGTCAGCTCGTGACCGCCGCGGACTTTGAGGTGACCGGCCATGGGGTAGCCCATGACGCCGAGACCGATGAATGCAACCTTTGCCATTTTCCGAATACTCCCATTGCTTTCGCCTTGGTGTAGCCGATGGCGCGGGTGCGGAAAAGAGAGAAGGGAGCATCGTGCGATGCTCCCTTCTCATGATGCTGTCATGGCCCGATCAGGGCTTGAAGCGCGCGACCACCAGATGTCCGGCGATCGGCTCACCTTCTTCCAGGCGCACCGTGATGTCGCCGACTTCGACGATCTCGAAGCCGGTGGCGGCGAGACGGTCGCGCAGGTAGCTCTCGGCATGGGCAAAGCGCTGGTGCGGGCCGACCATGAAATTGCGGCCGGCGAAGGTCTCTGCGGGCAGGGTTTCGCTGGAGAAGATCAGCAGGCCGCCCGGGACGAGGTTGTCGACCGCGCCGAAAAACAGCGCTTCGAGCGCGCCCATATAGGGAAGCACGTCGGTGGCGACGATCAGGTTGAAGGGCTCGTCGTCATTGTCGTCGAGAAAGTCGACCGCCTCTGCAACGTAAAGCGTCTCGTAGAGGTCTTTTTCGTGGGCGATCTCGACCATGTTTTCGGAGAGGTCGACGCCGGTGATGTCTTCGGCCATGTCGCGGAGCGCGCCGCCGGTCAGGCCCGTGCCACAGCCAAGATCCAGCACCCGGTCGAAGGGGCCGAGTTCAAGCGCCTGCAGGCGCTGGCGGACGAGGAGCGGCACGCAGTAGCCGAGCTGGTCGACGAGCACGTTGTCGAAGACTTCGGCATGCTGGTCGAAGAGCGTGGCGACATAGGCATCGGGCGCCTTCACCGGCGTTTCGCCGCGTCCCATCGAGGCCAGTCGCACGGCAGCGCCGCCGTGGTCTTCCGGATCGAGCGCCAGCACTTCGGCATAGGCTTGCGCCGCGGCATCGAACTTGCCGGACTTTTCCAGGGAGAGGGCGCGGTTATAGGCCTCGGCCAGCGCTTCCTCGTCGATTTTCGTGCTTTTCTGGGTCATGGGCGCTTCTTACGTCCGCAGCCGGTTTTTGGCAATCGCCGTCGGCGAAAGGTTTGCGGGCGTGGATCTGGCGTTTTGGCGGTCAGTGGCAGGATTTCCTTGGCCTTCCGGACGAAAAACGTCGCCATGCGGCGCCATCGGGATTTATCGGCGACAGGAAAGGAGTCATCATCGCAAGCATAAGAAAAGACGGGAGGAATGCCGATGTCCGCCGAGCTTGGGCCGCTGATCTTGAGCGCCGAAACGAAGGAGCCGAAAGGCCCGCCCTTGCCGCAGACGTCGCAGGAGCAGATCAACGCGGTGGTACACTATTATCGCGGCGAAATGGGGCGCATGGCCGGCTGGCGCGACCGCATCGACCGGACCTCCAACTGGGCAATCACCGTCGTTGCGGCGCTGCTCTCGGTCTCGCTGTCGACACCGTCGTCGCATCATGGCGTGCTGCTCTTCGCCATGCTGCTGATTACGCTCTTGCTCCTGATCGAAGCCCGGCGCTATCGCTTCTTCGACGTCTATCGCGCCCGGGTACGGCAATTGGAGCGCGGCTACTTCGCCCAGATCCTGGCGCCCGATGGCACGCCGAACCTCAATTGGGCGGCGTCGATCGCCAAGAGCCTGCGCAAGCCCGCTTTCCTGATGAGCTACCGCGAGGCGCTTTGCCGCCGGCTGCAGCGCAATTACTGCTGGATGTACCTGATCCTGCTGCTTGCCTGGGCGCTGAAGATTTCCTCGCCGAAGATCTCCACCAATGGCGAGCCCTTCGGCCACGTGCGCTCCTGGATGGACGTCGCCCAGAATGCGGCCCTCGGTCCCTTGCCCGGCTGGCCGGTGATTGTTGGTGTCATCGTGTTTTACGGGCTGGTGCTCTACGGCTCGCTGCACAAGGAGCCGCGCGAAGGCGAACTCGCGCATGGGGAGGTGCATGTCTGAGGGCGCCGGGCGTCACGCCTCGCCGATCCAGGGTTCCTGGTGACAGAGAGCGGTCGCCGTCGGCGGCTCTCAGTGCAGAATGAGCTCGCCCTTCAGTGCGCGCCATTCGGTGGCCGAGATCAGCTTGCGGTGCACGTAGCGCACCGAATGCAGCGGCCCGTCCAGTTTCTCTTCCCAGAATTTCAGGAAGCTGCGCATTTCGGGGAAGTCCGGCGCAATGTCGTAGTGCTGCCAGATATAGGTTTGCAGGAAGGCCGGATGGTCGGGCAGGTGGTAGAGGATCTGCGCCGTCGTCAGTCCGTAGCCCTTGAGCTGAAGTTCCATCTCGTTCGTCATGTGGACCTCACTTCTCGCAAAGGTTGGTCCCTATGATGAAACGCCTGATTTGTTAATCAAGGGCTAATATTTGTCCCGAAGTGAAACTTTCTCGTGAAATAACAAAAGCTTGGCAGCCTCTCTTAGGGAGTGCTGCCAAGCTTGTTCGAAACCGACGTAGAAACCCTATCGCTTCAGATGGCGGGTCAGCCGCGCTTCCAGCAGGCTCCAGATGTTGCGCAGGATCTCGACCATGATGAGGTAGAGAATGGCTGCCCAGATATACATCTGGAAGTCGAAGGTACGCGAGAAGGCATAGCGGGTTTCGCCCATGAGATCGAAGACGGTGACGATCGCGACGATCGCCGAGCCCTTGATCATCAGGATGATCTCGTTGCCGTAGGGGCGCAGCGCCACGATCATTGCCTGCGGCAGGATGATCTTCCAGAAGGCGACGCGCTGGGGAAGGCCAAGCGCGTCAGCGCCTTCGCGTTGGCCGCGCGGCACGCTCTCGATCGCGCCGCGCAGGATTTCCGCCTGGTAGGCCGCAGTGTTGAGCGTGAAAGCGAAAATGGCGCAGTTCCATGCGTCGCGGAAGAACCACCACAGGCCGACCGCTTCCAGTTGCGGGCGAAAGCTGCCGAGGCCGTAGTAGATGAGGAAGAGCTGTGCCAGCAGCGGCGTGCCGCGGAAGAAGTAGACGTATCCGTAGGCGAACCACGAGAGGACCTTGTTCTTCGACATGCGGGCAAAGGCGATCGGCAGCGACAGGATGGCGCCCATGACGATCGAAAGGCCGACCAGCATCAACGTGACGCCGAGGCCGTTGATGAAGCGCGGGCCGTATTTGGCAAACTTGTCCGGATCCCAGCCGCCGACCACGGTCAGGAAGATACTGACGCCGAGTGCCAGCCAGATGCCGAGCGCAACGCTGCCGACGAAGCGGGTGAGCGTGTAGGGCTTCGGCGGAACCGGCGGCGGCGCCTGCGGCGGGATCATCGTTGCAACGACACTCATCGGCCCATCTCCGCACGTTTGGTTCGCCGTTCAATGTAGGAGAAGACGATCGAGGAAATCATCGCGAGGATCAGGAAGAGCACACAGGCGACACCGTAGAATTCGAAGGCCTGCTTGGTCACGCGGGCGGCAATGCCGGTCTGACGCAGGATGTCGGTCAGGCCGACGACCGAGACGAGGGCGGTGTCCTTGAGCAGCGCCATCCAGAGATTGCCGAGACCGGGCAGGGCGATGCGCACGAGCTGCGGCAGGATGATGAGGCGCATGGTGCGGCCGCGATGCAAGCCAAGGGCGTCACCGGCTTCGTATTGTCCATGCGGGATGGCCTTGAAGGCCGACAGCAGCACCTCCGAGCAATAGGCGGAGAAGACGACGCCGAGTGCGATCATGCCGGCGAAGAAGGCATTGATCTCGACCGGACCGTCGTAGCCGAGCGATGCCAGCAGTTGTTGAACGAGGATCTGCAAGCCGTAATAGACGATGAAGAGCGTCAGCAGTTCGGGCAGGCCGCGGAAGATCGTCGTGTAAATGTTCGACGCGAGCCGAACCGTGCGCTCTTCGGACTGCTTGCCCAGCGCGATGAAGAAGCCGATCAACAGGCCGACGGGCAGCGTTGCGATGGCAAGGCTCGCGGTAATGACGAAGCCGTGGGCGATATCGTCGCCCCATCCGGTGTCACCGCAGGCGAGAAGCGTGCCAGGTGCGAGCCAGGTAAAGACCCCGACCGGGCCGCAGAATGGATCGACGATCGATCCGATCCAGGAGAGGATGGAATAGAAGCCGGCAAACAACCCGCTCATGTCAGAGATTTCCCCTTTTGCGCTGTTTTTATGCGTATCGATCGCGCTTTGTTTTAGGCACTTGTCAAACAAAAACGGCGGAAGGGCAAGCCATCCGCCGTTGCAATTTTCGCATCAACCGACGTTTTTCCGGCATGATTCACTAGGAAATCGCACCGGAAACCGTCAATCAGCTGCCATAAACGTCGAATGGGAAGTACTTTTCGTTGATTTCCTTGTACTTGCCGTTGGCGCGGATCGCCTCGATCGCCTTGTTGAACTTCTCGCGCAGCGCATCGTCGCCCTTGCGGACCGCGATACCGGCGCCGTCGCCGTTGATGACAGGGTCGATCGGCAAGGTGCCGAGCAGCTTGCAGCAGGCGCCGTCAGCGGTCTTCAGCCATTCCGAGAGCACGACGACGTCGTCGATGACCGCATCGATACGGCCGTTGGCGATGTCGAGCTTGTACTCATCAGCCGTCGGATAGAGCTTGATTTCGGCACCCTTCATATGCGCTTCGGCATAGTTGGAATGGGTGGTCGAGCCTTGCGCGCCGAGCGCCTTGCCCTGAAGGGCGGCTGCGGTTGCCTCGGTGATCGGCGAATCCTTCGGCACGACGATTGCCGGCGGGGTGTTGTAGTACTTGTTGGTGAAGTCGACCTTTTCCTTGCGCTCGGCGGTGATCGACATGGACGCGATGATGGCGTCGAACTTCTTGGCGATGAGCGCCGGAATGATGCCGTCCCAGTCCTGCGTCACGAAAGTGCACTCGGCCTTCATTTCCACGCACAGCGCCTTGGCGATGTCGATGTCGAAGCCCGTCAGCGTGCCGTCCGCTTCCAGGTTGTTGAAGGGCGGGTAGGCGCCTTCCGTGCCGATCACGACCTTTTCGCCGTCGGCCATGGCCGAGCCTGCCATGAGCACGAAAACGGCAGCCGATGCGGCGGCTGCCAGCCGCTTGGAAATACGCATGATAGTCCTCTCTGTTGGTCGACATCCGGCATTGTTGTTTTTCGCGGATGCCAATTTCAGCCGGGGCGTCTGCCGCCGGTTGTGGCGATATTCGTACTCTTTTCCACTAAAAATCAACAGGAAAGCGAAGGCGCTCAACGGGAATCAAGTTTCGACCGATGATTGTGGTTTTCCGCGCGGGAGAAACATGAACGGGGCGTTCAGCGGCGGTTAATCTTGCCTCCGCTAGCCCTTGTCAAGGAACCGGTTCGCCGTTTGGGCGTTGCATTGGACCGCGCGTCTCGCGGCCAACACAAAAAAGCCGAAACCTTGGGTCAAGGCCCCGTAAGTATTCGTGTTCGCATTCTCTTCTTCAGCGTGTCACAGGTTGACGAGAGGATGCGGGCCAGGACCTCCCAGGAAGAGGAAGGAAGACAAAATGTCGATTCGATCCAAGCTGTTCGCGACCGTCGCGCTGCCGGTGCTGTCGGTGTCCGTGGCGGTTCCGCCCGCGGTGGGCGACAGCCTGATGAAGCCATTCGAGGTTGCACAGGAGGGCGGTGGCCAATCCGACGAGGAACTGCTGCTGCAGAAGCAGCGCCAGGCGGAAGAAGAAGCCGCGCGCCAGGCTGCCGAACAGCAGCGCGCCGCTGAAGAAGAAGCCGCACGCCAAGCCGCCGAGCAGCAGCGTGCTGCTGAGGAAGAGGCTGCCCGTCAGGCCGCCGAGCAGCAGCGTGCCGCTGAAGAAGAGGCAGCGCGCCAGGCCGCCGAGCAGCAGAAGGCCGCTGAGGAAGAAGCTGCGCGCCAGGCTGCCGAACAGCAGAAGGCTGCTGAAGAAGAAGCCGCACGTCAGGCTGCCGAACAGCAGAAGGCTGCCGAAGAAGAAGCGGCACGTCAGGCTGCCGAGCAGCAGAAGGCTGCTGAGGAAGAGGCTGCCCGCAAGGCTGCTGAAGAGCAGAAGGCTGCTGAAGAGCAGAAGGCCGCTGAGGAACAGAAGGCTGCCGACGAGCAGAAGGCCGCCGAAGAGCAGAAGGCCGCTGACGAGCAGAAGACCGCTGACGAACAGAAGGCTGCTGAAGAGCAGAAGGCTGCTGAAGAGCAGAAGGCTGCTGAAGAGCAGAAGGCTGCCGAAGAGCAGAAGGCTGCCGAAAAGCCGAAGGCTGGTGGCGAAACCGCTCCCGCCGTCGAGCCGCAGCCGCAGACTGGCGAGGGCCAGCCTGTGCCTGGCGCGGAACAATCGCAGACCGGCGAAGGCCAGCCGGTGCCTGGTGCAGAACAGCCGCAGACGGGCGAGGGACAGCCGGTCCCGGGTACCGAGCAGCCGCAGACCGGCGAAGGTCAGCCCGTGCCCGGCACGGAGCAGCCGGTAACGGCCGAGCAGCCACAGGTGCAGCAGCCGGCTCCGGAAGTGGTCGACACCCGCACGGAAGAAGAGAAGGTGAAGATCGCCGATGATCCGGCCGCGACCGACGAAACCGTCGTGCTGCCGGTCGAAAACGGTGCTGCCGTGCTCGACAGCGACAAGGACGCCGACAATGCCGGCGGCAACCAGGCGCGCGAAGAGCGCCAGAAGCTGCGTGAAGAACTGCGCGCCAAGGAAGAGGACGCCCCGCCGCCGGCCGACGATGCCGCAGCGCAGGCTGCGATCGCTGCCGAGATGCCGGCCGACCTACCGCAGAAGATCGAAGCGAACCTCAACGAAAAGGGTACGCGCGTCGATGAGGCTCCGGTCTTCGTGGTTCCGGAGACGACCAACATCGTCAACAACACTGTTATCAACAACACGGTGATCAACAACAACACGACGGTCAACAACATCACCAACAACATCACTGAGGTAAAGATCGTCGAGCAGGTCGACAACCGGGTGATCCTCGGTGTCGGCGACCAGATCTTCGTGCGTGGCGACGACCGTCCGCGCCTGCGTTACGATGCGGAAGAGACTTACTACGATCAGCTTCCGCGCGGTCGCACCCGCGAAACCATCGTGCGTCCGGGCGGCTACCGGATCGTCACCGTCTACAACCGTTACGGCGACATCCTGCAGCGCTCGCGTGTCGACCGCGACGGCAACGAATACCTGATGATCTATGCGCCCGAGCGTGACGAGGGTCCGCGTCCGGCGATCATCGACGTCGGCTACGAACTGCCGCCGATGCGCCTGCGCATTCCGGTTCGTGACTACATCGCCGACGTTTCCGACGATCCGGATCGCGACTACTACGAGTTCCTGGCAGAGCCGCCGGTCGAGCGTGTCGAGCGCGTCTACACCATGGACGAAGTCCGCCACTCCGCCCGCCTGCGCGACAAGGTGCGCCGCGTCGACCTCGACACGATCACCTTCCCGACGGGCAGCGCCGAAGTGTCGATGTCGCAGGCCAAGACCATGCGCAAGGTCGCAGCCGCGATGGAGAAGATCCTCGCCAAGGACCCGGGTGAAACCTTCTTCATCGAAGGCCACACCGATGCCGTTGGCTCGGACCGCTCAAACCTGGTGCTCTCCGACAAGCGCGCCGAATCGGTTGCCTCGCTGCTGACCGAGGTCTACGGCATTCCGCCGGAAAACCTGGCGACCCAGGGCTATGGCGAGCGGTTCCTGAAGGTTCGCACCCAGGACGCCGAACAGCAGAACCGTCGCGTCACCATTCGCCGTGTGACCCCGCTGGTTCGCCCGGTCGCACAGCGCTAACAGGGCTTCGCGCAGCGCTAACAAGGCGCGCCCAGCGCCAAAATGATTGGCGCTGGGCTGATCAAGCTTCGGGCAGGACTGCCCGGATAAGACCAGGAAACCCGCCTCGCAAAAGGCGGGTTTCCGTCGTTTGACATTCCTTCCCAGATTTTTCTTCCTCGGATTGCCATGAAAGCCTTTTCCCTCGCGCTTGTTGCCGCCACCACGCTCGCCCATTCGGCCATCGCCGCGCCCGGGCTCGTCGAGCCGGATCTGCGTCTGCCCGCCAATCCCGAGGGAAAGGGCGGAGCGCCGCGGGTGGCGCTGACGCTTGACGCCTGCAGCGGCGCCACCGACATGCGCATCCTCGGCACACTGATCGAAAACCGCATCCCCGCGACGATCTTCGTCACCGCGCGCTGGCTGAAGCGCAACGGCCTCGTCGTCGAGGTGATGAAGGCGCATCCGGATCTATTCGAGATCGAGGATCACGGCGCCATGCACGTGCCGCCGATCGACGTGAAGATTTCCGTCTATGGCATCGCGGCAGCCGGCTCCGAGGCGGCAGTCGCCGCCGAAGTCGGTGGCGGTGCTGTCGCAATCAAGGCGCATGGCCTGCCGGCGCCGAAGTGGTTTCGCGGCGCGACGGCCAAATACACCCATTCGTCGATGAGCCAGATCCGCGCCATGGGCTACCGCATCGCCGGCTACTCGGTGAACGGCGACGGTGGCTCGCTGCTGGGTGCGGCGATGGCGGAGAAGCGCATTCGCGCCGCCAAGGACGGTGACGTCATCATCGCCCATATCAACCAACCGACCCATTCCGCCGGCGCCGGCGTTGCCCGCGGCATCCTCGACCTCAAGGCGAAGGGCTACAGCTTCGTGCGACTGAACGACATTCCGGACGAAATGACCGTCGGCGCGACGAACTGACCGCCAGCAACGGCTGATTCTGGAAAATATCCGCACGCCGAGGCCGTTGGCGTAAGCCGCAAGTGTGGGCCGTGAATGCGGCGCGCCCTCCGCGGCAGTTCATGTCTCGTCGGCCACGAGGCCGCTGCTCGACGCAAAGTAGCGGCCCGTCGAAATCCGTTTTCCGTTGCCGGTTCCTCCCCCTAGGCTTCTCTCCCTATGCGATTGGTTCTGGAGGGGTGGATGAAACGTGTCGTCTTCGGGCTCGTTATCGCACTGCTCGTGGAGGCTTCCTTGCCTACGCGTGCCTATGGCGCAGGCACGGCTCTGCCACCATTCGAGCAGGTGCTGGAGCGCGCCGAGGCCGGTGACGTTGAGGCCGAGGTCGATCTCGGCATGCGCTACCAGACCGGCGAAGGTGTTGCCCACGATGTCATGAAAGCCATCGGCTGGTACGGGAGGGCTGCAGCGAAGGGCAACGCGAAAGCCCAGTTCCTGCTCGGCTCGATCTACTTCAACGGTGCCGAAGGTGTGAAGCAGAACTATGTCGAGGCGCTTCGCTGGTTTCGGCTTTCAGCCGATCAGAAGACGCCGGCCGCCCAGTACAATATCGGCGTTCACTACGAACAGGGATTGGGTGTCGCCAAGGATGACGCGCAGGCCGTTGCCTACTACCGGCTGGCAGCGGAGCAGGGCTATGCCGCGGCCCAATACAATTTCGGCTACATGCTTCAGGAGGGGCGCGGAACGACGCGCGATCCGGCCACGGCCTTCGAATGGTATCGGAAGGCTGCGGACCAGGGGCTGGTTGCGGCCATGCACAATCTTGCCGTCGCCTACTTGCAGGGCAACGGCACGCTGAGGAATGACGCGGAGGCCTACCGCTGGGAGTCGCGCGCCGCGATCGGCGGGGAACCCCGCGCCCAGTACAATCTCGGCGTTATGTATGAGAGAGGCACCGGTGTCGAACGCAGCGTTCCTGAGGCGCTCAACTGGTATGTGCGAGCAGCCGAGCAGGGAAACATCGAAGGGCAGGTGAATGCCGGCAGGCTCTATTTCAACAGCGAGGCCGGGCGGGTCGATACCAAGGAGGGCGATCGCTGGCTGCGGCTTGCTGCGAATGCCGGAAACGGGCAGGCACAGAATCTCCTCTGCACGATCTACGCGCGCGCCTTCGGCGTCGGGCGTGACGATCGGGAGGCGGTGAAGTGGTGCCACATGGCGGCGGACCGGGGCATGGTCTCGGCGCAGGTGGATCTGGCAATCTTCTACATGCTGGGTCGCGGGGTCGCGAAGGACGAGGCTCAGGCATTCGAGTTGTTCCTGAAGGCGGCAGAACAGGGAAACCCGCAAGCGCAGATGAATGTCGGCGCCATGTACCTGACGGGTGCCGGCGTCGATGAAAACTACGCCGAGGCGCACCGCTGGTTCCTGATGCTTGCCGATCGCGGAGATCCCAAAGGGCAATTCAACCTGGCGGTCATGTATGCGAATGGCCAAGGTATCGAGAAGAACGCGAAGGAGGCGGCGCGGCTCTACAAGCTTTCGGCTGACCAGGGTTATGCCTTGGCGCAGTTCAATCTCGCCATCGCCTATCTCAATGGCATAGGCGTGGAGATTGACGCTCCGGCTGCCGTCAGGTGGTTCCGCAAGGCGGCGGAGCAAGGAAATGCCGACGCCCAATTCTTTCTCGGTATCGCCTATGCGAGAGGCGATGGGGTGGAGCAGGATCTTTCAGCGGCGGCCGAGTGGTATGCCAAGGCGGCCGCGCAAGGGATGCAGAAGGCGCAGGAGTTGCTGGCGAAGCTGCCTGAAGAGTATCGCCGTGCCTCACAGCGTTGAGCCTGCCGCGCCTTCGCGCATTTCAGACGCCTTTACGCTGTAGCCCTGTGACCTTCTCGACGAAATCGGCAATTGCCGCCGTGTCGTCGAGTTCGAACACTGGCAGATCGGAGCCTTCTACCGGATGATCGGCAGCGATTGCGCAGATGTGGGGGTCGGTGGGCGCCAGCGGCTCGCGGTTCGCTGACTCCAGACGGCGAGCCTCGACCTTCGGGATCGGTTCGCGCTTGTAGCCTTCGATGAGGACGAGATCGCAAGGCGCGAGCCGCGCCAGGATCTCCTTGAAGCTTGGCTCCGGGGCGCCGCGCAATTCGTGCATGATGGCAAATCGCGTGCCGGAGACGATCGTCACCTCATGGGCGCCGGCCTCGCGGTGGCGGTAGCTGTCGGCCCCGACCTTGTCGATATCGAAGTCGTGGTGGGCGTGCTTGACGGTGGAGACGATGTAGCCGCGCCGCGTTAGCTCGGTGACGAGCCGTACCATCAGGCCAGTCTTGCCCGAATTCTTCCAGCCGGCGATGCCGAAGATCTTCATGGCGCTCATGTTTTGTCATCCTCGAAGAAACGCAACCATTGCGCCGCGTCGGTCAGATCCTCGGGCGTGTTGACGTTGAAGAACGGATCGAATGCGCCTTCTGCCGTCGCGATAAGCGGAAAATCGACCGTTACCGAAGGGTGGCGTTCGATGAAGGCGCGGACGCGGCGCTTCGGGTCACTGGTCAGAAAGGTCTCAAGCTCGTCCGCAAGGGCGACCGGCCAGAGCCCGAACAACGGATGCATCTGCCCGTTGGATGCCGCAACGGCAATCTGCTGGTGCTCTGTCAGGCCGGCAACCATTCGGGTGACGAGATCATCCGGAAAGAACGGCGTATCGGTCGGAACAACGACGACGTGGCTTGCCGTCGGATTGGTCGCCGCGACATGGCGCATGGCTGTCAGCACGCCGGCAAGCGGGCCGAGAAAACCGGGGACTGTGTCGGCGATGACGAGCACGCCTCTGTCGATGGCGCCGGCCGGATCGACGTTGAGGTTGACGGCGACGCTCGTCACCTGAGGCCGGAGCCGGGCGACGATGCGCGTCAACATCGTCTGGCCGCCCAGCTGAAGGCCGAACTTCGGGCTGCCCATACGGCGCGACAATCCGCCGCCAAGGACGACGGCGGGCAGGGATGCGCTGATCAGGGGCGAGGGACGGCTTCCGGGCATTGTCGGCTCCTATTCCAGTGGGCCGGTCAGCGAGCGCTGGGCGACGGCTTTGCGACCGCGCAGCGTCTCGCGATAGAAGGTGTAGAGACCCGAACCGATGATGATCGCGACGCCGACTAGCATCCAGTGATCCGGCACCTCGGCAAAGAAGAAGATGCCGATCGCAATCGACCAGATCAGGCTGGTGTAGCGGAAGGGGGCGATCACCGAAATGTCGCCGGCCCGCATCGCCAGCACGATCGTCTGGTATCCGAGCATCAGCAGAACGCTTGCCGCAGCGATATGGCTGAAGGTCGTCGTCGACATCGGCTCCCAGCCGCCCATCGGCTGGATGAGCAAGGCGCCGACGAGGGTGGTGACGAGCGAAGTCGATACGGTGATGTAGAGCGCCGGCACGTCGTGGCCGATGCGGCGGGTACAGAGGTCGCGGGTGGCGGTGACGAAGACGCACCCAACCACGGTCAGCGCCGCCGGCGTGAAGCCCTCGGGGCCCGGCCGGAGCACGATGAGCACGCCGATGAAGCCGGCGATGATCGCGGTCCAGCGGCGCCAGCCGACCGGTTCGCCGAGGAAGAGTGCGGCGCCGAGCGTGACGGCCAGCGGAAGCGCCTGCATGATTGCCGAGGCGTTGGCGAGCGGGATCTGACCGAGGGCCGAGATATAGGTGACCGAGGCCAGCGCCTCCATGGCGATTCGCAGCAGGATCACCGGCCGCATCAGCGTTCCGATCGGTCGGAAGGCGCGAAAATGCCAGGCCGCGAGCACGACCATCAGCGTCGTCAGCACACCGCGCACGAAGATGATCTGCCCCACATTCATTGCGCCGGTGACGGATTTGACGAGCGCGTCGTTGCACGAGAACGTGACCATCGCCAGGCACATGAAAAGAATGCCGCGGAAATTGGTGGAGGCTTGCATGCTGGCTGTCCTGCGACGCCGGGCAAGCGGCCTGCGCTGCCGGCGGATGGGGAGGCGAATCCGTGAATGGATCGCCTAATGTTTAAGCATTGGCTGCCGGGTTGTGCAAACGGGATCGCATGCCGCTCCGACTTTTCTTGTCCGACAAGTAGAAGGATTGCCTTCGAGGGAGAACCATTGCCGGAAAGACTGTCGCATGCCGGTAAAGCCGGTGTGCTCGAACATAAGCTTATTCGCGGAATCTTAAGTTTCGCTGCCTATCGTCGCCGCAATTCCGCATCCATTCGCATGACGCGATCGGCGGGGTGGCGCCGCAATAAACCTTGCAGGGTGGCCATTCCAGGGACGTTTGCTTGAGGCTTGGGAGAGCCTCCGGCCGATGGCCCATCGGTGTTTCCACCAAGAAAAACCGCCGCGCGGGCCTGCTTCCCATAAGAATAATCAGGGGTGCGCAATGTCTTTCATCGATCGCTTGCTGCAACGGCTGCGTATCGTCACCAAGGTGCTGCTTTTCGTGGTTCCGCTCGTGGCGCTTATCGCCGGCATTGGTCTCATCGGCTTCTTCACTGCCCGCACGCTCAACGGCCATATGACCGTGACGCGGGAAACCATCAACAATCTCTCGGATTTCCAGGCGCTGCGCGGCGCGCTGCAGGCTTTTGCCGATGCGCCGAGCGAGGAGACGCGCACGGCACTGTCGGCCCAGATCGACGAACAGGAAAGCGGCGTGAAGACGCTCGACGGCCTGTTGACCCGTGCCGAGGACAAGGCGGAAATCGCTTCGGTGCTTACGCTTGGTCAAGCCATGCGCAGCCAGACGGACAAGCTCTGGGCGACCAAGCTCGAGCGCGACCAGGTGACGGCGTCGCTCGACAAGGCTCTTGCCGACATGACCGAACAGGGCAATGGCGCCTACAAGCAGATCGACATCATCCGCAAGGAATCGGGTGAGAAGGAAGCTTTTGCCAAGGCGTTGCTGTTCGATGCCGCCGCCTATCAGGGCCTTGCGGAGCGCATCAAGAAATTCCGCCTGCCGGTAACCATGGCCGTCAACCCCGACGCCAAGATCGACCAGGCGAACAAGCTTCTGCCGCATCTCATGAAGCAGATCGAAGAGGCGGAAAAGATCGCCTCGGAAAAGGTGCAGGCGCCGATTGCCGAACTGAAGGATCAGGCAACGAAGGTGCAGGCGACCCTTGCCGGCGGCGATGACAACGAGGCGAAGAAGAACGCGCTGGTGCCGATCCTCAGCAAGTTCTCGAAATACGAAGCGGACTTTGCCAAGGAGGCCGCAAAGAATTCCGACACGGCCGCGAAGCGCTTCGTCGGCATGGATGCCGAGATCTCGCAGCTGAAGACCCTGATCGCGCTGATGGGCGACACCTTCAAGGGCCTCGACAGCACGCGGCTGCACATCAGCGAACTGCATCGCAAGCTCGATGCCGCCGGCCGCGAGCCTGTCATGGCCGACATCCTGGCGGTTCGCGAAACCTCAGCCAAGCTCGGCGAACTCGGCGGCAAGAACGCTGCCCTTCGCGACCTTCCGGGTAAGCTCGGCCCGTCGCTCGACAACATCGACAAGGACACCGCTGCATTGATCGACGTCGGCGGCCGCTGGCAAACGGCAAAGACCGAAGCGGCGACGATGGTCGCAGCCGCCAGCACGACGCTCGAAAGCTTCGTCAGCAGCGCCCAGGAGGCCGGCAAGGTCGACAGCCAGCGTTCGGCCGACGTTTCGATCGTGGCGATGATCGCCGGCACGCTGCTCGCCATCATCGGTGGCCTGATGCTGGTCGAGACGCTGCGCGGTCCGCTGAAGCGCGTGACCGAAACGATGACGCGGCTTGCCAATGGTGACCTCGACGTTGCCATCGAAGGCCGCAACCGCGGCGACGAGATCGGCGACATGGTGCGCTCGGTTGCCGTCTTCCGCGACAATGCGGTCGAGAATGTCCGGCTTGGTCGTGAGGCCGAGGCCGCGCGCGCGCTTTCTGCAGAAGAGGAAACGCGCCGGGCTGCTGAGCGCGCCCGCATCGAGGCCGAGCAGATGCAGGCGCTGAACGCGCTCTCCGACGTACTAGCAGCACTTGCCGATGGCGATCTCGAAGAAGGCATGTCCGAGGATCTGCCCGCCGATTACGTGATCATGGCCCGCACCTACAACAATGCGGTCGAGGCGCTGCGGGCGACGCTTGCCGACGTGCGCGTTGTCACCGGCGAGATCACCGGCGGCACCGGCAATCTCGCCGCGTCGGCTGACGATCTGGCGCGCCGGACCGAGCAGCAGGCGGCAGCCCTCGAGGAAAGCTCGCGGGCGCTGCGTCAATTGACCGATATCGTCCGTGCGACGGCCGAAAGCGCCCGCAAGACGACGGTTTCGGTCGGCGAGACCAACTCCTACGCCAAGCATTCCGGCCAGGTGGTCGCCAAGGCGATCGATGCCATGGCCGAGATCAACCGCTCCTCGGAGAAGATCAGCACCATCATCGGCGTCATCGACGAGATCGCCTTCCAAACGAACCTGCTTGCGCTCAACGCCGGCGTCGAGGCGGCGCGGGCAGGCGAGGCGGGCCGCGGCTTTGCGGTGGTGGCGCAGGAGGTGCGCGAACTCGCCCAGCGCTGTGCCGGGGCTGCCCGCGAGATCAAGGGGTTGATTTCCGAAAGCTCGGCACAGGTGAGAAGTGGCGTCGCTCTCGTCCAGGAAACCGGCGACGCGCTGACAGTGATCAACAGCCACATCGGCACGATCCACGACCTCGTCAGCAACATCGAGGCTTCGGCCGCCGACCAGTACACCGGTCTCAACGAGGTGAACTCGGCGGTGCATCAGGTCGAGATGATCACCCAGCAGAACGCCGCGATGGTCGAGGAAAACACCGCCGAGATCCATGGCCTGCGCCGGCAGGTGGAAGCGCTCAACGACAAGATCGAACGCTTCCGTACCGGGACGGACGGTATCGGCGCCCGCGGACAGGGGCATCGAAGCTACGCGGCTTGAGTGTCGGGGCGGGCGGCTTGGGCACCCGCTGACCAACCCTCTCCCCGCAGGCGGGGCGAGGGAACGTGCCGGAGGGGCAAGCGCGCCCATACAGGCGCTATCCACTTACACGCGGAATACGTGGGGACACGAAGGTGTGCCCCACATTCCCTTCTCCCCACCTGCGCGGAGAAGGTGCCGGCAGGCGGTTGAGGGGCCGCCTGCCGGTTGTTCTTCCAAATTGGTATCCTGATGAAAGATCAGCCGCCGGTGACGCTCATGTGGCGGGCAACCGCCGGGCGGTTGTGCTCGCGGTCGATGATGAAGTCGTGGCCCTTCGGCTTGCGGCCGATCGCCTCGTCGATCACCTGGCTGAGATAGGCATCGTCTTCGGAAGCGCGCAGCGCTGTACGCAGGTCGGCCGCGTCGTTCTGGCCGAGGCACATATAGAGCGTGCCGGTGCAGGTGAGACGGACGCGGTTGCAGCTCTCGCAGAAATTATGCGTCATCGGCGTGATCAGGCCAAGCCTTCCGCCGGTTTCCGCCACCTCGAGGTAACGGGCAGGGCCGCCGGTGCGATAGGAAATCTCCGAGAAGGTGAACTGCTCTTCCAGTTGCCGGCGCATTTCCGACAGCGGCATGTAGTGGTCGGTCCGGTCTTCTTCGATCTCGCCCATCGGCATGGTCTCGATCAAGGTCAGGTCCATGCCGCGGCCATGGGCCCAGCGCATGAGATCGGGAATCTCTGCGTCGTTGAAGCCTTTCAACGCCACGGCATTGATCTTGATCTTCAGGCCGGCGGCCTGGGCTGCGTCGATGCCTTCCAGGACCTTGGAGAGATCGCCCCAGCGGGTGATCTGATGAAATTTTGCCGGGTTGAGCGTGTCGAGCGAGACGTTGATGCGCTTGACGCCGCAGTCTGCAAGCTCGGCGGCATATTTCGCAAGCTGCGAGCCGTTGGTCGTCAGCGTCAGCTCGTCGAGCCGGCCGGCCTCGATCTCGCGACCGAGTTCGCGCACCAAAAACATGATGTTCTTGCGCACCAGCGGCTCGCCGCCGGTGAGCCTGAGCTTGCGGACACCCTTCTCGATGAAGGCGGAACAGAGACGCTGCAATTCTTCGAGCGTCAGCAGATCCTTCTTCGGCAGGAAGGTCATGTGCTCGGCCATGCAATAGGTGCAGCGGAAATCGCAGCGGTCGGTAACGGACACGCGCAGATAGGTGATCGCCCGGCCGAAGGGGTCGATCATCGGGGCTGTCTTCTGCTCCAGCGGCAGAGCGCCAGATCTGTCTATCGTTGCTGTGTTCAAGCGTCTTTCTCCCAGCCCCTTCAATGTCGTCGTCGAAGATCGTCGCGTCAAGGCGCATACTGTCGCAAAGTGTTGATCGGAAGAGACGGGTAATTCTCGCGCGCCGATTTCTGCGCTAGTGCATTGTTGTCCTTCAGAGCAATGCCGCATCGGGGGACGCAGATTACGGCGAATGGCCGGCATCCGGTTTGTCGTACGCGAAAGGAAGCAGCGAAATGAGCGAAGTCTGGCCGACGGAATTGCGAGTGTCGAAGGATCGCCACCGGCTTGTGGTGACGTTCAACGACGGAGCCTCCTTCGATCTCTCGGCCGAGATGCTGCGGGTGCTTTCGCCGTCGGCCGAAGTGCAGGGCCATGGTCCCGGTCAGCGGGTGACCGTGCCCGGCAAGCGCAACGTGCAGATCATTTCGGTGCAGCCGACCGGCAACTATGCGGTGCGCATCGGCTTTGACGACTTCCACGACACCGGCATCTTCACCTGGAACTACCTGCGCGAACTCGGCGAAAAGGGTGCGGAACTGTTTGCCGGCTACGAGCAGGAGCTCGTGGAGAAGGGCATGTCACGGGACAAGGCCGAGAAGCCGCGCTGACGACGACCGTGCCCCCGCGTGTGGTTTGAGGGGCGCTACGGCCGCGTGGCGCCCACCTCAGGCCAATTCGCCTTCCTCCCGCAAGAGCAGGCCGATCAGCCGCTCCATTGAGCGGGTGACCACCAGGCAGTCATCGATCGACTCATCGTCGAGCAATCTTTCGATCAGCGCCGTGTGGATCTCCATCGCGGCCTCCGTCAGCGTGCGGCCCTCGGGCGTCAGCGATAGCCTGAGCACCCGTTTGTCCTTCTCGTCACCGCGACGCAGGATCAGGCCGCGTTTTTCCAGATGCGGCAGCAGCATGCTCATGTTGGAGCGGCCGACCAGGAGCTTGCGCGCCAGTTCCTGCTGCGAGATGCCGTCGAACCGGTAGAGATTGATCAGGATGTCGAGATGCGGGGGCTTGATATCGAGATGGGCGATCTCGCGGGTTACCGTCTGCTGCATCAATTGGCAGGCACGGGCAACCGCGATCCAGCTGCGGAAGCGAGGGTGGTCCCAGGGAAAATGATGTTCTGTGGTCACTTGATTTTTGTTCATCGTTGTACAATTATGTTCAGCATTGAACATTTTTAGAGATTCTCACTATGGCATCCTTTGCGATCAAGGTCATCCGCAACGCGCTGAAAGGCGTCGACGCGTTTTCACCCGAGGCGGCCGGGCGGCTCGCTTTCAGGCTGTTCACCCTCACGCCCGGCAGAAGGCCGAAGAATGCCAAGGAAAGGGCGGCGCTTGCGGCTGCAGCTCCGGTGATCGCCAGGGGGCAGCCGGTGACGCTCTCCTATGCCGGCGGCTGGGTGCTGGCGCGCAAGTTCGCCGCACCGCGCGAGGCTGCCAACACCAAGCGCATTCTCCTCGTGCACGGCTGGGGATCGCGCAGCGACTATCTGGCGGCGATGATCGACGGCCTGGTCAAGGGCGGCGCCGAGGTGGTGACGCTCGATTGGCCAGGGCACGGCGCTTCGCCGGGGCGCACGCTGACGATGCCGGCGGCGGTTCTAGCGATCGACGCGGCCTGGCGGCATTTCGGCAATTTCGACGTCTGTGTCGGCCATTCCTTCGGCGGCGGCAGCCTGGCCTGTGCGGCCGGCGGCATCGTCTGCGACGTGCACAGCCATATGCCGAGAAAGCTGGTGCTGATCGGCGCGCCGAGCGAGATGACCTGGCTTTTCAAAGGGTTCGGAAAAATCCTTCGCCTGTCGCCAAAGGCGCAGGCGGCTTTCGAAGGCGTGGTCGAGCGTCTGTCCGGACGGCGCCTTGATGATTTCGATGCCGCGCGGGTGATCCAGGCGCGTGCCGTGCCGACGCTCATCATCCATGCGGAAGACGACAAGGAAGTCTCCGCCGACCATGCGCGCCGTTATGCGGCGGCCGGGCCGAATGTCGAGATGCACTGGGCAAACGGTTTTGGCCACAGGCGCATTGTTTCGGCCGCACCGGTGATTGCGCGGATCAACGCCTTCATACACGCGGAAGATCAAAAAGCCGCCGCCTGACTATTTTTCGTTGACGTCGTCATCAGTCTGTCATGCTATCGGCCGAAGGGTCACTGGCCCGGGATTCGGCGCGCAGATCAGCGCCCTGATCGTTCCCCGGGGAACTCTGGCAGCATTGGAGGACGGTATGTCGATCATCGCCTCGGTCGAGGAACTCAACGCGCTCTACGGCGGCGTCAGCGAAGCATCGGTGGCCAAGGTCACCAAGACGCTGACGGCTGAATACCGGCTGATGATCGAGGCATCGCCTTTCTGCGCGCTCGCGACCGTCGGTCCGGAGGGCCTGGATTGCTCGCCGCGCGGGGACGATGATTGCGTCGTGCGGATCGCCGACGACAGGACGGTGCTGATTCCGGACTGGCGCGGCAACAACCGCGTCGATTCGCTCGCCAATATCGTGCGCGATCCGCGCGTGGCGCTGATGTTCCTGATCCCCGGCTCGAACACGACGATGCGAATCAACGGCACGGCGGTCCTCAGTGTCGATCCTGGCTTGACGGAAAGCTTCGAGGTCGACGGCAAACATCCGCGCAGCGTTATCGTCGTGACGATCGGTGAGGTCTATTTCCAATGCGCCCGCGCCGTCATGCGCGCCCAGCTCTGGAACCCAGACCGCTTCCTCGATCCGGAATCGCTGCCGACGCCTGGCACGCTTCTGAAGGCCGCCAAGGCGGATTTCGACCGTGACACCTATGACCGCGAATGGGCGGAGCGCGCCGCCAAGACCATGTGGTAGGCTGCGTCCCGGCTGATCGGCACGATTGGCCAAGCACAGAGGCTGGAGGCGAGGGTGCTGCGGCAAGCTATGACAGGTGCACTCCTGCTCGCTCTCCTAATCGGCAAGGCGTCTGCCACCGAGCCGTTGCTGTCGGAGAAGCTCAGGCTGCTGGCAGCCCGCTACCCTGATGCCATCGAGCGCATCGAGAATAATGCCCTGGTCCTCAGGGATGGCGGACCGCCGATCGTCATCGACGACGGCCGAGCGAAAAGCCATGCCGAGAAACTCGCGGCAGGAGACGTCGAGGACAGCCTGTCGCAGATCTATCCGCTCGGCGCCTGTGCGACGCCACCGGCGGTCGATTTCGACCCGGGGCGCATCCGCAGCGATGCGCTGCTGAAACGGCTCTATGGCGGCAGCGCTGCAGCCGTCCGGCGGGATCTCGTGAGCGTGGACTGGTTCGGCGAGCGGCTGCAAGTGACGAGGAAGCACGGGATGGCGGCGGCGCTGAAGGCTGTTATTGCGGACCTTTCGCGGCAAGCCGAACTCAAGCGCTATCTCAGCCCGAGTGCCGGTACCTTCAATTGGCGGCCGATTGCCGGCGCTGCGACGCTGTCGGTCCACAGCTTCGGTGCGGCCATCGATATCAACACGCGCTTTGCCGACTATTGGCGTTGGGCCGGAAAGGCCAGGGGCGGCTATCGCAACCGCTATCCGCTGGACATCGTCCAAGCCTTCGAGAAACACGGCTTCATCTGGGGCGGCCGCTGGTATCACTTCGACACGATGCACTTCGAGTACCGGCCGGAGATCATCGCAATCGCTCGCGCCGCTGGCGCCGATGCCTGTCGCCGGTAACGCATTTGAGCGGAAAGCGGGCTCGTTGCCCATGAAACGCAAAAGGCGCCCGTGAAGGCGCCCGTTGTCGGTTTCATTTCAGGTAGGCACTGCGGTCTCAGCGGCGGTAGATCAGCCAGTTGCGGCCGGATTCCTTGCGCATGCCGTCTTCGAAGAGAACCGTCTTGTTGCGGCCGGCGTTCTTGGCCGAGTAGAGCGCGATGTCGGCCTTGTTGTAGAGGTCGACCGGGTCTTCGGCGGCCGTCGCCATGCAGACGCCGACGGACAGCGTGATCGGGCCGTAATTGACGCCGGTCTTGGAGTTGCGGAAGGGCGTTGCGGCCAGCACGGTGCGGATGCGGTCGGCGATCTGGAGGCATTCTTCCTGGCTGCTGTCGCCGAGGATGATGGCGAACTCCTCGCCGCCGGTGCGCGCGACGAAGGCTTCGCGGCGCAGGTTGGCACGCAGTACGCCGCCGACGGTCGCAAGGATCTTGTCGCCGACCGGATGGCCGAAGGTGTCGTTGACCTTCTTGAAATGGTCGATGTCGGCAACGAGCAGGCCGGTGAAGTTTCGCAGGTGCTCGTTGTTGTAGACGGCCGCCAGATTGTCGTCGAAGGCACGGCGGTTGGCGAGCCGCGTCAGCGAGTCGGTGTTGGCGATACGCTTGTACTCGTCGAGTTCCTGCCGAATGACCTCCATCTCGAAGGACTTCTGCACGACAGTCTCGACGCGTTCCTTGCCCTGGCTCATCGTCTCGGCCGTGGCGTCGGTCAGGATGCCGATTGCGTTGCGCAGGATATCGGCGCTCGACGCGCTCTTGCTGACGATGTTGACATAGGCCTCGTCGAGAACCTTGTTGTAGTTCTCGAGCGCATATTGCTCGTCGCGCAACAGGGTGACGAGTTCGGCAAGCTTGGCCGCAAGCGTGGTGTGGGCGCGTTCGATGCCGGTGGAGCGATGGATGTGGCTGAAGTACTGCGCGCCGATTGCATCCAGTTCTTCCTGGGTCGCGCGGCTGCCGAGCGCTGCCAGCTCCTTCGACAATTGCGGGTTGGAGCCGAGATAGGCTTCGTAATAGAGCTCGTAGTTGCGGGGGATGGGCGCCACGCCCATCATGCGCATCGCATGGGTTACCTGCGCTGCGATATCGGGCGTCTGAGCCTTGCCCGAGCTTGCCGTTTGCATCTGCAAACCCCCTAATATGAAACGCTGCTTATCGGTCATTATTTTTAGGGGCAAATGATTTGCGAAGTCTTAATATTTGCCGCCGTCGCGCCGCCGCATCATGACCGATCACGGCAGATTTTGCCGATCGACAGTGCGTTCGCGACATCAAAGCCACGGCGCCTTGGAGGCGCCGTGGTGTATCAAAATGGATCAGGCCGGGCTGATCATTGTTTCCGGACGAACGACCGCGTCGAACTCTTCGTTGGTCACATAGCCGCCGCCGACTGCTTCTTCGCGCAGCGTCGTGCCGTTCTTGTGGGCGGTCTTGGCGATCTTGGCGGCGTTGTCGTAGCCGATCTTCGGAGCAAGCGCCGTCACCAACATCAGCGAGCGGTCGAGTGCCGCCTTGATGTTGTCTTCGCGTGCCTCGATGCCGACGACGCAATTGTCGGTGAAGGATACGGCCGCATCGGCCAGCAGCTGCACCGACTGCAGGAAGTTGTATGCCATCAGCGGGTTGAAGACGTTGAGCTCGAAATGGCCCTGGCTGCCGGCGAAGGTGAGTGCGGCGTGGTTGCCGAACACCTGGACGCAGACCTGGGTCAGGGCTTCGCACTGGGTCGGGTTGACCTTGCCGGGCATGATCGACGAGCCAGGCTCGTTTTCGGGCAGCGACAGTTCGCCAAGACCCGAGCGCGGGCCGGAGCCGAGGAAGCGGATGTCATTGGCGATCTTGAAGAGGGCGGCGGCTGTCGCATTGATCGCGCCATGGCTGAAGACCATGGAATCGTGCGCGGCGAGCGCCTCGAACTTGTTGGGTGCGGTGGTGAAGGCGATGCCGGTGATCTTGGCGATCTCTTCGGCGACCTTTTCGGCAAAGCCGACAGGCGCGTTGAGGCCGGTACCGACGGCCGTGCCGCCCTGGGCGAGTTCGCAAAGGCCCGGCAGCGTCATTTCGATGCGCTTGATCGAGGAGGCGACCTGCGCCGCGTAGCCGGAGAACTCCTGGCCGAGCGTCAGCGGCGTTGCGTCCTGGGTGTGGGTGCGGCCGATCTTGATGATGTGGTCGAACGCCTTGACCTTGGCTTCGAGCGCCTTGTGCAGGTGCTTCAGCGCCGGCAGCAGGTCATGGATGACGCGCTCGGCGCAGGCGATGTGCATGGCCGTCGGATAGGTGTCGTTCGACGACTGGCTCATATTGACGTGGTCGTTCGGATGCACCGGCTTCTTCGAGCCCATGACGCCGCCGAGCAGTTCGATGGCGCGGTTCGAGATCACCTCGTTGGCGTTCATGTTCGACTGCGTGCCGGAGCCGGTCTGCCAGACGACGAGCGGGAAATGGTCGTTGAGCTTGCCGTCGATCACTTCCTGGGAAGCCTTGACGATGGCATCGGCGACGGTCGAATCCAGCCGGCCGAGCGCCTGGTTGGTGCGGGCGGCCGCCTGCTTGACGATGCCGAGCGCCCGGACGATCGAGGCCGGCTGTTTTTCCCAGCCGATCTTGAAGTTGCCGAGCGAACGCTGGGCCTGGGCGCCCCAATAGCGGTCATTTGCCACTTCGATGGGGCCGAACGTATCTGTTTCCGTGCGCGTCGATGTCATCGTGATACCTGCCTTGATCATGCGGTTCATCAAGCCTGGGCGAGGGGGCGTGTGGCCGATCTCTCCAGGGTGCCGGGCCTCTCTCTGCCCCGACGGCTGGAGCTTGTAAAGGGGCGGTCCATGGCTGGCCATGCTACAATCGTTTGAAACCCCTTGGGCGTGGCGGGTGCATGCCGCGTCACCGTGATTCGGTCCTTGCCGGGCGTTTGGCGGCGTTGTGATGTTTCGGTCACAGACGCCATCTTCTTTTCCAGCGCCGATCGCCGGCCGCCGCCCGTGCCAACGCGCGCACCGAAATAAAATCCAGTGGGATCAAATTTTTATCGCTCGCTGAACGTCCTGCAAATGAGGCGTTGGGGAGATTCTAAACGGAGGTTCGAGGACGATCGTTATCGGCGCGTTTCCTTTTCATTCACCATCCTTTTCTATAACTTTTAGCGCACGAGGGCGTGGCGAGAATCTGGCTTCAGCCGAATTCGGCGACAACGCGATACGGGGACGTAGTTTCATATGAGAGTTCTTAAGACGGCAGCGATCGTGGCGCTCATGAGCGGCTGTGCGATCGCGACCATGGACGCGCGGCCGGCTTCGGCCTTCACGTTCGGCGATTTCATTCGGGCAGGCAGAAAGAAGCCCGAGGCGCAGCAGGTGCAACCGACCCAGCCGCTCCCCGGCGTCGGCACGATGGCTGACCCGCAGCAGGCGGCCAAGCCGCTGCCGAAGATCACCGGCCCGAAATACTATACCTACAAGGCGGAGCCGCTGCGTCGGATCGCAACCGACAAGCTGCTCGATCCCTTGGTCACCGGCTCCGTGCGCAACGACGCGCTGCCGCCGGTGCTGCGCATGCCGCTGGCTGACGCGCGGCAATTCCTTCCCGGCATCAATGTGCGCGCCTCGGGTGACGTGGCAAAGGCGGTCGAAGCCCATTACGGCGCCCGCATGGATTACATCTGGATTGGCGCCGAAGGCGTCAACGCCAAGGCGAAGGCGGCGGTTGCCGTTCTTGCCGACGCCGCCAAGGTCGGCCTCGATCCGCAGGATTATGCCGTCAGCGTGCCCTCCGATACGTTCGATCGTGGCGACATGATCGCCCGCGAGAAAGAGCTTGTGCAGTTCGAGATCGCGCTTTCGGCAGCGACGCTCAGCTACGTGCAGGACACGGTGCGCGGTCGCATCGACCCGAACAAGATCTCCGGCTACCACGACTTCAAGCGCAAGACGGTGGATCTGCTGCCGCTTCTCGACAAGATGTCGGCAAGCAGCGACATGACCGCGCTTCTCAATGAGCAGAACCCGAAGAGCGCGCAATTTGCCGCTCTCTCTGCCGAACTGGTGAAGCTGCGCTCCGAGCAGAGCGTTGAGCAGCGCGTCGAAATCGCGCCCGGCACGCTGCTGAAGCCGGGTCAGAGCAATCCCGAGCTCGCCAACATCATCGCAGGTATCCGCCTCAAGGGCTCGGAGAAGCTGAAGGCCGATCATGCCACGGTTCTTGCCGCCTACCAGGGCACGCCGGAATACACGCCGGAGCTGGTTACTGTGGTGGAGGCCTTCCAGCAGGAGCACGGGCTCAAGGCCGACGGTGTCGTCGGCCAGGCGTCACTTCGCATCCTGACGGGCGGCGACACGGTCGCCTCCAAGATCAACAAGCTCGAAATCGCCATGGAGCAGGCGCGCTGGCTGCCGGATGGTCTCGGCGACCGCTACGTCTTCATCAACCAGCCGGCCTTTACCGCCACCTACGCCGACAAGGGCGCCGAGCAGTTCTCCATGCGCGTCGTCGTCGGCTCCAAGGCGAACCAGACCTACTTCTTCCAGGACGAGATTCAGACGGTCGAGGTCAACCCCTACTGGGGCGTGCCGCAGTCGATCATCGTCAACGAGATGCTGCCGAAGCTCAGGAGCGACCCGAACTATCTCGACCGGATGGGCTACCAGGTCGAGGTCGGCGGTCGCCCGGTCCCGTCCGCATCGGTCAACTGGAACGGCTCGACCGCATCGGTTGCCGTGCGTCAGCCGCCGAGCAGCGACAATGCGCTTGGCGAGTTGAAGATCCTGTTCCCCAACAGTCACGCGATCTACATGCACGACACGCCGTCGAAGAGCTTCTTCAAGCGTGACAATCGCGCGCTCAGCCATGGCTGCGTGCGGCTTGCCGATCCGCGCCTGATGGCGGCGGCCGTGCTCGGCACGAGCGTCGACGATGTCGGCAAGGAGATCGCCGGCGGCCGCAACAAGGCGCTGCAGGTCCCGGTGAAGGTTCCCGTCTACGTCGCCTACTTCACGGCTTGGCCGAACAAGGACGGCGTGGTCGAGTACTTCAACGACGTCTATGAGCGCGACATGTATATGAACCGGGCCTTCGAGGCGACGCGCGGCGCACGCCGGGCGGAAGGATAAACAAGAAAAAGGCCGCTTCGAGCGGCCTTTTTCCTTTCTGCTATTTGGAAAACAGGCCCGAGACCAGATCCGGGGTCAGTTCGTCGAAGTGACTGATGACAACGGTGGGGTCGAGGCTTTCGACCGGAACATCGGAATAGCCGAAGGGAACGGCGATCGAGGGCACCTGAGCATTGCGGGCGACGAGGAAGTCGTTGAGGCTGTCGCCGACCATCACGGCGCGGGTCGCCAGGCCCCCGGCATTGGAGACGGTGCGCAGCAGGTGGGCAGCATCCGGTTTGCGCACTTCGAAGGTATCGCCACCCGATATCGCGGCGAAGCGCTCGATCAGGCCGAGCCGTTCGAGCAGACGCGTGGCGAGCTTTTCCGGCTTGTTGGTGCAGACCGCGAGCTTGAAGCCGGCGCCGGATAGGCGGTCGAGCGCGTCGACTAGGCCCGGATAGGGCAGCGAATCGCCCGGCATCGAACCGTGGTAGAAATCGACGAATTCCTTCAGCTGCCATTCCAGCATGTCTTCGGCCAGCGGCTTTTGCCGCATCGCAAAGGTGCGCTCGATCATGGCGCGGGCACCGTGGCCGACGAGATGGGTGAGGTCGCCGTAGGTGACCGGCTCGACGCCGGCCTGGGTAACCGCATGGTTGAGGCTGGCGACCAGGTCTGGCGCCGTGTCGACGAGCGTTCCGTCGAGGTCGAAGACGACAATGGGAGAAGACAAGGAGAAAACCTCTTGGCGCTGAAAACCGTTGTTGATCGGGTAGGCGAACTCATCGGCGATTGCAATGGCAAGCGACGCCGGCAAGCACACGGAATCCTGAGTGCCGATTTCATTTTGACTTTTGTTTGCGTCGTCGGGCGTGTAAGTGTCACAGCGGAAAACGGGCGGCCGTTCGCTGATTGCGGCCTGCTGCCCGTGCGAATCACAAGGGAGCGACCGGCGCATGGACGCCCGCGAAATGAAGATCAAAGCCGCGGCCGCGGCGCTCGAATATGTCGAAGACGGCATGCGTCTCGGCATCGGCACGGGTTCCACGGCCGAGGAGTTTGTGCGGCTCCTGGCCGAGAAGGTTGCAGCGGGGTTTCGCATCGAAGGCGTTCCCACCTCGGAGCGCACGGCGCGGCTCTGCCTCGAACTCGGTGTTTCGCTGAAGTCGCTCGACGAGCTGCCCGAACTGGACCTGACGATCGACGGCGCCGACGAGGTCGATGGTCAGCTGCGTCTGATTAAGGGCGGCGGCGGCGCGCTGCTGCGCGAAAAGATCGTTGCGGCTGCGTCCAAGCGCATGATCGTGATTGCCGACGAGACGAAAGTGGTCGACGTTCTCGGCGCCTTCAAGCTTCCGATCGAGGTCAATCCTTTCGGTCAGGTGGCAACCCGGATCGCGATCGAAAAGGTTGCCTCGCGCCTCGGACTTTCCGGCGATATCACTGTCCGCCAGTCCCATGACGGCGCCTTCCTGACGGACGGCGGGCACCTCATTCTCGATGCATCTTTTGGCCGTATTCCTGATGCAGATGCGCTCGCCGGGGAGCTGAATGCCATTCCCGGCGTCGTCGAGCACGGGCTTTTCATCGGCATCGCTTCGCTGGCAATCATTGCCGGGCCGCAAGGGGCACGCACGCTGACTGCGTCCTGAGCCGGCTTCGCTGCCCCGTCAGGGGCAGGAGCGGTGAAGACAACAGGTTTCCATACATGCGGGCCTGGCGGCGGCAATCGCCCGGGCAGCATGCGACAAACACAGGAGCAAGGGTAAAAATGAACAAACTCGCAGGTCTTGTCCGCACTTTCGCTGCCACCGCGGTTCTGCTGTCCGCGTCCGTTCCGGCGGTTAAGGCCCAAGACGTCTCCGAAGACCAGATCAAGGCGGCGCGCGCGACGATCGCTGCTCTCGGCGTAACCAACAGCTTCGACAACATTCTGCCGAACCTTGCCGAGCGTCTGAAGAACACGCTGATCCAGGCATCGCCGAACCATCAGGAACTGATCACCGCGACCGTCGACGACAAGGCGCTGAGCCTTGCCGCCCGCCGCGCCGATCTCGAGAACGAAGCCGCGACGATCTACGCCAAGACCTTTTCGCTCGAAGAGCTGAACGCGATCACCGAGTTCTACAACTCGGCCGCCGGCAAGAAGCTCCTGAACGACGGCCCGATCGCATCCCGCGAACTCCTGAAGGCCGCAGACATCTGGGCATCGGGCGTATCGCGCGACCTGACCCAGGAAGCGACCAAGTCGCTCGACGAGAAGGTCGGCTCCACCCAGCCGGCAGCAGCCGAAGGTGCAGTTCAGGCGCCGGCACAATAAGCTGCGGCGCCGAGCGCCTTCATCACGTTTCGAGGAGCCCGGAGCGATCCGGGCTTTTCTTTTGCCCGGAGGCTCCACTATATGTGCCTGCGACGCGGCCATCGGCTGCGCCCGGTTGCGTGTCGGCCCAGGATCGTTCGGCGCGCTTTTCAGATCGCCATTTCGGCCCGCTTGCTTTCAGGAGACTGCCCATGCCCGCTTTCGACTATGACCTTTTCGTAATCGGCGGCGGTTCGGGCGGCGTGCGCAGCGGGCGCCTGGCGGCAAGCCTCGGCAAGAAGGTCGCGATCGCGGAAGAGTTTCGCTATGGCGGCACCTGCGTTATCCGCGGCTGCGTTCCGAAGAAGCTTTATGTCTACGCGTCGCAGTTTTCCGAGCACTTCGAAGATGCAGCGGGCTTCGGCTGGACGGTCGGCGAAAGCACGTTCGACTGGAAGAAGCTGGTCGCCGCCAAGGAGCAGGAAATCACCCGGCTCGAAGGGCTCTACCAGAAGGGCCTCAACAATGCGGGCGCCGAAATCCTGCATACGCGCGCCGAGCTCGTCGGCCCGAACACGGTTCGCCTGCTCGACAGCGGCAAGACGGTAACGGCCGAACGCATCGTCATTGCCGTTGGCGGTCATCCGACCCCGCATGACGCGCTGCCGGGCCACGAGCACTGCATTTCCTCCAACGAAGCCTTCGACCTTGCGGAACTGCCGAAGTCGATCCTGATCGCCGGCGGCGGCTACATCGCCGTCGAGTTCGCCAATGTCTTCCACGGCCTCGGCGTCGAGACGACGCTGATCTATCGCGGCAAGGAAATTCTCTCGCGGTTCGACCATGACCTGCGCCGCGGGCTGCACGTCGCGATGGAGGAGAAGGGCATCCGCATCCTTTGCGAGGACATCATCCAGTCCGTCACGCTCGACGCCGACGGCAAGCGCGTCGCGCACACGATGAAGCACGGCGACATCGTCGCCGACCAGGTCATGCTGGCGCTCGGGCGTGTGCCGAACACCAGAGGTCTCGGCCTGGAGGCCGCCGGCGTCAAGACGGACGAGCGCGGCGCCATCATCGTCGACGCCTTCTCGCGCACCAGCGCGCCCGGCATCTATGCGCTTGGCGATGTGACGGACCGCGTTCAGCTGACGCCGGTCGCGATCCATGAGGCGATGTGCTTCATCGAGACCGAGTACAAGAACAATCCGGTGTCGCCGGACCACGACTTGATCGCGACTGCCGTCTTCTCGCAGCCGGAAATCGGTACTGTCGGTCTGACCGAAGAGGAAGCGGCGCGCCGGTTCGACGAACTCGAAGTCTACCGCGCCGAGTTCAGGCCGATGAAGGCGACCCTTTCGGGCCGCAAGGAAAAGATGATCATGAAGCTGATCGTCAATGCCGCCGACCGCAAGGTGCTCGGCGCTCACATCCTTGGCCATGACGCTGGCGAAATGGCGCAGCTGCTCGGTATTTCGCTGAAGGCCGGCTGCACCAAGGACGATTTCGATCGGACGATGGCGGTGCACCCGACGGCGGCGGAAGAGCTGGTAACGATGTATTCGCCGTCCTATCGCATCCGCAAGGGCGAGCGGGTCTGAGCCGCCTCAGGCGGAAGCTCCTGCAAACCGCGCCTCCTCGCGTTTGAAAAGATCGGCGAGGCGATCGATGACCGTCCGGACTTCCGGACGGCGCCGGTCGTCGTCGTTTGCCGCGATCCACAACGGATGCGTCAGGCCCTCGATCAATTCGCCTTCGCGCTTCAGGAATGGATCACCTTCGCCGACGAAGGCGGGCAGGACGCCGCGGCCGGCGCCATTGCGGATCAGCCGCACGAGAAGGGCGGCACTGTCGGTCCACGTATGGATCTGCTGCTCGCGGTTTTCAAAGACCCATTTTTCAGCCGGCGAGCTGGCAACTTCGGTGCCAATCGATATCCAGGGAAAGTCCTCGCGCTCCGGCATGTTGCCGGCGCGATAGACGGCATAGGCGATGTTCACCGAGCGGCGCACTGCCACGTTGCCGGAGCGGGGCTGTTCGTACAGGACGGCCACATCGGCCTCTCTGAAGGTCAAGTCGAGGCCGCGATGCGCATGCTTGCAGCAGAAGCGAAAACTGTCGCCAGCGGCGCGGATATCGGTTGAATGATCGGCGACGAAACCTGCGACCCAGGCGTCGCTTGCGACCGACACGATCGGCAGGGCGAAGGCGTCGCGGTGCCAGTCGGAGATATTTGCGGCGGCATTCCGCATGGCACGGACATGTTCGAGGAGGATCTGGCCATCGTGGGCGAGGCGATAGCCTTGCTGACTGCGGATGAAGAGTGCCCTGCCGGTCGCTCGCTCGAGCGCGAGCATGCGGCGGCCGATGGTCGGCGCGCTCAACCCCGTTCGCGTGGCAGCCCCGCTCAAGCCACCCTCTGTCGCAACGTGATAAAACAGTTTCAAATCGTCCCAGGCTGCCTCGGCCATAAGCACTCCATGGCGGTCATCGTCTCGTAGTAGCGCGGGTCGTCCGCCCTGACTTCCGTTCGCGGATGAAAGACGTCTTTCAACGGTGCGCCTACAACGCTGCCGGCGAAGACATTAGGTCTCCGATTGTCTCAAGGCAAAGGAGGCGAGACCATGTTTGAACATTGGGCGGTCATGTGGACGGTTCTGCAGCGTGAACGTCGCCGCGGGTCACGCAACGGCTTGGATGATCCGCTCGACGGACCGGAGTGGCGTGGCCTGCACTGGGTGCTGCCGGCCTTCTCTTTTCTGCTTAACCGGCGCAGATCGGACGCGCGCTTGACGCGTTCCGATGCGCCACTCACCGAACGCACAGGCGCGCGCTGGGACGTGAGGGCCAGCCATTGCCGGCCGCAAGCCGCCGGGCACGATCGCTGAACAATCTGTCGCCTATCTTGGCGGCGGCTGTAGCATCAGGGATGCCACTATCCCATTGAAACTGCGCATCGTTCTTTCGATATAGGGAGCAGGACTTTCGGGATCGTGCGCTCCGCGGAAATATCGTTGCGCCCCGGGCGCCCTGCAAAGCAATGAATTCTGGTAGGATGGCTTTCCAAGCGTTTCCTTAACGTCTATAAGCCCGCATTCCGCGGCGTTTCCGGCTGGGCGGGCACGAGGCTTGGCCAAGTGACCGGGGCAGGGCGAGCGGATGTTGAGTGAAATTTCAGAATACCGGGCGGCCGCCATTGGCCGTCAGGGCGTGACCCGCGCGGTTGGATCCGCGGCAGACAACAGGTGATCGAAATGGCACAGACTTGGACTCCAAACAGCTGGCGGCAGAAACCCATCCAGCAGGTGCCGGAATATCCGGACCTGGCAGCGCTTGAGGCGACCGAAGCGCGCCTCGCGAAGTATCCGCCGCTGGTGTTTGCGGGCGAAGCCCGTCGTCTGAAGAGTGCCCTCGCCAATGTCGCCGAAGGCCGCGGCTTCCTGCTGCAGGGCGGCGACTGCGCCGAGAGCTTTGCCGAGCACGGCGCTGACACGATCCGCGACTTTTTCCGCGCCTTCCTGCAGATGGCCGTCGTTCTGACGTTCGGTGCACAGCAGCCGGTGGTCAAGGTCGGCCGTATCGCCGGCCAGTTCGCCAAGCCCCGCTCCTCGGGTATCGAGAAGCAGGGTGACGTGACGCTTCCGTCCTACCGCGGCGACATCATCAACGGCATCGAGTTCACCGAGGAAGCGCGCATTCCGAACCCGGAACGCCAGATCATGGCTTACCGCCAGTCGGCTGCGACGCTGAACCTTCTGCGCGCGTTTGCGATGGGCGGCTATGCCAACCTCGACAACGTGCACCAGTGGATGCTCGGCTTCGTCAAGGACAGCCCGCAGGCGGAACGCTACCGCAAGCTTGCGGACCGCATCTCCGAGACCATGGACTTCATGAAGGCGATCGGCATCACCTCGGAAAACCACCCGAGCCTGCGCGAGACCGATTTCTTCACCAGCCACGAGGCGCTGCTGCTCGGCTACGAGCAGGCGTTGACGCGCGTCGACTCGACCTCGGGCGACTGGTACGCCACGTCCGGCCACATGATCTGGATCGGCGACCGTACCCGCCAGCCTGACCATGCGCATATCGAATACTGCCGCGGCATCAAGAACCCGCTCGGCCTCAAGTGCGGTCCGTCGCTGACGGCCGATGGCCTGCTGGAGCTGATCGACCTTCTGAACCCGGCCAACGAAGCCGGCCGCCTGACGCTCATCTGCCGTTTCGGCCATGACAAGGTGGCCGAGCATCTGCCGCGCCTCATCCGTGCGGTCGAGCGCGAAGGCAAGAAGGTGGTCTGGTCCTGCGACCCGATGCACGGCAACACGATCACGCTCAACAACTACAAGACCCGTCCGTTCGAGCGGATCCTGTCGGAAGTGGAGAGCTTCTTCCAGATCCACCGCGCCGAGGGTTCGCACCCGGGCGGCATCCATATCGAGATGACCGGCAACGACGTGACGGAATGCACCGGCGGTGCGCGTGCGCTTTCGGGCGACGATCTCGCCGACCGTTACCACACCCATTGCGATCCGCGCCTCAACGCGGACCAGGCGCTGGAACTCGCCTTCCTGCTCGCCGAACGCATGAAGGGCGGCCGCGACGAGAAGAAGATGGTCGTCAACGGCTGATCTAAATCTCTGGCATTGTTCAGCTTTTCTGAACGTCGCTTGGATGCTTTGAATTTGACAATGCCGGGCCGGCTCTGGAAGCTGGCCCGGCATTTTCGTGTCTGGAGCAGGGCGCGGCGCGGGCTGTGGCTTGCGTCGGCACGCTCCATGGCAGGATCGAGGGGTCATGAACTTGGGGAGGGGCAATGCAGGACATTCATCACGGGGGCTGCCTTTGTGGCACCATTCGCTTCAAAGCGCGCGGCGAGCTGCGCGAGCTGATCTTCTGCCACTGCAGCCAATGCCGGAAGCAGACCGGGCTCTATTACGCCGCCACCAACGTGCAGGACCAGGACTTCGAGCTGAAGGGCGCGGAAAACGTAACCTGGTACAGGGCCAGTGACAGCGCCAGCCGGGGCTTTTGCCGTCAATGCGGGTCAGCGCTGTTCTGGAAGGCGGACGGTTCGGATTACACCTCGATCCTCGCGGGCGCCTTTGACAAGCCGACGGTGCTGAAGCCGGGCTACCATATCTTCTGCGAAGATCAGGGCGATTTCTACGAGATCAAGGACGACCTGCCGAAATTCGCAGCCGGCCGCGTCTGAGGTTCAGGCCGGCGGGTTTGCCGCCTGTCGCTCGGCCTGCTCGAAGCCATTGGCAAGGCCGGCAAGCTTAACTGCCTGCCATTGGCAATATTCCTCGATCAGCCGCACACTCAACCAGAACAGGCCGCGCTGCCCCTCATCGGCTCTTCCAAGCAAGCCCAGATCCTGGGCCCGCGTGAAGATCCGCCGGATATGGGTGTTCGAGATCATGTAATGCGTGGCGAGATCCGAGAGGTTCGCCTCCAGCCAGACTTTACCATCGACAGACTCAAGGCTCTTCGGCCGCGCCATGAGATCGTCGAGCAGGAGGCCACCGCACTCGGTCCAGACGAAAGCCGCGACACCTTCCGGCGGCTGGGTCCACCGGCGATCCGAAAGCAGCAGGCGGGCGGCGATCGGCTGAGCCCGTTCGAAAACGGTGCGGTCGGCTTCGACGCGGGCGACACGGCCTTGGCCGTCGAAGCGATCGAGCGTTCCCATCTGGCTCATGAACCAGCGCAGCATGGCGCCTTCGCTGATTTCGGTCGGCTCTAGCGGACGGATCTTCTTGCGACCCCGGCCGCCCTTCGCGTCGCGCAAAAGCTTGTAGGTCAGCAGTTCGGCGATGAAGGCAGCGGCGGTATTGCGGCTGGCGCCGCCGGTCTCATGGATGAACTTGAGAAGGCGGGCGGTCGTAACTCCCGTTTCGGGATTGCCGGGCTCACGCTCGAGATGCAGGGCGTAGACGGCCTGGCTGAGGGTCCATTTCTGGTGGGAGGCGACTAGGCGAGCGATGCGGGGAAACATGTCGTAGGCCGCCATCAGATCGCGCGCGCTCGCCTGGAGCACGTTGCGTAACTCCGGATGACAAAGAAAACCTTCCGCGGTGAAGGCGAGCGAGCCATCCCGCGCAGCGCCTTCCTGCTCTGCCATCACATGCATCTGCTGCGCACACCCCCAATGCTTGCGCGGCCCGCCAAGTGAAGGGCACACTCGGTGCCCCGCCGGCCAGCCGCGCTCAGCTGCATTCCTTTTACTAGGGCTACCTTGTGCATAACGTGTCAGCAACCGAATTTGTTCAACGGGGCGTTGACGGTGGCCGTCGAACGCCCCGTTTGAACGGGTCTACTGCACGAGGACCGGCGACTGGCACTTGACGCCGGTGACGCGGACATCGGCCTCGCCGACCCGTACGCCGACGAGCAGCAGAAGGTTGTAGAGCAGATCGTCGACCGGCTTGGTGACGGCTCCGAGCGTTTGGGCCAATGCCTGCTGCACGATGGTCGGGCTGCCGAGCGTCAGGAACAGGACCTGTATGTTCAGGTCGAGATTGTTGAGGAGCGTTTGCGTCGTCGAGGTCAGGATGTCCTTGGTCGAGACCGTCTTGATCGACCGGGCCGCGACCTCGGACGGGCTGAAGCTCAGGCGCGTCGGCTTGAGGTTTTGCGCCTCGACATGGGCCAGCGCATCGATCTTGACCACCAGGGCGTCCACGAGTTTGGCTCTTTGAACCCGCGCGTCTGACGAGAAGTTGGACAGGACCGCCGGATCGACGTCGCCGATGGCGATTTCGGCAATGCCGGGCACCGCATCGACGCTGACCGAAGCATTTTCGGGCGTGCCGCCATAGCACCTGATGTCGGCGAGCTTGGCTTCCGCATAGGCGAGTTCGACATAGATCGGCAGGCGGATGCGAATGCCGGCAAGGGCGGCCAGGCCATCGACGTTGACTTCGACGGCAAGGCGGGTCTGGGCGGTGCGTATTGCTGCGCCGGGCGTGCCAAGGCGGTGGCTTGGTGTTTCGACGGGCGGCTCGCCGATCGCAAGCTTGACCTTGGCAGATGCGATCCCCGGAAGGCCGGCCACGGCATTGAGGGCGATCTGGTTTTCGCCATTGGCGATGGCTGCAGCCGCCGACACGATCTGCAGCGCGCTTACGCGCATCGCCCAATCGGAGCCGGCGTCGACCTGCAGGCTCTTCTTCGGATCGAGGTTGAGGATTTGCGCCAAGGTGAAGGTGCGCTTGTCGTTCGAGGTCGAAAGCTCGATGCTCTTGAGTGCGGCCGTGACCGTTCCGGACAGGCCCTGGACGAGCCGCATGGAGGCAAGCAGCTGCGGCATCGTCAGGTTTGCCTTGAGCACGTCTTCATAGGAGGCAGCCGTCAGGTTGAGCCTGGTCGCAATGATCTTCAGGAAGGGCTGGATATCGATATCGGCGTCGATGAGCGCCTGGTAATCCATGACCTTGAGCGAGATCGTCGTTCCGAGCATCTGCCCGAGGATGGAGTTGAGCAGCCCATCATTGAGGCTTGCAAGACGGGAGCCTACGGAGAAGGCCGCGATCTTCGAGCTCGCCGCCGTGCCGTAGACGCTGAGGTCCGGCGGGGCGCTGAAGATCGAGGCGAGGAAGATGTCACCCTTCCTTTCGAGCATCACCTGCACGGCGTCCGTGGGCGTGGCGTCCTTGATAAAGCGCTGGCCGGCATCGACCGACGGATCGGGGACGTAGCGCCCGCGCGTTACGGTCGCGACGCCATCAAGCTTGGCGGTGCTGATGTCACCGGGCGGCAGAGTCTTGCCGTCGATGGTCAACAAACCGTTCGGCGTCGATACGCCGTAGTTCAGGCCATTGTTGGCGAAGTGATTGAGCACGGCCTTCTCGGCGGCGGAGACGTTGGCCGCTGCCGCGATCGCAGCGAGATCGACCGAAGACTGCATTTCACGCTTCTGGACGGTTAGGTAGCCGTAGTCGATCGCAAGGGCCATGGACGTGATCACCAACGGCATGGCCAGGGCGGCCGAGATACCGATATTGCCGCTACGGGCTCGGGCGAGGGAGCGCATGGGTTTCCACAGCATATCAGACCCCTCCGATGCGGATGGTTGCGAAGCGCTCGATCTGTTCGCTCGGCATGGCGAATGTGAACAGGTTGAAGATTGGCAGGTCGCCGGCGTCGTATTTGATTCGGACGGTGAACTGGTTTGCGTTGTTGGCGTCGTCCCTGACGGTGACGGTCATGCGCGACGACTTGATGAAGGCCTGATCCATCGTCGTGCGACGGATATAGTCGGTCGCGAGCCGTTCACGCTCGGTTTGGGAGAGGCCGGCGATGGCTGTGCGGGCGGCATCGGCAGCAATCTGCTGGATGGAATGGGCGGCACTGAGATAGACGCCATAGGCGATCAGGGTCAGCACGCACATGAAGAAGAGTGGTGCTATTATTGCAAATTCGATCGCAGCGGCCCCGTCCCGGCCGCCTAACAGGCGCTTGAAGTTGGACATTGCAGCATCTCCGCGTACCCACGTTGCTGTATTTCTCGAATGTCCCTGCACCCATAACGTGATCCTCAAATATTAATTTTTTCATACTCCGATAAGTTGTTGAATCCCAATGAATTTCGCGAATGTTGCAAAATGTGTATTCACAGTTGAATTAGTATTTATGAAAATGAGCTAGTTTTCGCCTGTCGCGGCGGCTGCGCGCCCGCGTCCGGGCGCCGGATCCGCGCGAGGGCAGGCTTGCCTATCGCCAGCGCATCGTCCCGGTTCGGCCCGGGTCCGGTCACTCCTGTCCTGGGGGCGTGCGATAGCGTTCGAGCTGCCGGTTGAGCGTCGCCAGGTCCGCGCGCAATTCGGAGATCTCGCGCAGCAACACGTCGTCGACCTTGTGATGCAGCGCGATCAGTTCGACTTCCGACTTGAGATTGACTTCGTAATCCTTCGAGGCAGCGAAGCGGTCGCGCTCCGCCTGGCGGTTCTGCGACATCATGATGACCGGCGCCTGCAGCGCGGCGAGCATCGAAAGCATCAGGTTGAGGAAGATATAGGGGTAGGGATCGAAGGCGCCGGTGGCGAGCAGAATGGTGTTCAGCAAAACCCAGAAGACGAGAAACCCGCAAAAGCCGATGATGAAGCTCCAGGAGCCGCCGACGCGGGCGATGTTGTCTGCGAGCCTGTCGCCGAAGGAGAGCCGTGCCGTGAAGGCGGCATGTGAATCGGTGGCGAGCGTGCGTCGGTCCCGGGCATGGGTAAGAATGCGGCGCTCGATCTCCCCGAGCTCGCTAAGCGGCTTGCCGAAAAGCTGTTTCGATATGTCATTGAAGTGCGGCATGGCGATCTCCGGAGTTGGCCGGAGACAATCTAGCGCGTCAGCGCCGCAAGGAAATCAGGCGGTACGCGAAAATGCCGCAAGGACCGGAGCGGTTGCTGGCCGCTCCGGTCTTCGATCAGTGGGTTTCGACGCTGGCGAAGAGATCAGCGTGTGACTTGAAGAACCGGTCGGTCGAGAAGCGGTCGCCGAACATCATGTCGTGCTGCAGGAAGCGGTAGTCACGCAGGAGTGCCGGCACCTTCGGCTGGCGCGACCACTCGGCGACTTCCTTGCCATTCTTGCGGATCAGCATGTAGCGGTCGACAACGCGGTACTGGTCATACACCTTGCCGAGGAAGCCGGTGTAGTAGGGGTGCTCGTAACCGGACTGCTTGAGGATCTGATAGGAGAGGAAGGCCGGGCTGATGGTGCCGACGTTCTTCTTCGGGCCAGTCTTGTTCGACCAGACGACGAGCGGCGTTTCATGCTGCGCCTTCATCTGCTCCTTCGAACCTTTGCGCTCCGCCGTCACACCCTTCATGAAACCGGTGCTGGTATAGACGGTGTTAAGCGGCGGCAGATGGTCGCCAAAAAGCACGATAACCGTTTCGCGATCGCGGTTTTTGGCCCAGTCCATCAGCTTCTTCAGGCTGTCGTCAGCCTCCTTGATGCCCTGCGCGTAGGTGGCAAGCACCTGGCGGTCGGCCTCGGGCAGGTCGCCTTCGACCTTGATGGTGTTGTTGGCGTAGCGGTTGGCCTCATAGGGGCCATGGCCCTGGAGTGTGACGGCGAAGAAGAAGAACGGGTCGTCCATCGCGTCGGCCTGGCGGATGATCTCGTTGGTCAGCGAGTCGTCCGAGGCGAAGATGCCGCGCTTCTGCATCGGTGGCATGTTCTCTTCCGACTTGAACATGTCGAAACCGAAGGCCTTGTAGACGGCGGTGCGGTTCCAGAACCAACTCTGGAACGGATGGATGGCGCGCGAGACGTAGCCTTCGCCACGGAAGAAAGTGGCAAGCGACGGGATCGGATTGCGGATGTACTGCTGGTACGGGATGCTGCCGTAAGGCAGGAACGCGTTGGAGAAGCCGGTCAGCGCCTCGAACTCGACGTTGGCGGTCATGCCGCCGAACTCCGGCGAGAAGACGTTGCCCGACTGCATTTCGCGGATCGTCGGCATCGGGTCGGGCGACAGCTTGACGTTCGGCAGGCGGGTCGGATCCCAGAAGGATTCGCTCATCAGCACGATGACATCGGGCTTGCCGCGGTGCGAGGTGCCGGCGGGAAGCGGCTTCACCGGAATGCGGTCGATCGCGTCGGCCATGTAGCCGGCGGGCGCGCTGACATTGGCCATCGGCAGGTTGATCGCAAAGGCGAGCGCAAAGCCGTTGTGCTTATAGTTCTCGGTCTGGTCCCACATGATCGGGATGACCTTCAGGCGATCACGGATCCAGGAGAACTGGTTGTAATCCATGATGTTCCAGAAGGCGACGAGCAGCGGCAGCGCGAAGGCCAGGCGGGCGACACGCTCGCGGGTCGTCAGCTTCGGGAAGGTCCGCCAGGCAAAGCGCAACAGGAGGGCGATGGCGACGACGGTGGCAACCAGGCCGACGGCGATGCCGACCGCCGTCCACGGACGGTCCTTCACCAGCACGGGCATCAGCTCCATGATCTGGCGGCCGAACAGGAAGTCGGTCGGATAGAGCGGATCGGACAGGAACACCTGCTTCTGCTGGCAGATGACGGCCGGAAGAAGTGCCAGCGGCGCGATCACCACGGCGGACTTGTGCTCGCGGCCGAAAATACCGTCGACAGCGAGCAGAATGAGAAAGAATATGCCGATGGTCGTCAGCGCCGGGCGCGTCGGGTCGAGGACATAGGAAAGGGTGTCGGTCAGCGACTGACGGACGATCAGTTCAACGGCGAAGACAAGGGCAGTTGCAACGAACAGGGAGAACAGGGCGCTGCGCGTGGAAGCGAGCGTCTTGGCGTGCCGTGCGGCGAAGCCGGGTCGGTCGGCATAGACACGTGAGCCTCGCGCGACAGCGGAATCGATACTGGCCAACATATTCTCCAATTTCATAAATGCGTCGTGTAACTGTCATACGCCCGTCATTTTGAACAGGGGATGAATGGTTTCTCAACGGGAATGGAGGGTGGCTTTTCGTGGCGTGAAGCCGCACGAACGGCCCAGTATAAGGACCGGGAAAAACAGAAGTTTTCGGTTTTTTTCGCGTGGCTGCGATTGGCTGTGGGTATTTTTCCGCAGATTGCGCTAAAGAACATTGCGAAAGTCAGATGCAATCGTTCAGGACAGACCGACAGGCCCGCTCATGACCGCCCATAAAAACGCCCCCTCGCTCCTTCGTATCGCCGTTGCCCAGCTCAATCCGACCGTGGGCGACATCGCCGGAAACCTGGCCAAGGCGCGTGAGGCGCGCGCCGATGCGGCGCGACAGGGCGCCGATCTCCTGCTTTTGACGGAGCTGTTCATTTCGGGCTATCCGCCGGAAGACCTTGTTCTGAAGCCGGCCTTTCTCAAGGCCTGCCTCCAGGCCGTCGAAAAGCTGGCCGCCGAGACGGCCGATGGCGGCCCGGGCGTCATCATCGGCTTCCCGCGCCTGTCGAAGACCGGCCGACATAACGCCGTGGCAGTACTCGACGATGGCAAGGTGATCGCGATTCGCGACAAGGTCGATCTGCCGAACTACGGCGAGTTCGACGAGAAGCGCGTCTTCGATCCGGGCGAGATGCCGGGACCGGTCAATTTCCGCGGTGTGCGCATCGGCATTCCGATCTGCGAGGACATCTGGGGCGATCTCGGCGTCTGCGAGACGCTGGCCGAAAGCGGTGCTGAAATCCTGCTGTCGCCGAATGGTTCGCCCTATTATCGCGGCAAGGTCGACGTGCGCCATCAGGTCGTGCTGAAGCAGGTGATCGAGACGGGCCTACCGATGATCTATGCCAACCAGCTCGGCGGCCAGGACGAACTGGTCTTCGACGGCGCCAGCTTCGCCTTCAACACCGACAAGTCGCTCGCCTTCCAGATGAGCCAGTTCGAAGAGGCGATCTCGATCGTGGAGTGGAAGAAGGGCGAGAGCGGCTGGCATTGCGAGCACGGCCTGAAGTCGCGCCTGCCGGAGCGGGAGGAGGCGGATTACCGCGCATGCATGCTCGGCTTCCGCGACTATGTGAACAAGAACGGCTTCAAGAATGTCGTGCTTGGCCTCTCCGGCGGTATCGATTCCGCCATTTGCGCAGCGCTCGCCGTCGATGCGCTCGGCGAGGAGCGGGTGCGCACGGTCATGCTGCCCTACCGCTACACCTCGCAGGAATCGCTGAAGGACGCCAAGGAATGCGCCGAGGCCCTCGGCTGCCGTTACGACATCGTGCCGATCTCCGAGCCGGTCGAAGGGTTCCTCAGCGCACTCTCCGATACGTTCGAAGGCACGGAATCCGGCATCACCGAGGAGAACCTGCAGAGCCGCACCCGCGGCACGATCCTGATGGCGATCTCCAACAAGTTCGGCTCGATGGTGGTGACGACAGGCAACAAGTCGGAGATGTCGGTCGGCTATGCCACGCTCTATGGCGACATGAACGGCGGCTTCAACCCGATCAAGGACCTCTACAAGATGCAGGTCTATGCCATCTCGAGCTGGCGCAATACCACGGTTCCTCCGGGCGCGCTTGGTCCTTCCGGCATCGTCATTCCGCAGAACATTATCGACAAGGCGCCTTCGGCCGAGCTTCGTCCCAACCAGACGGACCAGGATTCGCTGCCGCCCTATCCGGTGCTCGACGACATTCTCGAATGCCTGGTGGAAAAGGAAATGGGGACGGACGAGATCGTCGCCCGCGGCCATGACGAGGTGACCGTTCACCGGGTCGAGCATCTGCTCTACATCGCCGAATACAAGCGCCGGCAATCGGCGCCGGGCGTCAAGATCACCAAGAAGAACTTCGGACGCGACCGCCGCTACCCGATCACCAACCGCTTCCGCGACCGGGGCTAGGCGATGGATATCCTCTCCGAAGAGACGGACGGCCGACAGGGCCGTCCAGATTTTACGGACGAGGAAATCCGGCTCCTGCGACTGTGGTCGGCAAGCGACGTTTCCGCCGGCCGGCAGCTTTCGGCGCAGATCGGCTATTTCGCGACGCCTGCGATCTTTGGGGTCTATGGCCTTGCGACCGGAAGCCTCACCGTCGTCGGCGTTGCCTTCATCTGCATCCTGCTCCTGCTGGCCTGGGGTCTGGTCACCACCTGGCGGGACCGACGCGATTCCGTTCTGATGCAATCGGTCTGTTCCAAGGTTCTGGCGACCCTGCCGGCGGGTGAAGACAAGAAATAGCGGCCTCGTCCGGGAGAGAAGAGCATGCGGAGTTCCGTCGAGATCCATGACATCGCAACAGGTGAAACGCGGGTTGTCTGGCAGACGGACCGGCTGGTCGAGGCACCGAACTGGTCGCGGGACGGCTCACATCTGATCATCAACGGTGACGGCAGGCTCTATCGGCTTGGCCTTGATGGTTCCGAACCGGTGGAGATCGATACCGGTTTTGCGACGCTCTGCAACAACGACCACGGCCTCTCCCCGGATGGCACCACGATCGCGATCAGCGACAAGACCGAGTTCGGGAAATCGGCGATCTACCTGCTGCCGGTCGAAGGCGGCACGCCGCGGCTCGTCACCCGCAACCTGCCTTCCTATTGGCACGGCTGGTCGCCCGACGGGAACACGGTGACCTATTGCGGCATCCGCGACCAGGTCTTCGACATCTATACGATCTCCGTCGACGGCGGCGAGGAGCGAAGGCTCACCCATGGGGAGGGCCGCAACGACGGGCCCGATTGGTCGGCAGACGGCGAATGGATCTATTTCAACTCGAGCCGTACCGGCCAGATGCAGATCTGGCGGATCCGCCCGGACGGCAGCGACGTCACGCGCATCACCGACAGCCCCTATGGCGACTGGTTTCCGCATCCGTCGCCTGACGGTAAGCACCTGCTGGTGCTTTCCTATGACGGCGACGTCTTCGATCATCCGAGGGATCTCGATGTCCGGTTGAGGCTGATGGACCTGGACGGCGGCAATGCCCGCATCCTGTTCGAGCTCTTCGGGGGGCAGGGAACGATCAACGTTCCCAACTGGGCGCCCGCAGGCGATCGTTTCGCCTTCGTCCGCTACGGACCGGAAAGCTGACCGCGCTGGACAAGTATATCGAGGCCATGCTAGCGATGAGGTCGTTCGCAGGGCACATCCGATCCGCGGGAAGGGCAAGGCCCACCTGTCTCACTGAACTTGGTTGCCACACCTCTTTTCAGTCTGTGGGCGCGGATACCGGACGTGAATGAAAGGAGGTCTTTCATGATCACGCGCGATCTTTCCGCGAACATTACCCTCGATGCGATCCGCAAGCAGGCCAAGGCCTTTTTGAAGGCCGTCAAGGCTGGCGATGCCAGTGCAAGGCAGCGGGCGCTTCCCTATTTCTCCGAACCGACCGCAATGGGCCTTCAGGATGCCCAGCTGGTGCTTGCCCGCGAATTCGGCTTTGCCAGCTGGACGCGGCTGAAGCGGCATCTGGAGAAAGCCGAGGCCGGCACGCCGTCGACCGAACAGGTCGCAAACCGCTTTCTCGCTCTGGCGACAGTCTCCTATTTCGGCGACGTCGCTGCCGATCCCGAGCGGTTCGCTCAGGCACTCGACCTTCTCAAGGACCATCCTGAGATTGCCGGGGACAACATTCACGTGGCCGCTGCGCTCGGCGACGCCGCGGCGATCGACCGCTTTCTCGATCGCGACCCGAAACTCGCAGAGAAGCGCGGCGGTCCGTTCGACTGGGAGCCGTTGCTCTACGCCGCATATGCCCGCGTTCCCGGCCGCTCGTCGCTGCCGGCGGGCGCCCGCCTGATTGCGCGCGGGGCCGATCCGAACGTTTACTGGCTCGACGACGGCCAGTATCGTTTCACGGCTTTGACCGGCGTCTTCGGCGAGGGCGAGGCGGGACCGGAGCGGCAGCCACCGCACCCGGATTGCCTTGTCTTTGCGCGGCTGCTGCTTAATGCCGGTGCCCGAGCCAATGACAGCCAGGCGCTCTACAACCGGATGTTCGAACCGGACAATTCCTGCCTCCAGCTGCTTCTCGACCATGGCCTCAATGCCGACGACCGCAACAACTGGCTGGTGCGCAACGATGGCGGGCTGGTCGAAAATGGCGAACGCGTCTTCGACTATCAACTTGCCTGGGCACTGGAAAAACGCATGTCCGATCGCGTCCGGCTGCTTGTTGCGCACGGCGCCGACGTCAATCGCCCGATCAAGGGGCGCACGCCCTATCAATGGGCGGAGCTCGGCGGCGATCCGGCACTGGCACAATACCTCGTGTCGCGCGGCGCGACCGAAGCACCGCTGGAGGATGTCGACCGGCTGGCCCGTGCCGTTGGGGAAGTGAAGGCCGACGAGGCGAGGGAACTTGTCGATAGGGATCCGACACTTGTCGCTCGAACCCAGGCTGCACACCCCGCCATTCTGCACGAGGCGGCGGGTGAGGACCGGCATGACGCCGTGGCGCTGATGCTCTCGCTCGGCTTCGACGTCAACCGCATGACCTCGCGCACGCCGTTGCACGAGGCGGCGCTGCATGGGCATGTCGCGATGGCGAGGCGCCTGCTCGATCACGGCGCCGATCCCTTGGCCCGCGACCCCTACCATCATGCACCGCCGATCGGCTGGGCCAAATACAACGGCAAGGACGCGATGGTCACTTTCCTGAAGGATCAGCCGCTCGACATCTTCGCAGCTGCGTCCTTTGGCGTGGCCGCGCGCCTCGCCGACATCCTCGACCGGCAGCCGGATCTGATCGAAACGCCGTTCGGCACGTTCCGCGGGCGCGGCAGGCCGGAGCCACAGCACGACTGGATGACGCCGCTTGCCTTTGCCGTGATCAACGGGCAGGCAGGAACGGTGCGGCTGCTTCTCGAAAGGGGCGCGAATGCACGCGTGCGCGATGGCGCCGCCGGCCCGTCGATACGCGATCTTGCCCTGGAGCAAGGCAATGCCGAGATCGTCGCCTTGCTGCGCGCTTCGGCGGCCGCGCCGCAATAGGATGCGCAGAGGGAGGCGCGGGCAGTCGCCCGCGTTCTCCTGATCCCCGCTGCGACCGCTGATTGTCGGGCGATTCAGCCGGTTGAAATCGTTAAGTATTTTATCACCAGCTTATTTAAGCCAAACTTCGATTTTGGTCGCTAGGGTGCCGGCAGTATCGGCTGCCATCGTTGCGCATCGCACCTCCACAAGTGCTAGTATGCCCGGCAGGGCCGGTACGGACGAGGGGGACTGGCGTGGTGGAAAAGGCGTTGCGGCAGGCAAAGCGGGACAAGACGGTCTGGGCGATCCATGCCGCCTGTACCTTGGTCGCGGTCCTGATCATTGCAAGCCTCATCTATGTCCTCGACCGGTCCGTCACCGAGGCCGATCGCTTCGGCCTTTCGGCCGAGCGTCGGCTTGTCGCAAACGAGCTGCGCCACCAGATGGATGCGGTCGTTCAGTTCCAGGCGCAGGTGTCCTTCTGGGACAAGACCTACGAGGAGCTGGCGACGGGGCATGTCAGCGAGAGTTTCGTCGCCGACGAGCTTTCGGGCTGGCTTTGGGAAGACTACGGCTTCTCCTGGATCATCTTCACGGATCCGGCCCGCACCGTTTCGACGGCGCTCAAGGACGGCGCATCGGTTCCGGCAGAGGTGGCCCGCGTGCCGCTCGACGAGGTCGACGATCTCGTAGACGAAGCCAAGCGCCGCTACGACAATGCGCTCAGGAACAACGACGGCACCTACAATCTCGATGTCACGACGCCGGATGCGCAGTCCGTGATGCCGGCCGTGCCCGGCATCCACGCGGTGGACCTGCGCGAGATCGGCGGGCGCATGAGTGTTGCCGTGGTGCAGGCGGTCATCCCTGAGACATTGGTGGTTCCGGCGGAACGGCGCGATCCGGTGCTCATGGTCGCCGTTCGGCCGGTCACGCCGAAAATGACGCGCGAGATCGCGGCACGGCTGGGTATTCGCGGGCTGGCCTTTGTTCCGCTCAACGAGCGGCCTGCAGGCAGTGCCTATGCGTCTGTCGGGCGCTGCTCCGATTCGTCCTGTCTCGTGGCCGCCTGGGTGCCGAAATCGCCCGGTGGGTTCGTCCGCGCGGAGCTGTTGCCGAGCGTCATTATCATGGCGATCATCGCAGCACTGCTGATGGCCTTCGTGGCGCTGCGGTTCTCGACGCTCTTTGCCGCCCTGCAGCAGAGCGAGGCGCTGAACCGGCATCTTGCCAAGCACGATCGCCTGACGGGGCTGATGAACCGCAGCGGCTTCGACGACATGCTGGCGGCAGCCCTGTTGCGGGCATCGACGCATCCGTTCACGCTCGTCTATGCCGACCTCGATGAATTCAAGGAGGTCAACGATCGCCACGGCCACGCCGCCGGCGATGCCGTGCTGGTGGCCATGGCCGAGCGCTTTCGCAACCGGGCTGGCCCGAAGGGCACGGTCGCGCGGCTTGGGGGTGACGAATTCGCGGTCATTCTCGGCGATTGCAGCGAGGCCGACGCCCGCAGCCTGACGGCCGGCCTGATCGCCGACGCGCAGACGCCGGTCGCTTTCGAGGGCCAAATGCTCGTTGTCGGCGGCAGCGCCGGCATCGCCTTTGCGCCGCGGCATGGTCTGACGGCACGCCAGTTGCTGCTGGCTGCGGACGAAGCGCTCTATCTGGCCAAGCGGCGCGGCCGCAACCGCTTCGAAACGGCGGACGACATGGTGTTGCCGGCCGAGAAGAATGACGGCCAGTCGGCGGCCTGAACGCTACCCGCGGATCGGCAGCAGCGTTACTCCGGAACATTGTAGGGCGTGATCACCACCACGGCGGAAAGCTGCGGGCCGATTGCCGGCGCCTGGGCGCCGGGCCGCAGCATCATCGTGCGAAAGGCGGTGCGCGCATCGGTCCTGAGGTCGTGATGCAGCACGAAGTGAATGCGCCGTTCCCGCAACAGCGCCAGATTGTCCTCGTCGAGATCATGGGCGATGTAGAGCGCGCAGTGACGCTCGAGGCGCTCGAAGGCTGCAAGGACGGAGCGGTTGCCGCCACCGATCGAATAGGCCGCGTTGATATCGGGATTGGCCGAGAGCGCCGCGTGAGCCAGGCGGCCGGTTTCGCTGTCGCGGCCGTGGCCTTCGCTGATCTCGACGATCCGGATTGCCGGATAGCGCTCGCGCAACACCCGGCGAAAGCCGATCTCGCGTTCCTCCTCACCACGAAAGCGGCCGCTCGAAAGGGTCACCAGCACAGTTGCCGGCGCGCCGGAAAAGCGCTCCCCGAGGAGGTAGGCGGCCGTTTCGCCCGCCGCCCGGTTGTCGGCGCCGGCATAGGCCGTCCGCTGAGAATGGGGCAGGTCGGTTACCAGCGTCACGACGGGCGTACCGCCCATCTCGAAACGGGCGACTGCGGCGACGATCTCGGGCACGTCCGGCGCCTTCAACACCAGGCCGTCGGTCCCGCGCAGCCGGATTCGGTCGAGCAGTTGCACGATCTCCTGCGGGCGCATCGTCTCGGCGAAGTGGAACCGGCAGCGAAAGACGGTGGGCGCGAAGGTCATCGCCTCGCTCTCGAAGGCGCGACGCACCGCATCGGTGAAGCGTTGTGGCGACTCCATGACGATATCGATCGCAAACTTGCGCCCCTGGATGTCGAGGCCGGCCTGCTGCTTCTCCAATTCCTCGATGGCTGCGCGAACCCGGGCCTCCGTCTGGCGGCGCACGCCCGGCCGCTCGTTGAGCACGCGATCGACGGTCGCGGTGCTGAGCCCGGCCTGAAAGGCGATGTCCTTGACCAGAAACGGATGGGCCATCGCCTTGCTCTCCTGATGGATTTTTGATGGATTCTTGCTCTATATCATGTTTTGCCGCCGCCTATAGTCGTGTTCATCAGGATGTTCCAGAGGAGGAAACGCGATGAAGACCGACAACAAAGCGCGCCAGCGGATCGACCGCGTCTGGCTCACCGAAGAGGCTTGCGATCTCGAATCGTTCCGGGCGGAAGTCGAACGCCAAACCAGCCTGTCCGACTACCCCCATGCTTCCGGCTGCGAAAAGAATATCCTGATTTATGACAGCGCCGCGCTGATTGCGGCGTGCGGCGATGCCGAGGCGCGGCGTTCTGTTCTGGCGGAGATCTGCGAGGTACTGGCGACCGGGCCTGGCGTGGCGGTCTTCAAGCGCGCCTTTGCCGATACGACAGCAATCGACGTCGCAAGCGGGGTCTTTGACGCCATCATCGAAGAGCAACATCGAAGCAACAGCGGCGGCGGCGATCACTTCGCCAAACCCGGCGCCAATGACCGCATCTGGAACTCGCTGGAAAAGCACTGCCTGAACGCGCCGGAGAATTTCGCCTCCTATTACGGCAATGCCGTCATAGCGCTCGTCAGCGAGGCTTGGCTCGGGCCGAACTACCAGATGACGGCGCAGGTCAATCGCGTCAATCCTGGCGGTGCGGCGCAATCGGCGCACCGGGATTATCACCTCGGCTTCCAGACCGCGGCCGTGATCGAGCAGTATCCGGCGCATGTGCACAGGCTTTCACCGGTGCTGACGCTGCAGGGGGCGGTTGCCCATTGCGACATGCCGCTCGAAAGCGGACCGACGCTGTTCTTGCCCTATAGCCAAACCTATGTGCCGGGCTATCTGGCGCTCAACCGGCCGGAATTCCGCGCATATTTCGACGCACACCACGTGCAGCTTCCGCTCGAAAAGGGCGACGTTGTCTTCTTCAACCCGGCGCTCTTCCATGCCGCCGGCACCAACCGCTCCCGGGATATCCGCCGCGTGGCCAACCTGCTGCAGGTGTCTTCGGCCTTCGGTCGCGCAATGGAAACCGTTGACCGACTGACCATGAGCGCGACGCTCTATCCGGCCTTGCGGGCCTTGCTGGCGGGCGGGACGCTGACGCAGGCGGAAGCGGCCAACGCGATCTCCTCCTGTGCCGAAGGCTATTCGTTCCCCACCAATCTCGACCGGGATCCGCCACTCGGCGGGTTGGCGCCGAAGACGCAGGCGCAGTTGATGCGCGAGGCGCTCACTGCGGGGACGGGCGAACAAGAGTTTCTCTCGGTGCTGGAGGCGCAGGCGAAGCGCAAGCTGAGCTGACGAGCGAGTTACAATTTGACAGGCTCCCGGTGTGTTTTAGCCGGGAGCCGCAGCCGTTTCAAACGATCATTTCCGAGGGAGGAATTCGATGAGTGGACAATTGCAAGGCAAGATCGCCATCGTCACCGGTGGTACGCAGGGACTGGGCGCGACGATTGCTGGCCTTTTCGCCGAGCGCGGCGCTGAAGGCATCGTCATCTGCGGCCGCAACGCCGCCAAGGGGCGGGCGAAGGCCGAGCAGATCGGCAAGTCAAGCGGTGCGAAAGTTGTCTATGTCGAGGCCGATCTTGAAAAAGTAGAGGACGCCCGCAAGGTGGTCGCCGCTTGCGACGCGGAATTCGGCCGGGTCGATGCGCTGGTCAACGCCGCAGCTATCACCGACCGTGGCACGATCCTCGACACCACGCCCGAACTCTTCGACCGCATGTTCGCGATCAATGTGCGCGCGCCGTTCTTCCTGATGCAGGAGGCGGTGAAGATCATGCGGCGGGAGAAGACCGAGGGCACGATCGTCAACATCGGCTCTATGTCGGCGATGGCCGGCCAGCCGTTCATTGCCGCCTATTGTTCGTCGAAAGGCGCCCTCGAAACGCTGACCAAAAACACGGCTTATGCGCTTCTTCGCAACCGCATTCGCGTCAACGGGCTGAATATCGGCTGGATGGCGTCCGAAGGCGAAGACCGCATCCAGCGCGAGTTTCATGGCGCGGCGGCCGATTGGCTCGAAAAGGCGGCGGCCGGCCAGCCTTTCGGTCGGCTCGTCGATCCGGCCGAAGTGGCGCGGGCCTGCGCCTATCTGTCGTCGGCCGAGTCCGGGCTGATGACCGGATCGGTGATTTGCTTCGATCAGTCGGTCTGGGGCGCCTATGACGGTTCGCCACATCCGGTCGCTCCGCTTTGAGGTGGAGGTAAACGACTAAGCTCGACAGTAGCCGGCGGAAAGTGGCGTGCCATGTCCCGGCCGGGTTGGCGCCGCTTGTCTTTCTCAAACGGCTGTGCACTTAGTGCCGTCGTCAGGTGCCCGCGAAAGCGGGAGAATCGGGAATCCGGTGTCATTCCGGAACGTGCCCAACGCTGTGACGGGGACGATCGCGTCTAAGAGAGCCTTGAATTGATTCAAGGTTTTGCCACTGGATCTTCAAGCGATCTGGGAAGGCGAGGTGATCGGTTGAACCGAAGTCAGAAGACCGGCCTGGCGAGATAGACCGAACCCCGCGTGGACGGCGGGAGGTTTTCGCATTGTTGGGGATCGAACGATGCTGACTGAACCGAAGGGCGGCCTTGCGGCTGCCGGCGCCTTTTCGTTGCCAGAGCGGGAGGCCGTCTACCGTGCCATCGAGACACGTCGCGACGTGCGCGATGAATTCCTGCCCGCGCCATTGCCGGATGATCTGATCTTGCGCCTGCTGGCCGCTGCGCACAGCGCCCCGTCCGTGGGCTTCATGCAGCCGTGGAACTTCGTGCTGGTGCGGGCGGAAGAAACGCGTGAGCGCGTCTGGCATGCGTTTCGCCGCGCCAATGACGAGGCCGCGCTGATGTTCGAGGCGGAACAACAGGCCAAGTACCGTGCGCTGAAGCTGGAAGGCATCCGCAAGGCGCCGCTCAGCATCTGTGTCACCTGCGACCGCACGCGCGGCGGTGCCGTCGTACTCGGGCGCACCCACAATCCGCAGATGGACGTCTATTCCACCGTCTGCGCCGTGCAAAACCTCTGGCTTGCGGCGCGGGCCGAAGGGGTGGGCGTCGGCTGGGTGAGCATTTTCCACGAGGCCGAGATCAAGGCGATTCTCGGCATCCCAGATCATATCGAGATCGTTGCCTGGCTCTGCCTCGGCTATGTCGATCGCCTCTATCAGCAGCCGGAACTCGCCGTGAAGGGCTGGCGCCAGCGCCTGCCGCTCGACGAGCTGGTTTTCGAAGACGGATGGGGACGCAGCAAGGAGAAGGCGTAAGGCCTCGTCCGATCAATTCTGGACCGGCTGATAGGCCGGTCCCTTCGGATGCTTGAGGTCGATGGCGGTTTCTTCCTGCGGCAGGTAGGTCGGGCCGACGACGCGAACCTTGTTCTTCGACGGATCGTAAGGCCGCTCTTCGGCCGGCGCCTTGGCGGTATTGCTCGCCGCTTCCGGCTTCTTGGTCTCGATGACGATGATCGACGACTGGTCGTCACCGATCTTCGTTCCGTTTGCCTTCGGTGTGGTCGAGGCGGTCTGGGGTATCTGGCAGCCGCACTGGCCGGGTTTTCCGACAGCGCGGGTGCGATAGGCAAAGGCGTTGGGCATTTCGGTATAGGGACGGCCGGTCACGGCCGAGACCATCTTGTCGCTCTCTTCCGTGTTGAGGTCGTGAAAATAGAGCTCGGTCTCAGCCCCCGGGCAGCGCGCCCGACAGGCCTGCTCGTCGCGCGGGAAATCGGCCGGCGTCGCATCTGAAGAAACCGGGAAAAAGGCGCCGTCGCAGGTGCGCACGCACATGGTTCTGAGCGTGCCGCTATAGTAGCGCTCCTGCGGCGCGTAGCCGTCTTCGCCGCGGCCGAGCATCGGGCCGTAGGCGTCTTCCGGCGGCAGGTCGGCAACGATGTTGCGGTGGCTTTCCGGCACGTCCGGTTCCACGCTTGCGAACTCCTCGCGGTCGCCATAGCAACCGTTGATCTCCAGCGCGGCGAGGATGCGGCGCCGGCTGTCGTCGCTGCCGCCGGCGACGATCTGCTCGCGCTCGGACTTCAGCATGCGCAGATTGTCTTCCATCTCGGCGATCAGGCTGTTGAGGCCGTAGCAGGTGTCGGGGTCGCCGCCGTCGAAGCCAATGGCGTTGCCGCCACCGCAACCCGCGCGGCGGCGGTCGTTCTTTGCCCGCCGCAGCTCGATATTCTGCCGCGAGATCGCGCTTGCGTAGTCGCGCGCATCGGCATTGCTGGCGACGTAGTCAGGCAGTTGCGCGAGCCGCGCGTTCAGTCGGTCGCAGGCCGTCGATGCCAGTGACGGACCGGCACCGATCATAACCAGAGGCACAAGGGCCGCAGCGACGTGTTTCATGCGCGTGAACACGGGCGAAAGTCTCTTCCTGTTGCCAGGTCGGCGCCGACCTTCTGCGGGTGGCTGCCAGCGGCATTCCTGTTTCGCCTCCATCATAGAGCTTGTCGTTGATCGTGCAACGACAAGCGACGGTTTGCGTTAACAGCGCAGATCGACTGACGCGCTTAGGCGGCGCGGGCGGTTTCCAGCGACATCGGACGTTCGAGCACGGTACCTTCGATGGCAGCGACCGCCTTCATCCGCGTGAGCAGATCCGGCGTTACTTCCCAGGCGACGGCAACCGCGAAAACGGAGCCGATGCGATGCGGTTCGGCGATACGCTCGCCCGGGCATCCCATGCGCCGGAACATGCGCTCCAGGAACACATCCGTCACCGTGACGATGTGGCTGATGCCGGAAGCAAGGCCCAGCTCGCCGACGCCGCACATCAGTTCGGCGGCCGCGACCGTCACCTGGTTCGACGCGCGGTCCTGCGAGATCTCGGGCTCGATGCAGAAGCGGCTGGATTCCCAGACCGAAGCGCTGCGGATTTCCGGATTATCGCCAAGCAGGATCGGGAAGGTATCGTCCAGCATGTTTGGGCCGAGTGTCGGTAGGAGGCGAAGCGCGCCGCGCAGCCGGCCGGTATCGGGCGCATAGGACAGGACGTAGAGCGGGTTTGCCTGGTCGTAGTTGTCGATTTCCCAGTCGCCTTCGGTCTGCACGTCCCATTTCAGGAAGTCGTGGAAGACGCGCTTGCGCAACCGGAACATGTCGTCGACGGCCGCCGGGTGTTGTGCGCGGGTCTTTCCGTTCAGGATCCTGATCATCGTTTTCTCCATCCGAGTTTGGGGATGGGGCGATGCTGTCAGGCTCGCGGCGGTTGCGTAACTGTCGCTAGCGACAGTTCAAATGCGCGATATTTGCCACTAGATTTCGAGGGGTTTCGGTGGAGGCGTATTGTCGGGTGTCAAACGGAGGGTATCAGAGCGTGTCGTACGGCCTGTGCCACAGCCTGAGTGTTGGAAACGACATTCAGCTTGCGTCGCGCATTGGTCATGAAGAAGCGCACGGTGCGCTCGGAAATGCCGAGGATCGTGGCGATTTCCCAATAGCTCTTGCCGGCGGCGGCCCAGGTCAGGACCTCGGTCTCGCGGCCGGTCAACCGCATCTCTCGGGTCGAAATGCTGCCGGCCATGGCGCCGTGCTCCAGCATGGCGGCATGGAAGAGATTGGCGGCCAGCTGGAAATCGCGCAGGTGATGGCGGCGATAGGTCGTCCATTCGCCGGCTGTCATGTTGACGTTGATTGCGAGCAACGCCATGCGCCCGGCGGGCGAGGGCAATGGCAAGGCGACGCCCTCAGTGGATATGCCGATTTCCTGGGCTGCCTGGAACAACGGTTCGCATTCCGGGAAGCGATGCCGCGCCATCGTCCATTCCACCGGCCGCACGCCGCCAAGCGCCAGCTTCAGGATCGGATCGATCCGGTGAAGGCTGCGGGCATGGTAAATCTCGGCAGCGTAGGCGCCGAAGGTGTGATGCAGCCGGCAAACCTTGAGCTCGTCCGCATAGGGCTCCGCTTCGAGATAGAGAAGATGGGCAATGCGGAAGGTTCGACGCATCAATGTGAAGAAATGAGCGGGCTCGACACAGCCGCCACATTCCAGGATTTCCAGCATGTCGAGGACAGCCTGCTGCTCAGTCATGCCACAACACCGAATCTCGTCCGAGGCCCCAGCATGGTTAGAGGTTCACCTTTTGTCCAGCGCAAACTTTCCCGATTGGTGTGTAATACCAATTGTGCACGCCTTGATTGTAGTCGTCGATCGGCCGCGTGACAGGGGCTGATTCGCGGGTGATCTGCAAAACCAGCGATGCCGCGCCTGAAGCAGGCGCGACATCCGGATACGGTTTTGCCGGCGCCGGCATGGCGCCCGAATGCAGCGAAGACCGGTGGCGATCTCCGCGTTGCCATCTCAACCCGGATGGCTGGCTTCGACCACCGCCAGAGCCGCCATGTTGACGACGCCGCGTGAGGTGACGGACGGCGACAGGATATGGGCGGGAAGCGCCGAGCCGAGCAGGATCGGGCCGACATGCAGGCTGTCGGTCATGGTCTTGACGACACCGAGCGTGATGTTGGCGGCATCGAGATTGGGGAAGACCAGCAGGTTGGCTTCGCTCGACAGGCTGCTGTCCGGCATGACGCGCTGGCGCAACGCTTCCGAGATCGCCGCATCGCCGTGCATTTCGCCGTCGACCTCGAGATCGGGCGCGAGTTCCCGCACGAGCTGCAGCGCCGTGCGCATCTTGGTGGCGCTCTCCGAATCGCGCGAACCGAAGTTCGAATGCGAGACGAGGGCGGCGCGCGGGGTGATGCCGAAGCGGCGGATTTCCTGTGCCGCCATGACCGTCGTCTGGGCGATCTCTTCGGCGCTCGGGCAGTAGCTCACATAGGTGTCGGTGAAGAAAGTTGCGCCGCGCTGCGAGATCAGCAGGCTCAAGGCCGAGAAATCGAGCACGCCGTCGCGCTTGCCGATGATCTGCGATACGTCGCGCAGGTGCTTGCTGTAGCGCCCTTCGACGCCGCAGATCAACGCATCGGCTTCGCCGCGCTTGACCGAGAGCGCGCCGATGACGGTCGTGTTGGTGCGCACGATCGTGCGGGCGGCTTCCGGGATGACGCCGAGACGGCCGACGAGGGCAAAATAGTCCTCGACATAGTCGCGGTAGCGCGGATCGCCTTCGGGGTTGACCACCTCGAAATCGACATCCGGACGGATGCGCAGGCCATAGCGACGCAGGCGCGTCTCGATGATCTGCGGACGGCCGATCAGGATCGGGCGGGCCGTGCCTTCTTCGAGCAACACCTGGGCGGCGCGCAGCACGCGTTCGTCTTCGCCTTCGGCAAAGATAACCCGGTTCTTCTGGGCGTTCTTGGCGGCGGCAAAGACGGGCTTCATGATGAAGCCCGAGCGGAAGACGAAGCGGTTCAGCTTGTCGAGATAGGCGTCATAGTCCTGGATCGGACGGGTGGCGACGCCGCTTTCCTCGGCTGCCTTCGCAACCGCCGGCGCGATACGCAGGATAAGGCGCTGATCGAACGGCGAGGGGATCAGGTAGTCCGGGCCGAAGACCGGGGTCTCGCCGGAATAGGCGCGGGCGGCAACATCGGAAGGCTCTTCGCGGGCAAGACCGGCGATGGCGCGTACGGCCGCCATCTTCATTTCTTCGTTGATCGTGCTTGCGCCGCAGTCGAGCGCGCCGCGGAAGATATGCGGGAAGCAGAGAACGTTGTTGACCTGGTTCGGGAAGTCCGAGCGGCCGGTGCAGATCATCGCGTCCGGACGGGCTTGGCGGGCGGCTTCCGGCATGATTTCCGGCGTCGGATTGGCGAGCGCCATGATCAGCGGCTTTTCGGCCATCTGCGCCAGCAGTTCCGGCTTCAGGACGCCGGCGGCCGAAAGGCCGAGGAAGACGTCAGCGCCGCCGATGCTGTCGGCAAGCACGCGGTTGCTGCTATCCTGCTCGTAGACGGACTTCCATTCGTCCATCAGTACCTCGCGGCCCTTGTAGACGAGGCCTTCGAGGTCATGGACCCAGATGTTTTCGCGCTTGGCGCCGAGCGTCACGAGAAGGTTGAGACAGGCGAGTGCGGCGGCACCTGCGCCCGAGGTGACGATCTTGGCGGTCGCGATGTCCTTGCCGGCGAGTTCGAGGCCGTTGAGGATGGCGGCGGCGACGATGATCGCGGTTCCGTGCTGGTCGTCGTGGAAGACCGGGATCTGCATCTTTTCACGCAGGCGCCGCTCCACCTCGAAACATTCGGGCGCCTTGATGTCTTCAAGGTTGATGCCGCCGAAGGTCGGCTCGAGCGCCGAGATTACGTCGACCATGCGCTCGATGCTCGACGCGTCGATTTCGATGTCGAAGACGTCGATGCCGGCAAACTTCTTGAAGAGGACGGCCTTGCCCTCCATGACGGGCTTGGAAGCCAGCGGACCGATATTGCCGAGACCGAGGACGGCCGTGCCGTTGGAGATGACCGCGACCAGGTTGGCGCGCGCTGTGTAATCGGCGGCTGTTTCCGGATTGTCACGAATGGCGATGCAGGGGGCTGCAACCCCTGGCGAATAGGCAAGCGCCAGGTCGCGCTGGTTGCCAAGCGGCTTGGTGGGCTGGATTTCGAGCTTTCCCGGGCGTGGGTAACGGTGGAAGAAAAGGGCCTGCTGGTCGATGTCGCCGCTGGCCGGACCGGTATGGGATTTCGTCTTGTCGCCCGTATTCATGCTCTCACATTCCTCATTCGTGGTCGTGCCTTTTGGCATGAATTCGAAGCGAGGTACAGTTTTGCAGTGTTGATTTCGCGGGGGAACCGGTGACGCAATGTTGATGTCATCTTCCTGAAACACGAGTCTGGTTTCACGAAGGCAGAAAGCATAACCTGAAGACGAGGCTCGCATGATGGCGGCGCAGCAAGACAACTCCGTACGAAAGCTCAGGACGTTGTTCATCTCGGACGTCCATCTCGGCTCGAAGGCCGCCAAGACCGACTACCTGCTCGACTTCCTGCGGCATCATGAAGCGGAGACGATCGTTCTGGTCGGCGACATCGTCGACGGATGGCGGCTGAAGCGCAGCTGGTACTGGCCGCAGAACTGCAACGACGTGGTGCAAAAGCTCCTGCGCAAGGCGCGCAAGGGCGCCCGCATCGTTTACATCCCCGGTAATCACGATGAATTCCTGCGCGACTTTCCGGGCGTGCATTTCGGCGGCATCGAGGTGGCGCAACGCTACATGCACGAGGGGGCCGACGGCCGTAAATATCTCGTGCTGCACGGCGACGAATTCGACGTCGTCGTGCGCAACGCCCGCGTGCTCGCCTATCTCGGCGATTGGGCCTACGACACGGCGATCGCCATCAATATCGGGCTTGCTGCGGTCCGCCGACGTCTCGGCATGCCCTATTGGTCGTTCTCGTCCTGGGCGAAGCTTCAGGTCAAGCACGCCGTCAACTTCATCGGCGAGTTCCAGAAGGTGGTCGCCGAGGAGGCGCGCCGTCACGATGCGCAGGGCGTGATCTGTGGTCATATCCACCATGCTGTCATCGAGGAGATCGGCGACATCCGCTACATCAACACCGGCGACTGGGTGGAAAGCTGCACGGCGATTGCCGAGCACCACGACGGCACGATGGAACTGATCACCTGGCACCAGATGCGCGGTGGCGCCAGCGAAGGCGAAGCCTCTGGTGAAGCGGACAAACTGCTCGCCCAACTGCTGACCCAGCGCGCGGCCTGACCTTCGCGGCGCAGCGATATTACTGTCGCGAAAACTAGGTTATGGCGAGGGGCGCCCGGCTCGTGCTAGAGATTGGGCACAGCCATCAGGTCAGACGATGATTCCCTTCCAAGCGCCCGCCTATGTGGGCCCTCCGCCGCGCCATTTTGCGCTTCGCATTGCTTTGCTCTTCTGTGCGCCGCTGATCGTCAACGGCTTCGCGATGCCATATTTCCCGATGTGGCTGAGCACGCTGTCGATGAGCGACTTCGAGATCGGCGTCGTTCTGGCGTTGCCGATGTTCGTGCGCGTCATCACGGCGCCGATCGCCGGCGTCATTGCCGATAGGCTCGGCGAGCGGGCGATCGTCCTGATCTGGTCCGGTTTCCTGTCGCTCGCAACGGCCGTGGTTCTGTTCTATTTCCGCGAATTCTGGCCGGTGCTGCTGATCTATACGCTGCAGTCGGCCGTCTATTCTCCCTATGTGCCGATCGTCGAGGCGATCGCGCTTTCAGGCGTGCGGCGCTGGGGCTTCGACTACGCCCATATGCGGCTCTGGGGCTCGGTCGCCTTCATCGGCGCGACGATGCTCGGCGGCTGGATGGTGGGCATCTTCGGCAGCGACATGGTGCTGCCGGCGATGGCGATCGGCTTCGGCCTGACGATCATCATGGCCTATGCCGCGCCACGAGTCGGCAAGCCGCGGCGGCCGTCACCGATCACGGCATTGACGGAGCCGCCGCCGAAGTCGCTGCGGCAGCTCGACCTGCAGTTGCTGCTGATCGGGGTGACGCTGGTCAACGCCAGCCACGCGATGCTCTTTGCCTTCTCGGCGATCTATTGGCAGCACATCGGCTACAGCGGTACCGAGATCGGCCTGCTCTGGAGCGCGGGCGTCGCGGCGGAAGTGACGATGTTCATCTTCGCCAAGGCGATCAGCCGCCGTTTCAGCGTCTGGGTGATGATCCTGTCCGGCTGCTTTCTCGCCGTGGTGCGCTGGATCATCTTCCCGATGGATCTCGGCTTCAGCGGCTATTTCATCCTGCAGTGCTTCCACGCCTTCACCTATGCGATCATGCACACCGGCATGCAGCACAAGCTGGTCGAGCGGGTGGTGGAATCACAGGAAGCGTCGGCGCAGGGGCTCTACTTCTTCTATACCGGTATCTTCACCGCGATCTTCACGTTCCTGTCCGGCTATTTCTACGCCTGGTACGGGGTGAACGGCTTCTATTCAATGTCGGTCGTCGCCTTTGCCGGCTGCTGCTTTGCCGTCGCTGCCTGGTATCTTCAACCCCAGAGGCGCGGCTCCGGCGGGAAGACAAGCGACGCCTCGTAGCGCAGGCCGGGCTCGCGATCCTGCGCCAGCAGCAGCGGCCCGTCGAGATCGACGAAATCCGCGCCTTGAGCCACCAGGATCGCCGGCGCCATCGCGAGCGAACTGCCGACCATGCAGCCGACCATGACCTTGAGCCCGAGCGAGACCGCCTCATCGCGCATGCGCAGTGCCTCGGTCAGGCCGCCGGTCTTGTCGAGCTTGATGTTGACGGCGTCGTAACGCCCGACGAGAGCAGCGAGGTCGCCGGTCGCGTGCACGCTTTCATCAGCGCAGATCGGAACGGGACGGGCGATCGTTGCCAACGCCTCGTCGCGGCCAGCGGGAAGCGGTTGCTCGATCAGGTCGATCCGTTCCTCGGCGCAGATCGCAAAGTGATAGGCAAGCGTTTCGGGCGTCCAGCCCTCGTTGGCGTCGAGGATGATGCGGCTTTCCGGTGCGCCGGCGCGCACCGCACGGATGCGGGCAGCATCATCCGACGTGCCGACCTTGACCTTGAGGAGCGCGCGGTGGGCATATTTGGCGGCCTGCTCGCGCATCGCGTCGGGCTCGGCAAGCGAAAGCGTATAGGCCGTGGTCAATGCTTCCGGTGAAGAAATGCCGGCAAGAACATGGGCCGACTTGTTTTTCTGCTTTGCTTCCAGATCCCACAGCGCGCAATCGACGGCGTTGCGGGCAGCACCCGGCTTCATCTCGCGCTGCAGGTCGGCGCGGCTGAGCCCGGCCTCGATGTGGTGGCGGATGGCGGCGATTTCGGCGAGCACCGTGTCGATTGTCTCGCCGTAGCGGCCGTAGGGAACGCATTCGCCGGAGCCCGTATGGACATCGTCTGCGATGCGGCAAGTGACGACGCTTGCCGTCGTCTTGGAGCCGCGCGAGATCGTAAACGTGCCCGCAATCGGGAAATGTTCCACGGTGGCATCGAGGGAAAGTGACATGAAAGCGTCTCCGGCAGGTAATCTGTTGGCCCGGCGTCATAGCGCCGCAACGTTCGGGTGACAGCAAAGGTGCGAGCCGTTATGACGGTGGAAGGATTTACGAATCTTTACACAGCCGTTGCCTCCGGTCGGACGCGCAACAGTCGTGGTAACACTTTAGGTCTGCTGCACAATCTTGTCCTCAAATCTATCGAGATTGGACGAGTTTTGCAGAGGCAAATCGGGATAACAGAAGACACGTGTCGCAAGCCGCCCGCAAGATGACCGCCGATGTCGCGCTGTCCGAGAGTGGCGGCGGGCGAAGCTATGTCTTCACCGGCACCTGGCGGCACGAGACGGCCGAAGCGATGGCGGCAAAGCTCGACGGCCTTGCGCGCAAGGGCGACGGGGCCGCGCGGTTCGATCTGTCCGGCGTGACGGCGATGGATACCGCAGGCGCCTGGATCATCCGCCGCTTCATGACCCGTGTCGTCGGCCCGTCGCGCGACAACGTTCATTTCGCCGAAGGCGGACAGCGCTATGTCGAGCTGATCGACGCCCTGCCGGCTGAGCTGCGCTCACCGGAAAAGAACGGCGAACGGCTGCCGCTGTTTCAGCGCATCTTCGCCCCGGTCGGCGAGGTCATGGCGGCGACGTGGGAAGATATCGTCGCTGCGATGTACATCCTGGGGTCCGCGGTGCGCGGCGCCCAGCTTAAGCTTGGACGGCACAGCGGCGTCTCGCCGGCGGCGATCGTCCACCAGATCGACCGCATGGGCGTGAAAGCCGTGCCGATCATCACGCTGATGTCGTTCCTGATCGGCGCCATCATCGCCCAGCAGGGCGCGTTCCAGCTGCGCTATTTCGGCGCCGAGGTCTTCGTCGTCGATCTCGTCGGCATCCTGCAGCTCCGTGAAATCGGGGTGCTGCTGACCGCGATCATGATCGCTGGCCGCTCCGGCAGCGCGATCACCGCCGAAATCGGCTCGATGAAGATGCGTGAAGAGGTGGATGCGCTGAAGGTGATGGGGTTGAGCCCGGTCGGCGTACTCGTATTTCCGCGCCTCGTGGCGCTGACCGTCGCGCTGCCGCTCTTGACGATCATCGCAAACTTCGCGGCGCTCGTCGGTGCGGCGCTCGTTGCCTGGGGCTATTCCGGCATCACGATTCCAACCTTCCTTGCCCGATTGCAGGAAGCCATCGATTTTTCGTCGATCGCCGCCGGCATGATCAAGGCGCCGTTCATGGCGCTCATCATCGGGGTCGTGGCAGCCGTCGAGGGCTTGAAGGTTGGCGGCAGCGCGGAGTCGCTCGGCCGCCACGTGACGTCTTCAGTGGTCAAGTCGATCTTCGTCGTGATCCTGATCGACGGGCTCTTCGCCATGTTCTACGCGGCCATTGATTTCTGATGCGGAGAACAGCGTGAACCCAATCGAAAAGAGTCACGAGGGGTACCAGCCGACCGAGGCGAACGGGCGCGAGGCCGTGCTTTCCGTTCGCGACCTGACGGTCGGTTTCGGCTCCAACATCGTGCTCGACAAGCTGAACCTCGAGATCTACCGCGGCGAAATCCTCGGCTTCGTCGGAGCGTCCGGCACCGGCAAGTCGGTGCTGATGCGCACGGTTCTGAGGTTGCTTGCGAAGCGGTCCGGCAAGATCGAAATCCTCGGCGCGGACTACGACAACATCACCGAGGGCGAACGCATCGCGCTCGACATGCGTCTTGGCGTTCTCTTCCAGCACGGAGCGCTGTTTTCGGCGCTGACGGTGCGCGAGAACATCCAGGTGCCCATGCGCGAATATCTCGACCTGCCGCAGAGCCTCATGGACGAGCTGGCGCGGGTGAAGATCGAGCTGGTCGGCCTTGCGCCGGAGGCGGCGGAAAAGTACCCGTCGGAGCTTTCGGGCGGCATGATCAAGCGCGCCGCACTTGCGCGCGCGCTGGCGCTCGATCCGGACCTGGTCTTCCTCGACGAGCCGACCTCGGGGCTCGATCCGATCGGGGCGGCGGAGTTCGACGAGTTGATCGCCAAGCTGCGCGACACGCTGGGATTGACCGTGTATATGGTGACTCACGACCTCGACAGCCTCTTTTCGGTCTGCGACCGCATCGCGGTTCTCGGGAAGAAGAAGGTCCTGGTCGAAGGCACGGTGGAAGACATGCTGGCCTGCGACGATCCGTGGGTGCAGTCCTATTTCCGTGGCAAGCGGGCACGATCGATCGTGCGGAACGATCAATGAATCTTGAGAAGCCGATTTTGATGCCCAGGCGTCGAGATCGGAGGTAGAGCCGGTGAAGCGGCCACGAAGGTAGTCGGTACGAATGGAAACGAAAGCGAACTACGCCATTGTCGGTTTCTTCACGGTGTTCGTGGTCGCAGCCGCATTCGGCTTCGTCTACTGGATGTCGCAGTATGGCCGTAGCGGCGAGATGGTCGAGCTCGTGGTCAACATTCCGGGGTCGGCCAACGGCCTTTCGGTCGGCTCTCCAGTGCGCTTCAACGGCATTCCCGTCGGCACGGTTCGCAACCTCGCGATCGATGCCAACGATCCGCGTTATTCGATCGCGCTGACCGAGGTTTCGGTCGACGCGCCGGTGCTCAAGTCGACCAAGGCGACGCTGGAAGTGCAAGGCCTGACCGGTGCGGCCTATATCGAACTCAGCGGTGGCCACAAGGGCGACGAAAACATCCTGAAGACCGCGATCGAGAAGGGTACGCAGGCGCGTATCCTTGCGGACCAGTCGAGCGTCACCAGCCTACTCGCGACGGCCGACCAGATTATGGACCGCGCCAACAGCGCCATCACCGACATCCAGGGCTTCGTCACCGACGTGCGCGGTCCGCTGACCAAGACAATCGGTAATGCCGAGACGTTTTCGAATGCGCTCGCGAACAATTCCGGCGCGATCGATGACTTCCTGAAGAGCGTGACGGAACTCTCCGGTTCGGTGAGTGCTGCGTCCAAGAAGCTCGATTCGACTCTGGAATCTGCCGAAACTCTGGTGAAATCGGTGGATCCGAAGAAGATCGATCAGATTGTCTCGAACGTCGAGCAGATCAGCACCGACCTGAAGGCTGCCTCGAGCGGCGTTTCCGAAACCATCGCTGCCTTCCGGCGCACGGTTGAAACCTACGAGCAATTCGGCAAGAACGCCCAGAAGACGCTGGAGCGGGTCGATACGCTGGTGGCCTCGGTCGACAAGCAGAAGGTGGAGCTCGTTGTCAACGACATCACGGCGGCGACGGCCGACGCCCGCAAGACGGTGGCCAACATCTCGCAGTTCGCCGACAAGATCACGGCGCGCCAGCAGGACATCGACCGCACGATCACCGACGTCACGCAGCTGGCAAGCAAGCTCAACGCTTCGGCCAACCGGGTCGACAGCATTCTCGTCAAGGTCGACGGTTTCCTCGGCGATGCGGACGCGCCGTCGCTTTCGGCTGACGCCCGCGCGACGCTCGCCTCGTTCCGCAAGATGGCGGACAATCTGAACGCCCAGATCGGCCCGATTGCGGAGAACCTCAAGCGCTTCTCGAATTCGGGGCTGCGCGACGTCGAGGCGCTCGTCACCGATACGCGCCGCACGGTGCAGAGCCTCGAGAACACGATCTCGACGTTCGACAAGGATCCGCAACGCCTTCTCTTTGGCGGCGAGACGGTAAAGCAATATGATGGCCGCACCCGACGCTGAGTCGGTGGGCACAGCCGGCGTGGGGCCGGGTGGTGTGTTTCGATACGGAATGCGCCGAAGTTGTGTGGGACAAAGGTAACGGCAGTATGAGTTTTCCAGGGCTGGTGGGCGTGCGAGTAGCGGGAGCGTGGCGCTCCGCCCTGATGATCATGCTGGCAGCAGGACTTGCTGGCTGCGGTACCAAAGCGGTCAACGACACCTACAGTCTTTCGGCAAGGCCGGCCGTCGAAGGTCGCGCATCGACCGGCAAGCAGATCCTCGTGCCGGAGCCGACGGCTCTGAAGGCGCTCGACAGCGATCAGGTCGTCATCCGTCTCTCAGGCGCGGAACTGCAATATCTCGCCAAGGCTCAGTGGAGCGACCGCCTGCCGAAGCTGGTACAGGCGAAGCTCGTGCAGGCCTTCGAGGACACGGGCAAGATCGGCGGCGTCGGCAAGCCCGGCCAGGGCCTGGCGATCGACTACCAGGTCATCACCGAAATCCGCGCCTTCGAGATTTCGACCGAGGGCGCCGACACGGCCAATGTCGAAATCTTCGCCAAGATCCTCAACGATCGCAACGGCACGGTGCTGGCGCAAAAGGCGTTTCACGCCACGGCCGCGGTCAGGGGCACGGGCAACACGGCCTTCATCAAGGCCATGGATCAGGCCTTCGCCAATGTTTCGGCAGAAATCGTCAGCTGGACGCTCGGCTCCATCTGAGGAACCGAGGACGCTTCTATCTTGCGGTGACCGTCTCGATCCGGTTGATCACTTCCGCGACGCCTTGCACCTGTTTTGCCGCCTCTTCGGCGCGGAAAACTTCGCCTTCGGTCGCCACGAAACCGGCAAGCACAATGGTGTTGCCTTTGGCGGTAACAGTGACATCGGCTGCATCGAGGCCGGGCGTGACCGCCAGGAGATGGGCGACGCCGCGCTCCAGTTCGGCCGGGTGATCGGCCACCTGCCGCTCCGGTTCATCTCCGTAAAATGTCCGTTTCTTGAAGATCATTGTTTTCACCTCGCTCGACGAAGGTGAAACGCCTGATAGCGGGCTTTGTTCGCCTGTTTCATTCGAAACAGCGGGGTGGGACTGATCCGTGCGATGGCTCGTTTCAGGCGACGGGCGGCTCCGTCGCGGTCGGATTACACGGGGATATACAAAATGCGCAGTTCTTGCTTCGCCATGGCTCTGGCGACGACGATGGCACTTGCCTTGGCCATGCCGGCGAAGGCCGCGAACTATAGCTACGGCTGCAAACCGAGCTGCGTCGTCAAAACCGAACGGGCTTATGGCGCCGACGGTAAGGTCTTCTGGAAGAAGGTGCGGATCTGCAAATGACGTCAGGGAAGGTCCAAAGACCTTCGTTCGGAACGACCGTGGTCAGTGAGCCACTCATAGGTTCGGACACGCTGTGAATGGTCCGGAGAGAAGCGCGTCTGCGCGGTGGAGCGCTTCTCTCATTTTGTGGACTGCCGGCGAGATTACGGCCAGCGGACCACCGGGGGCAGGGACGACAGGATCGACTCGACATTGCCGCCGGTCTTCAGGCCGAAGATGGTGCCGCGATCGTAGAGCAGGTTGAACTCGACATAGCGGCCGCGGCGCACCAGCTGTTCGTCGCGGTCGTTTTCGGTCCAGGGCGCATTGAAATTGGTGCGCACGATCTTCGGATAGACGATGGCGAACGCCTTGCCGACATCACGGGTGAAGGCGAAATCGGCGTCCCAGCCGCCTTGCTCTTCCGAGGAATGCAGCCAGTCGTAGAAGATGCCACCGGTTCCGCGCGCCTCTTTGCGATGGGGCAGGAAGAAGTAGTCGTCACACCACTTCTTGAACTTGGCATGGTCGGCGACCGCATGGCGCCCGCAAGTGATCTCCATCGCGCGGTGGAAGAGCTGCGTGTCGGGATCCGTCATGACGCGACGGCGATCGAGCACCGGAGTGAGGTCGGCGCCGCCGCCGAACCAGTTGCTGGTCGTCACCACCATGCGGGTGTTCATGTGAACGGCCGGCACGTTGGGATTGACCGGATGCGCGATCAGCGAAATGCCCGAAGCCCAGAAACGGGGATCTTCGGCTGCACCCGGGATCTGGCTGCGGAATTCGGGCGAGAACTCGCCGTAAACGGTCGAGGTGTGCACGCCGACCTTTTCGAAGACGCGGCCTTCCATCATCGACATGCGGCCACCGCCGCCCTTGCCATCCTCACGGCTCCAGTCCTTGGCAACGAAGCGCCCGGGGGGACGGTCGGAAAGCGGCCCGGTCAGCTCATCCTCCACCGCCTCGAAGGCGGCGCAGATGGTGTCGCGCAGCCCTTCGAACCATGCACGCGCCTCCGCCTTCTTGTCTTCGATGTCTGCGGGGAGCCCCTGGGGTAGCTGCGGTCGTTCCATGAAATTACGTCCTGTTGGCGGGATTTCCCGATGAGATGCCGCCGATTCGATTGAAGTCGCCACAGTTCACACTTTGGCGCTGATGGCAACGGCGGTCCAGCGCTTCGGCCACTCGGTCGCGGCGTGTCCTTGGCCTCGGCGAAACCCGCCTACACAAAGCTCTGGCAAAGGCAGGCTTGCCTCACTATCTTACAATCCAGAGGTATAGCCCATGGCAAGAATACCTGCAGGCCCGCCGCTCGATGGATTGCGGCGGCAGATCGCCCGGCATCGCCGGGAAAATCCGACACGAGGCGACGGCCTTTTCGTGCGGGAAACCTTTCGGCTCGACCGCAGTGCTGCCCGTGCAAAAGCGCGGGAATGGTTCGACACCTGGCCGAAGGCCGCCTACTGGACCGAGGTGGAAAGCTGGCGCCAGCTCGAGGGCGACGAGATCGAGTTTACGATGCGCCGCCTGCCGACCGCGGATTGATCCATCGCCCCTGCCGCTTTTTCTGAGATCACCGGTCACGTCAACAAACGCGCCAGATTCCCTGCGAGCCAAGGTAGCACAGCGCTCAACCTCGATTTCGATCCTGAACATAAATCAGAGTTTTTCCGAGAAGAATCAATAGATTAATGATGGCTACCAGCCCGAGTATCACGGTCCCCAGGGCAAGCGCCAGGAATGTATTGACGGCGCATTGCTGATCCCCTGCGGCGCATGCGCGATCGTCAAGATAATAGAACCATGAGAACAGGATGAGAGCGAGAAGAGGAAGGACTATCGCAACTCGGCCTCTTAGTTCTGACTTCATCTTCTTTTCCGCACAATGACCATGCGTAGGCACCTTTGGTCGTGGCGGCCGCTCAAGGGTGGCTGTCTTCATCCATGAGCCTTGGGCCGGCGCCTTCCATCGACAGCACGTCGTGCGGATTGCGCAGAGGACATTCGCGCAGCGACAGGCAGCCGCAGCCGATGCAGCTCGTCAGATGGTCGCGCAACGCCATCAGGCTGGCGATGCGTTCGTTCAGCTGTTCGCGCCAGTTTTCGGACAATCTGCCCCAATCCTCGACCGTCAGCGGACGATCGTCCGGCAAAACCGACAAAGCGTCCTGGATCTCCGACAATGGAATGCCGGTGCGCTGCGCCACCTTGATGACGGCGACGCGCCTGAGCACGCCGCGCGGATAGCGGCGCTGGTTGCCGCGGGTGCGGTTGCTGCGGATCAGCCCCTTGGCCTCGTAGAAATGCAGGGTGGAGACGGCGACGCCGCTGCGCTCCGCCACTTCGCCCACGGTCAGTTCGCGGCGCAATTCGCTTTGTTTCACAATCGTCATAACGGCTATTGACCTCAACTAATCTTGAGGTTTTATAGCATTGGCTCCATGACTGAGACAACAGGAGCTTGATCCCCATGACTGAGAAAATGACCCTCGCCGTGATCTATGGCAGCGCGCGGCAGGGTCGCTTCTGCGACACGGTCGCCAATTGGCTGATCCGGGAACTATCGGCTTCCGACACCTTCTCCCTGACGATCATCGACCCGGCGCGGCTCAGAATGTCGCGCGGCCTTGGCGCGGCGGTCAATCCCGGCGAATGGCTGGAGCGCAAGATCGCCGAGGCGGATGCCTTCATCGTCGTTACGCCCGAATACAACCACGGCTACCCGGCGGCGCTGAAGGAACTGATCGACTCTGTCTACGAGCCCTGGCACGCAAAGCCGGTCGCCTTCGTCTCTTACGGCGGCGCCTCGGGCGGCATTCGCGCGGTCGAGCAATTGCGCCAGGTGTTTGGAGAGTTGCACACGGTGACACTGCGCGACGGCGTGGCCTTCCCGAAGGCGTGGTCGAAGTTCGATGCTGCCGGCAACCTCTATAAACCGGAGGAGCTCCGCGCGCCGCTGTTTTTGATGATGGATCGCCTGACCTGGTGGGCGCGGGTGCTGAAGCAGGCGCGCAAGAGCAAACCTTACAACGAAGTCGCGGCGTAACGTTGAAGACGAGGGCTCTCGGCCGGGCCCTCAAAGGCTCGGCCTGCCGCCAAGGAGACGGCTATGGAGACGGTATCAAATCGGCGAAACCTGCCGGATCGCTTCGCCCGCAATCATCGCGGCGGAGATCGCGATGTTCAGCGAGCGCTGGCCGTCGGCCATCGGAATGAGGATGCGGCCATCGGCGCGCTCGTGCACGTGATCGGGCACGCCGGCGCTTTCCCGCCCGAAAAGCAGGATGTCGTCTGGGCGGAAATCATAGCGCGTATAGGGCAGGGCAGCCTTGGTGGAGGCGAGCACCAGCCGACGTCCGCTCGCCGAGCGCCACTCTTCGAAGCGCTCCCAGTTGACGTGACGAGTGAGCGCCACCGACGCGATGTAGTCCATGCCGGCGCGCTTCAGGTTTCGGTCGGAGAGGTCGAAGCCGGCCGGCTCGATCACATCGACCGAAAGCCCGAGACAGGCGGCCATGCGCAGGATCGTGCCGGTATTGCCGGGAATATCGGGCTGGTAGAGGGCGATGCGCAGATTGCTCACGTCAGGTTACTCGTTTCCGGGGGCGTTGCGCCGCGTATCGAAATCCGCAGCCAGGATGCCCATCATGATGTCGTCGTGCCACTCACCGTCGATCAGCGCCGATTCGCGTTCGCGGCCCTCGATCGAGAAACCGGACTTGAGATAGGCCGCAATCGCCCGCTCGTTGAAGGCGAGGACCCTCAGCGAGACCCGATGAAGGGCAAGTTCGTCGAAGGCATAGGCCAATACCCGCTTGATGACCGCCGTGCCAAGACCCTTGCCAAGGCGATCCGGATCGAAAATGCCGATGGCGAAGTTCGCGCGGCGATCGGCGCGGTTAATGTTGTCGAGCCGCACTTCGCCGACGAGGCCGTCCTGATCGATGATCCAGGCGGCCGGATGTTCGGCGATGCGCGTTACCCAGGCGGCCGCTTCACCGTGGCCGAAGAGGCCGGGAAACGACCTGCCCGAACCGAACATCCGGTAGATATCCGGATGGCGGCCGAGCCTCAGGCGCGCGTCTGCGTCACCCTCGCGGGGGCGCCGCAGGAGAAAGCCGACACCTTGAAGGTCAGGAGGCGCGTCCGATGAAGCGATCATCCTTGTTCTCCGCTGCGAAACATCCGGCGCTGCTTGCTTTTGAGGTCGCTCATATTGCCTGCGCTAATCTGTGCCGAAACGGCAACAGCGGTCGGAGCGATGAAAAATTGGGCAAGAAAGTGCCTGCGACAATCTGGCATGCGAGCGCGAATAAGGGTAGAGATCGGACCTCTTCAACGCGAACCGACGGAGGCAAACATGAATGTATTGATGTTGACACGCCTTCCTGGAGTAGTGGGCCACCGTTTGGCCTGACCGGTTCCGCGACCTATCTTTTAACCGAGATCGACGCGCTTCCGGGACTCCGGAAGACGAAGCCCTTTGCGGGCTGCATTTCCGGACTGACTTTTTCATCATAAGAATGCGGGGCGAAATCCCGCTTTCCTTCAAAATACTCTGAAGGAGCAATGTTATGTTTGGCTGGTTTGAATCCCGCCTCAATCCCTATCCGCCGGAGGAGCCGACGGTTCCGCCGAAGACTCTGTTCGGCTTCTGCTGGCACTACTCCAAGCCGGCTGCGCCGTGGCTCATCATCATGTCCGTCTGTACGGCGCTGATCGCCATTGGCGAAGTGGCGCTGTTCCAGTTCCTCGGCAACATGGTGGACTGGCTGTCGAGCGCCGACCGCGAGAGCTTCCTCGCCGCCGAAAGCGGACGGCTGTTCTGGATGGGTGCGCTCGTCCTCATCGGCCTGCCGGGCCTCGTGGCGATCGATTCGCTGATCATGCATCAGGTGCTGCTCGGCAACTATCCGATGATCGCCCGCTGGCAGATGCACCGCTACCTGCTGCGCCAGAGCATGACCTTCTTTGCCAACGAGTTCGCCGGACGCGTGGCAACGAAAGTCATGCAGACGTCACTAGCCGTGCGCGAAACCGTGATGAAGATCCTCGACGTCTTCGTCTATGTCGTCAGCTACTTCGTCACGATGCTCGCCGTCGTCGCCACCGCCGACTGGCGGCTGGTGATCCCGCTCGGCATCTGGCTGGCAATCTACATCTGCATCGTCAGCTATTTTGTGCCGCGGCTGCAGAAGATCTCCAAGGAGCAGGCGGACGCGCGCTCGATGATGACCGGCCGGATCGTCGACAGCTACACCAATATCGGTACGGTCAAGCTGTTCTCGCATGCCGGCCGCGAGGAAGGCTATGCGCGCGACGGCATGGACGGCTTCCTCGACACCGTGCATCGCCAGATGCGCAAGGTGACGCTGTTCCACGTGCTGGTCTATGCCAACAACAGTATCGCGCTCTTTGCGATCGCAGCGCTTGGCATCCATCTGTGGCTGACGAGTGCGATCTCCGTCGGCGCGATCGCGATCGCCGTCGGCCTTGCGATGCGCATCAACGGCATGTCGCAGTGGATCATGTGGGAAGTCTCGGCGCTGTTCGAGAATATCGGCACGGTCTATGACGGCATCGGCATGATGACCAAGGCGCACGACATCGTCGACGAGCCGGACGCCAAGGCGCTGACAGCGGACAAGGGGGCGATTGCCTTCGACAACATCCGCTTCCACTACGGCAAGGCCAAGGGTGTCATCGATCACCTGTCGCTCGATATCAAGCCGGGTGAGAAGATCGGCCTCGTCGGTCGCTCGGGTGCGGGCAAGACGACGCTGATGAACCTGCTGTTGCGCTTCTACGACCTGGAGGACGGTGCGATCCGGATCGACGGCAAGGATATCTCCACCGTCACGCAGGACAGCCTGCGCTCGCAGATCGGCGTCGTGACGCAAGACACCTCGCTCTTGCACCGCTCCATTCGCGACAACATCGCCTATGGCCATCCGGAAGCGGACGACGAGGCGATCATTGCGGCGGCCAAGAAGGCGAACGCCTGGGACTTCGTCCAGGGGCTCGAGGATAACCAGGGCCGCAAGGGCCTGGACGCGCAGGTCGGGGAACGCGGCGTCAAGCTCTCCGGCGGCCAGCGCCAGCGTATCGCGATCGCGCGCGTGTTCTTGAAGGACGCGCCGATCCTGATCCTCGACGAGGCGACCTCGGCGCTCGATTCCGAAGTCGAACAGGCGATCCAGGAGAACCTGTTCGCGCTGATGGCCGGCAAGACGGTGATCGCGATCGCCCACCGCCTGTCGACGCTGACGGAGATGGACCGGCTGGTGATCCTCGAGGCCGGCCGCATCGTCGAGACCGGCTCGCATGCCGAGCTCGTTGCCCATGGCGGTCTCTACGCCGACCTCTGGTCTCGCCAGTCGGGTGGCTTCATCGCCGACGACGTCGAGAAGGAAGAGGCCGCAGAGTAAGCAACCTGAGGCCCGCCGTTCGAAAGAGCGGCGGGCCTCTTTGTTAGATGTTACGCATTTGTAATCTGCAATTGTGTCGAAACCGATTGCTGTTCCTGCCGAACCGCCTATATCGGAACCATGCTCAGCGCCATCGTCAGCCTCTTCGAGAACTGGATCAAGCCCTTCGCACCGCGCGAGCGCCTGCAGCCGCCGAAATCGCTCTGGGGGTTTGCCTGGTTCTACGCCAGACAGGCCAAGGGACCGTTCATCGCTATGGCCGTCTTGGGCGGCCTCGTCGCCATGCTGGAGGCGGGTCTTTTCTACTTCGTCGGGCGGCTCGTCGATCTGCTCGACACCGTGAAGCCGGAAGCTGGCTGGAGCGGGTTGATCGCCGCCAATGGCCCGGAGCTTCTGTTCATGCTCCTGACGGTCATGGTCTTCCGTTTCATCGCGGTGTCGTTGGCGGCGCTCGTCGAAGAACAGGCGATCACGACAGGCTTTTTGAACCTGGTGCGTTGGCAATCCTACGTGCACGTCGCCCGGCAGTCGCTGACCTTCTTCCAGAACGACTTTTCCGGCCGCATCGTCACCAAGGTCTGGGCCGGCGCGCAGGCAACGAGCGACCTGCTCGTCTCGCTGCTGCAGGTCGTCTGGTTCATCGTCATCTACACGGCGTCCACCATGGCGCTGGTGGCGCAGCTCGACTGGCGTCTGGCCGCGATGGTCGGCTTCTGGATCGTCGTCTTCCTGGTGCTGGCGCGCTTTTTCGTTCCACGCATCCGCAAGCACGCCCGCGATACCGCCGAAATGGCGTCGATGCTGAACGGTCGCATGGTCGATGCCTATTCCAACATCCAGACATTGAAGCTCTTCGGGCGCGACGAGGAGAACGACCGCTATATCCGCGGCGGCTTCGACCGGTTCCAGCGCGCGGTCATCCCGTTCACGCGGCTCTTGACGGCCGTGCGCGCCTCGCTGGCACTGCTTTCCGGCTTGATGATCACGGCGATCGCGGTCTACGCCATCCATCTCTGGCTCGCAGGCTCGATCAGTTCCGGCGCGGTCGCCTTCACGCTGGCACTGGTGCTCCGGCTCAACATGCTGCTTGGCCGCATGATGACGCAGTTCAACTCGATCATGCGCAACATCGGCACGATCCAGAACTCGGCCGAACTGGTCTCTCAGCCGATCGGTCTCGTCGATCGGCCCGACGCGACGGAACTGGCCGTGAGCAAGCCGGAAATCCGCTTCGAGCACGTCCGCTTCCACTACGGCAAGGGCGACCGCGTCATCGACGATTTCTCGCTTGTGGTGCGCCCGGGCGAGAAGGTGGGCATCGTCGGTCGCTCGGGCGCCGGCAAGTCGACGCTCGTCAACCTCCTGCTGCGCTTCTACGATCTTGAAAGCGGGCGCATCCTGATCGACGGCCAGGATATCGCATCCGTCAGGCAAGAGTCGCTGCGCGCCCAGGTCGGCATGGTCAGCCAGGATACTTCACTTCTGCACCGCTCGATCCGCGACAACATCCTCTTCGGCCGTCCCGACGCGAACGAGGAGCAACTGATCGCTGCGGCGCGGAAAGCCGAAGCCTACGACTTCATCGCCGACCTTCAGGACCAGCGCGGCCACAAGGGGCTCGACGCCCATGTGGGCGAGCGCGGCGTCAAGCTTTCGGGCGGACAGCGGCAGCGCATCGCGATCGCCCGGGTGATGCTGAAGGATGCGCCGATCCTCGTGCTCGACGAGGCGACCTCGGCGCTCGATTCCGAAGTCGAAGCGGCGATCCAGTCCAATCTCGACCGCCTGATGCAGGGCAAGACGGTGCTCGCGATCGCGCACCGGCTGTCGACGATCGCCGCGCTCGACCGGCTGGTGGTAATGGACAAGGGGCGGATCGTCGAACAGGGAACGCACGCCGAACTTGTCGCCCGCGGCGGGCTTTACGCCGGGCTCTGGACACGCCAGTCCGGCGGATTTCTCGCCCGGGAAGAGGCGGCGGAGTAGGGCGCTCTAAGGACGCCTTCAAGCCCATCCGGCGGGCGCAAATTCCGCCCAACTGATGGCCGTCAAGTCCTTGTGCCAATTGGCCGCGCTTTTCCCCGCGACAATCTGCCCACATGCCCTTGTCAAGGCTGGACATAATTTGCGATCAAGCATAGAACGCGCCGGATTGACGGGGATTCTGCGTGCTGTGCGCGCGCCGATTCTTTTCGGATTCTGTGCCGATGTCGCATTTGCAACCGCAAGGCGACGGGGCGACAGCACTATGAATAGGGCGTGGTTCCTTGACCTGGATCAAACCGCAAGGGGCAGGAATTTCGCCGGGGGCGGATGCGGTTTCCGCAATATTGCGTGAGAGGATGGTTTAGCCGTGAGCGAACACGACACTTCAAGCGAGGCCTTGGGCGAGCCCACTCGCCGCGACTTCCTTTATCTGGCTACCGGTATGGCAGGCGTCGTCGGCGCCGGTGCCGTCGCCTGGCCGTTCATCGACCAGATGCGTCCGGACGCATCGACGCTCGCGCTCGCCTCGATCGAGGTTGACGTATCGAGCCTTCAGCCCGGTATGTCGCTGACGGCGAAATGGCGCGGCAAGCCGATTTTCATCCGCAACCGTACGGAGAAGGAAGTCGAGGAGGCAAAGGCCGTCAAGCTGGACGAGCTTAAGGACCAGGTTGCGCGCAACGCCAACCTTCCGGCCGACGCTTCCGCGAGCGACCTCGATCGTTCCGCCGGCGAAGGCAAGGAAAACTGGATCGTCATGATCGGTTCCTGCACCCATCTCGGTTGCGTGCCGCTTGGCCAGGCCGGTGATTTCGGTGGCTGGTTCTGTCCCTGCCACGGTTCGCACTACGATACGGCCGGCCGCATCCGTAAGGGTCCGGCGCCGGAGAACCTTCACGTGCCGACCTTCTCGTTCGTATCCGACACAGTTATCAAGATCGGTTGAGGGGACTACTGATAATGAGTGCTGAACATTCAACCTACACGCCGACGACTGGCATTGAGAAATGGGTTGATTCCCGTCTGCCGTTGCCGCGTCTCGTTCACGATAGCTTCATCAGCTACCCGGTTCCCCGGAACCTGAACTACGCCTACACCTTCGGTGCCATGCTCTCGGTCATGCTGATCGTCCAGATCCTGACCGGTATCGTGCTGGCCATGCACTACGCCGCTGAAACGACCGTCGCCTTCAACTCGGTCGAGAAGATCATGCGCGACGTCAATCACGGCTGGCTGCTGCGCTACATGCACGCCAACGGCGCATCCTTCTTCTTCATCGCCGTCTACCTGCACATCGCCCGTGGTCTCTACTACGGCTCGTACAAGGCTCCGCGCGAAATCCTCTGGATCCTCGGCGTGGTCATCTACCTCCTGATGATGGCGACCGGCTTCATGGGCTACGTTCTGCCCTGGGGTCAGATGTCCTTCTGGGGCGCGACCGTTATCACCGGCTTCTTCACCGCCTTCCCGCTGGTGGGTGAGTGGATCCAGCAGTTCCTGCTCGGCGGCTTCGCCGTTGATCAGCCGACGCTGAACCGCTTCTTCTCGCTGCACTACCTGCTGCCCTTCATGATCGCCGGCGTCGTCGTCCTGCACATCTGGGCCCTGCACGTAACAGGTCAGACCAACCCGACCGGCGTTGAAGTCAAGTCCAAGACCGATACCGTGCCCTTCACGCCCTATGCGACGCTGAAGGATGCACTCGGCGTTTCCGTCTTCCTGATCATCTATGCCTGGTTCGTCTTCTACCAGCCGAACTTCCTCGGCCACCCGGACAACTACATTCCGGCTGACGCGCTGAAGACGCCCGCTCACATCGTTCCGGAATGGTACTACCTGCCGTTCTACGCGATGCTGCGCGCCATCACCTTCAATGTCGGCCCGATCGACTCCAAGCTCGGCGGCGTTCTGGTGATGTTCGGCTCGATCATCATCCTGTTCTTCCTGCCCTGGCTCGACACGTCCAAGGTCCGCTCGGCCGTCTACCGTCCGTGGTACAAGCTGTTCTTCTGGGTCTTCGTGGCCAACGCCATCCTGCTCGGCTGGCTCGGCTCGCGTCCGGCGGAAGGCCTGTACGTCGTGATGTCGCAGATCGGCACGCTGTACTACTTCGGCTTCTTCCTCGTCATCTTGCCGGTCCTCGGTCTGATCGAGACGCCGAAGCGCATTCCGAACTCCATCACCGAAGCGGTGCTGGAAAAGCAGAATGCCAAGGCGCAGCCGGCTGCCGCGCGCGCCTGATCAGAACAGCGATTGATAAGGAACCCACAACAATGAAAAAGCTTGTTACAGGCATTCTGTCACTCGCTGTCGTCGCTGGTCTCGGTCTCGGTACGGCTGTTGCCGAAGAGGCGAAGGGCGGCGAGGAGCATGGCGGCGGTACGCCCCACTATCCGATCCACAAGCCGGAACAGCAGGACTGGAGCTTTGCCGGTCCCTTCGGTCACTACGACAAGGGTCAGCTTCAGCGCGGCCTGAAGGTCTACGCCGAAGTCTGTTCTGCCTGCCACTCGATGAACCTGGTGTCCTTCCGCACGCTGGAAGGCCTGGGCTATTCGGAAGGCCAGGTAAAGGCCTTTGCGGCGAACTACGAAGTTCAGGACGGCCCGAACGCCGACGGCGAGATGTTCACCCGCAAGGCTGTCGCCTCCGACCACTTCCCGTCGCCTTACGCGAACAAGGAAGCGGCTGCCGCATCGAACAACGGTGCAGCTCCGCCGGACTTCTCGCTGATCGCCAAGGCTCGCGGCATCGAGCGCGGCTTCCCGCAGTTCATCTTCGACATGTTCTGGCCCTACCAGGAAGGCGGCCCGGACTACATCCACGCGCTGCTGACCGGCTACCAGGATCCGCCGCAGGGCGTCGAAGTGGCTGAAGGCACGCACTACAACCCGTACTTCGCCAACGCTGCCGCGCTGGCGATGGCTCAGCCGATCTCCGCCGACCAGGTCACCTATGACGATGGCACGCCGCAGACGGTCGACCAGTACGCTAAGGACGTTTCGGCGTTCCTGATGTGGGCCGCCGAGCCGCACCTCGAAGAGCGCAAGCGCACCGGCTTCATGGTCATGGTGTTCCTGCTGATCTTCACCGGCCTGGTGTACCTCACCAAGAAGTCGGTCTACGCCAACAAGGAACATTGATCAGCTCCGGCTCAGGCCGGTACGACCAAGACCCAACGAAAAAGGCCCCGGTTCGTCCGGGGCCTTTTTCGTTTGCCACCGTGCATCCCGACACCGTTGACCTTGGGCGAGGAATTTGGCCGGACCTGCAGCAAGTTCGCGATGCTTCACGCATTCCTTTGGCGAAGGGCAGGCGGCTAAAGACCAGTCGCTCGCAGGACAGGCTTGCGATGCAGACAGCCGCTACCGTATTCGGCCGATCATTGGCCACCGCACCGATCTCGGATTAAGGCTGTGCCGGGGCAGCGGAAGACCGGCCTGTCGATCCGCAGCTCCTACGCATCGGAAGGACCTGGTCTCCAGCCGCTTGCCGCAGCCCACCGATCCGCGCGTCGAATGACCTGCCACAAGTGTTCCGACTTGCCCTCGGTATAGGCTGCCCGGTCGTGGCGATGTCGGCTTGCCAATGCCCGCTTCAGCTCGACGTATGGGCCGTGTTCCTCGGCATGGGCACGCATGTAGTCGCGAAACAGCAGCGACCATTGTTCCTGCCAGCTTCCCGCTCGGCGCACGTGGATGTGTGTGCGTTCGTCGCCAGGGCGCTCACGAAAGTAGCGTTTCGTCAGATCGGTATTCTGCGGCCGCCACAGGTAGCCGATCACCGCCATTTTTTCCGCCAGCACGTCGAGGGACTCCAGATCGGCAACGGAAATCTGAACATCGATGATCGGCTTGGCAGCCAGACCACGGATTGCGGTGGAGCCGATATGGTCGATACGCAAGGCATGATCGCCCAAAACCTGGCGGATCGTCTTCGCCTTGGTGGCAAACCGCTCCGCCCAATCGGAGGACCAATCGCAGATTTCAATCGGCTGTGTCGTGCAAGGCAGTTCCCTATCCATCGGACGAACTTCAGATGCAGAGCGCGATGATGTCAACATCCATTCCTGCGACTGCCACCTGTCTGGCTGGCTGAGTGTCTGGCCGTCCGGATGCACGTTAAGGACGACCGCATGTTATGGTTGCATCGACCGTTGGCGCCCGCCTAGAAGGCTGCGTTATTGTTTCTTCAAGGGGGTTGAATCTCGATGTCTATTTCTTTCAAGCGCCTGGCGGCGGTCGCGGCGGTAGCCCTTGCCTTTGTTCCCGGTATTGCACAGGCCGAGAGTTACGCGACGCTCACCAAGCAAGGCTACGCCACCGGCAAGCTCTCCAGGGGCAAGTCCGGCGCCTGGGGCTGGGTGGTCGGCAACGGAGAGAAGACGTTCTTTTGCCGGCTGAACGTCGCTTCTGCCTATGTCAACAAGAAGGAGATGGTGAGCTTCACCGCAAGCGGCCGCATGCTCAAGATCGACCGTGCGACCTACGACGGCGCGCTCGGCGGACCGGACCCGAACAAGCCTTACCTGAAGGATCTGCAGGCGGGCCGGGTCAAGCCCGCCGATGTCGGCGGCTGTTCGCCACTGCGTTGAGCCGGTCCAGTCAGCACGCGTCGCCAGGCGCGGCTAAAGCATGTCGACAGCCCGTTGTTCACGACACCCGCCTACGAACCCAAATCCCGTTCGCGCAGCCGTGATTAGCGGGTAGTGGCTCGAACTTGCGACAAGGGGCAGAGTCCGGTCGTACGCGTGCCGGGAGCGCCTTAAGGAGCGCTCTGCATCATAAGGGATCGCCAGTATCTTAGCGGAAGTGATCCGTCGCTTTTCTTCTCTGATATCCCTGCAAACGAAAACGGCCCCGTCGCAAGACGGGGCCGTTTTGATTGTTTCTATCCGGGCTCGCTTAGCTGAAGCGACCGGCGGCGTGGGCGAGCATCGTATAGACCTTGCCGGTATCCGACGTCAGGTAGGTCTGGGTGATGCGCTTGTCCGGGTCGTTGCGGGCGACATCGGCGAGCAGCTTTTCGAAATCTGCGATGTAGCGGTCGACAGCCGTGCGGAATTCCGGCTCGCGGTCGTACTTGCGCTTGATCTCGTCGAAGGTCTGCTGGCCCTTCAGCGTGTAGAGGCGACGCGTAAAGACGTCGCGCTCGCCACGCTGGTAGCGGCGCCACAGATCGACCGACGCATCATGATCGATGGCGCGGGCGATATCGACCGAAAGCGAGTTCAGCGATTCAACCACGTGGCGCGGGTTGCGGCTGTCGCCGGCCCGTGCCGTCGGCTGAGCCTCGGCCGGACGCTGCGGCGCGGGCGAGGGTGCCTCTTCACGGGACGCCGCACGGAGCAGGTCACGCATCCAGCCACCACCTTCGGCGACCTCGTTGCTCACAGCCTGCGTCGGCGCCGGCTGGCGAACGGCGGGCTGCTCGATACCGAGGCTGCCGCGCAGCGCCGGCGCCGGTTCCTGACGGCGCGGCTGCTCGATGACGGGTTGCTGCGCTACCGGCTGCTGTGCCACCGGCTGCTGTGCCACTTGCTGGGGCTGCGGCTGTGCGACCGGTTGCGGCTGCGGGGCTGCCTGCTGCTGCACCGGACGGGCGACCGGAGCGGCGGCCGGCTGCTGGCGCAGCGGCTGGGCCACTTCGAGCTGCGTCGAGGACTTGCCGATGATGTCGGACAATTCCTGCAGCGCCTTGATCTGCTCGCCGACGGCACGACGCATGACGGCCGCATTTTCCTTGGCTTCTTCCGGCAGGTCGAAGGCGCCGCGCTTCAGCTCTTCGCGGGTCATGTCGAGTTCCTTGCGGATCTCGCCAGCCGAGCGACGGATTTCGTCAGTCGCGCCGCTGAAGCGGCCGATCGCCTCGTCGATTGCGACGCGAACGACGTCACGCAGCTGGTCTGCGACGCCATCGGACTTCTTGCCGCTTTCGGCAAGCATGCGCTCGATGTCGGACACCGAGGCCGCAACGCTGCCGCGCAGACGCGAGGCGACTTCCTTGGAGCGCTCCTCGGCATTGGCAAAGGCACCCTCGATCGAGGCACCGGCATCTTCACCGACCTTGGCGATCGCCTGGCGAAGGGCTTCCGATGCGCCGAGCGCACGGCCTTCGACGGAGGAGAGCGTCTTGTTGACGTCGGCAAACGAGGTCTCGACGCCCGAGCGAAGCGTGTTGGCGATCTGGCGCGAACGCTCTTCGGCACGGCTGAAGACCTGCTCGACCGAGGCGCCGGCTTCGTCACCGGCCTGGGCGAGCGTGTTGCGCATCGATTCAGCAGCTTCCGCCGCGCGCTGTTCGGCGCTCGTCAGCAGGCGACCGACATCGGCGAAGGACTGCTGGATGCCGCTGCGCAGGTTTCCGGCAACGTGGCCCGAGCGTTCTTCGGCCCGCTGGAAGGCGCCGTCGACGAAGCCTTCGAGCGCACGCATCGTGCGTTCGATCTCTTCCGAGCGCTGGACGAGGCCGACCGACAGGGTGCGAAGCGCATCCTGGCGTTCCTCGAGCGTGCTGACGAGGTTCGACTGGGCCGCGCCGAGCAGGTCGGAGGCCTGGCCGAGAACGCGCGAGTGGTCTTCGAACCGGCCGACAATGCCGCCGATCTGCGACAGGGTCGAGGCGGAGATATCGGAGAGCTTGTCGACCTTGCCTTCGATGAGGCGGGTGGAGGTCGACAGCATGTCGGAGGCCTGACGGGTCGATTCCGACACGCGGGCGATCGTCGATTCCAGACGCTGGTCCATTTCGCCGAGGTTGCTGCTCGCCTGGTCGATGACCGTGGCAATGGCGGCATTGTTGTTGGCGAGCTGGTCGATCAGGCCAAGGGCGGTCGACTGCAGACGGTTTTCGACCATCTTCATCGCCTTTGCCGTCTCTTCGGCGCGGTAGGAGATCGCGTTCAGCGTCTCGCCCGTGCGCTCGGCGATGGCGTTGACGAGGGCGGCGTTTTCCGCACGCAGGCGGTCGGCGCTTTCCTGTGTCACGGCAGCGATGCGCTCGGCTGCCTCGCGGCCGGTGGCGGCATACTGGTCGATGACAGGGCGTGCCTGCTCGTCGATCAGGCGCGACAGCTCCATCGAGCGGCCGGCGAGCATCGAGTTGAGTTCGCGGGTGCGCTCGTCGAGCGTGGTGCGGATTGCTTCGCCACGGGCTTCCAGCGCCTTCTCCGTATTGCTGAGGCCCTGGTGGATGTTGTCGGCGTGGTTGGCGATCTGGCTGTGCGTTGCGGCCAGCCGTGCGCTTGCGGTGTCGGCCGCGTCGGCGATCGAGCGGGCAAGCTCGGCATGACGTGCAGCGGTCGCTGCCGCCTTCTGCTCGATCGAGTTGGCAAGCTCGGCGTGGCGCGCGGCGGTGGCGGCTGCCGTCTGGTCGATCGTGTTGGCGAAGTCTGCCTGGCGAGCAGCAAGTGCGGAGGCGAAATCGTCGCCTGCCTTCGACAGCAGCCCGGCCGAGCGGACAGCTTCCGCGTCGATTTCCTGAGCTGCACCGCTGATGGCGCCGCGCAGGCTGTTCACAAGGCCGGCGGCCTTGTCTTCCATGCGCAGTGCCTCTGCGTCGAGTTCCTGGGCGACGTCGCCAACGGCGCTACGAAGCGTGTTGACGAGGCCGGCAGCCTTGTCTTCCATGCGCAGCGTTTCTGCGTCGAGTTCCTGCGCGACATCGCCAACGGCGCTGCGGAGCGTGTTTGCGAGACCGGCTGCCTTGTCTTCCAGGCGCACGGCTTCGGCATCGAAGTCCTCAGCCACGCCGCCGACTGCGCTGCGCAGATTGGCGACGATGTCGGACGTCTTGCCTTCCAGGCGATTGGCTTCAGCGTCGATATCCTGCGTTGCCTCGTGAACGGCGCCGCGCAGGCTGGTGACCAGAACGGCCGCCTTGCCCTCGATCGTGCGGTTGACGTTATCAAGGCCGATGTTGAGGGCACGATCCATGGTGCCGAGGCGTTCGGCGATGCGTTCCGCACCGGACTCGATGGCGCCGGTGATCCGGGTTGCCGCAACTTCGCTCATGCGGTCGATGTCGCCAGCGCGCTCACCAAGGCTGTCGGCGATGCGCTGTCCGGCGCCGTCGACGATCTGGTTGACGCTGCCGACGCTGTCGCGAACCCGATCTTCCAGCGAGCTGAGGCTGACTTCTAGGCGCAGGCCGGTATCGTCGACCAGGGTGTTGACGTCGTTGACGCTGCCGCGGATGCGGTCCTGAAGGACGCCGAGGCTGTTTTCGATCAGTGCACCGGTCTCGCCGACGATCGCGTTGACGCCGCTGACGCTGCCACGGATACGGTCTTCGAGCGCGCTGAGGCCACCTTCGACACGGGCCGCCGCATCATCAACGACGGAGCCGACATTGGTGACGCTGCCGCGAATGCGGTTTTCGAGGGCACCGAGATTGCTCTCGATCCGTGCGCCGGTGTCGTCGACCACGGCGCCGACGTTGCCGACGGTGCCACGAATACGGTCTTCGAGGACGCCAACGCGGGTCTCGAGATGCATGCCGGTTTCGTCGACGATCGAGCTGATGTTGCCGGCGCTCTCGCGCATGCGCTCTTCGAGTGCGCCGAGGCTGGTTTCAACGCGCATGCCGGTATCGTCAAGGCGATCGTTGAGGCCGTTGATCGACAGGTCAACGCGGTTGGTGAGGCTGTCGGCCGCCAGGCTGATCTGGTTGGCGGTTTCGGCCAGGCGCTCGGCAATATGGCCCGTGGTCGAGCGCATACGGCTGTCGAGCACTTCGCCGCTGCGGTCGATTGCGCCGGCGAGTGCCGACTGGCGCTCTTCGAGCGACATTTCCAGCATGCCGGCGCTGGTGGCGAGCGTCGTGGCGATCGCGGTCGACTGATCGGCAAGCATGCCTTCGAGCTGCTCGCGGCCCTGGCCGACGGCAAGGTTGATGGCGTTGATGCGGTCGTCGAGCGTGACGCGGATCTGTTCGTGCGTGGACGAGAGCGTATCGCGCAGGTGCTCGGCGCGGCCGCTCAGCGTCTCCTCGATTTCCGCTGCCTTGCCGGCAAGCGACGCGGTCGCTTCGGTGGTGCGCGCCGTCAGCGCATCGGCGATGTGCGCGCTGGTCTCGGTCAGCGTATCGGAGATCTTGCTGACACGGCCGCTCAGATCCTCGGCGATGCGGGCACTCGTCTGGGTGAGCGTATCGGAGATCAGGCTGACGCGGCCGCCGAGGTTTTCGGCGATCGTGTTGACGCTCTCGGAGAGCTTCTGCTCGATATCACCGACGCGGTCGGTCATGGTTTCGGCGACGGCGGTTGCCCGGAAGGTCAGGCTGTCGGCCACGTCTTCGGCGTGACGGCTCAGCGTATTGGCCATCTCGTTGGCGCGCGACGACATCGTCGAGGTGATGGCGGCGGCGCGCTCGGCGAGTACGCCGTCAAGCGCCGTCGTCTGGTTGGTGAGCGCGTCGGAGATCGCTTCGCCGCGTTCGGAAAGAACGCGCTCCAGCCGGTCGGCCGTGCCGCTGACGGCGGTGTCGATCGAGTCCGCGCCCATGGAGAGGATCGTCGAAAGCGCGAGCGTGCGTTCCGACAGGGTGTTGTCGAGGCGGTGCTGGCTGGCAGCGATCGCGCTGGTGATCTCGTCGGTCGAGCCGTGCAGGGTCTGCTCGATGCGGGCGTGCGCGGCCTGCAGGCCGTCGACGAAGGCAGCGGTACGGCTGTCGAGACCTTCGGTCAGGCGCTGTTCGCTCGTCGTCAGTGCGCTCGAAAGTGCGTCCGCACGCTGGCCGAAGCCGTTTTCGATGCGGTCCTGTGCCTGGGTGAGGGCACCCATGAGGCCGCTGGTCTTTTCGGAGAGCACGCTGTCGATGCGGGTGTGCGCATCGCCGATCATGTTGCCGAGTTCCGTGGTACGGCTCGCAATCGTCTCTTCGATGAAGTCCTGGGTCGCGCCGAGCGTGGTCGCAAGCGTCAGCGACTGGTCGGAAAGCGCCGAGCCGATCTTCTCGATGCTGCTGTCGAGCGCGCCGCCGATCGCTTCCGAACCGCCGGAGACGGTCTCGTTGATGCGGTGCAGGCTTTCCATGAGCTTGGTGTCGAGCAGGCTCGCACGCTTGTCGAAGGCGGAGGCAAACTCGTGGAACCGCTCGTCGAAGGCGGTTGCGAGCTGGCCGACGGTCGTCTGCAGCTTTTCTTCAAAGAAGCCGCCGCGAAGGTCGAGGTCCATGATCGCGTCGTCGGCGCTGGAGCGCAGGCTCTGGCGGAAGCTCGCGCCCTTTTCGTCGAGCGTGGCGTTGAGCGAGGCGAGCACGTGGTCGAGGCCACCGGTGATGGCGTGCTGGCCGACGCTCAGGCTTTCGTTGAGGTCGCGGGTGCGGGCGATCAGTGTTTCGTTGAGCTGGCGGGCGCGTTCGTTGAGCGCCGCATTCAGCTTCTCGGTGCTGGCGTCAAGCGAGGAGGCGCGCGTTACGAACTGGCTGAGCAGGTCTTCGCCGCGCTTCGTCAGCGTGTCGCTGAGCTGGTCAAGCCGGGTGTCAAATTCGGTGCTGAGACCGAGGCCGGCAGCGGTCAGGCCCGAAAGCAGCGCATCGGTGCGGGTCGTCAGCATGCTGCCGATCGACTGCAAGGCGCCGTCCGACTTCTCGCTAAGGGCAGCCGCGCGGGTGTCGATCAGCGAGGCAAAGGCTTCGCCCGAGATTGCAATGCGCGAAGCAATGTCTTCGCTCGCCTGTTCCAGGTCGTCCTTCAGCTTGCCATGCGCACCGGAGATGGCCGAACGGATACGCTCCGAATGGCCGATGATGGCTTCGCGCTCAAGCCCGAGTTCCTGCACCAGCGTGCGCACGCGCAGTTCGTTTTCGCTGTAGCTGCGTTCGAGCGCGTTGACCTCGGAATGAACCAGCGTTTCGAGTTCGGTGGCGCGGGCGATCGTGCGTTCGATGCCTTCGTTCATCGCCGAGACTTCGCGACGGACGGCCTGGCCGACCGTCATGACGCGATCGGCAGCAGCCGTTTCCGGCTCAGCAAGGCGCAGGGCGACTTCCGCCATCGAGCGCGCGGCGTTGCGCAGTTCCTGCGCGCGGGCGATCATGATGGCAAAGGAGAAGAAAAGCATGATCGGCAGCACGATGCCGATGGCGACGCCGACGGCGCCAGGGGTGGCGGCAAGGTCGCTCAGCGAACGGATCTGCCAGATCTGCGGCCCGTAAAGAAGGTTGGCGACACCGAGGCCGGCAACCGCCCAGATGACGGACACCAGCGCAGCAACGCGGATCGCGGCGCGATTGGAGCGCACGTCGAGCGCACGCAGCATCGCAGCCGGCGAACGGCGACCATCGTCGTTGGCAGCGGAAAGGGACGGGGACTTGGGCGCAGGTTCCGGAGCGAGCGTCTTGGCCGCTTCTGCAGCACGTGCCCCGCGGGACTGTTCCGGCTGGGGCCGTGCTTTCTTATTCTGATCGGGCGTCGCCGCCTGATTGGTGGGCTGAGACACATTTTCCTCCGGATCATCCAAGGAAGTCTTGTCATTCGGGCTCGATGCAAGCTCGTCGAAATCAATCTTCAGGGCAGCTTCCAGAGCCTGGAACGCCTTTTCGTCGATCGACTCATTGCTCTTTTTCGTCGCCATAGGGATACGCCTCATTACCTTTTGCCCAGAACGGAAAGCGCCTCTGGCCCGTTAGCGGGCAGGGTCTCTTCCTCATGGGCGGTGACGGCAAGATACGCGCATCGGATCTACGCAATACCCTACTGATCACCCACTGCATTGCCTCGACGGATAGTCGCATTTGTGGCCGAATGGGACCACGCGTCGAGCTTATCCACCGGAACGGTTGCCATTTTCGTACGCGGGTCCGTTCCTAAGCGTATCGTAGTGACACATTAGCTGGGTTCTTACAATTAAGAGCGCTTGGGGTTGATTAAAATCCTAATGAAATCTTAATGCGATGCAGGTCTAAAAGCCGGAAAAGATAAGGAAATCAGAGAGTTTAACGGACGTTAACCATTTTCCCAAAATACTGCCTATATTGCGCCCGGATTTGAGCCAATAGGTGCCGGAGCCCGCCAAAGATGGAAGTCTGAACAGTGCGGGCGGCGGCACCGCTCCCGATGAAGCGATGCCGGAAACAGGCCAACATCAAACAAACAATAGGGAAATTGGCTCATGGCGGCCCTCAGGATTGCCTTTGAAGCCCCGGATAGTCCGGGAAACTCTTCTGCGTCAGGCAAAAAGCCGATCGACTTTGCTCACCTCGCCGTCCAGACGATGGGTGACAAGGCGCTCGAAATCGAAGTGCTGCAACTCTTTGCGCGCCAAGCGCGCCAGGTCTTGAAGGAAATCGCCGAAGGCGAGGGCACGCCCCGTGCCCAGGCAGCCCACCGGCTAAAGGGCGCAGCCCTTGCGGTTGGTGCCGTCGACGTTGCAAGCGTTGCCGGCGCGATCGAACACAATCCGGCCGAATCTTCGCTCTGCGACCAACTCGCATCGGCCGTGCTCGAAGCCGAGCTCTTCATTCTGAAGCTCTGCCGCTAGCGGCTCCCGAGCAGACAGGGGGCCTAACCGACCCCTGTCTGTCGCACGATGCCCGCACCTCGCATAGAGGGCGCCGTGCCGGCAGCCATTGCTACCGACGCGATCTGCGGCGACGCACAGAATGACGGCCGTTGTTGACTGGCCGGCCGATTTGTTGGAAGAACTTTCCCTGAATTTGCGCCCGCGGGGTTCTTTTCTCAACAGGCCTTGCGCCCGGCCAATCCACCAGTTCATTCCGGAAAGAGACATGACAAAACTTACGATCGTTGCCTTTGATGGCGCGCGCCACGAACTTGATGTCGAGAACGGCTCGACGGTCATGGAAAACGCCGTTCGCAATTCGGTTCCCGGCATCGAAGCGGAATGCGGCGGAGCCTGCGCCTGTGCAACCTGTCATGTCTATGTCGACGATGCCTGGGCTCAGACCGTCGGCGCTCCGGAAGCCATGGAAGAAGACATGCTGGACTTTGCCTACGACGTCCGCCCGACGTCGCGGCTTTCCTGTCAGATCAAGATGAGCGATGCGCTCGACGGTCTCGTCGTGCACGTGCCGGAGCGCCAGGCCTAACGCCTGCGTCCCACGCCCCTTCCTTCAGACCTCCGCACAAAAAAAGCGCCTCGCCGGTCGTTGGACAAGCGAGGCGAGGAGGGCGCATCGCATACAGATGAGGGAGGGAACATCTGCTGCACCAAGACACGCCAGGAGAACCCGTTCCGGCTCCGCTGTTCGCTTCTTCTTTTTCTTTTCAAGTGAACAACGTTGCGCAATTCAAAGTAAAGGCAACATCTAAGCTTTTCGCGCCGCAATCGCGTCGCGCATAACCTATTCAATTTGTGGGGCTAGTCTTTGTCCCGGCCCCTCTCTCATTGGTTTGAATATAGATGAGTCGCCGGCCGGCAGCCATCGTTATATTTCACCAATAAAATACTGTGGGTATTGCCGCTGAAATGGCCCGAGCCGTGACTATAGTCAGGCTCTTCTTCGGGGTTCCGGCTTTGCTATCTACTGTTGCGCTTTCTTCAGCGTCTCCAGCCTGTATTGCAGAAGACGGATCATGCGCTTGTCGAAGTTGGCGGCTTCGGTGCGGTCGAAGCGAGCCTGATCCTTGTCATGCGCCTCTATCGCGGTTGCGCTGACGCGGGCAACGCTTTCCTGCATCTCTTCGCACGTGTCCTGCGGCTTCAACGCCAGGAACATCTTCTCCATCCGCCGCGCGTGATTGCGGGCGATTTCCGCGTGGCGCTCCTCGTGGCGTTTGATGTCACTCGACAGAGTGTCCCACACGAGGGCGAGGTCACGTCCGGCCTGGCGGCGGTACTTCCATTTGGGCAGAATGATGCGCGTGTTGAGAGTGACGCGGGCCGAGCCGACGGCGCAGCGTCCGTTGCGGCTGACGTAGGTGATCGAGCCGCCGAACTTGATGCGGGTCGCGCCCGGATGCCGTGCGCCGGTCGATTTCATCATCGGGCCGCTGGCCGAGAGTGCCTTGTCCAGTTCTTCCGCAGTCCGGCCGCCGATCGAAAAATAGGAGAAGCTCTTGTTCACCACGGTTTCGCCCGAGGCCGTGCCAAGCGGGGCGGCAACCAGGAGAGCAAGAAGGGCGACTTTGAACGGGACGCGTACTCGGGACATCAATGCGTGGTTCTCTTCGGTTGAACTTCGATCAAGCTTGGGGCATAGCCAGCGCCGGCGCAACAGCAAAACGATGGCTCCCGGCCGTATGCGGATGGTGAGGGAAAATGACTTACAATCCATTTCAGAAATTTAGCTGGAAGCTGGCGCATGGACGCAGCCTCGAACTGGGGCCGCGTGGCGTTTTGATGGCGATCGTCAATGTTACCCCGGATTCTTTTTCCGATGGCGGCCGTTTTATCGATGCCGTTGCCGCGGTCGCGCAAGGGATGCGCTGCCTGGAGGAGGGCGCCTTGATCCTCGATATCGGCGGTGAATCCACACGCCCCGATGCGGCGCCCGTCAGCGCCGAGGAAGAACAGGCGCGGATCCTGCCTGTCATCGCAGCGCTTGCCCGTGATACCGATGCGCTGATTTCCGTCGACACTTACAGAGCCTCGACCGCCCAGCTTGCGGTCGACGCCGGCGCGCATATCGTCAACGATGTGCACGGCCTTCAGCGCGAACCCGACATTGCCACTGTCGCCGCCAAGAGCGGCGCTGGCATCTGCGTCATGCATACGGGCCGGGGCCGTGAAAAACTCGCAGACGTGATCGCCGATCAGTTTCATTTTCTCGACCGGTCGCTTGAGATCGCGGCTGCTGCCGGCGTGGAGCGGGATCGCATCATTCTCGATCCGGGCTTCGGCTTCGCCAAGGACACGGATGAGAACCTGGAATTGATGGCGCGCTTCGCAGAGTTGCACCGTTTCGAGCTGCCATTCCTGGTCGGAACGTCGCGCAAGCGCTTCGTCGGCGCGGTCAGCGGCCGAGAGGCGGCCGATCGCGACATGGCGACGGCCGCGACAACGGCGCTTTTGCGCGTTGCCGGCGCCTCAATTTTCCGCGTACACGATGTCGCAAACAGCAAGGATGCACTGGCGATGGCGGATGCTATGCTGCACGCCAGAGCGAGGTGAGATTTTCTCGTCCGCATTCCGCCTGAACCTGTGACTACCAATCACGCGCATGACTGCTGAGCGGCTCGACCGCGCAATCATGGCGATCCAAGAAAGCCGATGGGACTGAGAAGCATGAGCGCGACCTATATCATCACCCTCAAGAACTGCGCCTTCTTCGCGCGCCACGGCGTCTTCGATGAGGAGGAGCTTCTCGGTCAGCGCTTCTTCGTCGATGCCGAGCTCGAAGTCGAACAGGGAACGGCGCTGGTCGACGACTCGATCGAAGACACCGTGCATTACGGCATCGCCTTCCAGGAGATCGAGCGCATCGTCACCGGTCGCCGCCGCTATCTGATCGAGGCGCTGGCGCTGGAAGTGGCCAAGACGCTCTGCGTGCGCTTCCCGCAGATCAAGCGCGCCAAGGTGTCGATCCGCAAGCCGAATGCGCCGGTTCCGGGTGTGCTCGATTATGTCGAAGTGACGGTCGAGCATGTCGTCTGAGGTGAACTGGCGGGCAGCGACACTCGGGCTTGGCGGCAATCTCGGCGATCCCCGCAAGGCGATGGCCGAAGCGCTTCGCCTGCTCGATGCCCGCGACGACTGCGTGGTCAAGGCCGTCTCGCGCCTTTATCGCACGCCGCCCTGGGGCAAGACGGACCAGGCCTGGTTCTACAATGCCTGCGCCAAGGTCGACACGACGCTCGAGCCCGAAGCCCTGCTCGACGCCTGCCTTGATATCGAACGGTCGATGAAGAGGGTTCGCGACGAGCGCTGGGGGCCGCGCACGCTCGACATCGATGTGCTGACCTTCGAGGGCATGGCGCAAGCGGGCGGGCGACTGGAGTTGCCGCATCCGAGGATGACCGAGCGCGGTTTCGTACTGATGCCGCTTGCCGATTTCGCCGCCGACATGGCTGTCGGCGGCCGTCCGGTCGGCGACTGGCTGCAGCAGGCTGACGTCGCAGGCATCGAGGTTGCGGATGGTGACATGAGCTGGTGGCGCGCAGGCGCCTGAACAGGACCGCAACATAATCCACAAACGACAAAGCCCCGGTCGATGCCGGGGCTTTGTCGTTTATTCGGATGTTGAACGTTACTTGATGGAGCCGACAGCGATCGCGTCGATCTGGCGGTTGAGGCTGACGCCGATGACCGGCACCATCGTTTCTTCGACCTTGACCGAAATGGTAATGTTCATCGTCTGGTCGTCCTGCAGACGGGCGATCATGGCGCCATTCAGCTTCTTGCGATTGATGCCGACGACGACCTTGTCCTTGGCGACGTTGCCGGAAATGATATCCAGGCCCTTGCCCTCGGCGCCGTCAAGAAACTTGCCGGTATAGGTGTTGCCCTTCTGTGTGATCAGCGCCGACATCGGCTGCTTGAACACGCCGACGCGGCAGAAGCCGTCGAGCTTGATGCCGGTGTCATCGCCCGCAACCGGTTCGCCCGAGAGATCGCAGGTGAACTTGGTGCCCTTGTACTTGCCCGCGACGATCTCGCCCGGGCCCTTCCACTGGCCCGCGACCTTCTCGAAAAAGACCTTGTCCTTGGCGCCGGAAAAAGCCGGTGTCGCAAGGCCGACGGTGGCTGCAAGCGCGAAGGCGGCAGCGCCGCGAGCGATCAAAGAAGGGCGCGAGAACATAAACGATCCTTGATGGGTCAACGTCCGAAACTGAAAGCCACATTTGCGCGCAAATGGTTAACGGACGGTTTCTGCGCGGTGCGGTGCGCGGCTTCTTTGTGGCCGAAAAGCGGATTGACCACAGCATTTTTGGCTTAGGAAATACAGTGGGTTGGCGGATTTCGGCGAGCATTGTGCGGGGACATGAAACTTGCCCCAATCGCGCTACGTATAACCATGGGAAACGGGAGATTTCCCATGGTTACAGCAGGACATGATTCCGAATCGACCGCATCAGACGCACATCAGAGCCTGGTGATATCGCGGCACCGGCTGACAACCCGGCTTACCCATTGGGGATGGGCCGGCGCGCTGTTCTTTCTGTTTCTCAGCGGCCTGCAGATCTTCAACGCGCACCCGGCACTCTATGTCGGGCAGCAGTCGGGTTTTGCCTTCGACAACAGCATCCTGTCGATTGGGCCTGTGCGTGAACGAAGCGGCGAGGTTCGCGGCCTGACGACAGTCTTGGGGCTGAGCGTTGACACCACTGGTGTCCTGGGCGTCAGCGGGCCGGAACAGGAGCGGGCCTATCGGGCTTTTCCGGCCTGGTTGACCTTGCCGTCCTACCAGGACCTCGCCACCGGCCGCGTCGTGCACTTCTTCTTCGCCTGGATGTTTGCCGTCGTCTATTCCATCTGGCTGGTCGCAAGCGCGATCAACGGTCACCTGCGGCGGGACATTCTTCCCGCTTTGGCCGACATCCGCGCCTTGCCCGCGACCTTCATCGCGCATCTGCAGTTTCGCTTCGAACATCACGGGCGTTACAACAGCTTGCAGAAACTCTCCTACGGCATTGTTCTCCTGGTCTTTTTTCCTCTCATGATCGCGACAGGGCTGACGATGTCGCCGGGCATGGACGCCGGCTGGCCCTGGCTGGTTCAACTCTTTGGCGGCAGGCAGTCGGCCCGCACGATCCATTTCGTCATGATGCTTCTGCTCGTCGGCTTCTTCACTGTGCACATCGCCATGGTTTTTGCCGCCGGTCCGATCAACGAGATGCGGTCGATGATTACTGGGCGTTATCGCATCAGGCGTTCGATGGACCGGGGAGGAAGAACATGAGCACGTTCCTCCTCAGTCGCCGGCGCTTCCTGGCGGCGGCGGGGGCTACGGTCTCGTCGTTGCCGCTTGCCGGGTGCGACGCACTCGACGGCTTCGTTGGCGGCGGCAGTCGCGTGCGCGACTTTCTCGCATCCGCCAACAGCCTTACTTACCGAGCACAGCGGCTGCTGGTGCCGGCTGAGCGGCTGGCGCCGGAATTTGCCGAGAGCGAGATCCGGCAGGGGCAACGACCGAACGGCTCCACCGACCCGGGTGATGCGACCTATCTCGCGCTGAAGCAGGACGGCTTTTCCGGATACCAGCTTCGCGTTTCCGGCCTGGTCGAGCGACCGCTTCACCTGACGCTTGCAGAGCTGCGAAACATGCCGTCGCGCACCCAGATCACTCGACACGACTGTGTCGAGGGCTGGAGCTGCATCGCCAAGTGGAGCGGCGTTGCCCTTACTCGCGTCCTCGATGAAGCCCGGGTGAAGCCCGAGGCGCGTTACGTGGTCTTTCATTGCTTCGACAGCATGCCGCTCGGCCTTGGCGGCTCGGTCGCCTATTACGAATCGATCGATATGCTCGATGCGCATCACCCGCAAACGATCCTCGCTTATGGCCTGAACGGCGCGGCTTTGCCGGTCGCCAACGGTGCTCCACTGCGCGTCCGGGTCGAGCGCCAGCTGGGTTACAAGATGGCGAAGTACATCAAGGCGATCGAAGTCGTTGCCGATCTCGCGCCCTTCGGTCGAGGGCGCGGCGGCTATTGGGAAGATCTCGGCTACGACTGGTATGCGGGGATCTAGTTTCGCGTGACCGCGCTATTTCTCGCCGCTTTCGCCAATCACGCGTCCTGCGCCGGGGCTGAGGTCGGCGAGAAAATCACCGATCCCGGGACGCTTCAGCGCGCGAAACGGCATCGGGCGGCAAAGGTCCATCGCGGCGATGCCGATGCGTGCGGTCATCAGGCCGTTGATGACGCCTTCGCCCAGGCGCGCCGAGAGCTTCGAAGCCAGCCCGTGGCCGAGCACCTGCTGGATCAGGCTGTCGCCGGCGGCGATCGAGCCGGTGACGGCCAGATGAGCGATCACGTCGCGCATCAGCCGCAAGAGGCCGAGCGTGCCGGGGCGACCGCCGTAAAGTTCGGCCATGGCGCGGATCAGGCGGGCAGATTCGTAGAGGACGTAGCCGAGGTCGACGAGCGCCCGCGGGCTGACCGCCGTGACGATCGACACGCGCTTGGAAGCCGCGAGAATGAGGCGCCGCGCCTCGCGGTCGAGTGGGCTGAGCAGCTCGCGCTCGGTGAGTTCGATCACGTGCGGACCGTCGATGATCTCGCCTTCGCTTTCCTTCAGCCGTGTGCGCCCGCGCGCCGTCCGCGGATTGCTGGCCAGCAGGTGGACGAGCTTTGCCTGCGCCGCGCGCGCGGGTTTAGCACTGGCCGAAGCGGCCGCCGCTTCCGTTTCCGCTTTCAGCTTCTGGATCGCCGTGAGCTGCATTAGCCCCGAAAATTCGCGGCCAACGACGATCAGCAGCGCCAGCAGTCCGATCGCGACGACGGCAAGCGCGGCGTAACCGAGCCAATCGGCACGCGCGAAGAGATCGCGAAGCAGGCGGTCGACCCAGAGGCCGGCAGCCAGTGACAGGATGATGCCGAGGGCGCCGGTCGCGATCTTGCCAACTGACAGGCGGCGCTTGCGAGGACTTGCTTCGGGCAAGGCGAGGGCCTCCACCGCAAGCGTGGTCTCGCGGAACGGGTCTTCCGCATCGGGTGTCAGCACCACATTGTCGTCGAAACTTGCGGGCGCGCGCCGCGCGCGCAGCTGCGGACCGGCCTCGGCGGGCTTGTCTTCGCCAACTGAAAAGGCGCCGGGACGGCGGCTGCGACCGTTGCTGTCGTCACTCATGCGAGCCGGTCTCCGAACAGGAATTGCATGGCCCGGTCGAGGCGGATATGCGGCACCGACAGTTTCAAGCCGCCGCCGGTTTCCTCAAGATGTGGCGGGCGGAAGCGAACAAAGCTGAGTTCCGGCAGCGGATGAGCGCTTTCGAGATAGGTCGTCGCGCCGGACCGGGTCTCCATCGTCTTGAAAAGAACTTCAGGATCTTCCGGCAAGTCACCGGGAAATATCGCTGTTTTCCTTTCTCCGTCGAAGATTTCGCCGTTGATCTTCTCGCCGGCAATCGGGGTGCCGACGATGACCGGCAGCGCATGGCCGTCGTGGTTGACGGTCGCTTCGCGGGTGGCCCGGACCGATGCGAGCGCCATGACCTCGAGGCCGGCGCCGCTCAATCCGATGCTTTCGGCGGCGCGATCGACGAGGCGCGCGGCGATGCGCTCCAGCCGGTCGTGGCTTTCGTGATGCAGGTGATCCGCCTTGGTTGCTGCGATCAGCACCTTGTCGATCCGTCGCGTCAGCAAGGACGAAAGCCAGCTGTTGGTCCCCGGACGGAAGCAGGCAAGCACGTCGGCCAACGCCTGCTCGAGATCGAGCAGCGCCTCCGGGCCGTTGTTGATCGCCTGCAGGGCATCGACGAGCACGATCTGCCGGTCCAGGCGCGCGAAATGCTCGCGAAAGAACGGGCTGACGACATGTTTCTTATAGGCTTCGTAGCGCCGCTCCATCATCGCCCAGAGCGAACCCTTTGGTGCGCGGCCCTCGGGTAGGTCCGGAAGCGGCGAGAAGGTGAGCGCCGGCGAACCTTCGAGGTCGCCCGGCATCAGGAAACGTCCAGGCGGCAGGGTCGAGGGCGAGCGTTCGTCCGCCTTGCAGGCCCTGAGATAGCCGGTGAAGCTCTCGGCGAGCCGGCGGGCGCTGCTTTCGTCGGCTGTCGCCGTCGAGCCAGCCGACGACGCAAGCGTCAGCCATTCGGCCGACAACTTCGCACGGCCAGGTGCACGGGCGCGCGCCACCGAATTGTTGCTGAACTCGCGGAAGTCCTGCGCGAGCAGGGGCAGGTCGAGCAGCCATTCGCCGGGATAGTCGACGATGTCGAGCGACAGCCGGCCCGGCGAGAACAGCCGGTTCCAGCCGCTGGCGCTCTCATATTCAAGGGTGATGCGCAGCTGCGAGATGGCGCGCGTGGAGTCTGGCCAGATGCGATCGCGCACCAGGGCTGCGATATGATCCTCATACTGGAAACGCGGCACGGCATCGTCGGGCTGCGGCTCGAGCCTGACCTTCGAGACCCGGCCCGAACGCACCGCCTCGAACACCGGCAGGCGCCCGCCGTTCAGCAGATTGTGCACCAGGGACGAGATGAAGACGGTCTTTCCCGAACGGGACAGGCCGGTGACGCCGAGCCGGATCGAGGGATTGACGAGGCCGGAGGCGCGGTCGGTGAGGTTGTCGAGCGCGATCAGCGCGTCGTCTTTGAAGCTGGTCAGGTTAGGCGCCAAGTCTTGGTCTTTCTTGCGGCGTGTTTCCCGGGGTCGTTCGCATCGTCAGGCCCGCCGAACGACGATCGGCTGCGGGCTGCCTCCGCGATATAGGCACTAATTGCGGCGCCGCAACGCGCACGTGTCATTTCTTCTTACGGTGCGCCTTCATGGCGTCGGCAACAGCAGCGATACCAGGCGGGCGGAGGCAGCGTCAGACGGCAGATCCAGAATGGCCAGGCCAGCCGGCGGATATCCATCGGGAAGCGCCTCGCGGGCGGCCTCGTCGCCCACCAGGTTGCAGAGCAATTGTTCGATCATCGGATTGTGGCCGACGAGCATCAGCGCGTTTACATGCCGGTGCGCATCGATGAGGTCGAGATAGATGCTCGTCGGACCGGAGTAGAGCGCATCGATGTAGCGGATATCCAGCTCTTCGCTGACCGTGCGGAAGAACGGCTCGGCCGTTTCGCGGCAGCGCACCGCCGTCGAACAGAGGATGCGGTCGGGGCGGATGCCCTGGTCTGCGGCCGTCTGGGCAAGCCGCTCCGCATCGATGTAGCCGACCTCGTCCAGCGACCGATCGAAATCGCGTTGGCCCGGCAGGGCCCAGCCGGAACGGGCGTGCCGCAGGAGGTAGAGGCGGAGAGCCTTGGGGGCGCTGTCTTGCATCGATCGGTTCCGGCGTTGCCTGCCGGTTGCAGCGACAGGGTAGAATTTTGCCGGCTTTCATGTCGGCCGGCAGACCGTCACCTTTCCCCGCACGCACCATAAAGATCAAGCTGGCCGCCGTGATTTTTTCGGGGACTGCCGGTGCTGCGCTTTGCCGCGGTCGTGAATGGACGGTAAAATGGCGCAAACACGTCATTGTCACTTTTCAGCGAGCAGAGGCGGCGGCTTCGGTGGGCGCAAGTTGGAAATCAAGATCCGATGTGTAATTTTGATGAAATATTCGTCAGTTAGCCTGAAACGCTAGCAACATTAAAATACGGTTGAGTGTCTGTTGCGAGGCTTGAATCACAGCTTCCATAGGTCTATACACCGCCGCAATGAGATGTTCTTCAGGAGAATCGCGTTGAGTGAGAAGATCGATCTTAGTACCTTCGTCCTTTCCGAGGACGATGAATTCATGAATGCCAACCACCGGGCGTACTTCCGGGCCAAGTTGAACGCTTGGAAAAACGACATCCTTCGCGAGGCACGCGAGACACTGGATCACTTGGCAGAGGAGAGCGCCAATCATCCGGATCTCGCAGACAGGGCTTCTTCCGAAACTGATCGGGCAATCGAGCTCAGAGCCAGGGACCGCCAGCGCAAGCTGATCTCCAAGATCGATGCGGCGTTGCAGCGTCTCGACGAAGGTACCTACGGCTACTGCGAAGAAACAGGCGAGCCGATCGGCCTGAAGCGACTGGACGCCCGTCCGATCGCGACCCTCTCGATCGAGGCGCAGGAGCGCCACGAGCGGCGGGAAAAGGTCTACCGGGACGAATAAGCTTTCGGGCTTTCGTAACAGTCTGAAAAAAGGCGCGGGTCAAACCGCGCCTTTTTCCGTTGTCCCGAATTTATTCCGAAGCAACGAAGCGGCTCTTCGCTTCGATGCCTGGGCTCAGACAAGTATCTCGCTGCCGTCGCGATGCCTGACGTCGCCGCCAGGCCAATGCGGCAATCAGGGCTTCCGCCCGGCGGAAATGTCGGCCAGCATGCGGTTCATCTCTTCTTCGATTGTCGGCTCCTTATGACCGCCGTCGGCGACAGGCGCGCCAAGCGTCGGCTCCTGACGGCCGGAATGGGCCGGCGCACGGTTTTCCGGAGTGACCGATGTTGCCGGACCCAGGCGCTGCAGGTCGCCGGTGATCTCCGCGTCGAGAAGGCGCTCGAAATCAGAAAGGGCGGTCGCAGGAGCCGGCTGCGGTTGGGGCTGAGGCTGCGACTGGATGATCGCTGCGGGGCGCTGAAGCTGCTGGGCCGGCTGCATCTGAATGGGTTGCGGCTGTACAGTCTGCGCCATTGCCACAGGGCGGTTCATGGCTGCATCGACGTTGACCGCGGGTGCTGCGACGGAGGTGATAGACGGGCTCTCGGGTGCGGGCTGGGCGACAGGGCGAGCGAGAGGGCGCTGCTCTGCAGCAAGGGCAGGTGCTGCCACCGGGCGCTGTTCGGCCGTAACGCGCATGGGCGCCACCGGCTCGACGCGAGCGACGGGCTGTTCCTCTGTCCGGGTGATGGGGCGAACTGGCGTCGCGACGACGGGTTCGGCCTGCATTGTCGGCGCGGGCTGCTGAACGGGTTCCCTGACTGCCGGACGGCTTTCACCCACTGGTTCGGTCACCTTGCGTTCGATGACAGCAGAGCGTTCGCTGACGGACGGGCGCTCGTCGCCGCCGGCGACGATCCGGCTTTCGATGACGATATCCGTCGGCCCGCCAATCATGATCAGGTGCTCGACATCGTCGCGGCGCACGAGCACGAGACGGCGCCGGGTGTCCACAGCGGCAGCATCGAGCACGGCCAGGCGCGGCTGGCGGTTCTTGCCGCCACGGATGAATGGCGAGGAAGGACGGTTGCGCATGATCCAGAGCACAGCCACGAGGCACAAAAGTCCAATCGCGACCGCTGCAGCGGCGACGACGAACCGGCTGCCGTTGTCGGCGATGATCGTTTCCATCATAGGGTGAACTCCTTCTGCCTTTCGAGTGGCAGTATTTGACGGCTTTTTTCGGGCTCGGACAAGCACTTCGCCGACATTCCCTGTGAATTGGCTCGAATGCTTCCGCACAGGTGCTTTTTGCTGTTATCTCTGATTGTTAAAGATGATTCTTGTCCGAATGATCGAGGGCGTGTCGGCTATGGCCGATTTTGCCCGGCGGTTTGAGCGGATGCCGGCCGGAAGGGCTGGGCCGCGCCGCGCGCGGCGCCGGCCGCGTAAGAGGACCCGATGACGAAATTGCGGCAGTCAGGCGACTACCAGATGCCGGTTGTTGACCGTGGCGTCAGGCCCGGAACCGTGCTGCGGATCGTGCTGCTGGCGATCGTCCTCACCGTCTCGGCCATCGCCTTCGTGATCTTCCGGAACCAGATGGAAAATGAGATCGTGCTCGGCATCCTCGGCGTTCTCGCCATGGTCGGCATCTTCTTTCTCGTGTCCTCGGTCATCGGCTTCATCGAGGTGATGCCGCAATCGCGCCCGGACGAACTGGCGCGTGCCTTTCTCGATGCGCATGAGGACGGCACGATCGTCACGGACCGGAAGGGCCGGATCATCTACGCCAACGCCGCCTATGGCGCGCTCACGGGCGCGAGGAACGCTGCCGGCATCCAATCGCTCGAAACGATCCTGTCGCGCAATCGCGAGGCGACGGAAGCAATCTACCGGCTGACCAACGGCCTGCACGAGGGCAAGCAGGGGCATGAGGAATTCCGCCTGCTGAAGCCGCTTGCGACCGGTGCGGCCACCGGCTCCGGCGCCCATTGGTTCCGGCTGAAGGCACGCGTGCTGCCGCTCGAAGACAGCGAGCGCAATCCGCTCTATCTCTGGCAGATCGCCGACATCACCGCCGAACGCGATGACCAGGAGCGCTTCTTCAAGGAATTGCAGAACGCGATTGATTATCTTGATCACGCACCCGCCGGCTTCTTCTCCGCCGGCCGCAAGGGCGAGATCTTCTATATCAACGCCACGCTTGCCGACTGGCTCGGCATCGATCTCACCAAGTTCCAGCCGGGCTCGATAAGTATTGGCGATCTGGTGGCCGGTGAGGGGCTGACGCTCGTCCAGGCGGTGCAGGCCGAACCGGGTCTGAAGAAGACCAAGATGCTCGACCTCGACCTGCGCAAGTTGAACGGCCAGAGCCTGCCGGTGCGCATGATCCACCGTGTCTCCTCGACCCGCGACGGCGCGCCCGGCGAAAGCCGCACCATCGTCATGTCGCGCGAGGGCGGCGAGGACAGCGACCAGTCGGCGTCGAGCGCAGCGATGCGCTTTACCCGCTTCTTCAACAATACGCCGATGGCGATCGCCTCGGTCGACGGCAATGGCCGGATCCTGCGCACCAACGCGCCGTTCCTGAAGCTGTTTTCCGGTCTCGTCTCGCAGGACGACGTCGAGCGCGGCGCGCTGATCGATGCAGTGGTGCACGAAACCGAGAAGCTTCGCCTGCACGACGCGCTGGCGGCCGCCAAGGACCGGCAGGGCGACATCGCGCCGATCGACGCGCTGCACCCGACCGATGGCGAGCGCCATTTCCGCTTCTACGTCAATGCCGTGATCGACCAGACCGATCAGGCGCCGGAGGAAGCGGCGATCATCTATGCGCTGGAGATTACCGAGCAGAAAGCGCTCGAAAACCAGATGGCGCAGACGCAGAAGATGAACGCCGTGGGCACGCTTGCCGGCGGCATCGCGCACGACTTCAACAACGTGCTGACGGCGATCCTGCTGTCGTCCGACCACCTGCTTCTGTCTGCCCGGCCGGCCGACCCGAGCTTCGCCGACCTGATGGAGATCAAGCGCAACGCCAACCGTGCCGCTGTTCTCGTGCGGCAGCTGCTTGCTTTCTCGCGCAAGCAGACGATGCGGCCGACGGTGCTCAACATGACCGACGTGATCGGCGACCTGCGCATGCTGGTCGACCGCATGACCGGAACGAACGTCAAGGTCGAGGTCGACTATGGCCGCGATCTCTGGCCGGTCCGGACCGATCTCGGCCAGTTCGAACAGGTGCTTTTGAACCTCGCGGTCAACGCCCGCGACGCCATGCCCCAAGGCGGCATCATTACACTTCGCACCCGCAATCTGCCGGCGGCGGAGGTTTCGGCCTTCGGACGCCGTGAGCTGCCGGACGAAGACTTCGTGATGGTGGAAGTTTCCGACCAGGGAACAGGTATTGCGCCCGAAATCCTCGACAAAATCTTCGAGCCGTTCTTCACGACCAAGGAAGTGGGCAAGGGCACCGGTCTCGGCCTGTCGATGGTCTATGGCATCGTCAAGCAGTCGGGCGGCTACATCTATCCGGAATCGGAAGTGGGCAAGGGCACGACCTTCCGCATCCTCTTGCCGCGCCATATCGAGGTGCCGGTTGCGCCCGAGGAGCCCGCGCAGGCAGGCACCGGAACCGTTGCTGCGCCGGTGGTGCAGACGATAGCGGCTCCCGTGGTCAAGACCGAGGAGCCGACCGATCTCACCGGAGATTCGGCAGTCGTGCTGCTCGTCGAGGACGAGGAGGCTGTTCGCCGCGGCGGCAAGCGCATGCTGGAAACGCGCGGCTACACCGTCTACGAAGCGGGCTCCGGCGTCGAGGCGCTCGACATCATGGACGAGCTCAACGGCGCCGTCGATATCGTCGTATCCGACGTGGTGATGCCGGAAATGGACGGACCGACGCTCCTGACCGAACTGCGCAAGAAGTACCCGGACCTGAAGTTCATCTTCGTCTCGGGCTATGCCGAAGACGCCTTTGCCCGCAACCTGCCGGCGGATGCCAAGTTCGGCTTCCTGCCCAAACCGTTCTCGCTGAAGCAGCTGGCGGTATCCGTGCGCGAAATGCTCGATTCCTAGGACCTTTAAACGCCAGGGAATATCGACCGGGGTCCGGCGCTGGGTACGTTAGGCTTCCGCCCCTAGTTGTTCTGCTGCCTTGACCAAGGCCCGTTGGCCGAGGCGCGCGTTGCCGACCAGCCGGGAGGAAGATCGGCGATCTCGTCGAGGTCGGTGTGGCGCTCGACGACCTCCGCCATCGCGACCACGAGCGCTTTAGCCATGTGTTGCGACGAGAACCGGGTGCCCCGCGAGCACCGAGCGGCAGGTAACGCAGGCAACATCAGGTGCTTGATCAAACTTCCAACGCATCGTCAGCCTTCGCCAATGTAAAAAGCCCGGCGCTTGCGGGCCGGGCTTCTCAATTTCTCGCCGTTTCTTACCGGATTACTTCACGTTCAACGCGACGGCGATCTCGCCGGCAAGCCGGGCATTGTTCTCGACCAGCGCGATGTTGGTCTCGAGGCTGCGGCCCTCGGTCATTTCGAAGAGGTTGCTGAGCAGATAGGGCGTGACCGCCTTGCCGGTGATCTCGTCGTTCTCGGCATTGTCGAGCGCCCGGGCGATGTAGATCTCCATCTCTTCGCGCGGGATCTCGGCAGCTTCCGGAACCGGATTGGCGACCAGCATGCCGCCTTCGACGCCGAGCAGCTCGCGCATGGTCTGGAAGTTGGCGATCGCGGCCGGGCTGTTCAGCATCAGCGGGCTCTTGAGGCCGCTGTCGCGCGACCAGAAGGCCGGGAAGATTTCGCTGTCATAGGTGACGACCGGAACGCCGCGGGTCTCGAGCACTTCGAGCGTCTTCGGAATGTCGAGGATCGCCTTCGCGCCGGCGCAGACGACGATGACACCGGTGCGGGCGAGTTCATCGAGGTCGGCGGAGATGTCAAAGGAGAGCTCGGCGCCACGGTGCACGCCGCCGATGCCGCCGGTCGCAAAGACGCGGATGCCGGCGCGGGCAGCAGCGATCATCGTCGCGGCGACGGTGGTCGCGCCGGTGCGGCGCTCGGCGATCGCGAAGGCGAGATCGGCGCGCGAGACCTTCATCGCGCCCTGGGTCTTGGCCAGTTCTTCGAGCTTGGCATCGTCAAGGCCGATGTGCAGTACGCCATGAATGACGGCGATGGTCGCCGGCACGGCACCCTGTTCGCGGATGATCGCTTCAACGCTGCGGGCCATGTTCAGGTTGCCCGGGTAGGGCATGCCATGGGTGATGATGGTCGATTCCAGCGCCACGATCGGCGCGCCACGCGCCTTGGCGGCTGCGACCTCGTCGGAATATTCCATCGGCAGGAAGGGGGAAGCGGGTTTGGTCATGGTCTTTCCTTGGGAGTTCTGCTGGCAAATGTCATGACAGCATTTGGGGCGTGGGCACAAGGGCCAGCGCCTGTTCGAGATTGGCCGCGGACATCTCTTCGGATGCGGCCAAGGGAGAACGCAACGTTAAACCGGCGGCTGCGATGCCGTGCCGCAGGCAATCGGCGATATCGCGGCCGGCAAGGCGGGCGGAAAGGAAGCCGGAGGCGAGCGCGTCGCCGGCGCCGGTGACGTCGGCAAGGGCGGGCAGGGCCGGCGGCACGACGACACAGGCGCTGTCGCCCTCGAAGGCAACGACCGTACGGCCGCCCCGGGTCACGACGCCGCCGTTGATGCCGAGACCGCGCAAAAGGGCCGGCCATTCTTCCGCCTCGGCCGCCTCCTTGCCGGTCAGCGCCCGCGCCTCGGATTCGTTCATGAACAGGAACGAGAGATGCGAGAGGCACGGCCGGTAGCGGATGACCTTGGCCGGCGAAACAGCGATGCCGGCGACGAGGCGGCCGTTGCCGGCAGCCGACTGGGCAAGTGCGGCGATCGTTTCTTCCGGCAGGTTGGCGTCGGTCAGCACCAGCTTGCTCGCGGCGATGACCTCGCGGAGCGCCCGCCGCTGCAACTGCCGTGGCGAGAACAGCCGGTAGAGCTCCATGTCGGCAAGCGCAATCACCAGATTGCCGTCGTTTTCGAGGATCGCCGTATAGCTCGGCGTCTGGCGGTCAAGAAAGGTGAGGGGACTGTCGATGACGCCAGCGGCGGCCGCGGCTGCGGTCACCATCTCGCCGGCCGCATCACCGCCGCGGGTGCTGATCATGCGCACGCTGTGGCCAAGCCGCGCCAGGTTGCGCGCGGCATTGAAACCACCGCCGCCCGCTTCTTCGAACCAGCTTCCCGGATTGCTCGATCCGGGCGCTGTCGTTCCCGATATACGGCCGCGCCTGTCGATATGCGCGCCACCGAAAACGGCGATGTCAGCTTGCGTCATGAATGTTCCTCTGCTTGGCCGCTCGGCCGAATATCTGTTGGCATCCTGCAATGCCGCGTCGCGAAGCGCCACGCGCCCAACCTGTCCAAAGTCTCATGCGCAGGCGAATCGGCCGAGCCTTGCCGGGCAGGTTCGAAGGGCTGGCGCCAACATTCGAAAACTCTGGTTTCGTTCCGTGAACAAGAATCGAACGTATCGTGGAAAGCTATTGTTTTTCAATGTGTTGTCGCGCTCTTGCAAATATGGAACAAAACATGTACAAAAACTCCTGCGGCGGCTTCATTGCCTCGGTAGCTTCAATAACCTAAAGGTGGACCAAATGGCACAAAACTCTTTGCGGCTCGTAGAGGACAAATCGGTGGATAAAAGCAAGGCACTTGAAGCGGCACTTTCCCAGATCGAACGTTCGTTCGGTAAGGGATCGATCATGAAGCTCGGTGGGAAGGACAGCATCATTGAGATCGAGACGGTTTCGACCGGCTCTCTCAGCCTCGACATCGCGCTCGGCATTGGCGGCCTGCCGAAGGGCCGCATCGTTGAAATTTACGGCCCTGAAAGCTCGGGTAAGACGACGCTGGCGCTGCAGACCGTCGCCGAAGCACAGAAGAAGGGCGGCATCTGCGCCTTCGTCGATGCTGAACACGCGCTCGACCCGGTTTATGCCCGCAAGCTCGGCGTCGATCTCGAAAACCTCTTGATCTCGCAGCCCGACACCGGCGAACAGGCGCTTGAGATCACCGACACGCTGGTGCGCTCCGGCGCGATCGACGTTCTCGTCGTCGACTCGGTTGCAGCGCTCGTGCCGCGCGCCGAAATCGAAGGCGAAATGGGCGACAGCCTGCCGGGCATGCAGGCCCGCCTGATGAGCCAGGCGCTGCGCAAGCTGACGGCGTCGATCTCCAAGTCGAACTGCATGGTCATCTTCATCAACCAGATCCGCATGAAGATCGGCGTGATGTTCGGCTCGCCCGAAACCACCACCGGCGGCAACGCGCTGAAGTTCTACGCCTCGGTTCGCCTCGACATCCGCCGCATCGGCTCGGTCAAGGAGCGCGAAGAGGTCGTCGGCAACCAGACCCGCGTCAAGGTCGTCAAGAACAAGATGGCGCCTCCCTTCAAGCAGGTCGAATTCGACATCATGTATGGCGAGGGCGTATCGAAGACCGGCGAACTGGTCGACCTCGGCGTCAAGGCCGGCATCGTCGAAAAGTCTGGCGCCTGGTTCTCCTACAACAGCCAGCGTCTCGGCCAGGGCCGCGAGAACGCCAAGACGTTCCTGCGCGACAATCCGGATCTCGCGCGCGAAATCGAGACGGCGCTGCGCCAGAACGCCGGCCTGATCGCTGATCGGTTCCTCGAGAATGGCGGTCCGGAAGCGGACGACGGTGACGAGCCGCCGGAAGCATAAGCCGCTCGGTCCACTGAGGTTACCAGAAAACCGGTCGTCCCGTGGGCGGCCGGTTTTTTGCTGGCGTCTGGACAGTCGGATATGTGAGCGATAAAAGCCTTTGGTTCCGGCGACCCAGCGCGTTGGAGGGTGCGGTCACCACGGGTGGCCGCAGGGTTTAGGGACAATGGCTTAGTGGCGCGGCGTGGGCCGTACCCGGGCCGGAATCGGTGCTTAAGAATAGGACGCAAGATGAGCGGCGTGAATGAAATCCGGTCGACCTTTCTCGACTATTTCCGCAGGAACGGTCACGAGGTCGTGTCGTCGAGCCCGTTGGTGCCGCGCAACGACCCGACATTGATGTTCACCAATGCCGGCATGGTGCAGTTCAAGAACGTCTTCACCGGCCTGGAGCAGCGTCCCTATTCGACGGCCGTTACGGCGCAGAAGTGCGTTCGCGCCGGCGGCAAGCACAACGACCTCGACAATGTCGGCTACACCGCGCGTCACCACACCTTCTTCGAAATGCTCGGCAACTTCTCCTTCGGCGATTACTTCAAGGAGAACGCGATCGAGCTCGCCTGGAACCTGATCACCAAGGAGTATGGCCTCGACGCCAAGCGCCTGCTGGTCACGGTTTACCACACCGACGACGAGGCCTTCGATCTCTGGAAGAAGATCGCCGGTTTCTCCGACGACCGCATCATCCGCATCCCGACCAGTGACAACTTCTGGGCCATGGGCGATACCGGCCCCTGCGGCCCGTGCTCGGAAATCTTCTACGACCACGGCGACCATATCTGGGGCGGACCTCCGGGCTCGGCCGACGAAGACGGCGACCGCTTCATCGAGATCTGGAACCTCGTCTTCATGCAGTACGAGCAGATCACCAAGGAAGAGCGGGTCAACCTGCCGCGTCCGTCGATCGATACCGGCATGGGCCTCGAGCGTCTCGCAGCCGTTCTCCAGGGCGAACACGACAACTACGACATCGACCTCTTCCGCGCGCTGATCGCGGCTTCGGAAGAAGCGACCGGCGTCAAGGCTGAGGGCGACCGTCGCGCCAGCCATCGCGTCATTGCCGACCACCTGCGTTCGTCCGCCTTCCTGATCGCCGACGGCGTGCTGCCGTCGAACGAAGGCCGCGGCTACGTGCTTCGCCGCATCATGCGTCGTGCGATGCGTCACGCGCAGCTGCTGGGCGCCCAGGATCCGTTGATGTGGAAGCTCTTGCCGGCACTCGTCGGCCAGATGGGCCGCGCCTATCCGGAACTGGTGCGCGCCGAAGCGCTGATCTCCGAGACGCTGAAGCTTGAGGAAACCCGTTTCCGCAAGACGCTGGAGCGCGGTCTCAATCTGCTGTCCGACGCATCTGCCGATCTGTCTGAAGGCGACCAGTTCAACGGTGAAACCGCCTTCAAGCTCTACGACACCTACGGCTTCCCGCTCGACCTGACCCAGGACGCGCTGCGCGCCAAGGGCATCACCGTCGACACCGACGCCTTCTCGGTTGCCATGGAGCGCCAGAAGGCCGAAGCCCGCGCCAACTGGGCCGGTTCCGGTGAAGCTGCGACCGAGACCATCTGGTTCGAGCTCAAGGAAAAGCACGGCGCGACCGATTTCCTCGGCTATGACACCGAGACCGCCGAGGGCGTGATCCAGGCGATCGTGCGCGATGGCGCTGTCGTAGCAACCGCCGCCAAGGGCGACACCGTCCAGGTGGTGCTCAACCAGACGCCGTTCTACGGCGAGTCGGGCGGCCAGATGGGCGATACCGGCACGATCACGACGGAAAGCGGCAAGCTCACCGTCACCGACACGCAGAAGCGCGGCGAGGGGCTCTTCGTCCACTTCGCGACCGTTGCCGAAGGCACGGTCAAGACCGGCGACGCCGCCCAGCTCGACGTCGATCACGCCCGCCGCTCGCGCCTGCGCGCCAACCATTCGGCAACGCACCTCCTGCATGAGGCGCTTCGCGAAGTGCTCGGCACCCACGTGGCCCAGAAGGGCTCTCTGGTAGCGCCGGAACGCCTGCGCTTCGACGTTTCTCATCCGAAGCCGATGACGGCCGAGGAGCTGAAGGTCGTTGAAGAGATGGCCAACGAGATCATCGTCCAGAACACGCCGGTGACCACGCGTCTGATGAGCGTCGATGATGCGATTGCCGAAGGTGCGATGGCGCTCTTCGGCGAGAAGTACGGCGACGAGGTTCGCGTCGTCTCGATGGGCCGCGGCATCCACGGCTCCAAGGCCAACCGCGCTTACTCCGTCGAACTCTGCGGCGGCACGCACGTGTCTGCCACCGGTGACATCGGCCTGGTGCGCGTCGTCTCGGAAAGCGCCGTCGGCGCCGGCGTTCGTCGCCTCGAGGCGCTGACCGGTGAAGCGGCACGCGCTTATCTGAACGAGCAGGACGAGCGCGTGAAGACGCTCGCCAACACGCTGAAGGTTCAGCCGGGCGACGTGCTCGGCCGCGTCGAGGCGCTGCTCGACGAGCGCCGCAAGCTGGAACGCGAGCTGACTGAGGCCAAGAAGAAGCTGGCACTCGGTGGTGGCGGCGAAGCGGGTTCGGCCGATGCCGCCCGCGAAATCGCCGGCGTTCGCTTCCTCGGCAAGGTCGTTTCGGGCGTCGAGCCCAAGGATCTGAAGAGCCTGGCCGATGACGGCAAGAAGAGCCTCGGCTCCGGCGTCGTTGCCTTCGTCGGCGTTTCCGGCGATGGCAAGGCAAGCGCGGTCGTTGCCGTGACCGACGACTTGACCTCGAAGCTCAGCGCCGTTGACCTCGTTCGCGTCGCATCCGCCGCTCTCGGCGGAAAGGGCGGCGGCGGCCGTCCCGACATGGCCCAGGCCGGCGGTCCGGATGGCGACAAGGCGGCCGAAGCGATCGAAGCCGTGGCCGTCGCACTCGCCGGCTGATTGGTACCCACAGCAGAATAGGAAAGGGGCGTCCGTTGCGGCGCCCTTTTTGTTTGCATCAGGCAAGGCTGGCGCAACTTCACGCTCGCGGTCCTGCAAGCCTACTCCGCTCGTGCGTGTCATAACCCGCCGGATCACCAGCCCACACGAACAGAGCCTCGGCGCCTCGGACGGTCAAACCGAAACGTGATTGCTGGCCAGGGCACCGTTCTGGGGTCCTATAGCGCGGAAGGCTCGTACAAATCTCAGTCGAAGCACGCCCGCAACTCCGCAGGATTTGTCAAATTGATCTATGGTCTACCCATCCGTGAGCAAAGCGCGAAAGGCTGGACATGGAAGAGCGGGTAGCGTGGGCGACCTATGAACGGCGTCTGCACCGGGTCAGCGACTACATCTACGGTCATCTCGACGGCGATCTCGACCTTGATCGCCTTTCCGAGATCGCCTGTCTGTCGCCGCACCATTGGCACCGGATCTACCGGGCCGTTCACCGCGAGACGCTGGCAGGAACGGTGAAGCGGCTGCGGCTGCAGCGGGCAGCGGCCGATCTCGCCCAGACCGATCTTCCTGTCGAAACGATCGCGCAGCGCTCTGGCTATCCCAATCTGCAATCCTTCAACCGCACCTTCAAGGCCGCCTATGGGCTGCCGCCGGCGCGATACCGCAAGGAGGGGAGCCATGTCGCCTTTGAAACCGCTTCAACGGAAGGAATTCCAGACATGTATGAAGTCACCCTGAAGGACGTCGAAGCCTTCGACCTCGTCGGCGTCGCCCACACCGGCTCCTATATGGAGATCGGCAAGGCGTTCGAGACGCTCTATGGCACCCTCTTTTCACGGCAATTGTTCCGGCCGGACATGGAGATGATCGGCATCTACCTCGACGATCCGGAACTGGTGCCGGCGGAAAAACTGCGCTCCTTTGCCTGCGTCAGCGCGCGCGGACCGATGCCGGCGGAGGCGCCGTTGACCCCGCAGCATCTCGACGGCGGCCGCTATGCGGTGCTTCGCCACAAAGGCCCTTACGCGGATATGCCGAAGGCCTACCAATGGCTCTACGGCACATGGCTGCCGCAGTCCGGCCGCGATATCCGCGACAGCCTGATGTTCGAGAAATATCTCAACAATCCCCGCGAAGTTGCGCCGACCGAACTCTTGAGCGAAATCTATCTGCCTTTGAAGTGACAGACACCCGAGCACACACCCGCAATTGACGAATCAGTGTCCGAGCGGCACCTTTTGGTTCGGCGTGGCCTGCGCCGAACCTCCAAAGATCGTCCCCAGCACGATCCTTTCACGGAGGCAAAGGGACTTCAGTCTCGGGTCGCAATCTCGGTCCCACCGTTTCGGGTCCGGTTGCTGGGAAACTTGCCCGAGACGCGAAAGGCCCTGTGATGACTGAAAACCGAAATTTCAAACGGCGCGTTCGCGCCCGTGCCGCCAAGACCGGCGAATCCTATACAACTGCACTCATGCATCTTCGCCAGGCGTCGGCGGAAGACTTGGTGGCGCAACCAAGATTGCTGCGCCTGGCCGTGGCGCAATCCGGCTATTTCGACGATCCCCGCGATGCGGCGGCCCTTCACCATGCCGGCGAAGGGATCCGACACCTGATGCGGGAGGCGCATCGGGCCGGGGCGCGGGTGCTGCATTTCCCCGAGGGCGCGACGTGCTTTCCGAACAAGCGCATCATGTCGACGATCGGTCCGCGCGAAATAGGCCCGTCCGATTGGCGCCGTTTCGAGTGGACGGTTCTGCGCAAAGAGCTTGATGCCATACGGACGTTGGCGCGGGACCTCGGCCTATGGACGGTCCTTGGATCCGTTCACAAGCTCACCGAACCGCATCGCCCGCACAACAGCCTCTATGTGATCTCGGATAAGGGGGCGGTCGCGACACGCTACGACGAGCGCATGCTGTCGAACACCAAGGTCTCGTTCATGTACACGCCCGGAACGATCCCTTTGGCGTTCGAGGTCGACGGCGTCCGCTTCGGCTGCGCGCTCGGCATCGAGTGCCACTTTCCCGAGCTTTTCATCGAATACGAACAGCTGAACGTCGATTGCGTGCTGTTTTCGACCTCCGGCGGCGCTCTGGCGAACGACATTGCCTTTGCCGCCGAGGTGCAGGGGCATGCTTCAATCAATCGCTATTGGGCGAGTTTTGCGGTTCTCGCGCAGCCCGGCCTGACGGCTCCTTCAGGGATTGTTTCGCCCGACGGGCAATGGGCGGTCCGATGCAGCGGGGATGGACCATCGATCGTCGTGGCGGATATCGGCAGGGACCCCGTCGATCCGGCCCGGCCATGGCGCCGGAGCGCGAGAGGCGGGATCTACGACCCGCATATCGTCAGCGACGATCCGCGCAGCAGCAGCCGCGACATGTTCTAGCAGTCGCTGCCGGTAGCATGGCCGCGCTCGCCTTGAAGTCGTGCGAGTACCGGCTGCAGTCCGGCGCCGATCCGCGTTCCGGAATTTTCATTGGTCCAAAAAAGAAACCCGGCGCGAGGCCGGGTTTCGTTGTCTCTGGGACTGGAGCCTATCAGGCAGCCATGGCCTTCTGCAGGTTCTCGTCGATCTTGTCGAGGAAGCCGGTGGTCGAGAGCCACGGCTGATCGGGACCGATGAGGAGCGCCAGGTCCTTGGTCATGAAGCCGGCTTCGACGGTGTCGACGCAGACCTTCTCAAGCGTTTCGGAGAACTTTGCGAGTTCGGAATTGCCGTCGAGCTTCGCGCGATGAGCGAGACCACGGGTCCAGGCAAAGATCGAGGCGATCGAGTTGGTCGAGGTTTCTTCGCCCTTCTGGTGCTGGCGGTAGTGGCGGGTAACCGTGCCGTGCGCGGCTTCGGCTTCAACCGTCTTGCCATCCGGCGTCATCAGGACCGAGGTCATCAGGCCGAGCGAGCCGAAGCCCTGGGCGACGATGTCCGACTGCACGTCGCCGTCGTAGTTCTTGCATGCCCAGACGTAGCCGCCGGACCACTTCAGGGCCGAGGCGACCATGTCGTCGATCAGGCGGTGTTCGTACCAGATCTTCAGTTCCTTGAACTTCTCGGCGAATTCGGCGTCGAAGACCTGCTGGAAGATGTCCTTGAAGCGACCGTCATAGACCTTGAGGATGGTGTTCTTGGTCGACAGGTACACCGGAACCTTGCGCTGGATACCGTAGTTGAACGAAGCGCGCGCGAATTCGGTGATCGAATCGTCCAGGTTGTACATACCCATGGCAACGCCGGCCGACGGTGCGTCGAAGACGTCGTATTCGATTTCCTTGCCGTCTTCGCCGACGAACTTCATCGTCAGCTTGCCCTTGCCCGGGAACTTGAAGTCGGTGGCGCGGTACTGGTCGCCGAAGGCGTGACGGCCGACGATGATCGGCTTGGTCCAGCCCGGAACCAGGCGCGGAACGTTCTTGCAGATGATCGGCTCGCGGAAGATGACGCCGCCGAGGATGTTGCGGATCGTGCCGTTCGGCGACTTCCACATCTTCTTCAGCTTGAACTCCTCGACGCGGGCTTCATCCGGCGTGATCGTGGCGCACTTGACGCCGACGCCGTGCTTCTTGATCGCGTTGGCGGCGTCGATCGTTACCTGGTCTTCAGTAGCATCGCGGTTTTCGACGCTGAGGTCGTAATATTCCAGATCGACGTCGAGGTAGGGATGGATCAGCTTGTCCTTGATGAACTGCCAGATGATGCGGGTCATCTCATCGCCGTCGAGTTCGACGACCGGATTGGCGACCTTGATCTTTGCCATGAATATGCCTCGTAGCTTATGCGGGACAGCGGGAGCGATGTCCCTTCCTCTCTGAAAAATCCTGTGCCCTATAGCACTCAGAACCGACAAGGCAAAGCATGCTTGGCTGAAACTTTGGATGGAGGTGGAGACGGACCTCGGACGGCTCTTCGCCACCGCTTTTCGACGCCTGCTTTCGTCGCGCCGGCCTTGCAAAGATCGCATCTGCCGCTATGCAGGAAGAACCGGCGAAAGCGGCGCGCGTCCACAGGCGGCCGCGGGACAGGCAAAGGCTTCCGATGGCACTTCGTTCCCGTATGCGCGATTGGCTTCTTGCCAACGATCCGGCCTTCTCCCGCCTGCGGCAGGCCTCGCGCATCACCGCGACGATCGTCGTTTCCATCCTGCTGCTGATGGCGTTTCATTACCTCGTCGCACCGCTGCCGCCGGCCGCCTTCGGGCTTGCGGCGTCGCTGTCGATCGAAGGGGGACTGGCGGTGCGCGATCGCACCATTGCCGGCCAGCGGCTCACCCGCATCATCGCCGTCCTCGTCGGCGTTTCGATGGTGGGGCTTGCGTCGGTTCTCGAGAATCACCGCTACGTTTCCGACGTCGTCTTCCTGCTGATCATCTTTCTCGCGGTCTATGGCCGCTCCTTCGGCCCCCGCGGTTTTGCCGTCGGCATGTTCGCCTTCATGTCCTATTTCACCGGCGCCTATCTGAGGCCCACGCTCGACCAGTTGCCAGCCCTGTTCTTCGGAGCGGCCGTCTCGGCCACCGTCGCGCATCTCGTCCGCACGCGGCTGTTGCCGGATGATCGCTATCGCGACCTCCTGCGCGCCACCGCAAGCGTGCAGCGTCGCGTAGACCAGATGCTGCTGCAACTGGCGGAGATCGCCCGCAAGCCCGTTCTGTCACCGGCCGATCGTCGTCAGCTGCATGCGGCCGAAGAGCGGCTGAAGGAAGCGGTGCTGATGGCGGAAAGCTTCATTCCGACGGAAAACCGGCGGCCGGAACCGCAGCCCGGCCTTACGACCTCCGACCTCGTCATCAACCTCTTCGACCTGCATCTTGCGGCCGAAAGCGTGATGGTCGTCAGCTTCCAATCGATGCCGCCGCCGGCACTGGTGGAGGCGATGGTGGCGCGCGACGGCGAACGGATCGACGCGGAGATCGCGCGGCTCGGCGATGCCGCTCCGCGCCGCGAAGAAACGGTGAAGGCGCTGCTGTGGCTGCGCAACGTCCGGCAAAGGCTCGCCCGAAGCCTTGCAAAGCTGACGCCGGCCGATCTGGAAGAGCCGCCACTGCACTTGAGCGGCGTTGCCGCCCGCTGGAGGCCGTCGCTGAACGATCCCGCCTTGAAGGCGGCGATCCAGATCACGCTCGCTTCGGGTATCGCCATGGTGTTCGGGTTGATGCTGTCGCGGGAACGTTGGTTCTGGGCGGTGCTTGCGGCGTTTCTCGTCTTCACCAACACGCGCTCGCGCGGCGATACGGCGGTCAAGGCGCTGCAGCGCTCGGCCGGCACCCTGTTTGGCATTGTTGTCGGCATCATCGTCGGCACGCTGGTAGCCGGCAATATCTACCTGGTGCTGCCGCTCAGCGCACTTTGCGTCTTTCTCGCCTTCTATTTCCTCGCCGTCTCCTATGCGACGATGACCTTCTTCATCTCCGTCGTTCTGTCGCTGGTCTATAGCCTGATGGGCGTGCTGAGCCCGCATCTGCTGCAACTGCGCCTGGAGGAAACCATGATCGGCTCGATCGCCGGTGCGGCGGTCGCCTTCGTCGTGTTTCCGACGCGCACCCGCACGACGCTCGATGCCGCCGTCGCAACCTGGTGCGACGAACTCAAGGGCCTGCTGCAGGCGGCGCGGGACGGGGCATCGGGTCTGGTGCTCATTACCCGCTCGCAGGCGCTCGACCGCGCCTATCGTGACCTGGCCGCCGCCGCAAAGCCGCTCGGGCTTCCCTGGCAGTTGGTGACGCGTCCCGGTCATGTGCGCCAGGCGCTGGCGATCTTCATGGCCTGCACCTACTGGGCACGGGTTTTCGCGCGGCGTGTCGGCACGGATGCGGCGCTGGAAGGAACCGATTTCAAGGCGGACATCGACGCCAATCTCGCGCTCGTCCAGACGGTGCGCGACAAGGCCTCGGCCTATTTCTACCAGGTCGGCCGGATCGGTGCGCCGGTCGATCGCCACCTGCCGATTTCGAAGGACGATGCGGAGCTTGGTCTGGAAATGATCGGGGTGTCTCTCAACCGGCTTCATTTGTAGTGGACTTTAATTTCGCCGGCATTTGTGCAAGGGAAACGCCGAACGAAAGGCGAAGGCTAAGGAAATGGCAGGAACGAACAGCGAGCGCGAACTTCTGGCGGAAGGACCGGCGATCATTCTCGCCTATCCGCAGCTCGGCGAAAACATCGGTATGGTCGCCCGCGCGATGGCGAATTTCGGCCTGGCGGAGCTTCGGCTCGTCAATCCGCGCGACGGCTGGCCGAGCGAAAAGGCACGATCAGCCGCAAGCCGTGCCGACCACGTGATCGACGCTGCCAAGCTCTATGGTTCGGTCGAAGAGGCGATCGCCGATCTCAACTTCGTCTATGCGACGACCGCCCGCGACCGCGATGGCTACAAGCCGGTGCGTTCGCCGATCGTCGCGGCGCGCACGCTCCGCCAGCGCTTCCAGACCGGAGAGAAAACCGGCATCCTGTTCGGACGCGAGCGCACGGGCCTCACCAACGAAGAGGTGGCTCTGGCCGACGAGATCGTGACCTTTCCGGTCAATCCAGCTTTCGCCTCGCTCAATCTCGCCCAGGCCGTGCTTCTGATGTCCTATGAGTGGCTGAAGACCGGCATGGAGTCTGAGGACCAGACCTCGTTCCAGGCGATCGAGCAGCGGCCGGCGACCAAGGAACACCTGCAGGGTCTGTTCGAGCATGTCGAGGAAGCGCTTGAGGCGCGCAACTACTTCCGCTCCGCCGACAAAAAGCCGAAATTGGTCGAGAACCTGCGCGCGGTTCTGACCAGGCCGTCCTTTACCGAATCCGAAATCCAGGTGCTGCGCGGCGTCATTTCTTCGCTCGACCGGTTCACGCGGGAAAACCCGCGCGGCTCCGGCGCTCCGGGTGAACACAGCAGGAAAGCGCGAGACAAAGGTGACAGCGAGTGAACTGAAACCCATCCTCGTCTTCGACAGCGGCATCGGTGGCTTGACCGTGCTGCGTGAGGCGAGGGTGCTGATGCCCGAGCGGCATTTCATCTATGTCGCCGACGATGCCGGCTTTCCCTATGGCGGCTGGGAAGAGGCGGCGCTGAAAGAGCGCGTGATCGCGCTCTTCGGCCGGCTGCTTTCCGAGCATGATCCGGAAATCTGCGTGATCGCCTGCAACACCGCCTTCACGCTGGTCGGCGCCGATCTGCGCGCGGCCTTTCCTCAGATGACCTTTGTCGGCACGGTGCCCGCGATCAAGCCGGCGGCAGAGCGCACACGCTCCGGCCTCGTTTCGGTGCTGGCGACCCCGGGTACCGTCAAGCGGGCCTATACGCGCGATCTCATCCAGTCCTTCGCCAGCCAATGCCATGTGCGGCTCGTCGGCTCCGAGAACCTCGCCAAGATGGCGGAGGCCTATATCCGCGGCGAGAAACTGGACGACGAAACGGTACTAGCCGAGATCGCACCGTGTTTCGTCGAGATGGACGGCAGGAAGACCGATATCGTCGTGCTTGCCTGCACGCACTATCCCTTCATGGCGAACGTCTTCCGCAGGCTGGCACCCTGGCCGGTCGACTGGCTGGATCCGGCCGAAGCGATTGCCCGGCGCGCGCGCTCGCTCGTGCCGCAACCGAACGGCTTCGAGCCGCTGAACGGCCAGGACCCGGCGATCTTCACCTCCGGCAGACCGGATTTCGCCACCCGGCGGCTGATGCAGGGCTTTGGCCTGACGGTGGCACTTGATGCCATCGGGGAAAAGCGAGCAGGGCATGCCGAAGCGATCGGGTAGTGCCCTGTTCATGCGTTCCTATGGCCGGCACGGCGCTTTAAAAGAAGATCGCCAGCAACAGGCCGATCAGAACAGCTAGCACGCAGGCGGCGCGAAAGCGCATGCGGCTGGCGCGTTCGGCGTCGTCTTTCGAGGCGACCCGTAGCGTGTCCTTGTAAGCATCGCGCATACGGCGATCGAGATTGTTCAGTTCCATCTGCTGCGCTGTTTCGTGGTGCTGCATTCCTGCCCCGGCAAATCGCTTCGACCAAATCGCATATGGGCGTCCGTGCCTTCTCGCAAAAGTACGACATTCAACTTTATATTGTGACATCCAGAGTATACAACTTGTTCTTTTCCGAGGAGACTTTCCAAAGCGTATTCCCTGTGGGTTATGTGCGCCGACGGCAGGATTTCCGGGAAATCCGTGCTAGGTGTCGCCCGATAGGCGGTCTCCGCGTGATCGCGAATCAATCAAGAGTATTCAGGCACAGTGCGCAACGGTATCGCATCCGGACCTGCGTAAGATTTAACATGACGAGGTGGAAATGAAGGTCGGCATCGACATGGGAGCGACGTCCGAAGGGACATCGGCCTCGCTCGATATCGAGGAGCTTCTGGCCACCCGTCTCTTGGTGCAGGGCAATTCCGGTTCGGGCAAGTCGCATCTGTTGCGCCGGCTGCTGGAACAGTCCGCACCCTGGGTGCAGCAATGCATCATCGATCCCGAGGGCGACTTCGTCACGCTCGCCGACAAGTTCGGCCATGTGGTTGTCGAGGGTGAGCGCACCGACGCCGAGCTGATCGGCATTGCCAACCGCATCCGCCAGCATCGTGTTTCCTGCGTGCTCTCGCTTGAAGGTCTCGATATCGAGCAGCAGATGCGTAATGCCGGCGTGTTCCTGAACGCCATGTTCGATGCGGATCGCGAGTTCTGGTATCCGGTGCTGGTCGTCGTCGACGAGGCGCAGATGTTTGCGCCGTCGGTTGCCGGCGACGTCACCGAAGAGGTGCGCAAGATTTCGCTCGGCGCCATGACCAACCTGATGTGCCGCGGCCGCAAACGCGGCCTTGCCGGAGTGATCGCCACGCAGCGCCTGGCGAAGCTCGCCAAGAACGTGGCGGCGGAAGCCTCGAACTTCCTGATGGGCCGCACCTTCCTCGACATCGACATGCTGCGCGCAGCCGATCTGCTCGGTATGGACCGGCGCACGGCGGAAATGTTCCGCGACCTCAAGCGCGGTTCTTTCGTGGCGCTTGGCCCGGCGCTGTCGCGCCGGCCGCTCAAGGTGACGATCGGCGCGGTCGAGACCTCGGCGCGCTCGACGAGCCCGAAGCTGATGCCGCTGCCCGAGGCGCCGCAGGACGTCGAGGATCTGATCTTCACGCCGGATCCGGAGGAGCTGACGCGGCCGATCATGCGCCGCGCCGTTGCGCCGCCGCGCCCGACGACCGACATCCTGGCCGAGCTCTCCCGCCCGCGGCCCGAGCCTGCCGCGCCGGTCGAGGCAAGGCAGGCGCAGCCGGAACTTTCCGCCGAGGAAAAAGAGAGCCTGCTCGACAGCGTCTTTGTCGAAATCCTCAGCAATCCGGAAGCAGCCTTCCGCCCCGATGCAGAACTGTTCCAGGATTTTCTGGTGCGATGCCGCATTCGCCGGCTGCCATCCGGTGCAGCCCTGTCGCTGAGCGCCTTCCGCCGCAAGATGGCCGTCGCGCGCTCCGGCATCGACGCGGAGACGGCGGGAACAGAATCCTGGGCGCAGGCCTTGCAGCTTGCCGATCGCGTTACCGAGGACTTGCAGGCCGTGTTCCTGATGATGGCGCAGGCGGCCGTCCGCGGCCTGCCGTGCCCTTCCGACGCGATGATCGCGCGCGCCTATGGCACGCACTCCGCAAGGCGGGCCCGCCGTCTGCTCGGCTACTTCGAGGAGCATGGGTTGATCGTCATCCATGCGGATTTTGCTGGAAAGCGCATCGTCGCGTTCCCGGACCTTGGCAGCGAGACCGCTCCAGGCGACGCCAACGGGCCGGATGTGACGGCTGCGGCTGCCGCTGCGGCTGAGTGAACCTCGACCTTTCGCGTAAAGGCATCAGCTATTCCGACCACGCTCAGACGGCGCTGGCGCGTTACGGTGTCGTGGCGTCAGACCCATTCCTGGATGACGTGATCGGACGCGTGGATGCAGGTCATCTGCAGGCGGCCGGTGCCGGTATTGACGAAGCGGTGCGGCGTCTCCGGATCGACGACGATGATATCGCCGGCCTTACCCATGATCTTCTGCTCTCCGACGGTGAACTCCGCTTCGCCCGAGTGCACGATCCATGTTTCCGGATAGGGATGAACGTGAAGGGCAGGCCCCTGGCCAGGCTCGGCATCCATCAGGAACAGCGAGATCGGCGTGCCGAATTGCCCACCTTCAAACAGGATCGTGCGGTTTGGGCTCTGCTTCTGTTCTGTAAGGGGAATGACATGAAACATGCTGGCCTCCATCGTCGTCCGGGTTGGCTTCCCAATGGGAATGAATTATCTTCACGAGAAGATATTACCCGAAACTATCTTCTCGTCAAGATATATTGACCGATGCCGAGGTGAACGATGCAGAATGAGAATGAGGGAAGGGACCATGTGGACCGTCTGCAAGCGCAGTGGGCGGCCGAACTGCCCGACCTGAATACCGAGCCTATGGCCATCCTCGGGCGCGCCTACCGGCTTTCCAATCTGGTGCGCCCCTCGATCGAGGAGACCTTCGCCTCTTTCGGCATCGACCGCGGCGAGTTCGACGTGATCTCGACGCTGCGGCGATCCGGCCCGCCTTACCGGCTGACGCCGACGGATCTCTATACGCTGCTGATGATTTCGTCCGGTGGACTGACGCACCGGCTCGACCGGCTGCAGAAGGCAGGATTGATCCAGCGGGAACGCTCGGCGTCCGACGGCCGCAGCAGCGTCGTCGGGCTGACGGAAAAGGGAATAGCCCTTGCGGAAACCGCCTTTCGCGCCGACATGGCGAGCGAGTCGCGCTACCTCGAGGTGCTGAGCAAGCAAGACCGCACGGCGCTGGCGGCGCTCCTCAGGAAACTGCTGATTTCGTTGGAGCAAGCGCCACCGAGTGGTCCGGCCTGATCAACGGCTGTTTGTCACGATTTTGTTTGACAACAGGGGCTGGACCCACTAAAGCCGCCCCAACGCCGGGCAGAAATGTCCGGTGTTTCATTTGACATGTCCCGTGGCTTCTCCGTCTGCGTGATCGTGAGAAACCTGTCAGAGCCCCGAAAATGGGTTCAGAGGAGGGCGTGTTTCCTTGATCCGGTTTGGAAACAGGCCGGTGTAACTGTTTGAAAGGAAATGCGATGAGCAAGCGCGAATCGTCCAAGTACAAAATTGACCGCCGTATGGGCGAAAACATCTGGGGCCGTCCGAAGTCCCCGGTAAACCGCCGCGAATACGGCCCGGGCCAGCACGGCCAGCGCCGCAAGTCCAAGCTCTCGGACTTCGGTGTACAGCTGCGCGCCAAGCAGAAGCTCAAGGGCTACTACGGCGACATCCGCGAGAAGCAGTTCCGCGCGATCTTCGCCGAAGCTGACCGCCGCAAGGGTGACACCCCGGAAAACCTGATCGGCCTGCTCGAATCGCGCCTCGACGCGATCGTCTACCGCGCCAAGTTCGTTCCGACGGTCTTTGCTGCCCGTCAGTTCGTCAACCACGGCCACGTCAAGGTCAACGGCGTCCGCGTCAACATCGGTTCCTACCGTTGCAAGCCGGGCGACGTCATCGAAGTCAAGGAAAAGTCCAAGCAGCTCGTAACCGTTCTCGAATCGGTTTCGCTCGCTGAACGCGACGTTCCGGATTACATCGAAGCTGATCACAACAAGATGGTCGCGACCTTCGTCCGCGTACCGGTTCTCTCCGACGTGCCTTACGCCGTCGTCATGGAACCGCACCTGGTCGTCGAATTCTATTCGCGTTAATCCGAGGCTCTCGCCTTGTGATACTTCGAAAGCCGCCCGGAAACGGGCGGCTTTTTTGTCAGTGCCGATCAGCATCCGCGCTACCGCGGACCCCAGCGAATAAGCGCCTTATCGTCGCCTCGATCCGAAAGCGATGACCAAGAGGGAAGCCCGATGCCCGAAGAGCAGAAGCCGCAGGATCTGCAGGCGATCATCGACGACATTCATCGGGAGCTGAGCCCCCGGTTCGGCCAGGGCAAGGTCGCCGACTACATTCCGCAGCTCGCGCGCGTGGACGCCAAGCATTTCGGCATGGCGATCGTGACCACAGGCGGCCAGATCTATCGCGTCGGCGATGCCGAGGTGCCGTTCTCGATCCAGAGCGTTTCCAAGGTCTTCACGCTGACGCTGGCGCTCGGCAAACACGGCGAGAACATCTGGCACCGTGTCGGTCGCGAGCCCTCAGGCTCCGCCTTCAACTCGATCGTCCAGCTCGAGCAAGAGGGCGGAAAGCCGCGCAACCCCTTCATCAATGCCGGCGCCATCACAATCAGCGACCTGATCCTTGCCGGCCATACGCCGCGGGAACTGATCGGCGAGATCGTGCAGTTCGTCCGTTATCTCGCCGACGACGACCAGATCGTCATCGACCATGAGGTCGCGCGTTCGGAGACGGCCACCGGTTACCGGAACTTCGCGCTTGCCAATTTCATGCGCTCCTTCGGCAAGCTCGACCACCCCGTCGACCACGTACTCGGCGTCTATTTCCATCACTGCGCGCTTTCCATGACCTGCAGCCAGCTTGCGAAGGCCGGGCTGTTTCTGGCCGCCGGCGGCAGCAATCCGCTGACCGGCCATAACGTCGTCTCGCGCCAGCGGGCGCGGCGCATCAACGCACTGATGCTGACCTGCGGCCACTATGACGGCTCGGGCGATTTTGCCTATCGCGTCGGCCTGCCGGGAAAGAGCGGCGTTGGCGGCGGCATTCTGGCGGTGGCGCCTGGCAAGGCGTCGGTTGCCGTCTGGTCGCCTGGCCTCAACGAAAACGGCAATTCGCTGCTCGGATCGCTGGCGCTCGAAATGCTCGCGGCGCGCACTGGCTGGTCGGTCTTCGGTCCCTGAACTCCTCCGACTAGGGCGATCTGCACGGTGCGGCCGATTTCCCTTGATCTTGACGGCTGGAGCAGGCAAGTGCTGGCCCAAGATTAGCCGGGCGCCGGTTGCGCCTGCCTGCCGCACAGGATCCCCGCCATGGACCTTTCGCTCAACGCGTCGCAAGACCAGGCCGAAACCATTTTTGAGACCGAAATCGACGCCGGCGCGCATCCGTTGTTCAGCCGTATGCCGTCCTCCGTCTCGTTTAACAAGCTGCGCAAGCGCCTTCTTCGCCAGACCCGCCAGGCGCTCGACGACTTCGGCATGCTGAAGGGCGCCAAGCGCTGGCTGATCGGCCTTTCCGGCGGCAAGGACAGCTACAGCCTGCTGGCGCTGCTCATGGACCTGCAATGGCGCGGGCTGCTGCCGGTGGAGCTCATTGCCTGCAACCTCGACCAGGGCCAGCCGAACTTCCCCAAGCACATCCTGCCGGAATACCTGGCATCGATCGGCGTCAAGCACCGCATCGAGTATCGCGACACCTACTCGATCGTGAAAGAGAAGGTGCCGACGGGGGCGACCTACTGTTCGCTCTGTTCGCGGCTGCGCCGCGGCAACCTCTATCGCATCGCCCGTGAAGAGGGCTGCGACGCGCTGGTGCTCGGCCACCACCGCGAGGACATTCTCGAAACCTTCTTCATGAACTTCTTCCACGGCGGCCGGCTGGCTTCGATGCCGGCAAAGCTCTTGAACGACGAGGGCGACCTGATGCTGCTTCGGCCACTCGCCTATGCGGCCGAGGACGATCTCGCCAAGTTCGCGGCGGCCATGGAGTTTCCGATCATCCCGTGCGACCTCTGCGGCTCGCAGGACGGCCTCGAGCGCAATGCGATGAAGGCGATGCTGGCCGATATCGAGCGACGCATGCCGGGCCGCAAGGACACGATGCTGCGGGCGCTTGGCCACGTGAACCCGTCGCACCTGCTCGATCCCAAGCTGTTCGATTTCCAGTCCCTCACACCGGAGCCCAAAGAATGAGCCATTCCGTCGACATTGCCGGCCTTGCCAATCTGCTGCAGGAAGCGGCGGTCAAAGAGATCCTGCCGCGGTTCCGCAATCTTGAAGCCGGCGACGTCAGGGTGAAATCGGAAGCGATCGACCTCGTGACCGAGGGCGACGAGGCGGCCGAACGGCTGATCAAGGCACGCATCGAAGACGTCGCGCCGGGCGCACTTTTCGTCGGCGAAGAATCGGTTGCGGCCGACCCGGCGCTGCTCGACAAGCTCGCCGATGCCGATCTCGCCGTCGTCGTCGACCCGATCGACGGCACCTTCAATTTCGCCGCCGGCGTGCCGCTCTTCGGCGTTATGGCAAGCGTCGTCGCCAAGGGCGAGACGGTTGCCGGCATCATCTACGATCCGCTCGGCAACGACTGGGTGATCGCCGAGAAGGGCTCCGGCGCCTGGATGTGCCGCGCCAATGGATCGCAGGAGCGCCTGTCGGTCACCGCAGGCGTGCCGCTCGAGGCCATGGTCGGCGGTGCCTCGACCGGTTTTTACAAGCAGGAAGCACGCCGCGAAGTCATGGCCAACATGGCCAAGGTTCGCATTGCCACCAGCTACCGCTGCGCCGCGCATGAATATCGCATGCTTGCCGGCGGTCACATCCACTTCCTGATGTACCAGAAGCTGATGCCGTGGGACCACCTGGCCGGCACGCTGATTTCGCAGGAAGCCGGCGCCTATGCCGCCCGCTTCGACGGCTCGCCCTATCTGCCGTCGCATCTCAATGGCGGCCTGCTGCTTGCCACCGACAAGGAGAGCTGGGAGACGCTGCGCCGCGAGGTCTTCACGGTCTGAGCCGTACGAAGCAGCCCAAAATAAAAAGCCCGCCCGGATCGCTCCGGGCGGGCTTTTTGTTTGCCTTACGGCGGCCGGTTACATATGGCCGCCGCCGTGATCCATGCTGACGTCCTTGTCGCCGGGATGGGTGAAGAGCTTGCCCTTCTCGGCCCAGAGCGTTGCCAGGATGGTCAGGGCCCCGAAGAGGGCGAAGCCGCCGAACAGCGGCTGCAGCGTGCCGTTGAAGAGCTGGCCGACGGCGCCGCCGATGAGCGCGCCACCGGTCGTCGAGACGAAGCCGGTGATCGCCGTAGCGGTGCCGGCAAGGTGACCCATCGGCTCCAGGCTGATCGCGGTGAAGTTCGTCGCGATGACCGCGAAAAACATCAGGAGCACCGAGAACATCAGATAGCTGACGACGAAGGCCGGCGTGCCGGAGAGCGACATCACGAAGCCCGCGACCGAGATCAGCGTAAACAGGATCATCGAGACATGCGAGATGCGGCGCATGCCGAAGCTGCGGACGAAGAAGCCGTTGGCGAAGTTGGCGACAGCAATCCCGCCTGCCGTACCTGCAAAGGCGATCGGCAGCCAGTCACCGAGGCCGTAGACCTCGCCGAAGATCTGCTGGACCGTGACGATGTAGGCGCAGATGACGGCGGTAAACATCGTCATGCCGATCATGTAGCCGCAAGTGATGCGGTTGGTGAGAACGGTCTTGAAACCCGACGCGACCGCACCGACGGAGAGCGGCATGCGCTCTTCGCGCGGCAGGGACTCCTTCATGCGGGAAAAGGCCCAGACGAAGAGGATTGCGCCGATGACGCCGATCAGGATGAAGATCCAGTGCCAGTTGGCATAGAGGATGACGAGCTGGCCGATCGACGGAGCGACGATCGGTACGATCATGAAGACGATCATCACATAGGACATGACGCGCGCCATCTCGCGGCCGCCGAAGCAGTCGCGCACGATCGCCATGGTGGTGATGCGGATGGCCGCAGCACCGATGCCCTGGATGAAGCGCAGGATCAGCAGCGTCTCGAAGCTCTGGGTGAGGGCGGCGGCAAACATCGACACCGTGAAGAAGGCGAGGCCGCCGAGCAGCACCTTGCGGCGGCCGAAGGCATCAGACAGGCTGCCGAAGAAGATCTGCGAGATGCCGAAGCCGAGGAAGAAGACGCCGATCACCAGCTGGCTGTCGTTGGTGTTGGCGACGTTCAGCGACTGGCCGATTGCCGGCAGAGCCGGCAGCATGCTGTCGATGGCGATGGCGACGCTCGCCGTCATGACGGCGATGGTGATGATGAATTCGACGATGCCCATGTTGAGGCGCTCGGCCCCCGAGACCCCGTCGACATGTTCGGATTGATTGGTGATGGTGGACATTGGGAAAACCCGTAAATTCAATCTTTGGAAAAGGCTGGCCGGCCGTTTAGAGCGCGACAGCGACAGTTGGCGCTTTAGAGATCAGCCGGCCGGCTGATGGTGCGGTTTGAACAGCTTGCCGCGTTCGGCGATGAGCACGAAGACGAGGCCGATGGCCGCGACGGTGAAGTAGCCGGTGGCAAGCGGGGTGGCCGTTCCGTCGAAGGACTGGCCGATGAAGGCTCCGATCACGCTCCCGCCGATCGTCTGCATGAAGCCGAGAACCGAGGACGCCGTGCCGGCGACATGGCCGAGCGGCTCCATGGCCATGGCGTTGAAGTTTGGCGCGATCAGCCCGAACTGGAACATCGTGGCGCAATAGAGGACCACGAAGACCGGGAAGGGCAGCGGCGCATAGAGCGAGGCCGACATCCAGATGAAGCTTGCGAGCGTAAAGCCGCAGAGGGCCGCATGGGACAACGGCCGCATGCCGAAGCGGCGGACGAGGCGGGAGTTGGTAAAGGAAGCGACCGCCATCATACTCGCGAAAGCCGCAAAGACAAGCGGAAACCACACGCCCAGATCGTAGACGCCGACCAGCACCTGCTGCGCCGAGTTGATGAAGCCGAAGAGCGCGCCAAGGATAACCGAGGTCGCGAGCGTATAAAGCAGCGACAACCGGTTGGTCAGCACGATGCGGAAACCGCTGAGGATTACCGACGGCGTGAAGGCGCGGCGGTGGGCCGGATCAAGCGTTTCGCCGAGCTTCGACAGCACGATCGCGATGTTCATAACCGCATAAAGCGCGACGATGACAAAGATCATATGCCATTCGGCAAAGCTGATGATGAGCTGGCCGATCGACGGGGCGATCACAGGCACGATCATGAACACCATCATGACCAGCGACATCACCTCGGCCATCTGCCGGCCGCCATAGACGTCGCGGACGATCGAGATGGTGATGACGCGCGTGGCAGCCGCACCCGCGCCCTGCATGAAGCGAAGGGCGAGCATGAGGCCGAAGGTCGGCACCATGGCAATTGCCACCGCACAGACGGCATAAAGGGCAAGGCCCGCCAGAAGCGGCGGCTTGCGCCCGAACCGGTCCGACAGTGGGCCGAAGAACAGCTGCGCTACGCCCATGCCGAGCAGGTAGGCGGTGATGATGTATTGCCGCTCGTTTTCCGACGCCACGCCCAGGCTGGCCCCGATTTCCTGGAGGCCCGGCAGCATGATGTCGATCGAAATCGCGTTCGTCGCCATCAGTGTGGCCATCAGCGCGATGAACTGGAATTTCGTGAGGCCGGGCAGGGCATCGTCGTTGGTCGTGCTTGTCATTTCAAAAGTCCTAGCGGCGCGGTGGGCGCCAAGCGAAACAGGTCTGGGTCCGGACCGCTCCGGAAAAAGAAGGATGTCGGCTGGCTAAATGCCGGTCGGCACAGGGATGTCAGGCGGGAGCGACCGGGAAGCCGCACCACATGGACCGGGCCTGCAGGAAGCGGCGGGAGCATCGATCGGCAGCGACAGGGTCATTTCCGTGCCGGGAGGCCGGAGCGGGAACCGCTGCTGCTTATGCCGAACGATCGCGACTGCTTCATGACAGGCCGAAAATGCGGCCCCAGGCCTCGCTGCAGAACGCCGGAAACGTTTCAGGAAGGAAGCCTGCTTTCACAAACATTCAAACGGTCATTGCGCGAACCAAGCGCGCAAAGCCTTTGGGAAGACAACGAAAATCGAGATCCGGACGAGACGTCCGAATCAAAAAAGGCGGTTGCCCGCCTTCTCCGATGGATCGGGACAAGGCGTCCTTGAGTTAGGCGACAGCGCCCTTCACGGCGATACCCTGCTCCGAAAGGTGGGAATGAAGTTCGCCGGCCTGGAACATCTCACGCACGATGTCGCAACCGCCGACGAATTCGCCCTTGACGTAGAGCTGCGGGATCGTCGGCCAGTTGGAATAGTCCTTGATGCCCTGGCGCAGGTCCGCGTCGGCGAGCACGTTGATGCCCTTGTAGTCGACGCCGATGTAGTCGAGAATCTGGACCACCTGACCGGAGAAGCCACACTGCGGGAACTGCGGCGTACCCTTCATGAAGAGCACCACATCGTTCGTCTTGACTTCGTTGTCGATGAATTCGTGAATTCCGCTCATCCTGTCTTCCTTCCTGCGCCGGCTTCAAGGGCCGGATATCGATTGGGTCTTAGATAGCATGCATATTGGTGATTTTCACCACCCAATCGCAACAAATATTGATGGGCCTCAAGATGTGGTTTTAATACCACTCAAGCCGTGCGGCGCCGCGTCTTGCTGCGCGCCGCCGAGGTTTTCCGCCGGCTGACCTGTTTCTTCGCCGGCTTGCGGATGGCGGCTTCAAGGATATCCGCGAGGATGCCGCCGCCAGAGGCCGCCGGCCGCGTCCGGCGCTTCGTCCGCTTGGTGGCCGTGCGCTTGACGCCGGTCTTCCTCAGAATTTCCTTGAGCGCGCTGTCAACGACGCCGCTGACGAGTTCCTTGATCAGGTCAGCCACGCCAGCTTACTCCGGCGCGCTCGTCTGAAGTGCCAGGGCATGCAGCACGCCGCCCATATTGCCCTTCAGTGCGTTGTAGACCATCTGGTGCTGCTGCACGCGGCTTTTGCCACGAAACGCCTCGGCCACGACTTCGGCGGCATAGTGGTCGCCGTCACCGGCCAGATCGCGGATCGTGACCTTGGCTCCGGGAATCCCCGCCTTGATCATGTCTTCGATGTCGCCTGGTGTCATGGGCATGATACGCCAACTCCCTTTTTATTCTGCAACGTCAGCAGCCTGCCGACGTTGTCCATGAAACAAGGGAACCACGATTCAGGGGCGGAACGCAATTGCTGAATTGGGTGAGGGAGGGTAGTTGCCAGCGCCGACACGATCAAATGATCGCCGTCGGCAGCGCCTGCAAGCAGGCACGCAATAGGGATGACGGGAGCCGCAGAAAGTGCGGCTCCCGTCATCGATCTCTCAGTTTTCAGGCGCGAGGTCGCCCTGCATGAAGTCCGGGAACCAGCCTTCATGGGCGGCGCGGAGATCCGCAACCGAGACGGCCTTGGCGTCGCCAAGCTTGACGGCGTCGCCGCCGGTCTTGCCGATGACGGGGAGCGAGACGCCGGCAGCCTTGGCACGAGCGGCAACCGTGTCGAGCGCGCCGGCGGCAACCGTCACGACGTAGCGACCCTGGTCTTCGCCGTAGAAGGTCGCGATCGGATCATGGCCGGCAACAGCGTCGACCGAGGCGCCGATGCCCGAAGCCATCGCCATTTCGGCAACGGCAAGTGCCAGGCCGCCCGACGAGCAATCGTGCACGGCGGTTACAAGACCGTCGACGATCAGGCCGCGGACGAAGTCGCCAACCTTGCGCTCATGCGCCAGATCGACATGGGGCGCCGGGCCATCGGTGCGGCCGTGAACGTCGCGCATATAGACCGACTGGGCGATGTGCGAGCCGAGACCGGCCGGCGCGCCGGCGACGAGGATCGTTTCGCCTTCAGCGGCAAAGCGGATGCGCGCCATCTTCGACCAGTCCTTGATCAGGCCGACACCGCCGATGGTCGGGGTCGGCAGGATCGCCTGGCCGTTGGTTTCGTTGTAGAGCGAGACGTTGCCCGACACGATCGGGAAGTCGAGTGCGGTGCAGGCTTCTCCGATGCCCTTGATGGCATGAACCAGCTGGCTCATGATCTCAGGGCGTTCCGGGTTGCCGAAATTGAGGTTGTCGGTGGCTGCCAGCGGCAGCGATCCGGTTGCCGTCAGGTTGCGCCAGCATTCGGCGACCGCCTGCTTGCCGCCTTCGTAAGGATCGGCTTCGACGTAGCGCGGCGTCACGTCGGAGGAGAAGGCAAGCGCCTTGGAGGCATGACCTTCGACGCGCACGACACCGGCGTCGCCGCCCGGCAGCTGCAGCGAGTTGCCCTGGATCAGCGTGTCGTACTGCTCGTAAACCCAACGGCGCGACGAATTGTTGGCCGAACCGACGAGCTTGACGAGCGCGTCGGCGACGTCGGCTGCCGGAATGTCGTTGGTTGCGAGCGGTGCCGCGGTCTTGGCCGGGGTCCAGGGACGATCATATTCCGGCGCTTCGTCGCCCAGTTCCTTGATCGGCAGGTTCGCAACCTCTTCGCCTTGGTGCAGGATACGGAAGCGCAGGTCGTCGGTCGTCTTGCCGACGATTGCGAAATCGAGGCCCCACTTGACGAAGATCGCTTTGGCGACCTCTTCCTTGGCGGGCTCGAGCACCATGAGCATGCGCTCCTGGCTTTCCGACAGCATCATTTCATAGGCGGTCATGCGCTCTTCGCGCACCGGAACGGTGTCGAGGTCGAGCTCGATGCCGAGGTCGCCCTTGGCGCCCATTTCGACGGCCGAGCAGGTGAGGCCGGCTGCACCCATGTCCTGGATGGCGATGACGGCGCCGGTCGTCATCAGCTCGAGGCAGGCTTCGAGCAGGCACTTTTCGGTGAAGGGGTCGCCGACCTGAACGGTCGGGCGCTTCTCTTCGATCGACTCGTCGAACTCGGCGGACGCCATGGTCGCGCCACCGACGCCGTCGCGGCCGGTCTTGGCACCGAGATAAACGACGGGAAGGCCGACGCCTTCGGCCTTGGAGTAGAAGATGGCATCGCTCTTGGCGAGGCCGGCGGCAAAGGCGTTGACGAGGATGTTGCCGTTGTAGCGGGCATCAAACTCGACTTCTCCGCCGACGGTCGGAACGCCGAAGGAATTGCCGTAGCCGCCGACACCGGCAACGACGCCGGAAACGAGGTGGCGGGTCTTCGGGTGGTCGGGCGAACCGAAGCGCAGCGCGTTCATCGCTGCGACGGGACGGGCGCCCATGGTGAAGACGTCGCGCAGGATGCCGCCGACGCCCGTTGCCGCGCCCTGGTAGGGCTCGATATAGGACGGGTGGTTGTGGCTTTCCATCTTGAAGACGACGCAGTCGCCGTCATCGATATCGACCACGCCGGCGTTTTCGCCCGGGCCCTGGATGACGCGCGGCCCCTTGGTCGGCAGCGTGCGCAGCCACTTCTTGGAAGACTTGTAGGAGCAGTGCTCGTTCCACATGGCCGAGAAGATGCCGAGCTCGGTGAAGGTCGGCTCGCGCCCGATCAGGCCGAGGATGCGCTCGTATTCGTCAGGCTTCAGCCCGTGCGATGCGATGAGGTCCGGGGTGATGGGGCGGGTGTTGGAAATCGTCATCGTCGACCGTCAAATCCTTCGGGCGGCGCGCAATCCACTAATGAGGAATATGGCGCGTGCGAACCGCAACAGAAACAGGGGGCGCTTTGCGGCTTCTTTAACCTATGCTGCGGCGCGGCGCGACAGAAAAATACGGGCGATCAACAGCGGTTGATGCCCGTATGAAGCTTTGTTGAGCGCGACTGCGCAGGCCTGCGTCAGAACTTGTAGCCGAGGGCGAGGCCTGCGCGTGTCAGGCCGTTGTTGGGACCGTCGCAGAGATTGGCATGCGACGCATGTTCAACGGTCGCCGAGACGTTCCAGTGTTCGTCGAGGCGCACGCCCGCGGCGGCGTATTCGCGGAAGAGGACGCGGCAGCCGAGTTGCGGACCGGAACCGTTGGGATCGTCGAGATCGCCGTCGTGAACCGTGCCGCCCGCGCCGAACTCCACGAAGAGGCGTTGCGTCATGTCGAAGGTCCAGCTCAGGCCGGCATAGGCCTGGTTGACGCCGTTCGACGACGTGGCCACGGCAGCACCGGTATAGACGCGTGGACGCAGCAGCTTTTCGCCGAGATCCGCGGCGCCGTCCGCATTGAACGGATCGAAGTAGAGCGTGAACGACGGAAACACGCCGTCTTCCTGCTTGCCGCCGCTGGCGATCGATGTCGTCACGCCGAAGCGCATTTCGTCGAAGACACCATCTTGAGCCGCCGCCGGCGCGGCGATGACGGAGGTGGTCGTGACGAAAAGAAGGGATGCAATCAGGCGGGACGGAACCGGGCGAAGCGATAGCGGCATGCGAAATCCTTGAGGGCGAATCATCTACGCAAGACTGCTAAAACAGTATGATGCGGAAGCTTGCGCGAAAGTCACCCCGTCGATTTCGATAGTCACTCGAAACTGTCGTAGCCGGCTCGGCCGCTGTCGAGCAGCCGCTTCAGTGTCTGGAATCCGGCTCTCACCTCGGCGCGCTGCGGTGGCGAGGAAAAGCCGATGCGGATCCGATGGAAGACGCGATCGGTACGGCCGGCCTTGAACTCGTCCTCGTCGTCGACGAGCACGCCTTCCTGAAGAGCCGCCTGCTTGAAGGTTCCTGACAGCCAGGGGTCAGGCAACTTCATCCAGAGGAACGGAATGCAGGGATGGGACGCGAACTCGATACCCTCAAAGACCTCGCGCGCCATTGCTTCGCGGCCGCGAACCTCCTCAATGCCCTGGCTGCGCAAGGCTGCAGCCGAGCCGGAGAGCACCAGCCGGGCGCAGAGTTCCGCCAGGATGAACGGCAGGCCGCCGCTGACCATCTTGTGGGCGATGCGGATGCGCTGGCCGAAATGCGGAGGGCAGGCGACCCAGCCACCGCGAACGCCTGCGGCAACCGACTTCGAAAGACCGCCGACGAGGAAGGTACGTTCGGGCGCAAGCTCGGCGAGCAGCGGCGTTTGATCGCCGGTCATGGCGCCGTAAAGATCATCCTCCACCAGCCAGACGCCGTATTTGCGGGCGATATCGGCGATCGCCTGGCGGCGGGCGAGCGGCATGACGGCCACTGTCGGGTTCTGCGCGCTCGGCATCAGGAAGGCGAGCTTCGGATGCTGCTGCGCGCAGACGCGCTCGAAGTCGTCGGGGATCATGCCGAAGGCGTCGGATTCGACCAGCGTCGTGCGGCGACCAATCAGGCCGGCGCTGCGGCTGACCTGCGAATAGGTGAGCGTCTCGAAGGCGATGCGGTCGCCTGGGGCCGTCACCGCCGCGATTACGGCAACGACGGCCGCATGCGCACCGAGCGTCGGCACGATGTTTTCGGGCTTAGGACGAAACCCTCCGCGCGCCAGCCATTGGCAGCCTGCCTCGAACCAGTGATCCGGGAAGTTCCGCGCGTAGCTGGCAATATCGGCGTGATGCTCGTGACTGATTTCGCTCAACACTTCGCTCAGCACCGTTCCCTGGCCGATATCCGGCGCGGCGGTGCTGTCGAACCTGAGCTTGCCAACGGGCGCGACCAGGGGCCGGGTGCCGGCAAGGGACGTCGTCAGCGGGTCCGCCTGCTCCGGCGGCCGGCTTTCGGGATGGTCGAGCACATAGGTGCCGCGCCCGACTTCGCCGCTCACAAGCCCGCGCTCGCGGACAATATTGTAGGCGCGCCCGATCGTGCCGATTGTCACCCCGATATCGTAGGCGAGGTTGCGTTGCGGTGGCAATTTGGCGCCGACGGGCAAGGCCCCGTTGCCAATTGCCAATTCGATTTGATCAGCGATCCGTGCGTAGAGCGGACCGTGACCCTGCTGAATGTCGGGGAGCCAATTTGTCATAGTGACAATTCTTTAGATTACAGCGGAAAATATGTCAATTATCACCAAGACAACGATAGCAATCGCTGCATTGGGGTTGTCAATGAGTACAATAGATACACTTTGTTTGTCCCGCCCGGAAGCGACGTCCGTGGGCTGCACCGGCACATTAATGGGCGGCGACTATTCGGACGAACGCGAGGGTCTGCTGAAGCGGCTTTGGACCCGCTATTGCGAGCTGGCGGCGAAGCGACGCGGCCGCCTGGCGCTCGAGGAGATGAGCGAGTGGCAGCTCAAGGATATCGGCGTTTCGGAAAAGGACGCGCGTCAGGAATCGACTGTACCGTTCTGGCGTTAACCGATCGGATCGGACCGACTGTCCGAAATGCAAAGGGCCGGCAACCTTGAGGTCAACCGGCCCTTTAATCAATTCGACAAGTTCAGCTTGGGGCTATTTGCAGCCCTGTCCGCCAGCGGCCCAGCGCTTGATGTCTGCGGCCATGCGCGTTCCCGTCGGCTCGCTCATCAGCGGCCCGAAGGCCTGCAGGCGGGCCGGATTGCCCTCGGCCTGAACGACGGCGAGGGGGCGTGCCTCCGGCGACTTGCGCGGCACGATCAAGATGCGCGGACGGCCGGAGAAGGAATTGAGCTCGGGCGCCAGGCGATAAGACTTGAATTCCGCATCGCCCGACTTGAACCAGCAGCTGTTGGCGCCGAGCGCCACGCGCTCCATGGTCGGCAGCGCCGCCGTGTTCGGGCTCGGGGCCGGCGGCTTCGGCGATTGGCACGAGGCCAGAAGCATTAGGCCGAAGGCCGCGCAGGCAAGGCCGGTCAGGCGTGCAGGGGCAAATGAAGGCATCGACGGTCTCGCTCGCAAATGGGGATGGGTCGGATGCCTTCTACAGCCGGATGGTTAAGCGGCGATTACTTCGAGCGCAGACGCGAAGAGGCCGCGGCCGTCGGAACCGCCATGGGCGGCTTCGATCAGGTTTTCCGGATGAGGCATCATGCCGAGAACGTTGCCCGCAGCGTTCATGACGCCGGCGATATCGTTCATCGAACCGTTCGGATTGGTGCCTTCGGCGTAACGGAACACCACCTGGCCCATGCCTTCGATCGTCTTCAGCGTCTCGGCATCGGCAAAGTAGTTGCCGTCGTGATGGGCGACCGGCGAACGGATGACCTGGCCCTTGGAATAGGCGCGGGTAAAGTCGGTGTCGGCGTTGACAACTTCGAGCTTGATCTCGCGGCAGACGAATTTCAGCGAGGCATTGCGCATCAGCGCGCCGGGCAGGAGGCCGGCCTCGACGAGGATCTGGAAGCCGTTGCAGACGCCGAGAACCTTCACGCCCTTTTCCGCCTTGGCCTTGATCGCCTGCATGACCGGCATGCGTGCAGCGATCGCACCGCAGCGAAGGTAGTCGCCATAGGAGAAACCGCCGGGAATGACGATCAGGTCGACATCCGGAATATCGGTCTCGGTCTGCCAGACGGTGACAGGCGCCTTGCCGGAGATCTTGGTGAGGGCCGCGATCATGTCGCGGTCGCGGTTGAGGCCCGGAAGCTGGACGACGGCTGACTTCATATCTCTGTCTCCGATACGGCGAGATCAATCTTGATGGCGCGCTCCGAAGAGCTGGCATCTGCTGCGACGATGGCAGCGGCGTTCCCGGTGGGACCAGCGGCTGCTCCGGCATTTCGTAACGTCTGGTTCCGCGCCCGAAGACGCGGAACGATTCCGTCGCCTGCAGGATCAGGCGAAGGAGATGCTGTAGTTCTCGATCACCGTGTTGGCGAGCAGCTTTTCGCACATGGCCTTGAGGTCTTCCTCGGCCTTGGCCTTGTCTGCGGATTCGATCTGCAGGTCGAAGACCTTGCCCTGGCGAACCTGGCCGATGCCGTCGAAGCCGAGTGCGCCGAGCGCACCTTCGATTGCCTTGCCCTGCGGATCGAGAACGCCGTTCTTCAGCGTCACGGTTACACGTGCCTTTATCACTTTGATTTTCCCCGAAGTTACTTCACGAGAACCGGACCGGTGCCGCGCACGGGTTCGTTCTCATTCATGATGCCGAGACGGCGGGCGACTTCCTGGTAGGCCTCGACGAGGCCGCCGAGGTCGCGGCGGAAACGATCCTTGTCGAGCTTCTCGCGCGTCTCGATGTCCCAGAGACGGCAGCTGTCCGGCGAGATCTCGTCGGCAAGCACGATGCGCATCATGTCGCCTTCGAACAGCCGGCCGCACTCGATTTTGAAATCGACGAGCTGGATGCCGACGCCGAGGAACAGGCCCGAGAGGAAGTCGTTGATGCGGATGGCGAGCGCCATGATATCGTCGAGTTCCTGCGGGCTTGCCCAGCCAAACGCGGTGATGTGCTCTTCGGAGACCATCGGGTCTTCGAGCGCATCGGCCTTGTAGTAGAACTCGATGATCGAGCGGGGAAGGACCGTGCCTTCCTCAATGCCGAGACGCTTGGCCAGCGAGCCGGCGGCGACGTTGCGCACGACGATCTCAAGCGGGATGATCTCGACTTCCTTGATCAACTGCTCGCGCATGTTGAGGCGGCGGATGAAGTGCGTGGGGATGCCGATCTTGTTGAGGTGCGTGAATATGTACTCGGAAATCCGGTTGTTCAGCACACCCTTGCCGTCAATGACGTCGTGCTTTTTCTTGTTGAAGGCGGTCGCGTCGTCCTTGAAAAACTGGATGAGAGTGCCCGGCTCTGGACCCTCATAGAGGATCTTGGCCTTGCCCTCGTAGATACGGCGGCGACGATTCATGGATTTTGTCTCTGTAGTTGTTGGCGCTCTCGGGACGCGCGTGGAACATCTCTCGGGGTCCATAGCCGAAAAGAACCGATTTCACAATCGGCGTATCTGCCCGTTCCCCTGATTTGCATGGGGCGCCGCGCGCCTTCTCAAAGTGCGCCAAGGTTGCTGCCGCCTCACGAAGCGGCGATGTCCTGATCCTTGATCAAATGCGATCTGAGGAACCGCACAAAGGGTAACATGAAAGTCATCAAACCGGAAAAGTTCACATTGCAGTTTGACCCGCGTTTTGATTTATGGCGATAAACTGATTTCAGACATGGAATTCTCAGGGAGATTGATTGATGACGTCGATGCAGGATCGCGAAAAGGCCTTCGAAGCAAAGTTTGCGATGGACGAAGAGCTTAGGTTCAAGGCTGAAGCGCGTCGCAACAAGCTGCTCGGTCTGTGGGCCGCCGGCCTGCTCGGCAAGGCCGACGCCGACGCCTATGCCAGCGAAGTGGTGGCTGCCGATTTCGAAGAAGCCGGCCATGAAGACGTCGTTCGCAAGATCAAGGCGGATTTCGACGCGGCAGGCGTTGCCCAGACCGAAGAGCAGATCCGCGTGCGGATGCTCGAACTGCTCGGCGAAGCCGTCCAGCAGCTCCAGAGCAAGTAAGCCGAAAGGCTGTTGCCGCATTCATTGAAGCGCCGCCCGTCCATCTGGCCGGGCGGTTTTTATTTGTCCGGACCGCCGAACACCGGCTTCCAGCCGCGACGCAAACGCTGCACCAGCTCCAGCCGATCCATCGGCCGCGCAAGCGCATAGCCCTGCAGCACGTCGCAGCCGAGATCCCGCAGCATCGCCGCGTGCTCCCAGGTCTCCACGCCTTCGCCGACGACAGCGATGTTGAGCGAGTGGCCGATGTCGACGATCGCCCGCACCAGCTTTGCCTGCTTGGCACCTTCGGTCATCGGTCCAACGAGCGCCCGGTCGATCTTGAGCCGGGCCGGATTGAGGTTGAGCAGGCCGATGATCGAGGCATGCCCGGTGCCGAAATCGTCAATCTCGATTTCGATGCCGAGGTCGCCGAGAGCTGAAATGGTCCCGGCGATTTCGTCTTCCGGGTCATCGAGGAAGATGGACTCGAGCAGCTCGAAGGAAAGGATGCCCGGCGGGATCCGCATGTCGCGCAGATCGGCGATCAATCCTGGGTCGCGCAGCCGCGGCGACGACATGTTGACCGAGATCTTGGGAACGCCGAGCCCTTCCTTTTGCCAGGACTGAAAGTCGCGATAGGCGAGCTCGACCACCTTCCTGTCGATCGCCGGCAGGACGTTGATCTCTTCGGCCACCTTCAGGAAATGGAAGGGGGTGAGGATGCCGCGCTCCGGGTGGTTCCACCGCACCAACGCCTCGACACCGGATATCTCCAGCGAGCGCGCATGGAACTGCGGCTGGTAATAGACGGTGAACTGCCCTTCCTCGATCGCCTGGCGAATATCGTCGCCGATGCGCTTGGCGTTGAGGATCTGGGTTTGAATGAGCTCGGAGAACACTTCGACGCGATCGCGCCCGACGCTCTTTGCCCGATAGAGGGCGATGTCGGCATTCATCAGCAGCTGTTTGGCGTCGATGTCTTCGCCCCCCTTGAAGGCGATGCCGATGCTAGCGCCCAGGCGGCAGAGCTGACCGTCATAGGGAATGGGGCGGCGGAAGGCATGGACGATGCGCTCGGCAAGCTCGGTCAGCTGCGGCAGGTCGCGGTCCCGGCGGCAGAGGATGACGAACTCGTCGCCGCCGATGCGGGCGATAAAATCGTCGTGGCGGGCGTGGGCACGCAGGATCGCGGCTGCATGCGTCAACATCGCGTCTCCGGCCTGGTGTCCAAGCGTATCGTTGATCTGCTTGAAGCGGTCGAGATCGATATGCAGGATCGCGTTGACTGCGACATTCTCCGTCAGCATCTGATCCAGGTAGCGACGGTTGGGCAGGTCGGTCAGGTAATCGTGCAGCGCGTTGTACTCGATCCTGATCCGCGCCTGCTCGAGTTCACGGTTGCGCGCTTCGGCCGAGGCTTTCGCCTGGCGCAGTTCTTCCTGCAGCGCGATGTCCTCGGTAACGTCCCAGTTGGCGCCGATGAGCTTGCGCGTTCCGAGATGATCGACATAGGTCGCGGCATTGGAGCGGATGTGGCGGACGGAACCGTCCGGGCGCACGATACGGAAAGCATTGCTGTAGGGTTTACCCGAGGCGATGCCTTCGTTGGTTCTGAGGACCACGGCATCGCGATCGTCGGGGTGAAGGGAGTTTTCCCAGGTCTCAGAGCTTGGTGCGCCATCGGCGGGGTCGAGACCATAAATCTCGAACATGCGCTCGTCCCAGTCGTCGCGCAGTGCATCGAGATTGAAGTCAAACACGCCGATCTTCGAGACGCCGAGCGCCAGCCTCAGTCGGCGGGAGACCTCCTCGAGCCGGGCCTCTGCCTCCTTGCGGGCGGTGATGTCGGTATCCGTCCCGATGATGCGGCTCGGCCTGCCATCCGGCCAGTAGGCAACCGAGGCGCCGCGGCTTTCGATCCAGATCCAGTGACCGTCGGCGTGACGCTCTCGATACTCGAAAGTGTTGAAGATCGCCTCGCCGGAATCCTGCCGCTCGATCGCGGCGCGCACATGCGCATGATCGTCGGGGTGAACGTTCTGGATCCAGTTTTCAAGGGTACCATCCACCTGGGCGTCTTCGGACAACCCACGAAGCCGCCTCCAGGTGGCCGAGTAAAACAGGTCTCCGGTTTCGAAGTCGTGATCCCAGACACCCTCAAGCGCGCCGTCCAGGGCATATTTCCAGCGGGTCTCGTCGTTGCGCAATCCGGCGATCTCGTTGACGAAGTCATCGGCCGGCAACATCAGCAGCAGCCAGGCGGCTTCATCCGCGAACCGTACCGGCGAACAGGCAACGAGCATCGGCACGGAGCGGTCGGGACCAAGGAAATGGATCGTCTCGGCGACCGTCGATGTGGCCCGCGGCGGCACGCGCGACCGGTCCTCTTCCGCCACGAAGTCATTCAGAAAGGCGTGTCGCAATTGTACAAGCGTGCGGCCGAACACTTCGCCGGCAAGGACGTTGGCGGCCAGGATCCGTCCGTGCGCATCGACAACGACCGCGCCTGCCGGCAACCGTTCCAGGGTGGCCTGCGTCAGAGCATCCGGATGCGAAGGTGCGCCTTGCGCACCTTTGGTGAGACGTTCGTTTACGGCCACTTCCCATGTCCAGTATCTGCGGCCGGGCAACCAAGCGGAACGATCCGGTCAATGCCGGCGCAGATCAAGGTTCGACAGCGCTCGGCACCATCATGAGACGAGTCGCGTCGTGCCGGCGATGATGACCGCGGACAATGAACGTCGGATTAATAAGGCGTCGACAGGTTGATCGGGCGCGTCAGGGTTTAAGCCGGCTCAAGAACTGGGCGAACACCATCGTTCCCTCCGGCCACGGCCCGTGGCCGGACTCGGTGTTGATGTGGCCGGACTCTCCGGCATCGACGAGCAGCGAACCCCAGGCGTTGGCGATGTCGTCCGCATGCTCGTAGGAACCGAACGGATCGTTGCGGCTGGCGACCATCAGCGACGGGAACGGAAGCGGATCGCGCGGGTAGGGACCGAAGGTCATCAGATGCTTCGGACGGATCGCCGGGTTGGCAACATCAGGAGGTGCCACCAGGAAGGCGCCGGCGATCGGCTTGGTGAAATGGGGTAGGGCGTGCACGGCGGTTGCGACGCCAAGCGAATGGGCGACGATGACCACAGGCTTTTCCGCCGCATTGACCTCTTCGATCATGCGCGCCACCCAATCCTCGCGGACAGGCTTTGCCCACTCCGCCTGCTCGACGCGGCGTGCGGTCGACATCTTGCGCTCCCAGCGGGTCTGCCAGTGCTCCGGTCCGGAGTTGGTGTAGCCTGGAACGATGAGGATATGAGCGTCGGATACTTTCATGGTGGCCGCGATGTGGCGCTGAAAGGCGCGGAAGTCAAGACCTTCAGCATTACCCGTGCGTCAGGGCCTCGAAGCCACCTATGGGAGCCTGCCCGACGAGCCCGATGTTCGCGCTCCAATAGGCCGCTTAACGTGGCGAGAGGCGGCAGGCGACAGCGGTCGCATTTTCTGTATAATCGAAGGGACGGTCGCGGATGGTGCGGCTTGGTTCGTCGCATCTTTGTTCCGTGGCCGCTCTGGTTCGTTGAGGAGTGTGAGCCATGACAACATTCCATGTCCTGTCGGGAGCGGACGCGAGTGTCGCCCATCCCGGAATAAAAAAGATTGGCGTCGCGGATGTATTCGACGCCTTACGCTTGGGCTTTGACGATTTTCGCGAGAAACCATCGCACTACGTCTTTCTTTGCCTGATCTACCCGATCGCCGGTGTCGTTCTGATCACCTGGAGCGCGGGCGCCAACATGCTGCCGCTGCTTTATCCTCTTGTCTCCGGCTTCGCTCTGATCGGCCCAGTCGCTGCGATCGGGCTTTATGAAATCAGCCGACGGCGAGAACTCGGCATGGACTACTCCTGGCCGCACGCCCTTCGCCTGCACCGCTCTCCGGCGCTGCCGTCGATAATGGCTGTCGCCGCCATGCTGTTCGTTGTCTTCATCATCTGGCTGCTGGTCGCCCAGGCGCTCTATGTGCAGATCTTCGGGGCGGAACCGCCGGATTCAATTGCAGCCTTCTGGAACGGTATCATCGGCACTGACCAGGGCTGGAACCTGATCCTCGTCGGCAACGCCGTCGGCTTCGTCTTCGCCGTCATCGTTCTGGCGACATCCGTCGTGTCGTTTCCGTTGCTGATCGATCGGGACGTCGGCGCTGTGTCGGCGGTCGAGACCTCCATTCGCGCAACGCTCGTCAACCCGGTGCCCGTCGCCGTCTGGGGCTTCATTATCGCCGCCGGTCTGGTTATCGGCTCGATCCCGGTCTTCGTCGGCCTCGCCGTCATCATGCCGATCTTCGGACACGCCACCTGGCACCTTTATCGCAAGATGGTGGAGCCCGGTCCGCGCGCGCGTTCACACTGATCGCCGACAGCCGAAGGCGAATGTAACCGCTCATAAAAAAAGCGCCGCATGTCGATCGACCTGCGGCGCTTGTGGCGTGTCGCCGAGAAGTCCGGCCTAGCGAAAATGCTTGTAGTAAGATGAGATCTGCGCCGCGGTGTTGGACGACAGGTTGAGCTTGATGCCGATCTTGTCGCCGCGATACCAGCGCACCATGCCGGTCAGGAAGCCGAGTTCCTCGCTTCTGATCGTCACTTCCTGTCCCGTCTTGGCGCCGATGTCGAAGAGCAGCTGAAAGCAGATGCCCTCGGCTGAAAGGTCCTTGACGATGCCGCTGCTGGAGCCGGACTTGACGGTCACCGTACCTGTAATTTTCGTTTGCGTGCGCTGCGTCGCCCGCTCGACACTGTCCTTGTAGGCCATGTGATCCTCAGAACCTGGATTGACAGACCCTGAGCTTTGCACGCAATGCGTGAATTTCCTGCTAACGCAAATGCCCGCATTTGAGCGAGGTGCTCCAAATGCGGGCATGGCAACAAAACCAAAGGCCTACGGCCGTCCGCTCAGCGCGGAACCTCAGCCGAAGACGCGCTTGAAGATCGTGTCGACGTGCTTGGTGTGATAGCCGAGATCGAACTTTTCGCGGATATCTTCCTCGGAAAGGGCCGCGCGAACTTCCGCGTCGGCGAGCAGTTCTTCGAGGAAGTCCTTGCCCTGTTCCCAGACCTTCATGGCGTTGCGCTGCACGAGGCGGTAGGCGTCCTCACGCGACACGCCGGCCTGCGTCAGTGCCAGCAGCACGCGCTGCGAATGCACGAGCCCACGGAACTTGTTCATGTTGTTGATCATGTTCTCGGGGTAGACGAGCAGCTTGTCGATGACGCTGGTCAGACGAGCGAGCGCGAAGTCGAGCGTCACCGTCGCATCCGGGCCGATCATGCGCTCGACCGAGGAGTGCGAGATGTCGCGCTCATGCCAAAGCGCAACGTTTTCCATGGCCGGGATCGAGAAGGCGCGAACCATACGGGCGAGACCCGTGAGGTTTTCGGTCAGAACCGGGTTCCGCTTGTGCGGCATCGCCGACGAGCCCTTCTGGCCCGGCGAGAAATACTCCTCCGCTTCGAGCACTTCGGTGCGCTGCAGGTGACGGACTTCCGTCGCCAGGCGCTCGATCGACGAGGCAATGACGCCGAGGGTGGCGAAGTACATGGCATGGCGGTCGCGCGGGATGACCTGGGTCGAAACCGGTTCCGGCTTCAGCCCGAGCGCCTCGGCTACGTGTTCTTCAACGCGCGGGTCGATGTTGGCGAAAGTGCCGACGGCGCCGGAGATCGCGCAGGTGGCGACTTCTTCGCGTGCGGCCAGCAGGCGCTGCTTGCAGCGGTCGAACTCGGCATAGGCGAGCGCCAGCTTGACGCCGAAGGTGGTCGGCTCGGCATGGATGCCATGCGAACGGCCGATCGTCACAGTATCCTTGTGTTCAAAAGCGCGGCGTTTCAGCGCTTCGAGCAGCTTGTCGAGGTCGGCCAGCAGCAGGTCGGTCGCGCGGACCAGCTGCACGTTGAAGCAGGTATCCAGAACGTCGGACGAGGTCATGCCCTGGTGGATGAAGCGGCTGTCCGGGCCGACGAATTCGGCGAGATGCGTCAGGAAGGCAATGACGTCATGCTTGGTGACGGCCTCGATCTCGTCGATGCGGGCGACGTCGAAAGTGGCAGCGCCGCCTTTTTCCCAGATCGTGCGCGCAGCATCCTTCGGGATCACGCCGATTTCGGCAAGCGCATCGCAGGCGTGGGCCTCGATCTCGAACCAGATGCGGAATTTCGTTTCCGGCGACCAGATGGCCACCATTTCCGGTCGGGAGTAACGGGGGATCATGGGCTTAAGCTTTCGTCGTCAGTGGAGGGATGGTCGTGCCTCTAGCAAAGATAGCCGCGAAGCTCAACGCCGTTGCGCACGGCGACCGCTTGCCAGCCACAGGCAGACGGCGAACAGTATAACACCGCCGATCGGCAAATAGAGGCGAAGGCCCATGACGAGAAACTGGTAGAAGGCGATCAGCGTCGTAAAGGCGAACTGGAAGAGCCAGGTCGTGGTTCCGATCGGGGCGTGCCACTGCGCATAGAACTCGCGGTAGTCGAGCGCAAAGAGCAATGCCGTCATCCCGATCGTGCCGAGCGAAAGGAAGAAGAGATAGGCGGCGAAACGCGTTTCTACTCCGCGTCCGATCGCCGCGAAGCGGGCGAGAAACAGCGCCGGCGGCCAGGCGAGCAAAGCGCCGGCCCCGAAGACCCAAAGAAGTTCGGCCAGATGAAAGGTCACGTCCCGTTCCCGCAGCCACAGCGCAAACCACGCCGATAGCGTCATTGACGCGCTCCACAAGGGTGCGCCAAGGAGCAGCAACGGAACGCTCGGCACGGACCGGGCAAGGCGGGTCCGCTTCCGGGCACCGACCGCCGCACGCCCTGCTTTCGCTTCGACGCTGGCGGCCGCTTCGTTCATTTCGCGATCCGCGTCGGGACCGCGATCCAGCGCCCGTCCGTCGTGCCTTCAAAGCCGAGCGACTTCACAAGCACCATGATCACATGGGTTTCCGAACCGTCGTCGTTGCGGTGGGTGATGGCGCCACCCACCTGGTAGCCGGTGGGGCAACGGCGGCTTTCCGGTATGCGACTGTCGTCCTGAAGCATGTCGCTTGCCGGTGCGCCCGCCTTCATCGTCATCGACAGACGGAAACCCTTGGCTTCCTTCAGGAAGTCTTTGCAGATGCCGTCCGGCTCGAAGGTCTTTTCCTCGAGCGTTACCGTATAGGTCTCGCGGAACGCCTCATCGGCTGCAAAGGCATCGTAGGTCAGCGAGTGCGGCTTGGCGTTGGCTTCCGTGATCGGGTTGAAGGCTGCGAGCAGCCCGGGCGCATCGGCCAGGCGATAGGCATCGATCAGGGGCGCAGCCCGACGGCGGGCTTCATGGCGCGCCTTCGACAGCGGGCTGCCATCTTCGCGACTGACAGCGCGCACCGGTGCACCCGGCAGGAAGCTGTCATTGCGCGTGTCGATCACATAGATGGTCGAATAGGGAAAGCCGGAGCCGTCCTGAACGCCATATTCCTCGAAGGCAAAGACATTGCCATCAGCGGAAAAGCCGATCGGCTGAAGCGCGGCATAGTCGCCAGCAAGCGCCGGCGACGCAGTGGCGGCCGCGGCCAGGCAACAAAGGCCGGAAATTGCCGCGCGTGTCGTCATCGATAAGCCTTCTCGGCCGGCGCACGGATCGCTTCGATCGCCGAGCGATAGGCCTCGACCGAACCGCCCTTGAAGATCGCCGAGCCGGCAACGAGAACATTGGCGCCGGCGCCGGTGGCAATGGCTGCCGTTTCAGGCGCAATGCCGCCGTCGACTTCGATCTCGATCGGTCGATCGCCGATCATCGCCTTGATGCGACGGATCTTTTCCGCGGTGGCGTCGATGAACTTCTGCCCACCGAAGCCCGGATTGACGGTCATGACGAGGATCAGGTCAAGCTGATCGAGCACGTATTCGATCGCGCTTTCTGGCGTTGCCGGATTGAGCGACACGCCGGCCTTCTTGCCGAGCGAACGGACCGTCTGCAGCGAGCGGTGCAGGTGCGGACCGGCTTCCGCGTGAACCGTCAGGATATCGCAGCCGGCCTTGGCGAAGGCTTCGAGGAACGGGTCGGCCGGCGAAATCATCAGGTGGCAGTCGAACGTCGCATCGGTGTAGCGGCGCAGAGACTTGATGACATCCGGGCCGAAAGTGATGTTCGGCACGAAATGACCGTCCATGACATCGAGATGGATCCAGTCCGCGCCGGCATCGACGACATCGCGAACCTCCTGGCCGAGCTTGGAGAAATCGGCCGCCAGGATCGACGGGGCAATGCGGATAGGGTGGGTCATGGCGCACTCCAGCGTGTTTTCCGCGGGAATAGCACCGCCGAGCCCCGCAAACAACATGCCTGCGATCAAAGCTGCGTCAGCTACGCTCTGACCAACAGGGCATGAGATCGTTTTCCGCCGGCGTTGCGTCGTGGACGCCGCGGGCGATCGCGCGCGCCATGGTCGAGGCTGCAACGGCGCCGAGATCGATGAAATCCTCTGTTGTCGGCGTCTTGCCGCTGGCGCCGGTCGCAAGCGCGAAGATCAGATCGCCGTCGAGCGGCGTGTGCGCCGGCCAGAGCCCGCGGGCGAAGCCGTCATGGGCGGCAATCGCCAGGCGCTTGGCTTCGGCCTTCGTCAGCACCGCATCCGTCGCAATGACCGCGATCGTTGTATTGGCCACGGCGGCCTGGCGGTCGCGGAACTTGATGCGGATGTCGGCCGCATCGGCCGGCATCGGGTGGGGCAGGCCAAGTCCGCCGAACTCGCTCTCCAGTTCGAAGGGCGCAGACCAGAAATGCCCGGTGTCGCCGACGGTGGCGGATCCGAGCGCATTGACGGCGACGAGGGCGCCGATGGTGAAACCGTTCGGCAGAACCGTGGATGCCGAACCGAGACCGCCCTTCAGGCTCGCGGTCAGCGCGCCTGTGCCGGCGCCTGCCGAACCGGTCGAAAATGTCGCGCCGGCCCGCCCGACGGCCTCGAAGCCGAGTTCGCGATAGGGCGGGAAGCGGCCCCAATCCTTGTCGCCACCGTTGATGAGGTCGAAGAGGATCGCCGTCGGTACGATCGGTATCCGGTGTGGGCCGACGGCGAAGCCGCGACCCATTTCCCTGAGCGCCGCCTGAGCACCGGACGCCGCATCGAGCCCGAAGGCCGAACCGCCGGAAAGAACGAGCGCATCGACCGTCTGTACCGTATTGTGCGGATCGAGCAGGTCGGTCTCCCGGGTTCCCGGCGCACCGCCCAGGACCTGGACCGCAGCCGTCGCCGGGGGGTTGCAGACGATCGCGGTGACGCCCGATTTCAGGCGATGGTCTTCGGCGTTGCCGACCGTCAGACCTTTGACATCGGTGATCAGGTTCAGCGGTCCGGGACGCATCATGGGGCGGCTCCTTCAGAGGCCGCGGGTGCGAAATGGCCGCCTTGCCACTGCATCAAACGATAGGGATTGTCGGCGCGCTCGTGCCCAGCGTTGAAGGCGGTGAGGCCGAGAACGGTCGGGTAGGGCCCCTTGCCGGCGATCGCTTCGATCAGCGACTTGTCGTCCTGTGCTGCCCGATCCTTGGCTTCCTCCAGCAACGCCATCACGGCGAAGGCCGGCATCACATAGCCTTCCGGCTCGATGCCGGCGGCGCGCATTTCGTCGGCAAAGGGCTTGCCCTCCGGCGACTGCGCCGCATCCGGCAGCGTTACCGCAAGCACGCCATCGGCAAGCGGGACAGTGAGATCGACCGCATTCAAGGCATCGCCGCCGAGCAAGGTAAGGCTCGCGCCTTCGCCAATGGCATCGCGGGCGATCACGGCGGTATCCTGCCGGTCGCCGCCGGTGAAGACGTGGGTTGCACCGCTTTTCACCAGGCGCCGCACGAGGTTGATCTGCTGCTCCTGCGCCGGCCGGTAGGTGTCGCTGAAGACCGGCGTCATGCCGATTTCGGCGAGTGCTGCGCGCACCGCCTCGACCAGTTCCCGGCTGTGGATTGTGCCATCGTCGACGAGCGCGATGGGCTTGTCCTTCCAGCGGTTGACGATGGCATCGACGATCGCCGTAGCCTCGGCATTGCCGCTCGGTGCGAGGCGGAAGAGCGGCCATTTGTTCTTGAGCGCGTCTTCCATCAGGATATCGGAGCGCACGCTGAGCGTGATCGCCGGCAAGCCCGCCTCGGTCAGTGCCGGAAGCGCCGCATCCAGGCTTTCGGTGCAGAGAAAGCCGACTGCGGCCTCGGCACCTGCGGCAAGCAGCGCTTTGGTCAGTGCCTCGCTGCCGGCGGTATCGCAGGTCTCGGGAATGACGACGATCTCGCTGCCACGATCACCGGCCTTGAAGCCGGCGCCGTCGACAATCTGCTTGCCGAGCGGCGCGAACGGACCTTCCACAGGCGCCACGACCGCCACCTTGATGCCGGCCGCCAAAGCCGGCGTTGCCTGTACCAGTCCGGCAAGGATAAGGCTGCTGACAATGGATCGACGCATTCACTTACTCCGCCGCCGCAAGCTTTCCCGACCGAACCGATCCGGGGCAAAGTCCTACGGCGAGCCACCACAGCTTCCTGTTCCGTTGCCGCTCGCGTCAGACGCGAGGCACGGTCGTTGCCGCATGTTTTAAGGATGTGCCTCCCGGCGTCAAAGGAAAAGATGCCGCTCCTGGCGAAGAAGGTTCAATCTGCGTCACGGCCACGTCGCAGATGTGCAAGATTCTCCCTCCGGCGGGTTTCATATTTTCCGCCAGCGTCTATGTATGTGCCTGACATCGCCCGGAGAAAGATGTGTTGGAGAAGACCCGGCTGGACCCTATCAGTTATCGCGACGCGATGAGCCGCCTGGCCGGTCACGTGCAGATCATCACCGCCGCTGACGGCAGCGAGCGGCGCGGCGTCACTGTGACTGCGGCCTGCTCGGTTTCCGATAGCCCGCCGACGGTTCTCGTCTGCCTGAACGGCGCCAATCCGCGCAACGATATCTTCACGCGCAGCGACAGCTTTGCACTCAACCTGCTCGGCGACGAGCACCGGGCGCTTGCCCATGGCTTCTCTGGCCGCGACCAGCTCGACATGGATCTGCGTTTTGCGCTCGGACAGTGGACGCGGCTTAGGACCGGTGCGCCAATCCTCGTCAATGCCACCGCCGCTTTCGATTGCCGTCTGGTCGAGGTGAAGACGATCGCCACGCATCTGGTGCTATTTGGCGAGGTCGTCGACGTCGCGATCGGGCCGTCCCGCCCGCCGCTCATTTATGTGGACCGCGGATACCACTCGCTATAAGTTTTTTGCTCAGCGGTCGACTGCTCATCGCAACATGAGAAGATCGCTCTAAGTCGTTGAGTTGGCCGGTGGATTTTGCCCCCTTCCAGCAAACAGCGATCGATTCGGGCCGTGGTGGAGGAGACATGGCGACACAGGCGGCAACGGGCCTGCCACAGTCCATCGAAGAGACGATGGCACTGCTGGAGGCACATGATTATCTCGCCGGCACGGCGCTGGCGACGGTGCTGTTTCTTGCACTCCGGATGAAGCGCCCGCTTTTTCTTGAGGGCGAAGCCGGCGTCGGCAAGACGGAGATCGCCAAGGTTTTGGCCAAAGCGCTCGACCGGCGGTTGATCCGGCTGCAATGCTACGAAGGTCTCGACGTCGCCTCGGCCGTCTACGAGTGGAACTATCCGGCGCAGATGCTCGAAATCCGCCTGTCGGAAGCATCCGGCAAGGTCGACCGCAAGCGGGTCGAAAGCGACATCTTCTCCGAACGTTTCCTGATCCGCCGTCCTGTTCTGCAGGCCATTTCCTCCAATTCGGGACGCGCGCCCGTTTTCCTGATCGACGAGCTCGACCGGACAGATGAAGCCTTCGAGGCGTTCCTGCTGGAAGTTTTGTCCGATTTCCAGGTGACAATTCCGGAACTTGGTACGATCCGGGCGGACGAACCGCCTGTTGTCATCATCACCACCAATCGCACCCGCGAGATCCATGACGCACTGAAGCGCCGCTGCCTCTATCATTGGGTCGATTATCCCAAGGCGGCGCAGGAACTGGAGATCATTCGCCGCAAGGTTCCCGGCTGCAATGCCACCTTGTCACGGGAAGTCATCGCCTATGTGCAGCGGCTGCGCACGATCGACCTCTTCAAGAACCCGGGCGTTGCCGAAACCATCGACTGGGCAACGGCGCTGACGGAACTCGACCGGCTGGCGCTCGATCCAGAGACGATCGCCGATACGCTTGGCACCCTACTCAAATACCAGGACGACATCGCCAGGATAGAGGGGGCAGAGGGGCGAAAGCTGCTCTCCGAGGTCAAGGCGGAATTGCTGGCGGCAAGCTGATGACGGAGGCGCGGGAACAGCACAGGGACGATGTTCCCCCGCCAATCGCGGCAGGCGACGGACGGCTTGCCGACAATATTGTCTTCTTCGCGCGCGCGCTCCGGCGCGCCGGCATCAAGATCGGGCCAGGCGCCATCGCCGACGCCATCGATGCGGTGGCGCTGATCGGGATCGGTGGACGGGACGCGTTCTACGCCGCGCTGCAATGCGTCTTCGTCAAACGTCACGAGGACCAGCCGGTCTTCGACGAGGCGTTTCGCTTGTTCTGGCGGTCGCGCGGTCTCGTCGAAAAAATGATCGCGATGATGTCGCCGCTGGCGCCGGAACGCGAGAGCGAACGGCAGCAGCGCCGGGCAGGCGAGACCCGCGTCAGCGACGCGCTGCTTTCTGGCCACGAGCCCGATCGACCGCCGCGCGACGAGCCGGAGATCGAAGTCGATGCACGTTTCACGGTCTCCGGTCGCGAGCTTTTGCGCCGGGCCGACTTCGCGCAGATGAGCGCTGCCGAGCTTGCCGAGGCCAAGCGCGCGCTTTCGGCATTTACGCTACCGATGGACCGCGTCGTCACGCGCCGCTTCCGCCCCTCGAAGCGTCAGATCCGCATCGACCCGCGCGCCACCATGCGCGACGCCATGCGCTTTGGCGGCGAACTGATCCTGCCGCGGTTTCGGGAGCGGCGCGTCGTCCGTCCGCCGCTTGTCGTCCTCGCCGACATCTCCGGCTCGATGAGCCAGTACACCCGCATCTTTCTGCACTTTCTGCATGCGCTGACCGAGGAACGGCGGCGCGTTCATATCTTCCTCTTCGGAACCCGGCTGACCAATGTCTCGCGCCAATTGCGCAATCGTGATCCTGATGCGGCGATCGACGACTGCGTCGCTGCGGTCAAGGACTGGTCCGGCGGCACGCGCATCGGCGAGACCTTGCATGAGTTCAACCGGCGCTGGTCGCGGCGCGTGCTCGGGCAGGGCGCGATCGTGCTTCTGATCACCGACGGTCTGGAGCGCGATGACGTCGCCGATCTCGAAATCGAAATCGACCGCCTGCACCGATCCTGTCGGCGGCTGATCTGGCTGAACCCGCTGCTGCGCTTCGACGGCTTCGAGGCGCGGGCGCGCGGTGTGCGGGCGATGCTGCCGCATGTTGACGAATTCCGGGCCGTGCACAATCTTGAATCGATTGGCGAACTGGTGAAGGCGCTGTCCGGGCAGCGCTCCCGCCAGGCGGACCCGCGGCGGTTCCTTGATCCTGGCCGGGCCACGGTGACCGGCGCGCATGGGAGGTGGCAGGCATGAGGCAGGCAGTCAATGTTCTCGATCCGCTCGACATCGCCGAGGCCTGGCTGAAGGAAGGACGCCGGGTGGCGATCGCAACGGTGATCGAGACCTGGGGCTCGGCACCACGGCCGGTCGGCAGCCATCTGGTGATCGATAGTGACGGCAATTTTCAGGGCTCTGTTTCGGGCGGATGCGTCGAGGGCGCGGTCATCACCGAAGCGGCCGACGTGATCGCCTCTGGCACCTCGCGCGTTCTCGACTTCGGCGTCGCGGACGAGACCGCCTGGCGCGTCGGGCTTTCCTGCGGCGGCCGGATCCAGGTCCTCGTGGAACGGGTTAACGGCTGACGATGGAACGGGCGATCCTGGAAACACTCAATCTTGCGCGCGCGGCCCGCCGCGCCGCCGTCACCGTCAGCGATCTTACCGGTGGTGTCCGCGTCTACCTCGAAGGCGACGACTGTCCAGAACCCTGGCGCGAAGCCGTTGCTCGTGCCTTGCGGTCCGGCCGGGCCGGGATCGTCGAGACCGGGCAGGGCTCCTTCTTCCTCAATGTCTACCTGCCGCCGCCGCGCATCCTCGTCATCGGCGCGGTGCATATTTCACAAGCCCTGGCGCAGCTTGCGCCCGTTGCCGGCTTCGACATGACCATCATCGATCCGCGTACGGCCTTTGCCACGCCGGAACGTTTTGCCGGCGTCGACCTCATCGCCGATTGGCCGGAGGACGCCCTGAAACTCAGACCGCTCGACCGCTTCACGGCACTTGCAGCCGTGACGCATGACCCGAAGATCGACGACGAACCGATCCGGGCGGCACTGTCGGCCGGTTGCTTCTATGTCGGTGCGCTCGGCAGCCGCAAGACACATGCCACACGGATCGAAAGACTGCGGCGTGCGGGTGTCGCCGATGCCGACATGGCCCGCATCCGTGCGCCGATCGGTCTCGATATCGGCGCGGCAAGTCCCGCCGAAATCGCGGTTGCGATCCTCGCCGAAATCATCGAGGCGCTGCGACGGCGGGACGTTGCTTCCGCAGGGAGTGGAGTATGAGGTTCGGCCCGATCAAGGTCGCAGAAGCAGAGGGCGCGATGCTCGCGCATGCGGTGAAGATCGGTGATGCCAGGCTGCCGAAGGGGCACCGGGTCACAGCCGCCGACATCGTCGCTTTGACCGCTGCAGGTGTCGTGGAGGTGGTGGCCGCCCGCCTTGATGCCGGCGACCTCCCGGAAGACGAGGCGGCCACGCGCATTGCCGCGGCCGTGGCCCCCGATCATCTCCGGTTTTCGCGGGCAGCGACCGGCCGCGTCAACGTCTATTCCGAGGTCGCCGGCCTCTTCGTTGCGAGCCGCGAAATTGTCGATCGCTTGAACCGCCTAGATCCCTCCATCACCTTCGCCTGTCTCGACGACCATATGCCGGTGCAGCCCGGCGATATGGTCGCAACGATCAAGATCATCCCGCTTGCGGTCGCCGGCGCCTTCGTCGAGCAGGCGGAGAGGCTTCTGCGCGACCATCGCGCCTTCGAGGTCAAGCCGTTTGCGCCGCGCCGCGCGGCCTTGATAGCAACGGAGTTGCCGAACCTCAAATCCCAGGTCATGGACAAGACCCATGCCATCCTCGCGGCGCGGCTGCGACAGGCCGGAAGCGAACTCTTCACCGAACGGCGCGTCGCGCATAGGGAAGACGCCGTGGGGGCGGCGATCGCCGAAATGCGATCAACGCACGACCTGCTGATCGTCTTCGGCGCTTCGGCGGTTGCCGATCCCGAAGACGTCATTCCGGCGGCGATCCGGCGGGCTGGCGGCGTGGTCGATCATGTGGGAATGCCTGTTGACCCCGGTAATCTTCTCGTTCTCGGCCGCGTCGGCGAAACGCCGGTTATCGGTGCACCCGGCTGCGCCCGCAGCCCGCGCGAGAATGGTTTCGACTGGATCCTCGACCGTATCCTTGCCGGCGAGTGGCCGAGCTTCGACGATATTACCGGACTTGGCGTCGGCGGCTTGTTGAGTGAGATCCCGACCCGGCCGCAGCCACGCGAACATGCAACGGAGTTGTCATCCGGCTCGGTTTCAGTCGTCGTTCTGGCCGCTGGCCGGGCCAGCCGTATGGGCGCTGACGGCGGGCACAAACTTCTCGCAACTTTCGATGGCGTGCCGCTCGTGCGCCGCAGCGTCGAAGCCGCGCTTAAGGCCGCTCCGGGCAAGGTCAGCGTCGTGACCGGCCACCGCGAGGCCGATATCCGCCACGCGCTGCAAGGGCTGCCGGTGACGTTCGTTTCCAACCCCGACTACATTTCGGGCATGGCCTCTTCGCTGACGGCCGGGCTTTCGGCAGTCGGGGCGCGGGCGCCGGGCATGCTGGTGATGCTTGCAGACATGCCCGGGATAACCGGCGACGATCTGCGCCGGCTCATCGAACGTTTCGTCGCCGAAGGTGGCCGCTCCATCATCCGCGCGACCGCAGGCGGACAGCGCGGCAATCCGGTGATCCTGCCGCGACAGACATTTTCGGCGATCAAGCAACTGGTCGGAGACGTTGGTGCAAGGCACATTATTGAAAAGAGCGGGCTGCCGGTCATCGATGTCGAACTCGGCGCGGCGGCGCGCCTCGATCTCGACACGCCGGAACAGATCGTCGCCGCCGGCGGTATCTTGGAGGAACAGACGCGTGGATAATGCCGCAATCGAAGACATGTTCGCGGTCCTCGGGCCGGTGACCATCAAGCGGATGTTCGGCGGCAAGGGCATTTATTGCCAGGGTGTGATCTTCGCCCTTGAGGTCGATGGCGAAATTCTGCTGAAGGGCGACGAGCAAACAGCGCCGGCGCTGGAAGCGGCCGGTTCGCGGCAATGGGCCTATGACGGCAAGGGCAAGCCGGTGAAGATGCCCTATTGGAGCATTCCGGACGACGCATTCGACGATCCCGACGAGATGGCGCGGTGGGTGCGGCTTGCCTATGAGGCGGCGCTACGCTCCAGGAAGTAGGCCGTCCAGCCTATGCGCGGCAGCTGCGCGTCAGATGAAAATATTGACACGATCACCACGTTTCCCATCGGCGCGCCTAAGTGACATCGGCCGGATCCGTTGGTGCCCGCGGAACGCCGCCGACAGCGGCACCAGCAATGCACAGAACGAGGGACGTACGAAGAACACCGCCCCCCGGTGGGCGGCTGCTATGCGGCGACGCCCTGTTCATGCCTGCGCAAGGCTTCGGCGGCATCGGCGGTAAAGCGGGATAGCGGTTGGGGCAGGGCGTCGATGCTAAACCAGCCGAATTCGGAAAGCTTGTCCGGTTCGGTGAGTTGAGGTTCACCTGAGAAATCCCGGGTCACATAGATCATAGAGATCCAGTGCTGGCGGTCGGCGTCGATCACCTGTTCGCTGAGGCAGAGGAATTCGGTCGAGCCAATCTTGAGGCCGGATTCTTCTTCGGCCTCGCGGCAGGCCGCAGCCTGCGAACGCTCCATGTGATCTACCTTGCCGCCGACGATGTTCCAATGCCCGGCCTCAGGCGCATTGACGCGCCTGTAGAGCAGAATCTTGCCATCGCGCACGATGACAAGTCCGCAGCCGAAGCCCGGAAAATCGATGCCCGGCTGGCCCATCCGTTCGGATCAGGCCTTGCCGGCAATCAGCATGAAGGCAGGGATTTCGTCGCCGAAGCCGACGGGCGTCGGGCCGTCGTCATAGTCGCGGCGGTGACGGTTGCGGCGGTCGCGATTGTCGTCGTTGGCAGGGTTCGATGCACGCACCGGACGATCGCCACGGTTGTTCTGTGCCTGCTTGTTCTCTGCGCTGCGTGCCGGTTTCACCGATTCCGCCCTTTCCACGACTGTTTCAATTTCGGCCTCACTATCGGCGCGTACGGTATCGGATTTATGATCGGAACGGGCCTTGGAGCCGCGATCCCCATCTTTTTTCCGGTCCTTGCGGCCATCACGACCGCGTTCACGGCGGCCGGTATCGTGGCTTTCCATCGGCTCAGGCAGATTGGAAAGGTCGCCGTTCAGCCATTCGACCTTCTGGCCGATCAGCTTTTCGATGGCGTCGGAGAATTTCGTGTCGCGCTTGGTCACCAGCGTGAAGGACGCGCCCGAGCGGCCGGCACGGCCGGTACGGCCGATGCGGTGGACGTAGTCTTCCGCATGGATCGGAACGTCGAAGTTGAAGACGTGGCTGACATCAGGGATATCGAGGCCGCGGGCCGCAACGTCGGAGGCGACGAGCAGCTTGATGTTGCCGTCCTTGAAGTTGGCCAGCATCGTCATGCGCGACCGCTGGTCCATGTCGCCATGCAGCGCACCGACGGAGAAGCCGTGGCGGTCGAGCGAACGGAAGAGGTCGGCGACATCCTTCTTGCGATTGCAGAAGATGATCGCGTTCTTCAGTTCGTCCTGGGCGCGAATCAGATCACGCAGTACCGCGCGCTTCTCGTAATCCTTGGCATGCGCTGCAACGAAGCGCTGCGTCACCGTCTGAGCCGTGGAAGCCGGGCGGGCGACTTCGACGCGCTCCGGGTTCTGCAGGAAGCGGTCGGCAAGCTTCTGGATTTCCGGCGGCATCGTCGCCGAGAAGAACAACGTCTGGCGCGTGAACGGGATCAGCTTGGCGATGCGCTCGATATCGGGAATGAAGCCCATGTCGAGCATACGGTCGGCTTCATCGATGACCAGGATTTCCACGCCGCTCATCAGCAGCTTGCCGCGCTCGAAGTGGTCGAGCAGGCGGCCGGGCGTGCAGATCAGCACGTCAGCGCCACGCTCAAGCTTGCGGTCCTGCTCGTCGAAGGACACGCCGCCGATCAGAAGCGCGATGTTGAGTTTGTGGTTCTTGCCGTACTTGTCGAAGTTCTCTGCGACCTGTGCGGCGAGTTCGCGCGTCGGCTCCAGAATGAGCGTACGCGGCATGCGCGCGCGGGCGCGGCCCTTTTCGAGCAGCGTCAGCATCGGCAGCACGAACGAAGCGGTCTTGCCCGTGCCCGTCTGGGCGATGCCCAGAATATCACGACGCTGCAGCGCCGGCGGGATAGCGCCTGTCTGGATCGGGGTCGGGATTGTGTAGCCCGCATCGGTGACAGCGGAGAGAACTTTTTGGCTCAGGCCAAGGTCAGCAAAATTGGTCAAAGGGAAATCTGTTTCCGTTCCGGTTCAATAGAACACTGATCGATCGATGGAAAACGCACGAGCACGTGGCCGCGCTCTTAAGCTGAACGCCGCCGAAAGTCAAGAAATCCAGCACGTTGAAGCAGTAAAAGGTAAATAGTGGCGAATCTGTCGCATTTCTTGTCAAGCGGAACCGCGCGGTAGCGTCAGTTCATATAGCTTGCAAGCTTGGTGCTCGCATCCAGAAACCGCATGGGATCCACGGCATTGCCGTTCAGCCGGATTTCATAGTGCAGGTGCGGTCCGGTGGAGCGCCCGGTGTTGCCGGACTTGGCAATGACTTCGCCAGCCTTCACCCGGTCGCCGGCTTTCACCAGCACGGTGGAAAGGTGGGCGTAGCGCGTCGCGACACCGTTGCCGTGGTCGATCTCGACCATGTTTCCATAGCCGCCCGTCAACCCTGCATTGGTCACCGTTCCAGGCGCTGCCGAGCGGATGCGCGTGCCGACCGTTGCGCGAAAGTCGATGCCGGCATGCAGCGCCAGACGCCCGAGAAACGGATCAAGCCGGTTGCCGAAATCGCTGGTGATGTCGCTGGCCGGCGAGGGGTTGCCGAAGGGCAGCTTGCGGACCTCGGCGCGCGTGCGGTCGAGCTCCAGGAGTGCGGTATCGAGTGCGGCAAGCGAACGGCCGAAATCGTCATCGTTCACAGGCTCGACGAAGGGGCCGCCGATCGCCGTCTCGGCGGAGCCGGATATGTCGTTGGCCGGAATCAACTCGGCGACATCGTCAACGGGCAGGTCGACACCGGTGCGCCCGACGATCGAACGAATCGCATCCGACGTCTTCGCCGCACCGTCCGTCAGTCGCTGGACCCGCGTCATCTGCTCGCGCTCGACATCCTTCAGCGAGAGCGTCACTTTTGAGAAAATCCGGTCGGCGCGGTCGGAACTTGATTCGCCGGCATCGGGTGCTGCATAGGCGAGGGCGGGGACAGCCGCAGCACTGACCGGCGCAACGGTCAGTCCCATCAGCTTCTCAATTGCCTTGACACTGCCGCTGCTGCTCGCATCGGCGCGTTTTTCATAGGCAAGCGGCTCGACGGCCGCAGGCGCATCGGTTGCGGTCGTGACGCCGGAATTTTCGGCCCTTTCGACCAGGGCGCCGAGCTTTCCGTTGCGCGAGGTCAGCGCCATCTGCTGGCGCAGCAGCTTCTCGACCTTTTCCTCGACCACTTGCTGGTCGAGCAGTTGCCGGCTGGTGACCCGATCGACCTGCGCCCGCAGCGCGGTGATCCGATCCTCGTATTCATGCTGCATGCGGGCCTGGCGGGCAATCGTGCCGCCGATCAGGTCGTCGCGCAAAACCAGATAGGAAGTGGCCGCGAGATAGCCGATGCTGCAGACGCCTGCAAAGGAGACAGCGATCGCCGCCATCCACGGGCGCACGGTCATGTGCCGGACCTTGTCGCCGCTGGCCAGGATCAGGACGTGATTCTGCTTGCGTTTTCCAAAGGTACGATTTGCCTGATGTCCAGACACCCGTTCTCTCCCGCCATGTGCGCGTTGCCTCGCATCACCTGGGGATCATTACACTTTGTTAGGGTTAACAATCGGTAAGCAAGATTGCGGGAAGGTGATGTCCGCTATCGATTGGTCGAAGCGGTCATCGAGCGGTAGAACGACGGCGTCAGGCCGGCCTCGGCGCGGGCGATATCGTTGAACGGCGCCTTCAGGGGACCGCGGAAATTGGCGCGCACCAGCTGCTGGAAGGTCGCTGCCGGGTCCTTCTTCTCGCGGGCGCAGAGAAAGCGGAACCATTTGGCGCCAACGGCGACGTGGCCCTTCTCGTCCTCGTAGATAACGTCGAGCACGGCCGCACTCTCGAAGTCGCCGGTTTCGCGCATCTTGGCCTGAAGCGCTGGCGTCACGTCGAGACCGCGCGCTTCGAGAATGAGCGGCACGACGGCGAGCCGCGCCGTCAGGTCGTTGCGCGTATCGTGCGCCGCCTGCCAGAGGCCATCATGGGCAGGCAGGTCGCCATAGTCGGCGCCGAGGTCGTTCAGGCGCTGGCGGACCATGCGGAAGTGCTTCGCCTCTTCGAAGGCGACACGCATCCAGCCGTCGAAGAAGGAGTTGGGCACCGGCTCGGTTGCAAAGCGGGCGACGATATCAAGGGCGAGATCGACGGCGTTCAATTCGATATGGGCGATGGAGTGCAGAAGTGCGATTCGGCCCTTCAGCGAACCGAGAGACCGGCGCTTGACCTGCGTCGGTGGCGTCAGCACCGGCTTGTCCGGTCGGCCCGGGCGCACCGGCACCGGCCGGTCGAGCGGCGAGCGCAGCGACAGCGTGCGGCGCTGCCAGCGCCGGGCGGCTTCCTGCGCGAGCGCCGTCTTGACCTCGAGGTCGGCGGCGCGGATCGCTTCGATGGCACCGCCCCGCAGGCTGTGGAACACGGGCAACTCGGTCATCGGCGCGCTCAGATCGCCTTTGCGGCGTCAAGGACCTCGCGGGCGTGGCCGTCCACCTTCACCTTTTCCCAAACCCTGACGACGACGCCGTCGGCGCCGATCAGGAAGGTGCTGCGCTCGACACCCATGTACTTGCGCCCGTACATCATCTTCTCGACCCAGACGCCATAGGCTTCGACGACCGATTTCTCCTCGTCGGCAGCGAGCGGCACCGTCAGGTTGTGCTTCTTGGCGAAGCGGTCGTGCTTCTTCACCGAATCGGGCGAAAGCCCGATCAGGGCGATGCCGGCTGCGGCGAAGTCGTCGGCAAGTTCCGAAAACGAGATCGCCTCAAGCGTGCAGGCCTGCGTATCGTCCTTCGGATAGAAGAACAGAACAACCGGGCGGCCGCGCAGGGCCGAGAGCGAAATCGTACCGCCGCCGTCACGCGGCAGGGTGAAGTCGGGAGCGACATCTCCGGGACCGGGTCTTGCCATGATTAAACCTTCCTTCCGCCAAGTTTTGCAGACAATCGGGCGCTACTGCATGTTTTCATTGGTCTTTGCCGACCAGAGGGCAAAACGTGCAGTGCTCAAGGTAGTCGAGCGACATTTGCGCGCCACAAGGCGCGCGGCGCTCTTGGGCATAGCGAAAATCGTCGACTGCCGTCCAGCGCATTTGTGCTAGATTCGACAGGTTTCGGACGGCATGGGCCGCTACGAAACGTTGCAGTCGCCTGCGCGCGCGAATTCCATCGCAGGTGGTCGCTTTCCACAGCATGGTCCCGCGTCCCTTGGTGACTCGGCACGATGACATGTGGTCTACAAGAAGCGAGAAGTGGTCGCCCCGAAATGACAGAGACGGAGGGCGACGACGAAGCTCGTATCGTATGGAGGACGCCCGCGCTGATGAGTGAGATCCGCGGCGAAAAAGTCGGCTTTCGCAAGAAAGACATCGTCGCGTTGCATGCGTTGCCTTCGGCGCAGGCGCACGAACCCATGATCGTGCACGCGCCGCGCAAGAACAGAGCCGCGCGCTTCTGTGCCAAGATCGCACTGCTGACATCGCTGCTCGCGCTTTCCATCGCGGCGATCCTCATTGTCGTCATCGAAAGCGGGGTGATGGACAGCACGCTTAACGCGCGCGCCCGCACCGCACTCAATGCAGCGCTCGGCGATGCCTACCGCGTAGAGGTCGGCAGCACTGTGGTGCGCATGACCGCGAGCGGCGCGATTGCGCTCAGAGCCCGCGAAGTGGCGCTCAGCGAAGCGTCCTCAGGCCAGCCGGTCGCCAAGCTCCGCGCGATCTCGATCGCGCTCGACCCGCTGGCGTTGATGACCGGACGCATCGCCGTCTCCAACCTCGAAGCGGAAGGCGGCGATTTCGATTCCGGGTTGCTGCCGCGCGGCGAACCGCTCGATCTCACCAAGATCCGCATTGCCGACGTTGGCGATACGCTGGAGGCAATCTTCTCCCACGTCGACCGCATATCGCAGATGGCGGCCGGCCGCGGCAGCCAGAAGGTCACGCTGTCGGATTTCAGCTTCTCCGTCATCGGCTCCCGCGATCGCGTCGTGCCCGTCGTCGCCAACGCGCTCGAGTTCAACCGTGACGCCGGCGGCTCGATGAGCGTCAAGGGCAGCGTCACCGTCGACGGGGTGGACGTCGATCTCAGCGCCGACGCCCTTGGCGACAAGGGGCACATGACCGGCTTCGAAGCGTCGATCACCAATCTGCCGCTCGCACCGTTCTTCTACCACGGTAAAGTCGGCTCGGAGCCGCCCTTCGGCGTCGTCGCATCGGCCGGGCTGTCGCTGAAGGCGACGCGGGCCGCGGGCAATGCGAAACCGGATCTGCGCGTGACAGTGCGCACGTCCAAGGGCGAGTTCCACGCAGGCAACCTCGTCTCGACGCTCAATGCCTCGCAAATGGACGTCGCCTATGACTTCGAGCGCTCGTCCGTCGAAATTCTGCCGTCGGCCGTCAAGATCGGCCGTTCGACCTTTCCGTTTACCGGGGCGATTATCGACCTCGACAAGATTGCCGGCGCAACGGAGAAGGGGTTTGCCATCGACCTCCTGCTCAAGAACGCAAGCTCCGCCCCGGAAGACGTCGCCGACGCGCCACTGATCTTCGATGCCAAGGCAAATGGCCGGTTTGTGTCGGACAAGCGCCAACTGATCTTCGACCAGCTCGCCGTGTCGACCCCGCTCGGTTCGATGTTCGGATCGCTTTCCGTCGCCTTCGGCAAGACATCACCGCAGATCAGCTTCGCCTCGGTCAGCGATCGCATGGAGGCGACCGCCGTCAAGCAATTGTGGCCGTGGTGGTTGGCCAAAGGCGCGCGGCGCTGGGCCATCGCCAACCTCTTCGGCGGCACGGTCACCAATGCCCGCATCGAAGTATCGGTCGCCGAGGGGCGGATCGCCACCAACGAAGGCGAGCTCAAGCTCAACGAGCAGGAGCTCAATATCAACTTCGATATCGACGACACGCGCATCAACATCACCGGCGAGATACCCCCGCTGCGCGACACCTCCGGCAAGTTCAAGCTGAGCGGCCAGCGCATGACAGCCGAGATCGAGAAGGGGACCGCCTTCTTCCCGTCTGGACGCGCGGTCGCGCTCAACGGCGGCGACTTCATCCTTCCCGACGTCTACACGAAACCACTGATGGCGGAGATGAAGATCGAGGTTGGCGGCGATGCCGATGCGATCGCCGAGCTCGTGAGCTACAAGCCGATTCAGGCGCTGCAAAAGACCCCGCTGCTGCCGGAAGATTTCAGCGGTCCTCTGACCGCCGTCGTGGGCGCCCGTTTCGGCCTGATCTCGGATCAGAAGCCGCCGAAACCGCTCTATCAGGTACAGATGCAGCTCGACAAGGTCACCGTCCAGAAGGCCATGTTCGGGCGCGCCGTAGAGGATCTCGTCGGCACATTTCGGGTCGACAATCAGCAGGCGGTCCTCGATGCGGATGCCCGTATCGAAGGCGCGAAGGTCAAGGTCGCGCTGACGGAACCGGTCGATTCCGGTTCGACCGTCAAGCGTTCGCGCGAGATTTCGGGCTCGCTGGAGCAGGGTGTCTGGCAGAAACTGATACCTGGGCTTTCTCGGATCGTTTCCGGACCGATCACGATCGACGTTGCAATCGACGAGGCGAGCCGGCAGACGGCAGAGATCGACCTCACGAAAGCCCAGCTCTGGCTTCCCTGGATCGGCTGGAGCAAGGGCGTCGGGATTCCGGCCGAGGCGCAGTTCACGTCCTCGATGGACGGCAAGATCGCAACAATCAGCAATTTCGCGGTTGCCGGCGACGGCTTTGGTGCGCGCGGCAAGCTGCAGATCGACGATGGCGGTCTGCTCTCGGCGGATCTCGACAATGTCCGCCTGGCGCAGGGCGACGACTTCAAGGTCTCCATCGACCGCACCAGGGGCGGCTACACGGCGTCGCTCAGCGGCGCTGCAGCCGATATCAGGCCGATCCTGGCGCAATTGAAGACCGGAAGCGACCAGAACCAGGGTGGTGGCGACGACATTGCCATCAAGGCCCAGCTCGATCGCGTCACCGGTTTCAATGGCGAATCGCTCTCGAACGTCAATCTGGTCTACGGCGAGCGCGGACGTCAGATCGAGGACGTGAACCTCTCGGCCGTGACGAGCAGCGGTCAGGCGCTGGTTGCCCGGCTCGCCAAGGCCGGTGCCGACAACACGCTAGAGCTGACCACGGGCGATGCCGGCGCGCTGGCGCGGTTTGCCGACATTTACCAGAACATGCGCGGCGGCCTGCTCAATCTCAAACTGCGTGACCGTGGCGGGCGCTCCTGGCGGGGCAGCGTCGATATCCGAAAGTTCCAGCTGGTCGGCGAGCAGCGCCTGCAATCGATGGTGTCGACACCCACCGGTGCCGACGGCCGAAGCCTGAACCAGGCCGTGCGCCGTGACATCGACGTCAGTTCGGCCCGCTTCGAACGCGGCTTCGCGCAACTGGCGCTCGATCGCGGCGCGATTCGCGTCGAAGGCGGTGTACTGCGCGGCACCGATGTCGGCGCGACCTTCCAGGGAACGGTGCGCGACAACAATGGCATCATGGACATGACTGGCACTTTCATGCCGGCCTATGGGCTGAACCGCATCTTCGGCGAACTGCCGCTGATCGGCGTGCTGCTCGGCAACGGCCGCGACCGCGGCCTGCTCGGCATCACCTTCAAGCTCAACGGCCCGTTCAACCAGCCGAAGCTGACGATCAATCCTTTGTCGATCATCGCGCCGGGCGTCTTCCGCAGCATCTTCGAGTTCCAATGAAGAAGGCCGACGCACTGCATGTCCTTAAATCGTCGCCGATTTAAGGACAAAACATGCAGCACTTCAAAGTTCTACAGCGACCTTTGCGCGTCTTAACAGACGCGCGGCGCTGTCGGGCCGGCCCTTCAAATTCTTGAGTGGCGCTCCGGTTCAGGCCGGGCGCACCAGAATGTGCTTCTTCTTGCCGAGCGACAGCTTGACGACATTGTCGGCGGTCACGTCGCCGGTGCCGATGATCCGACGCTCGTCGCTGACGGCCTCGTCGTTGATCCTGACGGCACCGCCCTGGACATGGCGACGCGCCTCGCCGTTGGAAGCGGCAAGACCGGCGCGTACGATCAGCGTCAGCAGGCCGAGGCCGGCTTCAAGCTCAGCCGTCGGGATCTCGACCGAAGGCAGGTCGGCGGCAAGCGCGCCTTCCTCGAAAGTCTTCCGAGCGGTCTCCGCCGCCTGCTCGGCGGCCGGTCGGCCGTGCAGCATGGCGGTGATCTCGGTTGCCAGGATCTTCTTGACCTCGTTGATCTCAGAGCCGCCAAGCTCGGAGAGCCGATCGATCTCGGCCATAGGCAGGGTCGTGTAGAGCTTCAGGAAGCGGGTGACGTCCGCATCCTCGGTGTTGCGCCAGTACTGCCAGAAGTCATAGGCCGACAGCATGTCCGGGTTCAGCCAGATGGCGCCGTTGACCGACTTGCCCATCTTTGCGCCCGACGAGGTGATCAGAAGCGGCGAGGTCAGGGCATAGAGCTGCTCGGTGCCCATGCGGTGGCCGAGGTCGATGCCGTTGATGATGTTGCCCCACTGGTCCGAGCCGCCCATCTGCAGGCGGCAGCCGGTGCGCTTGTGCAGCTCGACGAAGTCGTAGGCCTGCAGGATCATGTAGTTGAATTCGAGGAAGGACAGCGACTGCTCACGATCAAGCCGCGTCTTGACGCTGTCGAAGGACAGCATGCGGTTGACCGAGAAATGACGGCCGACGTCGCGCAGGAATTCGAGGTAGTTGATGCCGAGCAGCCAGTCGGCGTTGTTGATCATCAACGCGTCCTTGGGGCCTTCGCCATAGCTGAGGTAGTTGGAGAACACCGTCTTGATGCTGGCGATGTTGGCGTCGATCGTCGCCGGCGTCATCAGCTGGCGAGCCTCGTCCTTGAAGGACGGGTCGCCGACCATGCCGGTGCCGCCGCCCATCAGCGAGATCGGCCGGTGGCCGGTCGCCTGCATCCAGTGCAGCATCATGATCTGGATCAGGCCGCCGGCATGCAGGCTCGGCGCCGTCGGGTCGAAGCCGATATAGGCCGTCACGGTTTCCTTCCGGAACAGTTCGTCCAGGCCAGTCTCGTCGGAGATCTGGTGGATGAAGCCACGCTCGCTGAGGGTGTGAAGGAAATCGGACTTGAAACCGGACATGATCTGTCTCTCTTGCGGGGGGAGTTTTTGAACGAACGGGCGTTTAGCACTGTTTTTGCGCATAATCACTTCAAAAGTGATTCTGGAAATATTGACCCGCATGACACAGACAAGAACCGCAATCGGCCTGATGAGTGGCACGAGCATGGACGGCATCGACGTGGCCCTGTTGCGAACCGACGGGGAGACCGTCGTCGAGCGCGGACCATCTGCCAGCTTTCCCTACGACGCGCAATTTCGGGATCGTTTGAAGCAGGGACTGGTCGAAGCGAAGGCGATCACGCAACGCGACCAAAGGCCGGGCGCCCTTGATGCGCTTGAGCGCGATCTGACGCTGCGACACGCAGAAGCGGTCAAGACCTTCCTCAAACAGAACAACCTGTCGGCGGCTGATATCGACGTGCTCGGCTTTCACGGACAGACCGTGCTGCACCGCCCAGACGAGGCCCTGACGGTGCAGATCGGCGACGGCGCGCTCCTTGCCGGAGAAACGGGCATCGATGTCGTCTACGACATGCGCGCCAACGACATGGAACATGGAGGGCAGGGCGCGCCGCTGATCCCCGCCTACCACGCAGCACTGGCGCGAGGCGCGGCCGGCCTTCCAGCACCGGTTGTCTTCGTCAACATCGGCGGCATTTCCAACCTGACCTTCATTGGCGAAGGCGAGACGCTCATTGCCTATGACAGCGGTCCCGGCAACACGCTGATCGACCAGTGGGTCGAAGCGCATGCCGGCATCCCCTTCGACCAGGGCGGCATGATCGCCAGCGAGGGAACGGTGCTGCCGGCGCTTGCCGAACGCTATCTCACCAATGCCTTCTTCACCGCGGCCACGCGCCGCTCGCTGGACCGGAACGATTTTGCACCACCGGCCGGAAGCGATGCCGGCCTTGCCGACGGCGCACGTACGCTTGCCCATGTCACGGCGGCAGCGATCATCAAATCGGCGGGGCACTTGCCACAGCGGCCAGTCACCTATGTCGTCTGCGGCGGCGGCCGGCTCAATCCGGTGATCATGCGTGACCTCGCTTCGCTTGCCGAAGTAGAGGGCGCGACAGTGCTTGCGGCGGAGGCGGTGGGCTTCAACGGCGATTCGATGGAGGCCGAGGCCTGGGCCTACCTCGCCGTGCGTGCCTTGCGAGGCCTGCCGCTTACCTATCCGGGAACGACGGGCGTGCGGCAACCGGTCAGCGGCGGCCGGCGCGCGGCAAGAACTTGAAGTTGATCTCGCGTTTCGCCATAAGTCCGTCATCCCAACGGATTAATCAAATTTTCGCAACAGCGAATTAGGATCTCAGCCGCTGCCACTGGAGGTGGCGAGGAGCGGCTTGGTGCCGCACGAGGGTTTCGGGTTCGTCGATGGGTGGTGCGATTTCTCTGCTGGCCGTGAATTTCATCATCGCGCAGATCTTCACGGCCGCATTTCTCATCATTGCCGCAAAGAGCCGGCAGCGGCGTGCGGCGCTCTGGTGCGCTGCCGGATTTGCCGTCGCCTCGCTTGCAGCCGTCTGCGAAACGATCGTTCCCTTTTCCTCGACCCCGCGGCTCTTTGCCGTCAGCGCCTTTGCCTGCGTGCTCGGCGGCTTCTGTCTTCTGCGTTTTGGCCTCGGCCTTTTCTATCAAGTGCCGGTGCGCGTGCCGTTGCTCGGCGCCTTCTTCGTCGCCGGCGTTTCCCTGGACCTGGCGATCTACGACCTGCCGAGAGGCACCTGGGAGCATGCGATCCCGTACCAGGCGCCCTTTGTCGTGATCCAGGCGTGGACGGCATCGGTCGTCCTTCGCTCCGGCCGTCGCACCTTCTTTGACTGGCTGTTGTTCGGCCTGCTGGCGCTCTCGGCCGCCTACTACCTCGTAAAGATCTATGCCGCGGTCGTCGCAGGCTCGGGCGTAACGGCCCAGGACTATGTTTCCAGCCCGTTTGCGCTCATCTCGCAGGCGCTCGGTGCGATCCTCATCGTCGGCGCCGGCCTTGCCATGCTCGGCGTGATGGTCAAGGAGATTGTCGACGACGCGCAGGCGCGCTCGGAAATCGACCTGCTCTCCGGCCTCTACAATCGCCGTGGCTTCATCGAACGGGTCATGCCGCTCCTGCACGCCCGCACCACCCAGACGCCGGGAACAGTCATTCTCGCCGACCTCGATCGCTTCAAGTTGGTCAACGACACCTATGGCCACCTCACGGGCGACGAAGTCATTCGCCGATTCGCCCGGGTGCTGATGGACGTGATGCCCAACCGCGCCGTCGCCGGCCGTCTCGGCGGCGAAGAGTTCGCGGTGTTTCTGCCCTGCACGGATCTATCCGAAGCGCGCGTCGTCGCCCACGGCATGCGTGCGGCGATCATGTCCCAGCAGATCGGCGGACTTCCGGAAGCAGCAAGGGTGACGGCGAGCTTCGGCGTCACGGCCGTCGGCATCGGCGAGGCGCTCGATCCGGTGATACAGCGCGCCGACGAGGCGCTCTATACAGCCAAGGCCAACGGTCGCAACCGTGTCGAATGTGCCGAAGCACCGACCACGGTCGTCAACCCAAGCGTTCCACACTGGATCGGGCGGTCATAGACGACCGGCGTCTAGGCGATGCATTTCTCTCGGAGAAACCGGAGGATGTCTTCGGTGAACTGGTGCGGGTTCTGCAGTATCGAAAAATGGCTGACCTCAGGCTGGATCAACAGGCCGGCCCCCGGAATGTTGTCGGCGATGAACAGCGTGTCGTCCCGTTTGATGGCTTCCTCATGGTCGCCATCCACCACCCAGACAGGGACCCGGATTTTCTGAAGGTCGTCGGCCGTGATGTTCGGCTGCGAAGTCCACATCGCCATCATCTCGTCGAAGAAGCGCTTAAATCCCCCTGGCGTCGACGACAGCAGGGCGTACTCTTCGCCCGTTCGCGCGATATAGGCGTTGAAGACGACGCTCTTGGTAAAATCGTGTGTTCCGGATGGATTGCTGTTTGCCCCGAAGGAAAAGACACCGGCTATGAGATCGGGATGCCGCATCGCCAGCAGGAGCCCGATAATCGCGCCGTCGCTCCAACCGATGATGACCGCCTTTGGCAACCTCAGGTGAGCCATCAGTGCCATGACATCGCCTGCCATGAGATCATAGCTCATGCTCCCACTACCTCGGGAGCTGCGTCCGTGACCCCGGCTGTCCATCACGATGACCTGACAGGTTTTGGCGAGCTCCGCGACCTGAAGCCCCCAATAGTCGGAATTGCCGAGCCCGCCGTGTAGCAAAATGACGGGAGCACCCGAACCACACACCGCGTGCCAGATCCTGGCGTCCGCGAGCTCGACAACACCCTCACGTCCGCCAGCCGGAAGCTGCGGAGTGGCGGGCAGGGTTAGCCACCTCGGCTCGCATGCCGACACATTCGACACCTGCGACATGGCTCCCTCCCGTGAATGCTGCTCGGCTCTGCCCCACCCAGACAGCCTAGACTTGCACTATACGCCGATCACACGGCGCTGAAACTCATCCTATCGGGTGAGAGTTGTTGCAGCCTTCGGGCGCACGACCATGGGGCGCATTTGTCCATAAAAAACGCCGCGCACCCGAAGGGGTACGCGGCGCTCCTGTACGTGGCCCGGGTTTTCAGCGAATACGCTTGGCGGCCGGCTCCGGTGTCAGTTCGCCGTTGAGGCGACGGTCGAGGTAGTCCTCGCATTCCGTCATCAGGCCTTCGACCTGACCGTTGAAGAAGTGGTTGGCGCCGGGCACCGTCTTGTGGGTGATGAGAATGCCCTTCTGCGCCTTCAGCTTCTCGACGAGGCCGTTGACGTCCTTTTCCGGCGCGACCTTGTCGGAATCACCATTGATGATCAGGCCCGAGGACGGGCAGGGCGCGAGGAACGAGAAGTCGTAGATGTTCGGCTGTGGCGCGACGGCCATGAAGCCTTCGATTTCCGGGCGGCGCATCAGGAGCTGCATACCAATCCAGGCACCGAAGGAATAGCCGGCAACCCAGCAGCTCTTCGAATCCGGATGCAGGCTCTGCACCCAGTCGAGCGCGGATGCCGCATCCGAAAGCTCGCCGGCGCCGTGGTCGAATTCGCCCTGGCTGCGACCGATGCCGCGGAAGTTGAACCGGAGCGTGGTGAAGCCGCGCTTCTGGAACATATAGAAGAGCTGGTAGACGATCTGGTTGTTCATCGTGCCGCCGAACTGCGGGTGCGGGTGCAGGATGATGGCGATCGGCGCGCTCTTCTGCTTCGAAGGCTGATAACGGCCTTCGAGGCGGCCGGCGGGTCCGTTGAAGATGATTTCGGGCATTGGCTCTCCGGGAGTGTTCCTGGTTCGAATCTTGGGTTCAGATCGCGATGAGTCTTGACGAAAGCAGTCAGCTTTTCTAAAACCTAGTTTAGAACCGTTCAAAACTTCTGTGCGGGCATTCCGCCTTGTGCTTCGTCTCATAAGGCAAGCGGCGCGGAAAATTCAAGGAAAATGCATCGCCAGAGGTTGCGGGCCTGTGTCCTGTTGATCTAGCGAAGGAAATCATGTCGAGTTCGCGCATCTATATGGACTGGAACGCCACGGCGCCGCTTCTGCCCGAAGCGCGCGAGGCTTGCCTGTCGGCGCTCGACCTCCTTGGCAACCCTTCTTCCGTTCACGGAGAGGGCCGCGCGTTGCGCACGCTGATCGAAAACGCCCGTCGCGACGTGGCAGCGCTCTGCGGCGCCAAGCCTGGCAGCGTCATCTTTACCAGCGGCGCCACGGAAGCGGCCAACCTGGTGCTTACGCCCGATTTCCGCATGGGCCGCACGCCGCTGAAGATCGGCCGGCTCTATGCCTCGGCGATCGAGCACCCGGCTGTGCGCGAAGGCGGACGCTTTCCGCGCGAAGCCCTCAGCGAAATCCCGGTGATTTCAGACGGCGTCGTCGATCTCCCGGTGCTGAGGGAGCTGTTATCCGCGCATGATCGCCAGCTCGGCTTGCCGATGGTTGCCGTCATGCTGGTCAACAACGAGACGGGCATCATCCAGCCGATCGCCGAGATCACCGAGATCGTTCGCGCCCATGGCGGCATTCTCGTCGTCGACGCGGTGCAGGCCGCCGGCCGCGTGCCGCTTTCGATTGAAGACCTCGGCGCCGATTTCCTGATCGTCTCTTCGCACAAGATCGGCGGCCCGAAGGGCGCCGGCGCGCTGGTGGCGCGCGGCGAGGTTATGATGCCCGCACCGCTGATCCGCGGCGGCGGACAGGAAAAGGGGCACCGTTCCGGGACTGAAAATCCGGTGGCGATTGCCGGCTTTGCAGCGGCCGCCCGGAAGGTCGGCGAAGATGTCGGCCAACGAATGGGCGTGGTCAGCGCGTTGCGCGACATGCTCGAAGGCGAGATGCTGGCCGCGGCAACCGACGTGGTTATTCACGGCCGCGACGTTTCGCGCGTTGGCAACACGATCTTCTTCACGCTTCCTGGCCTCAAGGCCGAGACCGGGCAGATTGCCTTCGATCTCGAAGGTGTGGCGTTGTCGGCGGGTTCCGCCTGCTCCTCGGGCAAGGTCGGGCAGAGCCACGTGCTGACGGCGATGGGTTACGATCCGCGCCAGGGCGCACTTCGGATCTCGATCGGCGAAAGCACGACGCAGGCTGATATCGACCGTTGCGCCGCGGTCTTTGCAAAGGTAGCAGCAAGAAGACGAGCGCCCGGGCAAGCAGCCTGAGCGGAACGACCGGACGAAATTGCGGAAAAGCAATTTTCCGCTTGGCAAACAGGGTGAAAAGCGCCTTTTAGCCATTACATAAGCGGTGTGCCAAGCGCATCGTGTTGACAAGCTGCCGGACCTTGGATCCGGCAAGATTGGAGAACGACATGCCTGCCGTGCAGGAGACCATTGATCAGGTCCGTCAGATCGACGTTGACCAGTACAAATACGGTTTTGAGACGACCATCGAAGTCGAGAAGGCCCCGAAGGGTCTCTCGGAAGACATCATTCGCTTCATCTCCGAGAAGAAAAACGAGCCGGAATGGATGCTGGAATGGCGTCTTGAGGCCTATCGCCGCTGGCTGACGCTCGACGAGCCGACCTGGGCGCGCGTCAGCTATCCGAAGATCGACTTCAACGAGATCTACTATTACGCCGCTCCCAAGGGCGTGACGGGCCCGAAGTCGCTCGACGAAGTCGATCCCGAAATCCTCAAGGTCTACGAGAAGCTCGGCATTCCGCTGAAGGAACAGGAGATCCTCGCCGGCGTACAGAAGTCGAAGATCGCCGTCGACGCCGTCTTCGACAGCGTCTCGGTCGTCACCACCTTCAAGGAAGAGCTGAAGAAGGCCGGCGTGATCTTCATGTCGATCTCCGAGGCGATCCGCGAGCACCCTGATCTCGTCAAGAAGTATCTCGGCTCCGTCGTCCCGACGACCGACAACTACTATGCGACGCTGAACTCAGCGGTCTTTACCGATGGCTCCTTCGTCTACGTGCCGAAGGGCGTTCGTTGCCCGATGGAACTGTCCACCTACTTCCGTATCAACGAGAAGAACACCGGCCAGTTCGAGCGCACGCTGATCATCTGCGAAGAGGGCGCCTACGTGTCCTATCTCGAAGGCTGCACCGCACCGCAGCGCGACGAGAACCAGCTTCATGCCGCCGTCGTCGAACTCGTTGCGCTCGATGACGCAGAGATCAAGTACTCGACGGTCCAGAACTGGTATCCGGGCGACAAGGAAGGCAAGGGCGGCATCTACAACTTTGTCACCAAGCGTGGCGATTGCCGTGGCAAGAACTCCAAGATCTCCTGGACGCAGGTCGAAACCGGTTCGGCGATCACCTGGAAGTATCCGTCCTGCATCCTGCGCGGCGACGGTTCGCGCGGCGAGTTCTACTCGATCGCGGTGTCCAACGGTCACCAGCAGATCGACAGTGGCACCAAGATGATCCACCTCGGCAAGAACACGTCGAGCCGCATCGTCTCCAAGGGTATTGCTGCCGGCGTCTCGGAAAACACCTATCGCGGCCAGGTTTCGGCCCACCGCAAGGCCGAGAATGCCCGCAACTTCACCCAGTGCGATTCGCTGCTGATCGGCGACAAGTGCGGCGCGCATACCGTTCCTTACATCGAGGCGAAGAACTCGACGGCACAGTTCGAGCACGAAGCCACGACGTCGAAGATTTCCGAGGACCAGCTGTTCTACTGCCTGCAGCGCGGCATCCCGACCGAAGCGGCGATCGCGCTGATCGTCAACGGCTTCGTCAAGGAAGTCATCCAGGAACTGCCGATGGAATTCGCCGTCGAAGCGCAGAAGCTGATCGGCATCTCGCTTGAAGGCTCGGTGGGCTAAGGCCCTGGACTGAAAATTGAATGGCGCGCACCGAGAGTTTGCGCGCGAACGAACGTTCGTTTCCCAAGAGGACGATAGAAATGCTTGAAATCAAGAACCTGCACGCCCGCATCGCCGAAGACGGCACCGAGATCATCTGTGGCCTGAACCTGACCGTGAAGGCCGGCGAAGTTGCCGCCATCATGGGCCCGAACGGCTCCGGCAAGTCGACGCTCTCCTACATCCTGTCGGGCCGCGAAGATTACGAAGTCACCGAAGGCGACATCCTCTACAACGGCGAAAGCATCCTGGAACTCGACGCGTCCGAGCGTGCGGCCAAGGGCATCTTCCTTGCCTTCCAGTACCCGGTCGAAATCCCGGGCGTTGCCACCATGCAGTTCCTGAAGGTGGCGATGAACGAACAGCGCAAGTATCGCGGTGAAGACGAGCTGACGACGCCGGAATTCATGCGCCGCGTCAAGGAAGCCGCTGCCGAGCTGAAGATCGCACCGGAAATGCTGCGTCGCCCGCTCAACGTCGGCTTCTCCGGCGGTGAGAAGAAGCGCGCCGAAATCCTGCAGATGTCGCTGCTCCAGCCGAAGCTTTGCGTGCTCGACGAAACCGACTCCGGCCTCGACATCGATGCGCTGAAGATCGTCGCCGACGGCGTCAACGCCCTGCGTTCGCCGGATCGCGCCGTCGTCGTCATCACCCACTACCAGCGCCTGCTCGACTACATCGTGCCCGACACGGTGCACGTCCTCTACAAGGGCCAGGTGATCAAGTCGGGCGACAAGACGCTGGCGCACGAACTCGAAGCCAACGGCTACGCGGATATCATCGAGGCCGCAGCTTAGAGCCTGTTGAAGGAGTGTTCGAATGAATATGCAACAGGCAATCAAGATGACGGCGGCCGAGACGGCGCTCGTCGACGCCTATACCGCGCAGATCGGCGATCTGCCGGGTGACGGTTCGGTGCTTTCGGTTCGCGACACGCTGGTGCACGAACTGAGGACTGCGGGTCTGCCGACCCGCCGTGTCGAATCCTGGCACTACACCGACCTGCGCACGCTGCTGCGCGCGGTGCCGGCTACCGATCCGACGGCTTTTGCCGATCGCGTCGACGCGCTGGTTCCGGGCTCGACGGTGTTTTCGGTCCGAAACGGCCAGGCCGAGGTCAAGGGCAACCTTCCCGAGGGCGTGACGGTCCGTTCCTATGTCGACAGCCTGCTCGACGGTTCGGCCACGGCTGGCCTCGCTGTGCTCGGCTTTGACGACGCGATCGGCCGCATCAACGGCGGTCTCGTGCGCGGCGGTCTCGAAATCGCCGTCGGCGATGATGCAACGGTCGAAAATCCGCTGGAAATTCAGCTGGTACAGAGTGTCGGCCAGGCGCATACGCGCTTCCCGGTGACGTTCGGCGCCAACGCCAAGGCAACCGTGATCGAGCGGCATCTGTCGACCAAAGACGGCGAGAGCTTCGTCTCCTCCGTTAGCGACATTACGCTCGCCGACGGTGCCGATGTCATCTGGATCATCCTGCAGCAGCAGGGCGCTGCCGATACCCATCTCGGCCAGATCCGCTTCGACCTCGGCAAGAATGCCAAGCTGCATCTCTTCGTGATCAACGCCGGCGGCAAGCTGGTGCGCCAGGAGATCCATGGCAAGACGAGCGGCGAGGGTGCGGATTTCAAACTGCGCGGCATCAACCTGCTCGGCGGCGAGAGCCACACGGACGTGACCTTCACGCTCGGCCACAACGTACCGCACACCACGTCGACGGAGATCATCCGCAACGTCGTGTTCGATCGTGCCAAGGGCGTGTTCCAGGGCAAGATCCTGGTTGCCAAGGACGCGCAGAAGACCGACGCGAAGATGGCATGCAACACGCTGCTTCTGTCCGACGACGCCGATCTCTCGGCGAAGCCTGAGCTGGAGATCTTCGCCGACGACGTGCAGTGCGGCCACGGTGCGACGGTTGCCGATATCGACCACACGCAGCTCTTCTACCTGATGGCGCGCGGTGTTCCGGAAAACAAGGCTCGGGCCATGCTCGTGAATGCCTTTGTTGCCGAGATCGTCGAAGAGCTGGAAGATGACGAGGCGCTGGTCGAGGCGCTGGAAGAGGTCATCTCGACCTGGCTCGACAAGCACGCCTGACGGGCTGTCTGCGTAATTCCTTAAATCGGCGTCGATTTGGGGTAAAATTGCGCAGGACTTCAACATGTTGCAGTGCGCTTAGCGCGTCCTCAGGGACGCGCGGCGACGTGGCGAAATTGGATTGAAGACATGGAACACTCTGTACCGGTGCCCGCCTACGACGTCGAAACGATCCGCAAGGATTTTCCGATCCTGTCGAAAACCGTCTACGGCAAGCCGCTCGTCTATCTCGACAACGGCGCATCGGCACAGAAGCCACAGGTCGTGATCGATGCGATCTCCCATGCCTATTCCAACGAATACGCCAACGTCCATCGCGGCCTGCATTTCCTGTCGAATGCCGCGACGGAAGCCTATGAGGCGGCACGCGAAAAGGTGCGCCGCTTCCTCAATGCCCCGTCGGTCGACAACGTCATCTTCACCAAGTCCTCGACCGAGGCGATCAACACGGTCGCCTATGGCTACGGCATGCCGAAGCTCGGCGAGGGCGACGAGATCGTGCTGTCGATCATGGAGCACCACTCCAACATCGTTCCCTGGCATTTCATCCGCGAACGCCAGGGCGCCAAGCTCGTCTGGATCCCCGTCGATGACGACGGCGCGTTGCACGTCGAAGATTTCGTCAAGTGCCTGACGGACAAGACCAAGCTCATCGCCATCACTCATATGTCGAATGCGCTCGGAACCGTTGTTCCGGTCAAGGAAATCTGCCGCATCGCCCGCGAGCGCGGGATTCCGGTTCTGGTCGATGGCAGCCAGGGCGCCGTGCACATGCCGGTCGATGTCCAGGACATCGACTGCGACTGGTACGTGATGACCGGCCACAAGCTCTACGGCCCCTCCGGTGTCGGTGTGCTCTACGGCAAGACGGACCGGCTGAAGGAGATGCGACCGTTCCTCGGCGGCGGTGAGATGATCGAGGTGGTGACCGAGGATTATGTTACCTACAACGATCCGCCGCACCGGTTCGAGGCCGGCACGCCCCCGATCGTGCAGGCAATCGGCCTTGGCTATGCGCTCGATTACATGGACAAGCTTGGTCGTGCAGCGATCCAGGCGCATGAAGCCGATCTGACGGCCTATGCGCGCGAGCGCCTCTCGTCGGTCAATTCGCTGCGGGTCTTCGGCAACACGCCCGACAAGGGCAGCATTTTCGCCTTCGAGCTTGCCGGCATTCATTCGCATGATGTGTCGATGGTGATCGACCGTGCCGGTGTCGCTGTTCGCGCCGGTACCCATTGCGCCCAGCCGCTCTTGAAACGTTTCGGCGTGACCTCCACATGTCGTGCATCCTTCGGGCTCTACAACACACGGGCCGAGGTCGATGCGCTGGTCGACGCGCTGGAGCATGCACGAAAGTTCTTCGCCTAAGAAGTTTGTAAAAGGTTCAGGGACTTATCCCAATCTGCTGAACCACTAGAGAAAGTCCAGGAGGCCGACATGAGCCTTGATGCAACGGAAGAAAAGGTCGACGTCCGCGAGGGCATCGTGCATTCGGCGATCCCAACCGAAGAGATTGCGCGCCTCAGCGACGACATCATCGCGGCGCTGAAGACCGTCTACGACCCGGAAATCCCGGCCGACATCTTCGAACTCGGTCTCATCTACAAGATCGACATCGAAGACGACCGCATGGTCAAGATCGACATGACGCTGACAGCACCCGGCTGCCCGGTGGCGGGCGAGATGCCGGGCTGGGTCGAGAACGCCGTCGGCGCCGTCGAGGGCGTCTCGGGTGTGGAAGTCAAAATGACCTTCGATCCGCCGTGGACGCCGGACCGCATGTCCGAGGAAGCACAGGTCGCCGTCGGGTGGTACTGAGCCTCGCGTATTGATCCGTTAAGGCACGGATACTACATTTGATTCTGTAAGGCGCCGGGCCTTTACCCCGGTGACGACAAGGAGAATGAGCCCATGGGCTTTGCCGTGATGAGCCTGACCGATGCCGCTGCCGGCCGCGTGCGCGCGATCGTCGAGAATTCCGGCGCCGATGCCAAGGGCATTCGCGTCGGCATCAAGAAGGGTGGCTGCGCCGGCATGGAATATGCCGTCGATCTCGTGACCGAGCCGAACCCCAAGGACGACCTGATCGAGCATCAGGGCGCCAAGGTCTGGATTGCGCCGGAAGCCGTGCTCTATCTGCTCGGCACGCAGATGGATTTCGAAGTGACAACGCTGCGCTCCGGATTCACCTTCCACAATCCCAACCAGACATCCGCCTGCGGATGTGGCGAATCGGTCGAGCTGAAGCCGGCCGATCTGGCCGCACTTGCGGCACAGGGTGACGCCGTAGTGCGCGCCAACTGAGTTTTACCATTCCTTCAATTGAATAGGTCGGCCCGGTTTTCGCCGGGCCTTTTTTCTGCTGAGATACACATCTATGGAATAGGGAGAGGGACATGGCGGCGTTGAACGAAGATCTCGTCTTCAAGGCGCTCTACGAAACGTTTCCCGATCCCGTGATCATCATCGACGCCGAGCGTATCATCCGTTCCGCGAACAATGCAGCACTTCGCCAGTTCGGTTATCCGTCCGCGGAGTTCATCGACAGATCCGTGCGCCTGATCTACGCGACCGATGCGGAATATGCCAAGCGCCTGCAGAACCGGGCGGCGCGCGTGGACGAAACCGCCCCCCGGACTTCGAACTATCTTTATATCAGGCGTGACGGATCGACATTTTCCGGGCATCTGCGCACCACGCCCCTGATCAACGACCAAGGCGAGGAACTGGCGCTTATCGGTATCATCAGAGACGTTTCGGACCTGACCGAAGCGGTGAGCGAACGGCAGAAGGCTTCCGAGATGCTGAATGCAGCCCTCGAAGCAATGCCTGAAGGCTTTGCCATCTTCGACAGGGAGGAACGGCTGGTCGTCTATAACAGGGCCTATCAGGCGATCTGCGGGCCTGCCGGTCCGGCACTCAAGCCCGGCATCACCGCCGAGGAAATCCTGCTCTTGGCGCGCCAGGGCGGTCACTACCCGGACGCCTTGCCGGGGACGCGCGAAGGCAACGAATGGATCGCCTCCCGTCTGCGCGATTTCCGCTATCCGGACGGAAAGCCGAAGATCCACCGCTATGCCGACGACCGCTGGCTGAGGGTGGAGAACATCAAGGCCAAGGATGGCAACACGGTCGTCGCGCGTGTCGATGTCACGGATCTGAAGCGCGCCGAGCTCGCGCTCGAGCGGCAACGGCAGGAACTGGAACACAAGAACGAGGCGCTCGATCAGTTCACCGCCACCGTTTCCCACGATCTCAAGGCGCCGCTTCGGCACATCTCGATGTTCTCCGAGATGATCGAAGACGACCTCAAGGCAGGCAATCAGTCCGAACTTGCGGAAAATGCCCGGCACCTGCGCGACAGCGTCCGCCGCATGAACCGCGTGGTCGACAGCCTGCTCGACTATGCGCAGATCGCGCATCGCATCACCGACTGGACCCAGGTGCGGCTGAGCGACGTCGTCTCGGAGACGCTGACGATTCTCGCCGGTGACGCAAACGACGCAAACGCAACCTTCGAGGTAGGCCCACTGCCGGAACTGGAAGGGGATCCCGAGCTGCTGCGCCGCCTGGTCCAGAACCTCGTCGGCAATGCAATCAAGTACCGGCACGCCGACCGCCCCCCGGTCATCCGCATCCACGGCAGCGTTTTGCACCAAACGGTGGAACTGGTCGTCGAGGACAACGGCATCGGCATCGATCCGCGGTTTGCGACGCGCATCTTCGAAGTGTTCCAGCGGCTGCACAAGGATGAGACGGTCTATGGCGGCACGGGAATCGGCTTGTCGCTCGCCAAACGCATCGCCGAAAGCCATGGCGGTTCGATCTGCCTTGACACGAGCTTCCGAGAAGGCGCACGTTTCATCGTGTTGCTTCCGAGGTGGCTGAGGAAGGCGAAGTAGGGCGGAACAAGGTGACCTCGACGCCAAAGCGATTGCTCTTGGTGGAAGACGACGCGCACGATGCGCGTTTCGTGATGCGCGCCTTTGCCCAGATCGACAAATCGATCGAACTCGTCCTGGTGACCGACGCGGACGAGGCCGTGGAACAGCTCTCCAGCGGGCACTTCGACTACATGCTGATGGATATCAAGCTGCCCGGCAGCGATGGGGTCGAGCTCCTAAGGCGCGTGCGCAAGAGCCGTGCCACTGCGCTCATCCCAATCATCGTGCTGACGTCCTCGATCAATCCGGCCGACGTGCTTCACTGCTACGGTGCCGGCGCCAATGCTTATGCGGCAAAGCCGTCTTCGGTCATCGAATATCGTCGCTTCGCCGAAGCGTTCATTCGCTTCTGGGTCGAAAGCACAATCCTGCCACCGGGCATGAGCGCGCGCCGATAGGCCAGTTGTCTTCACGCGATCGGTATTACACGCCACTTTTTTTGGGGAATGGGGTCGAGCGCACAGGCGCGCATCCGTCCGGGCGCGGCCACGCCGGAGAAAACAACCGGCGGAGCATTGCTGCTCCGCCGGTCGATGTCGTTACTCTGCGGCTTCCGCGTAGCTTTCGAGCGGCGGGCAGGTGCAGACGAGGTTGCGGTCACCGAAGACGTTGTCGACACGATTGACCGGCGACCAGTACTTGTCGACCCGGAAGGCGCCCGGCGGGTAGCAGGCCTGCTCGCGCGAATAGGGGCGATCCCATTCGCCAACCAGGTCTTCGACCGTGTGCGGAGCGTTCTTCAGCGGGTTATTGGTCTTGTCCATGCGACCTTCCTCGATCGCACGGGCTTCCTCGCGGATGGCAAGCATTGCCTCGCAGAATCGGTCGATCTCGGCCTTGGTTTCCGATTCGGTCGGCTCGATCATCAGAGTTCCGGCAACCGGCCAGCTCATGGTCGGGGCGTGAAAACCGCAGTCGATCAGGCGCTTGGCGACGTCGTCAACGGTCACGCCGGCGCTTTCGACCAGCGGACGGGTGTCGATGATGCATTCATGCGCGACACGCCCCTTCGACGACTTGTAGAGCACCTCGTAGGCGCCCTTCAGCCGCGCGGCGATGTAGTTGGCGTTGAGGATCGCCACCTTCGTCGCCTGGGTCAGGCCTTCGCCGCCCATCATCAGGCAGTAGCTCCAGGAGATCGGCAGGATCGAGGCCGAACCGAAGGGAGCAGCCGAAACCGCGCCGCCCTGGCCGTCCGTTTCCGGGTGGCCGGGCAGGTATGGCGCCAAATGCGCCTTGACGCCGATCGGGCCCATGCCGGGACCGCCGCCGCCATGCGGAATGCAGAAGGTCTTGTGCAGGTTGAGATGGCTGACGTCGGAACCGATGTCGCCGGGGCGGGCAAGGCCGACCATGGCGTTCATGTTGGCGCCGTCCATGTAGACCTGGCCGCCGTGCTTGTGCACGATTTCGCAGACCTCGCGCACATTCTCCTCGAACACACCGTGCGTCGAAGGATAGGTGATCATGCAGCACGAGAGATTTTCGGCATACTGCTCGGCTTTCGCACGGAAATCTTCCATGTCGATGTCGCCGTTCTCGCTGACCTTAATGACGACGACCTTCATGCCGGCCATCTGGGCCGACGCAGGGTTGGTGCCGTGCGCCGAGGTCGGGATCAGGCAGACGTCGCGATGGGCGTTGCCCTGCGCAAGGTGGTATGCACGGATCGTCAGGAGACCGGCATATTCGCCCTGTGCACCGGAGTTCGGCTGCATGGAGATCGCGTCATAGCCGGTGACGGCGCAGAGCTTCTCCGACAGATCCTCGATCATGTGCTGGTAGCCAGCCGCCTGATCCTTCGGCACGAAGGGATGGATCTCCGAGAATTCCGGCCAGGTGATCGGCAGCATCTCGGCGGTCGCGTTCAGCTTCATCGTGCACGAGCCGAGCGGGATCATCGCCCGATCGAGCGCCAGGTCGCGGTCCGACAGACGGCGGATGTAGCGCGTCATCTCACTTTCGGCGCGGTTCATGTGGAAGATCGGGTGCATCAGGTATTCGCTGGTGCGCAGCAGCGGCTGCGGCAGGCGGTAACCCGGCTCGAACTCTTCCACCTTGAAGTCGCCACCGAAGGCGCGCCAGACGGCTTCGAGCGTGACGGGGCGCGAGCGCTCGTCGAGGCTGATGCCGATCTTGGTCTCGCCGATCTTGCGCAGGTTCACTTCCTCGGCGACCGCGGTCTTGAGGATGATGCCCTGCAGCTTGCCGACTTCGACGGTGATCGTGTCGAAAAACACATCGGGCTCGACCGTGTAGCCGAGCTTTTCGAGGCCCATGGCGAGACGAACGGTCTTCTGGTGAACGCTCTGGGCGATCGCCTTGATGCCCTTCGGTCCATGGAAGACGGCATACATCGAGGCCATGACGGCGAGCAGAACCTGCGCGGTGCAGATGTTCGACGTCGCCTTTTCGCGGCGGATGTGCTGTTCGCGGGTCTGCAGCGACAGGCGATAGGCGCGGTTGCCGCGCGCATCGACCGAGACGCCGACGAGACGGCCGGGCATCGAGCGCTTGTGTGCATCCTTGACGGCCATATAGGCCGCATGCGGACCCCCATAGCCGACCGGAACGCCGAAGCGCTGGGTGCAGCCGATGGCGATATCGGCGCCCATTTCGCCAGGCGACTTCAGAAGCGCCAGCGCCAGCGGATCGGCGGCAACGGTCGCGATCGCGCCGGTCTGGTGCAGGCGGGCAATCAGGCCGGTGAAGTCGTTCACATGGCCATAGGTGCCCGGATACTGGAAGATCGCGCCGAAGACGTCGACCGGATCGAGATCGGTGAAGGGATTGCCGATGACGATCTGCCAGCCGAGCGGCTCGGCGCGGGTCTTCAGAAGCGCGATCGTCTGCGGATGGCAATTTTCGTCGACGAAGAAGGACTTGGCCTTCGACTTCGAAACGCGCTCGGCCATCGCCATCGCTTCAGCGGCTGCGGTCGCTTCATCGAGAAGCGACGCGTTGGCAACGTCGAGGCCAGTCAGGTCGCAGACCATGGTCTGGTAGTTGAGCAGCGCTTCGAGGCGGCCCTGGCTGATTTCCGGCTGGTAGGGCGTATAGGCCGTGTACCAGGCCGGGTTTTCCAGGATGTTGCGCTGGATGACCGGCGGCGTGATCGTGCCGTAGTAGCCCTGGCCGATCAGCGACACGAGCTTCTGGTTGCGGTTGGCCGTTTCGCGCATCTTGTCGAGCGCCTCGCGCTCGGTCATCGGCGCGCCCCAGGCAAGCGGCGTTTTCTGGCGGATCGACGGCGGCACGGTGTCGTCGATCAGCGCATCGAGCGTCGGGTAACCGATGACCTTCAGCATCTCGTCCATTTCGGCCGGCGACGGGCCGATATGACGCCGATTGGCGAAATCATACGGCTTGTAGTCCGTAAACGTGAAATCCTTGGGCATGCTCATCAGGCGACGAGCTCCTTGTAGGCCGCTTCCTCGAGGAGGGCATCGGCATCGCTGGGGTTGGCAAGCTTCAGCTTGAAGAACCAGGCAGCACCCTGCGGGTCGCTGTTGACGAGCGACGGGTCGTCGACGATCGCCTGGTTCACTTCGACGATTTCGCCGTCAAGCGGACAATAGACGTCGGAAGCTGCCTTGACGGATTCGACGGTGGCGGCGCTATCGCCCTTGGCAAAGTTCGAGCCGGTTTCCGGCAGTTCAACGAAGACGAGATCGCCGAGCTGGCCGGCGGCATGCTCGGTGATGCCGACGGTTGCGACACCAGCTTCGATCTTCAGCCACTCGTGTTCCTCAGTGAACTTCAACATGTGCGCTCTCTCCTGATCAGCGTTTGTAGGTTTGTTTGACGAAGGGAAGGGCGGCGACCGCCACCGGCAGGTACTTGCCGCGCACTTCCGCAAAAAGGGTGGTGCCGTTCTCGATATGGCCGGCATCGACATAGCCCATGGCGACCGGGCCATCGACCGAGGGGCCGAAGCCACCCGAGGTCACCTGGCCGACCGGGGTCTTGCCCTCGGCATCGGCAAAGAGGTTAGCGCCGCCGCGAACCGGCGCGCGTCCCTCGGGCTTCAGGCCGACGCGGCGGCGCGAGGCGCCAGCGGCGAACTGGCCGAGGATACGATCGGCACCGGGGAAACCACCTTCGCGGGCGCCACCGGCGCGGCGCGCCTTCTGCAGTGCCCATTCGAGCGCCCCTTCGACCGGGGTCGTGGTGGTGTCGATGTCGTTGCCATAGAGACAAAGACCGGCTTCAAGGCGCAGCGAATCGCGGGCGCCAAGGCCGATCGGCTTCACATCGGGATGTTCGAGCAGGCGCTGGGTAACATCGACGGCGGAGGCAACGGGAATGGAGATCTCGAAACCGTCTTCGCCGGTATAGCCCGAGCGGGAAATGATGCAGGTGACGTCATGCAGGTCGGCTTCGGCGACGTCCATGAAGCGCATGGCGGAGACATCAGCCCAGAGTTCTCCGAGCACGGCTTCGGCGTGCGGGCCCTGAAGCGCAATCAGCGCGCGATCGTCGAGCATCGTCACGTCGCAAGTATCGGAGAGACCGGCCTTCAGGAGCTCGAAGTCGGCGTCCTTGCAGGCGGCGTTGACGACGAGGAAGAGATGGTCGCCGCGGTTGGTGATCATCAGGTCGTCGAGGATACCGCCTTCGGCATTGGTGAAGAGGCCATAACGCTGGCGGCCCTCGGCAAGGCCGAGCACATCGACCGGCACCAGCTTTTCGAGCGCCAGGGCCGCGTCCTCGATCTTGCCGGACTTCGGCCGAACGATGACCTGGCCCATATGCGATACATCGAAGAGACCGGCAGCAACACGGGTGTGCTGGTGTTCCTTCATCACGCCATCGGGGTACTGCACCGGCATGTCGTAACCGGCAAAGGGTACCATGCGGGCGCCCAGCGAAAGGTGCAGCGCATGCAGCGGCGTCTGTTTCAAATGAGGATTGTTTTCCAAATCCGGCCTCCAGGTCTGGCGCTCCCGCGCCGGCTCACACTTCCGGCGTCAATCGCCGTCGATTCGAGCCCCCTCTGTCCCTTTGCCTGAGATTGTTATCCCTTCGGCGAGCGTAAAACGCTTCTCTCCAGAGTCCTACCGGCACCTTGCTGGTCCTTTGGCCTGAGAGTTTCCGGGGCGGTTGCTCCTTCGGCACCGGAGTGAACCGGCTTCTCCCAACAAGATCGTCTCCAGATAACGGCGAAGGCCAGAGCTTGGCAAGGGGGCGGTGTCGCGCCGAAACACATTTTTGTCGCATGACCAAAAGACGCAGCCGGGCAGGGTGCGGCAATTCTGCCTTTGCATTCTTCTCCGGTTGAGGATAACCCAAGACAGATACCGGGGATAACCATGACAGGGCGCGACGGAAAATTCGGGATAGCAGTGCGGCTGATCGCCGTCTTTGCGCTCGTTTTCCTGACCTTTGCCCACAAGCCGCTCAGCGCCAAGACGCTCAGCCCGGGCGAAATTTCCGCCTATCAATTGCCTGACGGAACGATCGCCGAAATCTGCTTCGGCATGGATGGCGTCGACCACGAAAGCGGCAAGGGCCAGGCGATGGCCCCGGTCTGCGAGGCCTGCCGTCTTTCGGGCTCTATCCTGCTGCCGGCTCCACCAACTGAGAGCGTTCGCGCCGAAACGGGCGCGTGGCAGGTTTCGGCAGCTGTCGCTGAATACGCGACGCCCCATCAGCATCTGCGGTTGCTGCCGCCTTCGCGCGGGCCTCCAGCGCGTTCGTAATTCTCCTCTCGCATCCCAATACAATTTGCCGCATTCAAGCGGCTTGGACCACCGGACATCGGGCAAAGCCCGGCGCGTGGTCAGGAGATTACGACATGACAAAGACCAGGATCGTTTCGCTTTCGCTCGGCCTTACCCTTGCCGCAAGCGGCATCGCCCACGCCCATGCCACCTTCGAGAAAGACACGGCGCCGGTGGAGACCACCTTCAAGGCGGTGCTGCAGATTCCGCATGGCTGCGACGGCAAGCCGACGACGGAAGTACAGATCAAGCTGCCGGAAGGCTTCGTTTTCGCCCAACCGCAGCCGAAGCCCGGCTGGGAAATCGAGATCATCAAGGGCGATTACCAGAAGACCTATGACAATCACGGCAAGAAGGTCTCGTCCGGCCCACTGGAGATCCGATGGAAGGGCGGCAATCTTCCCAACGAATACTACGACACCTTTGTCGTGCGCGGCAAAGTCTCGGGCTTCGACAAGGAGACAGTGCTGGCCTTCCCGACCACGCAGCTTTGCGGCACCGAAGGCAAGGTCGTCTGGGACCAGGTGGCTGCCGAGGGCCAGAACGCACATGACCTGAAAAGCCCGGCACCGACCGTAACGGTGACGATGGCCGATGCCGCCGATCCGCACGCCGGCCATGGCGGACATATGGCTGCGGCCGGCGGCTCGGCGAAGGTCGGCGATCTCGATATCTCCGGTGGCTCGGTGAAGGCCATGCTGCCGGGCGCCAAGGTCGGCGGCGGCTTCCTGACGATCAAGAACGGTGGGGCAGGTGAAGACCGGCTCGTTGCTGTCGAGAGCCCTGCGGCCGCGCGTGTCGAGATCCACGAGATGAAGATGGAAAACGACGTGATGCGGATGCGCAAGCTCGACGACGGCGTGGCATTGCCGGCCGGCGAAACGGTGGAGCTCAAGGCCGGCGGCCTGCACCTGATGTTCATGGACGTGAAGACGCCCTTCAAGGAAGGCGATACGGTTCCCGTCACGCTCGTCTTCGAAAAGGCCGGCAAGGTCGATGCAACGTTCCCGGTCGGCTCGGCCAAGGGCGGTGAGGCAGCCGGCGGCCAAAAGCATCATTGACCCGAGAAATTGCGATACCGCCTCAGGCGGCGTCGCTTTCATCCTCCTGGCCGGCGGGCTCATCCTGCCGGCCTCCGTTTTCCTGCTTCTCGGAACCACCGTCGTCATCGCGCATGAATTCGAGATAGCGGCGCAGGGCTTCGGCTTCCGAGCGCTCCGGCAGACGGCCGTCGGCCGTGGCCAGCATGAAGGAGAGGGGCAGGGCGCCTTTGGTCTTCGGGATCGAGACCGGCGTCAACTTGGGCTCTTCGGTGCGCCGCGCCGAGAGCAACGTGATCGCTTCATCGGTCGGACCGTCGCCACGCACACGTGCAGACGGCTTCAGCGCTTCTGCCGCATAAGCCGCCGTCGTTGCGGATACTGTGACGACCTGTGTCACGTTTTCTCTGCCTTCCCGTTAGCAATCCATTCTTGTCGCTCAGTTTCACCTGAAGGCGGGTAAAAACTGGTGGTTGCATTTTAGGAAAACTCTAACGATGGTCACTGCGACCGGTGCGAAGCGGGCCGGAACACCACTAATACTTGCGCGATCGCTAAAGTTAAAACACACTCGTTCTAATAGAAACGGGGAGGCTGTCATGACTGAGCGAAGCATGCTGGAATTCAGGGTGCGGGCCCTTTATCTCGCCCGCGATGTCAACGACCTCGACACCATGATGGCGCAACTTGATCCGGACTTCAGCTTCCGCATCGTGGGAAGCGGCAGGCTCGGCACGTTGGCACTGGCCGTCAACACGCCGGAAACAGTGCGCGACAGTTTCTCGACGCTCGTCAAGAACTGGGACCTGAGCGAGATGGAGATGGTCGGCTGCTATGCCGATGGCGATACCGTCATCGTCCACCGCGCCGGCTTTGTTCGCTTCATCCCGTCGCAGACCCGCGAGCGAACCGAGATCATCGACAAGTTCACGTTCCGGGACGATCGGATCGTCGACCTTACGGAGTTCGTCGATACCCTGTTTGTCGCCGAAACGATCGGGCTGCTGAACGAGGCGGCCGTTGCCTAATCCTCCTCGGCGCTCGATAAGATGAGCTTTTGAACCGCCGGCTCCTGGGAGCGAATGGCGTTCATCAACACCGCTAGGCGACCCCGTAGGCTGTGGACCTGGTCGAGCAGTTGCATGGCCACGTCGACGCCGTCGTCATTGACCCCCATGGGGCCCGTCAGATCCTGGATCAGACGCGCGCGCGCAAGGTCGGCATCCTCGAACAGCCAGCCGGCGTCAGCCTCCTGGGGCATCAGCCAGCGCTGCTCGACCCAGATGCGCAGAACCTTGACCTCGATATCGAGATGTTCGCAAAATTCACGGTCGTTCATAGGTCATCCTCCCATGCCCTTGCGCGGATCTTCCGTCTTGCCGGCGGCCCAGCCTTCGACGAAGGCGGAAAGCGCCGGGTCGGGGGCCTGCGGCAGCACGATCTTCAGGCTGACATAGGCATCGCCATGGCCACCGCCCGGCTTGTGCAGTCCCTTGCCCTTCAGCCGCAGCGTCTTGCCCGTGTTGGTGTGCGGAGCGATCGAAACGTTCACGGCACCATCGATCGTCGGAACGCGGATTTTGCCGCCGAGCACGGCCTCGCTCAGCGATATCGGCACCTCGTAGCGCACGTCGTCACCATCCGTGGCAAAGAGCGGATGCGGGCGGACGCGAATGTCGATCAGCGCGTCGCCGGCCGGTACGCCGTCGCGCCCCGGTTCTCCCTTGCCGCGCAGCCTCAGCGTCTGGCCATCGCGCGTGCCGGGCGGAATGGTCAGGTCGAGCGCCGGTCCGCCGCCGGGCAGGGTGATCTGGGTCTTGGTGCCGTTCGCCGCGTCGAGAAATGCGATCTCCATCGAGAAATGGGTATCGCGACCGCGCTGGCGCTGCTGCTGCCCGCCCGCGCGCCGTGAAAAGAAGCTCGAAAAGATATCGTCCGCTTCGGCAAAATCAGAAAAGCCATGCGCGCTTTCGTAACGTGCCCCCGCATCGCCTGATTGGGCATAGTCGCGGTAGTAGTGCCGGGGCGGCGTTTCCGCTCCGGTCTCGTCGATCTCTCCGCGATCGTATTTTCCGCGTTTGTCTTCGTCTCCAAGCAAGGAATAGGCCGCTGAAACCGCCTTGAAGCGGTCCTCCGCGCCCTTGTCTCCCGGATTGAGATCCGGGTGCAGCTTCTTGGCAAGCTTGCGATAGGCGCTCTGGATGTCCTTTTGCGTCGCGTCGCGGCTGACACCGAGCGTTTCGTATGGGCTCGTCATGCGATCTCCTTTGGGCGAGCGCGGATCGACCACGTTCCCCGAGCCTTGCCGGGCCGGCGCGTGCGTCTTCAATCGCTCGCCTAAAAGCATAGAGCAGATTTGCGCCCGCGACAGGGGCGAGACGCCGCGCGAACTCCACCATTTCGCGAATGAGAGCGGTCTGCTACAATCCGCCGCGCAAATGCACGCTTAAGGGGCGTAGCGCCCCGAAGCTTCGGGAGGTCGAAATGTCCGTCCGCCTGCAACTCGCGATCATGGTCGGCCTGATGATCAACGCCATCCTGTTCGCCATCGGGATCCTGATCGTTCTGTCGGTACCGGCCCTCACGGCCAACGCCAAATATGCGATCCCGATCGTGGTCGTCAGCTGTTTCCTCGTCACGCCGTTCATCGCCTGGATCATGGCGCCGCGACTTCGGCTGCAGTACTGGAGAGAGCGCGAACAGACCAACCGGCAGCGCCCGATCTAGGCGACCTATTCATCCATTGTTGACCGTGTCCGGATTGCCGCCCCATAGCGGGCGGCAATCGTTGAAGATTGCATCTTCAACGATCATAGATTTTGTTATACCACCATTTTAGTACTTGTTTTCTAACCGGCTCCGCCTCAGATTCTCCCAAGTCTCAAGGACATAGCCGGCATGCAGGCCAGAAGGGGACTTCATGAGAACGATCGTATTGTTGCTTGCGCTCACCACGCTGGCCGCCTGTTCACAAACCTACAATGGTCCGCCGCGGGTCGTCGGCGGTGATGGCGACTACTACCAGGGCATCGTCGCGCCGCGGTAGGTGCCGGCGTCAGAATCGGTCATCGGGCGATCGCTCAGGCGGGGCATGCCGGTCAGGTCTCGGCCTTGAGTGCGTGCCGGGATGGGGCTGATCAAGTCCGATCGTCTTTCCACGTCCAGCTGCCATCCTCCCGGCAATCCAGGAAGGCGCCGTAAAGGTCGCGTGTATCGCCTTCCTCGCCGTTGTTGATGCAGGTGATCGAACTCTGGCGGAGAAGGCTCAGGGTGTTGCGCAAGGCCTCACGACCAAGCGTTGCCTCGATCCGGTCGAGAAACACATACCGTGGCCTGGCGAGAAGCACCTTGGCGAGGGCCAGGAGCTGCTGGTCGCCCAAGGACATATCCCGATCCTGTTCCTTCTCCAGCCTCTCGGCGCCATCGGCGAGCCCATCGAGACCGAGGCTGCGCAAGACATTGAGCACCTGGCTATCGGAGATGCCTTCGGAACTTCCAGGCGGCAGAAGATATTGCCGAAGAGGACCCGGCGGCAGATAGGGTCGTTGCGGCAGAAACATCAGACTTTCCGGGCGCTCGATCCGCCCGGTGCCGGGGGTCGGAATTCCCGCGGTGGCTCGGAAGAGCGCAGCCCCCGCGGCCGCATGCGGCCCTGAGATCAGCACCGGCGTTCCCATCGGGATCGACAGCGACAGATCGCGAAGCAATGGGTGGGTGACTGCCGATCCCAGCGTTACCTGGTCAAAGGCCAGATCGCCGTCTTGCTTCACCAGTTCGATGCTCGAGACGCTGCTTTTTCGGCTTTCCTCTATCGCCTCCAGCAAGGCGCTCAGTCGAGAAACGACGACGGCGAAATTCGAGATCGAGTTGAACTGCCTGACGATCAGCGAGAATGCGCCGACAAGCATGGCGAAGGCTGCACCTGATTGGGTAATCACCCCAAACTCGATTTCGCCGCGCATGAAAGCCGGAGCGATGATCAAATCCGGGATGATCTGGATCATCCAGTTGTAGCCGCTGGTAAAAAAGGCCAGGTTGCGATTGACGGCGGTAATCGTCAGGATGTTGACGACCAAGGCATCGAGGCGATCTAGCAATCGCGTCTTCTGCTGCCCCTCGACGCTGGTCACCATCACCGCTTCTGCGTTTTCGCGCAGGTGCATGAGGCTCGACCTCAAGTTCGCCTCCCTGTCGAGCCGCTCATAGTTCAGGCCGATCAGCGGCCGACCGAGCACGATCGTCATATACGAGCCGCAGGCGGCATAGAAAACAGCGACGACAAACAGCAGCGGGCTGATCGACCAGAGCACGCCTGAGAACGTCACCACCGTCAGCGTGCTGCTGAACAGCATGATGATGTAGGAAAGCGTGGTGACGGTGAACGCCTGGATGTCCTCCGATATCCGCTGGTCGGGATTGCTTAGCGTCCCCGAGACTTCCACGCGATAATAGGTCTCCTCCTCCAAATAGAGATCGACGGCGCGTCTCGTCATGAATTCACGCCACAGCAGCGCCAGCCGTTCTTCGACAAAACGTGCGATAACACCGGTGACGGTGAGAACGGCAAAGACGCAGACGTAGAAAACCGCTTGCCGAATGAACTCGTTCATCTGGCGCTCGGCGATCGCCGTCATAAAGTTTCGGCCGACGTAGTTGTTGACGACGTTGAGGCCGTTCAGACCGAAAAGCAGCGCAATAAGCCCGGCCAACATCACCTTGGCACGGCCTCCGACCTCGGAGGTCAGCAGCATCCGGACAGCCCGTGCGAAGCGAAGTGCGGTTGTTCTGATCGGCACTGGCTGGCTGTCCATCAGAGTACCTTTGTTGCTTTGGCCGTCAGAGCCAGCCGCCGGAGAAGCCTGCCCGTCGCAATCCCACCACCATCGGCTCGCAGCGGCGCATGATGTTCCACAGCAGGCCGGTCCTGTAGTTCTCGATCATCAGCACCACGGGGCCTTGGTCGATGCCGAAATGATAGGGGCTGACCCACCAGCCGGATTCGGTTCCTTCCGCCGGAAAGCTGCGGTTGAAGGAGGGCCTGAAGCCGTAAAGCCTGGTCATGCCGAGATTCATACGGGCACAATTCCAGACCGTCGGAATGACGATTTCCGGCGCGAAGGGCAGGGAGGCGACGACTGCCCAGGGCGACACGGTCCCATCGTCAGGACCGAAGGGGGCGCCGCGGGCGATGTAGTCGAAGAACTCCCGCTCGACACCGTTCACCGTGCGCTTGGTCCAGCCGGGACCGTCGCTTGCGGTGAAGCCCCAGCAATGCTCGCCGTAGCCGACGAAATTCAGCGGGTTGCGGATGGCATATTCCTGCTGGACGAAGGTCGCGTGGCGACTGTTCTGGAAATAGTCGCTGTTGTGCTCGCGCATGAATTCGTCGCGGATGCCGCGGAAATCGACCCACATATGCGAGAGTTGGTGGGTGAAGAGCGGTCCCGAATAGAGCAATTCGCGCCCGTAAAGGTTCCGCCAGTCGTAGCTTGCGGTGTAAGCCGCATAGGCTTCCGGCGGGAGCGGGTGGGTCGGTGAGCCGAGGCCGAGGATGTAGAGGAGCAGGCCCTCGTCGTAGCCGCGCCAGCGATAGGGGATGAAGCCGTTTTCCGGCCGCCAGCCGTGGGTGAGCGTCAGCCCGTGATCGCAGGCCCAGTTCCAGTCGGCCCGTTCATAGAGCGCGTTTGCCACCCTGCGGATTTCAACTTCCTCGGCGCCATCGCCGTCGAAATAGGCGGCCACTGTCAGAGCACCCGCGAAAAGAAAGGCGGAGTCGATCGTCGAAAGCTCGCACTCCCAAACACGTCTGCCGGTCTCGATGTCGAGGAAGTGGTAGAAGAAGCCCTTGTAGCCGGAGGCGTCGGGTTCCGGTCCCTGCGGGCACTCCAGGAGAAACTGCAAGCGCCGACGCGCGATCTTTGCGGCAAACTTGCGGATGACGATGCCGCGCTCGACCAACACCGGGATCGTCGCGAGCGCCATGCCGACCGCGGCGATGCTTGCGGGCGCGTCTTCCTGCGTCTTGTCACGGACCAGGCCGTTGTCCGGGTTGGTGCAGTGGAGATAGTAGAGCAGCGTCGTGAACTGCAACCGGGCAAGATCCTGCTCGGTCGGCATGCGGTTCAGTTCGGGATCTGTCGACAGCAATTCCGACATGGCAGCCAGCCGCAATGACGATGAGGGTTCGTTCGTGTCGTGTGCGCGAGACGCTCCTTGCGGAGCGGCTCGCAAGCTCGGGCAAGCCGGGCAGGGTGATCGTCAATCCAGCCGTGCGCGGGCCTTAGACATTGTCCCCTTCGGTCGATGTCCCAGCCTTGGCAGGCTGCGCCCCGTTAACGCCCCATTTCCAGCCGCTGATCGAGGGCATGTCGTCGCCATGCTTCTCGATATACTCCCGGTGCTCGATCAGCTTGGCCTGGATCGCCTGCTTGAAGTAGGCCGCCCGCGCGCCGAGCTGCGGCAGGCGATCGATGGCATCGCCGGCCAGGTGGAAGCGGTCGAGTTCGTTCAGCACCACCATGTCGAACGGTGTCGTGGTCGTGCCTTCTTCCTTGTAGCCGCGAACATGCAGGTTGCCGTGATTGGTGCGGCGATAGGTGAGGCGATGGATCAGCCAGGGATAACCGTGGAAGGCAAAGATAATCGGCTTGTCCCTTGTGAAGATGCCATCAAAGTCGCTGTCCGAAAGGCCATGCGGGTGTTCTTCCGCCGGTTGCAGTTTCATCAGGTTGACGACGTTGACGACCCGGACCTTCACTTCAGGCAGATGCTCGCGCAGCAGCTGGACGGCGGCGAGGGTTTCCAGCGTCGGAGTGTCGCCGCAGCAGGCCATGACGACGTCCGGCTCACTGTTGGCGTCGTTGCTGGCCCAGTCCCAGATGCTCACACCCATGCTGCAATGGCGCACGGCCTGTTCCATCGTCAGCCATTGCGGGCCCGGCTGCTTGCCGGCGACGACGACGTTGACGTAGTTGCGGCTGCGCAGGCAATGGTCGGTGACCGACAGCAGCGTATTGGCATCCGGCGGCAGGTAGACGCGGACGACCTCAGCCTTTTTGTTGACGACATGATCGATGAAGCCCGGATCCTGATGGCTGAAACCGTTGTGATCCTGCCGCCAGACATGGGAGCTCAGGAAATAATTGAGCGACGCGACCGGCCGGCGCCAGGGGATCTCGTTGCAGACCTTCAGCCACTTGGCGTGCTGGTTGAACATGGAATCGATGATGTGGATGAAGGCTTCGTAGCAGGAGAAGAAGCCGTGGCGCCCGGTCAAGAGATAGCCTTCAAGCCAACCCTGGCATTGATGCTCGCTCAAGACTTCCATGATGCGGCCATCCGGTGAGAGGTGATCGTCCTCGGGATAGATCTCGGCCATGTAGCAGCGGTCGGTGACCTCGAGCACATCCTGCCATCGGTTGGAGTTGTTTTCGTCCGGGCTGAACAGCCGGAAGTTCTTCGCGTCGATGTTGTTCTTCATCACGTCGCGCAGGAACTTGCCCATCACGCGCGCCGCTTCCACGGTCGTGGCACCCGGGCTCGGAACGTCGACGGCGTAGTCCCGGAAGCCCGGCATTTTCAGGTCGCGCAACAGCAGGCCGCCGTTTGCATGCGGATTGTCGCTCATGCGGCGATGTCCCGATGGGGCGAGCGCCGCGATCTCGGGCTTCAGCCGGCCCTCGTCAGTGAAGAGTTCTTCCGGGCGATAGCTCTTCATCCATTGTTCGAGGATGCGGATGTGCTCGGGCTTATCCATCTCGCCCATCGGCACCTGGTGCGCGCGCCAGTAGTCCTCGCATTTCTTGCCGTCGATTTCCGGCGGGCAGGTCCAGCCCTTTGGCGTGCGGAAGATGATCATCGGCCAGGCCGGGCGCTTCAGATTGCCCCTGATGCGGGCATCGTCCCAAATCTGCCGGATTTCGGCCGTCGCCGTATCGAGCACGTCTGCCAGTTGCTGGTGGACCTTTGCCGGATCATGCCCTTCGACGAAATAGGGTTTGTAGCCCATGCCCTCGAAGAACTTCTTCAACTCGTCGTGCGGAATGCGGGCGAGGAAGCAGGGATTGGCGATCTTGTAGCCGTTCAGGTGCAGGATCGGCAGAACACAGCCGTCGCGGGCAGGGTTGAGGAACTTGTTGCTCTGCCAGCCCGTCGCAAGCGGCCCGGTCTCGGCCTCGCCATCGCCGACGATGCAAGCAACGACCAGATTGGGATTGTCGAAGGCGGCGCCATAGGCGTGGCTGAGCGCATAACCAAGCTCGCCGCCCTCATGGATGCTGCCGGGCGTTTCCGGCGCCACATGGCTCGGGATGCCGCCGGGAAAGCTGAACTGCTTGAACAGCCGCTGCATGCCTTCGGCGTCTTCGGCGATGTTCGGATAAAACTCCGTATAGGTCCCTTCCAGATAGGCATGCGCCACAAGAGACGGCCCGCCATGGCCGGGACCGATGATATAGATCATGTCGAGGTCGTCGCGTTTGATGACGCGATTGAGGTGCACGTAGAGCATGTTGATGCCCGGCGACGTGCCCCAATGGCCGAGCAGGCGCGGCTTGATGTGCTCGCGCTTCAGCGGCTCGCGCAGAAGCGGATTGTCGAGCAGGTAGATCTGCCCGACCGACAGATAGTTCGAAGCGCGCCAATAGGCGTCCATCAGGCGGAGTTCGTCGGCCGATAACGGTGCTGCTGATTTTCCGGATGCCGTCTCTTTCATCGATGCTGTTTCAGGCGAAACCATCTGAGCCTCCCGGTCAAAAGGACCTATGCTGAAATTCCCTCCAGCTTGCCGTCGCGCAAGCCATCGCAGTCTCTCGAATTCGCTACGGTCGTTGCTGTTTTTTCTGCGGCGGGCAGGATGGTGGAACGCTTGAAGTTCGAACGACAGCAGCAGGAATACGCTTGCAGCGCCGCGGACACAGGCCGCGGCGGTCTCGACGCATATCTTATTGCGGATAGGGCTCGGCGTAGTGCTCGACCACGCCGCGAACGCCGCGCACGTTCTCAGCGAGGATGCGGGCCGCCTTACGGCAATCGGCGGTATCCACGTTGCCCCAGAGGTGCACGATGCCGTCGGTCACGGCGACCTTTATGTCCAGGCCTTCAAGACCGGTATTTTCGCCGATGCGCACCAGGATACTGCGCCGGATGGCTTCGTCGCCGGCCGCCGTCTCGTCTTGCTTTGCGGACAAGATCGCCTGCAGCAGATCGGCGCGACTGACGATACCGACAACAAGGCCGTTTCTAAGCACCGGTACACGCTTGATGCCGCGCTCCCGCATCAGAGACGCGACGCGCGCGACCGAGGCATCCTCATCGATGGTCACGGGATTGGCCGTCATGGCATCACCGACCCTCCAGGAGGATCGGCGCACATAGGCGCTCGCCCGCTCGTCCGCGGCCCCGGTCGGGTCGGCGACCGGAATGCCGCCGCCAAGCTCGCTCCGGCGAATGAGATCGCCTTCGCTGATGACGCCCACCAGGGCTCCATCACCGTCGACCACGGGAAGGCCACTTACATGGTTGTCGAGCATAATCCGGGCTGCCTGCCTGACGCTGTTGTCAGGGGACAGCTTGACGACCGACGTCGTCATCACATCTTTAACGCGCATGTCGATCCCGCTCCCCAAAGGACTTGGCACCGTCATTACGCTTCGTAAGGTAGTCCCATCTCGTCGGTTCGACAACTAATGGGTGGAGAAAAGAGAAATGGCGGACAGGGTGGGATTCGAACCCACGGTACGGTTTCCCGTACGCTGGTTTTCAAGACCAGAGCCTTAAACCACTCGGCCACCTGTCCTTGCCTGAAGCACCGCGCGACTGCGTGCCGGGCACGGCGTTATTGCGCGAAGCCTTGGCGCTTTGCAAGAATTAACATGCGTCGCTGCAAGATTTTCTCGACCGCTTTGAAGAGCAGGCACCGGGCCCGATCACGTTAACCAGCCGTAAACCATAACTCACGAAATGCGGAGCCGGCCTGTGGATGAGTTCGCATTTTTGCCTTGATGATGTCATGAATACACACCTGTTCCGTTTCGGGACGTCGAGATTTCCGCTGGGGGTAAGCGGAAGGTTTCGAGTACGGCTTTATCGATCGATGTTGTGGGACAGATGACCTCCAATAAAAATGCGGCATATCTGGTCAAGGGACTGCGCCTTGCGGCGATCCCGGCACTGTGCGTAACGCTTGCCGCCTGCGGCTCCACGTCGAATGTCAAGAAAACTGCGCGGAGCAAGGAGTACTTTCCTGAATCCGTCTATGGCGTAAAGGCGAGCCCGCGCGTTGCCACCGGCAACAACATCCCGAAGGGCGGCGGACGCTTTCAGGTCGGCAAGGCCTATCAGGTCAAGGGCAAGTGGTACCAGCCCAAGGAAGACTTCGGCTATAACAAGACGGGTATGGCATCCTGGTACGGCTCCGCCTTCCACGGACGCCTGACCGCCAACGGCGAAGTCTACGACAAGGCGCATCTGTCGGCCGCCCATCCGACGTTTCCGCTGCCGAGCTACGCCCGCGTCACCAACATGGAAAATGGCACCTCGGTCATCGTGCGCGTCAACGACCGCGGCCCCTACGAATACGGCCGCATCATCGACGTTTCCTCGAAAACGGCAGACCTGCTCGACATCAAGCGCAAGGGCAGCGCACAGGTGAAGGTGCAATATGTTGGCCGCGCACCGCTCGAAGGTAACGACATGCCTTACCTGATGGCGTCCTATGTCGAGAAGGGCCAGCGCGGCCCGAGCATCATGCCCGAAGGGCAGATTGCAACCGGCGTGATGGTTGCCTCGAACGAACCGTTCCGCAAGCAAAGCCTCGGCACCATCACCGTGCCGGCCAAGGCGTCGCTCGACGTCAGCGAACCGGTCACCGCGATGGCCGCGCCCGTGCCGCAGTTTGCCCAGCAGCCGGCGTCGTTCAACGAATTCGTCATGCTGCCGGAAATCGGCCCGATCCCGCGCGAGCGGCCGGAGTACATTCCGATGCCCGACGGCAACATGGCCTATGCGGCTGCCTATTACGAAGTTCGCGTCAGCGACGCCGAATCGCCCTTCGAAGCGATCATGGTCGACAAGAAGCAGCTAACGCCGCAAGTCATCGTCGACTACGCCAAGCGCCAGAAAACGAACGGTTCGGCCCGTTAACAGTTCTCGGCGTTGTGCCAAAATGACCACGCTGCTATGCCCGAGGGGAAACCGGAGTTTCCCATGCGCATGAAGATGCTTTCGGCCGCTTTCCTTGGCCTTGCGTTGTTTGCCGGCGCCGCGTTCGCGCAAACGCCGGCACCCGCCTTCGACACCAAGGCAAAGCAGATCCTGCTGGTCGATGCAGAAACCGGCACGGTGCTTTTCTCGCGTGCCGAAAACGACCCGATCCCGCCAGCCTCGCTTGCCAAGCTGATGACCATGGAGGTCGTCGCCGAGGCGCTCGGCAAGGGCGAAGTCTCGCCCGAAACCCTCTACGACGTATCGGAGCATGCGTGGCGGACCGGCGGCGCGCCGGCCGGCACCTCGACGATGTTTGCCGCTCTGAAGTCGCGCATCCGGGTCGCCGATCTCCTGCAGGGCGTAGCCGTTCAACTGGCCAACGACGCCTGCATCATTCTCGCCGAGGGCATGACCGGCAGCGAAGGTGCATTTGCCGAGCGCATGACGGCGCGCGCGCGCGAACTCGGCATGCCGGTCGCGACCTTCCGCAACGCGACCGGGCTGCCCGATCCCGGCAACAAGATCACAATGAGCGAACTGGTGACGCTCGTCCGCCACCTGCACGAAGCGCATCCCGATCTCTACCGGCTCTATTCGCAGCCGGAATTCGAATGGAACAAGATCCTCCAACGCAACAAGAACCCGCTGATCTCCGCCAATATCGGCGTGGACGGCCTGGCAACGGGCTTTGCCGAAGGTTTCGGCTTTTCGCTCGCCGCGTCGCTGCAACGCGGTGACCGCCGCGTTTATCTCGCGATGGGCGGCCTTGAAACCGACAAGGAACGCATCGAGGAGAGCCGCAAGGTTCTCGACTGGGCGATGACCGCCTTCGAGAAGAAGCGGATCTTCGCCGACGGAGAATCGATCGGCGAGGCGGCCGTCTATGGCGGCGATGCATCTCACGTCGCGTTGGTGGCCGGCGGTCCAGTCGACGTGCTGCTGCCGGTCAACAATCCCGAGCGGCTGACGGCGCGCATCGTCTACAAGTGGCCCTTGCGGGCGCCGGTGACGGCCGGCACGGAAGTCGGCGTCGTCAAGCTGTGGAACGGCGAGAAACTGTTGCGCGAGGTCCCAGTCAAGACGGCCGGCGCGGTGGGGCAGGGAACCCTGACGAGCCGCGCGGTCGACGCCCTGCAGGAACTGCTTTTCTTCTGGCTCTGAGCCGCGCTCACTGGAATGCCTCTTCAAATCGTCACCTGACGGTTTCGCCCGGAGGACCAATCGGCTAAACAGGGCCAAATCGCATGCCGATACGGGAAAGCATGGTGTCGCTGAAAAAAGGTCTATTCGTAACATTCGAAGGCGGGGAAGGTGCCGGCAAGTCGACGCAGCTCCGCCTGCTAGCCGATTCCCTGCGCGCCCGCGGCTACGAGGTGCTGACGACGCGCGAGCCGGGTGGTTCTCCCGGCGCCGAGGCGGTGCGTCACGTGCTGCTTTCGGGGGCTGCGGAATCCTTCGGAGTGCGGATGGAGGCGATTCTCTTTGCCGCAGCCCGCAGCGACCATGTCGAGCAGGTCATCCGGCCATCGCTCGACAAGGGCATCATCGTGCTTTGCGATCGCTTCATGGATTCTTCGCGCGTCTACCAGGGCATCACCGGCAATCTCGAACAAAGCTTCGTCGAAAGCCTGGAGCGCGTAGCAATCAACGGTGTCGTGCCGGACCGCACCGTGATCTTCGACCTGCCCGCCAGCGTCGGCCTCGAGCGGGCGCAACGCCGCGCCGGCGACGACAATCCCGATCGTTTCGAAAAGGAACAGCTAGAGACCCACGAGAAGCGGCGCGACGCCTTTCTCGACATTTCCAGACGCGATTCCGAGCGGTGCCGGGTGGTGGATGCGACGCAGCCGGTTGAGGCCATCGCCGCCGAGGTGCTTTCGCTTGTCGAAGCACTTCTGCCGCATGGCGACGGCACGGACACGTCCGCCGAGGAAGCCGTGTCATGAGCGAAAGAGCCGGGGTCCTTGATGGCGCCATTGCGCCCGCTGAGAACAATCGCCTGTTCGGCCATGAGCAGGCGGAAGCCTTCCTGGCGCAGAGCTATCGCTCCGGCAAGGGGCACCACGCGATCCTGATCGAAGGGCCGGAAGGGATCGGCAAGGCGACGCTTGCCTTCCGCTTTGCCCATCACATCCTAAAAAATCCTGAACCGGCCGATGCGCCTGAAACGCTTGCCGACCCGGACCCGACCTCTGCGATCGGCAGGCAGCTTGCCTCCGGCGCCTCACACAATCTCCTGCACCTGGCCCGCCCGATCGATGAAAAGACGGGAAGGGCGAAGGGGGCGATCACCGTCGACGAGGTCCGGCGCGCGGGCAAGTTCTTCAGCCAGACCTCCGGCACGGGCAATTGGCGCATCGTCATCATCGATCCGGCCGACGATCTCAATCGCAATGCGGCCAACGCCATCCTGAAGATCCTCGAGGAACCGCCGCGCCGCTCGCTGTTCCTGGTGCTGACGCATGCACCCGGAAAACTGCTGCCGACGATCCGCTCGCGCTGCCTGCCGCTGCGACTGAAGCCGCTCGACGCAGCACCGCTCGGCCAGGCATTGGCCCATCTCGGTTTCGATCTCGAGGGCGAGAATGCCGGGCGCATCATCGCAGCCGCCAGCGGCAGCGTCGCCGAGGCGCTGAAGCTGATCAACTATGGCGGACTGGAAATCGCGGCAACCTTCGAGGGCATCCTTGCAGGGCAGGGACCGTCTGTCCGGAAAAACATGCACAAGCTCGCCGATGCCCTCGCCGGCAAGGACAGCGAAACGATCTTCGATTTCTTCCAGGCCCTTGCCAGCGATCGCATCATGCGCGAGGCGCGGGAGGCGGCCGTTTCGGGCGATATCATGCGCGCCGAACGCTTCGCCCGACTGTCAGCCTCCGTGACCGAGCGACTGACGGTCAGCGATGCCTATAATCTCGACCGAAAGCAGACCATTCTGTCGCTGCTCGACGATATGAAAGCGGCGCTATAGCGCCGGCTGAAAACGCCATTTTCGCTCGATCGCCGCCTGGAGGTCCAGCTTGTGGTGTTGCGCGAAGAGCAGGACGTGCCCAAGAAGGTCTGCGGTCTCGTCGGCCATCTGTGCCCGGAGGTCGTCCGGCGATTTCCCCTGGGACCGCCCGCGACCGCTCAGCTTGTTCCAGGCCTGGGTCAGTTCCCCCATTTCCTCCTGCATCTTCAAAATGAACCAGTCGGGGTCGCGCTCGATCCCGTGCGCGGCGGCATAGCCCGCCGACGCGGTTTCAAATTGGCTGCCAAGTTGATCCAGCACGACTCACCCCTTCATTTGTTTCCTGTTTGTTCTAAATCTTGCACGCGGGGCGCGCAAGGAGGAGGGCGGTGGCGGCGGCCGCTTCGGCCGGGCTTTTCATGGATCGCATGTTTCTTCCTAACAGCGTATGCGCTAAGAGCGTGCGTAGCTTAATCCGAGATAGATCGAATCCGCCTATGAGAGACACGTCCCCCTTCTACATCACGACAGCGATTTCCTACCCGAACGGCAAGCCGCACATCGGCCATGCCTATGAACTGATCGCGACGGATGCCATGGCGCGCTACCAGCGCCTCGACGGACGTGAGGTTTTCTTCCTGACCGGCACGGACGAGCACGGGCAGAAGATGCAGCAGACGGCGCGCAAGGAAGGCGTGACGCCGCAGGAACTTGCCGACCGCAATTCGGCCGAATTCCAGAAGATGGCCGTGGCCCTGAACGCGTCCAACGACGATTTCATCCGCACGACCGAGCAGCGCCACCATCAGGCGTCGCAGGACATCTGGATCCGCATGGGCGAGGCAGGCGACCTCTACAAGGACTCCTACGCCGGCTGGTATTCGGTGCGCGACGAAGCCTATTATCAGGAGAACGAGACCGAGCTGCGCGCCGACGGCGTGCGCTACGGCCCGCAGGGGACGCCGGTCGAGTGGGTCGAGGAGCAGAGCTACTTCTTCAAGCTGTCCGAATACCAGGACAAGCTGCTGAAGCACTACGAAGAGAATCCGGATTTCATCGGCCCGGCCGAGCGCCGCAACGAAGTGATCTCCTTCGTGAAGTCCGGCCTCAAGGACCTCTCGGTTTCGCGCACCACCTTCGACTGGGGCATCAAGGTGCCGAACGATCCGGCGCATGTCATGTATGTCTGGGTCGACGCGCTGACGAACTACATCACCGCGACCGGTTATCTCGACGATCCCAAGGGCCCGCGCGCCAAGTTCTGGCCAGCGAACATCCATGTGATCGGCAAGGACATTATCCGCTTCCACGCGGTCTATTGGCCGGCGTTCCTGATGTCGGCCGGCCTGCCGCTGCCCAAGCGCGTCTTCGCGCACGGCTTCCTGCTCAACAAGGGCGAGAAGATGTCGAAGTCGCTCGGCAACGTCGTCGACCCGTTCAACCTCGTCGAACATTTCGGTCTCGACCAGATCCGCTATTTCTTCCTGCGCGAGGTGTCGTTCGGCCAGGACGGCAGCTATAGCGAGGAAGGGATCGCGACCCGCATCAATTCCGACCTTGCCAACGGCATCGGCAACCTGGCGAGCCGCTCGCTGTCGATGATCGTCAAGAACTGCGACGGCCAGGTGCCCGTGTGCGGCCCCCTGACCGACGAAGACAAAGCGATGCTGGCCGCCGCCGACGCGCTGCACGAGATCACGCGCGACGAGATGGGTAAGCAGATGATCCACCGGGCGCTGGCGGCGATCATCGCCGTCGTCTCCGAGACCGACCGCTACTTCGCCGGCCAGGAGCCCTGGGCGCTGAAAAAGACCGATCCAGCGCGCATGGGCACAGTGCTCTACGTGACCGCCGAAGTCGTGCGCCAGATCGCAATCCTGCTTCAGCCGTTCATGCCGGAATCCTCGGCGAAGCTGCTCGACCTGGTGGCTGCACCCGCCGACAAGCGCGACTTCGCAGCGCTCGGCGAGGCCGGACGTCTCGCCTCGGGCACGCCGCTCGAGGCGCCGAAGCCGGTCTTCCCGCGCTATGTGGCACCCGAAGCGCAGTAAGGCATCTTGAGCATGCTGATCGATACCCATTGCCATCTGGACTTCCCCGATTTCGAAGCGGAGCGCGACGCAATCGTCGCGCGGGCGCGCGAGGCCGGTGTCGAGCAGATGATCACGATCTCGACCCGCGTGAAGCGGTTCGAGACGATCCTTGCGATCGCCGAGGCCTATCCGAACGTCTTCTGTTCCGTCGGCACTCATCCGCACAATGCGGACGAGGAGCTTGATATCACCACCGAGGATCTGGTGCGGCTTTCGGCCCATCCGAAGGTGGTGGCGATCGGCGAGGCGGGTCTTGATTACTTCTATGACAATGCGCCGCGCGAGGCCCAGGTCGAGGGCCTGCGTCGTCACATTGCGGCTGCCCGCGAGACCGGCCTGCCGCTCGTCATTCACAGCCGCTCGGCCGATGAGGACATGGCGGCGATCCTGACCGAGGAAACCGGGAAGGGGGCCTTCCCTTTCCTTCTGCACTGCTTCTCTTCCGGTCCGGAGCTCGCCCGTGTCGGCGTGGAGCTCGGCGGCTACGTGTCCTTTTCGGGCATCCTGACTTTCCCGAAATCCGAAGAGCTGCGTGAAATCGCCAAGACCGTGCCGCATGACCGGATGATCGTCGAAACCGACGCGCCGTACCTCGCGCCGAAGCCGTTCCGCGGCAAGCGCAACGAGCCGGCTTACGTTGCCCATACGGCAGCCGTGCTTGCCGAGACGATCGGCGTGACCACTGAGGAGATTGCAAGGATCACCACGGAGAATGCCTTCCGCGTCTTCTCCAAGATGCCGAGGCTCTGACGTGGCGTTCCGGCGCACGTTCACCATCCTCGGCTGCGGCTCGTCACCAGGCGTGCCGCGCATTACCGGGGACTGGGGCGCCTGCAATCCTGACAATCCGAAAAACCGGCGCATGCGCGCGGCCTTGCTCGTCGAGCAAATCGCGCCCGACGGCGGCAAGACGACCGTCGTCATCGACACCGGGCCGGATTTTCGTGCGCAGATGGTCGCAACGAACGTGCGCCACATCGATGCGGTGATCTATACCCATTCCCATGCCGACCATCTGCACGGGATCGACGACTTGCGCGGTTACGTCATCGAAAACCGCAGGCGGGTGCCGATCTGGGCCGATGCCTATACGATGGGCCGTATTCGCGAGGGGTTTGGCTATTGCCTGGAATCACCGCCAGGCAGCGGCTATCCACCGATCGTCGAGCCGCACATCATTGCCGATGATCTGTCGCCGGTGGTGATATCAGGCGCCGGCGGGCCGATCGCCTTCCGGCCGCTGATGCAGTTTCACGGCAATATTCATTCTCTGGGCTTCCGCATCGGCGACTTTGCCTATTGCAGCGATGTCAGCGATTTTCCGGCCGAGACCATTGCCAAGCTCGGCGACCTCGATCTGCTGGTGATCGATACGCTGCAGTACAAGTTCCACCCGAGCCATCTGTCGCTGGTGCAATCGCTCGGCTGGATCGAGCGCCTCAAGCCGAAGCGGGCGGTGCTGACACACATGCACGTGCCGCTGGATTACGACACGGTGCAAGGCGAGACGCCTGATCATATCGAACCGGCATACGACCTGATGCGGCTCGAATTCGATGTCGATGATCCAACGCTCAGCGCCTAAATCAGATTAGAATAAATCTCTAATATACTGATTTATTTCGAGAAATATGGCGTCAGGTTGGCGCGAATGCGATCCAGAACCGTCGCACCCGACAGATCCGGAACGAAGCGCTGGCCGGTGATCTTTTCGAAGGCTTCGATATAGACTGCCGAGGTCTGCTCGATGAGATCAAGTGGAATTTCCGGGATCGGATCCTTGTAGGGATCGCAGCGCGCAGTGACCCAGGCACGGACGAAATCCTTGTCGAAACTCCTGGGACGTTCGCCGCGCTCGAAGCTTTCCTGGTAGCTGTCGGCGATCCAGTAGCGGCTGCTGTCCGGTGTGTGGATCTCGTCGGCGAGAATGATCGTGCCGTTTTCGTCGGTTCCGAACTCGTATTTGGTGTCGACGAGGATCAGGCCGCGCTCGGCGGCGCGCTCTTGACCGCGGGCAAACAGCGCAAGCGCATATTGCCAGACGGTATCGAGCTGTTCCTTTGTCAGCAGTCCTTGCTCGAGGATCGCTTCGACCGAAAGCGGCTCGTCATGGCCGCCGTCGAAAGCCTTGCTGGTGGGCGTGATAATTGCCTGGGGAAGCTTCTCATTGTCGCGCATGCCGTCCGGCAAGGTGATGCCGTACATCTCGCGCTCGCCGTTGCGGTATTTCGTCAGGATCGAGGTGCTGGTCGTTCCGGCGAGATAACCGCGCACGACGACCTCTACCGGCAGGATGTCGAGCCGCTTGCCGATGACGACATTGGGGTCCGGATAGCTGACCACATGGTTCGGGCAGATGTCGGCGGTTTCCTCAAACCAGTAGCGCGCCGTCTGCGTCAGCACGTGACCCTTGTTCGGGATCGACGTCAGAATGACGTCGAAGGCGCTGAGGCGGTCCGTCGCGACTATGATGCGGTTGCCATCGGGCAGGTCGTAGTTTTCGCGAACTTTGCCTTTGTAGCGGTTTGGCAGTTCCGGAATGAAAGCATCTGAAAGAACGCGCAATTCGCTCATCACATCTGGCCTTGAAAATGAGGTGTTTGGTTCGGGAACGCTAAGCAGGCTGGAAAGGCCGGGTCAAGCTCGCCAAGGCAACGTTCAGCCGCAATCCATGCTTTCCGGCATATACGTTAGTTCCATAATCTATCTTATGTGATCTTTGCATGTAGCCGCAAAGTTAAAGTGTCCTGATCCTGCAAAGTTGGAATGTCACTCTCCCCGGGTTTTGATGACCTGGGAGATTGCGGATGGGATTGATTGCGATGAGCGAGCGTGACCTGCAGCGGATTGA